>NZ_JBSWVB010000002.1:0-1593549 GCF_056159365.1 Pseudoalteromonas sp. ABV4_021 | reverse complement strand
CTAGGGTCTGTTGATCTTTGCTGTTCTATTTTTGTTCTGTTTGAGCGTGCTTTTATCGCGGCGCTCGATGTGTGGCCTAGTAATCTAAGCGAATATCGAGCAACAATGAGAAAAGTGCGCTCAAAAGAACCCTTCGGCAGCGCTTGATTGGCTTTTCTACTGTGTTATCGGCTGGCTCACATAGAATAACTATGCCACGCAACCTCTGCCTTGTATAAAACCCAATCAAACTGCTGCAAAAACGAACTTGAAAGGTCAACAGACCCTAGCCTTTTGGCTTGTCTTCTGTTAACTTATCAATCACTAAAATTAAGCCCAAACCAGCCATCGCTAACGCAAAGCAAATTAAAGTTTGCGGATCTTGTCCCGTCAGTATGTAGTATGTTTCCGGCCCAATATTCGTTTGACTAAGTGGCTTTTCAATACCTTTCGAATTGGTATAAGTCGTTACCACTTGCTTCCAAGGCCACAATAAATTTAGTGAACCAAACAAAAAACCAGCCAATAACGCAAAGGTTACATCTCTAAAACGTGCTAACAACCAGCCTAACAAGTGCGAAAATGTCATTAAGCCAACAACACAACCCGCTAAAAATAAACCTATTAGCGGTAAATCAAAGGAGGTAACCGCGCTTAATACATGGCCGTACATACCTAACAACAACAAAATAAAACTGCCAGAAATACCAGGTAAGATCATCGCGCAAATTGCAATTGCCCCAGCGACAAAATAATACCACCAGCTTGCATTGGCCTCTGCTGGTGCCAGCGAAGTAATCGTAAAGGCAATTAAGGTTCCGATAATGCATGCAATAACGGTTTTTATATCCCAATTCTCAAGCTGTTTTGCAATATGTAAGAAAGACGCGATAATCAATCCGAAAAAGAAAGACCAAACAAACGTTTGATGATTGGCCAACAAGTAGGTGATTACTTTCGCTAGCGATAGCGCGCTTAATGCTAAACCACCAAAAACAGCAACCAAAAAATTACCATCAATATGTTGCCATAATGCTTTTATTCCACTTTCCTTTAACACCTTAAACGCAGTTAAGTTAACGCTACGTATTGCGCTTAACAAGCGTTCGTATATGCCAGTAATAAATGCGATAGTTCCCCCTGAAACACCGGGAACTACATCAGCCGCGCCCATTCCAGCACCTTTTAAAAAGGTCATTACATAGTCTCTCAGCGTATCTTTGTGCTGTGACATAACCTTAATTTTCTCCATAAATAAAAACTAAGCGTATATTAGGGTAAGTCGCACCAGAATACTATCGTGAGTTATCACCCAATAACATGAAATCTATTGAATTTTGCGTACCTAAATTGTAGAAATTATTGCGCTATATCAAAAGCATCACTGGTAAAACCACTACTATAGTAGTAAAGGAAAACATTAAGATGCAGGGAGGTACAGGTTTAAATAGGCGGATGTATATGCTTACCCCCCAACAAGCAAGACAGCGACTGCGTCGCGTTAGCTCATTAGCGATTAATGAAGCATCAAATTTAGATAGTTTATTAACCGATTTACTATCTGAAGGCTGTCACTTTTTATGTGTCGATCAAATAACTGTTTGGCTAGTCAATGACATTGATTCAGCTGAATATTTACATTGCGTTGCCAGCAGTTGCGAAATTGATGTGCAAACAATACCCACTTTAGATATCGCACAGCACCCAGACTACTTTGAACGTATGTTCAAAGGCGAAACCATTATGGCAAACCACCAGCTGCAAAATACACACAGTAATCAGTCTGATAACGTGGCTAACACAATATTAGATACAGTTATTTTTCACAATGGTAAAGCGCAAGGGGTGATCAGCTGTAAAACAAAAAGCCCTCACTGCTGGAGTAACGAAGATATTGTATATGCTGAATCACTGGCTGATAGCTGCAGTCGGCGACTTATGGCGCTTGAAACACTAAAATTACAAAACAAACTAAGCGAATTAGTATTTGTTGATGCGCTTACAGGCCTCAAAAACAGACGCTATTTTAATGAACGCGTACAAAGTGCTAAAAACTCGCAATATCGCATGCAAACACCGCTTTCACTTATTATGATCGATCTAGATCATTTTAAGCATATTAACGACGAATTTGGCCATAAAGCTGGCGATATCGTACTATCACAATTTGCGCGCACGTGTCAAAACCAATTGCGCTTGGAAGATTGTTTATGTCGATACGGCGGCGAAGAATTTATTATTATTTTGCCCTACACTGGCGAACAACAAGCAAGCCAACTCGCTGAAAGGCTTAGAGTAACCATTGAAAATATGGTAATTCAGCACGAACAACGCATTATAAAACTTACCGCAAGTTTTGGTGTTGCTGAAATGGCGTTAGAACACTCTATTGAAGATACAATTAAAAAGGCTGATGTCGCGGTTTATCAGGCAAAAAATGCAGGTCGAAATTGTGTAATTACCCTTTGATAGAAGTGCTATTGCACCAACTTCACGTTAAATACAGCTTAACTACTTTTAAAAACAAAGAGCTGACTTATACTAAAACGACTATATAAAATCCCTGATGAATTGCTATTTATTAACGCAAAGTGGTAACAATATCTCAAGAGATTAGGTTAGCTGAACTCATTCAGACCAACAGACCGTGGCACCTGAAGTGCCACAGCACTTAATTTCTATCAGCGATTAACCAAAAACATTTCAAGTTTTACTCATGTTTTCACGATCACACACTTTTTTACTGGGCACACACTGAGCCCTTGCCAGGCACCGAAAATTATTGTTTCAACTGTTGTAAAAAAGCAATGCTCGCATTTTCAATAAGATCGAGCACTCTCTCAAAACCTTGGTCGCCGCCATAATAAGGGTCTGGAATTTCATCAACCTCGTTATCGCCGTAGCTTAAAAACAGTTTCAATTTGTGTTGATACTGCTTTGGGCAAATCGCTTTTAAATCCGCTAAATTACTTTTATCTGCACATAAAATTTGATCAAAGTCGCTAAAATCACTTTGTTTAACTTGGCGTGCTCGAATAGTTGAAAAATCATAACCGCGAGCCTCTCCGGCAGCACGAGACCTTGGATCTGAGCGCTCTCCAGCGTGATAGGCAATAGTACCCGCCGAATCCACTTCTAAAGCAACACCTACATCATTCGCCTTAGCTTTAAGCACCGCTTCACCAGTAGGCGAACGACAAATATTACCCATGCATACGACTAGCACTCTAAAAGGCCTATTTTTCCCTTTATTCACAATAACTTACCCCATTTTTAGACACTTCTTACACCTATCATAACATATCTTTAGCTATCAATAGGTTAGATTTGTTATTGGAGTTGTTTAGGAAAAATTGGAGAGAGCGCCATTTTGTAATAGTGAACAGACAAAAGAGGTACACAATCAAAACAAAAAACATAGTATTTTTAATATTTGATATGACTAATCAGCAGCTTTTTTTAACTAATAAGATTACTTTATTAGGTCTTGACTTGCATAAAAGTACGGTTAAAAAATACTTTAGATGGATTAATTTCTATTCGTAGTGAAGTAGCCAGATGAAGCAGTTTTTCAGCCTCGAAAAGCATAACTATTACGATATTATTTGCCACCTATAAAAATGTATACGCTCGGTAATGCAATGCCGCAATGATTAATACCACTCTCTATCCAAGTCTTTCACTATAAATAGTAAGCTAAATAGCAAGGATATAAGCACGCCATCAAAGATATCTGAAAGTACAATGCAAAACCTATTGGTTTTGTTGAGATGTACCCGATTTACAACTAAAAAATAGGACGTGCTTCGATGTGTTCATATACAATCAAGTTTGGCTTAGAGTTAAACGCTAAGTTACTACCACCCTCTAAAATCAGTTCAATTAGTAGTCTCGAAATGTTCTCACTTTACTAAAACAGCTTTTTCATCACGTTCTTGAATTAAAAAACGGGCTTGCGGGCCACCCGCTGGTGATGCCGTAATTGATTGAAGGAATGCTTCGAGTGCATTCATTTCATTTTCGGTCAATTGTAATGGTTTAAGTAAAACAGATGTTTCTGGCGATAGCGGATCGTTCGGGTCTTTTTTAATGGGAACGCCTCCCGCATTGTAAATATTGAGGATGCCACGTATATCACCAAATAAGCCGTTATGCATCCACGGGCCTGTATTCATTACGCCACGCAAACTAGGCGTTTTAAACTTGCCCACGTCTTCAGCTTTTCCAGTCACATTGTAGCGACCTAAATCCTCATATTCGCGTTTATAGTACGTCAAACCAATATTGTGAAATTGATTGTCGGAAAATAGCGGCCCAGCATGACAATTCATACAGCCAGCTTTGGTACGGAATAGGTGTAAACCCAAAAGGGCTTCATTACTAAAGCGCTGGTTGTAGGCACGCTGCAAACGCTCATTTTTGATGTTTGGCGCCAACAAAAAAGCATCGAAATCAGAGCGGCGAGAAACCAGCGTTCGCTGATAGGTTGCCAAGGCTTTGCCGATCCGTTCAGAGGTCACTTTGGGGTCGCCAAATACTGCTAAGAATGCTTGTTGGTACTCAGGTAGCTTGTTTAAGCGTGCTTCCAGCTCAGGTAAAGTGAAATTCATCTCAACCGGATCTTGGATTGGCATCAGCGCTTGTTGCTCTAAGCTTTCTGCTCGGCCATCCCAAAAAAGGGTATGCCAAAAAGCGGCGTTTTCAACTGCTGGGGCATTGCGCTTACCTTTTTGTCTATCATGACCAAACGACAAAGTTCGCCCATCAGCCCACCCTAAATCTTGGTCGTGACAACTGGCACAAGCAATTTGACCAGAACGAGACAGTTTTGGGTCGAAATAAAGTTTTTCACCTAGGCGCATTTTCTTGGTGCTGTACGGGTTACCTTTTGGAAACGTGACTTCGGGCAAAAGTCCAATTTCGTTGTGTGCTACGTTCGGTTCTAAAGTTGGCTTGGGCCACTCGGCTGGTGGTTTTGAATACGCTTTTCTCAGCGCATCAATATCTATTGGTTCAGCTAACGCTGTTGCAGCTGAACAGATAAGCAAAAAGCCTGTGACGGAAGCTATAAACTGCATGTTATTTAACTCTAATAAAAAATGAAGTGGTGGCAACGCTGCCACCACCTTGTGAAAGGTTAGGGAAACTAATAATTAATATTCACTCCTAACCAAAAGCGACGACCAAGCTCTAATCCTGTGCTATACGGGCTAACTTGATATGTGCGTTTGTTTAGTAGGTTTTCACCTTCAAATGTAAAGGACACGCGATAATCATTGGCTACATGCATAGTGTACTTTACGCTACCACTTAAAAGCCAAAAAGCAGGGCGTTTATCGATACGATATACAGGGAACTCTCGTCTATCTGGTTCACAGCCATCACATATAGTGTTTGCTTCTTTAACTGATTGTGATTGACCAGTTGCATATAAGGCGTCTTGTTCACCATTGTATCTGGCATAGGCAGAAACTGACCAATTTTCCCAGCGACCACCCCAACTTAGATTTGCGACAATAGGTCGGTTAAAATCTTGTTTTTCTTGCTCCATGTCACTGCGAGTTACTAAGAAAAAATCTGTTTCATTCTTACGGTTTTCTATGTCGTAGTATTCTGATGATAAGAATACAAGTTCATTGTCATCATAGTTAAAGTTTAAGAAATAGTTGTTTCCACTGGTAAATGTTCTTGGATCTCCATCAAACTGAGCGCGACTTGTGGTGTTTGTGGCATGAGAAACATTGAATTCCACATGTTGATTTTCATAAGTTGCCATCCAAGCAAGTGTCCAACGTTGGTATCTACTACTACCATCATTAGCTCCGAACAGAATGGCTTCACCGGCGTCATTGGTACCTTTGATTCGATTAATAGAATCTTTCTGCTCTCGATAAAGGTACTTTAACTCTAAAGTACCTCCAAGAACCTGATGACGATAGGCGGCTGATAACTCATCACTAAATGGCGTTTTCAATTTATCATATACATGCTTATAGCCGCGGCGGTTGACAGCTTCTTTCCATTGTTGCGGTCTATTTTGATATAGAGGTCTAACTTCGGTGAGAGTCGGCTGCATAGCTGCATTAAGCTTATAACTAATTGTATCACTCGCGTAGTAGCGATTGGCACCAAGTACAATCATTCCCTGAGAATCAAAAAGGTAGATACTGCCTCGTATACGTGGAGCAAAATTATGATTCTTAAAAAAATCATTGTAATCATATCGAGCACCTAGGGTTAGGCGATAATTTTCCCAGTCAAATTCATTTTCAAGGTATGTTCCGAATGAA
This sequence comes from Pseudoalteromonas sp. ABV4_021, assembly GCF_056159365.1. NCBI lineage: Bacteria > Pseudomonadati > Pseudomonadota > Gammaproteobacteria > Alteromonadales > Pseudoalteromonadaceae > Pseudoalteromonas > Pseudoalteromonas sp. ABV4_021. The sequence goes on along the minus strand of NZ_JBSWVB010000002.1, from coordinate 1,587,280 downwards.
ATAACTGTTGCCTCAGCTCTTGCTTTTGGAGAAACCTGACGGTACTGAAAATACTGCCCGGTTGTTTTAAAGTTATTTTGGTACAAGACGAAGTCATCGATATTAGTTAAATCTATCGGACGACCAAGCTCAGCTTCAATTTCAGAAAAAGGTCGGAAAAGTTCTGTTTCGATACAGTCTGAAATATAACCTGCGCAGTTGATGTTAGTGGATGTAATAGCACCATTGTAAGTGACAGCATCTTCCAGACGGTCAAAAATTGAGGTTTGTTGCTCTAATGAATAACCAAAAGTAAAACTATTATAGGCACCCAGAAAATGATTTGTTGCCAGTTCAAAGTCTTGGGTGAGAATAAGACTTTGCTGTTTTTTTTCTATATCACCAAACCCACCTTCAGAGCTATTAATCGACCCTTTTACATCACCCCAATTTTTGCCAGGAATGTTTAACCAATTAAACCAAATAGGAGCTGCATTTTTACTATTTCGGCTGTCTCGCCAAGCCAACTTTGTAGTAAAATAAGCCCAATCTCTGTCAGCATCCCATTTAAATGATGCATTATTGCCGCCTCCTTTTATTGTGTAATCACTATTAATAGCGTTCACATCAAAATATTCGCCTTCATAAGGGGCAAACAAATAACTAACAGATATGTCGTCGTGGGGCGTCAGGGCATAATCTAATTTCAATAAGCCATTATAATTCGTTTGAGTTTGCAAACGAGAACTTCCCAACTGGTCCAGACTTTCTTTGGAATCTAGAAATTGGATTTGTGCAACCATGCCTAACTTTTCAGTTAGTGGTGCTGAAACGTAGCCACTAAAATTACGCTTATTAAATGTTGCTGTGTCTAGTTCGTTAGAACCATCAAAATCAGGTGCATAAAATCTGTGATATTCCACCCAATCATCTGCAGTCTGACGGTAGCTTAAACCAAACTCTAAACTCTCACGGGCTTTGCGGGTTTCTGCTTTTACCAATCCACCGCTAAAATCTCCGTATTTGGCAGGAATATTACTATCGTAAACTTCAATCGAGTCCACAAGTTCTAGGTTTAAAAAAACTTCTTGGCTATGACCTACGACATCTTGCAGTAGATTACGATCATTCGAACTATCATGATTATTTAGATTCGAGTTATTTGAAGTTCCATCAATGAGATAACCAGTTGCTTTACCAGTTGTTCCAGCCAAAGAGACTTCAGACGGCTTGATATTTGTTATTTGCTCTGCCGAATAGGCTGCTTCACCGTATTGAACCCCAGGTAAAACCCCTAACACGTCATTAAGATTACCATTACCAAACCGGTAGTCTTCGATGAGCTTTCTGTCGAGTGTATAAACGCCTTTTGATGTAAATGAGATTGGATTGGGTTTCTGCCCTCGAACCTCAATTACCTCCATGTTTTTTATGCAATTGTCTCGTCTAACTTTGCAATCTTCAAAGGTACTTTTTTCGATTAACTTTTCATTTGTTTTTTCATTATCAGCAGAAAAAACAGGACTAGTTAGCATAATGCTAACTAGTCCGATACAGGAAGTGCTTTTCATTTACTTTTTTGAAGGATCTAAAGGATATCCGTCGCTATCGTCATTGACACCGTCGTTATCACTATCTTGGTCTAACTCAATCCCAGAGTTAACGATCATTTCCTCAGTTGCCCAAGGAGCAAAGAAGTTAGCTTTTCCATCTAAATCAGTATCTACGGTCGCAATGCCATGAGATGTAAACGCATCATAACTAGCTAGGTGGGCGATTACATTTGAGACAATGGAATCCTGTTCAACTTCACCTAATACCTCTATTTCTTTGAGAACTAGTGCTTGATTAAACAAACTTAGCTTTAGATATTGGTCAGCAAATATTGGGTAGTATGAAACTTGTTGTTGCAACGTTGCGGATGGTAAATCCTCTAAGTTCCAAGCAAGTAAATCAGACCAAGTTTGTATCGCAGCAATATAAACTTCATTGTAATTTTCGATAGTTCCTGCGTTTGAACGAACATTTCTCAGATACTGACTGTAATTAAAGTAGCGATAGCTAGAGGAATTAAAGAATCTTTGCGAATAACTAAAGCGATCTTCTTCTTCAACTTGGGTTTCGATCTCTTTAACCAGCTCAACCATTTGGTTGTAGTAGCCTTGTGCCTCAGTTAGTTGTCCACCATAACTTAGTGCAGCACCTAGGGTGCCTAGGTCAGTCGCTTTGCTAATGATTTCTTCATCTGTATATCTATCGATGAATTCAACAACTTTTGTAACTAACGCATTTGTTTCTGCTTCTTGACCTAATGGTTTGTGGTAGCTTATTAAATCAGTATGAGCATTTATTACGTCTTCATTTAGTATGTCGATTCCATCTTCTTCTGCATAGCGCGTTAGAGCAACAGTACGACATGATGCTAGGGTTTCAATCATCTGCTCTCTGTACTTCGTGTCGCCAGAGATACGTGTAAGGTCGTTCAGTTGATCGAGCATCATGCCACAACCTGTTGATCCGGTTACAAATGTCGTTATTGCAATATTCTCTTTTAAATAATCATCTGAAGTTAATAGTTTTAAGCCTTCAGAGATAAACTTGCTAGCTGCTTCAAATTCACCTTGGTTAATTAATATTCTTGCGGCGCCTGGGTTTGAACCATTGAATGAAATTAGGTTAGTAAACAAGGAACGCAAGTCTGAATCATCACGGCTAGCTAAAACGGCGGCTAATGCGGCATCTTTGTCTGGGTTGTTACGAACCTCGGCTAGTAATACAGCTTCCTCAGCGTCATCCTTTGCCCAATCACGATAGAAGTCGCCTTCTTCAAATCCATTTAAGAAAACGTTCAGGTCTTTGTTTGGATATAAATTAACAAAATGAGGAGCCATCATTACTAAGCCATGTGGATACTCAACATGAGTTACGGCTGCATATTCGTGAGGTTCACGAGGGTAATTTTCATCAACACCAACTAACCCGTGTAATGCTAAAGCATCAGCTAATGCAGGCTTCGCTTCCTCTAGCTTATTTAGTGCAATATAGCTTGCGATCACATTACTAAGCGCAACTTGTCTAGTTGAAAAGTAAGGCTTACCTTCATTACCGTTGCGGTTGTTCCGCACATAACGATGGCCAATCATGTTCGCATAACTATGCAAACGTTCTACCATATCTAACGCATTATCGTAGTCAGCCTGGTTACGAGACTCTTGCCAGATAGCGATAGTATCTTCAACTCTATCGCGGAAACCAAAGAATAAACGTAGAGCTTGTGTTGTTTGTTCACCGTCAAGGGCTGAAGTAAGTAGTATGTCGAGCACGCTAAAACTCTGAGCAGCTAATGCTAGCTCCCCTGCTTGTTGATATGAAAAAGCGAGAGAGTTATAAAACTCTTGATCGTCATCATTAAAGTTTGCGATACCTTTACTTGCGACATACTGTGTATAAAGTGTATTTGCTTGCTGGCGAAGCTCGTTTGCTTCTTCCAATTTATTCTGAAGGTTGTATTGGTTAGCAACATTTAAGAAAGCAATTGCGCGAAGTTCATCACGTATAATTTTTTCTTCGCTAATTAATCTGTTTACTTCGCTTTCTAAGCCAGCTTCTGCATAACCGCCAGCAAGTGTCGCGTAAACATTACCTTGGTTAACATCATTTTTAACTGATGCTATTAGCGCTTCAGCTCGTTTTAGGTGAGACATTTCGCTAGCGTAATAGTAATACGCACGGTCAGTGTTAGTTGCTAGATTAGTGCCGATCGTAATTTGTTTTGCTGTTGTACCGCCATTACCATCATCTACTGTTAGTTCAAAGCTGTCCTCAGCATTTATCAAAACTGTTGGGGTATATGTGATTTCACCGCTAACGGTGTCAATGGTTAAGATACCATTAGCTGGGCCTTGGGTAATACTATAGCTTAACGTATCGCCATCGATATCAGATGCATTTACTTGACCGTTTTTAACTTCACCGCCTGAAACGATAACTGAATCCATATCGATAACTGGTACGTCGTTTACTGCTGTAACAGAAACAATAACCGTCGCTGTGACTGAATCTTCACCGTCAGAGACTGCGATTTGGAAAGTATCTTCGCCGTTAAAATTGGCATTTGGCGTGTAATTGATTTGACCAGAGCTTGAATCAATACTCGCAGCGCCATTGGCCGCTGCATTTGCTAGTGAATATATTAGTGAGTCGTTGTCTTTGTCTGTTGCAGCAACGGTTAGCGTGCCAGAGGTGTCTTCGTTAATCGAAATAGTGTGATTCGATTGACCAAATACTGGGGCCGTATTTGAATCATTGCTTGAGCCACAACCAGTCAAGAACGCTGATGCAACTGCAAACGCGAGTAAATTAAGCTTCATAGTAACAATCCTGATAAAATCCACGTGAACGATAATGCAAACTATTATCAATTTCAACTAATGTTTATTCTAATTTTATCATTAATGTTTTTGTGACAAATCTGAAGATAGCTAATTTAAACTACTGTAAAGTAGGGACAAACATTCATTAATCACTGTTTTGTTGTTGAGTTATGATTACTTTTATATAACTCGCAAAAATGGTCCAACTTTAGAGTTTAGACTCTAAAAACCTTTTAAAATAAAGGAATTTAGCCCCACTTTTAACACTTCGTTGAATTTGACTTCTCTTTAATACAACCGAATGATAATAGTTGTTTTTTACGTTGGAAGACCATGCAAAAATATGACATCGTAAAAACGATAGAGTGAAACTTTTCCGAGAATCACTTAGCGATTCAAGTAAAGCCATGTCATGTACCTAGCTTGAATCTGTTAGGCGTTCAAGATTCAGTTTTGTTTTTCCTCTGGCAGCCACGCGCGCAGTTTCGTTTTAAGATTGGCTTCAACAATTGGTTTAGTAATGTAATCATCCATGCCGGCTGCGATACACTTCTCGCGATCGCCAACCATTGCATTTGCTGTCATTGCGATAATTGGAATGCGTGTATTGTGTTTTCCTGCCTTACCATTTCGAATCGCCTTGGTGGCATCATAGCCGTCGAGTTCTGGCATTTGGCAATCCATCAAAATTGCAGTAAAGCTGTCTTCGCTTTCGTTTAATATGGTTAATGCTTCTTGCCCATTTGAGGCAATTTTTACGTCCGTTAAACCTAATTTGGCTAAGGTACTTTTGGCAACAATTTGATTTACTTGGTTATCTTCAGCAAGCAATAGTTTAATATTTTTCGCCCATTTAACCTGCTCATTTGTCGCGTGAGTTTGTAGCGTTTGAATATAATGGCGAGTTACTAAAGGTGTTGCTTGCTCAAGTGCATCGCCGCCTTCAACCACTATTGATAACGCATCGAGTAAATCTGAGGTGGTCGCGGGTTTTGGAAAATAGCCCGCAAAACCAAGCTCTGCGAAATAAGATGCATCGCCTTGATGATTCATTGAGGTCATCATCACCAATTTTGTTGCATGAAAATCTGCATGCTGTTTAATCGCTTTACCTAATTGCGCACCATCAACATTCGGCATTTGCATATCCAAAAACGCAATATCAAAACATCGTTGGTGAGTTTCAAAGTAGGATTTACACGCCAACATCGCTTCATCTGCTGAAAGTGCTTCTGTTACACGTGCTCCCCAAAACTCAAACTGGCTACGTAAAACATCTAAATTTGTTTTATTGTCGTCAACAATCAAAATATGTATTTTACTAATATCAATCGATGGAATACTGGCTTTAGTCCCACTGCTATAACCAAGCACTAAACTAAATTTGAAGCTGCTTCCCTTGCCCTCGAGACTATTCACCTCAATACTGCCCCCCATCAGTTCACATAACTGTTTTACGATGGCCAAACCTAACCCGGTGCCACCATATTTACGAGTTGTAGAGGCATCTACCTGAGAAAACGTTTTAAAAAGTTTGGATTGTTGCTGCTCAGAAATACCTATGCCAGTGTCATTAACCTCACAATTCAAAATATATTTATCAGAGCCTTCTAGTTCTAACGCCGCTTTTATTACAACTTCGCCTTGTGCAGTAAACTTAATCGCATTACCGACTAAATTGTATAATATTTGACGAAGGCGGTTCGGGTCGCCCATTACGGTTTGTGCATTGACCTTAGTAATATCAAGTATCAATTCAAGGCTTTTTTGATGGGCTTGAATCGCTGCGGCCTCTGCAAATTCGCCAAGCAAGGTACGTAAATCAAACTCAATTGATTCAAGTTCGAGTTTACCTGCATCAATTTTTGAAAAATCCAAAATATCATTTAGCAAATTTAATAATGCATTTGCACTGCTAATTGCCACGTTTACTCGGTGCAATTGCTCTTTCGATAGCTCACTTGTTAGCAGTAAATTAAGCATACCCAACACCCCATTCATTGGTGTTCGGATTTCGTGACTCATTGACGCCAAAAATTCACTTTTCGCTTTATTGGCATTTTCTGCTTGGTGTTTTGCTAATTCCAGCGCTTTGTTTATTTCAATACGTTCTGTTACATCGGTAAGCGACCCAGCCATACGCGTGGCATTGCCATTTTCATCCCAAATTGCGGTACCTCTTGCACGATAAAACCGGTACTCCCCACTTTTTGTACGCAAACGATATTCAATATCGTAAGTAGTTTTGTTCTCTAAATGCTGTTTGAGGCTTGATTCAAAATGTTCTTTATCATCAGGGTGTAGAGCGTTTTCAAAACTAGCAAATGTATCAGGGAATGCCTCATCGTCTGCCGAATAGCCTAAGAGTTCTTTGTAGCGCGGCGCATAATAAACCGTTCCGGCTTTTATATCCCAATCCCACAAACCATCGTTACTTCCCGCTACGGCCACTTTATAACGTTCTTCACTGAGTTTAATTGCGCGCTCAGAAGCGGCTAAACGCCGATAAGGATCGAGCAATAATTTATGGCCAACAAGATAAAGTACTATCCAAGCCACTAAAAGGCTTAGCAAAATTGACGACGCAATTTTAATAATCACCGCCATCACGCGTTGCTCAATGAGTTGCATATTTAAATGATAATTGAGCGTAAGTCCGGTGTTTCCAAGTGCAAGCGTAGCAACCGACAAATATTCGGTATTATTCTTTAAACTCGAGAAGTTTAACCATTTACCATTAAGCGTTACGCCATAATTCTCACTGTTTATTACATCTTGAAAAAGCTCAGCGAGGGAATAGCGGAATTCAACAATCATTACTCCTTCGGTAAAACCGTTATACTTTATAGGTACCGCAATTAAGAAATGATCACCACCTTGCAACGTATTTAAAGTCACTACGTGTGCAACGTTTTCACTCAACAGTTGTGCAAGCCAGGGGGCGTTTAAATCTGGTGGCTCTACTTCGCTGTTACTATAAGCAAGTTCACTGGCGATATTCACAAGCCAAATTGGGTGCTTTTTACCGACTAAATGATAATCATCTAAATAATCTGACAAAGATGCAGCAGACACATCTGAGCCCATAACACCATTCACTAATATAGGTTGCTTAGCCAAGTCACGCAGTAGCTGTAATCGTGTTTCTGCAAACTGTTGAATGTAACTTGCGCTTAATTTAGCTTCGGTCTTAGCGTTATTAATCTCATATTGCCGCATATTTTTATCAGTGGTGAAACCGACAAATACTGCGCTCACTAATACCGACAGTAACAGGCTTAGCACCACAAAAGATAAAAACGCACTATTAGCTGATAGCTTTGTAGTTAATTTATTATTCGCCATTTAGCGCTCTATATTATTAAACACACGAATACCACCATTCGCTTTGTATTCAGCCATACATAAGTTTTCAAGTCCTAACGCTTCATGGGCATCAGTCTGAGTAGAACTCCATTGGGAAAACGGTGGTTGATATGTTTTGACCAAGCCTACTACAGGAGTTTTGATACGCTCCAATTCATCGCGCAAAGATAAACGAATATCGCTAATATCGCCCTCAGGTTTAACATTAGCAAACGCAGTTAAAAATATATTTGCTAAATCAAAGCTATGAATAAATCCAGCTGGCGCCGATAAGTTTTCCAACCCAGTAAATGTATTTGGAAACAACTTAGTGGCTGTAACAGCGGCCTGTTTTGCAAGTGGTGATTGATCTTGTGGTTCGATAGCGAAACACGTTTGAATAAAATTTAGTTTAACGTCAGTAGTTAGATGTTGTTTTACATGGCTAAAAAAGTCACCGCCAGTGATCCCCCAATGGCTCACTATTGGCACGCGTTGGTCAGCCGGTAGCGCCGCCATTGCGTCAACAAATTGCTTGCCCTCTACTGCATTACCGACAAACAAAATACACTCTGCGCGCGTCGAGCTAATATCTCGCAGCATTATTTTGGCTTGATTAAGTTTGGTATTCCAACTAAACCAGGTTACGGCACTATCATTTTCGCTGCCTAGCGCCTTTCGCATGGTAGTGTGGTTAGACTTGCCCCAAGGCGTTTGCTCAAGCAGCATGTGGGGCTGTTCACACCCTAATTGGTCGCGCGCAAAGCTTACGATGCGATACCCAGCTTTAGTATCATCTACCGACACACGAAAAACCCAATTTGTCGGCTCTGCATGGCGAGTGATTGGCCCACCTGCGGCCCACGGCACCAACAGCAACACTTCATTTTTACTAATAAACTGTTTGTACTTAATGTAAGGTGGTGAATGTAAGCCGCCCAGCATAAACAGAGCATTTGGGTCTGCCAAAAACTGCTTCATATGCAACAAACTACGATTACTGTTGCCGCGATGATTTTTCTCTATAAAGTTAAATTCTATGTTGTTAAGCTCGTTTTCGTATTGCGAAAGCGCAGTTAAAAAGCCCATTTTCATCGCATTGGCCGATTCGCTATGATTTGAATAGTCAGAGTCATGATAGATATTAAATACACGCTTTTGTGCAATTGCGTGACTTGTGATAAACAGGGAAACCACCAATATCCCTCTTACTAAAACTAACATCTGTTTACCTGCAAAATTTCCAGTAATTAAACAATAGTCAACATTTCAAGTTTAGAGTAGTGATAAGCAATTAATTTTGTTAAATAAAGCCGTTCTATTTTTGTTATTACGAAAAAAGCTGGCATGAGTGAAATCACACTAAAATTGCGTTCCGAGCGGGGATGCTGTACCCTGCTCGGCCGCCGTTATAAGAGTTACTAAAAATGCATTTCTCAGACTTAAACCTGTGCCCTGAAATAAACCAAGCAATTGAAGAGCAAGGTTATGAAAGCCCAACGCCAATTCAAGAAAAGTCAATTCCAGCAATATTAGCGGGACGTGACGTAATGGCTGCGGCGCAAACCGGTACAGGTAAAACCGCAGGTTTTACTCTGCCAATGCTAGAAATGCTAAGCAAAGGGCCAAAAGTTCGCAGCAATCAAGTACGTGCATTAGTACTCACACCAACACGAGAATTAGCAGCGCAAGTTTGGCAAAGTGTTGCAACATACAGCAAACACCTCCCCCTTTCATGCCAAGTTGTTTACGGTGGTGTTAAAATTAACCCACAAATGCTGAAACTGCGAAAAGGCTGCGACATTTTAGTTGCCACACCAGGGCGATTACTCGATTTGTTTCAGCAAAATGCCGTAAAATTTGACCAACTTGAGTTGTTTGTGCTCGATGAAGCCGACCGCATGCTCGACATGGGTTTTATTCATGATATTAAACGCGTAATTAAAGCGCTGCCTTCAAAGCGCCAAAACTTGCTGTTTTCAGCAACCTTTTCTGATGATATCCGTGCGCTTGCTAAAGGCCTAATTAACGATCCAATCGAAATCTCAGTTGCTCCTGCCAATACAACAGCTAAAACAGTCACCCAATGGGCGTACCCGGTTGATAAAAGTAAGCGTACTAGCTTGCTTAAACACCTAATTAAAACCAATAACTGGCAACAAGTATTAGTATTTACGCGTACTAAGCATGGTGCAAACCGTTTAGTTCGTGACCTTGAAAAAGCCAAAATCAATGCCGCTGCAATTCACGGTAATAAAAGCCAAAGTGCGCGTATGAACGCACTTAACGGCTTTAAATTAGGTGATGTAAATGTACTGGTTGCTACCGATATTGTTGCGCGCGGACTCGATATTCAAGAGCTACCTTATGTGGTTAACTTTGATCTACCAAATGTATATGAAGACTATGTTCACCGTATTGGTCGTACTGGCCGCGCGGGTGCATCGGGCGAAGCAATTTCGTTTGTAACCCAAGACGTAGCAGCCGATTTATTTGGTATTGAACGACTTATCCAAGAAGTAATTCCGCGTAAAATTGAAGCTGGATTTGAACCACAAAGCCCTGTGCCAGAATCAAAGCTAGATACGCGTCCAATTAAGCCTAAAAAGCCGAAGAAACCGAAAAAGCCAAAAGAAAACGCGAGTACCAACGACAAAGTAAAAGCTGAAGCAAAAGCGGTAAGTAAGCCAAAAAAGAAAAGCAGTTCACACAATGCTAAGCCTAAAAATGGCGAAAAACCTAAGCAAAATAGCAAAGGCAGAAGTGATAACAACGGACAAGCTAAGCGCCCGAAACGTAAACCAAACAATGTGAAATTTAAAGCATAAATCACACCTTTTCGAAGTTTAGCTGAGTGCACTTGCTAACAAAGTAGCCTAAAATGTGAAGTGTGTGATATTAACGCTGCCAAACTTAGTTTAGCAGCGTTAAAAATAAGAATTACGCTAAAGTTAAAGCTTAATGTCAGAAAGTTGCGAAAACTTAAAAAACTCATCAGCCTTTAGGTCGACACGTTCTTTGTTTTTAAATTGTTCCATTCTTAGCAACGCAAACAACATATTATATGGTGCTTTATCCCCACCAACTTTAACAATATAAAAATCAGAACCCGATGGTAAGTTGAATGTACCATCAGGTTGAATCGTCGATTCTTGTTCGATGTTTTCTAATAATTTGCCGTACAGATAATATTGTTTAGCACGCTCTAACTGAGACGCTAATAAACTTAATTTGTCTTTTTTGATGGTTTCTTTTGTAACAGCTGAGGCCTTCGCTATATAGTCTTTACCTTGATGTGCGGTGCGCTCAAGCTTGTTAAGCTCGTGTTTCTCTGCAAAGTCGAAACTGCGAGATTCCAGTACTAACGCTGGATTATTTCGATTAACGCTATTTCGTTCGGTATCCAATGCAACTTTTTCCTTTCTATAAATTGCATAAGACGAAGCGGCATTGCGGATTAAATCCTTATCCGTTTCACTTAGAGATGCCAAAAGGCGTTTTTGCTGTTCGAGGGTTTGGCCTAACGTTTTAAATACGGGGCAGAAAGTCTTATTTTGCACTGTTACACGTTTACTATAGACATAGGCCTCGAAGCGTTTTGCGTCAAAGCGATTATTCTCAATAATATATTCACGACAAGATTTAGCTGACGGCTTACGGTACTCGTATACTTTGTATGGGGAAGCTCGCTCTATCACCGTTGTTGGTAAAGTTGCTACCCCAATATCATTTGGACCAAACTTTTTAAATACGTTTACCACTTTCTCATTATGTTGGTTAAATTCATTTAACAACTTATCTTCTCGCTGTTGAATATCACCTCTTATATTTTTAAGTTTCATCTTTGCGTCATTAGCACGCTGCATTTTGGCTTGCAATTCATCATAACGAGGTTGAATCGATATTAACGCTTGCTTCATTTTATTTAGATTATCTTGACTCTCTTGGTATTCCGCATCAATGAGCGAATCTAAATCAAAGTTTGTATCAGCCAACAGGTTTGAGTTGCGAGCATCAAGATCGACATACTTTGAATCTACAAATTTATTTCTTAAATCTAATAACTGCGGTTCAGTTAACGTAGAAATGTCATTTAACTCAGCTTCGAGTGCCTTCCAGTCGGCAAACATTGCAGGAGTAACTTTAAAAATGTTTGACGATTTAGCAACATATTTTGACGATATAAATTGATTACCTTCGAATTTACCTGACTTTGGGTAACTATCGAAGCAGCCTTGTAAAGTAAACGATAAGCATACAAGACCTGCGACCTTGAGGAAGTCCTTTTTGATTTGCATATTAATATCCTTATTAAATTCTTAAGCGGGTTATCGAAGAACCTAGAGTTTGTAAATGCGCTTCTTAAGCTCAGTCGATACCACGAAACAACCTTATCATTAAAATTTATTGAAGCAAATCAAAGATTATTGCATGCATCTAGCCTATCCATTACCTACAAAACTATATTTTTATATTAAATGAATACTATTGTTCATAAATAATCAACAACAGTATTGAGATCGATTATCATTTGGATTACGATACGCAACAATTTTAATTACTTGTGAATTTAGGTCCCTGTTATGAAATCGCGTGCTTTTAAACTAAGTACTTTATTTGTTGCCACTTCTTCAGTATTCGCCACCCCGCTTTTTGCTAACGATGAAACAGATAAAAGCATCGAAAAAATTGAGGTGTTGGGAAAGAACCACTCAAACTACCTTGCCGTTGAAGCAGAAACCGCTTCAAAACTTGGTATTTCGATTAAGGAAACGCCACAATCTGTACGCGTAATTACTCGAGCCCTTATGAACGACTTTTCACTTGATGATGTGAATCAAGTACTTGAAACAACTCCGGGCGTTTCGGTTGAAAAAATTGAAACCGATCGTACTTACTACAAGGCACGCGGTTTTGATATCACCAACTTTCAAGTAGACGGGTTAGGCTTACCGCAAGAAAGTGGTGCACTGCAAGGCACACTTGATACAGCCATTTATCAACGAATTGAAGTGGTTATGGGTGCAAACGGCATGATGACAGGTGCCGGCAACCCATCAGCTACGGTTAACTTTATTCGTAAACGTCCAACCGATGATCTGCGCGCCAATGTGTCAATTACTGCGGGTTCTTGGTCAAATATGCGTTTGGATGCAGATGTGTCAGGCCGCTTAAATGAATACGCAGCAGGTCGTGCTGTAGTTGTTAAACAAAAACGTGATTCATACCTTGACCGCTACAGCGTTGAACGTGACGTATTTTATGGTATTGCTGAATTAAACTTAACTGATAGCACCACATTAACATCAAGCCTTACCTACCAGCAAAATGACGCTGATAGCCCACTTTGGGGTGCGCTTGCATTATTTGATTCCGAGGGGAACCCTACCGATTACGATACCTCTACTTCTACCGCGGCTGACTGGGCGTATTGGAATAACACGTCAAAACAAGCATTTGTAGAATTAGAACAACTTGTGGGTGATAACTGGAGTGTGATCGCACGTTATGCGCATACTCAAACCGATCAAGATTCAAATCTATTTTATGTTTATGGTACGCCAGATGCGCAAACGGGTTTAGGTTTAACCGGTTATGCCAGCGATTATCAATTAACCGATCGCCTTAATCTATTTGATGTGTATGCCAAAGGAAGCTTTGAATTATTCGGACAAGAGCACTTAATTGCAGCTGGTGCGAGTGTTGCCGATATGGCGTATCAAGATAGCTCGCTATACGATTACACGACCGGAAATGGTTTCCCAGCGATGCCAAATCTAAATGAATGGGATGGCGTAGCACCAGTACCGGTATTAAAAGACGGCTTAAATGGTTCTCGTGTAGACAGTGAACAAGTTTCAGAATATGTCTCTGCGCGCTTCTCGATTACAGATGATTTAAAACTACTTGCAGGCATTCGTCACACCGCTTGGGAAACTAACGGTTTATCATACGGAAAAAACAAATCTCGTGATGTGAGCGACACGACATCTCACTTAGGTACTGTGTATCAAATCAACGACGATATTAATGTTTACGCATCGTACAGCGAAACCTTTGCTCCGCAAGCAGAACAAGATATTAACGACCAAACGCTTGACCCTATTAGTGGCGATACAAAAGAAATTGGTATTAAAACTGAGTTATTTAACGATTTAATGATGTTAAATGTGGCTATTTTTGATGCTGAACAGAAAAACATCGCGATTGGTGTTACCAAAGATCCAAACGGTAACGATAACGATAACGATGATGGAAAAATTCAGTACCATAGAGCTGCACCTGGTATTCAATCGCAAGGTTTTGAACTTGAATTAAGTGGTGAAGTTGGGTTTGGTATTAGTGCAAACCTAGGCTATACCTTCACTGATATTGACGTATCGGATACAATTAATTCAGGCAATAAAGACGCGCAATTAGTAAAAGACTATACGCCAAAACAAGTATTTAAACTTGCTGCTAAATACGATGCGACTTTTGTTGATGGCTTATCATTTGGCATGAACATGCGTTGGCAAGACGATATTAGCCGAGTGCAAAACGATACCCCACTTATTGTTACAAAACAAAACGCCTACGCACTTGTGAATATGATGGCAAGCTACGAAATTAATTCGCAAGTAAGTGTTACAGCTAACGTAAACAACGTATTTGATAAAAAGTACGTGAATTCACTTTACTGGGCACAAGGTTTTTATGGTGCACCGCGTAACTACGCACTCTCACTTAACTGGTCACTATAACAAAACTCAAAACGTAAAGGTCGCGCTATGCGGCCTTTTGTTGTTTTTATAAACGGACGTCACCGAATTATGAAAAAGAAACTCCATCTTTGGCACCGCTACTGCGGTTTAGTCATTGCCCTGCCGCTTATTATAATTTCGCTTACGGGCAGTGTTTTAGTTTTTAAAGAAGAAATTGATCACTTAATTATGCCCGAACTGGCAAGTGTGAATGCTTCACCTGGAACTCGGCTTAGCTACGATAACTTGCACACAACCATCAAACACAATTTACCTAACTATGAAGTTGGCAGCTGGGAAATATTTGATGATGGGCAAACCGCTGATCGGGTATACGTACTCAAGCACGGTACAGATGAGTGGTTTAAAGTCTATTTAGATCAATACCAAGGCATTGTTAGATCAACGCCACAAGCGGTCGACCATTACCTTACAGACTGGCTGTTAGATCTACATTACAAATTTTTGATTGGCGAAACTGGCCTTTGGTTTACAGGCACTATTTCGCTTATTTTAATGTTTATGGGCATTTCAGGCCTCATTATTTACCGCCAGTTTTGGAAGAAATTTTTTACCTTACGCTTAAAGGTTAAGCGCATCGCTTTTTTTAGCGATCTACATAAACTAGTCGGAATTTGGTCTGCGCCAGTGCTGCTTATTTTAGGTTTTACAGGCGTATACTGGAATATATCTGAAATTATTCATCATGAATTTGAGCACGCTGATGAGCCACCACATTTAGTTAAAGGGCCACTATACAACCATCAGCTTTCACTCGATAACTTAATGCTAACCGCGAAAACGCAAATGGGCGGCTTTAGGGCAACTTATTTAATGTTTCCTTTTGAGCCCGATTTACCGATAACGTTTTTTGGCGATGTGGCAAATACCAGCTTTGTTACAAGCGAATACGCGTCAACAGTAAGCTTTGATAAAGAGACTGGAAAACAACTGCCTAATTACGATATTCGTGAAGCACCGTTCTTTTTAGTTGCGGTAGATAGCTTTCGCAAGCTACATTTTGGCTATTTTGCAGGGTTACCGAGCCGTATAATTTGGTGTTTAATCGGTTTAACACCGCTTATATTTGCGATTACCGGATGCTATTTGTGGCTTAAACGCAGAAAGCCTTCACGACGCAAGCAAGCTAGAAGTGAATTAGCATCTGCCTAACCAAGTATTTTTGCCGAATATAAATATATTCGGCAAAAATTAGTCTTAAAGAAACATAAAGTTAGAACCTTCCAACATTTAAAATTAAAAATAAAATAAATCTTTATTAAAATAAATATTGAATTATCTACCAAACAGACCCACTATTAAATTAACAGTAATTTTTAAGTTGTAAATTATGCTTCGTTGGTTGTTTGTCGTTACAGTAGGTGTTTTGGCGCTTAGCTTAAGCACCACGACAGCTATAGCAAGCGATAGCCAAGCAACCGTTATTTGTGTTGATAACGCTGAAGACTTAAACCCAAACCAACTTGATTTTGACGATGTCGCGTTAGACGTCAGCTCAAAAAACGCCATAGCGTTAAGTTATTACCAACCCAACCAACTATCACAACCTGCGATTCAATCACGCATCGCGATTAAACTAATAAGAGCACCACCTAAAACCTGTTAGCTTTTCATATTTATCTTAATTCTAACAGTTAATAAATAAGGTGGTCGTTATGAACCAATTCACTTCATTTTCAACAAAGCCGCTTCTCGAAGGCGCAAGCTTATTTGCACAAGTTCATGTAGACACTAGCGTGTCACTTTCAAGCCCTGCTTCATTTGTAATGCATGGCTTTCACCTTGAGCCTTTGCAGTATATTGATATCGATACTAATTTAGACGATGCAAACCGCATTTTGGAAAAAACCCATATGCGCACCAGCTTTGTAGTAGATGGACAAAACCAGCTTAAAGGCGTGATTTCAAAGGCGCGCTTAGCAAGCAGTTATGTACTTAAAATAGCAAGTAAAAAAGGCTTAACACGTGCACAACTTACGATTGGTGACATTATGGTGAGATTAGAAGAGATTGCTACTGTATCGGAAACAACACTTGCCAATGCCAAAGTGGGTGATGTGTTAAAAACCATGGAAAAAGCGAGCTACGAATATTTACTGGTAACCGGTGCTAATCAAAGCGAATTACGCGGCTATTTTGATTTAATTGATATTGCAAAAATCACAGGCTATTCACTTAATCAGGCAAAAAGTGCCAAGACTTTCAGTCAAATAGTTGATTCACTAGTCAATCACAGTGAAATATAAATCAACAATCGCCCAGAATTTACTGGGCGATAGCTTAACGATTTTAACAACAAGGAGGTGGTTAGCAATCAGCTAAGTTGTGAACGGCCACCAGCTTTTATTTTTAAGGCAATAAAAACCACAAGCAACACGCTGCCTAGCATAAAAAAGCTCAGTGAAACGGGAATAAGAAAAAACGCCTCCCTTAAAAACCCATTTTCATCAACCGTAACTCCAGTAAGTTGATAAGCAAAATACGCGATTAATGAGAAACTAAAACACACTATTGCAGGCCAAACTTTTTTAAACAACATTTTTATCTCTAATAATTGTATTCTTATCTGTAGAGCTTGTATGCGCTAAAAAGTTGCAATAATTTTCACCTATTCTTAACGAGTTACAAGTTAAAGGCTCTACCAGCAATATCCACATTAAAGGTTTCAATGGCGCCGCGTTTTTGCATGGTTACAAACACGGTTTTGCCATCTTTGCCACCAAACGCCATATTAGTTGGAAATTGCCCTTTCAGTTTTATTTCTCTTAGTAAATTACCTTTTGGAGAAACCACCGCAATAACACCTGCGCCATAGCGTGCAATATATAAGTTACCCGCTTTGTCTGTGCGCATACCATCAAGGCCAAAATCGTCAAATTCAATCAGCAATTGTTTATTAGAAACATTGCCTTGGCCGTCAAGATCATAACGCCATACTTTACGCTGCACACTTTCGTTCACGTAAAGGGTTTTATTATCTGGGCTTACTTCAACACCATTGGTGGTGCCCATGTTAGCTTCTAATAAACTCGTTTCGCCTTGTTGATTAACACGCCATAAATTACCAGTGCTGGTTTGCCAGTTTGGGTCGCTCGCAAATAAAATACCGTTGTCCATAATGGCGAGGTCATTTGGTTGATTCATTTTTGCATTATGGGCAAACACCTTAACTTTGTCTGTGAGCTCGCCGCCTTGCGCTAAGTCTTTCGCGGCAATTATCAGTACATTGTGATTAACGTAGTCAGCAATATACATGTTGCCTTTTTTATCAAAGCGAATGCCATTACCGATGGAGCCATTTTTAAGCGTAACGAACGTCTCAACATTATCTTTACCAAGCACTTTACCGATAGTGCCTTGGTGTTTGTAATTCACCGCATATAACACACCTTGCGAGTCAACCGCAGGGCCCTCTACGCCATTGGTAAACGCATTATCTTTCACCCAGTCACAGGTCTCGAATAACGTGTTACTGCTTGCATGGGCGGCAAATAATGCCAAAATTACTGCACTTGCTATGTTTAATTTCATTGTTATTCCTTATTGTTCGGTGCAAGCAAGATAGAGATCTCGCATTGGATAAATACCTGCAATCACAAGTTCGTCTGTGCGTTTTTGTAAATCAAGCAATTGCTCGTCTAACCCGGTGCCCTTTATTTCACCTTTACACACTCTCACTACCTGTTGTGAAAGCCCAATAAATTGCGTTAGTGATACAAGCGTCGGTTTTAGCTCGCTTAATTTTTCACTTGATGAGAGGGTTTCATCCCCCTTTTCAAACGCTTTTTGCCACTTTATTAATTGCTTATCTAATTGCGTAAGCGAGTCAGCATCACCTGAGATATAGGCTAATACCCAGCGTTTAATTTGGCGTATTTTCTCGCTTTCAACGTTTAAATAATCAACAAATAAATTAAGTGGCGCCTCTTGATGATATTCATCGTTTAAATATTTAATATGGTGGCGCGTGTAGTAATGAGCCGGTTCTAGTAGTGCTGCCATAGAATTAAGAAGAGCTAACGTTTTCGCTTTTTCTTGTTTACTAAGCGACTTAGAAAGCTGGCTTTCAAAGCCACTTTGTTGCTGCGATAAATGCGCTGCTCCAATCACATTTGCAGCAAATGTATTGATAAAGGCCAAGCGCAAATACATGCTGTTTTCATCGGTATTTTCTTTATTTGACCACAAGCGCTCGCTTATCACATACAAACGCGGCCAAATGCGCAAATCAATATTGTCATCGGTCACCATTTCGCTCCAAATAGTCGCTTCAGCACCTAAAATATTTGCTGCATTTTTGTTTTTTATTGGTCGCAATAGGGATATTTCTGAGGGTGCATTGAGCATTGATAATTTAACTGGGTAACGGCTATTACCAATCATCACAGCGCTAGTTTCACCTTTTAAATCAAACTCAAAGGTCAATGGCCCCATCCAACTGTCCATTTTTGCTTTAAATGCATTTGTTGATTGATTTGGAGCTTTATTAACTAACGCCAACTGATGGTGGTTATTGTTAAGTTTAATTAAGACCTGCTCACCTAAAACAATCAGTTCACCTTTAACATCACTGCCTTTTAAGCGGTCAATCACAAACGACTTTGCCAATAACAGAGACTTTGATAAATCAACCTGTGGCAATTTGCGTAGAGGATCATTGCGATAGTGATAGTCGCTGTATTGCGGCTGATCAATATAAAACCCTGTCGATAAAATACCTAAGTGGCCGCTATTAGCTACTTCATTCAATGAGTCATGACCGCGCCATGATTGCACTACAATATCTTTCGGTAAATCTTGATGAAAAATCTCATCCCAGCCCATCATTATTCGCTGATGTTTTGCAATAATAGGTTGAATTTGAGTATTAAAATAATTCTGCAAATCATGGCCGTTTTTAAGGGAATGCCTGGCCATTAGCGCTTGAATATCCTTATTATTTAGCCACTGCTCAGGTTCAACTTCATCACCGCCAATGTGTAAATACTGATCAGGGAAAATAACTGTCATTTCTTCGATTAAACTATCTACAAACTGGTACACCTCAGGTTTTGAAATATCAAGCAAAGGTTTAAATACGCCCCAATGACGCTCCATTTCATACGACTTAACGTCTGCCATAAGCTCAGGATACGCAACGGCAATGGCACTAGCATGACCCGGCATACCAAACTCAGGCACCACTCGAATACCTAAAAGAGCGGCATACTCAATAACGTCCTTTACCTCACTTTGCTTATAAAACAGGCCATCAGAGGCCATATCAGTAAGCCGAGGAAACCGTTTACTTTCAATGCGCCAGCCTTGATCGTCCGTTAAATGCCAGTGCAGCACATTTAATTTGGCAGACGCCATAGTACTTAACTGACGTTTGATGGTTTCAATGGATATAAAGTGTCTTGCACTATCAATTAATAACCCACGCCAAGCAAAACGAGGCGCATCAGTAATTATTGTATGAGGTAATATCAGCTGATTGTTAAAATGGTTTGCCGCTATTTGTATGAGCGTTGTTAACCCATGCTGCGCGCCGAACACGGTATTGGCGTTTATTGTGATGCCATTTTGGTTAATCACTAATTGGTAACTTTCGTCGTTATTGAGCTGTGGCACCAGCAAATCGCTTTCCTTGTCGCGCACAATGACTTTAAGCGTCGCGTTACCTGGCGTTTGCTTTTTATTATTCGCTAAGTCTATTAAGGTGACTTTGTGCTTTGCTATGCGTGTTAAGTGCAATTCTAAACGCTTTGCTTGAAATTCTTTTCGCTGGTCACTAAGTCCTTCAAATGAAAATTCAATTTGACTAGGTAAGCGCAGTTCACCCGTTTGCCTTTCAAAAGATTGTGGTAGTGGCATTAAGCTGGTTTCAGCAAAAAGTGATGAGCTAAACAGCAATAAACTACACAGCTTTACAAATACACATGCTTTATTAATAAAATGTATCGACACCTAAACACTCCTGGTTCGAAAGTTTGGGAAGAAAATGAGTTGGAATAAGCGCACCATGCTGCTGAATCACCGAAACCGCTACCTGATGCGCAAAATGCGCGGCACTTTTCGCATCACGCCCAATTAACATTGCCGCTAAAAAACCTGCAGCAAACGAATCGCCCGCAGCGCAGGTATCGATAACTTGCTTGTGGGTAAGCTGCTGTGCTGCCACATAAACCAATGAGTCATTGCCCACTTCTTGAATCACACAGGGTCCTGCACCTTGTCGAATAACAAGGGTTTGCCTTGAGCTCTGCCCTTTGAAGTGTAAATCAATAATATCGCTCACCGATTGTGTGCCATAAACGGCATATTCATCGTCATTGGTTAAAAATGCGATGTCGGCAAGTGCCATTAACGAAAAATAGTCCTGAATGGGCGATATCGACTGCCAAAGCGCTGGGCGATAGTTATTATCAAAATAGATGATGCCGCCCTTCGCTTTAAATTGGTATAGTGCATTTATAAGCAAAGCTCGTTGCTTTTCATCTAAAATGGCAAGGCTTATGCCCGACAGATAAATGGCATCCACCTGTTTTGTTTCAAGCACTGTAAGTAATTTGTTAGATAACGATAAATAATCTCGTGCCGCACTATTTTGCCTATCAAAACGAAAAGAACGCTCGCCACAATCATTCACATCAACCCAGTATTGCCCTAATGTTTTTGTTGGGTGGTGCGCCACAAAATCAAGCTGTATTCCAGATTGTGTCATTAATGCTTTTAGCATTTCACTTTGCTTATCATTGCCAATGGCTGTTGCGTAATAGATTTGAGTTGGCGCTTTTGTGTGATCACAAAGCAATTGACTAAGGTAATAAGCGGTATTAAAACTATCGCCGCCAAAAAACACATCACCATCAGCACGATGCTCAATCATACACTCACCTAAAAACACAATAGAATTAAATGGTTGCAACATCACATTAGCTCCACTGCATTTTTCTGCACTATTTTTGATGGCGTTTTTACTTGTGTAACTAGGCTCACAACAATGCCAAAAAACGCGCCACTTAATACCGCCGGCATTGAAGGGTTACCAAAAAATGTAAGCCAATTTGGGTTAAAGCCTATTAGCGCTGCTGTTAATGTGCTCGCTACTAAAATTGCAATACTGCCTTGCCATGTAAGCTTTTGCCAAAAACGACCAAGCAACCCCATTACAAACAAGCCACACAGTGCGAGCGAGATCATTTTCGTGATGTAAGTAATAATATTGTTCGACAAAAGAGCGAATAGCAGCGCGATAGTTACCGTTATTATCATCGCAAAACGCGAAAGCATAAGCTGATGAGCATCGCTTAGTGGTGCGTCACTAAACCACTGATAAATATCACTGACAAACACGCTTACTCCGGCAATGGCATCGGAGCTTGCGCTCGATAAAGTTGCCGATATACCTGCCAATAAAATAAGCCCGCCCAATAACATAGGTAATGTATTCAATGCGATATACGGAAACGCATACGCAGGATTATGTAAATTTCCCTTAATCAAATAAGCACAAATACCGATAATTGCAGGTACCAGTGAAAATCCTAAATACAGCACACCCGACAGTACAAATGATTTACGAATACTGCTGACGCTATCACCAGAATAAATACGCTGGCGAAATGAAGGCGTTGCCATTACCCCCACCAGCACCGCAAAAGACATAGAAATAGCGGGTATAAGACCGATGTTTTGGTAGGAAAATAAACCTCGATCATTGACCAATTGGTTGTTTTGTACCGCTTGCCAACCACCAATAGAATCGATGGCAAAATAAGCCATAAGTAAAAAGCCGACAAATAAAATTACCGCTTGAATGGCATCGGTCCACACCACCGCTGAATAACCGCCTAAGGTGACATAAATGGCAAGCCCAATGCCGATGATTAACTTCGCAGTGGTATCATCAATGCCCGTAAGCCAAGCTAAATACATGCCGCCACCAATTAAATGCGCGCCTAACCAGCCTATACTGGCAGCATAAATAATCACAGCGAGCACTTTTTTCACATGTGCGTTGTTGCCTACATAGCTCGCAAGCTCTTCACTCATGGTGGCAAATTGTTGTTTGCGCACTGGTGCAAATACCCAAGCCAATAACAATATTCCCACAGCACCACCTATGCCGTAGAGCGCACCGGCCCATGCATTTTGATAGGCAAAGCCCACGGCCCCCATTGATGAGCCTGTACCCACCATAGTGGCAACCGTGGTGCCGAGCGTTAGAAACAAAGGCACTTTTCGCCCCGCTAACAAAAAGTCGCTACCGGATTTTTGCCAGCGTGAAACAAACCAACTAATTGCAATCATGGCAAGCAAGTAAACAAAAAATGCTACCAAATACGTCATTTGCTCAGATGTCATAAGTGCCCCTATTTTTTATTGTTTTAATGGCGTGTAATATCTTTGCTTATTGCCCTTTGTAGCAGGTCACATCCACTTCCACTTTACAGTCCACAACTAGGTCTGCCACCATGCAAATACGGGCTGGCGGATGCTCACCAAATACTTCGGCAAACACTTTATTAAACGACTGAAAGTAGCGAGAGTCAGTTAATACCACAGATACATGGGTTACTGTTTCAAGGCCATATCCTGCCTCGGTCATAATGTCGATACAGTTTTGTATGGCTAAGCGCGATTGCTCAATAATGCCACCTTCGACCACTTCTCCATCGCGCATGGGGGTTTGACCCGATACTTTTAACCAACCGCCCGCTTCTACTGCGCGTGAAAAAGGTAAATGTTGGCCACCTGTGCCTGTGCCGCCTTCGGCGCCAATGCGTCTAATTGTCATAATTTCCTCTTTTAAATGCTGCGTTGAGAACCGCCTCTCAACATTTCAAAATTCTTATTAAGTGCGTGCTAAAAATCGCCCTGATCGACCATATTGCTTAACACTTAGTGCATCAACTCCCTCAACAAAGCTTACTTTGCCGTTGACCCATACACGCTTAATGCCATCAGCTTGTGCTTGAGGGTTTTGATAACTGGCGTTATCGATAATCGCGTTTGCATCAAATAAAACTAAATCAGCAAAGTAACCTTTCGCAATTTTGCCGCGATTATTGAGTTTAAACTGCGATGATGGCAGCGCTGTCATTTTGTGGATAGCCAATGCCAGCGATAGCGTTTGCTGCTCCCTTGCGTAATGCCCTAATACTCTTGGGAATGTGCCCCATAACCTCGGATGCGGGTGTGGATCGCACGGTAAACCGTCCGAGCCAATCATGCTGTTTTCATAACTTAAAAACTGTTTTACATCGTCTTCTAGCATGCAGTGATAAACCGCACCTGCGGGCTGTAGTTTTTTAGCCGCTTCCATTAATGGCAACTGCCAGTTATTAGCTATATCACGCAAGCTTTGTTCAGCCATTTCAGGATGGGTTTCAGACCACGTAATATAAATCTCGGTGCTGTCAGTAACCTGATTTAAATCAAGCGTGCTTGAGCTCGCAGCATACGGATAACAGTCGCAACAAGCGGGCTGTGATTGTCGTTTATCTTCTAGATGCGCTAATACTTCCTCTGCTCGGCCCCAATTATCAATGCCAGCGCATTTTAAGTGGGAAATAATCAGCGGAAGCTTTGCTTGTTTCGCCGTTGCAAATGCTTCATCCATAGCATTAATAATGCCTTGAAATTCAGTGCGTAAATGTGTGGTATACACACCTTCAAAAGGCGTTACACATTTGGCAAGACGATTCACTTCTTCACGACTTGATGCTTTAGCATTCGGATATGCAAGCCCAGTACTTAACCCCAATGCACCCTGCTCCAGCTGAGTACACAGTAACGACTGCATTTGGGTAATTTCTTGTTCTGAAGCCGCTTTTGATAAATCATCCATTACTTGCGCACGAAGGCTAGTATGGCCAATTAATTGGGCAAGATTAACGCTTGGCTTTATGTTGTCGAAAGCACTTCTAAAGTCCGCTAAATTGGGATATTCGAAATCTGCTTTCTGCCCCAATAAATTAATTGGATCTACCGGCTCAATATCTGCAGCATAGGGCACACTACTAATACCACAGTTGCCTGCAATTACCGTAGTTACACCTTGGCTTACTTTGCATAGCATGTTCGGGTTACGCAGCACTTCTAAATCATCGTGGGTGTGTACATCAATAAAGCCAGGTGCAAGCGTTAACCCCGTAGCATCAATATCTTGCTCTGAATACAAGTGAGTACATTCGCCAAGCGCAATAATGCGGTCGTCACTTATGGCAACATCGCCAACAAAACATTCATTTAGCTCGCCCGTGTAAACAGTCGCATTACGAATCACAGTGATAGTGTGGTTATTATCGCTCATATTTAATCGCCTAGCGGAAAGCGAGTGTCAGCAGGTGGCGCGTCGCTATTTTGATTACGATGCTGATCTAATTGAATTTTTAAACGACGCAGCTTTTCTTTTGAGCGACGCTGATTTTTAGTTGCCACTTCACTCGATAAAATATCAATCGCAGCCATCATTGCATAACGGGCGGCACTTGGCTTAAAGATGTAATCACTTTCTTGCGTTTTAATCGGCAAATGCACATCTGCAATATTGGCAAGTTCACCTAGTGGGCAAATGGCAATGATATTTGCACCGTACTCTTTTGCGATACGCGCTGCATCAATCACATCTGGCGAAACACCACTTAACGATAAACACAACACCACATCATTTTTATTAATGGTTGATGCGGTCATACGCATCATCATGGGATCAGAGTGGGCGTTACATAACACATCTAAACGAAATAAGCGGTTTTGACATTCCATCGCCAGCATACTGCTGCCGCCACCTACGCCAAAAATCAAACAATGGCGTGTGTCACAGATTGCCTCTGCTGCGGTCATGACAGCTTCTTCGCTAATTAATCCTACATTAAGCGCTAAAATTTCTTGAATGGATGAGTAAACATGAAAGATATCTTTCTTTTCGATTGGTTCTGAAGTAATGAAACGCTCACCGATCGCAGCCGATTGCGTGATCTGAAACTTTAAATCGCGCACATTTTCACAACCTAAACTTTTAGCAAGGCGCGTAATACTCGCGTGACTCACATTGGCTTTATCTGCCAGCTCATTAATTGAGGCAGTGGCTGCAAATTCAAGATTACTCAAAATCAAGTGAGCAACTTTGTCTTCCGCTGGACTAAAGTGCCCTAACCCTTCTTTTATTTTGTTAATAATATCCATGTGTTACTGCTTCCTAACTAAAAAAAGGTGGAAATGGTTTTGCGAATTACCCAATCATCATCGGCGATTACTACCTGACGCCATTTATCAAAGGTTAAACACGGATGAGACGTCGAAAAACAAACCATGTCACCCACTTTCAAATTGCAGTTGTCAGGCAAGGTTAGCATGGCATGCTGATCCATAATTTTAACGGTTTCAATTAAGGCATCAGCCGGTTGCAATGTTTGGTTATCAACATGATAGATTAATTCTGCTTTTGGTAAACCTGCGTCAAATGCCACATCACGTTTACCCAAACCGACAATGGCAAGTCCTGCCTCGGGACGTGATACAACATAGGCCCACACTGTTAGGCTAGATGCTAAATCACCGGTAACATCACACGCTAATTGGCTTCGTGTCATTACCGCATTTTGTGCGTCTTGATAAATGCCAGTGTCATGAATTAAGTAGCAACCAGGACGAATCACTAAGTTAAAGCTCTCTTGGTGATTATGCTTGGCTAACGTCTTTGCGACGACGTCATACCAAGCAGAGCCTGCGCCAGTAATAATGGGTTTATCTAAACTAAGCACATTTTGCTTTTTAAGTGTGCTTGTGAGTTGATAGATCTCCTCTACGAAATTGGTGACTTTTTCAAGGGCATTACTACCGCCAATCACCCCTTCATAAAAACCAACTCCTGCGAGTTTTAAACTTGGGTGCGCTTTACATGCAGCTAAAAATGCATCGGTATTATTAATATCACGCCATCCGCAGCGGCCGCCTTGTGCACCAATCTCTAATAAAATGTTAATTGATACTTTTCGCGCATCAAAAAAGCGGGCTATTTGCGTGGCGTTTTCCACCGAATCTACAAAACAGTAAAATTCTACATCGGTACTTTCGAGCAAATGGGCTATTTGTTCAAAGTGGTATTTTCCAACCAATTGGTTTGCCAAAATAATTCGTTTAACACCGTGATTTACTGCGTTAAGTACTTGCGCAACCGTTGCAAGGGTAATGCCCCAGGCACCGTGCTCAAGCTGCATTTTAAAAAGCTCGGGTGTCATAGTGGTTTTACCGTGGGGGGCTAAGTTTACTTTAGCCTTTTGACAAAAGTCACTCATCCACTTTACATTGTTATTGATGGCAGACTGCGATAGCACTGCAACCGGAAAACTCACTTCTTCACGCAATATATGCCAGCCATCATGTGTCAAGGATTGTGGATTTCCCGCACCTTTAACTACTTCATTCATAAAACTTGTTACCAAATTGCTAACAGCGAAACACCCAACTAATACAATTCTATTCAATCTAGATGCATTTCAAACAATTTTGTTATCAAAGCGTTGCTTTTTTAATTATGTTAATGTTAAAAAGTAACAAGTTCAAGGGTTTTATATGTTACTTTTTAACATTCGAGGTAACAGACATTCACATTTGAACTAGGTGAGTCAACTTTCAAGTATCAGCTAAACTGGGCTGTTGTTAAGAGTTTAGTGCTGCGTGAATTGAGCTGTAAAACGCATACATTACTGATGAAGTTACGACCCTTTTATTATTTTTTTGACAGCACATGACAACGCTGTCAGTAAATTAAACAAGTAATCACAACAATAAGGTTTCTCGGAATTATTTTCTGATAGAACTAAACACTAATAGGGGAAAACTGTGTCCAACAGAACATTTAAACGAAGCGTGCTGTCTTCAACAATAGCGGTAGCTCTCTCTGCCGGTTTCGCACAAAACGTTATCGCTGAAGAAAAATCATCAGCCGAAGCAGAGATGGAAGTTATTCAGGTTAAAGGTATTCGCGCCAGCACCGTTAAAGCGATTAATACTAAACGTTTTGCACTATCACAAGTTGACGGTATCGCGTCAGAAGATATTGGTAAATTACCCGATGTTACCATCTCAGATTCTCTGCAACGTATCACTGGTGTACAGGTTGAGCGTGCTGCCGGCGAGAGTGGCCCTGTACAAATCCGTGGTATGGCACAAGTTGATACAACACTTAATGGCGAAGTATTTTTAAGTGCGACAACCATTGATTCATCAGGTGCTGATTTTGGTGACTTACCATCACAGCTTTTTTCAGGTGTAGATGTTTATAAAACAAGTCAAACCAAGCGCACTGCATCTGGCATTACAGGCTCTGTTGATCTTAAAACACGTCGCCCATTTGATATGAGCGAAGGTTGGACAACCAATGTTGCAGCCGATGTAACACAAGGTTCAATTAGTGACGAAGCCGATCCAAACATTAACGGCCTTGTAAGCTACAACGCTGAAAAATGGGGCGTTTTGTTCTCTGCCGTAACACAAGAAGCAACCCTTGCGACCGATTACAATGGTTACTTTGATACCTCTGAAAATGGCGGTATTGGTGCGGCAAATAACAACTTCACATGGGGTCAAAACCCACAAGGAAACGACGTTCGTCACGTTGTACCACAAGGTTTTGCAGCATTTAATAAACAAGAAAAACGCGAACGCCAAGGTTTCCAGTTTGCATTCCAAGCAGATTTAAGCGAAGGCTTTGAGCTCGTATTCGAAGCATTCTACACCGACCAAGAGCGTTTTAACGAACGTCAAGGTTTATCACATAATAACCGCTGGTACACTTTTAACGACTACGCTTATCCAACAGATACCGGTTGGACTGGCGACACCTTCACCGATGAAGAGGGTAATGAATGGGGCGCAGTAAATGATTTCCTCCTTAAGCCATGGCGTCTACAAACCTTTACGCAGGTTAACAATAACTACGAAACGTCAACCAACTTAAACTTAGAGCTTAATTTTAATAACGGCGGCCCACTGTCTGGACAAGTACGTGTCACACGTGCACGCGCTGATGCAAGCATGCGCCATGGTTATGGCGAAGGAGACGTATTAAGTATCGATCGCGGCACGCTAGTAACGGGCCCTGGTCAGTTTACGCCAGCAGAGTTCTGTGGTGCAGGTGATACCATCGTTGGTGATCAAGGCGGTTGTTATGCGCAATTTTCGCCAGGCGGTATCGAAGATGATTCGTTCTTACTACGTTACGATGCGTCAGGTGACTCGCCAGTATTTAGTGGCTTTGATCAACTGGTTAACGGCGGTCAAGGTTTAATGAGCGTAGCTGATTATATGGGCAGCTTAGATTCATATCACATCGGTGCATTCTCATCAGAAGGCAACACCGATGATGTTGGTGAAGTTAACACCTTTAGCACTAATTGGAATTACCAGTTTGACGATATGCCATTTATCACCAGCGTTGATTTTGGTGTGCGTTTTATGGAGCGTAAAGTAGACCACGATCAATTCACTTACACCTCTGAATTTGGTGGCGGCTGTGATATCGCGCAGTGGAAAGCGGTAGACCAATATAACACGCTTGAAACCTGTGAAGATAATCCTGCTGCGGGTGAATACTTAACGGAAGACGTAGGTGATTTAACTGCAGGTACTTGGGTACCATACACCATTATGCAACCTGCTCGCCTAGACACGTTTACTACCGTGAGCCAAATGTCAAACTTTGGTAGCGTAAAAGGTGTGCCTACTATGTGGGCAATTGATCCAAGCAACTTCCGCGACCCGCGTCAGTTCCATTTAGATACCTTCGGTAATGTACAGCGCATTGAAAATGCCGGTGCTTCATACGACGTAAACTTGCAAGAATTCAGCTATTTCGCACAAGCTAACTTCGAATGGGAAATGATCCGCGGTAACTTCGGTATGAAGGTCATTGAAACGGATATTTATGTTAAGCAAAATCTAGTAGGTCCTAACTTACCGCACTCTGGCTTAGGTCCAGATATTGGAGACGTGGTAACCGAGCGCAGCTACACTGACTACCTACCTTCGTTAAACGTCACTGCAGACATCACTGAAGAAGTGATTTTACGTGGTGCATACTCTAAGAATATGCAAGCACTTGATCTTGCGAGCTGGGGCGGTGGTAAAACTGTGGGTAAAGCAATCGATGGTTCATGTGACTGTTTACGCGTAGTAAACGGTACCCTCACAGGTAACCCAGCACTTAACCCATGGCGTTCAGAGAACTTCTCGCTCTCTGCTGAGTGGTATAATGGCGATGCATCGATGATGTTCTTAGCATTCTATAAAATCGATATTGAAAGCTTCACTAAGAGCGACACAGTATGGATTGACGAGCCAGATGATGATGGTATTAGCCGTGGTCCATGGCCATTTGATACACAAGTTCAAGGCAAAGGCGGTAATGTTCAAGGCGTTGAAGTAGGTATGAAAGCGGCCTTTAGCGACTACATGGATATTGCTATTCTGAACAACTTTGGGGTTGATGTTAACTATACCTTTAGTGACAGCAGTCAAGATGGCAAGCGTGTGAGTGGCGGTGAAATGCCATTCGTTGGTAACTCAGAGCATACCTACAACTTTGTACTTTGGTATGAGCAAGAAGAGTTTTCAACACGTTTAGCATGGAACTCACGTAGCCCACGCTTAATGACTGTTGGTTCAAGCGCCGTAGGTGGTCAAGCACTATTCCAAGATGACTATACACAACTTGATTTCAGTGCAACCTACCATGCAACCGATTATTTAGACATTTACTTACACGGTTCAAACATTACAGAAGAAGTTCAACAAACTTACCTTGAATTCTCTTCACAAAAAGCGTTCCGTAACGAGTATGAGTCGCGTTGGACCCTTGGTGTTAGGGCAACTTTCTAATCCTTGTTTTGAATTAGGATTTGGTTGAAATAACACTTTCTGCCCCGACTACCGCCTTTCGGCGGTAGTCTTTTTATTTGTCGCAATACCAAGACAGAATTGATATAAAAACAGCATCGTCAATAACACAGCAAGCATCACCCAATTTAGTCAAAACCCAGAGGACAATTTATGCAGTTAACCCAAAACCCCATTGAAAAGTTTGTTATTGTCGGTGGCGGCACCGCGGGCTGGCTTGCTGCTGCAACGCTTGGCAATATTTTTAAAGACAGCAACACCCAAGTAGAGCTGATTGAATCAGACGAAGTTAATATTATAGGTGTCGGTGAAGCCACTATTCCGCCGCTCATTGATACTCTTGAAAGCTTAGGTATTGATTTAGTTGAGTTTATAAAAGCCACCCAAGCCAGTTTTAAATGGGGCATTCAGTTTGAAAACTGGTATCAAGAATCACACAGTTATTTTCACCCCTTTGGGGAAGTTGGCCAAAAAATTGATGGTCACGAGTTTTACCAATGCTGGCTAAAACAAAAAGCCGAAGGCGATACCACACCACTAATGGCCTATTCGCCAGAGGCGGTATTATCTGAAAAGAATCGTTTTTTTGTACCGCATCAAGCGATGAATACGCCACTTGCAGGCGCCCGCTTTGCCCTTCACCTTGATGCTGTGCTGGCAGGGCAATACTTACGTAAATTCTCTGAAAATATGGGTGTAAAACGTACCGTTGGTCACGTGGAATCCATTAGCAAAACCCTTGACGGTAATATTGCGTCTGTCACATTAAAATCAGGCGAGACAATTAACGGTGATTTTTTTATTGATTGTACAGGCTTTAAAGGCTTACTGATTGGTAATGCACTGAATACTGAGTATCAAGATTGGTCTGAACATTTACCCTGTAACCGCGCAGTTGCCGTCCAAACTAAACTTACGGGTGACACCAAGCCGTATACCGTTTCGCGCGGGCAAAAAGCCGGTTGGAGCTGGCATATTCCGCTGCAACACCGCACTGGTAACGGCTATGTATTTTGCGATAAATACATCACCGATGAAGAAGCGATTCAAACCTTGCTCGAGAATGGTGACGGCGAGCCGCTAACCGAACCAAGAGTGATCCCGTTTGTTACCGGTGTGCGCGATAAAGTGTGGAATAAAAACTGCCTATCGCTTGGCCTTGCCCAGGGTTTTTTAGAGCCGCTAGAATCCACAGCAATTCATTTAGTATCTAAATCGCTGGCACTGTTTGTACGCATGTTTCCAACCAAAACAGCAAATCCAGTACTGCAAAACGAGTTTAACCGTCGTATTATTGGCGATTATCAAGAAATTCGTGACTTTTTGGTGCTACATTACTGCACCACACAACGAGATGATTCGCCGTTTTGGCGCGACTGGCAACAAAAGCAAATTCCGGCAAGTTTAGCCACACGCATCGAATTTTTTAAACAAAGCGGTGGATTGATCCCTGGTGTTGAAGAGCTATTCCAACCCACCAGCTGGTATGCAGTGTTTGATGGTATGGGTGTGGTACCCAATGGCTACAACCCAACCTTAGATGCCCTTAACAGTGAAATGCTGGCAAAAAGCCTAGCGGCTGGCAGAAATGCACTTGAAAAATGCGCTGAAGCACAGCCCTCACACGATGAATTTTTACAAAAGTATTGCCCTGCTGATGAGGCGATTTTTAACTAAATCGCCCTTTGCTTTTGTAAAAAGCTCAGTTAAAGTGACTAGAATTATTTCACGTATGTTGTAAAGGGCTTAGTTATCATGCGTTTATTAGCTTTTATTGTTGGTTTATTGTTTTCTCAAGCGGTGTTTGCAACACCTGACACGCTATTTTTGTTGCGTCACGCAGAAAAGCGCGATGGTATTAATCCAAACTTGTCTGAGGCGGGTAAAGCCCGTGCAGAGCACCTGGTTAGCATGTTAAAAGACAAAAAAATTAAGCACATTTTTAGCACTAATTACAACCGTACCTTAGAAACCGTAAAACCGCTTAGTCAAAAATTGGGCATTGTAGTTACCCATTATAATCCGCGTCAGTTAACGGCCTTGGTTAAACAGCTAAAAACATTAAAAGGCAATACCGTGATTGTTGGGCACAGTAACACCACACCACAATTGGTAAAATTATTAACCGATCACGATGTCACCATTAATGAAGATCAGTTTGATAAGCTGTTTGTGATTGAAGGCGGTACGTTAACCCTGCTTAGTTCTAACAATTAAACGATAGCTTTGGGAAACACCACACATTGGGGTTTGTTCATAAATACGGGTGACTCATTATTGAAAACCCGTATTATTTAGCTTATTAAATACAACACTACTAGCACTTTTCGAAAATCCGGCCACCAAACACACCGCGCAAATACCGCCAATTATTGTGAAATACGGTTAAATCGCTGTGCTAATTCGTTAAATGTGCGAAAGCCAAGGGCCAATGGGTAAGCTCGATTACTCTCATCAAGGTAAAACAGAGCGGGAAAACCGGTTACGTGTAATTGCTGTGTCATAGCAAGGTGCTGTGTCAGCGTTTTTTGCGTTTGCTCAGAATTAAGGGCATGAACAAATTCATCTTTATCTATTCCAATCTCAATGGCACATTCAATGAGGGTGTTTTCTAACGATGGGTTTTGCGCTTTTTGGTAATACGCAATTTGAATTGCATTGACCATTTTTTCGGCGCCATTTTCCAGTAAGTCATTCGCCACAATCACTGCGCGACACGTTAAATAGGTTGAGCGATACGGCGTATTGCAGTGCCAATAATCATGGTTAAATGTCACCTGTGTTTTCGCTTCAATTTGCAGCCAATAGGCGGCAATTGTCTCGCGCATTTGCTTACTCATCGGCTGGTTATTATCAGGGGCAAGTCCACCCATTACCCATTCAATATCGATATTTGAATGTACCTGCAAAAACGCTTCTAGTTCAGGTTTAAACCCGTAACACCAAGCACACATTGGATCCATTACATAAATAAAACGCATATTTTCACCTTAACTACACACACTAGCTTTACCTGCTTTACGCAGCGCATAAGGACCACCCTGCTCATCTAATACCAACGCTAACCACTGACCCGTGTGCGTACTATCAAATAAATTCGAAGACGCCATTAATTCAGCAACAACCTCGCGTTTTATTTTTATTAAAGTAGAACCATCACAGCTCTCTAAATGCCAATCTAGTTGCGTATTAAGCACCTTAACGGTCATTATATTTGTATTATCTGATGCGTTGTTAAAGCGTCGATTTAAATTCGCTATTTGCGCATTACGGTCATTTTCTAACGCATTTTTTTGAGTCGTAATAGACCAACTTAGTGTTTCTGATTGACGTTCTACTACAGCCACTTGATAGTAATTTGCTTCATTAATCTGGCTATATTGAGGCGTAGCCTCACGCTGCACTTGATTAAACACGACAAATCCGAGCATCGTTAACGCTGCAATGCTCATGGCAAATTGAAGGCGATAAAAAAGTTTAGATTTTGGTTTTTTTATCGACTGAGCAATAATGTTATCGCTAAATTCACGCCTCTGCTTTACGCTTGAGTGCAGTTGTTGTTTGCGCTTTTTATAGAGCGAATCAATTAGTTCGTCTGCTTTATTACTCATCTACGTACCCTTTCAACATATTGCGTAAATTTTGTTTTGCGTAGCGTAGTCGTGATTTAATTGTCTCAAACTCGCACCCTGTAATATGTGCAATTTCATCAACCGAAAACCCTTCTTTTTGTAGAATAAACGCTTCTCGTTGGTAAAAGTTGAGTGCGTTAAGCGCACTATCAAGCACTGCCAACATGTCATCGCCGCTCACTTCTTGTGATTGGCCGCATACTAGCTGCACATCATCTAGCTGGGTGAGTTTGTTTTGGCTACGAAATTCATCAATCAGTAAACGCCTTGCAATCATAAACAACCAAGATTTAAACGAAATTGATGTTTTAAACAACGCTTTCTTTTCAATCACTTTAAGCCATGTTTTTTGACTAATATCTTGCGCAAGCACTTGATCTGACTGACTTACCAAAAAATGATACAAATCATCATAATAAGTATCTACCAATTGATTTAAATACCGCTTTTTCCCAGAATCACGGTAACGCACCATGATTTCCTCTGCGCTGAGGTCTGCACTAAGCCAAGTAGTCAAAGTTAACAACATCTATAACGACTCCTTTTGCTCGTTGATCCAACTTTTGCGTAGACGCTGTGTTAGGGGTTAAGCGTATTTATAAAAAATACGCCCATAAAGTTTTTTAAAAAAACACAATAAATCATTTACATTCGCAAAAACAATCCCCTAAACATGACAGCACTTTATTCTTGCGCTAATTTAAATTCAAGCAACACTGACTGGTTTGTCTGAATATGTGCCACCCCGTTATCAATCGAGGGTTTATACTTCCAGCGTTTTAACGCCTTAAGTGCAGCAGTATTAAAAACACGTTTAGGTTCAGCAGCAATCACTTGCGCATCGATAACACGGCCGGTTTTATCAATACTAAACGTCAACTCCACCCATCCCTCAATGCCATCGCGAGCTGCACCTACAGGATACTTAGGTGGCACACGCACAATTGGGCTTGCCTGCCCACTTTGCGACATAAGGCTAGGCGCACTGCTTGGCATACTACCAATAGACACATTTAAGTTGGGTGCAAATGTTAACGGAACATTGCTCGACGCATTTGCTGGCGCTTCCATAACACGTTTCGGGGGCTCTGTTAACTTTGGTGGTGGTTGAATTTTAGTTTTCTGCTTAACCTCTGAAATTTCGCGCGCTTGATATAAAGCAATATCAATAATTGGTTTGGGCGCATCAACAACTCGATTTGGTGATTTTATTAAAAACTGCATAAACGCGAACAAACTAAATGTCACAGCCAACGCAGCAATAAAGCAAAGTGCTAGTTTTAGTATCGGAGTTTGTGACTCGAAAATATCAGGTTGCAATAACATAGGCTTTCCCTTTTTTTAATTGAGTTACCTATAAAACGCAGCGCCATACTAAAAGGGGTAAAATTTTTTTAATAATTTTGAGTTTAAACCTCAACCTTTCAAATTATAAGCAGTTATCAACGTATTACGGCCCGTTTTGGTGCAATAAAATCAATAAAAAAATAGTTAAGTTAACGCCCATTTCTTTCTAAAACTTTTTAAACCTTTTTAAGCCCAACTACGACTTATTAAATAACCAAAGCGTTAAATGCTTTACTTAACACACATTAGGAATAGAGATATGAACACGTCAAATGCGTTTGATTTATTATTTACAGCGGGTTTAACCACATTTGTTGTAGCAAGTTTATTAGCTGCTGGTATGAGCATGGCACTCGTCACAGGCTCATTAATTGGTGCAACATACTTATTACTTAAATAACCAGATGAAATGACACTTTCAGCAAATAAGAAATTGCTTATGCACAAAAGTATACGTTATTAAAAAGGCACTTAGTTTAAAACTGAGTGCCTTTTTTATTTAAGAATTTTCAAAAGTATTACTAAGGGATGAATTAAGTTTTAATTAATAAATGAAACTTGGCTAATACCACTCCCAAAGACCTTTCAATTACATGTCTACCGTTTCAATTTTAACCACTACGTTTTTAAAGCCCGCCTCTTCTAGTTGCTGCTTTAAAAGTGCCTGATGGCTGCTAGCATCGTAAGCACGCGATGTATTAAACGTACGTGCGCCATTATTAAGCGGTGCCTCATCACCAAAATAAACATTACCGGCAAATTGGCTTTGCGCATAGAAGTGCCCTGTTAGCGTGGTTTTCTTTGGTCTAAGTACACGGCTTAACCAGTATTGCATAGTTGTTAAGCTTGTTTGCTCTATCATCCAAGGCCAATCCCACTTTTTGTTCTCTCCTGGAATATTACGGTGCTCCCACTGATACGGAATGCTTTTCTCTTGCCCTGCCCATCGACCAATAACAAAGTTAGCCGTTTCATTTGGACGGTTATCAGGGTGCGTTAATAAACCATTGCCGCTCCAACGCATAAACCCATTGATTGTTAGGTCATAGGTAATGTCAGCATCAAATTCATAAGGGTATGAAATTGAGGATTTAAAAAGATCAACTTTGGCATTTAGACGTGTGTACGCAGGAATATTCGTACGTGCCTGTATAACCACACGCTCAGTTTCAGACCCACCATTAGTTTCACCCCACGCTTGGTTTGCCGAAATAGTAACCGACAGCGACGTATCAGAACCACCTGTCACCGATGGTGATTTCCATGTGTTTGATAGTGTTACCGATTCTGAAATACTGTAGTCATTAGTCTTAGACCAATTTGTTGACGTATCGTATTCAATGGTTACAACCGACATTTGGTCTGCTGAGGTGTTGTTAATTGCTGGCACAGAGACCGTTCTTATTAACTCTTTCTCAGTCGCAGTCACATCACCAGTAATTTTATAAGAATCGGTATCCATTACGTATTCGAAATTAGATACATTAATGGTACTTTTCTCACCACAGCGATAACCAGAACAACTGCCCCCATTATAGCCTCGGATATTCCAGCCATCACCTGTACGCGTGACTTCCATATCCTCACCCACATAATTAGAGCGATTGCCACCCACCCAAGCAAACCCCATATAATGAGCGAGATAGGAAAGCGGTTTGATAAAGGCATCTTTTTGGTTTACTAATTGCCACTCAATTTGGCTTTGGCTGCCAGGAGCAACATTAATAGCGCTTAATGTTGGGATTTCAGTCATCGGATTTTTCGGGTAACACCATGAGTTTGACGCTGAACCGCGTTTAATTTCACCTGAATATCCCGGTCCCATAATCACCCAGCCATCGGCAAGGCCCGTGATTTGCCATTTACCCATTTTTTTAACTATGTCATTACGGTAAATTTCAGCTTCATTTTTGGTGATCAACCTATTTTGGGCAGAACAAACACCAACACCTAATGCCTCATAGTGAATTTGGTCTAAATAAATCACCGAAGAGTTTGCATGGCTAAGGCCTGCTTGGCCAATGAGCATTAACGCGAATAATTTTTTCATTTACTACTTCCTTTTTAGTCATATATAAATTCAGTCCATGTATTAATCAACAACAGAAATCATGGACTGAACAAAATACTAAAAATGGCTGAAGCAGATTAATAGAGGTATCAATGAAAGTTAAATTTTCAAAAATATTAGTTGTATTTTGGCTTTTTGGTTGGCTAATCAAACGCGGGTGGCGGTGCTAAATATCGATACCACTCAACGAACAGGTCAAAAAGTCGATTAAATACCGAGTGCTTTTTGGGATCAATTTATCAGGCCAAATTAGATTAATATCACGCTTAATTGGCTTAACATGGTCAAGTACATTTACTAGGCGATTGACATTTAAGAATGGTTTTACACAATAAGCAGGGCCGTAATAAATACCGCGCCCTTCAACTGCGGCTAATGCGCACATTTCGATGTCATTTGATACAAAATCTGGATGAGGTTGGAACACATGGCGTTCACCTGTTAGCGTGATAAAACCCCAATTTTCAAAAGGTGAACAACAAATATGTGGAAAATTAGCAAGGTCTTCAAAGTTTGCAGGCTTGCCATACTTCACAATAAGAGTTGAAGAGCATGCCATAACGAAATGCATTTGGTTTATCACCTTACACATATACTGCGAATTTTCGAGCTGGCCAATTCTAATAGCCAAATCAAACTCAGTGGATTTTAAATCTAATCGCTCATCAGAGAGCAGCATATGTATTTTAATATTAGGGTGTAAGGTGTTGAATCGGTTAATCAAACCTGTAAAGTAAACACTTTTAATAAAGTTCTGTGGTGCAATCAATTTAATTGTGCTCACCTTGTCTTCACCAATATTTTTAAAATCACACAGAATACTTTGTAAATCTTCAACATGATTCAAACAATGCGCGTAAAAACTTTTACCCGGTTCGGTTAATCGTAAATTACCTCGCTCTCGATAAAACAAGGCTAATGATAAATCGTCTTCAAGTTTTTTAATGCGCCTTTGTAACGTTGGCAACGGGATATTAAGTTTGACCGAAGCTTCGTGAAAGGTTTTAAATTGATTTGTTTTGATGAACAGTGCCACTATATCTAGCAAGGTATACCTCCTGTAACAATTGAAGATAACTGCTCAGCCATATTTGGAAAAACGACTTACTTAGCGCATTTATCAACCGAGTATTTATTCAAACTACTTAAGCGTACCCATTTAGGCAACGAATTTTTATTAATTCTATGTGTTGAATTGCTATCAAGCCAGATATTTCAATGGCAGCTACCTAATTTGGCTTTGTTAACAAATGAAAACAATGGTGTGATGCGTTGTAAAAATTAAAAAATTCGCTCACGAACCAAGCTAACAGACTAAATAAGGGTTTTAAATATAGAACGATACCGTTGCTTAAAAAGTATCAAGCTTTTAAAACTAATTTACTTACTTCTTAAATAACACCAGGTTTAACTGTTTTACTACTGCTTTCCACCCGGTAAAACCTCGTTGTTTACACCCATTAACAAATTAAAGGAAAATCATATCACAATGAAATAATTGAAATAATTACTCTTAAATCACATTTCACCACCCCCAGTTGCTATTTTTAAGTCATTTTTTGCACAAAAACCATTGAATTGTTAATTTTTAGTAACAATACTGAGTTGACCTCTGAGGTCTGACAACTCGGGAGGGGCTCATAATGACAACAATTAGCTTGGAAGTTGATATGAATAAAAATAAAAGCAGTATCACATTAAGCAGTATCTTTGCATGCGCAGTAGCGCTTTCAACAAGCTTTGCAGCAGCAAGTAAAGAATATAAAACAATTCTGATCCATGGGTTTCAACCCGTACAATTAATTAATGCAGCAGGCACGGATGTTACAGCTGACGGTGCTAACTATTGGTCATCTTACTGGGATCAACTGGCAGATGAACGCATAGATTGGCCGTCTTATGAGCGTATTGAAGGTAAAATTGCATCCGATTGGGTTTGGCCCAAACTAAAGCAATTCTCCCAATCAGGGTTATGTGACGCTGGCTGTGTTTTTGTCACCCACTCAACGGGAGACTTAGTTGCTCGCTATATTATCGATAACCAAGCAAATTGGCTGCAAAATGCCGGATTAAAGCCGCTGAATATTGTTGCAACCTTTGATATAGCTGGCGCCGGCGGTGGTAGCGAGTTGGCAGATATTGCTGTAAGTGCATTATCAGGGGCTGCCTCGTGGAACCCACTTGTTGATGCAGCGCTCGAGTGGTGGTTAGGCAATAATATTAATGAAGCTGTGGGTGTATTACACGACTTAAAAGTAAACAACGCACGCAACCTTGCGCCCATGCCCGATAGCAGAGCTCCCCGCTTACGCTTTGTTGCCGATGGTGATGACTTTTTTGGCGCAACCTCGTTATTTATTCGTGGCAATGATGATGGCGTTGTAGCCACTCATTCAGCTTGTGGTGCAAGTAGTGTTGCAGCTTATGGCAGCTGCAGTACAGATGTTGACACAAACGGTCGAATTAAAACTCAAAACAACGCGGTATCAGGTTTTATGCCTTATCACTATCCAATGTTAATGTCTGACAACTACAGTCATAACAATATTCGTGAAGGCAGACATCGTGGTGAAGTCACCGTTGCGATTAATCGTGTTGGGATTACTGCAAATACAGTGTCATTTGATAGCTATGATAAAACAACCGGCGCGTGGTTTTGGAAAAAAGAGTATCGCCTTGTTAATCAATCTGATCAGCTGAGCGCATCAGAATTAATTTATAACGCGATCCCTTAACCCCTGGGCCCTGTTAACTTGCGGTTGGCAGGGCTATTTCTAGATGTGATATTTTATGAAAAAATCCATTATTGCACTTGCACTTACTACGCTATTTGGTCTTTTAATATGGCTGTTTTTCTCTGATAAAAGCGTTGCACAACCTAATACATTTAAAACACTTCCAGCAAAAGCATCTGTTATAACAACAGCTGTTCAACCAAAAGCTTCAAACGTTACCCAACAAACTTTGACGATTGCACAAGCAAAAAAGCACTTTGATGAATCCATTAAATCTGCGGCAAAACAGGTATCCCACCACTATGCTGCCGCACTGAGCTTTCCTCCTTATTCGCAACCACTGACTTCGCTTGATATAGACAGGTTAGAACCCAACAAGTTTAACCCTGTCGCCGTACCTATTAACAACGATGGCGCTTACTTGGTATTAAGTTTAAGTAAATATCGCTTTGTATACCCAGAGCCAATAGCTGTGCGTGTAGAAGGCGAAAATATCGGCGCGGTAAAGTTGAGTTTAATGGATGTCGGCAGCAAAAAAGTGTTGGCATCACAACGTGTTAATAATGCTAAACAAAACTATGACTTTTCATTCCCAGCTCGCGAAGATTACCCGAGAAATTTACAAATCTTAGCTGAGGCGCAAATTAATACGAATCAAATACCTATCGTTGCGCACCTACAATATATGAATCCGAGTGCCGTGTTGACAGGGTTTGATAACGCTTGGCCTAACAGCGATAAAATGACCATTCCCGCCAAGCTAAAAGTTCACAAAGCAGGTATGTACCGCATTAGAGCCAACTTGTATATCGGTGAGCAACCCATTGCGCATTTAGTCTCGCGGGAACGCCTAGAAACTGGAAACCAAACTATCGCATTAGATGCCCATTGGTCGGTGTTAAAAGTCACTGGTCAACCGATGCATTTGCATGGTTTTGTCATTGAATTAATGTCACCCGCACCTGGTGAGCCGAGTGTTTTTGGTCATAGCGAAATTAAATCATTTACGATTAGTGAGTTTCCAATTGATAGTTTAAATAAAACCCCATATCACCCCACACATGCTGAACGCCAAAGTTTGCAGTTTCTAAAAAGCTTAGACTCATCCAGCTAAACGATTAGATGAAATAAAAATAGGGATCACCATCGATCCCCATTTGATTTAATAAACATCTATTTTGAATTGTCTAACAACTTAGCGTGAATAAACGGTTTTTCCTCGACTAATTGTTTGCTCAACGTATAAATCTTTTAATGTTTCAGGTGCTACTTTAAGCGGGTTTTTGTTCAAAATAATTAAATCCGCTTGTTTACCCACTTTTAAACTACCTTTACTATTCTCTTCAAAGTGTTGATAAGCAGGCCAAAGGGTCATTGATTTTAAGCCTGTGTAGGCATCTACTCGCTGATCTGGGCCAAGTACTTTATTTGTGCGTGTAGTGCGATTTACTGTAGCGTCAAGTACTCTAAAAGAGCTTGGTAATGCGACAGGCGCATCGTGATGGCTACTGAAAATCATTCCTGCATCAAGTATGGCTTTCGTCGGAGAGATAAAATCAGCTCGCGGTTCGCCTAACACCGAGTCGCGATGCCAATCACCCCAATAGAATGTATGCATTGGGAAAAGCGCCGGGAAAACACCTGCATCTTTTACGCGTGCTATTTGGTCTTGTCGAATGGTTTGACCGTGAATAAGTACTGGGCGACGATCTTTTTTGCCAAGTTTACTGTTGGCTTTTTCTACAGCAGTAATAAATTGTTCAATTGCCGCATCACCATTGGCATGGGTTAATACTTGCCAATCGTTTTTAAAAGCAGTTTCAACATAGTTATAGGCGACTTCATCTTTAAATGTTGGGTAGCCTGCGTAGTCTTTATTCTGGCCATGTGGCGGATGAAAATAGGGCTGTGTTAGCCAAGCAGTTTTGCCCTGTGGTGAGCCATCAAAATTGAGTTTAACCCCACCAATACGGAATTGATTTGTGTACGTAGGCGCATTATAAAGCGAAGTCATAAAGTCTCTGCTCGATACCATATCAGCGTACGCAACGACATCAATTAGCAACTGCCCTTTTGTTGATGCGCGTTTGAGCGCTTCATAACCATCGGTAGTAGCACGGCCCTCTTGCGCTGTAGTGTAGCCAAATTTCGCATACATTTTTTGTGATGCTGCCAACATTTTATCTTGTAAGTCTTGGTCAATTAATTTGGTTAATGCAAAGAGCACGGCAAAGTGCGCATTTTCTTCAAGCACGCCATTCGGCTCTTGACTGCCTTCAACACGGCGAATAACGCCACCCTCTGGGTTAGGTGAATCTGCATTAATTCCGCTTAGTTCGAGTGCTTTACTATTTGCCACGCTTAAATGACCAGAGGTATGAATAATAACTACTGGCTTTTCGGTGCTGACCTTGTCTAAATCTTCTTTGGTTGGGTAACGATCAAGCTGCGCATCATCATAGCCAAAGCCTAATATCCACCCTGTTTTGTCGATAAACTCTGCGTTATCAGGGGTGTCAGCTGATGCTTTTAATATTTCAATAATGCTATCTACCTTACTGGCTTTACCATCAGGCGGCGGTAAAACATTAGCAACGACTGCTTGTAAGCCAACACCATAAACATGGCTGTGCGGGTCAACAAATCCTGGTAGCAACGCCTTGCCTTTTAAATCAATCAGCGTTGTTTTACCAAATTTATGCGCCATGGCACTTTTTTTATCGCCGACAAAAATGATTTTTTCGCCAAGGGTCGCGATTGCTTCTGCATATTCAGGTTCATCACCTTCCATGGTTAATATGTCACCACCAAAGTAAATTCTATCGGCCGCTGTTACTGCAAGCGGTTTTGACACGGCCTCACTTTGTGTTGGTTTTTCTGAAAAACAGCCTGTTAGTGTAAGGCCCACAGCGCCTGCTATCACCCAATGCCATTTCATAACGTATTCTCCTTTACTTAAGTTTGTGAACTCGCTTAATCGATTAGCACTCACTAAAACCAGTAAACCGCATCTCATTCAAAAAGGGAACAAATTATTTAAGCGATTGTTATTTCAGATCAAAGATTAGGGTGTGTCGTTCCCTCAAGTTAACTTTTTTTGTAGTAATTCGACAAACTTTCTGACTTTGGGCGATAAATGTTTACGACTTGGGTAGACCGCATACACATGGACTTCAGTCGTTGGAAAATCGGCGAACAATACTTCAATATCATCATTCTGCAACGCCTCAGTTAAGAAAAATTCAGGCAAGCGCACTATGCCATGCCCATCTAACGCCATTGCTAATTCCATATGGCCGTTATTACTACGAATACGTTCTTTAACAGAGACCGTAAACGCACCGCCATTTTTATCAATAAAGTCCCATTTATCGGCCTTTTTTAAGTTGCTATAACAAATGCAGTGATGATTAGACAGCTCACGCGGGTGATGCGGTTTACCATAACGTTCAATGTATTTTTTACTGATCACCGTATACGTTGGAACACTAGTAAGCCGTTTACAAATTAAGGTGGAATCATCGAGCGCGGGCGTGGCACGAATAGCTAGGTCGTAGCCTTCGTTGATTAAATCGACTTTCTCATCACTGATATTCCATACTAAACTGACGTTGGGATACAGCGACAAATACTCTGACAATGCTGGCTGTAATAACCCTTTGCTTAAACCAAGCGGACAACTCACTTTTAAACTGCCTTTGGGTTTTTCATCACTTGGCGAGATCGATTGCAGTGCCTGCTCAGTATCATTCACCAGCTGCTCGCAGTGATTAAAAAACACTTGCCCCTCAGGCGTAAGTGAAATAGAGCGTGTGGTTCGATTTAATAGGCGCACGCCTACTCGCTCTTCTAACTTACTGATTACTTTACTAACATGGGAGTTTGAGTGATTCATCGCCTCAGCAGCCGAAGCAAAACCACCCAGTTTTACCACTTGCACAAAGATGGGAATACCATCAAATATATTATTAGCCATATGGAAACAGTATTTTAATTTTATAAGTATTAATATCGTAAAGGAATTAAT
Source organism: Pseudoalteromonas sp. ABV4_021 (assembly GCF_056159365.1). Taxonomy (NCBI): domain Bacteria; kingdom Pseudomonadati; phylum Pseudomonadota; class Gammaproteobacteria; order Alteromonadales; family Pseudoalteromonadaceae; genus Pseudoalteromonas; species Pseudoalteromonas sp. ABV4_021. The sequence continues at coordinate 1,543,119 of NZ_JBSWVB010000002.1, read as the reverse complement.
ATAACCTTATATTCAACAAGTCAAGGTAACAACTTAATTAGAATTCGTGTCGGAGAGCATTATGAAATTATTAGCATTCGCAGCAACAAACAATAGTCAGTCAATTAACAAGCAACTAGTGCAATACGCATCATCACTAGTAGATGCAGAAGTTGAGGTTTTAGATTTAAACGACTTTGAAATGCCAATTTACAGCCAAGATCGTGAACAGCAAGGTGGCATTCCAGAACAAGCACAAACCTTTTACAAAAAAATCGGTGATGCAGATGCCGTTGTAATTTCATTTGCTGAGCATAACGGCTCTTACACAGCGGCTTATAAAAACTTATTCGATTGGACATCACGCATTAATATGAAAGTGTACCAAGATAAGCCAGTTGTATTAATGGCATCATCACCAGGCCCAGGCGGTGCACAAAGTGTATTAGGCGCAGCAACAGGCTCTGCAGGTTTCTTTGCGATGGACATTAAAGGCAGTTTTTCACTGCCAAGCTTTTTCGACAACTTTGATGTAGAAAAAGGCAAAATTACCAACAGTGAACTGGCCGACAAGTTATCAACCATTATGGCGCAGCTTGGTTAATTAAAACGTAACGCTTGCGTTTTACTGTGAGGTTTAAACACCCTCCCCTTCAACAGGTGCTTAGCACCTGTTTTTTATGCTGAGCGTTTGATAATTAACAGTACTTTTTAAAGCACTCCCCCAAACTTGACGTTACTTTTAAAACCACGTTTTTATCTTGCTTGCCATTTTTTACTACAAAATAGTAAAAACCATTTGCATCTTTCGTTTTAAAAAACTATTTTGTAGTAAATTAAGCCTTGATAGTGTCCATAGGTGGTTTGTGGGTAAAAGTGATAAATTTTTAGGTGAGTTTGAGCAAATGGTATTACTCGCCTTATTACAACTAAAAGAAAACGCTTATGGCGCTGCTATTCGTCAACTTTTAGACCAACAAATTAAACGCACTGTTGCTCTGGGTGCACTTTACGCCACCCTTGAACGGCTAGAGAAAAAGGGACTAGTTTCATCAAAACTAGGGGAGGCAACGCCTGAACGCGGCGGTCGCCCGAAGCGTTTTTTTAAAGTAACTAATGATGGATTAAAAGCGTTACAGCGGGCAAAAGATGCCATGGATACCCTTTGGCAACACGCGCCAAATCAGCCTTTTGAAGTATAAATGGTGAACATCATGGCTAAGAACAATGCAAATCCACCTAAGCTCGCTGCTTGGCTAATTGCGCGCTTTACACCAAAACACCATCAAAATGCCCTTTTAGGTGACTTGTACGAAGAGTATTTTCTACTTAAAACGCAAAACCCATCAATTGCAAATTGCTGGTTTTGGCATCAAACCTATCTTTCCGGTCAAACGGCATTTCATCGCCTTCTTACTAATGCGAATGTCATTAAAGGCGTTATTTTTAGTATCGGACTTAGTATTTTTACAATTATCGCCCTCTTGGTAATGTGGTTAAGTAGCATGGATAACGTTGACGGCTTTAGTGACGGTTTTTGGCACTCACTGTTAAATGGCAATATACATCTCGCCTTACTCGAAGGGGCATTTTGGTCTGGCACACCTGAATATGTGATGAAAAGTGTCGATGATGGCGTTTGGTCGTTTATAAAATTATTTATTGATGTTCCGGCTGTGATGATGGCGACGGCATCCCTCTTTGCGATGCGCTATTTAAGTAAAACCGCATCAATCAGACTACTTTGCATCGCGTCTTTATTAATGGTGTGTGTGCCCTACTTGTACGGTTTTTATTTACTTAGCAACCATGATTACGCGGCAACGCAAACTGGTCCTGTACTGGCTTGTATGTTGCTCAACGTGTTCTACTTGGTGCTGCCAAGCTGTTATTTTATTGCGAAACGCTTACGCGTCGAACGCAGCAAAGTGTGGCAATCCAACAGTTAAATAACGCAAGAAGTATCGCAATGGAAAACCACGAATTTGTAGATGAGAAAGCCAAAGGTGCGCCTAATTGGATGACGACGTTTGCTGATTTAATGTCGCTTCTGATGTGCTTTTTTGTATTACTGTTATCTTATTCAGTGATGGATGTCGAAAAGTTTAAACACATTGCGGGCTCAATGAAAAAAGCCTTTGGTGTGCAATCAGAAGTAATGTTAGAGGATATACCTAAAGGCACGTCGGTTATCGCTACCGAGTTTTCGCCTGGAAAACCAGAACCCACACCAATAAAATCTGTGCAACAGCTTACAACTGAAAATGAACAACGTGACTTACAAACGCAAAAAGCTGAAAGTGATGTAGCTAAAATCAATCTAAAGTTAAAAGAAACCTTAGAGCACTTACTTCAAAGCGAGATTGACAACGAACTAATTGAACTTGAAATGCTTGGGCAGCAACTGATTATTCGATTAAACGAGCGCGGCAGTTTTCCGTCTGGTTCAAGCTTTTTGCAACCGCGATTCAAACCCGTTTTAACGACTATAGCTGAGCAACTCGCGCGTATTCCGGGGCAAATTTCCGTATCTGGGCACAGTGATGACTTGCACGTAAGTAATGAACTGCATGCCAATAACTGGGAGTTATCATCAAAGCGGGCGAATGCCGTGCTGCAAACCTTACTCGTTTCAAATCAGCTTAGCAGTAACCGCTTGCATATAGCGGCTTACGCCGATACTAAGCCTTTACTGCCCAACACATCGCAACAAAATAGAGCTAAAAATCGCCGCGTTGAAATTGCAATTTCACAAGGCAACGCGGTCGAACTTAAACCTTCTCAGTCTTTTTAGGAAAACCCATGGATTCAGCAAGTGGCTTTGGCCTTTCAATCATCATTTTAGCACTGATTTTTGGCATTTTTGCCAGCGGCGCAGCTCCGGAAGCATACGCAAATCTATCGTCTATTTGCATTGTGCTTGGCGGCACTTTAGGTGCGGTAATGCTAAGTTATCGCTTATCTAAATTTATCGCTGCTATAAAACACATTAAATGGGTATTTTCTAAAACCACGCCAGATCTCTTCAACACCATGGATGAACTCGTTGAACTAGCTGAAGTTGCCCGTAAAAGTGGCTTTTTAGGGTTAGAAGAAAAACCGATAAACGACCCGTTTATGGCTAAAGCTATTAACTTATTGGTCGATGGTCATAACCCTGAAGCCATTGAATTTACAATGAATCGAGATATTTTGCATACGCGCCAAAATAATAACGATGCCATTAAAGTAATGAACAGTTTTACCGAACTTGCACCTGCTATGGGCATGATAGGTACATTGATTGGCTTAGTCGCGATGCTAATCGCTATGGACGACCCAAAAACCATCGGGCCGCAAATGTCAGTCGCGTTGTTAACGACCCTTTATGGCGCACTGATTGCCAATGGCATTACAGGCCCTTTTGCTAATAAGCTGGGCGAGCGCGCAGAAGAGATAAAGCATCATATGTGCTTAGTGCGTGATGGTGTGATGCATATTGCCAAAGGGGATAACCCAAAAACCATGATGAATTTGTTAGCTGGCTACTTAGGTGAAGATTTAACATCTAATGCAAACTTTGTTGATAAAAATACTAGCGCCAGCCAATAATCATTTTGTTATAGTAAATGGCTGATAACAAAACCAATTATAGGTTGGCCAACAATGATTTTAGGCTTAAATCATATCACTATTGCGGTGAGCGATTTAGCTCGCTCCCTTGAATTTTACATCGATGTACTCGGTTTCAAAGGGCATGTGAAATGGCAACACGGCGCATGCTTATCTGTAGGCGATTTATGGTTTTGCCTAAGTGTTGATACACCTTCAACCCGAACTGACTATTCACACATTGCATTTGATATTGCTAAAGCGGACTTTGATAACTTTAAAACGCGAATAGAAGAGCACAATATTCCTCTTTGGAAGAATAATAAAAGCGAAGGCGACTCGCTTTACTTTTTAGACCCCGATGGTCACCAATTAGAAGTGCATGTTGGCTCGTTAAACACGCGCCTGCAAGCACTCAAACTACGCCCTTACGATAACCTTGAATGGTTATAAACGTTCAGATTTAATGAAGTAAACATTGAAACCAATTTTATTTATTTTAACTATGCCATTTGAAGATGGACCCGGAAAAATGTGGGTATGCTCTCATTGTGCAATGATAGAAGGTGCACTGCAGTTTAATCCGCATTGGCAAGAACACCTAGATATTCGCCGCATTGATTTTGCTAAACCAAGACAGCAAGTGGTTGAATTACTTGGCGAAGAAAATCAGTGGTTGCCAGTACTTATTCTCGAAAACAAGCACACCATCACCGACCCAGTAGCTATTATCAACCATCTAGCGAGCGAGTTTGGTGGCGCTGCGGCGCATCCATAAATAAGATACAAAAACGAGGCACACTTTATTTGATTTAAGTATGCCTCGTTATTTGTAGAGTGAGTGTATTATTTGTCGCTCCACACAGCAAATTCGTTGCCACAAGGATCGCTAAAGTGAAAACGTTTTCCGCCTGGAAACTCAAATGTTTCCACTACAATTTTGCCGCCAGCTGCGGTAATTTTGTCTTGAGTTTCAGCCAAATTTGCACTGTAAAACACCACTAATGCTGAGCCTTTAGCTACCGTCATAGCGTTGTCACTTAAATAAAAGCCACCATCAATACCGGCATTATTAAACGCGGTATATTCTGGACCGTAGTCGGTAAACTCAAAGGCAAAAACCACATTAAAAAACGCTTTTACCTGTGATAAGTCGCTGGCTGGAAACTCAAGATAATTTATTTTTTCGTGTTGCATACGGCCTCCGTGTCTTCGCTAAAAATACTAAATAATCTGAACTTAGGTTAATAAGTTAACTACCAATTTGTCATAGATAGATTTTGTTGTTTAAACCTTCTCGCTTGATAATTTGTTGTACCAAGTCCAGATTAAATTATAAAACTGCCTACCACAACGTACAGTAATAAACTGATTGCGGCAATCACCAAACAATACGGTAACTGGGTTTTCACGTGCTCAATATGGTCGCACCCACTGGCGATAGACGCCACGATGGTCGAATCTGAAATTGGTGAAGCGTGATCGCCAAATACCCCGCCGCCCAAAACGGCTGCTAATAAAAACGCCGGTTCAATGCCTGTTTGTAACGCAATAGGTAGGGCAATTGGGAATAAAATAGCAAAGGTTCCCCACGATGTGCCCGTGGCAAATGCCATAATACCAGCGGTAATAAATAGTAACGGTGCAATCCAAAGCATTGAAACTTCAGAGCTCATAAGACCGCTAACATAAGTACCTGTACCAAACGCTTTTACCGCATCACCAAAAGCAAACGACAGTACGAGCACCGCCACCGCTGGCATTAAATTTTTAATGCCTTTTAGGCTGTGCGATACCACATGTTTGATTGAAAATACCTTATCAAGTAACAACATCAACACAAGTACAAGGTAACTCGTCACCACGGCCCAAAGCACCGAGAACGAACCACTGCCGCGGCGTAAGTCACCATCACCAGTGTAATAAAGTAAACCCAAGGTAATAAAAATAATGCCAAGCATCGGAATAACAAGGTATCGCGCTTTGCCAATCGTATCATTTTGCTCAAATTTTGATTCGACCTTGCTGCTGGCTGCTTTTAAAGGGCCAAACACGCGCCCGCTTAACGCCGTGTAATACACCACACAAATTACAATAATGGGATAAAAGTTATAACCTATGGTACTTAGCAAAACGCCCACTTCGTCCGATAAATTATATCCATCAAGCAAGCCTAAGATATATGCGCCCCAGCCATTAATCAGCAATAAAATACTAATTGGCGAACAGGTAGAATCGAGAATAAAGGCAAGGCGCGCACGCGATAATTTATATTTATCAAAAATACTTTGTGACGCAAGACCCGCGGTAAACATACTTAAATTAGTATCGGTAAAGATGGACGACCCGATCAAAGTCGGAACCATCGCGGCTTTTCTATCGTTATCAACCCAATGCTTTTTATTCAGCGCATTAATAAAGCCAGCCACACCACCACTGGCATTTACCAGCGCAAGCACCGCACCAATCAATAAACTAAATATAATAATACGTTGGTTATAGGTGGATGTTGCGACATCAATCACCCCTGTAGTTATCGCGCTTACACTTGTTATTGGCGCAAAATTTGATGACATAAAGTATGTAAGTACTAACCCAACTACTAAGGCTTGAATGGCACTTTTGCGCCAAATGGCAACTAATATCGCCACAATCGGCGGGATAATGGTATAAATTGAATCGTTCATTATTATTCTCAGCACGCAATAAGCGGCTTATTTTGAACAGTTAAATACATAATTGCAAAAAAATGCACTAAACCAAGGTACTGAGCCAATTTTGATAGTCAGCATCTATCGGAATATGCGCTTGTTGCCAATCGTTATCGTAATAGGTATTTAAATAGCGCTCGCCACTATCACAAATCAGACTGACAATAGAGCCGTTGACACCCTGCTTTTGCATTTGTTTTGCTAGGTGTAACATACCAACAAGGTTAGTGCCAGTTGATGGGCCGACTTTGCGTCCCAACTTTTCTGACAACCAGAACATGGCTGCAATACTTTGTCCATCCGGCACTTTCAGCATTTCGTCAATCACACCCGGTATAAATGAGGGCTCTACTCGCGGGCGACCAATGCCTTCAATACGGCTACCCGTTTGATTTGTCAGCGTGTTATCACCATTTTTATAAAAGTCATAAAATACCGAGTTATCTGGGTCTACTACCAACAACTGTGTATCAACACCTTGATAGCGCACGTATCGACCAATTGTTGCCGATGTACCGCCGGTACCTGGACTCATCACAATCCAGCGCGGAATTGGGTTTGGCTCTTTAGCCATTTGCGAAAAAATACTCTCAGCAATATTGTTATTACCACGCCAATCGGTTGCCCGCTCAGCATAAGTAAATTGGTCCATATAATGGCCACCAAGCTCATCAGCTAAACGTTGTGACTCGGCATAAATCTGTGTGGTATTTTCAACTAAATGGCATTTTCCACCATAAAACTCGATTTGCTTTATTTTCTCTTTCGCCGTGGTTTTTGCCATAACCGCAATAAAGGGTAAGCCTAGTAATTTTGCGAAATAAGCCTCAGAAACCGCCGTTGAGCCGCTTGAGGATTCAATTACCGGCGTATTTTCATTGATCCAACCATTGCTAAGCGCATACAAAAACAATGAACGTGCTAAACGATGCTTTAGTGAGCCCGTTGGGTGTGTACTTTCATCTTTAAGATAAAACTCAATATTGGGAAATGCCATTAAATTGAACGGGATCAAATGGGTATCCGCTGAGCGAGTATAATCGGCGGCAATTTTAGCAAATGCGTGTTTTGTCCAATTGTTATTCATTTTATCCCTATTCATTGTCTATTAAGATAAAAACTGTAGTCTTACCATTAGCATAGAGATTACAGTTTAAGAAATCTATGTTATCTTTCATGAGCAAAACACAACTTTGTTAGCTGGCCAAGGAGCTTGATTATGAAAAACCTACTAATCGCATGTGGCGTGTTATTGTTAGCTGCCTGTGCAAAAACCCCTGATTGGGATTATGACCGCACAGCAAATTTTGCAAACTATAAAACGTTTGCTTTTGTTGATAACGCCGATCTTGCTAAAAACACCACTAATTACCAAATTAGTCCGCTCATGGAGCAGCGCGTACGTGCAGCTGTTTCTCGCGAATTGAAAGCCAAAGGTTTTACGCAAGCGTCAACCGACTCAGCTGACGTACTAATTAATTATCACGCATCTGTCGAAAAGAAAATCAGTACCGACACCATTTCATACAATACCGGTATGGGTTACCCGTACAGTGCGCGCTGGGGTTACTGGGGTGTAGGAATGGAAACCCATACATCAACTCGCGAATATGAAGTAGGAACGCTGGTGTTAGATGTTATTGACCGCAACGAAAAAGCCCTTGTTTGGCGCGGTGCAAAAGGTGGTAAACTTAAGAAGAATCAATCACCTGAAGAGCGTACCAAGGTTGCCAACGAACTGATTGCTGAAATTTTATCCAACTTCCCGCCTGAATTAATGTAGGGTAAGCGGATACAAAAAAGCCATCAATGATGGCTTTTTTGTTATTAAGGGCATGTTCAATTGGTGAAAGCTAAATTAGGTTGCCCCTTCAAGATAACTAATAATTTTCATTGCATCGTCATTGGTGTCACCACACACATCATGTGTCGGCTTAAAGTCTAAACAGACTTTAGGGCGGGTTTTATCTCCAAATAGTCGACATAAGTTATTTTCGTCCAGTTGTACACAACGCACGCCCGCAGGTTTACCCATTGGCATACCCGGAATTGATGATGAAATACTTGGCGCAATGCAGCACGCACCGCATCCTAATCGACACTCCACGTTTAAACCCCTTTTGTTTCTCGGCTCGCATTATAAAACATTCTGCCATGGCTTGCGATAGCGTGACTTCAAGTGCCGACGGCCTGATTAAGTGTAACAAAATATGTTATTAGGTTACCTTTAGACAACATTTAGAAACTCGGTATTTCATATAGTTATGAGCGTATTAAAAATCATTATCAAAAGTCACACATAGTTTGTTACATCTAGCTCATCTTCGTAAACATTCTCTTCTCTATAGTAACGTCGTCATCAATAGAAAAATGTAGGGATTTACAATGGCGAGCAAATTAAAACTCACCGGGATCACCCTAGCTGTTTTGCTAGGGTCAGTTGGCGTTGCAGCAGGTTTAGGTGCAATGAAAAAGCCACCGGAAAAAAAAGAAGAAAAAGATTCAATTCCAGTTGTTGTCGTTGAAGATAGCAGTGTTGAAACCATCACACTAAACGTTAATTCTTACGGGTTAGTTAACCCTAAGTATCAAACCTCACTTACTGCGCAAGTAACCGGCCAAGTAACTGAAATTTCAAATGCCTTTGTTAAAGGTGGCTTTGTTCAGCAAGGCGAAGTGATTGCCCGTATCGATCCAAACGATTACGAAGCGGCGCTGACAGAAGCAGAAGCAAGTCTCGCGCAGGCGCGCGCAGCACTTGAATTAGAACGAGCACAAAAACGCGTTGCCGAATCCGAATGGGAACGTATTAAAGAAAGTGCCAAAAACGAATTTGTGCCAACCGAACTTTATCTGCGTAAACCACAACTTGCTGAAAAAGTAGCGCGCTACCGTGCGGCAGAAGCCGGTGTAAAACGTGCAAAACGCAACCTTGAGCGTACCTATATCAAAGCGCCTTACGATGCGATAATTACCGAGCGCTCAGTGGCCCTTGGCTCAGTCGTAAATTCAGGAAGCCCGATTGGCGAATTAAGTAGCACCGATTTTGCCGAAGTGCGTCTGCCTGTAGCGGATAAAGAATTACAATTCTTAATGCAAGGCGGTTTAAACGCTGAAGTTGACCTTGTAACAAATTACCAAGGCAAACTGCACCATTGGCAAGCAAAAATTGTACGCAGCGAAGGCCAAGTGGATAACAAAAGCCGAATGTCTTATTTAGTCGCAGAAATTAAAGATCCATATGGCTTAGATTCTAACAATACGCCACTGCGTTATGGCTCTTATGTAAATGCGGCAATTTCAGGCTTATCAATTGAAGGCGTAAGCCGTGTTAAGTCACACCTTGTTAAAGATGGTAAAGTTGCGGTGTTAGAAGACGGAGTGCTGGCATATCGCAGCGTTGAAGTACTGCGTGAAGAAGGCCGTGATCTAATTGTTAAAGGCGACTTAGGCGATAACGAACAAATTATTGCGTCTAATATTAAGCGCCCTAAAGTAGGGATGAAACTTGCCAACGCAGCACTGGCAAGCGATATCAAGCCTGCAAAGCCTGTTGCAGAACTTGCGATGAAAAACGAGGACTAAACCATGATTGATACAAATAAAGGTATCATTGCATGGTTTACTCGCAACCCTGTTGCTGCAAACCTGCTAATGATCATTATTTTGGTCGGTGGTTTATTTACCGCTATGACCATTCGTAAACAAATGTTTCCGCAATTTGAAATTAACTGGATGTCAGTTCAAGTTGCCTACCCTGGCGCTGCCGCCCAAGAGGTAGAAGAAGGCATAACCATGAAAATTGAAGAAGCATTAGAGGGAATGCAAGGCATAGAACGCCTTATCACCTACTCGAATCGCGGCTTCTCACAATCGTGGATCCGAATTGACGAAAGTTACGATGCCAAAGAAGTACTTGATGAAGTTAAGATGCAAATTGACTCCATCTCAACCTTCCCAGATGGTATGGAACGCCCTATTGTTGCAAAAGAAAAGTACCGTCAAGAAGTGATGTTTTTATCACTACATGGCCCGCTTTCGCAACGCGAACTAAAAGATTTAGGCTACAAAATTCATGATGAACTATTAGCATTACCTGGCATTAATATTGCCGAGTACTATAGTGGCTTAAACTATGAAATTGGCATAGAAATTAGCCCTGACAAACTGCGTGAATACGGCCTAACGTTTAGAGATGTTGCCAATGCTGTGCGTGCATCATCAGCTAATATGTCGGCAGGTCAAATTCGTGCTGAAAACGGCTACATTTCAATGCGTGTTGAAAACCAGGCCTATCGTGGCAAAGAGTTTGAAAAACTCCCGCTCGTTAGCTTAGCCGACGGCAGCCAGATTTTACTTGGTGACGTTGCAACAGTTAACGATGGCTTTCAAGAAGGCATTCAATTTTCTAAATTTAATGGCGACAATTCACGTACCTTCTTTATTGGTGCGTCAGAAGATCAAGACATAACTAAAGTTGCTGCAACAATTAACACTTACTTAGAAAAGAAAGCGAAAGAGCTACCTGAAGGCGTAACCTTAGAATCATTTGTTGATATGACCTATTACCTTGAAGGTCGTTTAAACATGATGATTGAAAATATGGCATGGGGTGGCTTGTTGGTTATCCTGAGCTTAGCATTATTCCTTCGCATTAAACTGGCGTTTTGGGTAATGATGGGATTACCTGTGTCGTTCTTAGGTGCATTATTAGTTATGCCACTTGGCGGCCTTGATATCACCATTAATATTATGTCGCTGTTTGCCTTTATTCTGGTACTCGGCATAGTAGTGGATGACGCCATTGTCATCGGGGAATCAGCACACAGTGAAATTGAAAAACACGGTCACTCAACCGATAACGTCATTCGCGGCGTAAAACGCGTGGCTGTGCCTGCAACCTTCGGTGTACTCACCACGATTGCGGCATTCTTACCAATGATGCTAGATAGCGGCCCAGAAGCTGCGGTATCAAAATCCATTGGTGGTGTAATCATTTTATGCTTAATCTTTTCACTAATTGAATCAAAGCTGATTTTGCCTGCTCACTTAGCAAAAATGAAATTAAAGCCACATAACCCTAAAAATCCACTACACCGTATGCGTGAGGGGTTAGATGGTGGTTTAAAACGCTTTATCGATAACAGCTACCGTCCTATGATTGTTAAGTTTATCGAGTTCCGCTACCCAGTTATTTTCGCTTTCGTTGGCTTAATGATTATTAGTGGTGGCCTATTTGCCGGTGGCTTTGTTAAGTTTGTTGCCAATCCTAAAGTGCCGCACGATTTCGCTAATATCAACATTGAGATGGAACAAGCTACTGCCGAGCGCACAACACTTGATACGGCGTTAAAAATTGAGCAATTAATTTTGAACGAAGACAAGCTGATTGAGCAAGAGCACGGTCAGAAAATGATTGAAGCAATCTCAGTACGCTTAGAAGGCCGTACCAATGCCGAGGTTATGGCAAAACTAGTTGACCCTGAACTGCGCCCAATGGATACCTTTGAACTTGCCGATCGCTGGCGTAGTAAAATGCCTGACTTTGCCGCGGTAAAAAACCTAAATATTCGCGACAGTATTGGTGGTAACCAACGTGACGACGGCGATATTAGTTTCCGCCTTGAAGGCAAAGATATGGAAGAACTGCGTTTAGCTGCTGCAGAGTTAAAAACACATCTAAATACCATTAAAGGTGTAGGTGATGTAAATGATTCAATGCAAACAGCGACCGATGAAGTGCAGTTTGAACTAAAACCAGTTGCCTACAGCTTAGGTTTAACCTTAGCGGATGTTGCGTCTCAAGTAAGCTTTAGTTTTTACGGCTTAGAAGCACAACGTATTTTACGTGACGGCGAAGAGGTACGCGTAATGATCCGCTACCCAGAGCAAGAGCGTAACGCAATCAGCCGTATTCACGATGTACGCATTATCACGCCACAAGGTGCAGAGGTACTGCTATCAGAAGTGGCTGAAGTAAAACTGGTTGAAGGTGTAAGCCGTATTCGCCGTGAAAATGCGCGCCGTACAATTAATGTATGGGCCAGAATTGATGCAGAGCAGGTTGAACCGTTTAAAGTCGCAGAAGATATTCGTGAAGAGTACATTCCAACGTTACTTGAGAAGTTCCCAGGCATTAGCACCAACTTAACAGGTCGCGTGCAAGAGGAAATGGACTCAATAATGGAGCAAATTAAGAACTTCATTATTTCATTAATGGTAATTTACAGCTTACTGGCAATTCCTCTGCGCTCTTACTCGCAGCCGCTGTTAATTATGTCGGTTATTCCATTTGGCATCATTGGCGCAATGTTCGGCCATATGGTACTTGGTATGACCATGAGTGCGCTGTCGATGTTTGGTATTATTGCCGCAGCAGGTGTGGTAGTTAATGACTCGCTGGTTATGGTGGACTTTGTTAACAATGCTCGTAAGCAAGGTGTTGCTATTAAAGATGCGGTGGTTGACGCTGGTTGTAAACGCTTCCGCGCTATCTTACTGACTTCAGCAACGACATTTATTGGTCTTATTCCAATTTTGAGTGAAACCAGCTTACAGGCACAACTTGTGGTGCCAATGGCTGTATCACTCGCATTTGGTGTGTTATTCGCAACGGTGATCACCCTGGTGCTGATCCCATGCCAATACGTTGCACTTGAAGATATAAAAGGTCTTTTTAGACGAGACAAAGAGAAAAAGGACGTTTCTCGATCAGACATTGATGACGACGCTACTGTAAAAATCTGATTACTTGTCTAACCAACCAAAGCCCACACATTGTTGTGGGCTTTTTATTTGTTTCTTTTCCAAGTGATGTTTTTAAACACGCTCTAATTTTGTTAAGCGCATTTAGAACGCTCAACAGCTCATAACAGTTTAAATAATAAAAATATTCCTTATACTGTCGGTAAACGCAGGGAAATCTGGACGATACTAATAGATGTGCTTTTACGTAGCGTAATAGTGAGAATCAAAGTTAACGATTTATGGAAGCGAATGTGGTAAAAAAATACAGCATAATAACCTTAATTATTGTGCTACTTTGCGCACTTATATGGTTTGCCAATTTTTATTCACTGCCTACACCAGAAATTGATCATGCTTTACCTAACACACAGATTACCGATGAAATAATACTGGAGCAGGTAAACACCGGCGCCGTCCCTGAAAAAGCACAGACACAAACGAAAACCGCGATAGCACAAGATTCAGCTAAAAATAGTTATTGCAAAGACCAAACACGTTACATCGCCAAATTTGAGCGCGATAAAAAAGGCTATTTAAGTACGCTTGCTGTCGCTTGGAAACTACAAGGGCAAAACCCACACACCATAATTCATGCACTTGAAACAACAGTATCAAAAGACGCCGCACAGCGTTTTAAGCGCGACTTAAAACTGGTCTCATCGTTTAACGAAAGTAATCAGAGTAAAAGCCAACAATACCTCAATGAGTTAACTTTTAATGATTACGCGAAAAATAAACACCGTTTACACTTTTTAAAATGGCGTCAGCACGCGATTAAAAACGACTTTATTGAAAGCTATCGAGAACAAGCAGAGCGTTACCCAGATATCGCAGCCGATATTCTGCAACAGGCGTTTTTACAAGCAATTAATATTGATAACCCCAAGCCCGATTTGGACCAATTATTACTACTTTACGATAGTTATTACTCACTTAACCCTGTGCAAAACAAACTGCTTACGTCACATCAACTGCCTTATTTGCTAAACGGGTTAGCGCCTGATGCTGCCAATAAAGTACTATCTCGTTTATTACTGATTGAACAATTAGACAGTGAGGAAACAAAGTCCATTGTGCTAGCGCGTATTGGCGGTATTAATAAGCAGTTCGCCCAAATAATCAAAGGTGCAACAGTTAGCGCAAAACCAATTGTTGAAAGTGATGAATTAAAAACCCGTATCGCAAATATTATCGAAAAAGAAAAACTGAGTCTTAGTGAACAAAATGTTTGTCAGCTTTACGATGTCGCCGAAATCGACAGCCAAATAAACGTTACTTATGTGGATGCATCGACCCTTGATTACGACCACCCGAGTTGCGACCGTTTGCTGTCAGAACAAGCTAAAGAGATTGGCATGCTGGCGTTATTTTCTGAATTATCAGCTCAGTTTTTAGCGGCGGGTATCGACCTTAGTAATCTAAATAATGCTGAGCAGGTAAAACGAGCAGATCTTACTTTGATCCATGAATACCTTGCTAAAAAACCTGAGTTTGAGCGTGAACTTGCGTATTTATTAATTTACTCAAGGCCGATGCATAGTCAACGTGTCGCAATCATTGATGCGCTAGTCACGCAAGGGCTTTATCCGAAAGATGCCAATGCCGTTGCAGTAATTCAGCGCCTTAGCAGCGAAGATGCACTGCGAATGCTTGATCGCATGGGTAATATCGATAAGCCAAATCAACGCGGTGAAAGTGTGGTGTATAACCTGATGTTTATCAATCCAAGTCTAACCGTCGAATTAATAAATCGTGGTTACGTGCAGCAACACAGCGAACGCCATCCAGATCCGCTACTGAAAATGTTACATTTTTTAAAAGAAAACCGAGCATCAGATCAATGGATTAGCGTTGTGGATGCGCTTATTAACAACGGTGCAAAACTAAAAGCGCGCCACCTAGACGAAATGTACCGCATTAAGCTGACCTTACCGGAAATTTACCAAAAGTTAATAGAGTTACATCCTGAATTAGCTACTGAAAAAGCAAGTTCACTCAAAGTAATACAATGTCAGGGCGTAAGCGACGCACACTAAGCGTCATTATCGTGTTTTTTTGTCATCGAAAGGTGATTTTGATGCATTATATTTAGTCGTGAGCCAACTAAACTGGCAACTAATATTGTCAGGTATAACTGCCCTACCACTGCTTCAAAATACACAAACACCCTAGAAATTGGAATATTAGGGGCAATATCGCCAAAACCTAGCGTGGTTAACGTAACAAACGAGAAATAAATAAACTCTGGAAATAACGCGAACCATTTGATGGTCGAGGGTACGTTATTAAACGCAGGCATAAAGTTAATATGGATAAGGCTATAAATAATCGCCCAAATAATACCCATCATAAAATAGAGGCAGATTGCGCCAAGGATTTTGTTGCCGTCTACAACGCCTGAAAACAGCACCTGCTTTGCCGTTTTAATTGCGGTAAAGGTAAAGAAAACAAGCATTAAGCCCAATGTGACATTATCGCCCATCACATTATCAATAAACAAAGTCAGCCAAGAGAATGCGATAATCACAAACGGAAACAACATCTTATATTTAAATAACTGATTGCTTGAATCAACGCCCCACACCGAAATCAACAAGGTGAACATGGTGCACGATTGCATCATATGCTGCATTTTACTGCTAAAAAATTGGTGACACAGCGCTGTACCAAACAATAGCAAAGTTAAAGCAATGGTTAGATAAAGAAAGTTATCTCGTTGGCTCATATTAATTCCTTTGAGCGTTGATACAGTAAACGGTATATAGGCGCGTTGTTTAACTAGAGTTTTGCTGCAAAATTAAAGTCACTTGCAACACGAATATAAGGCATCGAAATATTATATGTTTCTACTAACTGCTGAGCGCGTTTTTTAGCCGCGGCATATGTCTCAAAATCAAAGTTAATTGCATAATAAAAACCCGCCATTTCAACAACCTTACAATTAAGCTGTTGCGCCACTCTTAACGCATTTTCACGTTCCGCATATTTACCAAACTGTAAAACAAACCCACTTAAATTTTGACTCAGTTGTGGTGGCTCAAAGGTTAATGCATCGTGCGAACGAGTGCTGGTTTGATGTACTGCAACAGCTTGGTCACTTTGCTCGTTAATAAGGAACATTTCCGCTTGAGGAACACCTTGCTTAAGGGCCATTAGCGCGTATTCATGGGCTTTGTTTTTATCTTGCGCTAAGTATTCGCCATTAAAGTGTAACGACGCCAAGTTATGCGCTGCAAAACCATTGCCTTGATTGGCGGCACTTTGGTAATAACCAATGCTTGCTTGTGGCTCAGTTTTAAAAATCAGTGTGGCATAAATAAATTGCGCTTTATCATATCCTGCATCAGCAGATTCTTTGATAAGTGCTAAACCCCGAGCTTGATCTTTAGAAACGCCCTCACCTTTCAAATACAGCGCGCCTAATTCTAATTTGGCTTTATTATCATCTTGCTCAACAGCAGTACCTAACCACTCAGCTGCTTTATCTGGTTGATAAACAACACTCGTCTCATTGCTATAGCGACTCGCTAATTTACGCTGCGCATTAACTGAGCCATTACGCGCTGCTTTTAAATAATAGTCAAACGCCAAGCGCTTACGCTTTTCAACATCTACGCCAACAACTTTACCAAGTTCAAAAGTGAGGGCTAAATTAAACGTTGCCTCTGCGTGACCCAGTTCATCGGCAAGAGTTAAATATTCGAGTGCTTTTTGTTTATTTTTAACAACCCCTTGTCCTTTAGCGAACAAGGTTGCCAAGATAAAATTTGCTTCTGCGTTATCATCTGCTGCTAATTCGGCACATTTATAGCGCGCATTGATATAATCCGCATCACTAAACGCACGGGTGCATTCATTATCAAATTGTGGCGTGTACTGGGCTTTAACAGCCATAAATGGCGTTAAAAGTAACAAGCAAAACAGGAAATGTATTTTCATAATGCAAAAACAAAAAAGCTCGGCAATAACCGAGCTTTTATAAGTTAGATGTATTCTACTTCTGTGATTTCGTACTCAACCGCACCATTTGGGGTTTTGATTGTTACTGCATCATCGATTTCTTTACCGATTAAACCACGAGCAATTGGCGAGTTAAATGAAATCAGATTATTTTTAATGTCTGCTTCATCGTCACCTACGATGCGATAAGTCGTTTCTTCGTCGGTATCAACGTTAACGATAGTAACAGTTGCGCCGAAAATCACTTTGCCGTTATTTTGCATTTTAGTAACGTCAATGATTTGAACCGTTGATAGTTTTGCTTCAATCTCTTGAATACGGCCTTCACAAAAACCTTGCTCCTCACGCGCTGCGTGGTATTCAGCATTTTCTTTTAAGTCACCGTGTTCACGCGCTTCTGCAATATCAGCGACAATTTTAGGACGGCGTACCGTTTTTAATTCATTTAACTCGTCACGCAGTAATTGTTCACCACGTACTGTCATTGGTGTTTGTTGCATTATTCTTCCTAGAACTCTTTCACAATAAAAGCCCGGATTAACCGGGCTTTTTATCATTTCTATTTTAATTGTCTTAGTCTATATCAAAAAATAGAGACGGGGCAATTAATTTACACGCTTGTGTAACTCTTGTACCGACGATACCGTTGAACGGTCATCAGCTGCGTGCGCTTTACAGTTAGCAAACGCCGCATTAAGCGTTGTTGTGTAGTTTACTTTACCTTGCAGTGCACCACGACGAAGTACTTTAGAATCTTCAATCGCTTGACGACCTTCAGTAGTGTTTACAATGTAGCTGTACTCGCCATTCTTGATACGGTCAAGAATATGAGGACGACCTTCGTAAACCTTGTTTACACGACGTGATTCAATGCCAGCTTCTTCAAGTGCTTTAGCTGTGCCGCCAGTTGCGTCAAGCTCAAAGCCTAAATCACGCATGGTACGCGCAAGTTCAACAATACGCTTTTTATCGCTGTTACGAACAGAAAGCAGTGCACGACCACCACGTGGCATTACGTTACCTGCACCAAGCTGTGCTTTAGCAAATGCGTCAGCGAACGTGTCACCCACACCCATAACTTCACCTGTTGAGCGCATTTCAGGACCACGCATTGGGTCAACGCCAGGGAACTTAGCGAACGGAAGTACCACTTCTTTAACGCTGTAGTATGGAGGAATGATTTCTTTCGTTACGCCTTGGCTTTCAAGAGACTGACCCGCCATACAACGAGCAGCTACTTTTGCAAGTGCTACACCTGTTGCCTTTGACACGAAAGGAACAGTACGCGCTGCACGTGGGTTTACTTCGATTAAGTACACTTCACCATCTTTAACAGCAAACTGAGTATTCATTAAGCCAACTACACCAAGCTCTAATGCCATGCGTGTTACTTGGTCACGCATACGGTCTTGGATTTCAGGGCTTAGTGAGTATGCTGGCAATGAACATGCTGAGTCACCTGAGTGAACACCTGCTTGCTCGATATGCTCCATGATACCACCGATGATCACTTGCTCACCGTCGCAGATTGCATCTACGTCGATTTCGATTGCATCATCTAGGAAGCGGTCAAGTAGTACAGGCGCTTCGTTTGACGCTTGTACCGCTTCTGTCATGTAACGACGTAAATCATCTTCGTCATATACGATTTCCATCGCACGACCACCAAGTACGTATGAAGGGCGTACAACCAGTGGGAAGCCGATTTCAGCAGATTTAGCAATTGCTTCTTCTAGTGAAGTAACCGTTGCATTCTCAGGCTGAAGAAGGTCTAAACGCTCAACCATTTGCTGGAAACGCTCACGGTCTTCTGCACGGTCGATTGCATCTGGAGAAGTACCAATGATTGGCACGCCATTCGCTTCAAGTTCACGGGCTAGTTTAAGTGGTGTTTGACCACCATACTGCACGATAACGCCTTTAGGCTTTTCAACACGAACGATTTCTAGTACGTCTTCTAGCGTGATTGGCTCGAAGAATAAACGGTCTGATGTGTCGTAGTCAGTAGAAACTGTTTCAGGGTTACAGTTAACCATAATCGTTTCGTAACCATCTTCACGCATCGCAAGGGCTGCGTGTACACAACAGTAATCGAATTCAATACCTTGACCGATACGGTTAGGACCACCGCCAATAACCATGATCTTGTCTTTGTCAGATGGGTTCGCTTCACACTCTTCATCGTATGATGAGTACATGTAAGCAGTGTCTGAACTGAACTCTGCCGCACAGGTATCTACGCGCTTGTAAACTGGCAGTACCTCTAGCGTGTGACGCTTTTTACGAACTTCAGCTTCGCTAACACCAAGTAATTCAGCAATACGTGCATCCGCAAAACCTTTACGCTTTAAGCTGCGTAGGAAGTCTTTGTTAAGACCAGCCATACCGCCTTCAGCGATTTTCGCTTCGTCTTTGATGATGTCTTCGATTTGTACTAAGTACCAACGGTCAATCTTAGTCAGCTCAAATACATCTTCAACGCTCATACCGTGACGCATTGCATCTGCAACATACCAAATACGCTCGGCACCTGGTTCGCGTAATTCACGAACGATTTTTTCATTCGCGTTAGGGTCGTCCAGTGCTACAACAGGGTTGAAACCCGTTGCGCCTACTTCTAAGCCGCGAAGAGCTTTGTGCAGTGATTCTTGCTGGTTACGGCCAATTGCCATTACTTCACCAACAGACTTCATCTGTGTTGTCAAACGGTCGTTAGAACCTGCAAATTTTTCGAAGTTGAAACGCGGGATCTTAGTAACAACATAGTCGATTGACGGCTCGAACGATGCAGGTGTTGCGCCACCTGTGATGTCGTTTTGAAGCTCATCAAGCGTATAACCTACTGCTAGTTTTGCAGCGATTTTCGCAATTGGGAAACCTGTTGCTTTTGACGCAAGTGCAGATGAACGCGATACACGTGGGTTCATCTCAATGATAACCATACGACCGTCAGCTGGGTTTACACCAAACTGTACGTTTGAACCACCTGTTTCAACACCAATTTCACGAAGTACTGCCATCGATGCATTACGCATTAGCTGGTATTCTTTGTCAGTGAGTGTTTGTGCTGGTGCTACTGTGATCGAGTCACCTGTATGAACACCCATTGGGTCGAAGTTCTCGATTGAACATACGATGATACAGTTGTCGTTTTTGTCACGAACAACTTCCATCTCGTATTCTTTCCAACCTAGTAAGCTTTCATCGATTAAAAGTTCGCTTGTAGGTGAAAGGTCAAGACCACGGGTACAGATTTCTTCGAATTCTTCCATGTTGTAAGCAACACCACCACCGGTACCACCCATAGTGAAAGAAGGACGAATAATACATGGGAAGCCAATACGCGTTAACGTGTCACGTGCTTCATCCATTGAGTGTGCGATTTCTGCGCGAGGACACTCAAGGCCAATCGCCTTCATCGCTGCATCAAAACGCTCACGGTTTTCTGCTTTGTCGATTGCATCAGCTGTTGCACCAATTAGCTCAACGCCGTGCTTTGCAAGTACGCCGTGCTTGTCTAAATCGAGTGCACAGTTAAGTGCAGTTTGACCACCCATAGTCGGTAGTACTGCATCTGGCTGTTCTTTTTCAATGATGCGCTCAACCACTTCCCAGTGAATTGGCTCGATGTAAGTTGCATCAGCCATTTCTGGGTCAGTCATGATAGTAGCAGGGTTAGAGTTAACTAAGATTACGCGGTAACCTTCTTCTCTTAGTGCTTTACACGCCTGTGCGCCTGAATAATCGAATTCACATGCCTGACCGATAACAATCGGGCCTGCACCTAAAATTAAAATACTTTTTATGTCATTACGTTTTGGCATTTTAGTCTCAGTCCTAATTATTTACGTTCTTGCATTAAGTCGATGAAGTGGTCAAATAACGGTGCCGCATCGTGAGGACCAGGGCTTGCTTCAGGGTGACCCTGGAAGCTAAACGCAGGCTTATCAGTGCGGTGAATACCTTGTAATGTGCCGTCGAATAATGAAACGTGCGTTGCACGTAAATTTTCAGGAAGTGTTTCTTGGTCTGCTGCGAAACCGTGGTTTTGCGCAGTGATCATTACCACATCGCGGTCTAGGTCTTTAACCGGGTGGTTACCACCGTGGTGACCAAATTTCATTTTTACTGTCTGAGCACCTGACGCAAGCGCCAGTAACTGGTGACCTAAACAAATACCAAAGATTGGCGTGTCTGTTTCAAGGAAAGTTTTAATTGCTTCAATTGCATAAGTACACGGCGCTGGGTCACCTGGGCCATTTGATAAAAAGATACCATCTGGGTTAAGTGCAAGTACATCAGCTGCAGGGGTTTGTGCTGGTACAACAGTTAACTTACAACCGCGGTCAACGAGCATACGTAAAATGTTACGTTTTACACCGAAGTCATATGCCACAACGTGGAATTTTGCATCTTCATCGCTCAGAGTTTTAAACCCTTTGCCTAACGTCCAACTTGTTTCGTTCCAAGTGTACTGTTCTTTTGTACACACTACTTTAGCAAGGTCCATACCTTTAAGGCCTGGGAATGCTTTCGCCGCTTCAAGTGCTTTTGCTTCATCAACATCACCTGCGATAATACAGCCGTTTTGTGCGCCTTTATCACGTAAAATACGTGTTAGCTTACGCGTATCAATATCAGCAATACCTAGGATGTTGCGTGATTTAAGATACTCGTCTAATGATTGCTCATTACGGAAGTTGCTTGCAAGCAGCGGAAGGTCGCGAATAACTAGGCCTTTAGCCCAAATTTTTGAAGCTTCTTCATCTTCGCTGTTGGTACCTGTGTTACCGATATGTGGGTAAGTTAAAGTAACAATTTGTTCAGCGTAAGATGGATCAGTTAAAATTTCTTGATATCCAGTCATTGAAGTATTAAAAACTACTTCACCAACTGAGATACCCTCAGCACCAATGGCAGTACCGCGAAATACCGTGCCGTCTTCAAGGACTAACAGAGCGGATTTAGACAAGTTGACCTCCTAACAGTAAAAAACGGGCAAAATTTGCGTAAAATTCAACCCGTCCAATCGACCTAACGCCCTAGAGAAAGCGCTAGATTATAAAATTTTGGCAAATTCCAAGTATTTTAGATGAAATCTGAAAAAAGGTCTAATAAAAAATCAGAAAAAATTAAAAATAACGTGTTTAACAGAAAATTTACTTTAACCTGCCAAAAATTTCAGTTATCTACCTAAAACCAAGCACATCTTGCATGGTATAAAGTCCAACTGGTTTATTATGTAACCAAGCCGCAGCCCTTACAGCGCCTTTAGCAAAGGTCATTCGCGAGCTTGCTTTGTGAGTAAGTTCGAGTCTTTCGCCGTCAGCCGCAAAATAAGCCGTATGTTCACCAACTATATCGCCGCCACGCATCACAGAATAGCCAATTTCTTTTTGACTTTTCGCCTGCTCATTTTTTGAGCGGTCAAAAACTGCGACTTCATCGTGTTGCCAGCCTTTTGCCTCAGCAATGGCTTCACCAATCATTAATGCCGTGCCAGACGGCGCATCAATTTTATGTTTGTGGTGCAGTTCGAAAATTTCGATATCAATATCGTCTGCCAACGTTTTTGCCGCAGTTTTAACCAGGTTCTCAAGTAAATTGATTCCTACTGAGTAATTGCGAGAAAAAACAATTGGGATCGATTTTGCAGCAGATTCAAGCTCCGCCATATCATCCGCACTTAAACCGGTCGTGCCAATTACCATTGGAATGTTATGTGCCACCGCGTAGGCTAAGTGTTTTTTCATGCCTACAGGTAACGTGAAATCAATAATTACGTCAGTGTCAGCGCTTACACTCGTTTCATCACTAAAGGTAACTGTGCTGTCGCCTTGGTTAATAAAATGCTTAACGGCTTGTCCAAGTAATTCATTGTTAGCGCGCACTGCGGCACTTACTAATTCTGTTGACTCGTTGTTGATGCTTGCTTCACAAAGTGCGCGGCCCATTCGACCATTCGCCCCAAACACTGCGATGTTTGTCATAATTTTCTCTACTTTTGTTCGGTTAAATGCGTTAAACCTGACGCTTTCATAATTTCGGATAAAGTTTGTTTGATATTACCCTTTAAAGAAAGCCGACCTTAGCATTTTTTAGCTATTAGTTTTATTCCTTTGCCAATTATAACAAGTTCAATTTGACAAAACATCTAGACATCTATACATTCGCACATCCATTTTTATTCACTCTGTTTGTTTGCCAATATCGCTTAAAACTTGCGCTCACGCGCAAAACATGGAACAAATAGAACTGAATAAGAAGAAGAAATTTCAGTTATTGCCGGTTGTTAGCAATAACTTACAAAGTTTCCGTTTGAGGTTTTTATGGATACGCACATTAACAAAACCGCAGCAAAACTGTCGTTGCTGCCGTTACTTACATTTGTCGGCCTATTTTTAGGGGCGGGTTTATATTTGCAGTCGCAAGGCGTTGATTATGCGTTTTATCAATTGCCGGCGCCCGTTGCGATTTTGCCTGCAATTTTACTGGCGTTTTTACTCAATAAGAAAACCATTAACGAATCGGTGGACACCTTTATAAAAGGTGCAGGTCACAACAATATCATCACTATGTGTTTGATTTACCTACTTGCTGGCGCGTTTTCAACAGTTGCAGGCGCGACTGGTGGTGTTGATGCTGTAGTAAACGCAGGACTTGATCTTGTGCCACCCGCGTTTTTATTGCCAGGTTTATTTTTAATCTCAGCAGTGGTGTCAACGGCGATGGGTACCTCAATGGGTACAATTGGTGCTATTGGCCCTATTGCGTATGCTCTTTCTGTTAAAACTGGCCTTGATCCAGCACTTGTTGCCGGTACTGTGGTGTCAGGTGCAATGTTTGGTGACAACTTATCAATTATTTCTGATACCACGATTGCCGCTACGCGTACGCAAGGCTGTGAAATGAAAGATAAATTCCGCGAGAATTTAAAAATTGCGTTACCTGCGGCAGTGTTAACGGTATTACTGTTAGCATTTTTAACGCCTGAACCTGAAATCATTGATGTAAAGGACTACGACTTATTATTAGTATTACCTTATGCATTTATTTTGGTACTTGCGGTCGCTGGCTTGAATGTGTTTGTCGTGCTGTTTAGTGGCATTGTGTTTGCCGGATTAATGGGCTTTACTGGTGACTACCAAGGTGGTCAATTTGTAAAAGACATTTACGAAGGCTTTAAAGGCATGCAAGAAATTTTCTTGTTGTCGATGTTTATTGGCGGCCTATCTGAATTTATTCGTGTCAATGGTGGCCTTGATTATATCGCCCACAAAATTCAAAAAGGCACTGCTGTAATTGCCAAATGGAATCGTAAAGTAGCCGACCAATTTGGTATTGCTGCGTTAGTACTTACTTCTAATTTATGTATTGCAAACAACACAGTATCAATTATTGTCGCGGGCCCAATTGCGAAAAAACTTGCTGAAGACGGCAATATTCCGGCTAAACGCTCGGCAAGTTTGCTCGATATTTTCGCCTGTGTAATGCAAGGCAGTTTGCCATACGGTGCACAAGCACTGTTACTTGGCGCAACTTTCCATATTACGCCTTGGGATGTTGCAACCAGCTCTTACTATTGCTTTATTTTAGCGTTTGTTGCGCTAGCAATCATTGCTTTTTATAAACGCAACGAAGCCTAGTGTCGCTTTTACAATTTCCGTGTTTGGCGCTCAAATGAGCGCCTTTTTTTAATCTTTTAAATGTACTTGTTGGTCAAGAGGCGCAACCTCTAAGTAAAAACGCTATTACTTACTTCCGAGTTAAAAGGAAAACCTAGGCTATTTTAAGGTGACACACCCTCCGCTATTCCCTCTTTTTTCATAAGCATATCGTTTAGTTTGAACTCTCTTTTCCTTAAATTACATATTGTCTGTCTCGCTATATTACGAAGTAAACCGACTCAGCTTTGGATAACTAAGCACTGCTATCAATTATCATTACTGATATCAGCGTTAATTTTCTCTGCATTAAAAATGTAATAAGAAAATTCGCCTTAAAGTCTGTAATTCCTGCGCCCTATAACTATATACATACCCTTCTACTATTAAATTTAGACAGTCGTACTATCTCTTATTCAGATCTGCTGCCAAATAACACTTGCAATCAATTGTTATAGTATAACATAATGTAATCGTTACTATATAACATTACAAGGACAAAAAAATGATACGTAAAGCGCTTGCAAGTGCTATTTTGGTTTCCCTACTGAGCGCCTGCGGTTCAGACAAGCACACCGTAATTGACAATACGCCGGTTGTAGTTCAACCTTCTGAGCCTCATCCAGAACTTGAATTACCTGCGGGTCGCTTAGCGATTAACTCTCCCGATTCAAATCAAGTTAGTATTTATGATTTAACCAGCAATCAAATAATTGATACATTTTCTGTTACTAATACTGTATCTGCACTTTATGCTAGCCCTAATGGTCGTTACGCGGTAGCGATTCAGCGTAACAATAACCTAGTTGAATTTATTGATGGCGGTATTTATTTAGAAGAACACGGCGATCATCATGACCTACATGAAGATGCCCCTGCTGCTAATTCCTTTGAATTACTCGATGTAAAACCAACCCACTACGTGCCTGTTGGTGAGCAAGCTCTGGTATTTTTTGACGGTGATAAAGACGCATCTGCAGATGCCGGGTTTGCAATTATTTCTGACGAAAGTATTACTGAAAGCCGCATTGTTGCTGAACACCATTATGAAACCTATCAACACGGTACAGGGCAAATTCGTGACGGCTTCGTACTTGCGACTATTCGTGATGTAAACAGTGAAACATCGTTACCTGAAACAATTGGTTTGTTTGAAGTACATAACGATCACTTCCACCAAGAACAGACATTTGAACACGCGTGCCCTGATCTTCATGGTAGCTTCCAAACTGAGGACTATATTGCGTTTGCGTGTAGTGACGGTGTTGTAAAAGTAAAACAAGAAGGTGAGTTATTCACTTCTAGCAAAATTGCTAACCCAGAAGAATTACCAGCAGGAGTGCGCATTGGTAAGTTTATTGGTAGCAAAGAAAACAACACGATTATCGGCTTATCTCGTGGGGGCGTATTTACTGTAGATTTAACAACCGATGAAATTAGCCCATTCCAATGGCAAGCTGAAGGTATTACTAGCTACCTAGCTTACGGTGTTAGTGGTGATGAAGAATCAATCGTCGTATTAGACGAAGCTGGCTATATTAACGTGTATAACCAAGAATCACAGTGGCAAAGTGTCGCTCGTTTCGCCGCGATAACTGAACTAGATGCAGAAAAAAGCGCTAAGCTTATTGCGAATAAAGCAAATAATCACGTTTATCTAGCGTACGGCAATACCGTGTATCAAATTGATATTGAACAGCAAACAGTCGCTGAAATTACAACATTTGAAGATGGCATTGGCAACCTAACTTGGTTAGGTGCGTTTGAAGAAGAAGAGCACGAACACGACCACTAATAAGCGCAGATTTTATATTTAAATAAAAAATACGCTTATCGGTTTAACGCTTTCACTTTGGTTTCCCATTAAAGTGATCTTAATGCCGGCAAGGCTACATTGCCGGCATTTTTTATCTAAAATTTCCTACTAAATTACAAACAGTTAGATGAAAATTACTGATTTACGCTAGACGTGCCAATACGTCTTTCACAAAAGGTGACTTTGCTTTGCCGTAGTCATCTTGAACGGTATTGCCTTCAGCTAATACCGCTTTCTTTTTTGCTTCATAAGCAGCTCTATCTTCTGGATTTTCGAGCATATGTTGTTTGTAAGCGACTTGCTTTAAATGCTCTTCGCTATTGTGTTCAATAACATGTAAATGCACATTAAACACTTCGCCATTATATTTAACGCCTACGTCTTTACGCGGGCGTGTTGCTGGAAAAGGTTTATTACTGTGTTGATCTAAAAAGCCAAACTGCTTGATGTATTCGACTGCAGATTCCAATTCACCTGGTTGATATAAAATAGAAATATCAATGATGCCCTTGCCGGCAACATAAAATGATGACGAGCCAAAATGTAAAAAGGTAAAACGAGGATCGGCAAGGCGTTGCATAATATGCCTTGCGACGGTTAAGAATTCTTCTCGCCAAGGATTAAAACTAGCTGGCACTAATTTATAACTACAAAATTCAATCATTGAAATGTCTTAAAAAAAATTTTGTTTAATATAACGTTTTGTTAGTTAGCGATAAATAGTTTCTGGTTAGATGAGGTTTAATTGTTGCAGATTAATAAATTTTATTGAGAATAATTATCAATTCACTTAAAATAAATATCAATGTGATACAGGGTATTTATCTAAAATAATGCCAACTCAGTTAGCGCAGTTATATTGCTAAACACCTAATGTGCTAACAATTCGTGATTTCGGTGAAGTGCTTTTTGCGGTACCTGTATTTACACACCTCCCCTGGTTTTTAGTAACGATGGGCTGTAATTCAGCCTTATTCCACTAAGTTAACAAACCAAAGGGCACGCACGTGCCCTTTTATCTTTCAAATGCATGCTCTATCACACAAACTAACAATCTCAATTAATTAAGTTGTGGTTAATGAGTTGTTGACGAAATTTACGCGGCGTACATCCTTTAAACGCCAGAAAACGACGATTAAAGTTAGACACGTTATTAAAACCGCACTGGTCGCTTATCACCGAAATGGGTGATGAACTGGTCACCAACAGCTTGCACGCTTTACCAATACGTAAGCGATTAATAAACTCAGTGAGCGTGCATTCGGTGCGCTGTTTAAAATAGCGATGAAAGTGGTTGGTTGACATATGCGCCAGTTCTGCAAGTTGATCGGCGTATAAATTGTCTGTGTAGTGCTGATATATAAACTCAATCACTTGATTAAGTTTACCGTTATCTTGTTCCATCTGCTTACCAAATGCGAACATTGGTGTTGATAAAGTAACTTGCTCTACATCGTGCTGCATTTTATCTAGCAAATCGAGTAATAAGAACAAACGCTGAGTTGCTCCCGCATTATCCATAGCTTCAAACAACGTTTTCGCTTCAATTGCACATTCTTTTGAATACTTAATGCCTTTTAGCGAACGCGCTAACATTGGTAGTAAGCCTTGCAACTCTTTATGGTCACGCGCTAACTTATCGAGCCATTTTACGGGAATTTGCGCCACATACACGATTTGCTCTGAGCCATCTTGGTTTGCTTCAGATTGCCATGTATGCGGTAAATTAGGCCCGACAAACACCAAGTCTAGCTCACCATATTCCTCAATATGATCGCCAATATGGCGCATACCTTTACTGTTTAATGTTAGGCAAATTTCATATTCCGGATGATAATGCCAGCTAAAAGGCAAATAAGGCATCAGGTATTTGTGATACCGCCATGACGCATCGGTAGGCGTTATCACTTTTTCACAAAATGCACGCATAATTTAATAACTAACTTAATTCATTTACTACAAACCATTTCAACAGAATCGCGCATAACAAAAGATACTATTCTATCAAGTAACGATACTTTTCAATTTTATCGTTAAGCTGTATTTCAGACTATTCGCTAAACGTCGAACAAGTATGTACCTATAAAATTAACAGGTTACTTATTAAAGTGGTTTAAAATAACCTAAATGCTGTGATACCGGCTTCAGCTCCTGTTTTGTTTGGAGTAATTTGCTTCGATATTTACAATAAGTAGATCTGCTTATCTCAAAAAACTCTCAAAACTTACAACATTTCAGCGGTGATTGGCGCACTCAATTAACGCTCCATCCAAAGTCAAAATCACGCCTGAAATGATCGAAAACTGCTGTTAGCTTGATTGAAAAGTATTATTAATAAATAGAAAAATACCGCTATCTAATTCTTTATCTTGGCACACTAGATAACGTTTACAGTCTACTCGGTATTTCCCCCTAAGAAATCACCTCACAGGACATGTAAGCGCGAGGCTGTGGCAATCCCCTTGTTTTTGTCTGCCCGTCAAAAATTAATTTTTGTCGCAGCCTCACCCATACGCTCTCGGCGAACGAAAAATACTAATAAACGAATAAAACCAATAATAAACAGGAAATAATCATGAAAGCCTATCCCGTCGTGCTCTTAGTCTTAATCACTTTTTTTGTGATTTCGTTTGTTTCAAACCTACTCGGCCCTATTTTTCCCGCACTGATTGAAAGCTATCAAATTGGTCTGATGTTAGCTGGATTTTTCCCCTTTGCCTTTTTTGCCGCATACGGCTTAATGTCAATCCCAGCGGGACTAATCGCACAAAAAAAAGGGGAAAAATTTGTTATTTTACTAGCGTTTGCGCTGGCAGCACTCGGCGCCATATTATTTGTATTACTGCCTAATTTTGCTATGGCAATGTTTGCACTGTTTACCATTGGCAGTGCGATGGCACTACTCCAAGTAGCGATTAATCCGCTGCTTCGACGCGCCGGTGGTGAGCAAAACTTTGCCGCTTATTCTGTATCGGCTCAGTTATTATTTGGTGCAGCAGCGGCATTATCACCATTAGTGTACAGCACTCTGGTTAGCCACATTGAAAATGGTACACCAACTGGGCAACTACTGGCGACCTTCACTGAACCAAATAAAGCGTGGCTAATTATGTATGCGCTATTTGCGGTTATTAGCTTAGTGATGTTGGCCATTACTTTTATTACTCCAATCGCGCGCGAGCCTCAGCAACAACAGAATACCAACCTTGCCGATTCGTTAGCACTTTTTAAAGACAAAACAGTATTACTGTTTTTTATTGCAATTGCCTGTTATGTCGGTTTAGAGCAAGGCATTGCAAATTCGATTTCGGTCTTTTTAGAGACTTACCACGGACTTGATCCCAACACCCAAGGCACTGAAGTGGTCAGTCAGTTTTGGTTATTTTTAACCATTGGCTGTGTATTAGGGTTAGTGCTGTTAAAAGTGCTCGACGCTAAATTAGTGCTAAAACTGTTTTCTCTGGGTGCTACAGCGTCACTTGCTTGCGCTATTTTTGGCAGCAAGCAAGTTGCGCTTGTGGCGTTTCCAGCAGCAGGTTTCTTTTTATCAATAATGTGGTCCGTACTGTTTTCACTTGCGCTAAATTCGGTTGCAAACGGTCACAGTGCGGTGTCTGGTATTTTATGTACAGGCATTATTGGTGGTGCGTTGGCATCGCCGATTATTGGCTTTATCGCAGAGCTTTCAGGCGATTTGCGTGTTGCACTGTTAGTGTTGTTTATTCCACTGGGCTTTATTTTTAGCGTTAGCATTTGGGCTAAGCCGCTGATTAAAAATCACACCATTCAATTTAATAAAAAACGTATCGCAGTAGATTAAGAGAGCTGTAATGACTAATTGCAATACCCCGTTTATTACCTGTGTTGACTTAGGCGGCACTAAACTTGCCATTGCAAACATTGCAAATGGCGAGATTATCAAATCGCATACCGTGCCAATCGATGCGAGTTTAAGTAAAGACGACTTTAACGCGTTTTTATTTAACAATTTAACCCCCTTTGTAACAAAGGCGTGCCGTGGCATTTGCATTGGTGTGCCAGGCTTAGTCGAGAGTGATAGCGGCTTTGTCATTGAGGTGATCAATATTAAACATTGGCAAAATGTGGCGCTTAAAACGCTGCTTGAAGCGCGTTTTAATCGGCCTGTTTTAGTGCATAACGATGCTAATTGTTTTACCTATGGCATTTATAAAAGCAAAGACTATAAAAGTTATGAAAATTTAGTCGGTGTCACCTTGGGCACAGGCCTTGGCGCGGGCTTAATCTTAAATGGCCGCCTTTATACCGGCAAACAATCTGCCGCTGGCGAGTTTGGTAGTTTCCCCTATTTAGACGGCATTATTGAAGACTATTGTTCAAGCCAATTCTTTAAAAAACAAGGTTTAGATGGTGCAGCCACTTATCAGCAAGCACAAGCAGGCGATAGCCACGCACTGGCGTTATTTTCTGAGCTCGGTAAACATTTAGGCCATGCACTGGTACAAGTAGTGCAAGCGTTTAACCCGGAAAAAGTGGTATTTGGCGGTGCAATTGCCAAAAGTGCCCCACTGTTTATTGATGCGTTACAGCAAACATTACTTAAGCAACTGCCGCAAAGCGTTTATAGCGCACTGCAAATTCATTACACCCAAGATACAAATACTGCGCTGTTTGGCGCTTATCAGCTTTTCTTAGACGAGGTAGCAACAGGTGAATAAGTTATTAGCCCTTTCTGTTTTATGTTTAGTAACACCTAAGCTTGTCAATGCCAATCAACACACCATTGATACGCTTGCCAACGAGCTTGATGTTAACTATCGCTTAATTAGTGCCAGCCCTAAGAGTTGCCCAGGCGATGAAAAAAAGTGTTACTTAGCTGAGTTAACACTAACCAACCCAAGTGACCTTAAAGACACCAACTTTGCCATATTTTTTAGCCAACTAATGCCGATTTATGCTGTTGAATCTACGCACTTTGATATTAGCCATATCAACGGTGACGTTCACAAAATTTCCGCAAACAAACACTTTAAAGGTTTTAGTAAAAATACCCCAGAGGTGATCCGTTTTTACAGCAAAGATTCGCAAATTACCCGCTCCGAATTTATGCCAAACTACATTATTAGCGATAGCGCTGCGAGCGATAAGGTAACTGCACGCACCATTAAAAGCACCCATACTCGCATAGATCCTGAAACTGGCCTTGAGCAACAGCCCTACCTTGCACCATTTACTTCACTTGAACAATTACGCGTCAGCAAACAAGACCAAACGCCGTGGATGTCGCCGCAATACCTTTATCAAACACAATTAAAACCGAGCCTTAACAAGGCGCCGGTGAGCTTAATTCCGAAACCAACTCGCCTTAACATTAACTCAACCGATAATCTTGTAAAGCTCAGCAAAGGGCTAAACCTAGCGCCCGAAATTGCCAACAATAATGCCCTGTCTGCGGCGCTAACGCGCCTTGAACTGTTCGGTATTGGCCATTCCAAAACAGGCATTCCAACGCAACTTAACATTGATAATACACTCGCCAATGAGGCCTATCAGTTAACCTTAGAGCCCAATGCCATTACCATCACAGCGAGCAGCAACACTGGTGTATTTTACGCACTGATGTCGATTGCGGGCTTAGTCAGCCTCGATGATTTAAGCGTGCCAAGCCTTACCATTATTGATGAACCGCATTTTGAATTTAGAGGTTTACACATTGATGTGGCGCGAAATTTCCGTAGCAAACAGTTTATCTTAGATACCTTGTCACAAATGGCGGCCTACAAACTCAATAAATTGCACCTCCATTTAGCCGACGATGAAGGATGGCGATTAGCCATTAACGACTTACCGGTGCTTACCGAGGTCGGCGCATATCGCTGTTTTGACTTAACTGAAAGCGAATGTTTATTGCCACAATTAGGCGCAGGTATCGATAAATCGAGTCCAGTTAACGGCTTTTATAGCAAAGCAGACTACCAAGAGATTTTAAAATTTGCCGCGCTTAATCATATTGAAGTCATTCCTTCGCTGGATATGCCAGGACACTCGCGCGCTGCGGTAAAAGCCATGGATGCGCGTTACAAAAAATACATGCAAGCGGGCGAGCAACAAAAAGCCGAGCAGTACTGGTTAAGTGAAGCAAGCGACGCCACCCAATACTCATCAATTCAGCATTATAACGACAACACCCTCAATGTATGTTTGCCAAGCACTTATACTTTTATTGAAAAAGTAATTGATGAACTTATCGCAATGCACCATGAAGTAGGTGTAGAGCTTACCACCTATCACATTGGTGCGGACGAAACGGCCGGTGCGTGGCTGAATAGCCCGGCATGTAACGCCCTTAAAGCCAGCACTTCTGAGCTAACCTCATTTAATGGTTACTTTATTGAAAAAGTATCGCAATTAGTTGCCAGCAAAGGGATAAAAGTAGCGGCTTGGAATGATGGTTTAGGTGATACTAATCCACAGAATATGCCATCAAAGGTACAGTCGAACGGCTGGTCGATGATCACCGAGGGCGGCTACAAAGAAGTACACCAGCAAGCGAATTTAGGCTGGGATATGGTTCTCTCGCCCCCCGAAGTTACCTACTTTGATTTCCCTTACCAAAGCCACCCTGAAGAACGCGGCAATCATTGGGCGGCACGTGCCATTGACGGTTATAAAGTGTTTGGTTTTATGCCTGAAAACTTACCTGCTCACGCAGAAATTTGGCAAACCAAAGAACATCTCGCATATCACGCTGATGATAACCAAGAGCGTCTAAACCAAGGTATTCAATTTAAAGGCTTGCAAGGCCATTTATGGAGCGAAATGTTACGTTCAGATAACCAAGCCGAATACATGCTTTATCCGCGCTTATTGGCGCTAGCTGAACGCGCTTGGCATAAAGCAGATTGGCAACTTAGCTACGCTGAAAAAGGGCGTATCTATGATAAGCAAAGCGGTGTGTTTACAGCGCAAAAACAAGCCGAGAGAGATACTGATTGGCAGCGCTTCGCCGCTTTGGTTGGCTTAAAAGAAATTGCAAAGTTAGAACAGCAAGGGGTATTTTATCGCGTACCAACCGTTGCAGCAGCGGTTAATAACGGCAAGCTAGATGCATTTACGCCTTATCCAGGCTTTGCAATTGAGGTGCAAGATAAACAGGGAACTTGGCATGCAATTGACCACATCAAAGATGCAAACGATGTTCGCTATATTCGTGCGCGCAGTGGCACACGCGTTGGCAGAAGTCTTTCGCTAAAATAGAAAGTGTGCGCCGCTTTGGTTTACGGTAGCCTAAAGCGGCGCAAATAATATATACCGATTTGCTACAAAGGCGTAACTTTTGGTTATTTATAACAAAAGTATTAGCTCACCTAGTATCATGATTTAAATGATAAAATAACACTTTTAAACAGCTTTACACACCTTTTCTGGGGATAACCCTCTAATGATTATGGATGAAGGTATTAGTTTCCAAATAGACCAGTGACACTATTTAAATAGCAAACAACCATTTCATGATAAAAAGCTTATTTGTTTTTTGCATGTTAACCCAACTCAAAGGTGGTAATGCCATAAATTTTATTGCTGGCGGTAGCGGGCATTGTTTTTTGATACATGCGCATTGTGGCAAACACCACTTCCATACGTTCCGATTCAGCTAAAGAGATAGCCTGAGGGTTGTTTTCGGGCACATCTAAAATAATCTGTTCGCCTTGAATATCCACCTGCAACGCCTGAAAAAGCGATAATGCAATATCTGGCGAATCGGCAAAAAGCGGACCTACTTTATAGCCCTCCTGACACTTGCGCCTGACGGCATAGCCCTTAATTTCACCGTTTTGTAAAAAACATACAGACTTACCCTGAGGTTGTGATAACCACGCAGCTAGAAATTGCTCACGGGCGGCACCAAAACATGGCTTATCGTAAGCTAAAATATGGGGAATATACTCTTTTGTAACATCAATGACCTGTGCCGAAAGTGCTGTCGCATTGGCAAATTTTTGAAAGCGTTTATTCTGATAATAAGGCACATAACCGATGCGCTTGTATATCTCGACATTTTCCAGCACACCATCAATGCCAACATTTCGTTCGCCGCAATACGCCAAGCGATGGTTGGTCAGGGTTAAACCATAACCATTACCACGATGCTTAGGTGCAACAATATACAACCCACAAAACGCATAAGTTTCATCATAAGTGACCGCACTGCCGACTGCGACAATTTCACCGTTTAACTCTCCAACAAAAAAGCCATTCGGATCCGCCAAATGAAACAGTTCAGCATCGTTTAAACCTGGGTTCCAACCTTCCCTTGCAGCCCAATCAATGGCGATTTTGAGCTCATCGGCCAACATTGGACGAATTGTAAATTCTGACATTAAGTTCGCTCTTTATAGTTGAAAATCAAATTATTGAGTGTTGTTCTTTACAGCCTAACTTGTATGCCATCACCTGTAAATTAAACGGATTAAAAATAAAATAGTGTATTGTTGTTCACCTTGGAGATAAAAATACTTAACTAATTTAAAAATCAGCCGACATCTATCGCGTATGGCGTAAATTTCTTTGCTTTGCTTTATTAGTTAACCAAGGACAGTAATGAGCATCTCTAGCATCAGTAGTATTTATACTACTCCCCCACAAAAGACAAACCCGACTAACAACATTGATGGTGTTGAAAACAAACAAGCTGACGAAGAAAAAACTAATGACAAGGTATCAATCTCACCAGAAGCATTTAAAAAATTAAAAGAAAGTAACAACCCTGAAAGTGATAAAAAATCTGAATTACCTGAACATATTCAACAAATGATCAAAGCAATTGAGCGCATCGTTGAACAAATTAAAGTAGCAGAACAAACGCTAATTGAGGCCAAAAGTGCAGATTATGAAAGTGAAGAAGCAAAACAAACAACATTAGATAGCCATCAAAGCTATTTAAACTCTCTAGAGGTTGCTCGTTTTGATGCAATTCAAGCACTGCAAGATGCGATGAAAGAGGCCGGTATTGAAGACGTTAGTATTATCACGGACTTGATGATGTGATGAGTACTACTTTAAAAAAGTAAAAACTTCACACGGAGACGACTCCAATCACAAGTTCAGATTCGCCTCCGTCAAAAGTTCCTCCAACTACCTTTTCGGCTACTCCTTAACTAATTCAAAATCAGGCATCACAAAAGTTCGATCGTTTAATGATTTTTTTGGCCCATAAAATCGAAATGTCGGCATAGGACGCTTTCCTGCCGTAGGGATCCAATTTTCTTCAAAACCTTTGGGCGCAATCGGGCCAACATATAACGTAACTGAACCGTCATTATTCTTTTTGAGATCAGCTAAATCGTAGCTCGACAACGTGGTACGTTCTGAGTCCGTATAAATAAATCCAAATGTCGCATGATCATACACAGTGAGAGCCCAAAACTGCTCTACCGGCATGTTTTTAGGTACATTTACCTTGTATAACTTTCCAGCCTGTAACAAATTACCTTGGTTGTCGCCTAAAGCCACCGCATATTGTGTAGCTGGATTTTCTGAAAGTACTTTCGGCACATAAGTACACCACAAATATTGCATAGCTCGCGAATCAATATCTATGAGGTCATCATATTCATAAGTAAACTTATTATTATCATCTGCTAACATTAATGGGAAATAGTGGCGATCTTGCCAAAATCTTTTTTCTTTCGGTAAAGAATCAAATTTGCCCTGCAAATAATGCCATGCGTCAATTGCCGCATTACGCATTGCTTTTTTTGTTGTTTCGTCAGGATTAAATGGTTTACCTTTTTCAATTCCCAGTGACGCTAATAACCCAGTCATATGCTTGTCTATATCGCGTACAGGCTCAACACTAACAATGCTATAAATGTCATCAAAATGTCGTTCGTCAAAAAAAGGCAAAGTCGCATAGCGCTCGTTTACTGGATCTACAAATTTTTGCTTAGGTGGATTTTTAGCATCTTTTAGATAATATAGTCGAAGTCTTTGAGCATAGTTAAACGCATCTTTTTGAGTTTTCCCAGGTGCAACGATAGACCTGAATGCAAGAGCAATTCGATAGTTAGGAGAAGCCACGTGAATGTACTCTTTCGGAATATCGCCTGTATATCCAGGGGGCGTAAACAAATACTTGCTTGCTTTTCCTTGGTCTAATCCTTTAGGCCCTACATCTGCAATGGTATATTGCCACGCGTCCACAACTTGCCCATAAAGGCTCCCATCACTACCTGCTTGCGGAACTTCTAATACAACGGGTCCATTTTGTAGGTCAGAGTAGGCCGCTATATAGGGCGTACTGCTATTGGCTGTAATTGCTTCTAAATTTGGCTTTGCTATCTCAGAATAAGTAATAATGTCATTATCCTTCATACCAAGATCTTCCATCGCAGCAGCTCTGAATCGATAAATTGCTACAGCCGGCATGCCCCAAAGTACTGCTTCAAACGCTCTTTGATATTTTACTTGATATTCAAAGTCATTTACCGATGCTTGAGTGTTGGGAGGTGGTTGGCCGCCGAGCGGTTCAGTTACTGTTTTTGCGGTACCTTTCCCAATGCTAAAAAGTAGCAATACAGTTGCTAAAATGGCGTTTACATAATTGTGTTTCATCAACTATTCCTTAGTTAGTGAGTTTAAGATTTGGATTAAAAAACGCTGTGACAACTATATTGAGATCTACTTATTGGCACAAGTAAAGTGACAATTAGTAATAAAACATGCCAAATTTATCGTTTTAAACGCGCTTTGCATGTTGGCAAAAGAATTTTTGTATAACCATCTTGCATACTTCGTTGGCTACAGTTGGTGCAATAGAGCAATAGAGCAATAGAGCAATAGAGCAATAGAGCAATAGAGCAATAGTAAAAATTAGTGTGATGCCTATCACATCACACTAATTTAACCTGAGTTTATGTTAGTCGCTTTAAAAAAGTCCATGCACCTCAAATTGCGAGCCAACAACTCTAACTGAGCCTAAGTAATTTAATTTTTACTGGCAGTCACTTACAAACTTCCATGGATCACCCGCAGTAGGCTCATTATTTTGCGACCACCATTTGGCCTCGTATATTTTGCCTTGATAAGTCACTTGCATGCCGCCCGTGTAAACCTCTGACGCAAGCCATGCATTTGGACAAGAAACCCCTTGTTCAAAGCTCACTGAAATAGTGTGATTACTACTGATAGCATTAAAAGTATAAGCATTTGCTGCGCTGACTGTTACCCCATCAACTGTAAT
Source organism: Pseudoalteromonas sp. ABV4_021 (assembly GCF_056159365.1). Taxonomy (NCBI): domain Bacteria; kingdom Pseudomonadati; phylum Pseudomonadota; class Gammaproteobacteria; order Alteromonadales; family Pseudoalteromonadaceae; genus Pseudoalteromonas; species Pseudoalteromonas sp. ABV4_021. Next base: position 1,505,430 of record NZ_JBSWVB010000002.1, on the reverse strand, counting down.
GTTTGCCACGCGATAACCACTGTCTGCAACAAAATTAAGTGTGAAGTCAGTGTTACCTTTTGCACTTAGCTCGCCATTTGCATTAGGTAGTGGTGAAATACTGCCACCATTACCCACCACTGCCGCTGTTATCGTGTAATACACTGGAATATCGATTGTTGCGTCACTAAAGTTACCATTAACAAATGAAAAGTTTGCTGCACTTAGTGTTGTAACATCGGTATTTTTAAGCACTAGCCGTTTTTGATCGCCTTGCGATGCCGCTGCATCTAGTGTAATAACCGTATCCGCACCTTGTTGCGTTAACACTAGCATCGAAAAACTGTAATTAAACAGTGGCATACTAATCACTGTTTTTGCTGCATCAAAACTATTAACTGACAAGGTCATATTCCAGCCCCAGTTTTGACTATTGAGTGGAACAATAAAGCCTAAACGGTCATAGCCACCAGTTACATTATCAAACATGTCAGGTGTTAAATCGGCGATGGTTAACCCCACCAACTCAACCGAACTATAAATACCACCATCTGCTGCTTGCACACCAACCACCAGCGCATTATCCGTTTCGTACGCTTTTAAATGTTTAAAACCAATCCCTGCGGTGCCACGAATTTTATCTAAGCGAGGATTAAAGTTATTAACCGTTTGCGAACCCGACCAGGCAATTTCATAAATTTTTGATTCTGCAATCACGGCACTTGGGTTTGCGCTAATTTCAGCGGCGCTCACCCCTTCAATCACCACACGTTGATTAGAAAAGCTAAGCTCTGCACCTGCAGCGACATCAGCTATCTGTAAATTTGCCAGTGGCGCTGATGCTGTCCAATCTCTTAGCACAATAAAATCTTCTGCAAGGGTGAAACCGCGCACCGTAGTGATAGCGCTGTCATTTTGATGTAACGCGAGCGTATCCACTCCGCCACCTAATATCACAAGATCATTACCCCAACCTGCGGATAATGTTTCTGCGTAGCTTGAGCCTTCAATTACATCGTCAAAAGGCGTATCGAAAATGGTATTATAACCGCCAAATTTATGTACATATTTAGTGATACAAGTGCCTAATTCGTCACACGTAATTTCATCCTTTGTTAATAAACGTGCTGTGCCCCACGCGCCGCGTAAATGTGCTGCGGCTAACAACCCCGACATAGTGGCTTGAACTTGCACTGGATTGCCATTGTCATCAACACCCGGCCAGCTTTTTGTAAGTGCTTCTGCCCATGTCATATTGGCATCACTTAACAATTGCGTCATCACACCGTAATTAAAATGCATGGCATCGCGAATAACCAATTCTTGTTTTTCTGGCTTTATTAAGTCGGCAAATGAGTTAACACCGTTTTTGCCAACAAACGTGCCCTGCCAGTTATTAACATCCGTTGCTAAGATTTTATTGCCACCAGAGCCGACGATTTCGACTAACGCTTCAGTTTCGCAACCAATCCACGTTGAATCGTCGACAAAGACATAAAAACTGTCGTATTCAACACCGTCTACTGTAACCACTTTTGGACTGTAATACCCTGCATCGATTAATACTGCTTCGCCTAGCTGATAACCAACAAAGCCCCACGCATTCATTGAGTTGTATTGCATGCTCTTAAACATTTCTGGATCGTTAGGGGTTTGCGTGTTGTAAAAATGATCGATCCCCAGTTTAGTGAAAAACTCATTGATAGTAGTTGGCTCGGGGATCATGCTACCAGTAGAGCAATCACGTACCATACGACCGGGTGCACTTACCCGCGCATAGTTATAAACAGGATTATTGAGGTTTTCGAGATAAAAATCAGCGAGATTTGGGTTTATACCCGATTCAAAGTTTCGTAATGAATCTAAAAAGTCTTGAATACCAGTACCTGCATTGACATTACAGCTAATTAATACAGCCAGTGCGCAAGTAGTCATTTTAGCGTGACGCATTAGGGTGTCCTTCTTAAAATTGTTTACAAATTACTAATTTTGCAAAAGTTAATTTAAGTATGCTTAAACAATCGCATTGTCGTGGTTAAACCAGAACTGCGCTAAATCTAATGGTCTAACACAATCCACACTAACGCTTGACTAAAATTTAGTCAATATAATTTACTTATTAATTTAACTTTTTATTTACATTTTGAAATGGTGATAACTGTGAGATAAAGATAAGGCAAACTGGGCAGCTTGCCTTAGGGGAACACGAGCCACTAATCTAAACAACATAATTAGGCCCATCTGTGTTAGACGGATAAACGTTGCTGATGTGGTATTGGTAATACTTTTGTATTCAACAACTTGGAATATAGCGGTTTGAGGCACATTAGCCTCAAACCTTTCATTTAAAAGCGAATGCTGGCGCCAACAAAGTAACGGGTACCGAACTCATCCACACTGTGAACAATATTGCCCGCCTTAGGTTGACGTAGTACCAATGCTTCGTTGAGCAAATTCACCGCTTCAAATGACATATCTATATTTTCTGTAACGTGCCATATAACCGATGCATCTAACTGATCATACGCATCATTTAAGCTGTCTAAGCTACTACCATTGTACTGACGTACCCAGTCATCACGGTAGTTATAAGCTAAACGTACACTAAACATTTCGTTTTCGAAGTAACCTGATAAGTTAAATGAATTTTTAGACACTTCTTCAATTGGTACTTCTTCACCGGCTGAGTTGGTACGTGCACTGTCGGTATAAGTGTAATTAAACTGGGCACCAAAACCGTTACCAAAGTCGTGTTGGTATTGTAATTCAATACCTTGCACGTCCGCGGTACCTACATTTCGAGAACGTGTCACTAAACATTCAGGACCACACCCAGCATAGTTTTCTTTTGCTGTGGTTTGCTCAATGTAATCACTAATATTCTTTATAAAGAAAGTCGCACCTACAATCGATGACGGATTAAAATAGTACTCTAAGCCCATATCGTATTGATCTGATTTGTATGGGTTTAATTCGGGACTGCCCACATTAGCTGTTTGAAAACTTTCAGAGATAATGTCGGCTACTTTCATGTCGTCATAGTCAGGGCGCGAAACCGTCGAGCCTGCTGCAACACGGAAAATAAGGTCGTCTGACAGGTCCATTGCCACATTCACACTTGGCAGGTAATTGGTATAAGACTTTTCAACTTCACCCGCTACACCGTTTATTTCGCCCACTGAAAGAATATCGGTATCGACGATACGCAAGCCTACGTTACCGCGAAAGCCTTCACCTGAAAAATTAGCTTTTACATAGGCCGCGGTAATGTCTTCTTCTATTGAAAAAGCGTCACGTACAGAAATGCTACTTGGCTTGTTTGCCTCGGCATAGCTCCAAATATCGCGACTCGCTACTGGAAACGATGACATACTTCCCGCACGCCCTTCTGCTGAGTGTAAGCCAGATACAAAACCGCCATTAAAATCAGCTAACGAAAGACCATCAGCCATTGCCGCTGCTAGGTCAAGGTCTTGGTAATTACCTTGTGATGAAAACGCTTGTTGTTGATATTTTAAACCTGCTTGAATTGACGTTACTAATTCGCTCTCTAGCAAGAAAGTAAAATCAGCCTGGGCGTAATCAATTTCGTTTTCACGAATGTAATTGATATAAGTAAACTCTTGAAATAAATCAAAGTTACTGTGTGAATCAAGATAAGCTGGATTAGTTGGGATGAGTTCCAGTGGACCAGCAACATCAAAACTAAAACTTGAATTTTCAGTGTTCGTGATATCCCCCCACCACGTACTCGACTGCAACGTTTCACCTTTGGCATCCGATTTACCAATTACAAAATCAGCAGACCATGTATCCGCCTCATATTCAACGGTAAAGTTAAGCGCATCTGTTTGCATATCAGGTTTACGCAATACTGCATTATTAAAAAGTGGCGCAAGTCCAGCACCTGATGCAAGCGATGTTGCTGCAGTAACAATGCCATTTGCATTTTCAACAACCGAATCACCTTGCATTTGGCCAAAACCAACAATGGCAAACATCGCTGAATTGACGTGATCGTTCTTCAATTCAAATAAATTGTAATTTAAGTTAAACGATAAATTATCGCTTGGCGCGTATTGCAATGTCAGTTGAGAGCTTGCTCGCTCGCGATCTTCATCGAATAAAATAGATGACATAGCGCCATAAGAGCTACGCTCTACACCATTAGAATCAGTAAATGTGGCGTTTCCAGCGGGGCCAAAATTCGACAAGGTTTCACGGTAGACTTTTGACTCTTCGTTAGAATACGCGAGTAGCACACCAAACGTTTCGCTGTCGTTTTTCCAGCTGCCTAACGCTGAATACGCAGGCGACCAGTCTTCAGCATTGTTGTGATACATGCCTTCAACCGATGCAAATACAGTTCCTGCATCCATATCGAGCGGTTTACGGGTTTTAAGATTGACCGTGCCGCCCATCGCGCCTTCATTAATATTAGATTCAACGGATTTATACACATCCATGCCAGCAATCTGCTCCGACGCTAACATTTCAAAGTTAAAGCTACGGTTCATACCGCCTAAGTCAAACCAACCAACGCTTGCCACATTTTGACCGTTTAATAGCACCATACTGTGCTCAGGTGCCGTACCACGAATGGTAACTCCATTCACTTCACCAAATGTTCTAACAACTGTCACACCTGGGATACGCTGTAGTGCATCACCAATGTTTTTATCGGGAAACTTACCAATATCTTCAGCTGAAATTGAGTCGACAACCGCATTGGCAAAGCGCTTTGTATTGAGCGCTTTGGTTAAACTTCTGCGAATACCACGCACTTCAATGGTCTCAATGTTGTCATTTTCAGCCAGTTGTTTGCTTTCTTCTGCTGACAAATTAAATGTCATGGCACAAAGCGCTGCACCAATACACAATGACAGGCGCGTTGCTTTTAGTGTTACCGCAACAGGTTGGTTAGTCTTCATCTTGTTGTCCTTATTATTATTTATAAGTTTTCAAATATTATGTGGCATCACTGCCGCTAACCAACTGAAATATCTTTGCATTCTCAGTCAACTCGCTCCGTCAAAGCACTGCCTTCTCCCCAGACGCATGCAATTGCCACTTTAGTTTATTTATATTAGTAAATTATTTTGATTAATTATTTATTAAATCATTTTGACTAATTGTCAAGCAATTCTCATTCTTTTTGTTTAATTTCTATAAAAGTGACGCAATGTATTTTGCAGCGCAGACACGGCTTGAGTAAGCACAAATGTAAGTCGCCAGTTCTGCATAGTCCGTTAGTTCGTAATCAGAGCGCATTGCAATCACCACTACTTGCTTGCCAAAGCGCTTTAGCGCGCGTTGTACTAATTGCTTTTGCTCCGCTACATCAAAGCTTTCTCCGGGTAGCGGATAATCTTCGGTAACTATTACAAGCGGTGTTGAAATTGTCTCATCACAACCTTCAAGCAACGTTAAAAACTCATCAAAAGGTAATAAGTTAACTTTACTTGTGCGCTGTTGTAGGCCCTGAATGATTGTATCTTTTGCAGATCGAGGATCGTTTGGCCCAATACCTCGACTATTTACTAAACTGTCATATTTTTTCGGATGCGCGGCAAAGGTCAGAGTAAACTCACGACCCGTAAGTGGCCAATTACCCACCTCATTACGCAACACCGAAACGCCACTACTAACCACTGTTTCAATTAACGCTTCAATATCGTCTGCAGTTAAGTGCTCTGGACTTTTTGCTACACCGAGCTTGTCGTATTTAAACGACAACACATGGTGTAACCGTTCGTTTATCACGGCTTCATCAAGTTGCCCTGATTCTACTGCGTGGATCACCCCACTTAACGTAGCAAGTTGCAGCGCTTTATAATCAGTTGCACTGTTTTCATAGTGCTCTTCGCTAAGCATCACTAAATGTGCACCTGCTTTTAACGCTAGAATCGCAGCTTCAGCAGGTTGGTAGTTTTTGCGCATCGCCCACATATTCATACTGTCGGTTATGATCAGTCCATTAAAGCCCATTTGCTGCTGTAGCAAATCAGTTAAAATTTTTGATGACAATGTTGCGGGGTAAGTATCATCAAGCTGTGGAAAGCAAATATGGCTTGTCATAATCAGCGACACACCAGCATTAATCGCCGCTTGAAATGGCAACAAATCACCCTGTTGCAATTCGCTCAACGTTTTGTTGACGGTTGGCAAACATTGATGAGAGTCACTATGCGTATCACCATGGCCTGGAAAGTGTTTTGCCGTTGCCAAATTGCCACCACGTTTAATTCCTTTAACAGCTGCAGCAACATGTGTTGCGACCTGTTTGGGCGTTTCTCCAAATGAACGCAAACCGATAATCGGGTTATTTGGATTGGTGTTAACGTCAGAGCAAGGCGACAGCAGTGTGTTGTAACCAATTTCATGCATTTGCTCAGCAAATACCTGATACATTTGCTCAGTTAGCTCTGGTTTATTGGCTCTGCCAAGCGCCAAATTACCCGGCCCTAAATCCGTGTGCTTGGCTAAAATACCCCACGAGCCTTCTTGGTCAACACACAGCAATAAGGGGGCATCGCACGCACGTAACTGGGCTTGGTGTTGCAGTTCGTCAGCTAATGTTTTCGCATCTTTAGGTGTGGCAGCGTTGTCATCGGTAATATAAAAACCACCCACATGATGTGATTTCACCAACTGTTTTGCATAATCAATATCGGGCCCAGCAAATGCCAATACAAAGAGCTGCCCAACTTTTTCAGCTAACGTCATAGTGCTAATTAACTGAGTTACTTTATTGTTATTATTCATGATTTCTCCAAATTTAGGCCGCAAGAGACCGCTTTTATGAATTAACATAAAAGTAAAAACATTGGTTAAGTGAAACTTTTGCTATTTGGCTTTGTGCTAAAATGCGCGCAAAAGCCAAAACACGCTAAGCAACCTTAGACGTAGTAACGTCGAGTGCTGTTTTTGCGCCCGTGATTAAACTGACTAAGTCTTCTTTCGTGACATCTGAAACAGATACATCAGCGACAGATTGCCCTTGATATAGCACTACTGCCCTATCGCAGGTATCAATCACATGCTGCATATTGTGACTAATCAGAAGCACTGCCACCCCTTGCGAGCTAATCACATTAATGAGTTCATTTACCTGAGCACTTTGCTCAACACCTAGGGCCGCGGTCGGTTCATCCATAATCACAATGTCAGCACCCCAATTGACCGCTCTAGCAATAGCAACCGCTTGCCTTTGCCCCCCTGAGAGTGATTGAATTTGCGCCTGAAAACTTGGAATACGACTATTTAAGCGATTAATCGCTTTTTTGGCGCGCTTTTCCATGGCTTTTTTATCAAGCCAACCAAGCGCACGTAATAGCGGGTTTTTATGCTTTATTTCACGATTCAAAAATAGGTTATCGGCAATATTAAACTCTGGCACCATGGCGAGATCTTGAAACACCGTTTCAATACCCGCATCACGCGCTTGCTCTGGGTTGGTTATCTGTACGGCTTTATCATTTACCAAAATACTGCCGCTGTCGGGCGCGTGAATACCTGAAATACAGCGCACCAATGTTGATTTACCTGCGCCGTTATCACCTAGCAAACCCACTACTTCACCTTTGTTGATTTTAAAGCTGACATTTTTAAGCGCAGTTACCGCGCCAAAGCTCTTTTGAATGTCTTTTAATTCCAGTGCAACTTGATCTAATGCTGTTCTAACCATTTTTAATCTCCTTAACACCTATCGCCACGGCAACAATTAGTATTAGGCCTCGCGCTATCATTTGTTCATTGGTCGAAAAGCCAGATAAAATCAAACCGTTATTAATTAAGCCCATTAACCAAGAGCCAAGTACCGCGCCTATAATACAAGCGCGCCCGCCAAATAAACTGGTGCCACCAATGGCAACTGCAGCAATCACGGTAAGCAAATCTGCCTCGCCTAATGTGTAACGCGCGCCATGTAAGCGACCCGCATATAAAAGCCCAGCGAGCGCAGCTGCCATTGATGAAATGACTAAGGCATAAATACGAATACGCGTTACCTTAATGCCCATAGCAAGCGCCGCTTTAGGGCTACCGCCAACCGCCAAAAGATGTCTGCCAAAGGCCAGTTTGGTTAATGCAACATAGCCGATAGCTGCAATAATAACCGTCCATATTAATAACGATGGAATGCCAAATAGTTCGCCTGCGCCAAAAAATCCGGTGAAGCTACTATTAATAATGGGTACCGATTCTAAATTGGTAAACTGACGCGCGAGCCCAGTGATAACGCCCATTGTGCCAAGCGTGATTAATAAAGACGAAACCTGTAATCGCTCTATTAAGAAGCCGTTCACTAAACCGACAAACAAACCTACGCAAAGCGCACCAAGTACCGCCAATGGTATACCGGTATACTGCAACAAAACCGCACCGACTAAGGCTGATAATGCAACCACGGCGCCAATAGATAAATCGATATGACCCACAGCAAGCGCAAATGTTAAGCCAACAGCCATCACGGTAATCGGTGCTGTTTGACGAATAATATTCATAAAATTAGTCAAACTAAAAAATGCTGTGTCATGCAATACTACGGCGAAAAGCAATAACACCGCGACGAAAATATAGTAGATAAATAGTTCACGCTTAAAGGCGTATTTAGCGAAAAATTCGGCAATGCGCGATTTTGTCTCTATGGTAGTTAAGTCACTGGCACTCATTATTTTTCCTTATTGTTTTAGTGCAAGGTCAAGCATTTTAGGCAATGGCGCTTTAAATGCTTGTTGCCAAATATTAGCAATATTGTCTTTCGTAACAGCGTCATATGGCACCAAAGTAAAGTGCGGTGCAGGTAGGTCTAATGTTGCTAATGCACCTAACTTAGCCATCGTTGCGCCAATAACATAAGGCCTATCGGATATGGTTGCGAGCATGTTGCGCTGCATCGCCATATCGAGCAAATTATTAACGCCAAGGTCGTGTGTTACTACTTTAATATCGCGATTACCAAATGAACGCAGTGCTTCAATTACACCTTCTGCTGCGGCATCCCAAGATACATAAATCACATCTAGATCAGGATGTTGCAAAATCATTGCCGCGGCGATGGCACTTGTTTCATGCTCTTTAACGAAGCCTTTTTCTACCACGATTTTATGACCCGGTAAGTTTGCAACTTGTTTACGAAATGCGCTATCGCGATTATTGGTAATAAAGTACTTTGCATCGTGAAAAATCATGCCTATTTTGGCGTTCTCACCAAATGCGTTTTGAATACTTGTTGCTGCGGCTTTGCCCATGCCAAACATATCGTCGGTAACAATGCCAACATACTCTTTGCCGTGACGAAACCCTGGTATTGGGTTGCTTAACAGTACTAACTCCGCGCCAGCATTGATGGCTTTTTGATAACTTTGCTTGGTGCTTGTGCCATCAACACTAAGTGATAACAAAATGTTAGGTTTTAACGCGGTGATATTTTCAAGGTCAGCAACTTGTTTCGCCGGATCAAACTGTGCATCAGTACTGGCAACCACTTTAATGCCAAGCGCTTCAAAGGTATCGCTTGCACCGCGCGACACTGCGCTTATCCAAGGGCTTGCACCATGCCAAGCCATTGCAGCTGTTAGCGATTTTTGTTTAATCTCTTGGGCTTGCTGTTTGCTTATCGTAATTGATTTTGCTTGTTTAGCCTGTTGCCAATCGATATTTTGTTCAGCAGCATAAGTTGGCATGGCGAAAGAGATGAGTAATCCTGCTGTTATTGGGATTAGTTTTTGTAATTTCCTAATATTTCGCCAAATTGGCTGTCCTTGCTCTTTCATTTTTGAATTCTTTTTATACAATGGATTGTGTTATATTTATGCAAACGGTTAATTATGTCAAATGTTTTGACTAATTAATTCTGGCGAAAAATACCAGTTAATAATTGCACATCCATCATTACTCAATATATCATCGTTTAAACTTCTGAATTTTGGGATAAAAGCAGGACATTTCTTTTGAAAGGATCAAACGCAAAGCAAAATAAAGCGCTTAATTTACGCTTAGCCCTGTCCCAAATTGTTGCTTTGGGTCCAATATCCCGCGTTGAGATCGCTCGAAACACTAATTTAACCAAGCAAACAATTACCAATATGGTCGAAACCTTATTGGAACATGATCTGGTGTCTGAGGTTGGCATAAAAAAAGCCGAAGGTGCCGGCAAACCCTCAAAAATGCTCTGTTTTAATGAGAAAGCAGCGTATTCGATTGCCATTCGCATTATGGAAAATGAGTTGTTTGTTGGCATGTTTAAACTCAATGGCGACTGCATCAATAGCTTAACTACACTATTTTTACCTGATGAGCTGGTAAGTAAAGCCACTTATTTAGTTAACACCTTAGTTAATATTGAAAATATCGATAGTAGCAAGGTGCTTGCTGTAGGTCTTGCCATGCAAGATAGCAATAACTTTGCCCTAGATGCGCACAAAGTAGCAAAAGAAACGCAAAAAGCCCTTGCCGAAAGCCTAAATTTGCCCGTTGCGTTAGAAAGTACCGCATCGGCGTGTGCCGCATACCAAATGTTGTTTGGTGAAGCTCAAACGCTACAAAGTTTTGTTTATGTACATATAGGCAATCGAGTTGAATCATCTGTTGTTTATAACCGCGACATACTGCTTGGTCAAAACGGCCTAACAGGTGCGCTAGGCGATATATTTGTTACTCCCGAAACGGATAACGATACTGGCGAACTCGGCCGTTTAAATGACTTTTCATCGCTTAATTCGCTAAAAGCGGCGCTCAATATTGATAATCAAAAGCACGATGATTTTTTGGCGAATTTAACTGCCGATAATAAGCTTCTTGAAAGTTGGGTTAATCGTGCGGAAGAACCAATGCGCATCGCTATTCATACAATAGAGTCTATTTTTAATAGCCAAACGATTATTTTAGGCGGCGATATAAACGAATGGTTACTCGATACCTTAATCAAGCAGCTTCGCCCTTACATTCCAAGCATTGCACAATATGGCGAGCGTCAAGTTATCCGCTTAATTAAAACCCCAGAAGTTAGCCAAATAACGCAAAAAGGCATCGCTACGTTACCACTTTATGCAGCATTAGGCTTTGAGAACCATCATATTCTTTACTGCCCAACGGCTCTTCAAGCAACGCCTTTGCAGGCGCTTATTTACGCATTAGACGCATAAAAAAACACTTGCTGGTTGAAGGCAAGTGCTTTTATGGTTGAGATACTGTAACTGTAAAATTATAAATGTTATTTATGACGAATTAAGTATGTCGCTAATGCTGCAACTGAGCCGATAACTACTGCACTTGCCATACCTGCACTCACTAATGTGCCAATGGTTAGGCCTAATGCAAAAATTGCGATACCACCCTCTACAAGGTGTGAAACGTCAAAATCGAATGTTGTCATGGTCTTAATCCTGTTGTGTTGATGGGTTTAATATAGGCAGATATGTGAACTGAAAATTGGCTTTGTGCTTAGCGGTAAATTTAAGTGATAATTGGTAAATGCAGAGGATAAAGCGTTGTATAGGGTTAAAAATAAAAAAGGCGCTAATTTATTCATTAACGCCTTTTCACTCAAATACCAAAGCGTGTTAAGTTTTTAATTGTCCAAGTTGTTTGTGTTTCTCTTCAACTAAATGTGTTAGTTGTTGCGCCGCTTGTTCAACAGTATCGGCCAACTGCGACAGTTCCGCTGCAGCATCTGAAATACCGGTCATATTAGCACTTAAATCTTCAGTTACCGCACTTTGCTCTTCCGCTGCTGTAGCAATCTGCGTTACCTCATTAGAAATTAGGGCAAGCTCATCAACCATTTCTCCCATTTGTGATGCTGCTTTAGCACAGTGCGCCATCGCATCGCTGGCTTGCGATACTGATTTTTCGATAATTGATTCAGATGTGCCAACCTCACTTTGTAAGTTATCGATCAATTGACTAATTTCGTTAGTTGATTCTTGTGTTTTTGATGCAAGCGAGCGAACTTCATCTGCAACAACCGCAAAGCCACGCCCCTGTTCACCGGCACGCGCAGCTTCAATCGCCGCATTTAGCGCCAGTAAGTTGGTTTGCTCAGCGATCGAGCGGATCACATCAAGAATATGCGTAATATCATTACTGCGCTGAGCCACCGCAACAATTGATTCTTTTGCACTGCTAACATATTCAGTCATGGTTTCAACCGAGTGAGATGCCGCAACAATACCTTGTTCGCTCTCTTTTACCTTTAAATTGGTATTGTTTGTGGTCATCGCAGCACTCTCTGATGAGCGAGCGACTTCGCTTGCAGTCGCACTCAATTCATTAATCGCGGTAACAACACTATCTATTTCCATATGTTGCATATTTACTTTGGCTTTTATTTCCTGCGCAGCCTGTGATGTGTTCGCTGATTGACTAAATGAGCTATCCGCCAACTCTTTTAAGCCATCAACCATGGTTCGCAGTTTTTGCGTAAACATATTAAAGCCAGCCGCCAGCGAGATTAGTTCTTCGTGTTGCGTAACCGTTAAGTTCACGGTTAAATCACCTTCACTGCTTGCTAAGTTTTCAATGCGTTGTTTTATATCGGTAATTGGCTGGATAATAGTGCGTAAAATGACGATTGAAATCGCAATTGCAATTACCGATACCAAAATACCAATAAACATCATAGTGCGGCCCACAGACGCGGTTGCCTCAGCCTGACTTTCTGCTAGTGCTACCGCATTGGCAAGTGCGACGTTTTTAGGTAATTCTAAAATTAAGCTCCAAGTAGTGTTAGCCGCTTTAATATTGATTGGCATAGAAAAAACCAAATTCTCACCAATCTCAATGTTATCTTGGCGCTTGCGTATTGCCATAATGTTTGTTGCATCGCCATTGGTGAGGGATTCGCTTAACGGGCGCGCCAGCTTTTTATAATGACTTGAGCCCACAACTAAACCAATATCACTTAAAATAGTCACTTTGGCTTGCCCATTGTAGAGGCTTTGCGAAATGCTCTCGGTAAGTGATTGGAATTTAGGTAAATTAATATCACTGCCTACCAAACCAATAAATTTGTTATTACTAATGATTGGCACAGTCAGCGAGGTCATCAATTCCGATTTACCGGGTTCAATTTCATAAAGATACGGCTCCATAATGCATGGCTTGCGCGTATCCATGGCACACAAGTACCACTCACTTTCGCGAAAACCGAACTCATTTTTAGCATGTAAGTATTTTTCGGCAGCGTCTTCAACTTGGTGTTGCAGTAAACTGCCGTCGTTTTCTCGCGTAATGTATATTTCAAGCGTCCCCGAACCTGGTACTGAGTGCGTAAACCCGGTGGTAAATTCACTATCACGTTGGTCATAACCATTCGCTTCAAATTGCGCATAAATAGACGAAATATCAGGGTTTCTAGCAAGGGCGCCACGTGTCATTTGATAGACGCTATCACGTGATAACGGTGAATTTTCAGCGGTGTTTGCTAAGCCACCCGACAAAGTTAATGGAATTTTGTATTCTGTATTGATGTAACCCGCAATCTCGGTGGCATAAAATTGTGTTTTAGCCATTAATTTATCGTTTATTTCGGCAAGTAAGACATCCTGTACTTTAGCGCTTTGCGTATCATTGTTGGTGTTTAATTGAGACCAACTAATAGCAACCAAAGTAATAACCAGCAAAGCCAAAGTTATTGAGATAAACGCTATTAATTTTGTTTTAATTGAGAGGTGATGCATAGATGTAGCGACTCTTTGTTTTTATACTCAGTTAAATATAGTCAAATTACGAGAAAATATGATGACAATAGTCAATTATTATCATGTTTTTCTTTAAACTACCATAACTTACATAGCAATAAGGTTAATAAAGCTATGCTTATCCAATTGCAACAATTTGAATTGATTTTTATATATCGCGTTATTAACCAGCAGCGTTAAAGTTGCAGTTTTTAACTTCAACAAACCATGGGGCCTCAAAACGCGCGGTATTATTTGGCTCTGGCGGCAGATCAAGAGATATTCCCATTGGCGCAGCCAAATGCTTTATGATTAATGTTTTTTCTCGCCGATCTTTAACCTGTAAAAACTGCTCTTCGAGTGAATTTCGCATCTCTTCACTCAGCTCATTATTATTAATAAAAAGATAGTAGGCATTTACCCATTCTAATAGCGCGTTTAACGCAGGGTTCGGAAATGCTTCTGCCTGCTGATAGGTTGGTAAGTATAATCGCTGATAATTCGTTAACTCTTTTTGAATGACAAAGGTAAAAAGTAAATATGTACCAGCTCTAACATTACCCGCTCGTTTGTTTATAGATTGATAATATTCTAAAGCGATTCTAAACCGCTGTTCTGCCTCTATTATTTTCCCTTCATCAAGTGCGATTAGACCTTGGTTGTTACTTATCACCGCCATCATATTGGTATTTTTTGTCGCTTTTGCTAAACGAGCAGAATATTCAAATAATGATTTTGCCCGAGGCAAGTCATTTGCTTGGCGCGCGAGTAAAGCGAGGCTGTTATTTAAGATTAAACGCAGTCGGTCATTTTTTGCATTTTCATAGGAGCATTTAAAGCTTATTTCAGCATCGCGTAAGTAGTTGTTTCTTCTAAGCCAAATACCTAAGGCACTGGTTACTGTTGTAACATGATCAGCAAAGCCGTTAGTATTTTTATACTTAAAAATAGCTTCGACAGATGAAATCAAGTTCTCGAGCTTTCCTAGCGGCAAAGACGCTCTCATTTGTAACAAATGCCATTCGATTTGTTGCTTTTCAGTTAGCTTGTCACTGTGTGCTATTTGTTGAAGAATGCGATAGCTTTCTGACGGTTTTACAGTTAAATAATCCTCAGCCTCTTTTAATCGCTCATCTATTGAATCAGCAAATAAAAAAGGTGAAAAAAATAAAAACAGCAAACAGACTATGCGCAATCGAAGACTCCAAACAGTATTGCGAAAATTACATCAACCTATTTAGGTATAACACATAGCATCAATAAACCTTATAACTCTGGCAAATTATTTTCATAAGGTTTACCAGTAAATTCTGCCATATTTTTACACACGTTTACCGCTACACCTCGTTCTTTGGGGTTTGCCACCGCAATATGGGTGCCATCGTTTAAAACCATGTAAACACGGTATCTCTGAGTTGCAGCTTGAGCAGTCATAGCTCTAAAACCCTTTATTTCTGTGAGATGATAAACACGGTTAAAAACGGTGTATAGGTTGCTCGCCTTAAGTTGAATTGTTTGTGAGCTTAAATTTATACGACAAACATAGCCGCCAAAAACACCAATCCAGCCCAGCCAACAAAAAAAGCCAGATACCCAGATTGGTAAAGACCTAGTTGAGTCAGAACCTAAAACACTTAAGATACCAACGAGTAATAAAAGCAAACTCAGAAGTTTTAATAATAGCTTAGCAATACCGGTGACACGATAAACTGCTTCGTCATGTGATAGCTTTTTAAAGTACATCAAAGCACCCCGTATTTAATCAAACCAGCGAGCACGGTAAAAAAGAAAAACGGCAGTGACAACCTAATGATTGATTTACGATCCCATATTTCAATATACACATCGCTTTCATTACTGAGTGTTTCAGTTTGGTCAAGTGGCGTAATATCAGCAGTCTGCCTATTGTCAAAGCTAAGCGGGGTTTTGTTAGGCCAATTTGAGATGTTTTCTGTTACTGGAAACTTATAGTGCGAAGACAAAAACGCCAACAAAGCGTAGGCATCTTGATAGTCACCAAACACATAGTTTTGCTCTGCAATGGTTATTTGATACGGTCCTTTAGTTCCAAGGCTTGTTAATTCGCATGTTAGAGCACTAAAAGGTGCTATCACACTTCGTTTTTGAAAAAAATGCCAAAGTGATGTTGATAAATAAACTTGTTCGGTGGCGCTATCAAACTCCAATAATCGTTTTCGACCAAATAGCAGCAATGAAATGCTTAAAAAGAAAATAGCCGAAATGATAAAAGCGATTGTGCTTGTTTGATGCAATGCGATTGCCATCACCACACTCGCAATACCGGGCACAAGCGCAACCAATGCAAACAATTTGGAGGTCATTTGACGTCTTGATGGCAAACCAGCATTGCCATTTGCCGTTATTTTTAGCAAGCGTCTAACCAATTTGGGCAGAGTTTGATAATCCATTATTTCAACCATTACAATTGAGACTGTAGACCCTAGTCACAAAGAGAAACAGAGCCAAGCTTAATACCGACAAAGGTTATCACAAACAGTGCGTTAACTGGCTAAAAAGTTACTAAGCGAAATTAAACTACCCTACAAAAACATACGTTAAATTCTTAACTAGCGCGGTAATAACTAAAAATGGCAGCGAAAAAAGTACAATGTTATGCCGACATCAAGTCACTTAACCTGAATTCGGGTTAAAAAGTTAACTAAACATTTGAAATATATGAGCTATGTTGTTTCATACCTTCTAGCTTGATAGTTTTTCTTGGTACAAGGCAAATTTGTGCGTCAATAGCGAGCCTATTGCAAAAAATTTAACGCAGTAATAGGTAAAAGTAGCTGGTAGACAGTAGTTTACTATCTCGAGATCAGGTTACTTAACCACTCACTAAACAAACGGGCCGGAAGCATCGCCAACGCACTTTTATTGGGAATGTAATAACAAAGGTCAGACCTGACAGGCAAAGTAGTAAGCTCACACAATTCTCCACGTGCCACATAACTTTTGGCTAATGTCTGTGAGCAAAACACATACCCGCCATGAGCTATGGCCTGTTGCAGAGCAAAAAGCTCTTGATCGTATTGGGTTAATGCTAAGGTTTGCGTTACACCATTTTGCTTGCACCATTCATTTAATGGCACAGGCGGTAAATCGGGATTTTTCCATTTACAGGTATAAATATGGCTTAACGAGGCTAAGTTGCATTGCTCGCCTAGCGACTTGGCGCGATACACATTAAATACATCACACTGCAAAATATCTTGGCTATTCACAACGCGTTTATCGCCTAAACGAATAGCCACAGCATATTGATTATGCTCAACGTTCTCTCCCGTTGAAATCGCAACCTCAATATCACTGTGCTTTGCGTTGAACTCTGCGAGCGACGGTAACAACACAGAGGCCGCAAATGACGATGTAGTATTTACATTAACCAGCTTACCAATATGGGTGATTTCATCTAACGCCTGTGCAATTGTTTGAAAACCTGAATTGGTGGCCTGTGCTAAACGTTTTCCTAATTCGGTTAATTCTATTTTTCGCGTTTTACGCACAAATAATTGGGTATTTAAACGCGCTTCTAGCTTACTTACATGATGCGAAATTGCGGTTGGCGTTAATGCAAGCTCACTTGCTGCTAGTTTGAAACTGCCATGACGCGCCGCCGCATCAAATGCTTTTAACGCTTGTAACGATACTTGCAAAGCCTAATCCCACTCTTTCTATAGATAAGTTTTACTCATCTATAAATGATATCAAATCGTTTGTCCAAAGCCACCTAGAAACGCATTATTCAACGCACACTTTTACTAAAGGAAACATCATGACCACAATACTACACATAGATTCAAGCGTTAGAGCAGTAGACAACGATAATCCATTACACAACTCACTGTCTAAAAATATTGCTAAAACATTTTTAAACGGCTGGCGAGAGCACAACACAATAGATGAATATATTTACCGTGATGTAGGTGTAAATCCGCCTCACTTTATTTCGCAAGATTGGATTGGCGCCGTGTTTACGCCAAGTGAAAAAAGAACTGCAGCGCAACATCAACAATTACAACTATCAGATACCCTAATTGATGAGCTAACGCGCGCCGATATCATTTTAATGTCAACGCCTATGTACAATTACGGCATGCCAGCACAGTTAAAAGCATGGTTCGACCAAATCATTCGCATCAATAAAACCTTTGATTTTGATTTAGCCCGTGGCGACCAACCACTTAGGCCTTTACTCAGAGGAAAAACCTTAGTGCTGATCACCTCGTGTGGCGAGTTTGGTTTTGGTAAAGGCGAGGTAAACGAAGCGCACTCACATCTCACACCACATATTCAAACTTTATCGAAATATTTAGGGGTAAAAGTAATGTTTGAAATTGCCTCTGAGTATCAAGAATTCAATGATAAAAGGCACCAAGATTCCGTTACCAAAGCGCATCACGATGCAGCCAAGCTGGCAAAGACATTAAGTACGCAACAACAAGAAATACAGCATGCCGGCGCAGTTTAATCAAAGTCACATAAGTGCAATAATTTCGCTCGCAGAGAAAAATGTGGCACAAGCTGGCTTACCTTTTTCAGCCATGATCCTTGATGACAAAGGTGAAATATTAAGTACTGGTGTGAACCAGGAGTCAGAATGTTACGACTGCACTGCTCACGCGGAAATTCAAGCCATTCGAGGTACAACGAAAAAATGTCGCCGCTTGAGTCTTGAAGGCACCACATTAATTGCCTCGGGTGAACCATGCGCACTTTGTTACTTAGCGATGCATGTGGCAAAAATATCGCATATCGTAATTTTAACCGATCGCCATCAAGCAAGCGCATATGGGTTTAACTATCTCGCGAGTTACGACAACATCAATGCACAATTACTCGATAATTTTTCCATAACCTACTTGCAAAACAGTGATGCAATACGCCCATTCGAGCAATATCGAAAGACACTAAATCAAGGTTAAATAAGGCGCATTACGCGCCTTATTTCACTGCAACTTTACAAGAGTTATCGTGATGATTTCACCTAAATTCACATTACCCAAGCTGCAGTGACAACCCAGTTAGCCAAATTAATTGCGCACCATAAGATAATCGCTGATGAATGCCTGGGTTTGTTTGCTGATTAATTGCACGCGTCATAGTCAACAAAAATACAACGGCTGCGACGACCATAATCCAAGAAAACACCTTAAAATGATGTGAAATAACATCACTGGTTGGGCTAAGTGCCACCAGTATTGGCGCCACAAGTAACGACAACAACATTACAATGCCTGCAACTGTGTGTATTTTGCAGTTAAAAGAAGGATTTTCAGTAAAAGGGTCAGCATCCATCGGGAAATAACCCGCAACCCAAGTCGCGAGGCCATGTGCAATAACACACCAGCCAGCACCCGTGACTAGCAAAGGTACATTTGGTAACTGAGTTAAGTACCAGCCAAAAACGCAAAAAAGTAAACCCAATGGGTAATTATTGATACGAGGTGATAGTTTTTCTGTTGGACACCCCGCAGCACCAAGCTCACTGCAGAACTGCTTAGCATGGTTATAACCCGCATAATATCGCCCTGCAATAAACACACCTAACACAATCCAGACCGTTGCAATAAGCCCTGAATAAACTGCCACTTTTTCAAACATAAATCACCTTCCTGTGTTATTTCAGTTCCATTTATTTACACTTTCTAATGTCGTTTTTAAAAAGCGTTATTTGCTATGCGTATTTTGCCAAACCATTGGCACAAAACGAATTCCATTTACACTCATTTCAGAGCCTGTTACCACAAAACCTTGAGACTCATAAAAAGAAACCGCATTTAACGATGCTTTTAAACTTACTTCGTCTGCGTGTGACGTTGCCATTAGCCGTGCAAGTAATGCTTTACCTACGCCAAATGCCTGATACTGGTTATGGACAAACAAGTGCGTTATACCAATTCTGTTAAGTATGAGTTCAGGGATAGCGCTGGATAAATGAAATGATAACAAGGCGGAATTTTTCTTATGTAGTTGTTCTACATCGATAAATTCTAACGCAGTTAGCATGAGATATAGTCCGCTAGGATGATCAGCTACTTAAGTGAATTGGTATTATGTAGTTGCCCTTTCGCATTGCAGCAAAACCAATGAGTTTATTGTTAATAGACGCTTTAACGCTTTGATACTCACTGCGATTGAGCACAGTATTAATGTCTGATTGAATGCTAGCAACATACGCGTTTTGTCCGTTGGATTCTAAATACGGCAAAATCGATTGTTGAGATACATCAAGCACCAATGCCGCCAGACTACTGGCATCACTTTGTGTTGCTGTTTCAAACGTTATTTTCTTAAACACCAATCATCCCTTTTGTGTTTAACCGCATAAAACAATAATTACTCAAGTAGCTGCTTGATACTTTTCACAACAAGGTCGGCATCGGCGATATGAAGGTGATGCTTGTTTGACTTTGAGTACACGATTGCGCTTTGACTCGAAAGCCTCAAAAAGTCGTGTTCAGCGCCTGCGTAAAGCGTATCCATTTTTAGCGCAATTTCATCTGGTATAAAAGGCGGATCGTAGCGTTCATCCGATGCCTTAGCGCGTAACACGATAATCGGTTTATTTGCAAAACCGCCTGACTTAACCAGCGATTGATAGCTTGCGATATGGTCGACATTTTCCGGCACTTTTTTATACATTGGATCACGCACACTTTGCTCAAATTGATAGTAACGCGCTAAGTTTTCATCGTCTGTTTTAAAGCTTTTCGGCCAGCGTGTTGCCATTGTATAAAAGTAACCAAATGGCGGAGGGTCGATAAATACCGCGCCTTTCACCTTGTCTGCATATTGGTTATTAAACGCTGTGATAATATAAGAGGCGTACGAACCACCAGCAAAATAGTATGGTGGTTTAACATTGGCATTGTGCAGCAGCGTGTTAAGGCGTGTCGCCATATCATCAACAGTAAACGGTACTGGGCCTTTTTCACTTTTACCTAACCCTGCACGGTCGTACAAACAAATACTAAAATCGCTGTGCAAGCGTTTTACATTGTCGAGCCAAACACCATCAGAGCCTGGACGACCAAAACCTTGTTCAATTATGAGTGTCGGTTTATCGTTTTCATAACAGGTCAAATACAGCTTAAATCCACCAACATCAAATAATCCTGATTTTGTTGGTTTCAGCTCTTGCGCTATGGCAGTAGCACTCATCGCAAGGGCAAATAACCCGCCAATAATCTTCATGTAAGTTCCCTAAATAACATGTTTTAGTATATTTTTATTAGAGCGTGTTGACCTTTGCTGTCTATTTCTGCAGCAGTTTGTTTGGCATTTAGACGAGGCAGAGCGATTGCGGTGTAGTTAGTTTACATAAATGAGCGATAACACAGTATAAACGCCAAACAAGCGCTGCCTAATAGGTTCAACCCAAAGCGTTTTGTTCTTTGTTGTCGCTTCTTGACTTAGCCCGCTAGGCCTACAAAGCAACGCCTCGATCAAAAAGCTTTGGATTTGAACAGAATTTAGACCACAAAGATCAACACGCTCTAGGCTCACGTGAGCACTACGTATTTCTTATCCAACCAATACTTAATATGTAACGATTACCTTTAATTACTTTAGAAACTCGATGTTCACATGCATCGGGGCGAAAAAATTTAATACGCTCACTGTCGTAAATCGGTGATGCACATATAAACTCACCGCCTTGTTGCGCTTTTTTAAGCACGATATTCAATCGATAATGTTTGCCCGACGCAACGTTATCGGTATGCGCGGGTATTTCACTGCCAGTTGGGAATTTCAATAGATAAACATCAAATTTAATTGGCCATACAGCCCCACATAACAGCATTTTATCGTAGCCACTATTTTGCCGCCCACGTTGCCAACGAAAAAGCCGTGTTGTAAACGGCATTTAACAACCAACCTTGCTGTTAACTAGGGACGATGTTGCCTCAAACGCCTGCTGATTTAATTCACTAAGGCACACACTAAACTCAGTGCACGCCAAACTTTGTCCATTCAAGCGTAAAAAATCTGGTTGCGTACTTACAGCTCGAAAAGCAAACTTCTGCAATACGCGCTCTGACGCGGGGTTATTATTAAGTACCTGTGCACGCAATGTAGTTAAATTAAATTGCTGCGCAGCAACTTTTATTAGCTGCGCTACACATAAACTGGCAATACCTTGCGAGGTCATGTTTTTTGCAACGCGATAGCCGATGTACGCTGTGCCACCTGTTACATCTTTTAAATTAGCTCGCGCCACAATGGCATCGTTTTGTATTAATACAGCAGAATAGCCGTGCTTAGCGCGCATTGTAGCTTCAAGCGCAGCAATATGTTTTGAAACGCCAAGATTGGAATAAAAATCGGCGTCTCTTGGTGCAATAAATGATTCAAACCACGCTTTGTTTTCTAGTTCAAAGTCGAGTAACTGCTTACTATGACTGCTATGAAGGGTTTCAAATTTCATAAATCACCTTACTACCGCGCATCTGCTGCCTTATTGCACTTTGTTATGACAATACTCACAACAGCAAAACAATTGTTTTTTGAAAGATGACTTTTATTCAACTAATTAATTGCTGCTTTCGATGGTTAAATACTTGTTTTTACCGAATGAAATGTAATACCAAGCGAAAAACATTGCTTCAATAATATTGTTAGCAAATGTGTTTTTTACAGTGATTTTTGTGCCACTTAATTCACTCAGTTTCACCTCAGCGCTGCTACACCAATCGATTTTTGCTTGAATAACTTGGGTATTCGCAGGCAGCGACACGGTTTGAGTTTTACCTCGTTTAATCACAGCAACTTGTTTACCATCGGCAAATAGTTTGTAATCTCGCGCCATGTCTTGGAACTGTTTAGGTCGGAAAACTTCAATATCCATATTTATCCTTGTCTCACTAAAAACTACAGGTCATTAGCAAAAGAGCTAAAAGTAATTACCTAAAGACCTATTTTTGCTAATTTTTTTAGAACTTTAACAAGAAAAAAACGTATTTACTATCGATTCACCAAGGTTACGTTATGCGCTTGAAAAGAGGACTCAAGCGCTATTAGGTTTAAAGTAACAATTATCGAGTACGTTTTTGCTGAATATACTGATTTACCTCAGCAACGGGTGCTAACCAAAAGCCGTTTTTAGGATCTTTTAAATATACGATTAACTGATCTAATGCCTTGCTATCGATAGTGTAAAGCGCTCTATCACCAACTTCGTGACCGGCAAGTACTATCCACGCGTCATCAAATTTCGCCCGCTCGATAATCGCCTTTATTTCTTCAAACGATTTATTATCAATATCAAACGCGCGGATTTGTGCAGCATCATAATAATGCGGGTCATTTGCCGTTTCATCATTCCACGTTCTGCCATATTCAAATGACTTAGCGATCAGCGGCACATAGCTTTGTACCGATTCACCGCGACCGACAAATTTATGACCACACGGATAGGCATAACCCACAGGCGCCGCACCTGTAATTTGCTCAATTTGCTGTTGCGCTGTTTGAATATCTTTTTCGATAAATGGCAAATCGACTTGTTCTAGCCCTTTGTTCTTTTCCCGTAACCAGCGAAAATTGCCCGTACATAAATGGCTAGCACTGTGATTCGCAATTTCATGCCCCGCTTTAGCGGCGGCTTGCCACTTAGCTTCTTTGCCTTTCATTTGCACTGGCATCAAGTAAAACGTGCCCTTAACGTTATGTTTATCTAAAATTGGCAGCCCAACATCAGCTTGGGAGCGGCGCGCATCGTCAAAGCTCAAACTAATCGCATGCTGCGAGTTATTGGGGTAAAAATCATCAGCAACTGACGCGAAACTCGATAACGTTACACAAATTGCAAAAGAAGAAATAAGTCGCATAAAACACACTATAAAACGAATAAGTTAGACACAAACTAACCAGCCATTTTAGTAAATACAAGTGAAAAAAATTTGTATAAACTGAGTTTTAAACACCATATTTTAATGCCCTTAAACACCGTAAAAACAATCTTTTAGCCTTTTCCCGTCACGTTTACTGTAAATAACAGATAATCAGTGGTTAACCGTGCATATTTTTGTATGAAATTTTTAAAAATCGCCTATAGTGTAAAAAATTTTTTTGGATAAATTTATGTGTCGTTTTATTGCGTATAAAGGTGAAGAAGTCACTTTAAACGATATTGTTATTTCGCCAACGAATTCGCTTATTGAACAAAGTAAAGACGCGAAAAAGCGTAGAAAGCCGCTCAATGGCGATGGATTTGGCTTAAGTTGGTACCCAACTCACAACGATCCTTTTCCTGCGCGATTTGTCAGCATTGAGCCTGCGTGGAGCAATCAAAACTTGCAACAAATTGCGAGCAAAGTGCGCAGCCAGTGCTTTTTTGCCCATGTTCGTGACGCATCTGTTGGTATGCCTGTCTCGCAAGCAAATTGCCACCCATTCAATTATCAAAAATACACCTTTATGCATAATGGCCGCCTCGACCAATTCGCAAAATTTAGGCGCAATTTACTTAATCAGTTATCAAATCGCGCATTTGATTTAGTGAAGGGAAACACCGATTCTGAGTGCATTTTTGCCCTCTTTCTCGACACCATTGAATTTGCTGATAGTTTGTCGACTGATGATCTAACTCAGGCGCTAAATCATGTCATTGAGAAAATTATTCAAATAAGACGCGAAGCAGATGCAAACACCAATGCATTTATTAACTTAGCAGTGAGTGATAGCACCTCTATGGTCGCCACGCGTTTTGCAACCGACCGCGAGAGCCAACCCGCTTCATTGTTTTATGGTCAAGGTAAATTGGCAATTGTAGCAGGCAAAGACTTTAGTTTAAACGGAAATTCAGCGCAAAATACGGTAATCATTAGCTCAGAGCCTTTAACGAGTGAACTGCTTACAAGTAATAAAAGCGATTGGATTAAAGTAGCGCGTAATCACGCGGTGATTGTTGACGCACTCAATCAGGTTGTCACCCAAGCAATTCCAATCGATTACCAAACATAGCTAAGTAAATACTGAGATAGCTGTAGTCACTTATAGCTATCTCGTGAGTTTATTGATATTAAAGTCAAAAAGTAGCGATAAGCACATTCGTCCCTGAATTTTATCTCACATCATCCATGATGCGCTCTTGTTCATTTTTGTTACACGACAAAAACGAACCAAAAAACGTGCCCCTAAATCAAACTAATCTTCAAACATCATTTAAATGTGAACATAAACGCTATGAAGCGGCATCCATGCCTTAGCATAGCTTGCTCCACCGCTTTCCCCCTGTTTCGCATTATTCATTTTAATGATGCTTTCAGGTTTGATTAAAGGGGTGACGAAAGACCGACAAAAATATATGGAATATTTTTGAACAGCGGAGCTGGTCCGAAGGGTGAAAGGCAGGAAGCCTAGAATCATCTATGCTTCGCAGCTTGAAGAAGTGAGGCCAGGGATGACCGATGGAACCAAGATTCAAGGACGAATCATTAACACCACTAGCACTTCAAAAAATGATATAAAAGCATCGTGTGTCAAAGGTCAAAATGTAAGGCCTACTCGGATTGCCATTCTTCAAGGTTGCAATTGAGCGAGTAACGGTCATTTAATAAATTAATCAACTGGCATATAAAGTTTGCCACTGTTATCAATAAAAAAATAATACATTCCATTTCTTATTGATTATTTCCCCCCCTTAATATTTATTAACAGGCAATTTGCCTGTTTTCTGCAACTTACAAAATGTTAATTTTCAAATAACTATTTGACTAGTAACAACTAATTATTAGTGTTATAAACTGCTGTAGAATGTAAACAGGCGATGTTGCGGTAGAAAAAGAGGCAACTTGCCTCTTAATAAACTGTTATAACCCTTTACACATCCAGCAACATTGTATCTAGGAGAAGAAGAATAAAATGGAATATTTAGCTACATTATTAGCCAATCCTATTGTAGCAGCGATTGGTTATGTCTTATCTTTTGTCGCCGCAGTTATTGCTATTCTTCAAGCCTTAGGGAAAAAGAACGCTCAGAAGCTAGTACAAGAACTCAAAGTTGAAATATCAACCGTTAAAGAAGAGAACACTAACTTAAAGTTATCTATCAATAGAAATGAAAACAAAAACAATGTTAATCAAGGAGATAAATCTCAATATTTCCAAGATAACTCTGGTCCAGTAAAGATAGATAACCGAGGCTAAGCATGAGTCAAGGTGTAACATTTAAAGACAACTATGGACCGGTAAAAATAAGTAACGAGAACAAAATCTCTCGTTCCAGTATATTAGGTCGATTAGTTGAAATAATAGCCACATCAAATACTGAATCAGTAAATTTAGATAGAGATCCTGCTGAAATTTTAGAAAAAATAAATTTCAATGACTTGGTCACACACCGTTGGTTGGTAAGTGAATATATTGATAACTCCGTTTTGGTAGATAGCTCTATCACTCAACTTAATAAACAGATTAACAATGGAAGTACCAAACTTAAAAGGCAGATGAAATTATTTTACAAAAATGCTCTCGCTGAGTTTGGTATTTGTTCTTTTCCTTTAGATCTAAATAAATTAAAAAAACACTCTGACAATATTGTTGAAAAAGTTATTAGTTCGGCAAGTGAGCTAGTAAGAGGCTCTTCAGATTTAAAAGAGGGTTATTTTGACGAAGATATTAACTTTGGAATAGCACTTATTACGAGTTACTCAATTATTGAGTGTATTGTTTTGGAAAACCCAAATGATCACAATTGATTCAGATCCAAAGCTAAATCCAATATATATTGGCGCTTCAATTTTGAACGTGTTAAATGAAAGCGATTTTACAGAGATTGAAATCGAGAATCTGTATTCAAGTATAAAACGTACCTTTGATACTTCATATGAAGTATTCGCATTTGCTTTAGATTGGCTTTATATCATAGGGGCAATTGATCTCAACGAAGATGGTCTAATAACGTATGCAGTTAAATAAACTAATTGTTTTAAAAAATAGTGAAACACTACGGGTAGTCGAATTTAAGAGTGGGCTCAATTTAATCTTAAATTCAGACTCTAAAAATGCAAAAAG
This sequence comes from Pseudoalteromonas sp. ABV4_021, assembly GCF_056159365.1. Taxonomy (NCBI): domain Bacteria; kingdom Pseudomonadati; phylum Pseudomonadota; class Gammaproteobacteria; order Alteromonadales; family Pseudoalteromonadaceae; genus Pseudoalteromonas; species Pseudoalteromonas sp. ABV4_021. The sequence goes on along the minus strand of NZ_JBSWVB010000002.1, from coordinate 1,478,725 downwards.
TGGTAATAGTGTTGGTAAGTCAACACCATCGAGATTAATTGACTACTTGTTTCTTTCCTCTGGTGAAGATATTTATACAGAGCCTGAGCATAAGAAGGGAATACCAGAAGTTGTTAATTTTTTAAATATAAACAATGTAGTTGTTGAACTTGAATTTACAGGGTTTGACAAAAAGGCCTATAGAATAGCAAGGGAGTTAAAAACTAACCCTAAGGATGGGATATTTTATATTAATAGAGAAGCTGTAGATGCTAAGGAATATAAGGAACTAATTTCTTTACAGATATTTGGGCAAAAAGGTGATAAGCCTTCTGTAAGAAATTTGAGTCATAAATTCATAAGAAATACAAATTATAAGATGCAAAATACGACAAGGTTTTTGCACCTAAATTCAAAACCTGATGTATATGATCAAGTTTATCTTTTTCTTTTTGGTTTTAATGGACTTAATCTTCTTAAGGAAAAGGCTTACATCAACAACCAGATTTCTACTAAAAAGAAACATTTAGCAGCATATAGAAATCCTCATAAAGAGAGCTCATTAATCAAAATGATCAAGCCTTTAGAGGCCGAAGCTGCGTTGTTAAAGCAAAGGATATCTAAATTTGACTTTAAGGATAATCAGGAAACAAATGTAAAGGAGTTGGTTAGGATACAAGGTGAAATATCTGATTTAACCTTAAACTACACAGAAGTAGAAAATAAGATTGGCTATTTAAGAAAATCTATAGAGAAGCTAAAAAATAGTGCCACTAGTGTTAATGGAAGAGAGCTTACTGAAATATACTCTGAAGCTGGAGTGGCAATAAGTGGTGATTTAAAAAGAACATACGAAGAGTTAGTCGTTTTTCACAACAGAATCTTGTCGAATAAAGTTTCTTTAATAGAATCTGAAATGCATGTAGCCAGTTCTAAGTCAGAAAGGTTACACAATTCTATTAATGAATTACAAACTAAAGAGACCAGTGTTTTTAAAGATATTAATGAGCCAGACACATTAAAATCAATTGGGCAAATGTATAATGACCTCTCAAAAATAAGAGAAAAAATAGCGAGCACTACAGCTCTGTTAGAAAAAATTGAAGATACTAAAGAAATAATAAATTCGTTTGAAGAAAACAAATCGAAAATCGTTGGGGAAATAGACCGAAATACAGCTGATTTAGATAGTAATACAGAATTATTTAATCAATATTTCGGAGACTTAAGTAAATCCTTTTATGATGAAAGGTATATTTTTGACCTGAACTTTAACCTCGAAAAAGAAAAGTGTGACTTTGATATTGCCTGCATTTCACCAAACTCGACAGGAGGAAAGAAAAAAGGTGAGTTAAGTGCATTTGATTTGGCTTATATTAACTTTGTCAATTCTACAAAACTTAAACGACCTACGTTTGTGATTCATGATAGCATTGAAGATGTTGATGTTAATCAAGTTTTTGATATTTTCCAACATGCAAGCAAAGTCAACGGCCAATATATTGTCGCAATGCTAAGTGATAAAATTGACGGAGAAGAGTTTAGTTTATTCAAAAAGAACTCGGTGATTTTGGAGTTATCTGAAACTAACAAATTCTTCAAAATTTAAGATAAATATAGGCGGGTTATAACAAGTGCAGTCAGCCGGATTCGCAACATTGGCGAGCTTTTCTCTAATCCGCTACGCGGGCAAAAAGCTCGCCAATGCCGCTCACCGCTGCTGCAAGCGTTATAAAATTTGGATGTAATGTGCATAAACTCAAGATAGCTGTACTAATTATATTTAGCTTAATTTCCATTAACTCTTTTGGTAGCTCAAAAGATGAAATTGACGATATGCTGGTTTTAAGCACTCAAAAAATCGTTACTAAAGATTTTGCTGGCGCTAAACAAATATATCTCGACTTGCTGAGTAGCGAGCACAACGTGTCATACAGTCAGAAAGTTAATACTCTTAATAAACTTCTTGAGCTTAGCTACATTTTGAATACACCTAAAGACGCATTGCTTTATGGTAATAAGTTAATGACTTTGCTCAACGAAAATCCGAAATATAACAAGGTACAAAAAAGGTTAGTAGAGCGGATCTGTCATTCAAGTGATTGGGCAAAATTTAAAAAGCAATTTAGCGAAATATGTGTTCACTAAATCGTATAACAAAAACATAAAACGATAAGTTAACGCAGAAATCAATGGGGGCAAAGTCGTTGATTTGACCCTTTCCCAACGCCTGCTTCTGGCACCTTTGCGTCTGTCATTCTTGATTTAGTTAGGTTAGATAAATAACACAAAACTAAGGACTCACTAGAGTAAATAACTGGGCTTTTACATACCATTAGGGCTGGTTTTTCCTAATTGAACTATCAACAAGAATAAACAAGCCCTATGGTTTTTGTGTAGATGAAGACGTGAGTACTACTCGTCATTCCAGTCATCATCGTCATCAAATTTTTTGCGTTTAGATTTGTGACTTAATTTAGCTTTCGGTTTTTCCTTTTTTGCTTTCTTGTGTGCTTTGTTCTTCTCAAGATAACTACCTTGATTTTGCTCATGCTTCATCGAAACTCTCATACGACCGTGTTACTTCATTGCGAGAACTATTTGCACTCGCTCTGTGGCTCACTTTATATAGCGCTTTTAAGTACTTGCGCCATAAGCGTACCTCGTATAATCCAGACTCATCATCCACATTGATGTTATCAACAAAGTTTTGCTCCGCCTCGTTACTCGGTGCCAATTCGCCACAATACAAGCCGTTTAACGTATAGCCATAATTAATTAAAAAATTTGCCTCAGGAATAGTGAAAAAGCCAGCCCTATCGATGCCACCAGGAAAGTGTTCATCGTCATAAAATTTTCGACCACCTAATCTAATTTCAGCTGCCATATTTTTAATCTCAACATGTTAGTAAATTAAACCTTGCCCGCATCAACTATTGATGCGCTCGCAAGTGAAAAATAGTTAAATTTTTCAAAGAAGAAAATCAAAAAATTATTATCGTGAAGATAAAAATTAATGGTGATAAAAAAGAGCGAAAAAAACAGCCCGATTTACGCTTAATTAACGGCCATAATATTTAGATTACAAACAAGTACTTTTTGAGTTGCTATGTAGCGAACCAGTGAAATTACCTCTTATCAACGTAAATTTTTGAAACATTATTAAACAATTTATACCACATAGATTTAAAAACATGCTTTTAAGCCCATACATGCTATTACACGTTTCTATAAGCAACAATTTCATTTAATATCAAATGGATAATTTTAAGTTAGGTGCACGCATGCGTTTCATTTTCATCTGTTTTCTATTTTTCTTTAGTCACATTAGTTTTGCTCATACCCTGTACAGTAGAATGAGTGAATGTATTCCCGATTTACAAAGGAAAGGAGCTGAATTTAGTGCAACCGTAAATTATAAAAAAAATAGTTCAGAGGAAGAGCAACTAGAGTTGGTTCGAAAAAAGTTGTTTGCACGTATCCAAAAAAATCTACCTAAATATTCAAACGGGTTAATTGAGCAAACAGTAATTTTTAAAAAAAACATTCAACATCAGCAAATAACTGGCATCGTCGCCTTAAAGCAAATTAAAAGTTGTAACGGTAAAACGTATAAAATAACTCAAAATAACCTAAAGCTATTAAGTGTGATAATAGCTAAAAATCAGTTTCCAACAATAAAACTAAAAACCGAACACAAGTTACCCACCCACCAACCAAAAAAGTTAACTCCGATTCAAACACAGGGGCACATATCAACTCAGTCTATTTTTGGGATATCAATTGGTGACAGTTTTGAAACTGCCGTTAACAAATTGGGGCGATTTACCTTAGTGTGGCCTGTAAGTGACTCACTCAAGCTTACATTAATTGGTCGCAATCATATGTTTTTGTTTGAAAATAATAGATTCAGGCACTATCAATATCATAGTCAACTCCTGCCAACATCTTTGGCAAATCAGCTAGAACTTACTGCAACAAATAATAGTATTAAGCTACAAAGCTCAGAAATTAATTTGAAAGATTTGCTTTCTAACGAGCAAAAACACGAGTTAACAAAGACATTTTCTTCAGTTGTTTTTCAACAGATGCGGGTTGATGGCCAAAGAACGGCAGAACGCATAAAGAGCCTAAGTGTGGGGGAACCAATAGCAATAGATAACTACGCTCAACTACCATGCTTTGATGGAACAAACTCTTTCAATCAATTTATAAGTACAAATATAAACGCTTTAATATATTTTGTTGATGTAGATAACAGTCCTGCTTTACTGTCGGGTTGTTTACAAAAATTCGTTTTATCCACTGACAACAAATTGAAACACATTGAACTATTAGATGTGATCTCTGCAAGTCAAACCGAGACTAACGTTATAAACACCTTGGTTAGCGCTTTTAAACCTTGGTCTTTTGGAAAAGTTAAGTATGGTCAGAAAGTTACTTCACTTGTTTCGCTAGGAGCCAAAATTGAGTGGCGACAGGCAATGCTTGAAACCCCAAACTGGCAAGGAACATTCGAGATTTATGATGAAGCTATTTTTAGCGGAAAAGTGATTCCATTTACCACAAACGAGTAACGTACATTAAGTATTAAAAATAACTATACTGCGGCCTTAATATAATCAGGAAGCTGATAACATAAGAGGCATTACACACAACACTAGGTTGCGTGTAATGCCGTACTAGATAGTGCTAAAGTGCATCGAATTCTTCAACTAAAATTCCTTTTCCAAAGTGATGCAAAATCTCGTCTTCAAAATAATTTTGCTGTTGCTGAGTAAATGCCCCTGTTGCGTCAGTTACAACATACGTTGTGTAACCTTTGTCATGCGCTTCTCTGAGCGTAGATTCAACACACACATGCGTTGCAAAGCCAGCAAGGTATAGTGTTGTAATATCATTATTTCTTAGGTAACTATCTAAATTGCTACCAGCAAACGCCGACGCACCCGAGCGTTCTGAAATAACAAACTCACCTACTTTTGGCTGAAAATCGGGGTGGATATTTGCCATATCACCTTGCCATGTTTTGGCTTTTTTAATAGCGGCACGCAACCCGAATTGCGCGTCGCCAAAAATTTGATAATTAGCATCGGGTTTTAATGTAACGTGTACAATATGCATTTGATTCTGACGGGCTTTTGCTAATAATTGCTGAGACTGGTTAATAGCCTGTGCAAATGCTTTTTTATCTTTAACCAATAAGTTTCTTAGTGTGCCTTTTGGCGATACCCATTCATTTTGGTATTCAATTAACACTAACGCGCTTGGGTTTACGTGTTGCTTTGCCAATACATGGCAACTAAAAAGTAAGCAGCAGATAACTATTTGGCAGATGAGTAAATTTTTCATAACTATTCCTACAAAGTAAATGTAGCAATAGTGTGATTTGATTAACCTGCATTTGCCTTAACATTTGATAAGGCATTAATTTTTGTTTTTACTCGAGATAAGGTAACGTCTGTCATACCAAGATATGAAGCGATGTGTTTAAGCGGTATTTGCTGACAAAGTGCTGGGTATTTATTTGAAAAGTAAGCGTAGCGTTTTTTAGCGTCCTGCTGCAAAAACATTAGTTCGCGCTCTATTTTGTCTTCGAGCAATTGCGCTGTTAAGCGATGAAACAAACACTGACTCATGCTGCAATCTTTTAATAGCTCAACCACTTTTGCGTAAGCAATATGGTAGCCATGTACCTCAGTCAGAGTTTCAACATAGAAATTCGATGGACCCGTTATTGCTGAAGGCGCAATTGGTGCCAATATGTCACCTTCGCCAAAAAAACCTTTATTTGATTCTTTACCCTCTGAGTCGAGGTAGTACAGGCGCACAAGTCCGTGTGAGATAATGTAAAAATCTTGCCAGTGTTCACCTTGAGCTAACAACGGCGTGTTAAATTTAAAGGTTACGGGCTTTAATTCTTTAGCAAGTAAAGCCGCTTTTGCTGTACTAATACCTTTGAACTCTAAAAATACGGAAAGTGGCATATCCATTTGCGATACCTAAACAACTTGTTTTGGCAAATATACTATTCGCAAACAACCAACAATGCAGTAACACATTACAAGTTATATCCAATTTTTGCTAAACCACCGAATGTTTAGCGCTTAAAAAACACTACCTACTCACCAAAAATACAGACGAAAAACCCTATAAAAAAGGTGCTAGCAACGCCAGCAGCACGTGTGCCCAATACTTCTATATGTTCGAGTGACTTTTCGGTATTGGCATAAAGGGAAAGCGATAATAGAAAGAGAGGTAAGGCACACACGCCATTATTTAACTTCATGGTTTTAAGGTCCGTTTAAAAAACAAAACAACATATCATAACGTATTGTTTTAAAATCACTTACCAACACATAACTGTCGCTTTTGTATTTGAATAAATGAACAAATACCTTAACTAGAAAATAGCGTTATTCTTGGTTAGATTTGCTTAAAAGATTCATGTTGAAGCACAAATGTTGGATAGTATGTCTACATCTAAATGTGTAAACACATTTCAGGACAAGGCATGCTATTAAACAATAAAGCCTGTTTTTATACAGGCTTTATTTTTCACATACATATTTGTGCATTGGCAAAGTTAAACACGGGTTAAAACCAAATAATGTAGTTACCAAGTGCCGCAATCATTACACTTACCACAATACACAATGTATTGAATAAATAGTTAACGAAACCTCCCTTTACGTAATCGCCTGCGATTTGCCAACCAGCCAGCATGCTATTAAGCGATAAAATAATAAGGCTTATACTGGCGACTACTTTAAACCAATTAGCGTCTAGCAACCCGATTAACGATGCATAATTGTCGACAGGAAAAGTAGCAAACACAAAAACAAAACACAGACTAAGTAGCACAATTAATAAATTAGCGAACCGCTGAAAAATCCACTGTTTTGTACCGTGACGATTAACATTTAAACTAACCAAACCCAGCCCCCTGCAATAATGCTTAATACCAACGCTAAGCCAATCGTAACGCGAGAAATCGCAATGCCGCCTGATAACTCTTCAAAATAACCAAATTCCTGAATAAAGTGTTTAACACTTGCAAGGCAATAATACGCCAATGCGGTTAACCCACCCCAAACTAAAAATTGGATAAAAAATACGTCATTGAAATAGGACTTCACTTCGTCAAACTGCTGTTGCGTTCGACTCGCATAATAAATTACAGGGATTAAAGCCACTGAATAAAACCAAATGATCACTGCACAAATTCGATGCAAAATTGATGCGTAGGCCGTAATCGGTAACGCCATGGTATGAATTGCCAAATTAACTGGCCGCTTATTTTTCATAACATAAAACCAAAATTATAGAGTGAAAACAAATTAACACTAACGATAATCATTATCAATCTGATACATTTAAATTAACACCTAATCTCACTGTGTTGATGATTAATCAGGCAAGGTTCGACACGTTTTTATATGAAGTTGAAAAGAATGGATTTAATAAACACAGTGCACCGACCACATAAAGCTTGATTTTGATAATAGCTATCATTAGCATTAGCGACAAATTGACTGTTTTAATGATTTCAATGCAGCCTCCCTATACTGCCGAGCGAATTTATCAACATTGCATGCCGTTAATGCAGCAACACCTCGCCAAAAAAGTAGCATGTAGCGAAACCAGAAAAGATCTTTCGCAAGAGCTTTATCTCAAACTTATGCTAGTTGAAAACTGGCATAGCATTGGCAATATTAATGCCTATGTCACAACCATGCTGAACAACTTAATAATTGATTTTTATCGCAAAAGTAGTAAAGAGTTAGTTGATGATGTCGATCTGGATTCACTTAAAGCCGATACTTGTCCAGAACTACATGTTGGCCAGCACCTGGCCATTGAAAAAATCCAGCAACTGCTCGACAAACAAAAGCCCGAAATGAAAGATTTAATTTGGCGCGCTAAAATCAATGGCGATAGCTGTCGCAATATCGCGTGTGATAAAGGGCGCTCACTGAGTTGGGTTGAAAAGTCATTGGCGACTTTGCAAAGTAAATGCCGTCAGCTTATTTTGGGGTCGCAGCATAATGATTAAACGCTGGTTAATTCGCTTACAAGCCAAGCGCTGGTTAACAAAAATGCGCGCTGATAATGTAACTTACGCGCAACAGCGCGCTTTTGTCACTTGGTGCAAAAAGTCTAAACAACATCAAGATACCTACTTTGCTGAGCGCGACATATTACTGAACAGTAATAAAGCGACTCGTTTAGGTCATTCATTGGCGTTTTTATCGTTAGTGGCATGTGTGCTAACAATTTGGCTTTTCAAAACGCCCAACACCAGCAAAATAGCGCCATCATTGGTGTACTTTAGTGCCGAGCAAAGCCCTGTAACCTTGAGCGACGGTTCCGTTATTGAGTTAAAAAAAGCCACTAAAATTGCCGTTGCTTACAGTCAAAACGAACGCATAATCAAATTGCTTGAAGGAGATGCCTGGTTTGATGTGGCAAGCGACGCTAATCGGCCATTTCGCGTAGAGTTTAATAATAAGCAAGTCACCGCGCTGGGTACGTCTTTTTTGATAAATACGTTAGGCGTGGCAAAAGTGGTTGTAACCGAGCATAAAGTCAGTGTTACCAACACCCAAACCAAGCAAACGCGGCAACTAGCACAAGGTGAAGGGTTAATTTTATCAGATAAACATTGGCTGAAAATGCACGCAAACGAAATTAATGCGGCGCTGGCATGGCGTGATGGCAAACTTATTTTTAATGCAACTCCGCTTGGCGATGCAATTAAGCAGTTACAACCTTTTGTGGATTACAAAATCAGCGTCGTTAATCAGCAACACCTAAATTTAAAAGTAACGGGTAATGTGAATACACAATCGCCTGAGTTTGCGCTTTCTTTGTTATTGGAAAGCTTAAATTTAAAGCAAATGCGCAACGCCAGTAACGATCTCATAATTTATTAAAAATAATTTACGGTTTTTCATTTTTAACGCGTTATAGATAGTAAGAATTATTTTTATTAAGGTTAAAAATGAAAACCCTCCCACTTGCATTAGCTATTTCAGCAGCCTCTCTTTCTACGATGTATTCACCTGTTGTGTTTGCCAATACGCAAAGTGTTAATCAGCTAGTTCAGTTTGATATTAATGCATCCTCGCTACGCCAAGGTTTAGCTGAATTTACGCGCGTTACTGGCATTCAATTATTTGTAAACGATGCGCTATTAAACGAACAACAAAATGCGCCGCTTAAAGGCCAATTTACTGCGGCTCAAGGCCTTACGTATTTGCTCAACCAATCAAATTTATACGCTGAGTGGAAATCACCGCAAGGTGTAGTGCTAAAAGCAAAAGCACCGCAAAATCAAAATTCGCAAACGACGAGCAAACCATCAACAGCTGCACCATTAGATAACATTGAAGTAGTGCAAGTAAATGGCTCTCGTATGCAACAAGGGTTGACCAGTGTTGCACGTCAAACCAGCTATTTTTCAGCAGCCGATATCACTAATGCAATGGCCGCGAATGCAAACTTAGCTCAGGTAATTGGCAAACTAGTGCCCGGAGTATCGCCTGCCAGTCAAACCATGACGAATTTTGGTTTAACATTACGTGGGCGCAATTTACTGGTATTGATTGATGGTGTGCCAATGAGCACTAACCGTAATGTGTCGCGCGACCTATTTAATCTTGATCCATCACTGATCTATTCAATTGAAATTGTACGTGGTGGTAACGCCATTTACGGTTCAGGCGCAAGCGGCGGTGTGATGTACATCACCACTAAAACAGCTAAGCAATCAAGCACCCAAACACGTGCAGAATTAAGCACTAGCTTAACTGAAGTTTCAAGCGATGCCACCACCTATAAACTGGGTCAAAGTATTGCTGATCAACGCGATAAGCTGTCGTTTGCAGTGGACTTTGATATCGCATCGACCGGTGGCTATTTTGATGCAAATGGTGACAGAATTGCACCCGAGCCAAGCCAAGGAGATCTGTTTGACAGCACTCAATTTAGCCTTCACGGCAAGGTCGGGTATCAGTTTGATAAAAATGCAGAGCTATTTGCCAGTGTAATGTGGTTTGATTCAAGCCAAGACACGGAATTCGCGTCAGATCCAAGTGTTAACTCGCTGCCATTACATAGCGTAAGTGCAAAACCGCGCAAAGGCCTGGTATTAGCTGAACAAAATAGTGCCGACAACTTAATGTTTAATCTTCATTATGTTGATAACGACTTATGGTCTCAGCAGTTTTCTGGCCAGCTTTATTATCGCGACTACGAAACCCGTTTTTATCCGTTTGACGGTCGCCCATTCGCCTCTTGGAATCATTTAGGGCAAGTTTACCTTAACGCGCAAGTGCTTGGTTTTAGAAGCGCATTTAGCCTGCCAATTAGCAATCACACCGTTATTTATGGCCTAGATGGTAATTTTGAGTCAACTAAAATGCCGATCACAGCATATGACCCAGAAGTATTTGATAACAGTAACGGCTTAGAGTTTGTCAAACTCGAAGATAAAACCTTTATGCCAGAAACCGACACCAATAACATTGCCGCATTTGCGCAATACAAGTACCACACAGATTGGGGTCTTGATGTAGACGCCGGTGCACGTTTTGAACATATTCGTGTTTCGTTCGATGATTTTACAACCCTTGGCCAAGGTAATGCTGTTGATGGTGGCAGCAAAAGCTACGACGGCACTATGCTAAACGCCAGCGTAAACTATAGTCTAACCGACAATGTAAAAACCTATATCGCATTTGACCAAGGGTACGAATTACCTGATATTGGTCTGCTACTTCGCTACGCATCAAGTGATTTTGACATCAAAAGCAGTAAGTTAGAACCCGTGACCTCAGATAACTTTGAAATTGGTTTTAACTATCAATCGGATAACGTTAGCGTTAATGGTGCGCTCTTTAATTCAACGTCAGACCGTGGACGCGTTAAAAGTAGCGGCTTTGGTTTAGATTTGCGCCGCGATAAAGAACGTATTTCAGGTATCGAGCTGGACGTAAACTATTACCTCACTGACACCCTAAGCATGATGGCGTTAGTGAGTAAAATAAACGGTGATGAAAAACCTGAAGGCACCGACAAATGGCGCGAAATGAATGGTTTTAGAATAGCGCCATTAAAAGCAACATTCGCAACCCAATATCAGTACGATAACATCAATCTGCAAGCGCAATTAAACTATGTAGACGGCCACGATTACCGCTTAAATGGCAACACTGGGTTTGGTCGCCACCAAACAGATTCGTATACCACACTCGACTTATTCGCAAGCATTGAACTAGACCAAAGCGTTGTAAATATTGGTATAGAAAACGCCACTAACCGCGAGTATTACCCGCTTTATAGTCAATTATTACGCTCTAACGCTAATACCAGCCATATTCCTGCGAAAGGTGCGATGGTGAAACTCACTTATCGCTATAACTGGTAAATTAACACCTCAATTTATTAAGCGTTAAGGGCATATGCCCTTAACCTTTTAGCGCGCTGCATTGGTGTAATTTGCCCGGTCTACTTCTCGCTCAATATTAATGCGCGATGGGATAAAGGTGTTGTAACCCGGCTGCCCGCCAAACCACAATTGCGCATCACGCTCTTCACGTTCAACAATGTAAAATACTCTATCACCGTTAATAATGGTACTTGCAATGGGGTACCAAAAACGTTTGGCAAAAGGTAGGCGGTTAATTTCAATATTCTGTGTGCCCACTTGATAACTCACCGCATCACTTAGCACAAAATTAATGCTGCTTAATCCGTTTTGGTCTGGTCCCTGCCAAGCAACGCCATCGATATTTTGCACTGTGTGACTGGTAAACAACCAGCCCCATAAGCGTTCTGGAATAAGCAAACCATTGCTATCAAACGAACCCGGGATCCACGAATTAATTTCACCATTCCAGTAATGATTGCTGCTTGTTGGCTGCAAATAAGCACTATCGAGTACAAAGTTAGTTTGTCCTTTTACCCAAATATCATAGGTAGCAAATTCCCCTTCTGGCGTACTGAACTGAGAAAACACACCGTATTCTAATCCAAGTTGATCAATGATTTCGCTCGTTTGCACAGCGCCATTTGGATATTGGATCACTAACTGGCCCGCATTATTTACCTGCCAGTTTGCGCTAATATTAGATATTTTGCCGTTTGCCACGCCATTTGAATCAAACATAATTACATCGGCATACGAGGTGGTAGGATAAATATAATCATCATAAGCGCGTTTACCTTCCGAATAATTGTATTGCCCGCCCCACAAACCAAGCACACATGCGACGCCATTGTTACAGTCCGCTTGAAACGCAATCGGCTCAATATCAAGCCTAGATCGAAAAGTTTGCTGACTACTGCTAATTTCAATTTTGTTATTTTGCAGCGTTAAGGTATCGCCATTCGTTAATTGAATCGGTGGCGTGCGCTTTTCAACACGCGTTTCAACATTAATCATATCAACTAACGCACCATCAACAACACGTGTGTAATTTTGCGAAAGCGTTGATTGATAAAACACGATTTGGTCGTCTACCCCACCGCCTGCATAAAATGCGTCGATTTCAGCTTGATCATCGGTAAGCGATTCAATATTGTAAGTGAGTAATTCTTGCTCGATAGGGGTGGTATAGGTTGTTTCGATTCGACCATTGGCAACGTGCCACGAATAGCCCGCGTTAATTGCTTGCCCATTCCATGAAGTAAAACTAAGCTTGCTTCCAGTACCTGTCGCGTCAAATTTAAGTGCTGAGCCACTGCGTGATAAATACCCAGGTTCGGCAGTATCAATGGCGTAGTAAAAACTTGGAATATCACTTTCATCGAACCCTGCCACCAAGTCAGTGTCGGCTAAAATCGCGTTTTGCGCGGCGATTAGGTCTGCTTCGGGCGTGTTCTCAATAAAACTCTCAACCGCACCTTGCGATGACACAAATTCAATAATACTGTTGTAACCATCGGGCAATTGGTAATTCACATCATCAACAATCAATTTTATGACCGCCGCTAATTCAATTAACTGCGATGCATCAACTGCGGTTTCAGCTTGCTGTAATTCAGAAATATTAGTGGGTTCTTGAAAGCCATTTGCCGCAAGCGTTAATACGTAACTCGCAGTTGTTACGTTAGTAACATTATGAGAGTCATCTTCTAATACTTTTTCAAACGACCCTAACAAATTAACGAAGTTAATTTCATCGCCAGTTTGCGCATCAAAGGCCGACGATTCTATTTTCACAAGTGTTTCGAGTGTAGTGGTTAAAATCGTCAGCGAATAAGCGCCGTTTTCATCAGCTGTAGTCGTAAAGGTATTACCATTTACGGTAACACTAACGCTGGCATATGGAATAGGTTCATCAGTCACTAAACCCGATAATGTCGCACTGTAACCGCCGCAACTACTAACATCGGTCACATCTGCGCTATCAATTAAAGTGGTATTGTTATTCGCAACAGCGGCAATTTTACACGGCACATAAATGAGATCTTCAATTTGCACTTTCGCATTAAAGCGTTTGTTTTTCACGGTTTCTGAATGAAAAACAACCTCTAGGTTGTCGGCATCTCGTAAGGTTAACGACGTATTTTTACCAAAGCCTTTTAGTTTACCTTTAACTTTGAGCCAAGTTTGCTTGTTGTTAACCGATACACTGTCGATTTCAACCGACTGTGAGCCCGCCCAACTCGCTGGTGAGATTGCAGCGGCGCTCAGTAACGCCACCATAACTAACTGTTTAATCATTGCTTTTCCTAAATCTGAGTTGTTGTCCTCAGAGTTAGATTAGACGTTGGTAGGCAGTTGAGATTTGTCGCAACTGAACACGCGTTTTTTAGTCGCTTACTGATGCAAGAAAGGTGACACCAACTTAAACAAGTTAGTGTGTGATTAACGCAAAAGCAGTAAAAACGCTCTCATCCAAAACTGAGGTTATTTAGTTTATTAAGTACCACTTAAAAACAAATGCATCCCTACTGCTCAATGCTTCATTCAGCCTAACAACTGTTTGTTGATTGATCAAATTATTGCAATAGTTTCACGTTTTAAAAGCCCAAACCGTCGCAAAAAACGTGTTTTTTACACTACCCTCAAACAAACGTTAAACATCAATCATTTTACGTTTATCATAAAATTTTATTTGACAAACATAAATTTCGCGATTAATTTATAAGCATGAGTATACGAATCAACCTAGATATAGAACTGGCAAAAAATAAAATGTCATTGAAACAATTATCGCAAGATATCAGTATTTCAATGACCAATTTATCACTGCTTAAAAATGGCAAAGTGAAAGCCATTCGGTTCTCAACATTAGAAGCAATTTGTTCGGCGCTTAATTGTCAGCCGGGCGATATTTTGCAATATGAACACGATCATTCAGACACTGATCTGGATACATAACGAAAGGACGTATTATGACTTCTCGCGATAATTTTATATCCGCTGGGGCGGCTGCTTTGCTAGCAGTGTTATTTCCATTTTACTGGATCACGTTTTTGGGCCAAACCTTTGATGGCTTTGAAGCCGCTCTTAAACAAGATCTACTCACATTCAATTGGCGTGATTTACTGTTTGTATTGATTGGCGCGTTAGAAGTGTGTGTTTATTTAAGCTTAAGCAATCACCTAAAATCTCACTTTAATGCCCGCTCCGCTCGTATTTTGCTGTGTACTATGGCCGCAATCGTCGCCATATTTCACTCAACTGTGTTATTTGATATTTATTTAGCCTTAACTAACCAAAATACGCTTTCAGAAAGTACAGGCTTGGTCGCGATGGTAATAGCGTTTGGTTCTCTGGGGCTATACACATTATTCGCGGCTGTATTTTCAATTGTATGTTTAATTAACAAACATTTGCCGCCACTGCTCAAAGTGTTTTCGGTGTTAATGTTGTTAATGAGCATTCTACAAATGACCCTTGTTTTGTCTTTCACCAATGTATTCCTATTCCCTGCTGCACTGCTTGTACTGTCTATTTACTTTGTGAAAGACAAAGAAGAACTGGAAGTAATTTAAGCCATACAAGGTAATAAGACAAAACAAGGATATGTTATGCGTTTAGTTAAAGTACTTATAAGCTTTATTGTACTCACTGTGAGTTGGAGTTGCGTTTGCCTTTACGGCGCATTAAATGGTTGGTGGTTAACACCGCTTGCCAAACAAGACGATACGGCCGCATTTATTGCTAAGACCCAACAGCGCTTTTTGAACGAGGCAAAAGGAAATTTTGCCATGGTTATTATTGAAGATGGGCGAGTTGTGTCAGAGCAATTCACACCATCAATAAATTCGGTGAATGGCGACACCCTCTTCCCTGTGGCGTCAATGAGCAAGTTATTTACCGCATATGGTGTGTATCAATTAGCGCAACAAGGCGACATTGATTTAGATGCACCTATTGCTAATTACCTAACAGCGGCATGGCAATTACCCGCATCCAGCTTCGACCTTAGTGAAGTCACCTTACGCCGCTTACTGTCACACACCTCGGGGTTAACCGATGGCTTAGGCTTTGCCGACATTAGTAAAAGCCAGCCAATGCCTAGTTTAATTGAGTCATTAAACCACCCTAAAGGCGCACGCGGTGACGTTAAACTTGAAATCGGATACGAACCAGCAACTCAGTGGCAATATTCAGGCGGCGGTTACCTCATTGCAGAACATATCATCGAGAATGTGACTAAGATGTCATTTGAAGATTTTATGGCAAAAACCGTTTTCGAACCGATTTCGATGCATCGCACCAATTATGCATTTATCGAAACGCACAGCAATGTGGCACACGCTTATGATTCGGCCGGCAACAAGGCGCCTTTTTATCAATATGTAAGCCCTGCTGCAACAGGCTTACTGGCTAGCACTAATGACCTTACTCAGTTTGTATTGGCCTTACAGCAAACGGATAAACACACTAAAAATGCCATCAACACATTAAGTCAACCACTTGGTCATAAACTTGGGGCGCCAATTTGGGGCATGGGTGCGATGCTATATGCCCCGCTACCGAATGGTAAATTTATTCTCGGTCATGATGGCGCAAATGAGCCCGCAATTAACAGCGCACTTCGCCTCAATCCAATTAATCACGATGCAATCATTGTGTTAACCTCTGGCGGAGAAAATATTGCAACCGCTATCGCATCTGAATGGACCTTTTGGCAAGCAGGCATTCCCGACTTTTTAAACTTCGAACGCGCCATTCGCAGTGCCTTTATACCCATAGGTTTAGGCATCGTCGCAATTTTGCTCGCTCTTGCACTCGTTTACCGTCAACGGGTTATCTCAACGTAAAGTGACGAGTAGAATGCTTGACAGCATAGAGCATGGCTGGCACGTAAAACGTATTAAAACGATTACTTGGTGACGTCACTGACCAGCACTTTACTGGCTAAGCCCACCAGTAGCACGCCGGAAATGCCATCTAAAACACGAGTAAACCGCGCTGAGTTTGCTCTTTTAAACAGCCAACTTCCTAAAACTGCGTAGAGTAAATTACATGCCGTTGCCAATAGACTAAAAACACAGCCCAATAACAGCAGCTGAAATGCTACATCAGCAGACGATGTGTCGATAAATTGCGGCAAGAACGACAGAAAAAACAGCGCCACTTTTGGATTTAAAACGCTTACGATTATTCCTTGCAAAAATACATTGCCAGAAGCGCGTGATTTATCGTTTAGCACGACCTGACTTTCACCACACCACATTGCATAAAGTGATTTAATTCCGAGGTAACATAAATACGCGGCCCCCAACATCTTAACTAGGGTAAATGCCAGTGCAGAGCTTAAAATTATCGCCGACAAACCAAGACATGCAGCCAAAGTATGTGCAAAATAGCCAGCGCCCAGCCCCATTGCCGCTTTTAATCCCGTTGCCATTTTGCCTTTCATTGTGTTTGATACGATGTATATCACATCGGGTCCGGGAATTAAATTAATTGCCAAGCAAGCAATAACGAATATAAGTAATACGTTAAAATCCATATATTTTCCTATTCACGTTTCTTAAGCGATGTAATGTTAGGTTAATCTATACTCGGGCGCTTAAATTAACTTTCCTTTTTTTCAAGGTTAACGTAAAACTATGCTTTAAATTTAGTATGTTATTGTGCACTTTTGTTTAGAACTATATTAAGTCCTTCATTCTCTTGCGGGGGCTCGAAATATTGTGTCACATGATGAAACATTGCTTCTGTGTCAAAATGCGATCGCTCAGGTTCTGAAACACGACGCTTGGCGATTTGTGCAAGGCATGTTGCATTACTCACATCTAGGTAGATAACTTTATGTTGGCCATTAATTTCATCGCTCAATGAACGCAACCAAGCGCGTTGTTTTACGGTATTCGCAGGAAAATCCATTACTACATGAGTACCCGTTGTTAACATACGCTGCACATGCGTTTTCACAAACGGTTTAATCAGATTTGCATAATGAATATAGTCATCAAACGACTTAATTTGCTCGGGAAAGTGCGCACTTAACCATTCATCTTCAGAAATCAAAACGGTGTGCGTTTGCTTCGCTATAAGCCTTGCTTGGGTTGACTTGCCCGCTCCCATCTTGCCGCAAAAAAAGGTTAAATTACCAAGATTTTTCATAAAACATCCTGTAAGAAACGTGCGATTAAAGCGTTAATTTTGCGCGTTCAATTGCTGCTGCAATGGCCATTTTAGCCTGCGGGCTGTTTTTCCAACAGCTCGTTCTTAACATTGAGGCGACCATTTCGGCAATATCATCAACACTGTATTGGGTTAAGTCAGCAAATGAATGAATGCCTATTTCTTCAAAGCGCTTTATCACGGTTGGCCCAACCCCTTTAACGGCAAGCAATGCCTCATTTTCTTGGCTTGAAAATGCCATTACAACTCCTTGTGTTTATCGAAATAACTTATTAAAAGGTAATTAACCCGTGTTCAAATCGTTTATCACCGTTGGCGCCAGATAAATTGTAAATTCGTTGATAGGTTCAATTAAAACACTGTACGGCGACTGTTGCTCTTGGTTATTTACCAAGTTTAAATCCGATAACAGCTTAAAGCTTGCAGATTTAAGCTGACCGGGTTTTACACGCAATTCGTCATGCCATACCCGATACGTGCCAAGTTTTTTATCTCGACGATAATAAAAACCCGCAAGCGGATGGGTTAAATAAACCAGCGCTGATTCTGTATCTGGAAAGCCGGGAAAATGTAGACTATCGCTATCAGATTGGCTTAGCTCAACCGATGCCGCAGCCCATTGGGAACGTGTTTCCATACGATACTGCTGGTACAAGCCTGTCGACTCATCAAAAATACAATCAAACCGAATATTGCCCGCATGCCATGGCAAATTCCACAGATAACGCGGTACCGCTAAGGTCCATGAATCAAGTGTGGTGCCTAAGAACCACACACAACGCTCACCCGTTTCACTATCAATAATATAGATTCGGTAATTAGTTTGCCCCATAGTGAATTTGGCAAACGGAAACACTGCCGAGGTAAAGTCAACATCAATAAAGGGCACTACCGAGATTAACGCCATCTTCTCGCCATTTAATTCAATGGTGTCGAGTAAAAAGCGCTTCGGAAACAACCCTGCAAATCGCTCTGTCGGCACCGCATACGTTATGATGGCAAAATGCTTTAAGCTGCATAACACATCAATGCCAGTGGGTTTAGGTCGAGCGGTCAGATAATCCTTAAATTTACGTGAACTTTGCACGCTACCTCCTTGAAATTCTTACCTCGATTTATAACACGTTAATTACACGTGTGTCACTGCAATGTAAAAGCGGCTAAGAGTTTGGTTTAAAGGGATTGTGTTATGATGTTAAACAATCGAATTGGTATAAGAAACGCGGTCACAAACTAGCATTTTCTTAAAAAGAGCAACCAAAAATAAGCAAAACGGTGCAGCCATTTTGCTTATTTTATACCAATTCTGTTAAGTATGTGATCACAGATAGCGCTGGATAAATGAAATGGTAACAAGGCGGAATTTTTCTTATGTAGTTGTTCTACATTGATAAATTCTAACGCAGTTAGCATGATATTTAGCCCGCTAGGATGATCAGCTATTTAAGTGAATTGGTATTATTGCAGCTATTAGCTAAAATGCACTCCGGTGATGTCATATTCGCCAATGTATCGCTCACCGTACATATCAGCAAAGAAAAACTCCATTTCGACTTTGTGCCTGCCTTGATGGTTGAGTAGCTCGATTACATAAAAGGTTTTTTTGGGGCCAGAATAGGTTTTAAGATCGCTCGATTGCACTATTTTGAAATCGCTCGGATTACCTATCTTGGCAAAATATTCGTAAAGCACATTTAAGCCTCGTGAATAGATATCAATTTCTCGTTGGCTTGCATTGGGAATGTGCTGCGCCATCAAAAATGCAGTATTTTGGCTATTAATCGCATCAATAAATTGGCTAATTAACTGCTGATGCTCAACAGGCGGTACAACTTTTACCTTTGTTGCTAAGGCTTTTAGCTTATCCGACGGCGGCATAATGCGATTTTGATACACCGTGAAATCACGTGAGTAAGCAACAAAATTCAAATAGCTTTCTAGGCTTTTTTGGTATTGGTTGTGAAATTTTTTAAAATCTTCCGCTAGGTTGTTTTCCAAATCTAAGTAAAAATCATAACCAGCTTGCCCAGTTAAATGAAGAATATCTCTATGGTCAATAAGTAAGCCAAATAACAAGGCATTAAAATCAATCACATTGTCTTGTTGGTTAAATAAAACCAGATCACTTGACCAGGTTTTATTACCTTTTTTTATTTCAAGCACATAATCTTTAAAGGGTACTTGGCTACCAAATTCTAGGTGTATTTGGTTAGATTGAAACGGAATAGACTCAGATTTGAAAAATTTTTCGCGTAAATGTAACTGAAAACCTTCGCTTGCTTTAGCAAACTCAGCTGACTTTTGCACTAGGGTCGCCTGTGACGACTGCACCTTAGTCACAAACATAATAAGTACGGTAACAATCAGTAGCTTAATTTTCATTATCACTCCTTGATAACTTGCACATGCGTTTTGATAGTATAAAAATCAGTCGGTAAAATAAAGCCTTAACCGTTAAATTTGCATCTATCATTAGCGCCTGTTGACCGCAGAGTGTTTTGTTGTTACTTCTTGACTTAGACAGCTAAGCCTACAAAGCGACGCCGCGATCAAAAAGATTTGGATTTGAACAGAATTTAGACCACAAAGATCAACTCGCTCTAGTTCGTCACTAAGTGTCTGTTACGCAGTTACTTTGTTCAGAAACGAAATTACAGCGTGATTGAATACATTTGGCTGCTCCCATTGCAATGCATGTCCAGCTTCTGCCACGACTAAGGTTTCACAACCCGGTAATTGTCTTGCTGCAGCGCTTTTTATAAACTGGCGTCGTGACGTTCCTTGCTGAATGTTGTTTGCCATTATTATGTAATCCCTTTTTATTGTTATGCACTATTTAAACGCCACCCAATTTTAATAAACAAGCCAAATACGATAAAACAAAACGTAAATGGGATTGAATCGTTAAATGTAATAAAACGTGTCATAACATGCTGAATTTTTGATTATTTTCTCTGTCATTTGTTGTTTTCACTGCCACTCTAAATGCCTCAAATAAGCGCCGATAAAAGCGCATTAGATTAAAGTCTAAATGTTCTAAGCGTGGTATTTGTTTTAAATCAAAAAGACGAAAGGTTTCGCATGTGACAATCACCGTCGCAATAAAGTAACTCTCACTAAATAAAGGACAAATCATTATGACTACTGCATTTTATATTCCTACCGTTAATTTAATGGGTGCAGGTTGTTTAAAAGATGCCGCTGATAATATTCAAGCAAAAGGATTTAAAAAAGGGCTTATCGTAACCGATAAAATCCTGAACCAAATTGGTGTTGTAGAAAAAGTTCAGTCGCTGCTTAACGAGCGCGATGTCGCAACGGCGGTTTTTGACGGTACCCAGCCAAACCCTACCGTTAGCAATGTAAACGATGGCCTAAGTATTTTAAAAGACAATGATTGCGACTTTGTAATTTCACTTGGTGGCGGTTCGCCACATGATTGCGCAAAAGGCATTGCGCTTGTTGCTGCAAATGGCGGCAAAATTGGCGACTATGAAGGGGTCGACCAATCAGCAAAACCAATGCTACCGCTTGTCGCAATTAATACAACAGCCGGTACGGCTTCAGAAATGACGCGTTTTTGTATTATTACCGATGAAGAGCGCCACATTAAAATGGCCATTGTTGATAAACACACCACGCCGTTAGTATCGGTTAACGACCCTGAGCTAATGCTGGCAAAACCTGCCTCGCTTACTGCCGCAACCGGTATGGATGCGCTTACCCATGCAATTGAAGCGTATGTATCAATTGCTGCAACGCCAATCACTGATGCTGTTGCAATTAAAGCGATCGAACTTATTCAAACACATTTGCGCGAAGCGGTGAATAATGGCAAGAACATAGAAGCACGTGAACAAATGGCCTATGCGCAATTTATGGCAGGCATGGCATTTAACAATGCATCGCTTGGTTATGTACACGCTATGGCGCACCAGCTTGGCGGTTTTTACGATCTGCCTCACGGTGTATGTAACGCAATCTTATTACCATACGTACAACGTTTTAACGCTAAAGCGGTTCCAGGTCGCTTACGTGATGTTGCAAAAGCAATGGGCGTTGATGTGAGCAATTTAAGCGAACAACAAGGTGCAGATGCAGCAATTGACGCAATTGTTAGCTTAGCCAGTGATGTTGGTATTCCATCAGGTATTGAGCAGTTAGGCGCAAAAGCTGACGATATTCCAACACTCACTGAAAATGCGCTAAAAGATGCCTGCGGATTTACTAACCCAATACAGGCTACTTCTGAAGAAATTGCAGAGATATTCCGCGCTGCAATGTAGTATTAACGCAATAACTTCTTAAAAAAAAAGGTTAGCGATAGTAGCTAACCTTTTTTTTTGCCTTAATAACAAACGTCACTCGAAATAAACACAAAATAAATTTTACCTTTACGACAATTATTTATCGTTTTACTTAAAACAAAAATAACCCTAATTTGTCGGTGTTAAAAATATCAATCCAGTTAATTGAAAAAGGGTAAATATGAAGATTTTTTTAATGGTATTGGCATTAGCAAGCACTGTAGTTTGGGCAAGCGAAGAACAAGCGAGCGTAGAAACAGTGAAAGATTCTTATGAATTCTGCCTAGATATGGCTGAAGAAGAAGAGAATAAAGACAGCGCCGTGCTATTTTGTGTAAACGATGAATTAAAATCTCTTGGTTACAAAGGGTTTGATTCATTACAAGCAATCAAAAGCTTTATTAAAGCAGATTAAGCGTTAAACGCTAACACACTTGATACAGACGAATAAAGGCCAGCACTTGCTGGCCTTTTTGTTTTTTAAGCTTTTGTTTCGTCAAAAATATTGTAACCTTTTAAAAACAATTTGCGACTTAGTTAAAAACAACAGATAAACAAACAACTATGAACAAATTTTTGCTCGCACTTTGTACACTCGCTATTACCCTTTCAGCAAACGCTAACGCAGTACCAGCCAGCATTTTTGATATTTCGATAAGCGAATCATTTGATTCATCTCTAACTAAATTGCAAGAAAATTGCCAAACAAACGTGCGCGTTGTGTCTAACTTACCAGTGCGTTTTCCACTAGCAAAACACACAGAGCAACATTTAGTATGTGACAGTGTAAAACACGGCGGAAAGGCTGCTATTGTAATCGCAGATGGTAAGGCGGCGCACATTAACACAAATAATATCAGTGAAAGTGCCATTACCGGCTTAAGCGAAAAATATGCTGAGTACTTAACGTATCAAGCACACAGCAATCATTTATTGTGGTTAAATACACACACCAACAGTGCTACCTTAATCGGGCAGGATGCGCTTCACCCAAATTTATTTGTTTGGTCTAACCCACATATCAACAATAACCAGCAAAGTGAAGTTACGTTAAATACCTTACTTAAATTTGGCGCGTCAATTGATGAACTTATGCCCATATTTAAAAAACACTGCCAACCGCTTGTGATTCAAGACACTAAACCCTGGTTGTTAACCAAGCCTAATGCACAAAAACAAGTTAACTGTTTTAATTTTTCAGCATTTGGTTTCCCGCGCAAAATTGAAGCCGTATTCGGTGATAACCACCTAGAACTCGCTTGGATTTTAACAGCAAGCACTGAGCAAGCACGTGTGGCTCAATCACTTAGCAACACCTACGGCAAAGCAATATTTGAAAATGCCCAGTGGCAGGCATACCAAAATGGTGAAATTTATTTACGCAAAGACAAGCCTGAAGTACTAGCGGTATCAAAAAGGCTTATTCCCCTTATCAAAGAAAAATACGCAATTACGTTTTAAAAAATATTGCTAGTGGCTGGCATGCCAATTTGATACGCTAAACTGCCCCAAAGCGCATGTGCCAACGCCACTTTCGCCTCATTATGATCGAGTGGTTTTTCACTCATATAATTATCTGCGCTATTAAAATCGAACATTTTCGGTTTTTTCCCTGGCTGTAAAATAGTGACACCTTTGTCACTGTAGTAGGCAAAATTATCAGCATACTGCATTAATGCCCTACCAGTTGTGGCACTTTTTGTTAAATCGCGCCCAATCATAGGCGATTGATTGGTTACCCCCATTAATGACAGCACCGTTGGCGCCAAATCAATTTGACTAGCAATGGCTTTATAATTCTGATTATCAAACTCACTGTTTAGAATAATAGCTGGAATATGAAAATTGTTTACTGGCACCAAATGCTGACCTAACACACGTGCATCATGGTCGGCAACAATCAAAAACACCGTATTTTGCCAATACGATTGTGTTTTTGCTGTATTAATAAACTCACCTAAGGCAAAGTCTGCATATTGAATTGCTTTATGTCTTGCGCGCTCTTTATCATCATACTGAGCAAGCTGAGATGCTGTATAATCAAGCGGCTTTATCATCCCATTTGGAATCTCAAAAGGATCATGATTGCTTGAAGTGAAAATCAGGCTAAAGAACGGTTTTTCTTGCAAAGCCAGCTTATTAAGCTCTGTATTCGCTTGTTTGAATACATCTTGGTCACTAGCGCCCCGAGAGCCAACAAAATTTGGCTTATCAATATCGTCAAAATCCACAATTGTCTGAAAACCGTTGCCAAGAAAAAACTTTTCATATTATCAAAGTGGCTTTCACCGCCATAAATAAACTGGGTGTTGTAACCTTCAGACTGCAACAAACTTGCAAGTGTAAAAAAACCTTTTTGTGACTTGTCTAACTTAACAACCGCCCTTGCAGGCGTCGGCGTAAAGCCTGTAACAACGGCCTCAATACCACGTACAGAGCGCGTGCCCGTTGCATAAAGCTTGTTAAACTCCCACCCCTTTTGATACAAACTGTCGATATTAGGTGTTAGTGGCAAGCCGTTTAAACGTTTAACATACTGGGCGCCGAGGCTCTCTTCTAAAATGATCACCAAATTCTTTTTTGCACCATGGTAGCTAGGCTGCTGTATGTTAAACATTGGATTGATCGGTAAAGTAAAAGCCGATATTGGTAAGCCTGTTTCTTGGCGAACAATGTTTATAACCTCGCGCTCAGGCATCGTGCCATATAGTTTGCTCGCATTTTTTTCATTTAGCAGCGCTTTAACTGCATGTATCACACAATAGGTAGAATTAAGCGTTAGCGAATTCACTCGCGCATCATTTGAAAAAAACACATACGCAGGATTAATAGGTCTGTGTCCAAATGTGCCACGGGCAAGTAGTATAAGTGTAGCGAGCACCAGTAAAATAGCGACGAGTTTAACCTTTGCTGTAGCGTGAGTTTGCCCAGTCGTTTTAAACACAAAATAATTTACTAGCGGCAACACAATTAACTTAATCGCAGCGGCCAATAAAATAAGTGTTACAAAAACGGCAACAAAATGCCCGCTCATCAACATTGAAAACACTTCTTTTGGATACACCAAATATTCCACAAACAAACGATTTGGTCGCAAGCCATACTCTTCAATAAACATGGGTGTGGCCATTTCTAAAAACACCAAGATTGTTAGAATTAGCACCAAGTAACTTTTAAGACATGCTAGCCATATTGGTTTTAACGATTTAATAATTAATGCAAGCGGTGAGATAAGTACAGGAATAAGCAGTAAATAGTCCAATGTACTTAAATCAATGCGTAATCCACCAATTAATAAATTTAACAAGGCATTGGGGGTTGAAACGTGTTAATACTGCCAAAGGCTAAAGCCCAAGCGAAAAGTGCTAAGCACACCTAGCACACACAAAGTTAATACCAAATACGGCATTAGATGTTTTTTAAGATCTGTCAGCATTATTATTCTCAGCTGTGACTACCTAGCGCGTTCTATTTGTTAGACCTTAAACGGCAATACTTAAGAAAAGCTTAAGAAACGCTTTGCTGTAGTTTAGTGTGAAAACAACCTTGCTAAGGTAAGACAAAGGCAATTAGCTGTGTAAAAGCTGCTCAATATCGCTATTAAATGCAATTTCTTTGATTTAGCGCTAATTCTTAAACGCAAACGCTGTTAATTTTTAGCGCGCATTAAACTATAATTTGTGTCGCTAAATACCTTTTATTCGCGCTTTTTCTTTGCGCTGCATCTTTTTCAATACCGGCTTTATATAATGACTACGTTTCTTTTCCGCTTGGCTATGTTTTTTTTATTAACGGTTTTTACCCACACCGCAACTGCACAAACGGGGAATAGTATTAAATGTGGTATGGCAACAGGCTATCCGCCCTTTCAGTTTATCGAGAATAACCAACCAACTGGCTTTGATTACGATGTACTTACGCGTGTGTTACAGCAAGTTAATCAAGAACTGTATTTAGTTGCAGATACATGGGATGAAGTAGTAAACCACTTACGTTTTTCCGAGCTTGATTGCGTGACTGGAATGGAAATCAATCCGCTGCGAGAAAAGTACTTTGATTTCACCCTACCCTATTATTTTCGCTACACCACAGTGTTCGTAAAAGAAGACAGTAAAGACATTGAAGTTGTGCACGACCTTTACGGAAAAAAAATTAGCGGCGACAAACACTCGATCACCGAAACCATATGGCAAGAGAAGCACATAAAAGATAACTTTCGTTTAATCCAAACAGAGTCAAAAGAGCAAGCTATGTTAATGCTCGCCAACGGTGAAACCACCGCAGCTATTATGCCGCGTTCGGTGGGGCTGTACCTCGCTAAACAGTACGGTGTTAACGTTAAAATTGTGCAATCGAATTATCGTGGTACCCCCGTTGCCATTGCCGTTAAAAAAGGCAACAAAGTACTGCTCGACAAACTTAATTCAGCGCTTCAAACACTGCTTTCGTCAGGCCAGTTAGATGCCTTGCAATCTAATTACAAAGACTAATTTAACAATTGATTTAATTGACAAAATCTCTTTAACGCGTAGCCTAACGCCACATTTTATCTAAAATCACTACAAGGACTGTAATGAACTGCTCTCATGTGCTTTATTGTGTAGAAGACTTCCTTCAAATTGCTTACTTACTTTCAAATCCAATCTTTGCTAGTGGCATCGTAATTCTTGCTTTTATGCTACGCAATATCCCAGGTCGCCCTTGGCTAATTAGTTTTGCTGTGCTGTCGTTATTTTCGAGCGTGTTTTATTCTGCTATTCAAATTGCGCAATATACATTATGGGGCGATTTACTTTATTTATACAAACATTATAACGACACGATGAACGTACTAAATTTATTAAAATTTAATATTTTACTGCCCTGCTTTTTACTTAATTTATGGGCTCTGAAAAATCTAAACATACCAATTCATACCTTGTTCTTTTCGTGGCGAGGACGTGCTACTCGAAGCATGTTTTGGGGTATATCGCTGCTTTACATAGTTTTATGCTTAGGGTTATTTAACGTATTAAATAATTTCTTTAAATCAAACTCTAGCCTGCCCGTTTACGCTGAAGCGATTTTTTTCTTAGTATTCTTTTTCACCCTGTGTGTGATTTCCTGGATGACCTTAATGATTCACATAAAGCGTTGGCACGATTGTAATCAGTCGGGTTGGATGATGTTTTTGAGTCTGATCCCTGTGATTGGTCCTATCGGTTGTATGTTATACCTAGGTTTTGCCAAAGGAGGCGGTTCAGAAAATAAATATGGTCAGCCAGTTTCAATAAGTGCCAGCGTTACCAATAACCCCGTACCTAACGAAATAAATAACGGGTAAAAATAAAGCAGCAGTTGCCTTAACCTTGTTTTATCTTTATAACACTAAAGAAAAAGCAAACAGATGCTGTTAAGGACAATTTATGGCTATTTATCAATTTCTCGATTTCACGTTTTGCGCAACAACATTTGCCTTAACGCAATCAGGTAAAGAAAAGCCAATTCGCCCTAAAACTGCACAGGCACTGCTGTTTTTTTTAACACAGCCAGAGCAATTGATATCAAAACACGCATTGTTTAAGGCACTGTGGCAAAGTGAAGACGTGCAAGACTACCGCCTTTTCCAAGTGATCAGTGAATTGCGTAAACTTGCACCAGAGCATCCCCTTATTCGCACCCAACCTAATCAAGGTTATATTTGGCAAGCCACAGTAACACAGGTAACGCCGGTTCAAAGAGCACAGCTGCCTTGGCGCGCCATTGCTGCTGGCCTAACCTTAATGGTATCTACAATTACCAGTGCTATGTGGGTATCACACAGCGATACACCGCCTACAACAAATTTATTGCCAGCAATGAGCAGCTATTCAAATGCGCTAATCGCTTTTCAAAAAAGTGATTTGGAGGTTGCCGAAAAATGGCTTAACTTTAGTTTGCAAGAAAATCCCCACTCCATAGAGGCGCAACTATTACTCGCTGAAGTGAAATTACACAAAAAAGAGCTAAATAAAGCAAATCAGCTAGCGTTTAAGATTATTAATCAAACGCCAACTTCAGATTATTATCGTACGCAAGCACTCGACCTATTAAGCCGTATATCATTAGAAAACAGTGAAATAAATGATGCACTCAACTATGCAATTGAAAGTAAAGCGCTACTTAACCCAAGTATAGCAGTGTGCAGTAGTGAAGTAGTAAACCAGCGTATTGTGACAATTATCACCAACAAACCAGCAACTGCAAGCACAGCTCAGCACAACCCGGTTAACAGAGAATCTCTTATTGCAACAATAGTGACAAATAACAAGCAGCAAGCCAACACAGAACAAAATGCTGAGCACCTGGCGCTTTGCCACCAACTAAATCAGCCAACTAGTTTTAATTTCACAAATAGCACCTTGCATAATGATATTTTTGGCTCACGACAACGCACTATGCGCACCTAAAAAAACCTTACCCAAATAACTGTAAGCCATTAATAGTAAATGAATTATAGTTATTTATAGATGATTATAGATAGTTTTAAATGCGTCAAACGCTGCTACCTAGTAAGTTGGCTTAATCCAATTTTAATAGGCTAGTTATATGCAATCAGTTAATCGAATTATCGCGTTATTATTCACACTTTCACTCTTTTTTTGCGCTGCGTTTGTGCACTCACAAACAGTGCAACCGCTCGAAAATAATCACTCGACTCTTGCAGCGATAAAACAAAAGCTGCTTGATTTACTCGATGAAAATACACAGTTTTCCGTCGAGCCCTATAACAATGATCTCCACTTGGTCACGACACAAAACCATACGTTTTTCGCCAGTCCCGATGGTAAATATTTGTATTTAGGACAAGTTATCGACACCGAAAGCAAAATAGACCTAACTGAATTAGTAAAACAGCAGCAACGTGTAGCACTTATCAAAACCTTGCCAAGAGATGCTCTGCTTAGCTACAAAGCGAGTAACGAACAGCATGTCATCACGGTTTTTACCGATATCGATTGCCCGTTTTGTCGTAAGTTGCATGGAAAAATAGAGGAACTCAATCGTCAAGGCGTTACGGTTGACTATGTAATGATCCCACGAGGCAAAGTCCGCAGCAGCGCATTTGAAAAAACCGCCGCAGCACTGTGTGCCCGCAATCCACAAGAAGCAATGAACCAAGCAATGCAAGTAGGTCGTTACCAAGGTAATGTTACAAACGTCTGCGAGAATAACTTAGTTACACAGCAACAGCTGGCACAGCGATTTGGTTTTAGTGCAACACCTACTATTTTGCTACAAAATGGTGAAGCTATTTCGGGGTTAATCAAAACCGATGAGTTACTACAGCGATTAGCAAGTATTTAGCATTTTCCCTTTGTTATATTACTTTACCAAATTATAAATTGAGGGTCTGTTGAACCCTCTTTCCCCATTGCCGTTCGGTTTATAAACACATTGTGTGTAATACCATTATCTAATCATAAAACCACAACATAGTGCTGTTTTTTGCTTTCAAACCAAGCTTGTACCGATTTACAATATCCCCTGTGTACCATTGAGCAATGTAAAACTTACAAATTGCAACTTTTTTACCGAGTAACTCTTTACACAGTTAGTATTAAAAAACTAAGAAGCCTTATTAATCCATTGAAATATAAATGAAAAATAATAGGCATAAAATTTGTAAGCCAGTTCGTAAAAAGCAGAACGAACATATTTACTTCGCCACTGCAGCAATCTACTAAACTAAATGACGTTTACATGAGAAAACGGAGATCATTAAATGAAAAAACACACTCTTGCGCTATCTATTTTGGCAGCTATAACAAGCATGCCATCACTTGCTGAAGATAAGGAAATCTGGCTTGGTGGCTTTGCCGAATATTACTATGCAGACAAAGATAAATTCCAAGCTATGCCAAAAGATCGCATTGATTGGGGTTGGGGCTTAGAACTTGGCGAACGTTTCACTCCGTCATGGGGTGGTCGTTTTGAATATGCACGCATCGACTTAGAAGCATATCCGGGTCAAGAAAGTATTGACGGTCATCGCTACGGTTTAGATGCGATGTTCTTCCCATTCCAAGGCAATTCATACGTATTTGCAGGTTTAAAACACGAATCACTTGATACGGGTTATAACCTGGGTAATTTAGGTGTAGGTATGCATTGGCCAGTAGCCGACAAATGGAAAGTGATCACAGAAGTGGCGGCTTACCATGACTTTGGTGAAAATCATAAAGATTACAGTGGTAAACTTGGTCTGCTTTATCAGTTTGGCGGTAACAGTGCGCCTGCAACCGAAGCGCCTAAAGCAGCGCCGGTAATTGACAGCGACAACGACGGAGTTATTGATGCAAACGATCAATGCCCGAACACAAAACAAGGTGTACGTGTCGACAGCACTGGCTGCGCTATTGTACTTGATAGCGATAACGACGGTGTAAACGACAACGAAGACAGATGTCCAAATACACCAACGACAGATAAAACAGACGCACAAGGGTGTACACTGTTTAAAGACATGCAAGACAGCATTAAATTAGCGGTACAGTTTGATAACAACTCAAGCGAAGTACTTGATCCAAACAGCACTGACTTACGCCGTTTTGCTGACTTTATGAAAAAATACCCAGAGCAAAATGTACAAATTGAAGGCCACAGCTCTGCACCAGGTAACGCGGTTTATAACCTGAAACTGTCAGAAAAACGTGCCAAAGCAATTAAGCAGGTGTTAATTGACACATACGGCATTGATGAATCACGTATTAGCGCTGTAGGTTACGGTGAAACGCGTTTATTAAACGACGCAAACACAGCTGAAGCACACAGTGAAAACCGTCGCATTGAAGCAAAATTGATGGTTGAAAAGCGTGTAAAAGTTACGCGTTAACACTAGTAAAAATTAAAAAACGGCGAACTTAGGTTCGCCGTTTTTATTTTACGATTATTTTGCCGCAAGATATTCTGCAAACGTGATAAAAAATGGCACACCAATCAGTACGTTAAATGGAAAGGTAATACCTAAAGATGCGGTAATCGACATACCAGCATTGGCTTCTGGCAGGCTTTGTTTCATGGCAGCAGGCACCGCAATATAAGACGCACTTGCGCCAAGCACCGCCATTAATGCAATACCACCGCTACTTAGCCCAAGCATTAACCCGAGCCCTGTACCCGCAAGGCCACCAATCATTGGCATAAGTACGGCAAAGCTAATTAAGAACACACTGTTCTTTTTAACCGACACAAGCTGTTTGCCTGCGATTAGCCCCATTTTGAATAAAAACAGCGCAAGAATGCCCGAAAAAAGTTCAATAAAGAAAGGCGATAATTTAGCAACACTTTCACCACCCAAATAACCAATAATTAAGCTCCCGAGCATGAGAAGAATGCTTGGATTCGCCACAAGCTCTTTTTTAACAAATTCACCGTTGATGATTTTCAAGCTGCCTTTTGCTAATACTAAGCCTACAATAATTGCTGGCATTTCTAATAGAACAACAAACAGCGGGAAGTATGCCTCATACGAAATATTGTTCGCTTCAAGAATAGCAATTGCAACAGCATACGTGGCCACACTCACCGAGCCATAATGTGCAGCAATTGCGCCAGCATTAATTTTATCGAGCTGTCCGAAATAACGCAAAATTGGGTATGCGATTAACGGTAGAATAAGGCCAAAAGCAACTACTGCCAGTGACATTGTAAGTAACGCGGGGTCGATATGTTTTTGCAGTGCAAGGCCGCCTTTTAAGCCAATCGCAATCATCAAAAACATGCTTAGTGACTTATACAGCCCATCAGGAAATCCTATTTTGGCACCTAATAACTGACTAACGATACCCAGAATAAAAAAAGCGACAACGGCATCAATAATCATGGTTTATTTTTCTCCCACGCGTTGCATATAGTGCTCTGCGGCAGGTCGAGACAAGCCTAGCTTGTTGCGTGCGACTAACTGTGAATAAAGTGAAAAGCTAAACAATAACGCTGCAACAATAACAAATGCCAACTGAGGCTGACCAATTTGACTGCTTAGCGCGTAAAACACCAGCAGCATTGCACAGGTAACGAGAGACAATATAAAACTTCGGTTCTTCATTTTACTTTCCCATCTATTAAATTAAGCGACAGAAAAAAGTTTACACACCGTTTTAATTAGATAAAAATAGATATTAACTATGTTTAGATTATATTTTTATCTAACCAAATGTTTTGGAATGAGTATGGCATCACGATTACACGCGCACATAGGCACCTTTCGTCAACTTGAAATTCTACTAGCCGTATTTGAAGGTGGCAGCATTAAAGCTGCAGCAGAATCATTATTTTTGACCCAGCCTACGGTCTCCATGCAACTTAAAAAATTAAGTGAAGCCATTGGCTTACCGCTTTATCAACAAGTAGGACGGCAACTTAAATTCACCGATGCGGGATTGGCAACAGTGGCAACAAGTCGTCAAATAATGCAGCAATGCGAAGCGCTTGATATGCATTTATCTAACTTGCGAGGACTTAAGTCGGGTACGCTTCGTATCGCCTGTGCCACCACAGCAAAATACTTTATTCCACACTTATTGGGCCCTTTTTGTAAGCGTTATCCGGGAATCGACATTCAATTTACCGTTGCTAACAGACAGCAAGTCATTGAGCGATTTGAACAAGGGGTAGATGACTTTTATGTATTCAGTTACGTGCCGCAAGAGCTTGACCTTGAAGTTATTGAGTTTATGTCAAACGACCTTGTGGCAATAGCCAATGCGGATCACCCGTTTGCAAAACGCAAACAGGTTTCATTAGAAGAGTTTGCAGCGGAAAACTTTATTATTCGTGAAGAAGGCTCAGGTACACGCTACGTTACCGAGCAGTTTTTTAAAGAGCACCAAATAAAACCTAATGTTCGTATGACGATTGCCAGTAACGAGGCGATTATCCACTCAGTGCTTTCTGGCATGGGCGTAGCCATTTTATCAGCTCATACATTAGCATTTGGCGACAGCTATAATGTAAAAGTGATTAACGTATCGTCATTACCTATTCAATCCAAGTGGTCTTTCTCTTGGGCCAAATCGCAGCAGCTTTCGCCCATTGCCAAGGTATTTTTAGATTACGTGGAAACTGAAGGTAAAGAGATGATGACAAAAGCCATTCGCTTGTAGGCAAACGCAAAGCATACATTGCAATGCACTTGTTAAAGCACGCCACTCCATAATTACCAGCACAAATACACATAAGCAAATACCAATATGGAGCAAGTGCTAACGTTACGTGAGACATTTTTCAAACCACCAAATCTTACGCTACTATTCGTTCAAAACACATGAAAGTCCGACAATTAACGCAATCTGCTACCAATCTTACTACTTCATCCCATAGCTAAAATCAAATTACCGCTTGAAATAATTTAAATATTAATGATAATGGTTTTTATTTGAGTTAACTGTTTGAGATGCCCGATACTAAAACCTGTATTCATAACGTGATGCAAATTTGGCAACAGCATGTATCAAAAGGCAACCAAGCTTTCGATAGCTGCCAGTTTTCTTACGCTAATCTCTTTTATGCCGATTGTTTAATTGCGTTAGAGCAAATAGAGGCAGAAATCGAATCTGATTCACCTCCACCAGAAGCATGGATAGTAGATCAGTATATTCCCGCTGTAGTGGTGTCGTATTTAAACTTAGTAGATTCCAATATCGCACAGCAAAATATTAACAACGCCTGCGATCTGTTAGTTGAAGGCTACAAAAGCGTATGCAAATGCGCCGCGCATATTTTTACTTCAACCCAGTCTTCGCATCAGCTCATCGTATTAAAGCATCTCTCACAACTAAAGCACCATTGCTTTGTTTTACTAAAGCAATATGGCGACGATACGAATATCGTCAGCAAGTTAAATACCATCATGAACACAATCAGTGCTCAAAACAACACGATTCACTAGCGGATAACGCTAAATTATAAAGGAAAAAAATATGGCATTTACACTACCGAACCTCGACTATGCATATGATGCATTAGAGCCGCACATTGATGCAAAAACAATGGAAATACATCACACTTTGCATCACCAAACTTATGTGAATAAAGCTAACGAAGCGCTAGCAGGTTCTGAGTTTGAGCAAAAAAGTGATGAATGGTTGCTGGCTAATATTGCTGCTTTACCTCACTCATTGCAGGGGGCTGTAAGAGATCATGTAGGTGGTCATCATAACCACAGCTTATTTTGGCAAGTGATGTCACCCACTGGTGGTGAGCTTCAAACGGGGGAACTTAACAATGCGATTACTGCAACATTTGGCTCATTTGATGCGTTCCATGATCTGTTTGTTAAAGCAGCATTAACTCGCTTTGGTAGTGGATGGGCATGGCTTGTTGTGAATGCCAAGGGTGAACTAGCAGTGACGAGCTCTGCAAACCAAGATAGCCCCCTAATGAATAACGAAACACCAATTTTAGGTTTAGATGTGTGGGAGCACGCCTATTACTTAAAATACCAAAACCGTCGTCCAGAATACATTAGTGCATTTTTCAATGTAATAAACTGGCAAGAAGTAGAGCGCCGCTATTTAGCTTTAATCTAATCTCGATAAAAAGGCTTACCAAATGGTAAGCCTTTTTAAAGCAAGTGATTATCTATAACACATTTAGCGTTTTAGTACCTGAAACAACTTCAGTGCCGCCTTTAAGACGATATTCATAGTTAAATGTAATGCTATTCTTATTTTGCTCAGTATGGTCATCAAACCTATAATTAACATTGTCTAGCTCAACTACATAATATTGGCCTTCCTCCAACGTTGTATATAACTTAAGGTTTGATGCATACCCTTCATTAGAGATATTTTCATTCATTGCTAGCGATGTCGCAAAATGCTTACTCACTTGTATTTCGCCATCCTTAACAAGTCTATATCGATAAAATAGCTCTGATTCTTGATTATTAATCACAGATTTAATTACTGAAATATCTAAATAATCTAAAGATTTCATGTTCAAAGGTAAGAAAAGCCTTGCGCGTTGAGCACTAACCGCACTGTTATCAACAATACCCGCTGAATTACTTTCTACCAAACGCTGACCTTGACTAAAACCGTTGTTATTATCAACTTTAACAGCATCAATACTAAATTCATCATCATACTTAACTATTTCAAAATCATTTGAAAAAGATCTTGAATACAATGTGCCATCCTCGGCAGATTTAAGGTTTCTCACAGTATACTTATAGCTACCACCAGTTAATGGCTGTTTCGGTGTAACAACCAGTAAATTATTGCCATACAACAATTCAGCGTTCACTTCTTGTTCAACATTTGAACGCTTTATAAGCGTAGTCCCTGGTGGAACCATATCATTGTCACTAGCATTACCTCGCGTAATGGTGATAACTTCCTTATTTACTAACTCAATTGAATCTTCGCTCAATTGCACTGGATGAGACAAAAATAAATTTAACGAATCGTCTTCAGAGTTAATAAAATTACTAAGAGATTGAAAATAGTAATTTGAACCCACATCAATTTCATCTAACAAAATTACTAAATTAAGTTCTCCAAGTTCATCTAAGCTATAATCTCTACTGCTGTTTTTCGAATTTTGAAAATTAACATCAATGTCATTTTGATTTGGTATTACCTTTACATAACCAGCTTTATAGTTCACGTCATTAGACTTAATATCCGAAAAGTTAATTTTAATTTCAGACGATCCTTTGTATGTATATCTATATGCGTTTTTCTGTGCATCAAACATTAACGCTTGAGGAAGCTTATACTTGGACGTAACAAAAAGCGCTTCATTATCAATAACAGGCTCGTTTTTATTATTCAATAGCGTTATGTTAACCGGGAACTCATAACTTTCCGCTGTTTTCTTTGCATAAACAACATCCGCATCACTAAGTTCTTGTGAATAAATTTTACTTGTAAAGCTTGAGTACCCAAATAAGTAATCGCTTACTCCGTCATTATCTATATCACCGTCAAAATCAATTTGATAATTAATTTGAGCAGCTAAAGGTAATGAATATAATCCTGTTTCCTCATTGTATGTTGCCACAATTCTGTTATCGATTTTCTGTTCAGGATAATAATTAGTTAGGTAAGTAACTATAGGATAGCTAACAGCTACGTCTTTAACTGATTGATTTTGGCTGTCCAGAATACTAAATTGAGCAACAGAAGCTTGGTATAAATATTGCTGCCCCAAGCTTTGTACACTGCTTTGGCCTTGTGTTACCGTGGACGTTTTAAATGAGAAAATACGTTTTACATATTTACCATCGTCAGATGTTACATCAATTAAGACATCGCTATTGCCTGGCAAATCATCTATAACAATTTGTCCATTTGCTACTGTTAATTCATCAGACCATTGCGTACCGACTTTATAACGAGCGCTCACGTTTTGAACCATTGTACCGGATGCATGGTCAACTAGCTCTAGCACTACTTGCACCGTTGCTGGAGTTTGTTCACTTTGCTCTATGACTATCGTCTCTTTTGAATCACTGTCTTCGACTTTTAAGCAGCCAGATAATGGTAATGCGGCAGTTACGGCCAACACTATCGCTGATTTCTTAAACATTTTATTCCTTAATCCTTGTCTAAAATCAGACGAATCCTATCAAAAAAAGCCTTATTTTTACAGGATAATCATTGAGTTAATTTACATTAAATAGAATGAAAATATCACTAAACCAAATAGAAATAATTCTCACTACGAGTTAAGATATATGTTTCATCCCAGAAGCTAGATTTTAATAAAATATTTAAGGATTTCCGTTTGAATAAAAAACAAAAAATCATCATTTTACTTATCTCGCTGCTTGTCAGCGCATGTGAATCTATCAAACTTTCACAAACCAATTCGAACTTAATTCCCATGAAAAGCAACCAATGGCACTTAGCTTCACCGCTAACAAGCTTGTATGATTATCAACTGATCGATGTGCGTTCAGGGCAGCCTAAGGCTGTTGATTTAGCAAAAGACGTTGGCGGGTTGAGCGATTATGACGTGATATTTATTGGTGAAAATCATCGCCATCCAGGTAATCATTTAGCACAGGCAAACATTTATCAAGCGCTACTGAAAACTAACCCTAAAATCATCCTTTCGTTAGAACAATTTGAGCGAGATACGCAAACATACCTAAATGCGTATTTAAATGGTGAAATTGGTGAGTGGTCATTACGCCACTTTGGCCGTGCATGGGATAATTACCAAAGCAGTTATCGCCCCCTTGTTGAAATGGCAAAAGCACATGGTTTACCTGTTATTGCTGCTAACGCACCGAAAGATACTGTGGTATGTACTGGAAGACATGGCTTAGAGATACTAGACAACTTACCAGAAAAACGAAAACATCAAGTGGCACAGTCGTTTTATACACCAACCGAGGGGGCTTACTTTAACAAGTTTACTGCCAATATGGGGCACAGTCAGGAAACAATTAAACCAAGTACGTTAAATCGCTATTTTGCCCAAGTTGTTCGTGACGATACCATGGCTGAATCAATCCATAATGCATTAGAAAATCACCCAAATCACAAGCTAGTGCACTTAAATGGCCATTTTCACTCTGCATCGCACCTCGGTACCGTTGAGCGGGTAATACAGCGAAAAAAGCGAAAAGTCGCGGTGATACAACCTATTTTAGTAGATAACCCCAGCGCTCCCTCATTTTCAGTTGATGATATGAACAAAGGCGATTACCTATTGTTAATTCACCCGCTGCCAGAGCAAGTTAAAACTCAAGAAAACCGACGTATTTGGATGCAAACCGTATTTAAACGCTCCGAACAAGACTGTACTTTCGGCACTAAATAAGCCTAATCTAAGCTGTTAGATAAAACGTACAAATTAAAGGGTAAATAGTTGTGGAGCGTAAATACGTTGCAGGCACACTGATTGCCCAGAACTTAGTTTAAATTATTACGCCACGTTTAAATAACGCAGGATTTAAAGCATATTATGAGATTTCTAAAAATTTTCGCTGTTTTTTCGCTACTTTTAACCTCATGGGTTAGTGTTGCCGAAACTGCAAAACCAACATTAACCGTGGGTCAAACACTCTCGTTACCCGAGCTTAATGACCAATTTGATAAAAAACAGGTACTTTTACCTAGTACAAAGTGGCTGGTACTCAGTCACGATATGGATAGTAGCAAGCTTGTTAAAGCGGCATTTGAGAATAAAAAAAGTGATGATTTATTGGCTGCAAATGTTCAATACTACGCCGATATTAGCGCCATGCCGTCACTTATTAGCCGTTTTATTGCTATTCCTAAAATGAAGAAGCTCACTTATCCGGTAATTATGGATAAAGAGGGCAACGCACTAAATGCTATTCCCAAAAAAGATGATCACGTTACTGTATTAACACTCAATAACGGCAACATAACGCAAGTTAATATAGTGGACAGTAGCAAGGCATTAAAAGCCCTTATAAAGTCCTTTTAATTTATTTACATATGGCTTAACATTAAATAATAATGATTATCAATTGCAATTTAATATTAAGCCATGTTAAACGAATTCATTACTCGCTCGTGCCCATGCTGCAACAAGCCGCTTAAACTAAGTGACCGCCTTGAATTATTAAATCGCGAGCCACTCAACTGTAAGTATTGCGCTAAGCCGCTTAAACCAAATGTAAACATCACTTTGTTTAACGTATTTTGGCTAAGTATGAGCATTTCATGGCTAATTAAAAATACCACCAGCTTAAATTATTTATACGCTCTCGCGGCGGCACTATTTACCGTCAGCGTGTTTCTGCCAGCGCTCGATCTGCTCTTTACACTCGAACCAGATGAATCAGACTAAATCAACAAACGCCTAATCAAAATCTTACGTTTCCCTATTTTCTCAAGGATTATCATGAAGTACTTTGCTATTATATTAATTGCTGCCTGCTTAGCTGCATGCGACTACTTACCGAAAAATGCGACGCTAAATCTATCGCCAGAGCAAATTAGCCAATTACAAACACAGCTACAGCCAAGCGAACAGGTTGTCGCCGATGCACTCTCAACCTATCAATTTGTTGCACTTGGTGATGCCCATTACTATCCTGGTTTTATGCCGGCAATAAGTAACATTATTACCTCACCAAAAGTTGTATCGCAGCAGCCAATTATTGTGTTGGAATTTGGCAATCAAAATTACCAAAAATATATAAATCAGTATATTAAAGGTGATGCTGTTGATGAGTCACAGCTAAAACACGTACTGCGCGAAACCCTCTATTTCACCGCATGGCTTGGCGACGGGTATAAGGAGTTATTGCAATCGATAAGAGCCATAAACCAAACATTACCCGATGACAAAAAACTAACGGTACTGTTAGCAGAAAAACACTTTAACTGGGAAAATGCCACCGCCGAGTCGTGGCAGCGTGCTGCATCGAGCAAAGTAGGTGGCTTTTACGATACACTCAAACCGATTATTCAGTCTAACCAAAAAGCTATTTTAGTGTTTGGCGGTTTTCACTTATTAAAAGCAACGCATCCGGAAACGGTTAATCAGCACGATTTATCGCTGGTTTCCCGTATCGAGATGGCTAAACCTAACTCAGTATTTACTGTGTGGCCTGTTATTCAAAACGTGTTGTATGACGTGTTGCCTAATTCAGGCACGGCAAAAATTATTAAGCTAGACGATAAT
Source organism: Pseudoalteromonas sp. ABV4_021 (assembly GCF_056159365.1). Taxonomy (NCBI): domain Bacteria; kingdom Pseudomonadati; phylum Pseudomonadota; class Gammaproteobacteria; order Alteromonadales; family Pseudoalteromonadaceae; genus Pseudoalteromonas; species Pseudoalteromonas sp. ABV4_021. The sequence goes on along the minus strand of NZ_JBSWVB010000002.1, from coordinate 1,439,188 downwards.
TCCGTCCTCGCCGATATCCCATTTCGCGACATAATGCCAAAAGCGCGACCTATGCTTAGTAAAATAAACAGTAAAGATGCGACACTTCAATCACTTGCCGATGCCTTGCTGTATGTGGGTCATACTAAACGCGATATGACATTTTCAAAAGATGTGATGAGCGATGAAAAATGGATAACAGAAATGAAAAAGCGTGTTGCGATTATAGGTGGCAAACTCGAAACCCGCTTTAATTCGTTACTTACCGATAATCACATCAAGTAGCGAGTTACACCGTACTAAGCATGTGTTGTTAGTACGGTGGTAACTTAAATATTTTGTAAGGTTTCTGATTGTGGGAAAGTCGTTTGTAATCGCTGTTTATAAACCTTAAATTCAGGGAAACGTGTAAACAGCTCAAAACTTAACACCTGCCCCCAGCCCAAGACCACCGCAAAATATAAATCTGCAAGGGTTGGTTTTTCGCCTGCTAAATAAGGCGATTGAGCTAATCGTTCTGACACAAAATTAAGTAACTTAATAATCTCTTCTTCCGCGTTTTGTTTAACCGAATCATGATCCGTTGATACTTTTTCCGGATGAAATATTTTAGTGAAATGGCCATGCAAACTACTGGCAACCAAATTTAACCACTTTAACGCTTCCATACCACCAACACTTGCTAAATCTGGCATTAGCTGTGCATTTTTATGCTTTTGCGACAAATAAATTAAAATCGCTTCGCCCTGCGTAAAGGTATGGCTGTCATCTACCAATACTGGCAATTTACCAAGCGGGTTAACGGCCAAAAAGTCGGCGTTGTGTTGCGCGCCTTCAAATAGATCCACCACCACAGTTTTATGTTCTGCACCAATAACTTCTAGCGCCATTTTTACCGCAGAAGAACATGAGATTTGAAAATGATAAAGGGTATACATAGTTAGCATCCTGTCTAGAGTTAAATTAATTACCGCACTCACTTTACGCCACTTTAGCACTAAAGAAATTAGTGATTTTCGCATTTTTATTGTGCAATAATGCACAGATGAACTTAGATGATGATTACCAATACATAGTTGCACTTTATCAGTCGGGTACCTTATCGGGCGCTGCCAAGAAACTTAAGGTTAACCACACAACCGTTTCACGGCGTATTCAAGCATTTGAGAATCGCTTTAAGGTTAGGCTGTTTGAACGTGTGCCAAAAGGCTATCAGCTAACGGAAACCGGCAAAGCGGTGTTACCTGATATCACGTTGCTAAAAGAGCAGCAGCGCAATATTGAACGCAAATTATTCGGCCAAGATCAGCAGCTAAGCGGCGAGGTAAATATAGCCTTAACACCTGAACTAGCTAACGATTTTGTGGTACCCGCACTTAACGAATTCAATTCACGTTATCCCAATATTCAAACCAACTTATTAATAGGTTCAATGCACAAAGACTTGCACGCCAGAGAGGCTGATATTGCACTGCGATTCACCCCAGCACCGAGCCAAGACGACCTCATTGGCAGAAAGCTGTTTGCATCAAATTGGGGCGTCTATGCAAGTGATGATTATTTAAGTACCTCACGTGCAAAGCATCGCGTATTATTGTGGGAGTTAGAATTCGAAGCCGATTGGCATAACAAATACTTGCCAAGTAGCAATGTGATCGCGCGATTTGATCAACTCGGCCCGCTTGTTACCGCGACTAAAAATGGCTTAGGTATTGCAAAATTACCCTGTGGTTTAGTCGATTCACAACCACATTCAAATCTTTACCGCTTAGATATACCGGTAAAACCCTCAATTTGGAGTTTATGGTTGCTGTATCATTCTGATTTAAAAACGGCAGCAAAAGTCACCGCAACCAAAGACTTTTTATATCAGCATCTATCTCAATTTGCGCACTACTTTTCGGGCGAACATTCACGCTATTGGAAATAAAGCAATTCACTTTACAATGTTACCAAAAAGCCGGAACTGATTGCGGCTTTTAGTGTTATATAACGGTTTAAATTACACCCTAATTTGTTTGACCCACAAATTTAATGTTATCAATCCAAACCGCATCATCTGACTCCGCAACCGATGAATCTTTAGTATAACGCCATTCATTCTTTGTCAGAAAAATACAGGTGTTTATTATTTGTATGGTTCGCATTAAGTAGATATAACTGCACTTAACCAAAATCCAAAACATCGTCTCATCAGCTTACACAGCTCATAAATAGCGCTCATTTGTTAATAACGTTAACCGTTACTTTTATTAATGTTAAATGTCACATTGAACGATTGAATACGACAAATGATTACAGTTATCATTTGCATCTTAGTTATAAATACAATTATCTAAACAATGAAATCATTTAATCTCTCGCTTATTGCACTGTCATGCGCAGCGCTTTTACCAACTTCAGTAGCCTTTGCTAATAACCAAACAACAGCTAAAAACAACGACGACATTGAAGTTGTCAGTGTTTATGGTCGCCAAAATAAAGTGGTATTGAACTCGGGCCTTGCTACTAAATCGAATATGTCGTTAATGGAAACCCCAGCAGCTGTAGTGGTGGTTGACAGTGAATTGCTTAACTCGCAACTTATCGACAATTTACAGGATGCTATCAGAAACATCAGTGGTGTAACCCAAGCTGGTAACAACTACGGCATTGGCGACAATATAGTGATCCGTGGCCTTGGTGCTAACTACACATACGACGGCATGTATGGTGGCGCGGGCCTTGGCAACACCTTTAACCCTACCCGTTCTATGACCAATGTTGAGTCAATCGAAGTATTAAAAGGCCCAGCAACCGGTTTATACGGCATGGGCAGTGCTGGCGGTGTTATTAACCTAATTGAGAAAAAGCCAGAGTTTGAAGCCTCTCACACCATGACCGCCGATTTAGGCCAGTGGAATACCTATGCGCTTGAACTTGACTCAACAGCAGCAATCAACGACGATCTCGCTTATCGTGTATTAGTTAAATCAGCGCGCAGCGATGGATATCGCGATTTAAACAACGACCGCGACGAAGCCTACCTCAGCTTCAAGTACGTATTTAGCGATAGCCACGATATAATGCTTTCGACAGCCTATATTAAAGATGGCATTGCAGTTGACTCAATCGGTCACCCTATTCGCATTTATAATGCCGAATCGGTCGGCGGTAAAAGCGCAGGTGACGTAAGCTGGACTGACTTAGTAAATGACCCTAACGGGGTTGGTATTCAGCTGAGCGATGCACAAAGACAACAATTGGCAGAGTCACTTGCAGCTAACGATGGCTTAACGCCATACACCTTTGGTCATAATGGCATTATTTCACCGATGGCAAAAGACAATGAAGGCGAAGAGTTCCGTGTAAAGCTAACACATAATATTAACTTCACTGATAATCTCTACTTTAACCAGCAATTACAATACCGCGACTACGATTCAGGGTTTGCCCGTCAAACTGGTGCCTATAACTATGTGTATTGGAATCGTCGCGGCACCATAAATGCTGATCCGCGCGCACCACTGGTCGTTGACGGTGAGCTGTTCCCATTTGCTGCAAGACGTCAAGAATACCGAAAAGTAACTGCAAATGAGCAATCGTTACAATATTTTGCTGATTTACGTTACGACTTCTCAATTGGTGATATCGACAACGAGTTACTAGTCAATGCAAATTATGAAGATCGCGACATTCGTTTTCAGCAATATTCAATCTATGACGCTGATAAAGTAATTAAAGATAAAGATGGCAACACAATTTATCGTGGTCAATTACCGTATATTTTTGATATTCGCACACCTAATTGGGGCGCTGGTAGCTTCGAAGATTATGATCCGCTTAAAACCGCTAACTACAATAAAGAGGTCAGTGCTTGGGGTTTAGGTATTCAACATGTCGGTTATTTTGACTTTGGGTTAACCACGCGTATTGGTGTGGCATTTAATGAAATCACTCAGCGTTATGCGCACTTTGGTGTAGACCCGCGTTACCGCGCAAGTGCCGCTGAGCCAACGCCAGAGCAAGATACCTCTGATAGTGGTATGACTTATAATTTAGGTGCAACCTACCTTGTAAATGACGACTTGTCGATATTTGTAAACCACGCAAAAGGCCGAACTGCCTACAGTGTGCTTGGCACTATCTACGGCAACGAAAGTGACCGTAAAGATTCGGAATCTATCAGTAATGATATTGGTATGCGTTATAAAGCACTCGATGATCAACTGGTCGCATCATTAGTGATATTTGAATCTAGCCGCACTAATTTACGCTACAACAACCCAGATTTTGACGAAGGTGTTTCAGCACCAAATGTACCGCGCTACTTCTATGATGGTAAAGAAGAAACAAACGGTATAGAACTTGATTTAAATGCTTATTTAAATGAGCAGTGGAAGCTAAATATCAATGCGGTGTATCAAGATGCCCGTGATAACGATGATGAGCGACAAAAAGGCGTGCCGTATGTTACCGCGGGTGCTTGGTTAACTCATTCGAGCTATGTTTTTACCAGTGAAAGCCCGATTGAGTTTAGCCTAGGCGGCATCTATGTTGATGAGCGCAGTACAAACTCAAACTCCTTTGGTATTCCTGACGGTTATGTACCAAGTTATACCGTGTTTGACGCGGGTATTGCTTACCAAGCTGAAAACTGGGGTGTACAACTTAAGTTAAATAACTTATTCGACAAAGTGTATTACGAAAAGGCGATGTTCTTAGGTGGTATGCCTGGCAAAGAGCGTAATGCCCAATTGCGCTTTAATTACCGCTTTTAAAACTGTGGTCTCGGGTGAAGTTAACACATATACAGCTAACGTAAATTAATTTAGCCTAACCTGAGAGCATAATCATTATGATAACCAAGGGATCTGAACATTCAGATCCCTACTTGTTTGGCAAAATATCCTGCGGCCAAGAATCCGATACAAAATCGATAAATGCGCGTACAAGCGGAGATTGATAACTTCGCGATAGATACACGGCCCACAACTGACTCGCTTCAAGTGAATACTCAGTTAAAATAGGCACAAGCTGTTGTTGCTGTATGTAACTGCGAGCAATATCAAACGGCAACCATGCTATTCCGGCACTATTTATCGCCGCGTGCACAATCGTGGTTACATCATTACACACGAGTGGCCCAGCCACCTTCACTTCAACACGTGTATTGCCATTAAAAAAGCGCCATTGGTTATGATTTAAATGCACCAAACAAGGGTGTTCTGTTAATTCATCCGGTGTTAAAGGCGCACCATGTTTTGCCAAATAACTTGGCGAAACACAAACACATGCGCCAATTTTCAGAAGTGGTCGTGCAATCAAGTTTTCATCTGGTGTATTTGTATACCTAAGCGCAATATCAATACGCTGTTCGACTAGATTTGAAAAGCTATCGCTGGCGTGAATATCGACCGTAACTCGCGGGTGTTGCGCAATAAACTGGCTAACTGCGTCTACTAACATAGTTTGTGCAAAACCAATTGGACTCGAAATTCGAATGGTTCCTGACAACTCTGTTTTATTTGCAATACTTTCAGCCACCAGCGCACTGGTTTCATTCAATATTCTCTCAAAACGGATTAATGCGCGCTCGCCTTGTTGAGTCAAACTTACTTTACGGGTTGTCCTGTGCAGTAAACGCTGCTCTAACCATTGTTCTAGCTCTTGAACATGACGCGACACTTGCAAGCGACTGAGTCCCAGGCGTTCAGCTGCTTTGGTAAAGCCTGCCAAGTGTGCAACTTCAACAAAGCTTTTTATTGCATTGATACGATCCATAATTAGCAACCTTAATTGATACAATCTATTTCAATTTACACTGATTATTTCATGATAGTTTTCTTCTAATCTAGGCACAACGAAATCAAACACATTGTGAGGAAAAAATATGAAACTCGTTGTTTTAGGTGCATCAGGTTGGATTGGTAGCCATATTGTCGCAGAAGCAAAATCAAGAGGACACCAAGTTACTGCACTGGTGCGAAACCCCAAAAACTATGACGTGACCGATGTTAACGTTAAACCATTCGATTTAACCGATAACAGCTCCCTTTCAGACGTAATTACGGACGAAACCATATGTGTTGCAGCCATAGGTGGCCGTGCATTGGGAAATCACAACATAGTGGCAGACACCGCAAGGCGATTACTGAGCGAATTGCCACATACCACTATTGAGCGACTGGTTTGGGTGGGCGGTGCAGGTTCATTAACCGTTGCATCAAATGTAAAGCTGGTTGATACGCCTGAGTTTCCCGCAGAATACAAAGATGAAGCGATTGCTCAAGGCGAGGCATTAACGGTATTTCAGCAAACAAAAAGCCCATTAAACTGGACATTTATTTGCCCTGCCGCTGAAATATTCCCTGGCGATAAACAGCAAAATTATCGCGTAACAGACGACCAACTATTAGTTGACGAACAAGGCCAAAGCCGTATTTCTGTCACTGACTATGCCGTTGCGTTTGTTGATGAGCTAGAAAAAGCAAAATACCTGAATCAGCGAATTGGTGTGGCTTACTAAACAAAGTTCACTCATTGGGTTACACCAAGTTGATGTAACGCCGCGTCTAAATAAATAGCCCAAGTTCTGGTTAAGTAAAAGCCTTGTCGCGTATTAGTGCGACAAGGCTTTTTGTATCGAAAGGTTTAAGCTTGGATTTTTTGGCTAAAAAAAGCCATTTTCAAAATCCATCGCATGGTCTAAATCATCAGGAAAATAGAATAGCCAACCTTGCGTTTGCTTTTCTACCAGCAACATATTAAGTAATTTAATGCTTAAGCTGTGAGCTTGTAATTGATCAACCCCGAAGGAAAACGTTTCAAATTTGAAGACTTTGATTGTTACTTTACAGCGAAAATCGCCACCGGGTTCTGGATCAGGTTCTGGTAACCCTATTTCAATGGTTAAGTCTAAAAAGTCCCCTTTAGGGCTTTTTGCTACATAGTGACTGCTAATCATAAACGTTATTATCAATAAAAAAACGCGACCAGTTTAAATCATGGCCGCGTGTTTTTGTATCACTAATCGTTAGCCAAATGAACGTGCTTTTTGATATGCCTCTCGGCTGTGTACATTTGCCAAATAGCGCGTAATGTTATCGCGGTTTTCAAGCAAGTTTAAATTAGCCGCAAACTCTAAGGTGATTGTCATCATAATATCCGCGGCGGTAAATTCGTTACCAGCAAAATAGGTTTGCGTCGCAAGTACGGCATCAATATAACCTAAATCTAGGTTAATCTCTTTTGCAATATAGCCATCCATTGGGTTAGTGCCATCACGTTTTTCCATTTGCATTAACAAGGTAGCAATAATTGGCAAGCCTAACGAGCCTTCAGCAAAATGCGACCATTCAAGATACTGGTAATAACTTTTTGTGCCTTTTTCTGGGCGCAAACGCTGCGTTTCGTCTTGATCGAGAATGTACTCCATAATGGCACTTGATTCGCAAATTATGACGTCGTCGTGTTCAATGATTGGCGCTTTATTTAGCGGATGAATTTCACCCAAACTAGCGGGTGCTAATCGCGTTGTTTCATCACGTTTATGATGTTCAATTTGATATGGCATACCCAGTTCTTCAAGTAACCACAATACGCGTGTTGAGCGTGATTGATTAAGATGATGTACTTTAATCATAAGCAACTCCTATTTATTCTGTATCCAAGTGTTCTGGGCCAACTTGCACAACCAATTTGCCAAAGTTCTCGCCCTGCAATAAGCCGATAAATGCCGAAACTGCATTTTCAAGACCGACTACTTTGTCTTCTTTATATTTGATTTGCCCTGATACTAGCCATGGCACCATGGCTTGTTGAAATTCGCCATAGCGATGACCGTAGTCATCAAATACGATAAAGCCTTGCATTTTTATGCGCTTAACAAGCAAATTGCCCATTAGTAAACCAAGGCGATCTGGGCCAGGTGGTAAATCCGTTGCGTTGTATTGTGCAATTAAGCCACACAATGGAATACGTGCTTTAGTGTTTAACAGAGGTAGTACGGCATCAAACACTTTTCCGCCCACATTTTCATAATAAATATCAATACCCGACTCACACACTGTTGCCAGTTGTTCTGCTAAATCCGCATCATGGTGGTTTAAACAGGCATCGAAGCCTAACTCGTTTACAGCATAATCACATTTTTCTTGGCTACCTGCGATACCAACCACTTTGCAGCCTTGCAGCTTACCAATTTGACCAACAAGGCTGCCGACCGCCCCAGTTGCTGCCGCAACAACTAAGGTTTCCCCTGCTTTTGGTGCGCCTATGTCCATTAACCCCATATACGCGGTTAACCCTGGCATCCCCAGCACACCTAACCCATAGGATGGATTGGCCATTGCACTATCTAACTTGATTACGCCCTCTCCATTTGAAATGCTGTAATCTTGCCAACCACCAAATGCGACGACCAAATCACCTGTTTCAAACCCTTTTAAATTGGACTCTTCGACGCGACAAATACTGCCGCCAACCATAACCTCGTTAATCGCCACTGGCTCTGCGTAAGACTTTGCGTCACTCATTCGCCCGCGCATATAGGGATCGAGCGATAAGTAAATAGTGCGCAATAACATTTCATGGTCACCAACATGCGGTAGGCTGTTTTCTACTAAATTAAAATTCGCTGGTGTTGGTGCACCATAGGGGCGCGACGCCAAAGTAACTTGGCGGTTTACTGTGCGATTTTGCTTCATATTAAATCCTTCTTATTTAACAGGGTATTGGCTTATTACTCAGCCAATAGCTTTGCCAAAAACTCACCTACAGCATGTGCGCTCGTTGGGTTTTGCCCGGTAATGACTCGCTCATCTTCAATTACAAACTCGCCCCAAGGCTGAACTTTGCTATATTGCGCGGCTTTACGTGTTAGTGCTTCTTCAAGTAAGAACGGAATATCATTGATAGTGCCAAAATCGACCTCTTCTTCACGGGTAAACGCGGTTACTTGTTTATTCGCAATTAATGGTTCGCCGTTACTCAATGTGATAGGTAACAATGCCGCAGGACCGTGACATACTGCAGCAATAATGCCACCTGCTTCATAATGTTTAGCCGCCATACTCGCAACTTCTTCATTGCTCGCTAAATCAGACAGCAACCCAAAGCCACCTGGGTAAAAAATTGCATCGTAATTATCAATATTAACTTGCGATACAGGCACCGTATTGTTGATCTGCGTTTGGAATGACGCATCACCAAGTACTTTGTTGTTCACATCATCGCCCTCGATATCTGTGCCATAAAGCGGTGCCTTGCCACCATTAATTGATACAATATCAAACGCAATTCCGTTGTCGTTCAATACGTGAACAACATGCGTAAGCTCTGGCGCATAGGTGCCGTTTGCTTGGTCGGTTTCACCCAATGTTGCGTGATTTGTTACTGGAATAAGTACTTTTTTCATAATAAATACCTTTATTGCGTTTTAATTAGTTAAAACCACTTTATATTGTTTCTAATTTAATGATAATTACCTAAATCAGTTAAACTCTTTTGCTATTTAGCAACAATCAACGCGAACGTGTGCTTTATCATAAAAAACGTTAACTTAACGCGGGCCTTAATATGGAGTCATTATATGGACAGTTTTGAAGGTATATTTGAATTTGTTGCCGTTGCCGAAAGCGGTGGTTTTTCAGCTGCCGCTAAAAAGTTAGCTTGCTCCACCAGTCACATTAGCCGACAAGTATCGCGCTTAGAAGAGCGTTTAGGCTCACGTTTGCTTGCCCGCACCACGCGTCAAATCAGCTTGACCGAAAACGGTGAGTTTTATTATCAGCAATGCAAATACCTAGTAAATGGCTTACAACAGGCTAATGAACAAGTTACTCAGCAGCAGTATCAACTTAACGGAACTCTTAGAGTAAGCGCTGCAGGTGGCTTTGCTGAGAACTTTGTCGCGCCCGCACTTATGACGTTTGCCAAAGATCACCCTGAGCTGTCCATTGATATCGACTTTAATAGTCGCATGGTTAACTTTATAGAAGACGGCATTGATTTTGCAATTCGCTATGGCGAATTACATGATTCAAACCTTATCGCGCGAAAACTAATTAGCCGCTCTATGATGCTTGTTGCAAGTCCCGAGTATTTAGCCAAGTACGGTACACCAAATCATCCTAACCAATTAAAAAGTCACCGCTGCATTTTGGCAAACAGTGATCACTGGACCTTTAATATTGATGGGATTAAGCAAAGCATTAAAGTAAGTGGCAACTGGCAAAGTAACAATTCAAATGTAGTACTTGATGCATGTGAACAGGGCTTAGGAATAGCCTATATGCCAGACAGCACCTTTACTGAATCAATTAAACAAAACAAGTTGGTGCCCATATTAGCGCCCTTTTGTATTACTGGCGCAACGAGTTGGATTGTATATCAAAACAAGCAATTTATGCCACTACGTGCACGCCTTGCGATCGATTACTTATTGGAACATTTCGCTAAATGGCCACATTAATAAAAACGACTATTTAGCGCTATGAAATGGCATTAAAATATCTTAATGCCAGTTTGAGTCGCTTTATCGCTAATGCATATTCTCACTATGATTTTAAGGTAACAACATACTATTGATGTGTGATAAGCCAGCCGTCTTTTATTAAGAGCTGCCTACCGGATGAATGATGTATCGCTTGATAAGACTGCTGATCATGTAAACAAACTCTTATCTTGCCCAGACAACAGATGCATTACGAGTGCTTTCACCTTTGGTTTATCTCGGCCTTTTGCATAACCTAAATTAAATTGATCTACTAAAGGTTATGCTTTCAAGTTTTACGAAAGATCGCTTAAAAACATTCAGCTAGCACAATTTTAATGCATAAATTATTTATCAGACACCATCAAAATGTGCGCTAAGACCAAGCTAAATTAATACGATAGAACTCATCACTTTGTATATTTTATGTAAAATTTTTGAAAACAACCTTTTAATTGGCGCATTTTGTGTATATTGTATACACGCAGATCAATTGGATAGTGATTAATTAATGCAGTAGGGATTTTATGAATTCAGGTTAATACATTCTTTAAAACAACGAATAAGTACTCAAGATATAGAGTGCGAGGGAAATCAAATGTTTAATAAAAATAAATGTACGGCGTTATTGTCGTTAGCGCTCACTTTACCCACAAGTGCTGCTATTGCTGGCACAATTCAACTACCTTCAACACAAGCACAACAACTCTTATTTGATAATAAAAAAACAGCTACCCATATCTGTGGCACCGACGATAATCACCAAGACTGGCGTGCACTGCAAAAACTAAACAAAGAGCAATATGCGACTTTCGCGCAGCTAAAACAGTTACACCCAAGTGCTGTTGATCAAGACCTCGCTTCGGTTGTGGCTGTAGGAAATGGCGTACCAGGCCGCTATTATATTCCTGTAGTGGTTCATGTTTATGGCGATACCTATAACTGTACCGATGAAACTAGCAATTGTTTAACCGAAGAAAAAATCATTGATGCGCTCAATAAAAGTAATGAAGATTTTTTAGGCACAAACACGCAAGATGGGCCTATCGACCCACTTTTCCAAGCAATTAGAGAAAATCTGAACATTGAGTTTGTGCTCGCCAAAAAAGATCCAAATGGTAATGCAACAAACGGCATTGTTCGCTACGCAAATAAATCAGGGTATGGTAATGGCTCAGGTGTCGACGACCAGATTGCGGCCGATGCGTGGGATAATTTCAAATACATGAACATTTATATCCAGCAAGATCTCTATGCAGACGGCGGCACAACAAGTTCTGGTGTCGCCTGGTACCCAAGCTTGTCGATGTCTGAAAACGGCCTTGCACGTGTTGTTTATAATGGTAATTATCTTGGCAGCAACACAGGTGAGAACTTTCGCTCAGTATTAACCCACGAATTTGGCCACTGGCTCAATTTGCCACACACTTTTGATGGTGATGTGTGCTCTGTGCATCAAGAAGCATTTTGTACCGCTACCGGCGACAACAACTGTGATACGCCTCAAATGAGTAGCAGCATTTTACAGAACAATGCACTTAACTGTTTAGGTCAAAAAACAAATACCGAAAACTTCATGCACTATTCTGACAACTACGCCATGTTTACTAAAGGGCAAGTTCAACGCATGACAGCCGCACTGCATGGGCCGGCACGTAAAAGCCTATGGAGTAATGAAAACCTTATCGCAACAGGCCTTGAAGAATACACTTCTGACGCTGACCATTATTGGGATGGCAGTGGTTTAGATATTGCCCCTGAAGGTAATACCCTAGAGTCATTTAACAACTTGTCAGCCAACAAAGGCGAGTCGGATAATTTTGAAGTGACCATTCCCCAGGGCACTGAAGCCGTTGCTTTTTACTTAGACGGGTACACTGAAGATCCTGATTTATATGTATCTCGTGGTAGTGCACCAACAAAAAATGGTGATAAGTGGAATGCCGATTTTATTTCATTTAAATCAGCAGGCGTACCAGAGCTAGTTACTGTGTCAGCGCCATCAATTAATGCAACTTACCACAGCACGGTTGATGCCTTTACTGCATACACTAATGCACGTTTACAAGTTATTGCAGTAGATGACGCAACCCTTTGCAATAACTGCGAAAGGATATTTTTAACAGAAGAAACCAACCTCTCAGCGAATAAAGGGGATGCGGTTAAGGAATATCAGTTTACCATTCCAGACGATGCAATTCGTACTGTTGTAGTATTACCTGGCGGCTACCAGGGCGATCCTGATATGTACGTAAGTGTTGATGCAATACCAACAACCAGTACCTTTGACTGCGGTCCTTTTAGCGCACCCAGACACAGTGAGTATTGCGAGCTGCCAGCTGGCGGTGGCACACTTAATGTGATGATAGATCCCTTCTTGGATTATAGCGGCGTAACTTTACGCGCGTATTATGAACGCACTGCCAACGCAACTTTACCTATCGCTGAAGCGAACGGTGCCTACAGCGCGCAAATTGGTGAAAGTGTTACCCTGATTAGTAATGGTTCCAGTGACAGTGACGGTACCATTGTCAGCTATCAATGGGATTTAGGAGACGGTAACCAAGCAACTGGTGAGACAGTAAATCATACTTATGCGCAAGTCGGTGAATACTCAGTGACTCTGACCGTAACAGATAACAACGGCAATACTGCAAGCGATACTACTACGGTAACAATTAACGACACCAACAAAGCACCTATTGTAGTGATTTCTGATTCAGTCACCGCACAGCTTGGTGAATCTGTCACTTTCTCTGCTGCTGGCTCTTCCGATGATGGTGAAATTACGCGCTTTGAATGGCAATTAGGTGATGGCACCACCAAAACAGGCGAAACAATTACCCATACCTATTCGCAGATTGGCAACTACACAGTTACCCTAACCGCAACAGATAATTTAGGTGAATCCAGCAGCGCAACTACGTCGGCAATTATCAATGACATAAGCTATTGCGATGCATCGGGTAATACCAATTATGAATGGATTGAATCAATCACCTTAGCAGGCACAACGCACAGTAGTGCAAAAGAGGGATATGGCGATTTCACAAGCATTTCCATGCCACTGATTGTCGGCAATAACTCGGTTGCGCTTACAGCTGGCGGTAATTATACCGAGCACTGGACTGCCTATATTGATTTCAACCAAAATGGTACGTTTGAACAATCCGAACAAGTTATTGCCAACCTGTCGGGTAAAAACACAGTGACCAGTGTGATGGCAATCCCTGCTAGTGCAAGTGGCATCACAACGCGCATGCGTGTCATTATGAAATATAATGGTGCAGCCACATCTGCCTGCGGCGCTATTGGTGATGGTGAAGTGGAAGACTACACAGTATCAATTTCAGAACCGGTTACGCCAATTTTAGAGAACGCATGTGCAGTACAGTCACCAGTGACATCAGGTCGCTTAGAAAATGGTAAAGCAACTTGTTTAGGTGCCAATAGCACCATGTGGTTTAGTCTAGCTGATGCCAGTAGCCACGATACAGTAACCATTACAGCAGGCCATGGTACCGGCACGCTCAATGTGTTCTATAAAAATAGTGGCTGGCCAAGCGAAAGTGATAACCAAGGAGCTGCCAGTGGTGAAACATCGTTGTGTTTTAGTACTGCCGCGGGCAGCGAATACTGGTCATATATGAAAGTCACAGGTGGCGCAGAAGGTGCAACCATAAAAGTAGAATACGATGCGCCAAGCTGTCAGTAATGATTTGCGCTCACTTTACACATAAAAGGGTCAAGTGAGCTGTAAATAGCTTTTGTAAAGCATAACTAAAAACGGTTACCCTTTAATTTACAGGTAACCGTTTTGTTTTAAGTATAAAACGTTAGGCAATCGGTAGGTGTCCCGTTTTTACAAGGATTACGGTTTCCTGTTCAACGTAAGGATGATGTTTACTCATATGCGGGCTTCTTAGCCAGGTTCCTTTTGGATACCTGCCAAGTTCATCAATAAATTCTCCCGATAACACAAATATTTCCTCCCCACCGAAATGAGTATGCGGTTGGAACACCTCACCTTTAGGCCATTTCACGAGCGCCACATGCTCGTGCTCAAAATCATGAAGCGGCATTACTGCTAATCCACCATGCCCCGCAAGCCAATTGGCCTCGCGTGTATTGATTCTGACCAACTCAGTATCACCTGGAGAAAATTGATTGAGTTTTACCAAAATAATACAACCTGCTTTGCTAAAGGGCGCGTGAGAACTACCTGGCGGGTTGCGTAAATAAGTGCCTGCAGGGTAATCACCATGCTCATCAGAAAAAACACCTTCTAACACTAAAATCTCTTCGCCTTTGGGGTGTTGGTGTGTTGCAAACGCCGTATTTGGGCCGTACTGGACAACACTTGTCGTGTGACCTGATTCTTTCGCTTCGCGTTCTAATGGTTTTCTTAATACGCCATTAGCAGGGCTTGAAACCCAGTCAAGCTCGGATGTATTTATCACAACCCTTTGTGCAAAATTCATATTAATCATTAAATTACCCCAGAGCGCCTAACACTAGGCGCGTGTATACCTTAATTTCGACCTGCTATCACGCCGCCATCAACATCCCAAATTGCACCCGTTACCCAGCTTGCTTGTTCTGACAATAAAAAGGTGATGCTATTAGCAACATCTTTAGGCGACCCAACTCGGCCTATCGGGTGAAAATCATCAAAGCTTTTAAGTACAGTAGCAACCTCATCCTTTTCAATGAAATGCTGATAAATGGGTGTGTTCACAACCGCTGGTGAAACTGCATTGACACGAATATTATGCGCTGCTAATTCCATTGCTAGGTGTTGCGTTAATGCATGCAGCCCAGCTTTCGCCATAGAATAAGCTGATGAAGGCGTTGCGGCAATTGCCTGTTTTGCCCACATCGAACCAATGTTAACAATACTACCTCCACCTAATGAAATCATGACCTTTGCCACAGCTTGTGTCAGCATAAATGTTGCTTTATTCAGGGCGTGATACTTTTCATAATCCGCAATTGAGTGCGCTAAAAAAGGTTTAGGGCTAAAATACCCAGCGGCATTCACTAAATAACCATAATGACCCTCAAGGCGCTCAATAAATTGTGTTACGACTGCTTCATCATAAAGGTTCAATTGAATACCATTTACTTCACCATAGTTAGAAAGTACGTTTACCGCATCATCTAGCTTTTGCCCATTATTACCAATAATTGAAACTGATACGCCCGCGTTAAGCAGCTGTTTTGCCACTTCAAAACCAATGCCACTCGAACCACCAATAACCAAAGCACGCTGATAATTAAAATTTGTCATATTCTTCTTCCTATAATTAAACTCGTGGTAATATTAAAAGCATCTGTAGGTAGCTGAATAGTAAGTACAATTTGGTTAGGTAGGTACTTTTTGGTACATCTTTATGAAATCACAAGAAAAGTTTTTTACACGAAAAATGGCACCACAAACAAGTGCACGCATGGTTGAAACAATATTTGGCTGTAAATGGTCGCTAACCGTTTACCACTTGCTCGAAAATGGCATTAATCGACCCGGTGAAATGGTTCGTAGTGTCGACGGCTTGTCGACCAAAGTGCTTAATCAATGCCTAAAGCGTAATGTTGATTTTGGTATTTTAGATAAAGTTGAATACAACGAAATTCCACCGCGCGTGGAATACACAATTACTGAGTTTGGAGAAAAATTTGTCGGGGTATTAGCACAAATTTCCGCACTTCAAGAAGACATTGACGCACAACAGAGGCAAAACCATAACTAGTCAATAAAGCTACTTTCTTAAAAAGAACAAATAAAAAACGGTTACCTATGCTTTTCAGGCAACCGTTTTGCCATCAGTTTTAAAGCGCTAGATCAACAACGACTCTACCTTGCACCTTACCCGCCAATAAATCATTTGATACTTTGACTACTTGTGACAGTGAAATGGTCGTTGCGAGATCATTTAACATGCTGTCATCAATCAACTGCGCCAGCCTTTGCCAAGCAGCTTCACGATCGGGAATTGGCCGCATCACACTATCAATACCTAGCAAGTTCACACCACGTAAAATAAATGGCGCAACAGTTGCCGGAAAATCCATCCCCTGTGCCAGTCCACATGCCGCGACTGACCCGCCATACTCCATTTGAGCACATACATTTGCTAACGTATGACTACCAACCGAATCAATGGCACCTGCCCACAACGATTTACCTAATGGTCGACCTGGCTCAGACAAGGTATTGCGGTCGATAACCTCTTTTGCGCCCAACTTAATAAGGTATTCAGCCTCTGACACGCGCCCTGTTGAAGCAACCACGTGATAGCCCAATTTTGCTAATAATGAAATGGCAAAGCTGCCCACCCCACCATTTGCGCCTGTTACTAAAATTTGACCAGAATCTGGAGTAACCCCTTGTTTTTCAAGCGCAATAATGCATAACATCGCCGTATATCCAGCTGTGCCAATTGCCATCGCTTGAAAGGGTGTGATGTGTGGCGGCAGATGAATTAACCAATCACTTTTAACGCAGGCTCTATCAGAAAGGCCACCATGATATTGCTCGCCGACACCAAAGCCATTTAGCAATACCTTATCACCCGCTTTAAACTTTTCACTGTCACTTTCGACCACAGTCCCCACTAAATCAATGCCTGGGATCAACGGAAACTGCCTTACAACCGGGCCTTTACCTGTAATGGCAAGCGCATCTTTGTAATTTAACGTGCTGTAGGCAACATCAACGACGACGTCACCACTTTGTAAAAAGCGCGGTTCAAGTTCTTGTAAGGCTGCACGATAACCTTGTTCATCTTTTTCAATTAGCACTGCTTTCATCCGTCTTACCCCCCAAATATAGACTGGTCGTCTATTAAATTATAAAAAATTTTATTTCAGCAACATTAAAAAGTGATTTAGATAACTATCGAGTGGTTTGGTCGACTGCGCTAATTTAGCCCGACTCACAGCGCCTTCCCAACCAACCCAGAAAAATTCAGCTAAGGCATGTGGGTCTTTGCTTTTATCGCAAAGTCCTTGCTGTTGCGCCTCTTTTAAACACACCGCCAGCTTATCTTGCCATTCGGTAAAAATAGCCAGTAGTAAAGCACGAAACGTCTTAGGTAAGAGATCAACTTCTTGACCTAAGTTGCCAACCAGGCAACCACGCGTAAATTGATGCTTATCCAACCCTTGTTTAGATAGCGCGACAAACTGAGTAATTCGCGTTATAGGGTCAACCGAATGTTCAAGCAAACAGCCATCTAATCGCTTAGCAAAAAACCTAGCGTAATTGTCAATTACTGCCTTACCAAACGCCTCTTTACTATCAAAATAATAATAAAAAGAACCTTTCGGTGTGCCTGTTTTTTTCAGGACCATATCAATGCCTGACGCCACAAAGCCAAACTCTGTAAAGTGCGCCAAACCACTTTGAATTAATTCAGCACGTGTGTCGAGGTGAGCTCGCTCACTTTTCTTCGGCCGTCCTCGCTTGCGAGGTTGTGGTGTTTTCTCTGTCATAAATCGATTATAGACCGACCGTCTAAAAAATAACAAGCGATTATTTTTTGCACATCAAAAATAACGTATATGGAAGTAACTAACAGGTATAAATGAAGGTAAGGAAACTCACATTACCTAAATCAAAATTTTTACAGGTAATGCGAGTAACACGCTAATTAAATGAGTAGATTTAGCAGGTAATTAACCTCTCAATTGTGCTTGTTTTGATAGCTTTATTGCCAAACACGTAAACAGCACCAAGTTAGCAACCAACCACAGATCTTTAATCAAAAACTGCCCGCCTGAGCTAAGCACTGTATCGCTTGATAGCGCTGGAGGCCATGTAAACAGAAATGTTTGCGTGGTCAGCATAACTGCCCCAGCCATTAAAATACCAAGCCATAATACGCGCTGGAAGTATACTGACGAAACCAGCAAGCCGAGCGCAATCAAATCGTAAATACCAATCAGGTTTGACGCTGTCTGCACAGACCAAAGATGATACATCCAACTCATTAATGGCGACGAGCGAACCAGATCTTCAATGCCTTGAGCCTCTAATTCAGTAAACTTCATACCACCAATCCATAACAACACTAAAACAACGGGGAATAGTTGCACCCATTGTTGTTGGCGTAATGTCATTTTCTCAGCGTAAAGAAAGTGAATGGCGAGTGCCAGTAACGCGAAGTATTTAATAATACCTTGACCCGAACCGATTGCAGGAAAACCACCCAAGTCGGCTATCCATCGGCTGCTATCTAATAGAGTAAACAAGGGTGTAACGCTAATAATTAGCAAACAAATCGCTAGTAGTTTTTGCGTCTTATCATGTTTAATACTCAATACAGCCAGTATCGCCATCGTGGCAAAGGCAAACGCTGCAATTAAACTGGCATGATCTTTACTGATTAACCCTTCAAGCAAATAAAAATCTAATACACGGTTTAAACTAACATCTTGCCCAATAAGCAGAGTACTTATTGCCATAAGCGCGCCTGATACGCTAAGTAAAACACCGACCATTAACCTGCTGGATATCACTTTCATTTATGTCACACTGTCTCTTCAAAATTAAATCTACAGTGATGGACCAGCTTAAAGCACAAAACTATTCAAAAAAGTAAAATAACCTTTGTTGCTAAAAAAGAAGTCGCACTTACCCGTGGAGTTGTCTGCAAAGCACCTTTCATTGCTTATTTATAAACCTGACTATCTTTTGTGCCATTACTCACAACAGCGTGGCTAATGCCTGAATTCCCGTATCTGATAACAATTCACTCACAATTCCAAAGACACTGATATAAGGCACAATATTTGCTTAAGCTGTTGTTTACATGTCAAATTATGGACGTTTATGAACATTAATAACCTTTCCTCGGGCTATTCAGGATACAACACATTACTTCACACTAACGAGGACGACATAACACAATCAAAAAACGATACAGCCACTGCTGACGCGAAAGGCAAAGCAAGTGAGTCAAAAAACGAAAAAACAACAAAAACAGATGAACAAGCAGATACTGCTAAGCCAGATGAAACACAAGACAAAATTAATCACATTGTGTCGCTGCAACAACAAATTAAAGACTTACGTAATATCTCAGAAGATGACGACCCAGAAAAAAATACGAAACTAATTGAGCTACAACAACAATTAGATGAAGCGCTAGTAAACGTACAATCACTTATACAACAGCAAGCAGCAACGTATGTAAGTGGATTATTTGCTAAACCGAGTCACACAACACAGAGCAACGCTGGCTTATTTTTAAATAGTAAAGCGTAAAGTTATCTAGAGCGTGTTGATCTTTACGGTCTAAATTCTGTTCAAATCCAAACCATTTTGATCGCGGCGTAGCTTTGCAGGCCTAGTGGACAAAGTCAAAAAACAACAACAAAGAGCACAACGGTTTGATTTGAGCATCAAAAACATGATGCTCGGTGGACTTTTTAATAGTGCGCTTTGCTAACTTTGCAAAGCAAGGTGCTACCCAAAGGTTTTGAGCGTTAACAGATTACTCAATTGCAAGACTCGGCATTTGCTTCTTCTGTTGGTATTGCGTTGCAATTAAATAACCGAAATAACATAACGGCGCAGGAGATAATACTTTCAATACGTTAATCAAACTGGACGCTTCAGGGTGCAATACAATGCTTAAACAACCATATAAAATTAACAACCCAGTAAAGTATACGAGCTGCACAGTATGTTGTTTTGCGCGAAAGGTAATAAATGCAGCGGTTAGCATCGTTGTAAACACGCCGATTATCGCACTTCCAATAATTATAAACGGCGATTGTTCGGCCTGTTGCGCCAATGCTTGATAGCTTTGATTAGTCACGTCCAAATTGAGTTGCCAAACCAAGGTTAATAAAATCGAACATGCGATGCTCACAACTAAATACAACCCGCACGCTATAGCTAACACATTAAATTCAACTGGTAGTCTTTTCATCTTTCATCCTTAGCAAGCACTTACTTGCCCATTTGGTTAAATTTCAGATGAACCAATACCTAATTTTCGCTTCAATTTATACGCATGAAACATAAAATAAAGGGCAGAAAAGACCAATACAATTGACAAGCTATTCTTCAACACTTGAAACGTTTCACTATCAATGCGCTGCTCGTCATACGCGAAGAAGATGCCAACAAAACCAAACATGTGACAGGCAAATACAAACGCAAATTGAATATACATTCGTTTTAACTGTAATTTGCTCTGTGTACTTCGTTTTTGTACTTGTTCGCCATCAATTTCCGCTGAAGGCTCGCTGATTGATATGTCACTAACACACAGTGATTGCACCGGTACTTCGTACACCGCCGCCAAGCACTTAATGCTTTCTTTGGATGCAACCGATTTTGCTTCAATTCTCTGTATTGTGCGTAAACTTAAGCCAGAGAATTCCGATAGCGCTTGTTGCGACCAACATCGAGATTCTCTAAGCGACTTCAAATGCGCAGCGTTTATTTTCAATTGTATATTTGGGCTTCCTTACTGGCTCAGTATTAACCTAGCAAGCAAGCGCACTCTCCGTGACGTTATTGTTCCGTTAGCCTTACGTTACCTTTACGTAACCAAACAATAAATTCAAGCAATAACTGTGGTTTGTAATAAGTAATATTCCGTTAAGCTTTTTTACAAAACTAAATCACCTTATATCACTTTCGTCATATCAGTGGATTATAGTGATTACAAATATGCAATTTTTAAACGTCTTTATAGCATTTTTAAACACGTGCTAAACAATCACACTTTGCGAGGGAATCGTGATCACACCGATAATAATTCTTATCTTGCTAACAAGCCCATTAGTGTTTGGGTTGATTAAAGGACAAGTAACTCAACAAGCGATAAACATTAAAATATATGCATCTATTGGGTTGGGCATAACTTTCATTTTCTTCGCAATTGGCCATATTGTAAAAACACAAGGTATGGTTCAAATGCTGCCGCCTTGGGTTCCACTACGTTTACAATTAATTTATGCTACGGGACTATTAGAATTTGCTGTTGGCAGTGCACTTTTTACTACAAAATACCGTGAGCTGGCGGCAAAACTCGCAATCGTTATTTTTATTGTGTTTTTCCCTGCAAATATTTATGCGGCTATTAACAGCATTGGCTTAAGTGGTCACCAATGGGGACCAAATTATTTACTTATTCGTGCGCCATTACAAATTATCCTTATTGCGTGGGCTTACTTTTTATGTGTTAAAACACACCGCCCATTACTTATTTATGCAAGTGTAAACAGCCACACAAAAAAGTAGCTATTTCACTTTAAAACAAAAGGCGTACAACATATGTGTACGCCTTTGTTTTTAAGGTTATTAGGGAATATTGCTTAAGCTTGCACGTCTGCACCCACTATCGCTGCACCTTGGGCAAGGGCATTAAGCTTTGCTCGTGCAAGCTTTCAGCCTATTCCTTAAAAATACATTTGTAACAACATTTGCGAACCTTACTTGAACTGTGCAAGCCAATGAATAGTGTGCTCCCCTATTCGTGCATCAAATAATTCATTTGGTTCTGTTGGATTATATTGACGAGATTGACGCGCACGCATATAAGCTTGTTTACTGTCAAAGCGCATAAATGCATGTTCAGCATTTTCGATTACAAGCCCTTTGCTTTGTGGCCTGCCCGATAGTTTTGCGATATCAAATGCCCACGATGGCTCAATCGCTTGAATATCTAAACTGCCATGCATCATTAACACAGGCGTATTTAGCTCTTGCCACAAAGCGCTAAAATTATAGCGATTCAAATCTCTGAAAAAACTGTAATGACGATTTACCGATAACTCACCATTTATATCAACCAAATTTGCTGCAATTGCTTTTTGAACACGTTCATCACTCACGATGCGCTGCCATGGGGTGTCTGTATTTAGCCACATATCTAAAAATGGTGTCACCAGCTGTGTATTCTCCAATGCTTGCGCTTTACTAACATCAAAATGTTTCACTGACTGCTTTTGATAAATATCTAGCATATATTGGTACCAACCTTTGGCTACACCACCATACCCTATTATGCCCTTCACTGGAGATTGCTTTGCAATCACTGGCGCATGGAGCACACCTAGTGAATGCCCCCATAAAAACACCTTGTTCGGGTCAACATTTTTATGTGCTTTAAGCGCTGTTAAACCATGCAAAAATGCGTTTGATTCTGTTGTAAAATCAATATCTCGGCATGCTTTATCTGAGATACTGTCGCCTAGTCCGGGTTTTTCCACACGATAGACTAGATAACCTGCATTCGTAAATTGGTCGATCATTTGTCGCGTAGTGATATTAGGGATCATGCCATAATCTATAGAATCGCAGGTATAACCCTGAATAAAGAAAATAGCAGGCGCTTTTTCATTGGTTTTTAAGCCATTTGGAATATGCACAATACTGCGAAGTATATTTCCCTGATAGCTCACCTTACTGTATTCAACCTCAGCAAACTCACTTGTTTCGTATGGCCGAGGCTGCATTTTATTCGACACAGTTTGTACCTTTTTATCGCGCACTAACGAGATACGAATGTCATCTCCTGATTTAAGTGGCCTCACTGCCGATAAAAGCTGATTAAAGTCACTAATTTGCGTACCATTGACTTGTGTTATCACATCGCCAACCGTTAATCCCAATGTTGATGCGGTACTATTAGGTGCCACATGTGCCAGCATTACACCTTGGTTTTGATAATTGCTATTTGGCATTACGCCAAGTAATGTGGCTCTAGGTAAGGTGTTTTGAGACGTTTTTTGGGTATCAATTGCACTACTTTGGCCTGCTAACATAAACATTGTCAGATAACCTAATACCACTAAGCTTGTTTTTATTAATGTCATGATATTCCCTTGTTAATTGTTGTTTTCGATCGACATAAAGTCTGCCAATTGTTCTAGTGCCAATGGCGGTTGATTACTTAAGCGCAATACTCGATTAAGCGCTATGGTACGGTTGCTTTGATAGGGCTCAATCACCTTTTCAATTCGATATTTGCCATATACATACGTAATAACTTGTGCCGGCCAGTTTTTAATACGATTAATTTCTCGAACCATGATTTCTGGGTGCTCTGGCAGATACGTTTGCCAAAGCTCTTTGGCTTTTTCATCCGGCCAGCCTTCGTAATGAATGCCGATATCAATCAATACACGAAGCGCTCGCAATACACGCCACCTTAACGCATACGCCTCAGATGAAGGTTTCTCATAAAGCCCCATTTCTTTTCCGAGTGTTTCAACATAGGCCGCCCACCCTTCACTACTGACAAAAGGGATAGGCACAATTGCATTAGTTGGGCATAAGCTCTCCGTACCTGCCACGTTAAACTGAAGATGGTGGCCTGGGATCCCCTCGTGTAAATAAAGCCAATCAAAATGCGATAAGTGCATTTCGCCATTTTGGGGATGATAAAGAAAACGTTGAGTTTGATTATCATAAATACCGGGCGCCGGAAAACTCTCCGGCAATCCTGACGGTGCAATAGTTAAAGGCGCATCAAACTCAGGTAAATTTAACATCGTCTGCAAATTTGCTTTCACTTTCTGTTCTCTGGTTATAAACGCCGCGACGATTTTTTGATGTTCAGCTGCTGGAATAGCTGCTGTGCTCACATGTGCATGGCTGCTAATTTTTTGATACTGCGTAAACGCAACTTGGAGCTCATTAAATGCGACTTTTTGTAATTCAGAGGGGGTTACATCATCCATTAGCCAGGTTTCGAGCCAGTGTAAATACCATAACCTACCGTCTGGTAATGCACTAAAATCGCCCGAGTATTGACTCTCTTTAGCCAGTGCTCTCTTTAACGATTCACGCACGTTAATGCGTCGCAGGTGATTTCCTAAACTCTGAAATGCAATTTTCTGGCAAGTGGTGTGTGGCGTTAACTTTTGTAATTTCGCTTGCCATGCGCTTACGGTGTTTTCTGCAATTTTTGGTTGTTTCTTTAATTTTTCTATCGCATTAGAGAAATCAAGTTGTGGTTGCAAATAGGGTTTGCGAGTTACTTCATCAACCAAGGCTTGATAATTTTGATTAAAGTTATGTTCATTGGCATAAAGCACAGAGGCACTTTGCAGACAAAGACAAAGTAGTGAAAAATAACGTAACAACATGGTTATTCAGCCGATTCTGTTTGTTTTGGTGTGTACTTTGTTAAATCACGATTAAACAAAGTACGTTTTGCACCGCCATCGGCTTGATAGTCGAATCTTAATGCTGCCGCGCCGCCTAACATTGGACTGGGTGATAATTGCTCCTTTTCATCTAGCGACTTCAACCATAAAATATGTGAATGCGTTTGGTTATATTCGATTGCTAAATAACGACTTAAACGGCCGTTTTCATCAAAAATTTTATGGCTTTTTTGGTTACCATTTGGGTAGTACGTGCTTTTATGTTCAAACGCACCCCAGCTAAACGCTTTACGCTGTCCAAACTTGTCATACCCTCTAAGCCCTACTTTATTGCCAAATTCATCGTAAAGATGTTCGCCCATATGCACCATAGGTCGATTGCCTTCTACCGGATTACCGTCTTTATCGTAAACTTGCCAACGAGTGAAATTGCCATGTTGATCATAAATAATACGATCGATGCCTGCGCCACTGGCGTTATTTGTCGGCATTCCATCCAATCCTAAATTTTTTACAAAACTAAGTTTGTTGTCATGGTCGTATGTGAGCTCAACCTCATAAAACGTAAATTCAGGTCGAAGTGGCTGCTGTTCATTATTTAAATTAAAGCGTTTCTCATATACTTTGCCATTTTCATGTCGCCACTCATAGCGGTGAATATGCCACGCACTTTCTACTGGTTTGGCATTTTCATCAAAAAAACTCAAGGCAACACGCTTTCCTGTTTTATCTAAAGCATACACCGCACGATACACCTTGCCATGCGCAGAAATTTGCTTATTTTGCGCGTCATAATACGTGTGAATTTCTTTGTCTTTATGATAGCTAATGGCCACTTTAGGCGAAAACCAGATAAACGAATCCCACACTTCATTGCCGTTAATTAACTGGTTATTCATTTGGTATCGGATTTCGCTGACGCGCCCATTGTCATCATAACTAAATCGGTAATGCGCGTTACTTTGAGATGCCTTTTCAGAAATTGTGTGAATGCCACGATAAGGCGCGTAAGGTGACTCACGAAACATAATATGGCGAAAATACTTGTGGCTAGACGCACCCTTTGGTGCTGCTTGTGCCATTAATGGCACAGATAAAACGTGTACCAACACCATGATGGCACTTAAGAAAAGCATTTGTTTTTTATTCCAAGAAAACATTATTTATCCTTAACAATTTAATTTGATAAATAAGCTTACTTATTATAAAAACACGTGTGTAAAACTAGCTTGAGGTTAACAATTTAGACTATAAATTACTGATTTTTAGACTATTAAAAACGCTTTTGATTTCTATGTGTTTTCCTATGCATACTTAAACTAGATGGCGTTTCTACCTCCCTTTAACCACTTATAGGCTATAACATATTGGTAATTTAAGCATGTAAACGATTTAAAAAACTGTAAGAATAGCTTGAACTTTACACTGTCAAAAAATTCATAGTTAAGCTGAGGAACATAACCTCAAAATTTGGAAAAAGTATGCCACAAACAGTTTTAGGTGTTATTTACTTTATCGCTTTTAGCCACGCATTAATGCTGGCGATTAGTCTATGGCGAAAAACCAAACTAACCAATATTACTACCGCAAAATGGCTTGCCTTGGTGTGTTTAATAATCAGCTACAAACTATTTGAAGCAGGTGCACTTTACCTTGGGTTATACCCGCATTTAGTCCATTTTATGGATTTGCTTCCTGGCGAAGTATTGCTCATTGGTCCGTTGGTGTTTATCTATGTCAGCTTAGTGGTAGGCGAAGAGAAACCAAAGACATATCAACTTTTACTTCATTTTATTCCTGCAATTTCATTATGGTGTTATAACGCACCATCGGTGTTTCAATCGCTCGATGCTAAAGTCACCATGTGGCAATTTGTTTTGTCACAAACCGAAGCCCGCGTAATTCCGCTCAAGTTTGTTCTATTGTTTCTAGCAATCAAAACACATTTAAGCATCTATTTATTTTTGAGTTGGCAGCATATTCAAAAATTCGAAAAAGCATGTAACGCCTTACGTGCAGATAACAGTAAAGCGGTATTAAAACAGCTTACGTTTTTAGTGGTATCACTCTTTTTGCTAGAACTCGTGTGGGTAGGTCTCTTTATTGGTCAGCAGTTTTTCGCGATTGGTACACTTGCTTTGGTAAGTGATATTTGGCTGCTATTTGTTGCTGTGATCATTTTAGCAATCGGTTATGTCGCACTGCAAAAAACTGATTTGCTTATGAGCAAAGAAGAGCATGCTTTAATACAGCAAAATTATTCGGAGAATAAAGATGAGAGCAGCAATATTAAGTACTTTCACTCCGCCTTAAGTGAGCAGCAAAGTAATCAAGTTGCCAAGCACTTAGAACAACAAATTAAGGCGAAACAACTGTATTTAAATGACAAACTCACTTTAACCACACTCGCACACGAAACCGATATAAAAGCGCATACCCTGTCACAAGTGATCAACCAAAGCATGCAAACAAACTTTTATCGTCTTATTAATGGATACCGTATTCAAAACGCTATTTCGCTTATTGATAACCCAAGTGTTCATTGGTCTTTGGAACGAATTGCGTTTGAATCAGGCTTTGCAAACCGTGTTACCTTCAGCAAAGCATTCAAAGAAATTATGGGAAAAACCGCATCGGAATATAAAAAACAGCGTCAACAAGCAGGCTAACGATAAAAAAGCGTGCAGTAATAACCGTACGCTTTTCTTTTGCTTATGTAGCGGTCAACCTACGAACCGTTTAGCTCTCTACGCACAATGGCGGCGCCTTGGGCAAGGGCATTAAGTTTTGCTCGTGCAACCTTACGTGATAATGGCGCTAAGCCGCAGTTCGTTGATGGGTAAAGCTTATCTGCATCCACGTATTTCAGCGCTTCGCGTAGCGTATCAGCGACTTCTTCTGGCGTTTCAATATCATCGGTTGCTACATCAATAGCCCCTACCATAACCTTTTTGCCACGAATAAGTGCAAGTAACTCAATTGGCACACGCGAGTTATGGCATTCAAGAGAGATGATATCAATATTCGATTGCTGTAACTTCGGGAATACTTCTTCGTATTGACGCCATTCTGAGCCCAACGTTTTTTTCCAATCTGTATTTGCTTTAATGCCGTAACCGTAGCAAATATGCACTGCAGTTTCGCACTTTAAACCTTCAATCGCGCGCTCTAAACACGCAATGCCCCAGTCATTAACTTCATCAAAAAACACGTTAAACGCTGGCTCGTCAAACTGAATAATATTAACACCCGCAGCTTCGAGCTCTTTTGCTTCTTGGTTAAGAATTTTGGCAAATTCCCACGCAAGTTTTTCACGGCTTTTATAATGATCGTCATACAAGGTATCAATCATCGTCATTGGGCCAGGCAGTGCCCACTTAATTGGTTTGTCGGTTTGCGCGCGTAAAAATTTTGCATCTTCAACAAACACAGGGGTTTTTCTTGCCACAGGACCCACTACCGTTGGTACGCTTGCATCATAACGATTACGAATGCGCACGGTTTTACGTTTTTCAAAATCAACACCATCAAGGTGCTCAATAAAGGTAGTCACAAAGTGCTGACGCGTTTGCTCACCATCGCTGACGATATCTACGCCAGCTTGTTGCTGTTCATGAAGCGATACTTTTAGTGCATCGTGTTTGCCATCAACAAGCGCGTCGCCGCTTAATTTCCATGGTGACCAAAGTACTTCTGGCTCTGCAAGCCAGCTTGGTTTTGGCAAACTGCCCGCGGTCGATGTCGGTAATAATGTTTTCATAGTTAATGCTAATTCCGTTTTTAAGCAGCAAAGTTTGCCGACCACTTTTCAAGTAGCGATTGATAAGGTTCAATAAAGTGCGTTTGTGCAAACTTACCTTGTTTAATTGCCAGTTGACTACGCTCTTCACGGTCGTAAACAATTTGCGTTAACGAGTGATCTTGATTCTTTAAGCTCGGTTGATAACAACTGCCTGCCGCCGCATTAGCGTTATAAATTTCTGGACGATAGATTTTTTGGAATGTTTCCATTGTGCTTATCGTACTGATTAGCTCTAAATTGGTGTAATCATTTAGCAGGTCGCCAACAAAATAAAATGCTAACGGCGCTTGGCTATTTGGCGGCATAAAGTAACGTACCTGTAGGCCCATTTTTTTGAAATACTGCTCCGTTAATGACGATTCATTTGGCACATATTCGGTGCCTAACACTGGGTGCTGATTATCACTTTGGAAATAAGTTTTGTTATCCGAAACGCTTAAGCAAATAACTGGCGGCTTGTTAAAGTTATTTTTGTATACCTCTGAATTAATGAAGCTTTTAAACAGTTTACCGTGTAATTCGCCAAAATTATCAGGGATACTAAACGATGATTTGTCTTTGTTATGCTCAAGCAGTAACACGCTAAAATCATAATCGCGCACATACGAAGAAAAGTTATTGCCAACAATGCCTTCAAAGCGCTGATTTGCTTCATGATCAATAATATTGGTTTTTAATACTTCAATTGATGGAAACGCCTCGCTACTGCCGGCTATTTCCATATCTACCGAAATAATGTCTAGCTCAACTGAGTAACGCTGGCCATTTTTGTTATCCCATTTAGCACGCGCATTAAAGCTTGTATTAATCATAGTTAATGCGTTGCGTAAGTTCTGTTGGCGGTTTTCACCTCGCGCCAAGTTTGCAAAGTTGGTTGTAATGCGTGTGCTGTTTGATGGGTGATAGTTTTCGTCTAACGGAAAACGCTTAACAGTAAAAGTAAATTCGTTATTCATGGTGTACGTGTGTCCAATGTGTAAATTCAGTGTATTTCACTTACTGCCGTTTTAAATCTGTATTACGGCTCACTTGCGGTGACTGAAAATAAGTTCACGTTAAAAGATGAGTAATTTATACGCGCTCAGTACCATGAAGAAAAACGGTTTTCTTTCACTTAAAACGTGAAGCATATTCATTTCTTAGAACTTCGCTTCGCACTTTTTACAACAAAAAAGCATGCACCAGACAAAAGAAACCAAGACATCTAGACACCCAAACCGCCAAGTTAAATTTACTTCATGTTGAATGTGAATATTACTCACGGCGCAACTGCGGTTTATCTATCTGTAATTAAACACAATATTGCTATACTTTTGCGCCTTTGTTGTAGGCATAAGCGAATCTATAAGTTTCTGCTCCAACGCCAGCGACGACAAATCAACTATAAAAACGAGGCGATGGAATGAGTGAACTAATCGAACTATTTGTTTATTGTGCAGTATTAGGCTGTGGCGTTGGCTTTCTTGCAGGCTTACTGGGAATTGGCGGCGGCTTAGTGATTGTGCCAATTTTAAGTATGATTTTGTTGCACTTTGCCGTGCTGCCAGAAGAACAAATTGTGATCACCGCAGTTGCCACATCCCTTGCATCTATTTTGTTTACATCAACCTCCTCTGCTATTGCCCATCATAAAAATGGCAATGTGCCTTGGCAGCTAGCGCCTTGGATTATGACAGGCGTTGCATTAGGTGCGTTACTAAGCGGCTTTATGGCTGCAATGCTACCAGAAAAGGCCGTACGTTTGGTATTCGTTGTCAGCGTTGTATTTATTGCCATAAAAATGATGTTTTTTGGTAACACTCAAACTGATGACACAGCACGTAAGCTGCCTAATAAAGGGCTACTCACTGTGCTTACCACACTTACTGGCGGCTTATCAGCAATGATTGGTATAGGTGGTGGCGCTGTACTTGTGCCGCTACTGACATTTTTTTCAGTGAATATGAAAAAAGCGATTGGCTGCGCGTCAGCCTGTGGCATTGTAATCGCACTGTTTGGCTCGGTTGGCTATATTGTGTCGGGTAGTGAACAGCTTAGTTTATCGCAAGGTTTCGCCGGCTTTGTTTATTTGCCTGCACTATTTGGCATTGTATGTACTTCGTGGTTTACCGCCCCGCTTGGCGCTAAAGCAACCCACCACTTGCCCGTTAGCATTATTAAAAAGATTTTTGCCGTGCTTTTAGTGATAATGGCGGCAAACATGTTGCTACGTTAAGCTTAAACACTCAGGCTATTTATTCTCGCGCAGTTAAACATTGCGCGAGCATTTCATTTATACACTCCATTCTCAAAATTACTAAAATGCCAAAAGGTGATAGAATATAGCTCGCGATGAAGTGTGCTTATTGCTTAGCTTCTTAATATGCACCCTTTTCTTATTCATTCTTTTGAGAACACATTACATGAGTTTTAAAACCCTTGGTCTTAACAACGCACTTCTAACCGCAATTGCAGAGCAAGGTTACGATAAGCCTTCAGCCATTCAACGTGAAGCAATTCCAACTATTTTAAAACGCCAAGATGTAATAGCCATTGCCCAAACAGGTACCGGAAAAACGGCCGGATTTGTTCTTCCGGTATTGCAATTAATTACCAAAAAAACAACAAAAAAAAATGTACAAGCGTTAATAATTGCGCCTACCCGCGAGCTCGCTGCACAAGTAGCCACCAGTGTGAGCAATTACAGCGCACACTTAAATGTAAGTTCATTGGCGGTGTTCGGTGGTGTGCGAATTGAGCCGCAAATAGCCGCACTTGAGCAAGGCGTTGATGTGTTAATCGCAACGCCCGGGCGCTTGCGCGATTTACATCAACAAAACGCCGTTTGTTTTGACCAATTACACACCCTAGTGCTTGATGAAGCCGACCGCATGCTGGACTTGGGCTTTATTGATGACATAAAAAAAATCAGTGAATTATTACCGAATAAACGCCAAACGTTAATGTTTTCAGCAACCTTTACTGATCAGATTAAAACGCTTGCAAATACCATGTTACACAAGCCACAATTGATTGAAGTTGAAGCCGCCAATACAACGGTGGATAACATTAAGCAAACGCTTTATCACGTTGATAAAAATCAAAAAAGTAATGTGTTAATTCACTTATTGTCAAAACATAACTGGCAGCAAGTATTGGTTTTTAGCCGCACCAAACAAGGTGCCGATGCACTCGTAACAACATTAAAAGAAGCTGGCATAAGCGCGGAATCAATTCACGCTAATCGTACACAGCACGCCCGTACTGAGGCGCTTGCGGCATTTAAAAACAACGATATAAACGTACTCGTTGCTACCGACATTGCCGCACGTGGTATTGATATTAACCACCTACCTTGCGTAATTAACTACGATTTACCTTATGTGGCGGAAGATTATGTGCATCGCATTGGCCGCACCGGACGTGCTGGCAAAAAAGGCGTGTCTATTTCGTTATTTAGCAGCGATGAAAGCAAACAATTGAATGCCATTGAGCGCTTTATCAATCGTAAGTTTGAACAGCAGGTAGTCGCCGGGTTTATACCGAGTATTCAACGCGCCGAACAATTGTGGGGCGGGCAAGGCATTAGCAAGCCTAAAAAAGGCAAAACGGCAGGTAAAAAGTCCAAAACGAATCAGTTTGATGACGATGAATATGGCAATTTTGAACCTATGCCAGATACATCAAGTAAAAAGAAATCAAATAAACGTAAGCGCCGATAATATAATTTGCTAATTAAATTCGATGGACTAAACACTCAACCTGCTGCGCCTCTATAAGAATGAGGTAATCAAACTCATAGAGGACACAGTATCAGTGAATCATGAAACTGCCGAACGAGCTGCTTGGGTTAGCGAAACTAACTGTTTTCTCGCGTCGGATTTTTCAGTGCAAATAATAGTAAAAGGAATGAAGTAGTTACGTTCATTGCTATATAAATAGCAACCCGTGCTTAAGATATCTGACATAATCACATTTTCATCGTCAACATTAGTATGCTGCTTTAGGATAAGCTGCATCGCATCTTGATGGTCTTCATTCATATGCGAAATCATGCCTTGTGCTTCAGCAGCTGTCCATGGTGCATCTTCTGTGATCCACTCAGCTTGCTCTAACCAAAAGATTTTACCAAATCCGGCAATATACCTGACTCGTTTTACGTCAACTTGCCAGATGTTAAAGTCATGCGCTGAGGCATAAGATTCCGCCTCAGGATAAAGCTTTACATAACGATTGAGTATCTCTTCATGCTTATCACCTTCTACAATACTCGCATCGCCAACAAGTGTAATGCGCGCATTTTCATTTTGGTCACCAGACTCAGCTTGATTATAGATAGTTAGACTGAGTTTGTTATCTTCATGTAGGTTACGCGCATGCTGTGCTATATCACTGATGTACATATACACCTTGCCATCGCTATCGAGCATATATGGCGTGACAGAGCCAAATGGATAACCAGCCATATTCTTTGAAATAGTTGATACGACAGCTACGTGAGATTTGCTCACCTGCAATTTTGCATTAGCTAATGCTTCTTGTCTCATAGGATAAATCCTTAGGTTCTGAGAATATCATTTGATAATCATAGGTTGGGTGTTGAGTCACATGCATGCTGGTTTGATACACGGCTTCTAAATTGTGACGGGTTAAAACTTGTTCAGGGCTGCCAAAAGCGTGCAACTTACCATCATGAAGAAGCAACACTTTATCGGCATACAAAGAGGCCAAATTTAAATCGTGAATTGCTACAACAGCACTGTTTTGTTGATTGCAGTATTGTTTAACCAACTGTAATAGGCGGTGTTGATGGCGTAAATCTAATGCCGAGGTCGGTTCGTCTAACAACATTAAACCACGATTTAAATTCGTATCTGTTTTAGCAAAAGCGTCTAATTGTGCTAGGCATTTTGCAAAGTAAACGCGTTGCAATTCTCCGCCCGATAATTGTTGAGTTGTTCGACCTAACAACCCCTCCAATTCAAGCAATTGAATATACTCGTTAACACGTTTATGGCTCTGCGTTCTTGGCTCACTTAATAGATGTCGTCCCATTCTAATGAGCTCGGGTATACCAAATGCAAAAGCATTATTATGATGTTGCGTTAACACTGCTCGCTTCGTTGCAAGCTCAAACTCATCCCATTGCTTAAGGTTTTTATCTAGTAAACAGATTTCCCCTAAATACGGCAAACTACCGGCAATGGCATGCAATAAAGTCGACTTACCTGCACCATTTTCACCAACTAACGCTACGAGTTGCCCTGGTTCAATTTGGCAGTTAATGTCAGAAAAAATAGTTCTGTGCCCACGCTTTACCGAAACCTGTTGGAGTTTAAGCACGGTCACCTCCTAAATTTTGGCGGCGTAATAAATAGACAAATAACGGCGCACCAATCAGTGCAGTGATAATGCCAATAGGAAGCTCAGCGGGTGCAACGACTATTTTCGCTAACCAATCCGAAAATAACAGCACAACGCCACCTAACAATGCACAAACTCCAAGCATTTGTTGCAAGTTTGCACCCACTAATAAACGTGTAATGTGCGGAACGACTAAACCAATAAAACCAATCATGCCAGACAAGGCTACAACCGAACCAATGCCTAATGCGACAAGGATAATGACTTGAGATTTTAGCCGCTTTATATTCACTCCCATATAACGGGCTTCTGCTTCTCCCAACAACATCATGTTAAGTTCTTTTCTTTTAAGGTACAGGCCAACAAAACTAATAATGATTAACGGTAACGCTAACGTCATGCCTGACCAACCAGCACCTCCTAGCGAGCCCATAGTCCAATAGTTTATTAATCGAAGCGAACTGTCATCAGCATAGAAGCTAAACAAACCAATAAGCGCAAATGCTAAAGCATTGAAAGCCACACCGATTAAAATCAACGAAGTTACATTTATTTCGTTGTTATGTTTAGAAAACTGATAAACCGTCATCGTTACAATAAGCGCACCTAAAAAAGCGGCATACGGTAAATAAAATTCAGGGTTAAAGCCGAATTTAGGAGCCAAAGCAATAACACCAACGGCCATCACTGCGGCGCCACCACTGATGCCAATGATCGACGGATCTGCAAGTGGATTACGACATAACGCTTGGGTAGCAGCACCAGTTTGTGCGAGCACCGCACCTACAATAATCGCTAGGATAAATCTTGGTAGTCGGATTTGTGTCACTACATTGATTTGTAGATCAGAAAACTGGTTAAAGTACTCTGGAAATAACCAAGCAACTGATAGTCGCCAATCCCAACCAGCAGGGCCATAACCAAGCGAGATAACGGCAAAAAGCAGCAAAAGAAATGAAAAACCCAGTATAAACTGCTTTTTTTGCTGACTTTGAGCTGCAAAAAATGAATCTGTTGTAATCATCGTTTACTCAGCAATGAATGATTCAATTTCTTTAAGTGCCGTTGCAATTCGTGGCGTAATTCCTAGCGCCAGTAAGCTATCCATAACCAATAAATTACATTCTTGCGCTGCTTTTAATAACGCTAGCTGAGACTGTTTACAAAACGCTTTTTTTCCACCCATACCATGTACAACGTGGGCTGGCGCAATAATAAAATCGGGTTGCATTACAGCAAGTGATTCTAGGCCTATACCCTTATAGCCTTCATGTTTAGCCACATTCTCAATGCCTAAATAATCAAAATAAAGAGCTGGCACAGTTTGGGTACCTGCAGCAATTAAGCCTCGCTCGCCTGCTGAAAGTAAAAATAACGCGTTACCTTGCTTAGCGGTAACTTTTTCAGGCAAGCTAGTTTTTATTTCAGAAATTAACTGCTTTGCACGCTGACGTTTATTTAAATCTTGGCCTAGTTTTTCTATCAATCGAAACAAGCCTTCAACTGTCACCGTTTTTTCATAGTAATTTACTTGTACGCCTGCAGCTTCAATTTTTTTTAAGGCGGCATCGCGACCACTGCCCTCTTGCGCAATTAACCGAGTTAACCCCGTGGATAAAACACCTTCAGCGGCCAAATCTCTGTAGTAACCGACAGATGGCAACTCGCTAACCTTTGCTGGATACAAAGACGATTGATCAACAGCCACTACTTGATCACCTGCGCCAAGTGCAAACACAAGCTCTGTTAATGTACCGCCAGCAACAACCAGTTTTTCACTCTCTTTTGTTATAGCTTGCGAGCACATCAGCAAAGTAAATAAAATAAATAATCTCAACATCTTTTAAAGACCTATTAGCTTCAATCACTGACATTATACACAATTAAACAATAATCATAATCATTTAGCTTAATGTTAACTGTAAAGATTTCGTAAATTTTTTAATTTAACAACTTAAAAACGGCTATGCTTTGAATTTTATATTTACAATTAACATTAAAAATCAACAAGCTAGTTCATTACCTTTGTTGTTTTCTATAAGCAATTACCATCAAGATAACTGCAAAGAAAAAGGCCGATACTCAGTATCGGCCTTAACGAAAACACAGGGAGGTTTATGTTAGAAGTTGTATTTTGCAGTTAAACTAAAGCTACGTTTTGGTTCTGCATATTGATCCATATCCGAACCTGGCGCTAAACCACTAATTGTACCCCAACGGTACCATTTTTTGTCTGTTAAGTTATATACACCAGCTCTAAGCGTTAGCTCATCTGTTACATTAATGTATGCCGTCAAATCAATAATAGATGCTGAGCTTGGCGTTACCTGCGTATCTTGCTCAAAGTCTGCTGCATCAGCACCACTGTAATGTTTAAGGCGTAAGCTAGTTCCCCAGAAGTTTGATGGATTTTCATAATTTAAGCTTAAGCTACCTGACCATGGCGCTACACTGTCAAGCGTATTGCCTTCACCATCTTCACCGTCAGCATATGAAACAGCGAGTGTTGCCCAAGTACCAGGCAAAATTGAATCGCCTTCAATGTTCGATGAAAATTCAACACCTTTGATCTCTGCTTCATCTAGGTTTTCACGATAGTAAATACCGTATGGGTAGCTTGGATCGGTAAAATCTGATGATGTATTAATAAAGTCTTTAAAGTCACTATAGAAAGTTGATACTTCAAAACTTGCTATCTCACCTGAATAGCGCACACCCAATTCATATGAATCACTAAATTCGGATTTTAAATCAGGATTTGGCTTATATTTATAACCAACACGGTCATTCGCATATGAATAGTAAAGCTGATTAAAGTCTGGGGCTTTAAAGCCTTGGCTATATTGACCAAAAATGCGTGTTTGTGCATTTAGCTTGTATACAGTGCCCAACTTAAACGTCACTTCTGAATCTGAAAATGCTTCGTATTCATTTGTTGGTGAAAAGCCTGTGTGTGGAATGTCACCTTGAGAAGGGTCCGCATTATATGGGTCTTGTTCAAACTTGTCGTAGCGCACACCCGGCGTTACTAGCAAATCACCATTCATAAAGCTTATTTCATCTAGGAAATAAACGCCTAAAGTATTCGCTTCTGAGTGTGGAATATAGAAATACAGTAATGATGAATCGCCGTAGCTACCATCAAGGTTTGAATCAAAGTGTGTGACATTGACGTTTTTATATTCAATATCACTGTATGTTACACCGTAAGCCATTTTATGCCCGATATCACCGGTTTTGATATCTTTATTAAACTGTGCATCAAACGTATAGCCCTCTTCTGAATATGAATAGTCCTTTAATTCACCGCGTGGCGTTGGTGTTGAACGACCAGGGCTTACATAACGATATGTTTGCGAGCTTTGTTCTTTTTCTTGCCAATCCAACTGGATAGCGGCGCTGTCTAGCAGTGGCGATTGAAATTGTGCTAAATAACGTAATCCGTAACGTAAACGTTCACTCGTGTCATTTGTATATTCATACTTTTCGTCTTGTTCATTTTCTGGATCTGACGTGTTTTTAGTTTCATTCCAGTCTAGTGAGAAACGAATTGAATCTGTATCGTTTATATTGTAGGTCGTTTTTACTAATACCGATTTTGGTTTGCTGTTCTCTTTATAAAGCTCTGAGTAATCTTCAACGCCATCAAAGTCTGCTGCAGAAAAACTCACGACTGAGTCAAAATCACCTGCCCTGTGCGCAAGCGCGTATGACTGACGAAAACCAGAAGTTGAAGAATCATATAAAAATTTAACGTGACCGCCAAACCCTTCTTCATTACCCAAAAAATCTGAAGCGTCTTTTGTTTGAAATAATACAAGACCACCAATTGCATCACTACCTTGGCTTGTTGATGCAGGGCCGCGAGTAATTTCCACAGACTTAATCATATCAATATCTAAATCAATACGTGATGAAGCAATCAAGCTTTGACCACTTTCGAATTCAGCTGGCGCACTTACATTATCGACTTTAACCTTTACATAGTTGCCTTCAAGGCCACGAATACTAATACTTTTAATGCCATAACGCGCATCTTTAACAACGTCGACACCTGGTGTGTAATCAAGTAAATCACCAATATCTGTCGCTTGAATTGCTTCTACCTCTTCTGCATCAATAATTGTCACTGAGCCCGATACATCATCGATACCTTGTTCGATACGGCTACCTGATACCGTAATAGTTTCGCGATCTTTTTTACGTGTTACTTGATCGCCAGTTTCTGCGTATAAGGGCGTGCTGATAGCAAAGCTTAACGCGGTAAATACAGCACTTGATACAAGTGATAATTTAGTATTCATGTTTATTTCCCAAACAGTTACATATTTAAAATTGTTTTACGAGCCATGCAAAAGAGAGCAGACCAAATTAACGGCAATACTAACGTTAATGATAATGATTTGCAATACTATACATTAAATTGCAATAATCATATGAGGCTAAATTCCACCTTTTTATTTTTGTGAATTTAATCAAAAAGCAAATTTTTTCGGCGATGATTCAAATTAACATTTTTTGATTTAGCTGAGTGTGTGGGTCTGGCAGTTACGTTTTGGCAATACAACTGAACATAGTATTGGTGTTACAATTCTATCTCAAATTTTATTTAAAAATTTAAACTAACTACTTTCAATTCGGGATAACAACATACTTTCAATCAGCTGCTTTTACTTCATAAAAACTGCTATGTGCAAGCGATTTCATACTTAAAAACGTATCATACTACCAAACATAAACAGTATTTAATTTATAACACAAATTTAACTTAAGCGACTGAAATATAAATACAAAGCTCAAAAATCCACTTAGCAAATTCAAACTTATAACCAAGTATCGTTGATGAGATTTCATAAATTATTGAAACGAGAAGGGAGGCCTAATTCATACACTTTGCAGACTCATAATGAAGCCTCTAAATATGCAAAAAAATACGCCATTTACTTATAAGCGAGTGGCGTATTTTGTATGACTAGCTTAATGTTTTTAGCCACTAAGCGAAGTTGCTTAGCTGAAGTACTTAGTCTTCGTCATCCATATCAAATTCATCATCATGATCAAAATCGTCATCTTGTTCAATGCGAGATTGTCTTGCAGCTGGTTTTGCTAAAATCTCAACGTAGAACGACGTTAGATTTTCAACTTGGGTTTGGTCAATTAGCTTATTAATTTGCGATAAGTGAACTGGCTTGGCTTCAGCTTCTGTGTTGCCAAATTGACAATCAAAATCCCAATAATCCGCGCCAGTTGGTAGCTTTTTATTGCGCTCACGCTTGATGTATTTTTTAATTTCATGCTTAACCGCATCTACACGTCGTGCTAACTTTATTTTTGGGTGCGTTAATTCAAATGTTTTTTTCATGATTGCCTTCAGACAGAAATATTCTGCAATGCTTTGCCTACAAAATATATGGGTGTATTTATAAAGTGCGACAAACCTGCACCTATAAACAAAGATTATGGCGCATTTTACGTTAATTTAAATGCGGTGGCATTAACTAAGCTAAATTTACAGTAAAAAAGTGCCCTATTCCCAATAATTGAACGCAACTTAAATCGCCTTGCTGGCATTGTTTTACGGTTTAGTTATTTGCAATGTGTGAACGTACGCAGCGCCCGATTGCTCGCCGCTATCATCGCGATTAGGCGTTGCAATAACGGCATGTTTATTTGACATTGCAATGTTCCAACCGAATTTATCGTGAGGAGCAGCGTTTTCCGCCACTATTTTCGATGAATATTGCCATGTATCGCCGACTTTGTAGAAAACGTAAACTGCACCGGCATTTTCACCACTGGCATCATGGTGCATTGCGCTAACAAGTGCAGTGTTACCTTGTAATGCGACGCCTCGGCCAAATCTATCATCGGCTTTTAAATCGGGCGAGCGTAATTTTTGATGCTGGTGCCATTTGCCATTTTTTCGAACGAAAATATACGCAGAGCCAGCGTCTTTGCCAACTTCCTCGATGTCATCGCGACGCGCAGAAATAAGCGCGGTATCGCCTGATATTGCAACACGCACACCGAAAATATCAGTATCGCCGCCATCTGATGCCACTAATTTAGCCTGTTGTTGCCATGACGTACCATTTAACTCAAACACATAAACAGCGCCGGCATTGTTATTTTGCTGATCATTTAGATCTGCGCCCACAAGCACTGTATTACCATCAATTGCAAGGCTAATACCAAATAGGTCACCCGCTGCGCCATCTCTTGCCGTTAGTTTTACCTGATATTGCCATGCATTATTAACGCGTTGATAAACGTATACCGCACCCGCATCTTTGGCGATGGCATCACTTTTTGGTGCGCCGATAACT
This sequence comes from Pseudoalteromonas sp. ABV4_021, assembly GCF_056159365.1. Taxonomy (NCBI): domain Bacteria; kingdom Pseudomonadati; phylum Pseudomonadota; class Gammaproteobacteria; order Alteromonadales; family Pseudoalteromonadaceae; genus Pseudoalteromonas; species Pseudoalteromonas sp. ABV4_021. The sequence continues at coordinate 1,399,131 of NZ_JBSWVB010000002.1, read as the reverse complement.
AATATTTTTTCTGTGAGCGCAATACTTTGCCCAAACGAGTCTCCAGGCTTTGCATCAAATGCACTCAGCACTTGTGTTTGCTGCCAGTTCTTAGATGCGCGCTCGAAGCTTATTACGGCGCCTGCATTTTTGGCTTTATCGCTTCGTCCAATGGCTCCCAAAAGCGCCATATTGCCTTTTAATGCAACCTTACCGCCCATAGTATCGTTGGAAAACGCAGGGCTTGCAATCAGCTTTTGTTGAAACTGCCAACCATTAGAATTCAGTGAATAAAGATATCCAGCACCACTATCTTGCGCGTTTTTACTGTCAGCCTTATGTGCGCCGACTAAAATGGTGTTGCCATCAATCGCCACGCCATAAGCAAAATTATCACCTTGTTTGCCGTCATGCGCGAGCAATTGCTGCTGGTCAGCATGTACATAACCCGCCATTACCGTAACTAAGAAACTTAATCCGAATTTTACCTTATGACTAACGCGCATAAATGTTCCTAATAGTTAGAGCGTGTTGCCCTTTACTTTAAATGCTCTTAGTTTTAATTACGTGCTTGGTATTGTAAGAAATTATTTATTTTTAACTAAAACTAACCCAATAACAAACACCTTAATAAGCGCCAGTCCCTTGTCGTACTTATTGTGTTGAAAAGCGGCAGTAATGTGGTAATCGCCTTAATCTAACACTTAGATTTTATTGCTTTTATTGGTAGTATTAACGCGTATACATCATGCAGGGATGACCGTGTATTTCACTCATTGGGCGAATTGATAACGAGCGAAGTCACTAAACTTCTCTTAGACTGCGTTACTCGCAACGCTCAACTATATAAGCCAAAAACTCAAAGGTTAATGGCGATAACAACGGCACCTTTGTTGAGAGAGATTCTCGGTTTTAATTATTTATTCACAGGCTAACGTTTTAAGGAAGAACGAATGCACACTCAAAGCCGCTTTCATTATATAGATAACCTGCGTTGTATCGCGCTATTGCTCGGTATTGCCTTTCATGCAGCGCTAGCGTATGGTCCTTACTTTCGAAATGTGTGGTTTACCGCCGACACGACTAATCATGTGTTATTTGACTACTTTGCTAATTGGTCTCATTTATTTCGAATGCCGTTGTTCTTTGTTATCGCTGGTTTTTGCGCCGCGTTACTGATCAATAAACGCGGTAGTCGTCATTTTATAAAAAACCGCTTTAAACGGGTGTTACTGCCTTTTTTCATCTTTATTCCACTCGTATTTGGCTTTACATTTCACGCCATTACATGGGGATTGGACTTTGCAAAAACCACACCCGCCGTATATGTGGTATTTGAACAAGTAAAAGACCTGCCAATTTCGACAGGCCATTTATGGTTTTTGTGGAATTTAATGCAGTTTTGCGTGCTGTTTTGGTTACTGACTAAAAGTCAAAAGGCGTATAACTTAGTACTCTCGTGGGTTGTTAGGCCGCTGTTTTTGTGTGCTTTATTGCCAACAATAATAACAATATCAATGCTTAACGTGGCTGTGCCGTTCCCACCGCCAGATAAACTGTACCCAGAACTTTGGTCATTTGGCTTTTATGGCCTGCTATTTTTAGTGGGTGCAGGGCTTTTTGAGCATAAAGATAAAATTGCACAAATCGCAAAGCAATTTCACTGGTTGTTATTGTTAGCAACCATATCTACCGTTGGCTATTTTTATGTATTGCCGCCTGCATTCACCATCGAGCAAGTTATTGAAGCCGCTAAAACCGGCAGCTCAGCGCCCAAAGTGATTGCATTTGTACCTGTGATTACACAAACCATAGCCATTTTAAGCTTAACAGCGGTAAGTTTTATTGCAGGTTACAAGTGGTTAAATGTTGAAAACAGCACAAGTCGTTATTTGTCTGACGCGTCGTATTGGCTTTACCTAATTCATGTACCCGTTTTGTTATACATTCAGTTTGCGCTTATTAACCTAGCTATCCCGGCTTTGGTAAAATTTTTAGTATCCATTTCACTCACCATGATTATTGGACTAATCACCTATCATTTTCTTGTTAGAAACACAGCAATAGGTGTTTTGCTTAATGGCAAACGTATTCCGTTAACAAACAAAAGCGTGCAAGCAACAGCGTGAATAATGTTAAAAAAGCCAATTGAATCATTCAATTGGCTTTTTTATTACAATTTCGTTCAGATAAACGTGATAACTCACGCGGCTTTCAAATGCCGAGTTTCACACAAAAAAACGAGTTATTTTTCCACTTCAGTATCTGCGTAACCGCTGCCAATTGCACTAAATGGCATGTCTAGTTCAAGTTCTTCTACTTGTAAACCGAGCCATGCAGGAAACGTATTGCTGTTAGGGCCCGGTAACAAAGTATATTCGTTTGCCCATGGGTAACGCTCTGTTGCAGCTATAATTTCTGGGATCAACTTTTTCGCTTTATCGCCAGTAATTGATAGGATTTTCTCGGGTTTTGCACCGTACCAATAACGATCAGGTGTTGTAGTTGTGTACTTTTTAAGTGCTGGTAAGCCACGTTTTACACGCCAACCTACCACTTCATAGACGGTGTATTCTTTCGCATTTTCGGGCTTTATTGCGACCCAAGTATGCACCGCAAACCAGCCGCGCCAACTAAACGCATCGGCACCATAAAATTCAATAACCGCATCGTTAACTAGCGTTGGATTAGGTGCGATGCCCGCAGGCTCTCGGCTAGCTGTTCGCCAATTTGAATTACTACACCCGCTCAAAAAAGCGATAACAATAAATAATGTGATTAAACTGCGCATTGGATACCTCATTTTGTGTTCGATTCAATAATACGATCAACAAACCAGAATAGCTTGCAAAATACAGAGAAGTAACACGCTTAAATCACACTCTGCCTTGTTATTTCATCACCAATATTTTCCAAATATCACCTTATTTAACCACACATCACAAAGGGCAGGATAGCAGTGTCGATTCGCCTATTCTTTAACTCAAGCAAAACGCTTTACTCAAACAAAACTGAATAGGAAATATAATATGAACACGTCAAACGCAATCGAAATTTTAATGGCAGCTGGTTTAACAACATTTGTAGTTGCAGGTTTAGTAACAGCTGGTATGACAACAGCAATCGTAACAGGTGCAGCAATTGGCAGCGCTTATTTATTAACTAAATAACTGATTTAAATAAAGAGAAACCCAAATGAACAATGCAAACACAATAGATATGTTAATGGTCGCGTCACTAAGCACTTTTGTTATTGCAGGCTTAATTACAGCAGGTATGGCAAGTGCCATTGTAACTGGTGCAGCAATTGGCGGCATTTATATGCTAACAAAATAACCTTTAGGACAGCCTATGAAGCAAACCATAAAACTGTTTTACCATTATAAAAAACAATTAAAATAAGCCTTTCCAATATCACTGCGGAAAGGCTTTTTTGTTTAATTGGCTAATGTATTAAATTCATACACTATTTTGTCAATTAACTGCGTTGGCTTTAGCACATCGTCTTTCAATTCTTTATCCGGAGTGACCGGTAGCCCTTTTTGCTTACCACTTGGCCTTTCTAAATAAAAACGAGGCGTTACGGCATTTAGTTTTGAATGTTATACAGTCTCTATTGAGTAAATGGTGGCTATCACATTATAAATACGGGCCACTAGAATGGGCTTGGCGCTGCATTACTTATAAACAAAAAATGCCGTTTAGGCGGGTCACCTGCTAACTGCGTCTCAATCTAAAAATGTTTGCATCGTTTAATTTGCCAAGCACGAACTATTGAAAACACCGACAGCCACGAATACTTTGCTGAAAACACACCTAAGATAACAGTGTTGGGGTCTATTTTGACCCCTTTTACGTTTTAAAAATAACGCTTATTAAAAGCGAAAATTTGTTTAATTACTCGTCTTTTTCGTATTGTTTTAATACCGCTAACATGTCTTCTGAAATAGGTGATTTTTGCCCTGTTTTCATATTAAACATCACTACATTGGCATAGCCTGTAGTGCAAATAGCCTGTTGTGATTCACTAAACGCTTCATATCGCATAGTAAAACGGTCACTTTTAATATCAGTAATATACGAGCCAATATAGAGTGTATCTGGAAAGGTGACGGGTCGTTTGTACTGCGCGTAGGTATCGCGAAGCACTGGGCTGCTGGTAGGGTCCGACAACACTGAAAGTAGTCCAGTTTGTGTTAAAAAATCGATACGCGCGGTTTCGAAATATCGAAAATAAGACACATTGTTTACATGCCCTAATGCATCCATTTCACCCCATACAACGTTGATTTTAGTGTGAATTGGATACTTTTCGAAAAATTCCTGCATGATGATGTTGCCTTTATAGTTATTAGTATTTTGAGATTAACAACTCACTTATCGGACCACAAGTATTTAAGACTATTCGGTTTGGGTTTACACGGCGCCCATTCATTGGTCAAAAGCAATTTACAGTGCCGCAATATTAAACGGTGATTGAAGTATACTTAACTGAACAACTTGCTGTTGCACCAACTAAGCAATCCCTTGCTATTTAAGGCAACTTAATCAAATCCAATAAATAACCATTATTGTCATCAGTTAAATGCCTTTCGCCCCAGCACGCTTTTATTTTTTCAGGTATATAAGTACATTTGCGGGCTAGAGTTAATACTTTAAATAGGAACAAGGATGCGTGACGCAATTATTTTATTAACCATAATGCTTTTGGTCGGCTGCGGTGGATCATCAAGCAAAAAACCACCACCCGTTGTAAACAGTGCCCCTCAACTGACGCTTGAATCGGCATTTACTGCACAAAGCGGTGCAATACTTACCATTAAACACAAAGTTACTGATCCCGAAAACGATCCGGTTTCATTAACTTGGTCGAACGATATCAACCAAGTTGCGATCACGCAGTCAACACTTGCAACTACTAGTGTTCAATTACCAACTGTAACAACAGAAACCACTCTCACGTTAACTTTAACTGCGCGAGACGATAAAAATGCAACAAATAGTCAGGATATTACGGTCACAATAAAGCCTAAATCTGCGCAAGTAACGTTTGACTTGCTTGATGCATATTCTGCAAAAGAAAACTCATACTTTGAATTAACGACGCAAATCGAAGCGAATCATGTTATTTCAGACATTTCGTGGCAGCTAGATGAACCACTAAACGCAGATATAAATATACAAAATTCGCTAAATGGCACTCAGGCCACATCATCATTAATACTATTAACGCCCGATGTAACTCAAACACAATCATTCAACGCTATTATATCAGTTACCGCCAATGGTCAGCTCTCACAAAAACATACACGTATTACAGTCAATCCAGACTCCACAGACTTTTTGGCGATATCTCTTCCTGAGCGTTACGTTATTGATGAAGGCAAAGATGCCAACATAAGCGTGACGATAAACTCAAATGACAGCCAACCTGAAATTCAGTGGCGTTGGCACAATAGTGATATTGCGCTTACCGGTGACACATCAAAAACTGTATCGTTTAAAGCGCCTCAAGTTGATAGCGACCAAACACTCGTACTTGAAGTAAGCGTGACAAGCGCAAATCAAACACAAATTGCTGAAGTGCCGGTAACAATTAAAGATGTCACCGTTTATTCTAATATTAGCTTGGCAGCAAACCGTACATTGGCGGTAAAAGGACATGAAGTTTTTGTTGATGTAATAACAGAAAATCCAGAGCAAATTGCGAGCATTGATTGGACTGTAAACAACCTTACTGAGCAAAATTATAACGCCAAAGATCATCGCCTTAATATTACTGTGCCTGAGGTAAACAGTGGCTTTTTCATTGATTTAGAAGCACAGGCAACGTTCACTTTAACTAATGGCAACCAGCAAACCTTAACTCAATCTATTCGCGTATTAAACCACCATACATTAGATACCGAGCTTAACATTGGCCATAATGTCGACAGTCCATTGCCTGTATATAACGGCGAAACGGGTAATTTTACATTAAATGTATCAAACGCGTATGATTTAATAGATTCTGTTGCTATTGATGTACCGTTTACTACGATATCTTTTGCGACACAAAATGCAGACTTAGTTAATAACACGATTCAGCTGGCACTGCTCTCAAACAACATCACCACAGAAACAGAAACCACACTGCAAGTTACTGCGTTTGTGGGTGACTACCAAGTAAATGATTATTTTAAGCTAAGACTAAAACCATCTCATTTTACCATCTACACTGGGTTAACTGAGCAGTTTTACGCTGGCTCTCAAATAAAATTGTTCGACCAAATCTACTATGACGATACCTTACGCGAGGAAAAAGCACAGTGGCAAAGCAACACGCCGATTGGTGATATTGTGCAATCAGATAGTGGTGAATTTAGCTACGCAAGTTCATCGTCGTTTCACGGTGAAATCAACCTAAACGCATCATTTAATCAACATGAGTCAACAACGCAAAGCGATAAACTCATTAATATGTACCATACACAACGATTGGATAGGAACGATATTAGCTGCTCGGTTAGTGGCCGCAATACGCTGTGTATTTATGATGGCCGTACCATTAGGTTTACTCTCGATACCAGCATACACCGACAGCTAAAATTGAGTGACGAAGTTGCCTGCTTACTCACACAAAATAGTGATGTTGAATGTATTGGTAATACGGCAAATCCAATTGTAAACGAAATCCCCTCGCTATCGGGCGAAATTGAACGCCTAAATATGGTTGGGAATAACACGGCCTGCGTGCAATTTAAAAATGCTCAGTGGCAATGTTGGGGTCAAAACGCAACACAAGTTACCTCATTAACACATGATTTTTCTCATGTGTATGCGATTACACAACATAAGCAGAATACCTGCTTGGTAGCTGATGGCTTTTTAAATTGTTTTAATCAAGTTGGCGAGCAAAGCTTTAATGATTTAACGGGCTTTATTAAAGACATTGAGATTAAAAGCAGCGGCTTGTGTTACCAATACACACACCAAAAAACGTCTTCTTGGCAGTGCCCGAGTGAGCTAAAATAACCATTTTAAAAGCGGCTGAAATGCCGCTTTTTGTGTGTGTTTACCTTAAACACATATTCATTTGGGCAGCGATAGCGGCTTTTATACCGCTTGGTGTCGTTTAGGTGCGGTACAGCACTTTAATAATATGCCAACCAAATTTAGTTTTAACTAATTGTGGGGTGAGCACTTCGCAAGAGAAACACACTTTATCAAATTGAGGCACCATGGTGCCACGTTTAAACTCTCCTAGATCACCACCCTTTTTACCTGATGGACAATTCGAATACTTCTTAGCTAAGGTTTGAAACTTCGCCCCTTTTTTTAACTGCTTGAGAATATCTTCCGCTTGCTCTTTATGTTTTACCAAAATGTGTAGAGCATGTGCTGTACTTGCCATTATGCTTAATTCTCACTTTTAATATTACTGTGCTATTGATAGCGTAATAATACACGAATACTGGCAAAAATAAGAAGCAATGGCACTATGCCCTACATAGCTCCCTTGTCCGTATCAGCTTTTTAAACACTCGATTTACGCAAATCTATTACAATTAATTATCAAACTGTGACACTTTGACCTAAGCTCAAATAATGTGGACAAAAGGGCGAGATTTATGGATATAAAGCGAGCAAAACTAACGCGAAGCTATGCAGTTTTGACCTACCTGTTTCTACTAACAGTTAACGGCTTCTCAAGCTTTGCTATCGCCAACTCTCTTTCTATTTCTGTTGGTTGGAACAAACCACCTTATGTGATTGAAGAAAGAAACTCTGGCTTTGAACTCGATATGGTTTCAGCAATATTCGCTAATATGGGGTATTCAGTAAGCTATGTTTATGTGCCATTTGGTCGCTCAAACACACTTATTAAAGTAAAAAAAGTAGACGCCGCATTAACAATGAACGTGCACATGGATATAAAAGGCTTAGTACTTAGCGAGCCCTATATTTCATATCAGAATGCTGCCATCAGTTTGAAAGGGCGCAGTATTGAAATCGATTCAATTTCAGATTTAAAAAATCATACGATTGTTGCGTTTCAAAACGCATCGGTGGTTCTTGGTGATGAGTATCGAAAAGCCGCCAAAAAAAGCCCACTGTATTTAGAATTACCCAATCAACGTAAGCAAGTTGAAATGCTATTAAAAGGCAAAGTCGATTTTGTCGTTATGGACATTAATATTTTTAACTACTTGAGCAATGAGCTACTTGGCGGTTCACATATGGCTAATGTAGTCATTCATCGATTATTTCCAAAAACGACCTATCACATTGCGTTTACCGATAAAAAACTGATGCTTGCCTTCAATCGGGCAATGAGCGTTTATAAACAAACAAAAGAATACGATAATCTCGTCGCAAAATACGAGTTTTTGTATTAAAGCACCGATCGTTATTCTAATCTCTCGACACAACTAGCTCGGAGCAATCAAACACACAACATGATTTATTATACTAGCTGAATGTGTTCACTGTTCGCCGTAATTAACGGGGCAATCTCATCCTTCACAACTTCTAATACCTGACTTCTTAACCAGCTATGTACGTCATCTCGTTGCTGACGCATATGCCAAGTCATGGAAATAGGCGCTGGCGGTAAAGTAAATGGTAATGGCTTGATAATTAATGAGCCTTGCGCTATTTCATTGACAATCAATGGTAAAGGAATAGTTGTGATTAGATTGGTATGCGCTAATATTTTCGCCATATTAGCGCAGTGATTTACTGTCATTGCAACACGACGACTATGACCCAATTGCGCCAAAACCATATCCACCGCCCCTTTAGCATCTCCTGATAAGGACATTAATAGATGTTCAGACAAACAATAATCAGCTAACGTGAGCTGCCTTTTGGCTAATGGATGTTGTGGATGCATGGCACAAACAAAGTGATTATTAAACAATAATTGACTGTGAATTTGATCATGAGAGCCCTCAAAATAATCGAGCACCATATCCACTTCGGCATCGAGCAATAACTTTTCACCGTTTACCCGATAAGGCACCGCGTGCAAGTTAAGTAAAGGCGCATCTTGCTCAATGCGTTTTCGTAATGGCAACCAAAATAAATCGGTCATCCAATCTGTACTGGCAATACGAATTGTTCTGGCTACTTGGCGAAGATCGGTTTTCGTTACTTGATAGGCATGACGGATATCAACCAGTGGTTGCCTCACTTTTTGCCATATCGATTCGGCAAAAGGCGTTGGCTTAATACCCCGGCCGTCTTTTACAAAAACAGGGTCTTGCCATACATGACGCATTCTAGAAATAGCGTTAGAAACAGATGGTTGTGTCATAGCAAGGCGATGAGATGCTTTAGTCACCGAGCGTTCTTGCATAATCACATCAAAAATTACCATTAAATTTAAATCATTTAACGCCACTGCAAATTTCCTTATCTCACTATTTCTGCTCACTCAGCAAATACATTGATTTAAACAATGCATTCTATACAAACCATCAATTAGACCATATCAATAATATCGGTAAAGATACAGCTATCAAAAAAAGAAAACCAATACAAAATAAGGAAGTAGCAAACATGCAAGCAGCATACATTGAACAATACGGCAATGAAGATAACTTAACTTTAGGCCGCAAACCTATACCCGAAATTCTTGATAATCAGGTATTGATAAAAGTACATGCCAGTGCTGTAAACCCGGTTGATTGGATGGTACGTAACGGTGTTTTTAAAGAGCATAATGTACATACATTACCATTAATTTTAGGGTGGGATGCCGCTGGCGAGATCGCCCAAATAGGCAGCGCAGTAACACATTTTGCACTTGGACAAGCGGTTTATGCTTACACGCCAATTGTAAAACAAGGCGCCTACGCCCAATATATCGCCGTAGACGCGAACTTAGTTGCGAGTAAACCTCGCACACTCAACTTTGAACAATCTGCAGCTGTGCCCTTAGCAGCAACAACTGCTTGGCAAGCATTAACCAAAGCAGGCAAATTGAACGCCGGCGATAAAATTTTGATTCACAACGCCAGTGGTGGGGTTGGTATGTTCGCTGTACAAATAGCAAAAGCATTGGGTGCCTATGTAATTGGCACAGCATCAAAGGCGAGCGAGCCTTTTGTACAATCTTTAGGCGTTGATGAATTTATTGATTATCAGCAACACGATTTCACCGAAAAAGTCTCAGAGTTGGATTTTGTATTGGTCGCAGTAGGCGGTGATAATATCGTCGAACGCTCACTTAATGTCGTTAAAAAAGAGGGTTACTTAATTTCATTGCTCGATGAAATTTCGGATTCATTAGCTAAATCACATCAGGTTAATTACCACCGATTGTGGGTAACTCCCGATCGCGATGATTTAAACGCGATTGCAAAACTAATCGATAGCGGCGATGTAAAAGTAATTATTGACTCAAGTTATCCACTTTCAGATATAAAACTTGCACACCAACGTAGCCAGAGTAAGCGAGCCAAAGGAAAAATTGTGGTGCGCATACCCCACGACAAATAAAGCGTCAATCGTTACCTAGTTTTCAATGGGCTGCTGATTTGAGCGTTACTCAATTTTTTCAAACAGTAAACCTATTGGACCGACAATAGGTGATAGTTAAATCATATTACTCTCTTACACAACACACCCACATTATTATTTTTAATACCTGACATAACCTTTAAACTCTAACCAAGGCATAAATAGTGTTCCCCATAAATTTATGCAGTTATCATGTATTTTTTGCGGTCTAAAATGCGATTTTACGCTAAAATAAGCGTAATTTATTTCATTTAGGTTCTACATATGTCTATCCATGTCATTACTCACCCATTGGTTCAACACAAACTTGGCCTTATGCGCGAACAAGGTATTAGTACAAAAAGTTTTCGTGAGCTAGCGTCTGAAGTAGGTACTTTGCTCACATACGAAGCAACAAAAAATTTACCACTTGAAAATGTGCAAATCACGGGCTGGGATGGTTCTGATCTCAATGTAGAACACATTAAAGGCAAAAAAATTACTGTAGTGCCAATTCTACGCGCAGGTCTTGGTATGATGGATGGCGTAATGCAATTACTTCCATCCGCCAAAGTAAGTGTTGTTGGTCTTCAACGTAATGAAGAAACCTTAGAGCCAGTCCCTTATTTTGAAAAGCTCGTGGGCAAAATTGATGAACGTTTAAGCCTTGTTATCGACCCAATGTTAGCAACAGGTGGCTCAATGATTGCCACTATCGACATGCTAAAAAAAGCAGGCTGTAAAGATATTAAAGTGATTGTATTGGTTGCTGCACCTGAAGGCGTAGAAAAAACCCTTGGAGCACATCCTGATATTGAGATTTTCACCGCCTCACTAGACAGCCATTTAAACGAAAAAGGATATATTATTCCTGGCCTTGGAGATGCCGGTGACAAAATTTTTGGTACCGTTTAAGGCCTTCCCGTGGAAAATCATAAAACATTTTCGTTAAAAACCATTTTAACCGGTGCACAAATGTTGTTCGTGGCGTTTGGTGCTTTGGTATTAGTACCTTTGCTTACGGGCTTAGACCCAAATGTTGCATTGTTTACAGCAGGTATCGGTACGTTGCTGTTTCATCTTGTGACGAAAGGCCAGGTCCCTATATTTTTAGCATCGTCATTTGCGTTTATCGCACCTATCATCGCATCGGTTCAGATGTGGGGGGTGCCCGCTACAATGAGCGGCTTAATGGTGGCGGGGTTTTGCTATTTTGCACTGAGTATCATTGTAAAACTTAAGGGTGTAAATGCGCTGCATAAAGTATTGCCACCCGTCGTGGTTGGCCCAGTAATTATGGTAATTGGCTTAGCACTCGCGCCTGTCGCAGTGAACATGGCTATGGGCAAGTCAGGTGATGGCAGTGCGCAGCTAGTGCCTTATGATCAGGCATTGTGGGTTTCTGGTTTGTCGTTACTAGTGACATTAATATTTGCTGTGTGGGGTAAAGGCGTATTTAAACTTGTGCCTATTTTAGCAGGCGTTATCACAGGGTACCTTGTGTCACTGTTTTTAGGCATTGTTGAATTTGCTGCTGTAAGCGATGCTAAATGGTTTGCAATACCAGCATTCACCTACCCTGAGTTTAAATGGCAAGCTATTTTGTTTATGGTGCCAGTAGCCATTGCTCCAGCCATTGAACACATCGGTGACATGATGGCGATTAGCCAAGTAACAGGTAAAGACTATTTGAAAAAGCCAGGGCTGCACCGCACACTACTGGGCGATGGCTTAGCCACTTCCGCTGCATCCATATTTGGCGGTCCACCTAATACAACCTATTCAGAAGTAACTGGTGCCGTTATGCTTACTCGTAACTTTAACCCACGCGTGATGTTATGGACCGCAGTTATAGCTATTGTGTTAGCATTTGTGGCAAAAATGGGCGCGAGTTTACAGACAATTCCTGTGCCTGTGATGGGGGGAATTATGATCTTATTATTTGGTTCAATTGCGGTAGTAGGATTAAATACCTTGATGAAGTCCGGCGAAGATATAACCGCACCACGAAACCTCACGATTATTGCGCTAATTTTAGTCTTCGGAATTGGTGGTATGCACATTGGTGGTGATGAATTCAGCCTACAGGGTGTTAGCTTATGCGCCATTTTAGGCATTATTTTAAATGCGGTACTTCCACAAGCTCCACAGCAAACAGACTAACTTTATACACCTCAATTTTTAAAAAGCGCATTTTCATATGCGCTTTTTTATTTTTAAGCCGAACTGTAAGCTTGAACCTTATCCTGATCCTTAAAAACACATTAAATTATCTTAACGTTATTGCTATCTATCATTATTTCGTGCAATTAACCGTCAACACCCTAGCCAAATAAAATAGCGTAATAACGCCCGATACGCTGCAAAATCTTTACTACTTAAGGTTACTCTAATCGTGACCCCCTTACACTTCAACAAGCTCGTTTGGTATACCTATTGAACTCAGCGACGCGACACTTTGGAATATTTATCAAAAACCGACCGTACGCGTAAGTATCAGTTCCGCAAGCCGGTAGTGTGACTACAAATAACGTAGCAAAAAGGAGAAAAATTAGTCCATACACCCACTAACAAATAAAACAGCAATTAATGACAATTGTCATCCTACATTAGTGACATTTGGCAGCTGTGCCGTGCGTCGGCATTTGCCACAATAAGTACATCAACCAAACAAGGAAGACATTATGAACAACATCATTAAACATTTTATTGAATACAGCTTAAGACATCTACCACTGCTAATCGGGTTAACATTAATAAATCTCGTTACTGCACCAAATCATTTATGGGTGCTGTGGGTAGCATTATTTACGTTTATCGGATTTTTTAATGAGGTGAGTTTTACAGGTAAAAATAGGGCTAGCAAGCACCGCGATAATGATACTTGGTAAGCGAATTCGCTTTACCAAGTATCACCACTTAAAAACTCTCTATAGAAAATATGGTTTTATCGCGTATGCAGTGCAATTCCCATCATAATTACGAGAGTGAAAAGAAAGGTTACAAACGTCAACACAAGGGCAAAAAAAGATGCAATACCATTATGATGCGCTCTGCCATAAAAACCGCGACAAGAGAGCCAACCAAATAATAAGTTAACGGATTAGTAAAAATAACCCGTTGCCCTTCTACATGACGTTTTGCAACGGAACCCAGCGATTTAAAATGTTGAAAGAACGTGTAAAAAAAGCCCTTATCGAGGTTAAGCCATTGCGATGGAATGTCTATCAACAGCATTTTTAATGATAACCGCTCTGAGCGATAGCGTTGCCCGCATGAAGGGCAAAATTTATTTTCTATAGGCGTATCGCAATTCGCACAAGCGCTTAAATGCGTTGAAACTTGATTTGCGTTATGTCCTAAATCCACAGTAATAGCCTTATTCTTTTTTATTAGAACGTTACCTAAGCGACTAATAAATTACAAATAAGTATTTAATGTACGCTTGATTGAATGAAAGTAGCAAATTGCTTGAATACGAGACGATTTATAAAAGTTTTCTGCGCTTTACTGTTAACGTTTTATCTTTAAATACTTTCCTTCGGAAAAAATTCCAATAAGCTGTAATAAACAGCATCTTTAATCCACTAACTAAAGAAAATACAAAACGGAACAAGGTGAATGGAAGCGATTTTTATCAGCAATCGATACTGCCCTATGCGGGAATCATCATCAAAATATGTCGGGCATACACACATAGCCAAGAAGATTTTGATGACTATTACCAAGAGGTCTGCCTACAAATATGGCGAAGCAAAGACATAAAACGCAGCCTATTGACTGCATTTTATGCCTAAGTTTCAAAACATTAGCTATAGATAGATTTGCACTACGCCAATAAAGCGTAAAAGCACATGATAAATTGGAGTTACGTTTTACCCTGCCTTACGTTTAACACGATGCTACTTTTTCACTAATGTGTGATTTAAGCCCGCTCTTGTCCTTTCTAACTACTCTGGCTTGGCCAGTTTGCCGTTTTTAAGTAGTTCTTGATATAACCCCTCAAGCGCTTCAGGAATTTTATCGTGAAGCTTTGGTTTTGCTTTCAGTAATTCAATTAACGCTTGTTCTGCACCATATTTGTCATCTTCTTCAAGTTTTGCTAAAACAATGTTGAACTCAGAACGTGGTTCTGCGCCTTTTAAATTCGGTATTGCAGGCGGTGGCGCTGGAACAGATCGCGCTTTTTGTTCTGGGGCTACGCGTTCAACTCTTGAGCCCGTTACTTCTATTCTTTCTAACTGCACGTCATCTGCTAATAATTCCATCATTTCAACTTGCTGTTCACGTTTGGCTGTTTTCTTGGCGTGCGGTAACGCGGGCTTACCCATTGATTCTACTGATTTTAATTCTGATTCAAAATCTGGCTCTTGATAATACTGCCAAGGTGCAAACACAGCGATAGCAACCATTACTGCTGCGATACCTGAATAATGCCACCAGCGGTTTGGGTTTGTGATAACAGGCTGCTCTTCGCTAATTGCATCGGATGCGTGGGCTAAAATGACCTCATCAAGGGCTTTTGGCGGCAGCTCGTCATTATCTTGTTGATAAAGTTTAATGATCTCTTCATCGTTGAATTGCTTACTCATACCTACTTTTCGCCTCCTGATTCAGATTCGCCTACTTTACGCTTTAAACATTCGCGAAGTTGTGACATGGCATAACGTAATCGGGTTTTAACTGTTTCGGGTTTTGCCTCAACAATATCGCATACTTGGCTTGGCTCAAATCCTGCCTCGTGACGCAGCAAAAACGCTTCGCGTTGTTGCGGCACAAGTAATTCAACACAGTGTTTTATCGCCTGCTGTAAATACTTATTATGCAAGGTGTTTTCTTGATTCCCTTGATTTGATGCAATAGGAATGTGATCGCTTTCCCCTTGTTCGTCATTCACCAAAGACAAATGTTCCCCGCGCGCCATTAACTTTCGGAGTTCATCAATCAATAAGTTATGCGCGATGCGATAAAGCCAAGTGCTAAATTTAGCCTCAACTTTATAACGGGTGCGATTATCAATTACCCTAAGCCACACCTCTTGAAATAATTCTTGTGCTTTACTGTGATGATTTGTGCCTAATTGGCGACACACATAACGATACAAGGGCCCTTTATGACGGGCGTAAAGGGCACAAAAGGCAGCTTGATCACCTTTTCCATAATCAAGCATAAGTGCCTCGTCCGTATCCATGTGTAGTTCAATTTTTTGAGTCATATAGGCTATGGTGATTCAGCTATAAAGCACTGGCAAGTTCAACCAAGTTAACAAATTCACCGCGATAGTTAAATGGGTCATCTCCCCTATTTGCTCGTGCAATTATGGCGATATCGTGGTAATTCATACTGCCTAAGTACTGACTCTGCTTTAATTTTTGCGCAAATGCCGCGACTGAGGTCGCAAATTTAAAGTCTTGGCTTGCGCTATTAAAATCATGTAAGACATGTTGTTTATTAACTACTTGGCTAATGAGTTTGCTTTGTGCATCGCCCGGAAGCTTATAACGTATTTTTACCTGCAATAGTTCATCATTGCTACTTACCACTTGTTTTTGTTGATAACGTAAATCATCAACTTGCCCTTTGTTACCAGCGAGCGTCAATTCATACAACGCCGTCACGGTATGACCTGCGCCAATTTCGCCTGCATCGACATTATCGTTATTAAAGTCTTCATCTTTCAGGAAACGATTTTGATAGCCAATCAAGCGGTACTCTTTAACATGTGCAGGGTTAAATTCGAGCTGAATTTTGACATCATTAGCAATACTTTGCAGTGTGCCGCTCATTTGCCTTAAAAGTACTTTTTTCGCCTCGTGCAGGGTATCAATATAGGCGTGATTGCCATCACCAATATTTGCTAATTGTTCCATCATGGCATCGTTGTAGTTACCGCGGCCAAAGCCAAGTGTGGTCAACGAAATGCCCTGTTTTCGCTTGTCAGCAATCATCTCTTTGAGTACACCAATATTAGTTGTGCCTACATTAAAGTCACCATCAGTGGCTAAAATTATGCGGTTCACTCCACCTTTAATAAAGGCTTTTTTCGCGGCTTGGTAAGCCATTTTGATACCACTTTCGCCATGTGTACCGCCACCTGCTTGTAGTTTTTGCAGCGCATCGATAATAGTTTGCTTTTCATTGCCTTTAGTGGGGCTAAGTACTAACTGTGTATTGCCTGCATAGGTCACCAAACTCACCGTATCGCTTGTCGATAACTGCTTAACCATCATGGTTAAGCTTTGCACCAGTAAAGGCAGCTTGTTTTTATCATGCATCGAACCCGATACATCCACTAAAAACACCAAATTAGAAGGTTTGCGTTCACTCACGGGTAAATCATAACCTTGCAAACCAATACGCAAAATACGGCGCTCATCACTCCAAGGCGCTGGTGCTAATTCAGTATAAGTAGCAAACGGCTGTGATTTATCTTCTGGTACGCGGTAGTTGTAGTCAAAATAATTAATAAAGGCTTCTTCGCGTACGGCATCTTGTGGTGGCTTTTGCCCCATACTTAAATAACTACGCACATTGGCGTAACTTCCGGTATCAACATCAACCGAAAACGTAGAAAGCGGTGAGGTTGCAGCTTGAAATACCCCATTACTATCACTTGGCAGATAGTTGTCTTGGTTTTGAGGCTGCGTAAAATATTCGGGTGGTGGCGGTGGTGCTATGCGCTTTCTCATTGCAGGTGTTGCCATTAAGACTTGTGGCTGACTGGCCTTCATGTACTCCACAACTCCCCCATCAGTTTGCACATCAGCCAATCGACTACCTGTCACAGTAATCTTTTCAACCTCCGCAACCTCTTTATTTTCTATAGTAGTTTGGGCTTGTTTTTCATTTTCAGGCTGCTTTGCAACTATTGTTTCCGACTCTTGATTCGAACAACCATAAATCAATAATGTACCGATAGTTAACGCGATGAAGGTTTTTTTTGTTTTCATAGTCTGTCTCTTTTATAGATGGTTTAAAGCTATAAACGGACGACGACAAGTTTGGGGGTGAATTATTTTTTAGGTTTTTTTGTGAGGCCGCTCCTGAGCGCTATCAGCAAACGGTTCTTTTCAATATCCCAATTTCCAAATCGCGTAACGAGCTAAAATTTAAGTCTGCTCACATTTAACATTCGCGTTTATAAAAACGATCACTCTATAAAAGTTGGATCAGTGCGCTACCCCAGTGAGTGCGCCGCAATCTTTATCAGCTGAATAATGAAATTCATCATCCCATGGAATGAGGCGACGCATCTTATTTTGCCCTGTTCGATTAGCAAACGCTCTCTCCAACGTGTTGAAATAGAGGAGTTTGGGGTTTCTAAAGTGTGGAAAATTAGTCTGTAACACTCTGGTACACATGCTAATATTTACAAAGTCTAAGATAATTTTTTTGCCAATATCTTCATCTAAATGTGAGAATCTATTTTGTTCAACATCAATCACTAATTGCAAGGTTGGCGCGGCTGCTAAACTAAAGGTGATAAGCTCTGGTGAGTCAAATTTTTCATAAACAATTCGCTCATAATCATCTCGAATGCCGTTTGCGTTTTGGTCAACGCCATCTAACGTTTTATAGTCGTCAGGATGTACAGGTGGTAACTTTGGATCAACATAAAAAAGATCACGTATGCGCTGCCAACTATTATTAGTCTTAGGTTCGTGATTTTCATTCCAATAACGGGCAAGAAAATAATCTGTACCAGATTTAACTAAATCGCCTCCCTGGTAAACCTTAGCTGGTTGCCATTTTTCTATAACTGAGTTTTGCACCCAAATCCACCCATCCCAATTAATAGTATTTTTAACTGGTTCGATGCCTTTGATCCAGTGCATTGCAACAAATAGATTTTCATTATGAGAAACCACATCACCTGCAATATAAACTGAGCTTGCATTCCATGGATTATGTTTGGGCTGAATGGTAGCTAAATCAATGTTTTCCTTATCAGAAGCTAACCGCAGTAGATTCGTAGCGTAAGTGTGAGTACAAAAAAACAAACACGCTAAAAGCAGTATTCTAACCATTTCAAGTTCCTTTTGAATTAAATGTTAGTACTTCTTAACTCAAGTTCATTTTCTTATTTAAAGCAAATATAAAATGACATAATTATTACAACTCTTTGTTAATAATTGAAATTACTTACTCAAGAATAAAACAAAGACATTTTAAAGATGCGACAAGAGGATTTACCCATCACCCCTTTTTAGTAACAGCTCTTCATTTCATAAAAAATTAGCCTCAGATACGAGGCTAATTTAAAACGTGAATTGCGATTAGAAACTATATCTCACGCCGACATTCCAGCTTAATGGTTCGCCACGAACAACGGTCGGGCTCCATGTAGCAATTGCTCCGTAGTAATCTTTATCAAGCGCGTTATCGATATTAAAATTAACAGTTAAATCGTCTGTTACATCATAACGCGCCATCACATTGACTAGAGTTACATCAGACTGTTCTATTCGATATGGAGTGGTAATTGAAGAACCATTACTATCAAACTGCCCCGTTGGACGGCCATGTTCTACATAGTATTTACTTTTATAATTGATACCTAAACCAATTGTTAATCCATCCACTAACTCGCTAAAATCATAAGTGGAATATACGTTAAATAACACTTTAGGTATTTCAGTATTAATACGCTCGCCGTCGTTATCTTCTGTTTGTGTATAAGAAACACCACTGTAAAGATTCCAACCATCGCTAATGGCACCTGAAACTTCCGCTTCAAAACCACTGGTTTCGTCACCATCACCACGTACTCGGTAAGGAGTGTTACCCTGCGCAGTTTGGTAATTTTGATCAAATCGCGGATCGCGCTCCGCAACACCATTTTCAATGATTCTAAATAGTGCACTTGAGAAATTCAGGGCACCTTCAAGTAATTCAGCTTTTAAGCCAATCTCATAACTTTGGCCTGTAACTGCGTCTAACAAGTTGTCATTTGCGTCATAAACGCGTTGCGGACGAAATGCATCGGTGTAGCTGGTGTAAATACTAAAATCTTCATTAAGGTCGTAAACTAAACCAGCATAAGGCGTAATTTCATTATCGATTTCACGATTGTCGCGTTGCTTTAAAAATTGGTTAGTAAGTGGATCATAGCTATCTGAGGTGTAACGCCAATTAGTTGTTCTTAAGCCTGTAATAAGTTTAAAGTCGTCATGCAGATTGACGCGCGTTGCGGCAAAGAAGCCACTTGTATCTGTGGTGTTAACATAACTTCGCCCTAAACGCTTAAAGTCATAACGCGGTAGTTTTCCATCCCATGTAAACCAATTTGGATTATCGGGAATACTGGATGCATTTGAGCTTTGTGTACCAAAACCTACAGATTCTCGGTCGTTCATACTGTAACCAATAATCACTTCATGAGTGCGACCGAATAAATCAACAGGGCCTTGTAGCGTAAAATCAAATGTGACCTGCTCATCTTCACCACCTGGCATTACCCAATTGGCACCAAATGTGCCTGAGCCATCAGGATTCAAGAAATCGTCGTACCAAAGAAACATTAAATGGCCGCCTTCCATATCAATGGTATTGTAGGTGGCCATTGCATTAAGTAACCAGCCGCTTTCAAAGGAATGATCGATACTCGCAAACGCAGTATGCTCCGTTAAAGGCCAAGCACTCCAAGTTGCCGACATACCAGTTTTACCTGGGCCTACTTTTACTTTACTACCATCATTAAAGAAATAAGGTTGATTATGCGAGTTCATCGCACCCCGTTGGGATGTATCGGCATATTCATAGCCGATACGTAATAGGGTGTAGTCAGTTAAATCTGCCTCGGCAGTCACATAAAGCGACGTTTTCTCTTGGCCATAACGTTCAATGTATGAATCTTTATCATTATAGGCTGCGGCGACACGACCTCGAATACGACCATCGCTGGTAAGTGGTGTTGAAATGTCTGTTTCAACGCGATAGTGATCCCAACGTCCTAGCGACGCTGCTACACTGCCTTGAAACTCTTTGCTCGTAGCACGCTTACGTACAATATTTACTGTCGCCGTTGGCTCGCCTTCACCTGTCATAAGGCCATTCGCACCACGTAATATTTCTACGCGCTCGTACGCAACTGAATCGCCATCAACATCAGGACGGCGTCCACCACCAAACTGTTGTACACCGTCAATTTGAATACGATTTACTTCGCCGCCTCTAATATTGTATGAGGGGCGATCTAAACTACCTGTACTTGTTGCATGAAAGCCTGTTGAATGCTGTAAAATGTCGGTAATGTTAACTGCTTGCCAATCTTGTAATTGCTGATTAGTAATGACCGATACTGATTGTGGCGTTTCTCGCAAACTTAATACAAATTTGGTCGCAGATTTTGTAGCCGGATCCGAGTAACTGTTTGCGGTGTTGCCGTAAACGTAAATTCGCTCCAGCTCTTGGACGCGATCCGCCTCATTTTCTAGTTCAATTGAAGCGTTATCGCCACTGTCTTCTTGACTGCTGTCTGCTATTTCGTGTTGTTGAGCCAAAGCGTTAAACGAAATACTTTGAGAGATTATGAGTGCGAGTGTTGTTAACTTAAATGCTGGGATTGAAAGCTTAACGCTTTTTAGGGGATTCATTCTATTCCTTTTAAATAAATGTGTGATTGGATTTGCTCTCATGCAATAACCAATCAACATAACAGAAATGAAAACACCTATCATTACCATTAAGATTGCAGCGTAACTTTTGTCACCCCTAAAATTGTAACTGAATGTTTCAAGCGTGAACCATGTTAATTTTTATAGGTTAAGTTTATGTTTTTGAATCGTTTGTCGAAGTATTCAAAGGATTAATCATATTTTTTAAACAATAAAAACATATCCATTAAATAAAATAGTTCGGGTGTCTTTGTTATTTGTTTACGAGGAACCGACGACGAGTTAGCGCGATTTGGACCACCACTAAAGTGTCTATCAGGAAATAAGACAGCAAATAAAATTTTAAAGCTGAATAATGGAAGTTGGAGAGGATCAATAAATTAAACTATTGATCCACAATATGGGTTACAGTGTTATTAGCAATAAACGGGCGTTAATCGACAATAACATGTGGCAAGTAACGGCTCATATCCTGTGTAATTGCGCTGTCATCTTCTCGAATTGAAATCCCGGCGGCTTGGTCGTCCACCAGCCAGCTGCCAATAAGTGTGTGGTTTTGGCCGAATTTCGGTAGCGCATGCTTGGCTTGAAAGATAAACCCCTCTTCACCATAAGGGCCATCTGAACCTGATGAGCCGCTGATAGGATTGCCTCGACTATCAACAAATGAAATATTAGCGCCTTCGCGAGAGAAAATTGGTTTTTTAACCAACACATCACATTCTTGCGCTAAGTGCAGTTCATCATCAAAAAATGCAGGTAATAAATTGGGGTGATTTGGGAACAAGCGCCATAACATTGGCAACAATGCTTTATTAGATAAAATCGCTTTCCATGGCGGTTCCATCCAGCGCATGTTTTGTTTGCCTAACAGGTTGCCAAACTCTTCTTGAAACATAAATTCCCAAGGGTACAGTTTAAACATCCAGTCGATAACCTGATCATCTGAATCTGTGAAGCGGTTATCTGCATCTACACCTATTTCTTCGATGTAAACGAATTTGGTATTTAATCCGGCGGCGATTGCGCAATCTTCCATGTACTGCACTGTGCCGCGATCTTCTTCTGAATCTTTACAGCACGCAAAGTGTAAAGTCCTGTCGGGCGTTAAATATTCGACTTCTTTAAAACGATTTACGAGCTTTTCTTGCAGCGAGTTAAATTGGTCTGCTTTTTTTACAATTACGCCATTATCAACGTTATCAGCTAACCATAACCACTGCCAAAAAGCGGTTTCGTAGACTGATGTTGGGGTATCTGCGTTATTTTCGTATAGTTTTGCCGAACCATTGCCTGAATAAGCAAAGTCTAATCGCGAATATAAACTTGGGTCACCATTGACCCAAGATTGGCGAATAAAATCCCAGTACTGCTCGGGAATACAAAAACGCTTAAGTAGCGTTTCGTCATTAATGACCTGGCTAACAACTTCCAGACACATCTGATGTATCTCTTCAGTGGGTTTTTCCAGGTCATCTTCTATTTGCTTAAGATTAAATTGATAGTAAGCAGACTCATCCCAATAGGTTTCCCCATACATGGTGTGAAATTTAAAGCCAAATTCTTCGGCTTTTCGCTGCCAGTTTGGTCGTTGCGCTATTGGGAGTCGTAGCATATTACCCGCCCCAACCGCGAGAAGAAGACTTACCACCGCCCCAGTTAGACTTAGCAGATGCTTGAGCGCCGAACCCGCCTCGCGATATTGTGCGTGTTACCGCCGGTTTTGGTTTGGTTACAGAGCTAGGCACTTTATAGCTGCTTTTACCAGCACTACCTAAAATGGTGCCATCCGCCGTCATTATTTTTTGACGGTGTTTAGAGCCACTTTTTTGATAGGTGTATACGGGGTTATAACGGCGACGATGTTTACGCTCAAACGCATCACCTACTTCATCAATTATCTCAGCGACAATGTAACCGGTAATAAACGGCGTAAAAAACCCTGAACTAGATTGCTGACACTGACCAAAGTCAGCTTCACATAAATATTGATGCTGATAACGCGGTCCGGTGCGTTCAGCTTCTGCCAACGCTTCTTGGTAAGCAGCTTGACATTGTTCAACCGATAATTCAGTTTGGCCAACACAATCATCAACCGATGACACTACTTTTACACGTTCCTGTGGTTCACCTGAACAACCTGCAAGCGCCGCGGCAACACCAACTGTAAGTGGTGCTAGGCTGAATTTTCGTGCTTGTTTTCGCAGCAATGATAAGTCAATATGTCTGGTCTTTTTCATCATGACCTCCCTATTAATATGTCATGCTTGCAGCGTTTAATAAGCCTACGGCAATATTGGTCGACGCGAGAATAACACCAGCACTGATTTCGTTATCTTCGATACGTTTAACGATTTTTGGCATAAAGGCAAAACGAACAATTGCAAACGCCAGCAATTGAGCAATCAGCGCAATACCGCCCCAAATTGCAAAATCTAAAATGCCACCTGAATTACTTACTGCGCCAGCGAGTGCCAAAGCAAAACCCACTACCGCACCGCCAAAGCCAATTGCAGCCGCTGCATTTTTATCTTCTTTGATGAGTTTCCATTCATCGTGTGGCGTTACAAAAGCAAACAGTATTTTGAACACAAAAAGTAATACCAAGCTTATGCCAAACGACATTGCAAAATTAGTGACACCGGCGATCAGATCATAACCGTTTTCCATTATTGGACTCCTTTATCCATGTATTGTTATTTGAGAAGAGCTTAATGTTATGCCAGTGCTAATTACCAAACACCTTGAAAGATTGCCTGACGATTCAAGCGATTCTTCTGCTGAGAGAAATAGCGACTCGGTTGTGCCATCGCTTAATTCACGTTCGAACAGCATGGTGAATTGGTCTGTTTCACTGGATTGAGATTTACCATCGAAGGTTTTTTCGGCCATATGAACAGGGTTGTGATAATCGCCCATTGAGGTCCATACGCGATTGTATTCATGCCCATCCAATGTATATGTGGGCGTGCCAATTTGTTGGTTAAGTAGTTTTTCCCACTGCGCTTGGTTTTGAATATCCAAGGTATCAAAGTAGTAAAACAACTTCACATCAACCACATTCTCGGCTGTTGGCTGGCCTTCACAAATTACTTGAAGCCACGCTTCATCATCTGTGTAAAACCTAAAAAGGTATGTGCCGTCCATATCGACTTTGCCAACGGCCTGAATAATCTGTGTCGCGGCAAAATCACCAATTACGAGCTCATCAAGTATCAGCTTAATCGCGAGTTTATCTATTTCAAAACTTGCTCCGAGTCGCAAGCCCATTATTTCTGGCGTTGCGATGGTGGCTTTTGGTTTGTCTTTTTTGAAGAAATTGAACATCAATGTTCCTTAACTTTGCTTCATAGGTTGCTAACGTTACATGTGGGCTAACCGGTTGTCTACAGTGATGTTGACTGTTTAAAAACTAAAAAAGAGATAACTAAGTTATCTCTTTTTAAATTGGTTACTCACTAACCTGCATTTTTCTTCGCTAGCAGCTGTGCAAGTTTGTCCTGACCCGATGTTTGACCACCCGGTGTTACACCTGCTGCTTTTAATTTTTCGTCAAGACTGCTGCCAGATTCGTCAGCCGCGCGCTCTTCAGCCGCTTCTAATTCAGCTGCTCGCATCGCTTGCTTTTGCTTAACACGTTCAAGGCTATCTAGTGCAGTTTTAACTTTACTGTTAGCACCAACATGATGGGTAGATGCTGCTGCTTGCGCTTTTTGCACTGATTCAGTCGCTTTTACCTGATCGATTTGCTGCTCCATGCGTCGTACATTTGTTTTCGCTTTAGCAATGTTATCTTTCAGGGTTTTCTCTGACTTTTCGAAACCGTCAAGAATCGATTGTTCCGTTGCAATTTGGCTTTCTAAATCAGCAACGCGCTCTGCACATTCTACCGCAAGCTCCATATTGCCTGATTCACTTGCAGACACGGCATGCTCTGAATATTTATCGATATCTGCCTGAAACGCAGTAACCTTGTTCGAGGTTAATTTACGCTTTGCCATGATGCTAGTTAGGCTTTGATCTGAACGTCTTAACTCTTCTTTCGCTTCGCGAAGTTCTTGCTCTAAAATTCGGATGGCTTGCGTATCTGCGGCCGCTTCAAGCCCTTCATTTGTTGCGCCTACTAGCGCAGTCCATAACTTTTTAAGACTCATGTGACTTGCTCCTAATTGATATAATCTTCATACAGTTCAAGGAATTCTGGAATATTGACAAACAAAGACTCAATTTCCTCAACAAGCACTGAATCTTTACTGTCAACAGATAACGCACCAAACGCCACGTAATATTCTTGCCCAGATATCGAACTAATACCTACAGTAGAAAGTGGAACCAACTGATGACTTTTTAAAATCAGTTCATTCAGTCCTGAAGTATCTGTAACGCTACTTACCGGAAACAACACACTTTCAGCCACTACCTGTGTTTCACCCGCATAAACAAACACATCAATTCCTTCATCGTTTGAAATGCTTACACAGTCACCTTCTTGTTCAACAACCCAATCTGGATGTGTTGAAAACACCGTTTTCAGTTGTTCGGTATTAAAAGCCATTTTGATCTCCATATTTCTATTGGTATTTAATTAATGTCACATATAACTAACACTTGCAAGTTTTATATAGCACTAATTATTATTTTGTTACACTTAAAACGTATTTGTGTTATATCAATACAGGTAACTTTTAGCATTTAATATGCCTAGCCCTGTTTGCATTCAGTATTACGCTGTTGCAATACCGGTGCGCAATATAGGCTATTTATCTAATACATTGGCGTGAATGTAAACTACTTAGGTATTTTTTATGGATAAACAAACGAGTATTCAAAATAATCTAGCCCTTGCTCCTTACGGTGAGGCGTTTTCACGCTTTTTAAGCATGAAGTTAAAACAAAAAAAAGTAACGTATCCACAGCTAGCAGAACTGCTTGAGCAAAAAGGTATTGTGCTTACACCGGGTAACTTACGCAATAAGGTTTCAAACCGACTAATGCCAACGAGCCTATTTCTTATCATTCTTGAAGTATTAAATGTAAAAGGCGACATTTTGTCAGAAATTCTTACCATGGCAAAAGAGATAGAAGACGAAGTGTAAGTGCGCTTGGTGTAGGTTGGTACAGTGCACTTCTCTATAGTGACCATTCGAACGGATTTACAAAATTCGCTTCCCTAGCAACTCATTATGCTCCCTGAAAGTTAAAGATATGGATTTTAGCAGGTTCGCGTTGGTGGAATTGTGATTTTTTATGTTGTACCTTTGACCTAAGAAATATGAAATACCCTAGATATAGAAAACCCCCAAACTAAATCAAACTAGAATGGGTGTCTTTGTTATGTTCAAACTAAATCAAACTAGATTGGGTGTTGTTATGTGTTGTCTTTATTATGTTTTGCATCAACTTGCTGCAAGCTTAACTGTAATTTTTCAAGCGTAATTGGTTTTGATAAATGCTCATTAAAGCCAATGCGAAACGCTAAATTTTTACTCTCAGTATCGGCATTTGCGGTTAATGCAAATATTGGTAAAGTATCAAATTCAGGCATTGCTCTAATTTGTTTTGTGGCTTCATAGCCATCGAGCACAGGCATTTGGCAGTCCATTAAAACCACATCATAATGCTTTTCTTGCACCGCTTTTACTGCTTGTTCTCCATTTTCAACAACATCGAAAGTCATATTTAATTTTTCAAGCATTGCTGAAATTACTTTTTGATTTACTAAATTGTCTTCAGCAACCAGTATATGCAATGTCTGTGTCGCACCGTTGCTTTCATACTCAGTTATTGCTTTTGGTTGTTGAGAATGCCGCATTTGTGCAGTAAATGTAAAAATACTACCTTGGGGATCGTTATTTCGCACTTTGATCTTACCTTTCATAAGACGACTTATTTCCCCACTAATCGCAAGGCCTAAACCAGTTCCACCAAAATTACGAGATGTTGAAGAATCTGCTTGAATAAATGGTTTAAAAATCTCTTGGTGTTTATCTTCAGCGATGCCAATACCGGTATCTGAAACACTCACACTAAGCTCTAACACATCATCATTTAATGGTGTTAGGTGAGCATTAAATGAAATGCCTCCCTGTTTAGTAAACTTTAATGCGTTACTGCATAAGTTTAACAAGATTTGTTCAATGCGAGTTTGATCGCCAAGCACATATAAGTTTGGATCAATAGTAATTTCTTGATGCCATGTTAATTGCTTTTCTTTAGCTAAAGTTGCGAACATTGTCGCTATGTCATTTAATGACTCGCAAAGTAAAAAAGGCTGCAAATCAAGCGATAAATTACCCGACTCTATTTTAGAAAAATCTAAAATATCGCTGACGATATTCAGTAACAATCGAGAAGAAGCATTAATTTGTTGAAGGTAAGATTTGATTTCGTCAATATTTTCGCTTTTTTGCGCCAATTGACCAAAGCCGATAACCGAGTTCATTGGTGTTCTTATTTCATGACTCATATTCGCAACAAACCGACTTTTAGCAAGGTTAGCTTGTTCTGCTTCATTAGTCGCTTTTTCGAGAGATTTTGTTCGTTCTTTTACTTGCTGATCAAGCTGTTGCTGCTGATTATTCATAATCAATACAAGCAGCATAATTGCCGTAACAATAATCACTAGCAGAATGTAAAGTGGGGCAAATTCTTTGTTCTGTAAATGCAATAAATTCGCCTGGTTTATGTAAAAGGTTATTGACCATGACTGCCCAAGCAGATTAATACTAATTTCTTTATAAGCATCACTATCATTTAAAGAACTCAGAGTTTGACTATTATTATAAAAAGGCTGTGGTGAGTGAGCTTCACTAACACTGATAAAAAACATTTTTTGGTCAATTGCACTGATTGCATTGCTCAATAATTCTTCAGCAAGAAAGACCCCTGTAGCCATACCGATTACTTGCACATTATCTCGCAGGGCTTGTTCAATATCAGTTGAAAATACGGGGAAAAATAACAAAAACGCAGGATGTGACTTTTCAGTTTGTACCAATTGAATAATAGGTGTTGCTTTTGGTTGGTAGTTGCTTAGAACCAAATTTAACGTTTCTTTTCGCGACGGATTCGAATATACATTAAAGCCAATTGCGCTTTCATTGCCTGAAACAGGGTGAATGTATTTAACATATACTATTGGGTCTGTCGTATTTAAGGGGGTGCCTTTAATACCCGTACTTGTTTCATAAATTTCAACTAGTTCATTACTTGCAGTGACAAGCGCGGACTGAGGAATTATTGGATTCCAAGATACCGCACGAATAACACTTGAATTTGCCGACAATTGTGTCGCTACTTGCTTAAACTCTTGTTGTGTTAAATTAGGCGCTGACTGTACAGTTTCGGCGAGTTCTTCAAGAATGGAAATGGTATTATTCAGCTCTCGATATACCTTGTTTTCGACGTGCTGAACCTCATTTTCTAACCACCCAAATGTATTTCGCTTTTCTGATTCAATAAAGACATAAGTGATTGCAATAACAGCAAAAAACAAGCAAACAATAGAGGCTAAAAGTACATTACTTGCCGTTTTTTGCTGGCCGAAGGTTTTGTTGTAACCAACCAAGCATAAAATCAATGGCGTAGCTAACAATACACCTAGAGAATCACCCAACCACCAGTACCCTACATTCGTCCAATAATTAGTGGAGTCAAAATGGGGATTAAATATACTTAATGAAAATATGCCGATATTGGCAGAGATAAGATTTACCAAAAAGCCAACGACCACAATAAATTTAACTAGGCCTTTATGTGAAAGTTTAAGCGGGTTACCGAGCCATTTTGATAGAATAAGCGCACCAATCCATGCTTGCAGACTAGCCCCTGTTGCAATCAATAAGTTCTGTAAGCCAATACTACTGACGATATCTGTAATCTGAAAGCCGGGTGTAACTGAGCAATTAAATATAAAAGAGGCAACGAGCACTGCTGGGGCAAAAACACTACCAAAAATAAAGCACCCAACTAAGCCAATGCCTGCAGGTAACCAAATTGGCATCACTTGAGATTGAAACGAAATAAACGAAAGCAGGTAACCTGAAACAATAAACGCTAAAATCAGCTTCCAAAATAACGCATCAAAAGGCTTTGGTTTGTGAGAGATATGTAAAGACTCAGAATGCATGAAGTTTTCCTAACTGGTTTACTAATAAGGTAGAAAGCATCATTGTAAAATGCAACAAAAATTCCAGTAATTACAATCAATAACCATCACTCCAAAATCTGCACCCACGAATACTAATTTAAGTTAATCTGGCTTTAATGGCGTTTGCGAATTGCTTTGGCGATTGTGTATCCATATTAAAATACAATGAAGGCTCGATAAGCTCTGCCTCCATCAGGCAAAACTCTCCATTAAATTTAACTAAATCAAGGCGCGCGTAAAGCGGCATAGTGTGTACCCTTTGAATAGCTATCATGCATTTTTTTGCAGCCTCAAGTAGCGACGCATCTGGCGTTATAGAGGTCAAACTACCGCCGTGTTCCTCTTGCACTCTAAAGTCATTTTGTTTGGGGGTTTTTAGTATGGCATGGCTATATTCACCATTAAAATAGAACAGTGAGTACTCACCACTTTTCACAACTTCTGGCACAAATGGCTGTACCATAAAGTCACGTTCTTTAAATGTGTTATTTAAACTAGCAAGGTCAACGTCTTGATTTGCTTTCAACCAAAAGGTGTTATCAGCATTGGCACTTATGCGTGGTTTAATAATAATTTCTTGGGTATTAAATGCACTAAAAAATGAGTCTATTTGCGCTTTTGTGATCTGTGTATCACCGAGTCTATTTTGCCACTTGGTGGGGATTAACCTTACACCTAATTCGTCTAATTCCTGAAGATAAATTTTGTCGATATTCCAACGAACAATATCCAGCGTATTTTGCAGCTGTGCCTTACTATTTTCTATTTGCTCTAATACAGATAAAAAGGCCTCTGGCGCATCTTGGTAATCCCAAGGGGTGCGTATAACCACCATTTCATACAGGTTCCAATCTACACCTGTATTGCGCCATGAAACAGTATCTACCGAGAAACCCAATTCATTTAAATAAGGTTCAACCAACTCATCGTAAACTTCAAACTCATCTAAACAATCCATAGATAGAAAAGCGCACTTTCTCATAATTTTCTCATGTTGACGTTTTGCTTGTACTTCCCAATATTGCATACAATTTTCAAACTGAATAGAGGTAATAACAAGTTTTATATATTAGCCAAAAGGTATGTATGCGATACTTCTTACTGATCTGTTGTTATCAGAATCTTTTTCTACATAAAATAATTAACCTCAGATCTGCATAAGTATTAAAGCCGAGTCACTTTTATACTCGGCTTTTTAGTCTGAAAGGTATAGGCAATTAATCCAGCCATTAAATTAACCATAAATGAGATGCAGCTGCGGTGCCTTGTATGGTCTATTTGAGCCATATTTTTCAGCTGGTCGAAAACCGTTTCAATGATGAAACGCTTTGATAACATCGCTCTATCCCAAGATGATATTGGCTGACGTTTCATATTACTTCGTTGACCTGTAATAAAATCAACGCCTTGCTCAGCAAGTTCCGCTTTTAAGTTTGCCGATACATAACCTTTATCAGCGTATAAACTACCTGTAACATTATCGACCATATCTGGTACAGGTTTCCTATCATCAACATTCCCAGCTGTCACTTTTACAGCTAATAAACCACCTTCATCATTCATGATGAGGTGAAGTTTAAAGCCATAAAACCAGCCCATTGTTCCTTTGCCTCGTTTGGCTTCTCCCGCGAAAACTTGGTGGCGAGGAATGCGCATGTTGTGACACACCTTGAGAGAAGTGGAGTCGATAAATGCAATGCCTGTTGGTTTATCGAATCGCTGTTTCAGATAGCTACACAAAGCAGGTAACGTAGTCTGAAGTAGCTTCAACATGCGTGTATAACTAACTAAATCAGGAAAATAATGTCGCCAATACTGACAAACAAATTTGGTGTAGTAAGTTTTAAAGTCGCGATAACCTGATTGATGAAAGGCAATTAATATAGTCATCACTTCGCTGGAGGATAGTCGAGATGGCTTAATGCGTTGCTTTTCCCCTGATTCTATTAGGTGTTTAAGCCATTGAGGTTCAAACAATAAACAAAAATCATCGACATCTACGTAAATTGCATCTAAGTTATTCATGCCCTTGCCTCGGTAATCTTATGTTTCTTGGTCGAAAGATCTGATCACCGCAAGGGCATTTAGTTCCACTTCTTATGTGCAGCTCAGGTTAATTAGCCTTTTAATTATCAAAACCAGTCAGTGAGTTTTCAAAGCACAGCGTAACTCCAACCAAACAATGATGCTTCACTTTCCTAAACGAAAAGTTAGAAAAACCATTTTTAATTTTTAATTTTTAATTTTTAATTTTTAATTTTTAATTTTTAATTTTTAATTTTTAATTTTTAATTTTTAATTTTTAATTTTTAAATCAATGCTTTGTTACAAACTATAAATTGCCCAATTAGAAATAACAGGTACATTAAGTTCCATTAAATTTCACAATATTCAGGTAATTATGAAAAATAAAACACGTACTGCATTATTGTTATCAGGATTAGTAACAAGTGCTTTAGTACAAGCAGCTACACCTAATAAAGCACAAATTGATAGTGTATTTGCCGAGATAAAAACGCAAAACCCTGGCTGTAGTGTCGGCGTTATAAAAAATGGCAAGCTTATTCATCAAGCAGGCTATGGCTTAGCCAATATGGAGCTTAATGTGCCACTTGATGGCACACATGTTCACCGTATTGCTTCGGTGTCTAAGCAGTTTACGGGCTTTGCTGTGCTGCTGCTTGCCGATGAAGGCAAAATCGACTTAAAGGAAGATATTCGCACCTACTTACCTGAATTAAGAGACTACAAGGTGCCGGTCTCTATTAATGCCATGTTAGGCCATTATTCAGGCATGGGGGATTATGACTTTGTAAACACTGAGCTCGATAAAGATACATTAAAACTTAAATCCACCATGGCAGGCGATTTTCGTTTAGGTAATGAAGACTATTTAACAATTCAAGAATTCTACGATTACGTAAAAACAGTACAGTTAAGAAACCAACCCAACGAACGCTTTAGCTACAGTAACTATGCTTATTTCTTATTGTCGATGCTCGTTGAACGTGTATCAGGAGAAAGTCTCCGCGAATACAGTGATAAACGCATATTTAAGCCATTAGGTATGAAAAATACCTTTTTCAGTGATGAACCGACTGAAATCGTTAAAAATCGTGCAGATGGTTACAGCAAAGATAAAGAAGGCAATTACTTCACTAATATGACCAACTTATTTTGGGTAGGCGATGGCGGTTTGCATACCACCATTGAAGATATGGCAAAATGGGATGCCTATTTCTACCAGCCAACCCTAGGTAAAAAGCCAAAGCAATTATTTAACCAGTTTATGCGCCCGAATAACCCAGATATTACAGCCGAAGGTAAACACTACGCCAATGGCCAATTTATTACTGAAAAAGACGGTGTAAAAATCATTCATCATAGCGGTGGCTGGCTTGGCACTATCACCAATTATGAGCGCATTCCTGAAAAGCAGTATTCATCGATTGTATTTTGTAACGATACATCATTAGATATTGCAAAATTGGTCAAAAAGTTGCGTAAGCAAATTTTGTAGAGCAAGCTAAATTTTGAGAGTTAATGAGGTAAGTTCAACGCACAATGCAAGAACTTACCCCATTGGATTTAGGCAATAATAAATTAACGCATTTCTAAAATTTTCTGAGTGTGATCAATCCATTGGTAAGCAGGCACGCTCGCATCAATGTAATAGTCGGGTTGAATGCCTTTACTGTCTATCGCCATCTCTGGAATTCTAAAGCTCTTTGATAAGCTGTAATAGAGTGTGAAATGTTTACTTGGCGATTTAACTTGGTACATATTAGAAATATCTAAAACGCCGCGAGTTGTCACACCAAACAGTTTCACTTTTTGGCTTTGCTTAGCCGCCAGTAAGAATTGCTCTGCCGTGCTACCATTTCGATTATCAATTAATACACCGACATTTTTAGGTAGTGGGTGCACACGATCGAATGTTTCAACAGTGACTGTATCGTCTTCCAGATTAACGAACTCACCTAAGCGATTTTCCAACTTGTTATAACTCTCCTTTGCCCATTCTTTATCTTCGTCGCTAAAGTGATCATCTTCCATAAACTGCAGCATGCGAGAGTTATTAAGTGTTGTAGACAAAAACTCTAGGCCAATAGTGCGGATAGGATTGGTATAAATAATTGGCAATATCTCGTCATAACTAACATCACTGCCACCGCCGTTACCACGTATATCGATAATTAAATTTTCCGTCTGCAAAATGGTATCTAAATTATCTTTGATAACCTTATCAATCTCTTTTTTAAGACTATGGTTAAATGACGGAATTCTAAGCAATACAGTTGTATTTGATAACACCTCAAATAAGGGTTGGCGCGCCGCCGTGAGCTTCACGTATTGAGTAACTGATGGTGCGCTCACAGTTTTTGCATTCTGACGTGACAGCGTTAACCAATTTGCTCCTAACACTAAGTGATTTTTATCTAGGTTACTTATCGAATCGATAGTGCGTGAAGTGTGATCTGCCATATAGTAGGTCACTTTATGTGTGCCGTTGCCGCTATCATGAATTATGAATTTAATTTGCCCTTTTTTCCAACTTTCGTTGCTCGACTCAATAACGTAAGCGTTATAGTCCGAACCTTCTTTTTTCAACGCCAATTTATAGCCTGAAAATGCCCAAATCCCCTCCCAGTCCTCTGCTTGTTTGGTATCAAGATACTGGCTAAAAGCTAATTCATTAAACTCATGAATTTTAGAAGTTTTGTTTTGTACTTCTTCGCCACCGGTATTAAGCCCAATGTGAATATGGCCATCTCGAAAAAATGACAACCAGCCCTTTAGGTGTTGATGACATTCAGTTGCTGAGCCACTATTTTTAACGGCGTTTAGATATTCAGCATTGTGACTTTTATAACTATTTTCACCTTTTGTAGAAACTGCATATTCAAATCCAGCATCATTATTTTCAAACGTGGTTTTGAGCCACTCAAACTCAGTTTTACAGTCAAACGGGTTTGCAATCGCGGTAAATGGCAAAAGAAGTGTAAAAAAGGCAAATTTTTTCATTAATATTCAAGTCCTTATTATTAGAATTCTTCCGACTTTTGTAGTCCATTGAGTAGGCAGACTACCTAATTTAAATTGCCGATACAAATGAAAGCGAAGAGGAAAAACAAATGGTCATTCAAACGACTACCGTTTAGTTAAGCAAGTGCTCAAAGCCAAAGATCGATTCTGACTCTTTCTCAATTTAACCTAGGCGTAATTGTGAAGTTTTATTATTAATATTAAGAGTTAACGATTCGTCGAGTAACGAAAACCATCAGCCTTAAATCCAATTCCCCAACTTGAATACATTAGGCACAATGCCTTGTGTCATTTGATTAGATTTGGGATAGTGACTGCATTTATTACTCAGTATAGTTTTTTCATGAGCGCCACCTCTTATTTATTATTTTTCTTTTCCGCCTTAGGGGTGTTTAATGGCCTACTTTTAGCTTCTTGGTTAGTCTTTCGTCAAAATAAGCAAGTGGGTGATAATTGGCTGGCAATGTTGTTGCTATTACTTTGTATACGTATAGGCAAGTCGGTAGCATTTTACTTTACCCCAAGTTTAGATAAAAACATTCTACAACTCGGATTAACAGCGTGTTTTCTTATTGGTCCGTGTATTTACGCTTATATTACTCATCAAACTAGGCAAGGTAAGCACAACGCCATAGCAAAGTGGACTTTTGCTAGTTTAGCGATATTTATTGTTGTGTTGGGTATTGTGTACCCTTATAAAACCCATTTAGAGCTCTGGCAATATTGGGTTTATCGGGGTTCAAGCTACCTATGGCTGGTGTGTTTGCTCTTGAGCTTCTTTCATTACAGAGAAAAAATCCAACAGTTTAAAGGCCAATGGCAAGCGTTAATCACCGACAAGCCACTCATTGTGCTGATGGGCGGTTCTTTAATTTGGTTAGCTTACTTTACTGCCTCTTACACCTCTTACATTATGGGCGCGTTAAGTTTTTCACTCACCTTGTATTTATCAGTATTAACCTTATTTAAAGCACCTAAAGAGCCGCCATTAAAAAACAATAAATATGCCAATAACAAGTTAACCGACAATCAAATAACCGCCTATTCAAATGCGCTTGAACAGTTAATAAATGAAGAGTACATCTACACTGATCCTCAGCTTTCATTACCTCGTCTCGCTAAACGTTTAGGCATGCCTCATACGTTGTTGTCACAATTATTGAATGACCACTATCAAATGAACTTTAAACAGTACATTAATACTCAACGCGTCACCTTCGCACAAACACTGTTACTTGCAGAGCCGAACACCAGTATTGACGATATTGCAGAACAAAGTGGCTTTAGTTCATCTTCAACATTTTATAGCGCCTTTAAGCACAAAACAGGCATGACACCAAACCGATATCGCACTGCCAAATTATAATTTTGGACTACTGGAATATAACTTAGCTTATTGATTGTATTAAATTTAAATAAGATTGAGTGAATATTTTTTATGGAGCTCAATATTATGAAACAGACATTTAAATGGTTAATGTTACTTGTTCTTGTAGTGCATTTCACAATACAAGCACACGCAAAAGTGGATGCACAGCACGAAGTAAGAGCGGTTCTTCACAATTACATTAATGGCACTAGCAAGGGTGAACCTCATTTAATTAAAAATGCATTTCATGAGCGTGCTTCCTTACTACTCAGCCATCCTAATAAACCGTTTTGGCAAGTATCAGCTGAAGACTATGCTAGCTGGTTTGAGTCAATCAAAGGACAACGCGCTGGGGCAATTTTATCAACCACAATAGATGGTGATATTGCAATGGCAAGAGCGTTAATTACAACGGCTTCCCCTGTAAAGCAATATATTGATCAATTTTTACTTAAGCGCTTTCCAAATGGGTGGCAAATCGTTAGTAAAACAGCAACTCAATTGGTATCACAGCAAGACAATTCACAATTAAAAAGCGCAATGAATAAACGCGTTTTATTTATTACTTCAAGCGCGGATCATCATGGCGAGTCTAGTTTACCAACAGGTGTTAGTTTTTCTGAGTTAGTCGAAGCCTATGAAGTGTTTATTAATGCGGGTTATCAGGTTGATGTTGTCAGTACACTAGGGGGTAAATTACCTTTGGCTTATATCAACACATCAAACGAAAAGCACAAAAAATTTATTTATAACCAAGACTTTATGTATTTATTAGCGAATACGTTAGCACCCGAGCAAGTAGATGCGAGCCAATACTTAGCGGTGCATTATGTCGGTGGTGGTAATGCTATGTATCAGGTTGCTGAAAACAAAGCATTGCAAGCAATTGCAATGGCGGTGTATGAAAAAAACTATGGCATTGTTTCATCAGTGTGTCACGGTACAGCAGGCATTATTAACCTAAAGCTTAGTAATGGCGAATACCTCGTTGCTGGTCGCAAAGTAAGTGGTTACCCAACCGCATTTGAAAAAACAGATGCTGCTTATTATCAGCAATTTCCATTTGATATTGAAAAAACCATAACACAGCGTGGCGGTAAGTTTTCATATGGAGAGCGCAATCAATCGTATGTGCAAATCGATGGTCGCATTATTACTGGCACGAATTACCAGTCATCAAAAGCGGTTGCTTTGGCGATGGTAAAAATGATGAATGATATGTAATTTCTATTTTCAGCATGATGGGTCTAAATTGCTAGGCCCTTTAGTCAAATCAAAAGTTCATTCGACCAAAAGCCTCAGTTTATTGATACGCTTTTTACACATTAACGCAGTGTGACTTGTTATTTGCCCACACTATTTGCAACAATGACAGAATTGCTGTGTAAGTTATCAAATGAAACCGAGTAAAGTATAAGGAATAAGATGATAAGGTTCGTCATTGGATTTATAGTATTAACACTTTTCACCCTATCATCAGCTAATGCGGACGAAATCGTTATTGGCAAAAGTGAAACTCTAAACTCGCAAGTACTTAACGAAACCCGAAAGTTATTCATTAGTTTGCCAGAAAACTATGACAAAACCGACTATAACTACCCAGTATTATATTTCTCTGATGCACAAGCTCATTTTGAAATAATGGCAAGTACTGTTAATTTCTTAACTAAGGCCAACAAAATCCCACCAATGATATTGGTAGGCATAGATACAAGTGCAAACCGTGTTCGTGATTTAACACCCATTGTTTATGATGAAGTAGAAAAAAACCACCCTTGGTTCACAAGCGTAAACTATGGTGGCGCTAGTCAGTTTGCTAACTTTATAGAATCTGAGCTAGTTCCGCACATCAACAAAAAATACAGAACGACCGACTTTAAGGTATTTTCTGGCCATTCGTTTGGCGGTTTATTTTCATTTTATACCTATCTTAACAAACCCAACTTGTTTGACGGATATATGGCAATTAGCCCATCTTTAGGTTGGGATAAAGAACGCTTGGTGGTTGAAGCTAAACACCAAATTGAACAAAAAACACTGTCTAAAGCTGCAATGTACTTAAGTAAAGGCAATGAAAAAGGCACTACAGGCGCAAGTTATGCTGCAATTACGCAAGCCTTTGAATCTGTGAATATTGATTCGGTTAGCTCACAAGAGTTCCCTGACGAAAGCCATCTCACAGTTGTTTTTGATGCTCACTATCACGGGCTAACAACACTATTTAAGGCATGGCCTTTATCCTACGCGCACAGCGCAAAAGGATTAGAGGTTGTGATAACACACATTAACAATGTGAAAGATACATTTAAGATAAATTTTTCTTCCGAACGCTGGCTAATTAACTTAGGTAATAGTGAGCACTATAAGAAAAACTATAATAATGCTATCGAAGCATACAAACACAATATAAGCTTGTTCCCTAATTCAGACTATTCTTATTTTTTATTAGCAAGAACATATGAAGCAAACGGGCAACTTAAGATTGCGTTAAAACATTATGAAAAAGCAAATCAAATGGTTGACAGTAACCATGCAAATAAACGTCGCTACCTCGATGCAATTAGTAAGCTAAAAGCGAAGCTTAAAAACTAACACGTTTTACAAACCGCGGTAATCAATTGGGTCATCCATTGATTACCGTTATCAATTACAACACGCTACCCCATGGTTTGAGTGGTAGATTTATTTCTGATGATAAGTACCATTTCAAAATCATAGGTTCGCCTGCATCCGCAATACTTTCATAATTAACCGGTTTGCCTGAACCTAAGTTAACTTGTGCGTCGGTGTTTTTATTGACGTTTAAAACAAGCACGATTTTGCTGCCCTTTTTGATAAGTTTTGAAGTAAATCGTGCATTAACAATCGGAACGCGACGTTTTTTATTGGGAATGAGCAAACGTCTTTCGCCCATATCATCTGCATAACTCGCTCGGCTGCGATAGTTATTTAAATGAAAAACCTCACCTTCGGCAGTCACTTCATAGTAATTAAAGCCAATGTCCACATCTCTTTTATTTACTGATATATCAAAAAAACCAGATATTACACCTGTTAGCTCCATATCTTCGGTAAATATAGGCGTTTCAATTTGAATACCACCTTGCTTATCAATGCTGTCTTGAATTACTGGCCATGGCGCTAAATTGCGCTGCTCGCTTCTATCCGTCATATCAACAATCTGCTCAATATATTGATTAGTCTGCAAAGAAGGCGCTTGTGCTAACAGATAGTTGTCAGCGTCATTCGGTGATGCTTGAATATAAAAAGTCACGGCTTGTTGATTTAGCGCTTGCAATGAGCTCGCAAAGCGCCATTCGTTTGCCCCCATTACTTGGTAGTTCACCCTATTTTGCACGAGCTTTGGTTTAGGCTTGCCATATAACACATGATCGAACCATTCAAATACTAGCTCATCTGTGTCCTTTTCAAGGGCAACAGGGTCTAACTTATAATTACTGTGATGAGAACGTGGTTTATTCTGTGCTGACCAATGGTTATAAGGGCCAATTAAGAGCGCATGATTAGCACTAGGGTTATATTTATAATGCTCATGCAAATAGTTTAACGCTGAGATCTGACCGCCTTCAAAGTAGCCTGTAATACTGAGCACAGGTATATTAATGCGTTTATAATCTTCTTTATGTGGCACCATACGTTGATAGTATGGCCCGTCTTCAGGGTGAGCTAACCACTTTTGTAGCCATGGACTTGGTTTTTCTGCAATTTTGTCAATATCAACAATTGCTCGACCACTTTTATAAAGCGTATTTACGATATTATTCGTTCGCTGCCAGTCATTATAAACACTGTTGTCTACAGTTTTGTTGTTTGTCACAAATAAGGGCCATTCAAAATTACCTGTTAAGGCAATATTGTTTTCATATGGTAGCCCTGTTATTAAATTAGCCGCTACATAAGGTGCTATCGCTTTTAGCCCTTTAGGCATATGCTTTGCTGTTGCCCATTGGGTAAAGCCATTATAACTGCCACCGTACATCACAACTTTGCCATTACTCCACACCTGTTCGGTGATCCAGTTAATTAACTGCGATGCATCTTCTCCTTCGTGTTCCCAAGGTACAATCGCATCTTTGCTCGAACGCTTGCCACGCGAATTAGCTACTATGCCAATATACCCATGCGCTGCAGCATGCATCGCAGATTTAATGTGTGCTGCTTCATCCGCATAAATTGTATACTGTAACGCTGTGCTATTTGGTTTTTTAAGACCGCGACTGCGAACAAGAGTGATGGATAACTCAATGCCATTTTTTAATTTAACTAACACATCCGGTTGAATGTAAAAGCGGCGCGCTTGTTCACG
The DNA here is from genome assembly GCF_056159365.1 of Pseudoalteromonas sp. ABV4_021. Lineage (NCBI taxonomy): Bacteria > Pseudomonadati > Pseudomonadota > Gammaproteobacteria > Alteromonadales > Pseudoalteromonadaceae > Pseudoalteromonas > Pseudoalteromonas sp. ABV4_021. Next base: position 1,359,160 of record NZ_JBSWVB010000002.1, on the reverse strand, counting down.
TTTTACAATTTCATTTGTAATGGGAATGATTTCTTTAAGTACATGATATAAGCGGGTGTTTACCGCAATATTTATCATCTCATCATGCGATACGCTTTGTTTGTTTTGTACTTGCTTATAAACGTTAAATACATAGTCATAGGCGTTAGACACCGACCAGCCTAGCGCTAAAGTCAATTTTACAAACGCTTCATCATCCAGTTTTTCAAATTTTTGACCAATCAACTCACGGCTTACTTCTGCAAAAGAATCATGCAATTTACCTTTATCGTTTAACACCTGATTTATTTGGTGAAACAGCTGGTAATGAGAAAACTCTAACGTATTATTTTGCTTTTCAATGTGAGTCTCTATGGCTGCAAAATCGCCTCGCAATGATAGTAATGCAATTTTATTAAACATGGGTTGTTGGTTTATTTGCGCAGGCGTTAATTTTTTTGCAAATAACGCGAGCTCTTTTTTGAAATCTGTTGAGGCTAAAATCGCTTGTGCATTTTCTGATGCGTTCAATTCGGTTGCGACAATAATCGAAGGGACAGGGTATTGATTACTCTGCTCAGCATAGGTATTTTGCAAAAAATTTAGTAAGATGATTGCCAAATAAACCACCACTGACGTTAAACTTATTTTTTTCATTTGTGCTTCCATTTTAATAATGCGACTAAATCGTGGAGCACTCTACTGAACGCCTAATTTTAAGTCCTGACAGCGTGGTGAAAAGATGTGACTTTTTATGACAGCCTTGATTTAAAAGGGCTGTGTGATAGAACGAATGGATTAATATGCGCTGGCAAATTAAAGGTTTTGAGTTTAATGAACAACAACAAACCTTAATCACTGAGCACAATCAAGTTCGACTTGAACCGAAGATGTGTGAACTTTTAGCCTATTTTTGTCAGAATCAAAACCAAGTAATCAGTAAAGAGCAATTACTTGACGATGTATGGCATGGTCGTTATGTCAGTGAGAACACTGTCAGCAAGCTCATCACTAAGCTTAGAAAAGCATTACAAGATGATGCGCGCAATCCTGAGTATATCACCACAGTACCAAAACGAGGCTATCGATTTGTCGCTACGGCAACCCCCGTTTTTGAAAAAGAAGATCCATGCGTAAAAGCCAATACTGCACCAGCCAAGCGTTTGAGTCTTAAATACATTTTGCTATTGCTCTTATTCTTTATCTTGTTTGTATCTCTATGGTTGTTTAACCATCGTACTGCCCCAAATAGTATTGTTTCAGCCAAAGCAGTTACATCAGATAAAGGCAGTGAATACTTTCCAAGCTTTGCCCCTGATGGCATTAGGCTCGCTTACATGAACCATGCTGGCGAGCGCTTCAAACTCTATGTAAAAAACATTTATTCAGGTGAACAAGTTGAAGTAAACCATGGGGAACAAAGTGGCGTAGGCCCTGGTGTATGGAATAATGCGGGTACTAAGCTGGTTTATTTAGTTGCTACACAAGAATCTTGCCAATACTTTATACGCGAGTTTAATGGCCTAACGATGTCTGAGCCTAAACTAATTTATACCTGTAAAGCAGGGAGCTTTGGTCAAATTAAATTTACCCATGATGATAATGTGCTCATTCTTTCTGAATCTCCAGGTATGGGCAAGCCTTACTCGCTCTATTCACTCCACCTAGATACAGGTAAAACACAGTGGCTACCACAACCTGACTTGCATTTAGGTGGCAATAGCCAGTTTGATCTTCACCCAACTGACAACAAAATTCTAATATCTTCACCGAATGAGCAGCAATGGGAAGGCTTTTATCGACTTGATTTAAACACACAGCAATTAACATTACTGTTTGAGTTAAATGCTTATATTTGTTGTGGTATTTGGTCTCATGATGGTGAACATGTTGTGATGATGGGCGAACACCCTGCCCGTAATATTGTGCAATTTGGTCTTGATGGAAGTAACAAAACGGTGTTGTTTACAGACCCTCAACAATTAAGTCGGCCAGAACGCCATAGTAATGGCGTAGATTATGCGTTTACCGCATTTAAATATGACTTAAATGTTGATGAATATAATATTGCTGACAATAAAGTGTTATCGATTTTAAACGATACCTTTGATGAACGACTGGCTGTGTTATCACCCAACTCCCAGCAAATCGCATACATCAGTTTAACCTCAGGCAATGAAGAACTGTGGCTATATAACCGAGAAACCCGTAAAAAGAAAAAAATCACCCAGTACAGTGATGGCCGCCATTATGTTGATTTAACTTGGTCACCTGATGCAAATAAAGTAGCAGGGCTTACATTAAACGCGATTCATATTATTGATATACCCTCAGGGGTAACCCAGATACTGCCATTGCCTGAAAAAGAGTTTCGTGGCGTGTCATTTCGTTCTGCCAATAAAGTCGCTTTTAGTATGAAAATTGGCGCAAACTGGCAAGTGGTTGAATTTAACTTAACTGACAATTCAATGGAGCGCCTTGAGCCAAAATGGCAGAGTGTTCAATACGATAAATTTGATCATAATTGGCTTTGGGTTGATCAAGCTGGAAACTGGTATGTTGGCCAAGATAAAACCCCTTTGACCTTACCTAATCAACCACAGAGCGCTTTTTATGGTAGGCAATTTGCTGTTAAAAAAAGTGGCAAACGTGTTGCGTTGTTTGATTGGCATCAGAGTAGCCTTAATATTTATAATATCGATACTCTCAAGCGAGTGTTCCAATTAAATAGCCAGCTAGGTCATTTTTCACTGCGTGGCGATTTATTACTTATCAATAAACCATCATCAGAATCCAATGATAGCGACATTTACCAAACATTTAGCGTATCTACAGAATGAAAAATAGGCGTGAGTGAAAATTGAAAAACTGTTGGTTGATGCTTGAAAAAATCAGCAGTAATTAACACCGCCTAACAAATAGAGCCTCTCATCCTTAAAAAGAGTTACCTACCCTAAACATAAAAACACCCAAACTAATTCAAATTAGAGTGGGTGTCTTTGTTATTTATTTAATGATGAATGGGTCAGAGTTCATGGAGTCATTGATTTTAAAAATAACCCAACGATTAATATTTAGGAAAGGATACGAGCAAGATAAATTTCAGATTCTTAGTCCTATGTTTTTAATGACCAAACGAAAGTGGATGTTTTGTTATAAGCCACAGATGCACTTCCTAAATTGGCAAATCAGTTCTAAAGTCATTAGCATGATGTTTGAGTTCTTTTGTGTTGCACTGTATTAATGAAATTTTTCCTCATACTATTCATCGCTTTTTTCTATTCTGCCAAAAGCTGGGCGGCTCCCGCAAAGATAGAAAACACGTGTCAAATTAACCCTAAACAGTGCTTACAGTTAGTAGAAGAGCGATTAAATAAAGGTGTCGAGCCAAAATCATCACAATGGTACCGCTTCAAATATCTACAAATTCAGGCATTATTTGAACTTGAACAATCGCAACCACTCGCCATAGTACTCAATGAGTTAAATTCAATTTCAACCCTACCGACTTTTTTACAGCTCAAGGTTTACATTCTAAGTGCCAAAAATGCGATGTTTAGAAATAACGTGCAAGACTTTGAGCTATATAAGTCAAAAACATTTACTTTAATGAAAGGAATTCATTTAGACACGCTCGATCCCTATTCGCTGATTGAGTATGCAAATTTTCATATTTATTTAAACGATTACCGAACAGGCATAGAACTGCTATTACCATTGGAAACGAAATTTAGAGATCACCCTAATAGTGAACTTAAAAAAACGATTTATACCAATCTTGGTAATATGCATGCCCTACAGAAATCGTATAAAAATGCTTTTCCATACTTTCAACTCGCATATGAAAATGCGCAATTGTCTTTAAATAAACACTATGCGTTAATGACTCATTACAACGTGGCTCGCAGCCATCAAATGCTTGAGATGCACAAGGAAGCTGAACAAGTTTTTTTAGAGGTATTATCCGCAGAAAAAACCATAGACCACCCTACTATCAAAAACTTATGCCACTATCGCTTGGCTATTTACTATAGCGAGCAAAACAATCAATCGAAGTTAAAGACACACCTTAATCAGGTTGACCCAACCAAGCTCTCCACAAAGTTATTGAAGCAATATCAGCAGTTAATATCTGTTAAATAAGATGTCACACGTGCCTAGAGCTTAAAATAGCTGATAGGTCATAAACGTTATAACCTGATTCATTTCGAAAGGTGTGGTTTACTTTGTCGTCTTTAACCGTTACTGGACATATTTGAAGTACGGTGTGGGCACACCAACTGAAGTCAATTTAAGCGCTTAGCTGGCATTTAAGCTCCAACAAAGAAAAAGGTTAGCTAATTAATAACTAACCTTTTAACAATCAAACCAACCGGCTTTATTTTTTATTTACACAAAGCAAAGTCAGACCCCATTGGTTTTGACCAAAGTGGTAGGGTTACAGAATGCGTTGGTATTTATGTTTACTTTATTAATTAAACTTAGCTATCTTCCCATTCTTTTGATTTTCTTTTCTTTTTTTCTTCTTTTTCAGTTACATCAGCCATCACGCTAAGTAGAGCATTACTTACTCTATCGCCAGCATTATTGCCTTTTTTAACCGGTTTAGGTTTAAATAATACTCGCTTGATCGCTCTTAGCCCTTTAAAAATCCACCAAACAACCGCACTGTAGAAGAAAAAACGTCCCCAATTTCTGTCAATAAACCCAAGAATAACTGTGATGACAATTGCAGGTATCAAAGAGCCCCAAATAAAGCGAAGCACTTTTTTTGCGACCTTGGTTATACCTAACAGCTTATTCGTTGGTTTTAACTGTTCAATGACTGTTTCATCATCGAGCGATTCCAATTCTAAGCATAAATCGTAAGCTGTCTTTCCTTCTTCATTCACTACATTAACATCTGCTCCTGCGGACAATAAAAAGGGTACAGCTTCAGGGTTAAAATTTTGGCAAGCATATATCAAAGCAGAACTACCGCCATCCGTTTTAATATTGACATCTGCCCCAAGCGAGATTAATAGCTCAACAATATTATCGTCGCTCAACGCACCAAAAGCTGCCGCAGTGCAAAGCGCTGTTTCGCCTGATTCTTTGCTTTTTTGGTTAATATCAATGCCTGCTTCTACTAAAGGTTTAATAAGATCGGTATGTTGATGGTAGGTTGCCAAATGGAGTAAGGTGTCTCCATCACTATCAAGGCGAATTTCTGCACCTTTTTCCCTCAAATAATTGTACACATCGTGATGACCATTTCGTACGGCATACCACAGTACAACATCTTTATCTTCATCTTCTGCGTTAACCTCTGCTCCATGTTCAACAAGCAATTCACAAATGGCTAAATGACCAGCAGCGGCTGCGAACATAAGACATGATGAATCACTGCCTTCAACTGTCATCTCTTCTGATATTTGAGTCGCGATCTCGCCTAAATGGCTTAATGCACCAAGGGTAGTGTTTTCAAATAACTTATTTAAGACCTCAGATTCAGCATCGTCTTCTTCATCATCAACCTCTTCAATACACACTTTTGCATTGGCATCGCAGCCTGCGATTAAAAGCTGCTCTACAACGCTTTTACGTAACTTGATAACGGCTAGTGTAAGCGCCGTATTCCCGAGTTTATTCTTACTTTCCAAATTAGGAGAGGTCGTAAGTAAATAAGCAAAAATTTCTTTTGCGTTACAGTCTATTGCTTTTATAAGCAGCGAATTACCGTGCTCATCGGTAATGTCTTTATTTTCCAATTCAGTAAAAGCGTTTGTAAATGCAGCCAAATCATCCACTTTAATAATTTGCCAAATACGCTCTTCCAAAGGCTTATCACTAAAACGTTTGATAATTTCCACACGTACAGGGTTTTGCGCAGCAAGGTTGCATGCTGCACTATCGAGGAATGTATCTTGCTGATAGTCTCTATCCTCAAGGCTATAGCCAGCGTCTAGCAGAAGTTTGAGGTTAGCTGGCGTCAAATGATGCATCACACGATGCAACAGTGGATCATCTTCATCTCTGTCATTCACAAACGGTAGAATAACAGCTAAATTTTCATCACATTGGCTACGCACTGCGGCAAAAGCAGCTTCTTCGAGTGACAGCTCAATATCATGTGCTTTTGCTAGCTCAATTAATCGGGCAATAATAGCTGAGGCATTATGATTTGAGGCAAAATTGATAATGATTTGCTCAAAGTCAAACTCTTCGATTTCTACTGGAGCTTGTTTATCTAGCAAGTAACTAACACATTCGCGCCCAGCACTCATACTAGCGGTTTCAATAATACTATCATTGTTATCGGTAAGATAAGTTGGAAAACGCTTTTCTAAATACTGTAAGGCTTGAATGTTGTCGTTTTGAACAGCGGCTTCAAATAATGCTTGTTCGGGATGACCTTCTTTCAAGTAATGCTCAAGGTTTTTCTCAAAGATGGGGAAATCATGGTGATGCAAAGCTACATCCATAATTTCTTCAACATCCTCATCTTGGTAACTATTACTCGCCGCTTTAAAAACAAGTTGGTCTTTGTACTCTTGCGCAAGCTCTGCAAAATCAGAGCCCATATACCAAAGGATTGAACCTCCCTCAGAACAAACCGTGTTTACATCTACATTTTTCTCGAGTAGGGCTTTAACAAAACACATACAGCCAGAATCATAGTTCTGAAGAATGTCGATAATAAGCGGTTCATCATCAACCTTTATATTTGGATTAGCGCCTGCATCAAGCACCAGTTTAAAAAGGTTTAAATTGTCAGCCTCAGCAAAACGCTCAAGCAGTCTGTTCTCATCTGCAAACTCAGCTAAATTTTCGGTGTTTGATAAAATTTCATGAACTTTGCCAAACTCTTTATCTTCAATAAAGTTCATTAAGCGATGATGAGGTTCGTAGCGACTCAATAACGTATCTAATGTATCGCCTTCAATAGGTGCAGCGCGATAAAAATAGGCTGTTTCATACTCACCTACTTGATCGTAATACACTTTAACTTTTACAAACTCGATATGGAAAGGCTTTAGTTTAAGTAATAAATCTAAATCGAAATCACCAGTAGTACCTGTAATAATACGTAAATGTAATGCATCTTCTGTCACTTCATAGTCTTCTAAAGTGTAAGATGGCAAACCGATAAGGTGATTAACATCACCAACTGAATTGTGTGCGAGTTGCTCTGCTACTTTTTCAGCATTTTCTGCAGAATTAAAATAGCCGATATAATGATAATGATTTGCCGACATATGTGCTTCCTAATTAAGTGGCATGAATTCAAATGACATTTCAAATTCGCAAACACATATTCGTGAGTAAACTTCGAACACATCCTTGTTATCGAATAAGCTTAGTCCATTCGCTTTAATTCTTTTATATCAGTAAAATAATGTAAAATGAACCCATTAAAAGTTGAGTTTTAACATTTAAAAGCTTAATGGGTATTTTTTGTTCCCCTGGTTATAAATTACCTGTGGGTATTTAGCTCTGAAGCTTCAAAATCAAAACCATTCAAAAATTAAAAATCTATTTTCCTCTGCACGGTGATATCAATTAATAGGCTTTGTTCATTAACAATGCTGAATGAAGTAACTGAACCACAAAGTGAAACTAATACAACATTGTCTCTGAAGAGCACATTATAAGTCACAAGTTCTGCCCAGCCGACCCTATTGATATGCACTCACCAACAGCCTTGTACCTAAAATCCATAAATTGCTCATTTTATAAAAAATCTCAGCTGAATTTTAAATTTTTAGTGTGTTCTATAACCTATGCTTCGCTGTGAATGGTTATTAAACAAGCAGAGGGAATTATGGATAGTTGCTTTAATTTTATAGCGCTTATTGAGGAATACCAAAAACTTAAAGGCATAACGCATTTGAATTGGGAGGCTGGAAACAGCTTTTCACTTAGTAATGACGAGTTTGAAATTAATATCGGGTTCGACGAGCAATCTCAAACTATTCTTCTTGTTAGTTACGTGGGTGTAATTAACTCAGATAACAAAGAAGACACCTACTTAAGGCTGCTATTGGAAAACTATGCAAATCGTTCTGGTAGTAATGCATTTTGGGGATTCTACTCCGCAGACGAAGCCACATTAACAATTAAAAAGTCAGCTCAAAACACAGATCAGTATGTGTTCTCTCTGTGGATCGAGCAATTATGTTTAGACACTCAAAAGGCGCGCCAGCTATTGCAAGAGTTAGCCGAGTCAAATTCGCACACTAATGATACAGACTTGAGCAAAACCTATACACGTAATCAATTTATCACACCTTAATTTATCGTTTTGCACAAAGTGCGTAATGTGCTTTCCCTTTTCGTAATCTAAGAACGAATTATGAGAGCCCGTTCATTGACAACTATATGCCCAATACAAGGAAGCTACTATGACGTTTGAACTAACAGCATTTAGACATATCTCACAAAATAAAGGCCTACAAGACACCGCTAACCTTATAGATAATCATGGTGGGAAGTTCGGAGAGATTTCAGAATTAGGATCGAGTGCTACTCCTCTACGTGACGAATTTGTTAAATCATTAGATCAATCAGGCATGATGAAAGGTTTGAGCCTAGACCTGCAAACGACCTTAAAAAATAGCGCAACCCCTCTCACCGTAGGTGAAGTAAGAGAAGCCTTCAAATCATCTACCATTGATATTCGAGGTAACGACAAAGTTGCAGCAGCAAAAGAAAGCTCTATTGCGCGCCAAGGTTTGTTAGGAATGGGACATTCAGCCTTTGAAGCCGTCAAAGAACACATTAGCGGCCAGTTAGACCGTATTATCGATATGGAAAACAAACTCACAAGTTACAGAGAGCATAAGACAGAAGGCACCTTAAGCACGTCAGAATTGACGCCTAAAGAGCAAGACATACTGGAAAAAATTGATGAGGTATACACCGAAGCACGCGTAAGAAAAGCATTAGTGGACAGAAAGGAAAGACTTCTCGAGAAAATAGACAATAACAAAATAAATATTGCAGAGATATTTGGCGATTCATATAACGACATGAAAACCCGCCTTGACGCTTTTACCAATTTTTACCTAATTTCAACTGATGTGCATAGCAAGGAACGCTATGATTCAGCTCGTGAAAATGATATTTTCACAGATAGAGGAAGAGGAGACAATATACAAAGTCGTGATCGCGCCCCAAGTAAAAAAGACAAAAATGCCGGTATTTCTGCCCAAGAGCATCGCCGTGAGTCACAAGAAGACGTGTTTGCGAAATCAATTTTTCATGCCAAAGGCATACTTACAGCCCAAGATGTTGATACGAGCAATACTGTAAAAGCTTTCCGAGAAAAAGGCGCGCCATTTATTGGCGGAGTATCAGGCTCGCTTCTTTCAGAAATAATAGATATAGAATTTGCAGCTGACGGTACAGAGCCCAAAATTGCAGATAGTGACGGCATTAGTGCTGACGAACTAGCCAAACGTGAGCTATTGCTCGGCGTTAAAAGCATGGAACTTATTGCTTTGGGCCACCATAGTTTATCCGAGTGCTTACTTGCAGCACAAACACTTGGCTATTTCCAACACATCGAAAGCCCGCTGGAGGATTATCCAAAAGCTGTCTCTCAATTTGATCAATTTATGAGTGACGCTTTAAAAGATAAACCTGAGGCTGCCCCTGAAGTTGCAATGGTTGCCGCTGAACAAGCTGCGCCCTTGGCCGACATAGCAAATGACGCTGCAGCACCAATTATAGATGAAGTGGCTGTAGCAGCAAATAATGGTAACGAGCCAGCGGTTGCTGTCGCCGCCATAGAGCCCAAAAAATAGGTGAAAGAGGTTCTGACCTTGTAACAGAAAAAGGGTACCCATTAATTAGCCAATGTAAAATGCGCGGGTATCCCCTAACCTAAACATCGAAAAACACACCCAAACTAAACCAAATTAGAGTGGGTGTCTCTGTTATTAATAATTTTTAATGAAACCAATATAGCTCACCAGCGTAAGCGTTTGAGAGGCCTCATCAAAACCGATATTTATCTCGAAAGACTCATTGCTTAGTGCAAAACTGTTTTCACCTTCCCATGTAACATTTTCAATGTTGTGTAGTTTCTGGTACGCCTCGACAAGTGCCACAAAATTAAAGTAACTACTCACAACTCCCTCTGCTCATTAAATAACCATTTACTTTTTAAGCGTATGCCAGATAAGGTGTTATAAATATTATGTTTGGCTGGAATTTTTTATAAAATCGACATTTAAAGGGGGTCACTGGGGTCAGAAGAGTGACTCTTTTCTATCCTGAACTATCCCCTTAAATAATTTATAACTAATTTGGAAATTATGGCTGTATTAGTTCAGCTGTTATAATACTTATACAAATTGTTGTTTAAATAACATTTAGCTCCTTTAGCTATACAAGTAGGTTTTTATTTGTGAAGCACTTTTTTAGCCGATTTAAAGCAGCAATCATCGCTGTATTCACGCTATGTTTAGCCATTTCAATATACTACCCTCATGAAGTTTCTAAACACAAGCAGCAAAGACTATTACAGGTTACCAGTGATTTTAATTGGATTAAGCGCGATCTCAATCAACAAATAGAGCAACTATCAACTTTCTTTGATGCGCAGAGTGATATTAGCCCTGATTGTGGTGAAAAAACTTTAAGGGAATTAAGAAAGGCGCATTTCAGAATCCCAAACGTCGCTGAGTTTGGCATTGTCAATCCGGCTGGTGAATTAATTTGTACCAGCTGGCAAAAACTGAAGACACCGATAGATACTTCAGGCCCCAAACCAGATAAAAATAGGCAGTTACGTTTTTTTGGTCCGATTCATACTAGTTTTATTGGTGAAGCGGCGTTAGTAATTGCGAAAACGAGAACGGATGGCTATGAAATTAACGCGCTTTTACCGCAAAAGATTTTGACTCGTCACATTTCAGATCTTGGGGAGTCATATCAATTTATTGCAATTGTTGCGACCCAATCAGGCGTACCAATTTCACTGGATGGTCAATATACTCTACCCATATCTCCAAAACTGTTCCCTTTAGAGGCACCCACACAGCTTGTTGATACACAGTTTGATGATAGTAAACAGCATGTTTTAATTGCGCAATCACTAACAGAGTTACCCTCATTAAGTTTGGTGTTAGCGGTCGAGCAGAGCAAATTATTTAAAGGGGTCTACCGCCCCTCAATTATCAGCCTCATCATTTATTTTGTCGTCTTTATGTTTTCATTTGCTTTTGTTCACGCCTATCAATATCGTTATTTAAGCCGCAAAAGTAAACTAAAACAAAACATCAAAGCTCATAATTTTGTTAATCATTATCAATTTATCTGGGATGCAAGGCAAAATGGTTTCACGGGTGCTGAAAGCTTAGTACGGTTGATTGACCCTGTAGAAGGCATGCTCTATCCGAATGACTTTATTGATGATATCGAAAAGTATAAACTTTTAGATGCGTTAACATGTCAGGTTATCACCAATATCGATAAAGACTTACCTAAGCTTTTTCAGCGTTACAATATCAATAAAGTCAATTTAAATGTGTCTGGTGAACAATTAAAAAATAAAAATGTAATACAAAATATAATTACACTTAGTCATCATGTTCCTCAGTTAGTACTTGAAATCACCGAAAACGAATTAGTTGAAACTAATAATCAGAGCGTAATGCAAACGCTTGCTGAGTTTAAGCAACAAGGGATACTGCTAGCATTGGACGATTTTGGTACTGGTTATGCTGGTATTCAATACTTGAAGTCATTACCGCTAGACATAATCAAAATTGATAAAAGTTACATAGCAGCAATTGGAACTGGCTCTCAGCTCGCCAATATGCTCGACGCTTTAATCGAACTAGCGAATGCACTTAAAATTGATGTGGTTGCAGAAGGGGTGGAAACAAAGCAGCAAGCTGAGTACTTAATAGAGAAAAAAGTATACCTTCATCAGGGCTGGCTTTATCATAAAGCAAGTTCAGTAGAAGATGTATAGATTTATATTCATCAGCTTAAGGTAAAAAATCGATGATGTAAGTAAACACTTTATTCGGGAAGAGTAATTTATCTTCAACCCAACCCCTACGGTGCTCAAACGACCGCCCTGTTACTTTATCTTCGCCACATAAAAAGGCACGCCTTACGCAAGGTGAAATACAATGATAGAAAGGAGTATCAACCAGACTGATTTTCTGTTTTCTTGGAACCGCCATAACTTCTCATCCTTAAGAAGTGTTACTTACCCTAAACATAGAAAAACACCCAAACTAAATCAAATTAGAGTGGGTGTCTTTGTTATTCTTCTTTTTCATAACGCTTTAAACCTTTTTGGCAAAATGCGCGTCATAAGGAAATATTAATAAAATATAAAGCTTTTCATTTGTTTAGTTCTGAGACTCCAATTCATTGTTTGATGTAGTGTTCTTTAGCAACTTTTAATAATCCGTTGAATTGCGTCTTGTTGTTTACCAATAAAAAGCAATCCGCGGCAAAAAGCTTTGTGTCATTTTCGATGTTATAAATTGTCGATATTTTAAGTTTAAACAGTATTTAGCTTACAGTTAAAACTCATTTTTGAGGGAGTAATGTTATGAGGCGTTATTGGTTACCAGTATTTATTGGTTTTGGCATTTTGCTTAGTGGTTGTAAAAATAATGAAAGTTTACAGTCAGTACTTACACAACAAGTTGCCAGTAACGCGGAATCATACGGCATTAATGCTTCGTCAGTAGTTGTTGTTAAAAATGGTAAGCAACTTTATAAAGGTCACCATGGAGTAATGGCGGTCAATAGTACAGAGAAGGTTTCTGACACAAGCATTTTCCCGATTTACTCAGTGGCTAAACTGTTTGCTAGTACCCTAACTATGCAATTAGCAGAACAAGGTAAACTGCAACTATCAGACCCAATTTCACTGCACCTAGATGGCTTACCTAGTGAATGGCAACATATTACAATTTCACAGTTACTTAATCATGCCTCTGGGTTACCAGAGTTTTATGATGTAAAAGACGGAAAGTTTATTGGCCCTGCAACATTGCAAGAGGTGATTGATGAAATCAAAAATAAACCTTTTATGTTTGAGCCTAATACACAAACACTATACAACCAAACAAGCTACTTACTTGTTCGTATGCTGATTGAGAAAATGTACCAGCAAAGTTATGAGCAAAGTGTCAAAGACAAAATATTATCACCGCTGGGGCTTAAAAATACGTTTTTAGATTTAGACAATGTACCTAAAGAGCGCTTAGTTGCAGCCTATCGACCTAATAGCGGTAAAACATTAAAAACCAGTGAGTTCTTTTTTCCGCTATATGGCAGCAGTGCGGGTAGTATCTATTCCTCAGCCGAAGATTTGAGCCTGTTTATCACTGCATTAGCACAAGGTAAGCTTATACCTCAGCATAAACTGTTAGCTTTTTGGCAGCCCCATCAACTTCACGATGATGAGAGCTATTTTGCTTCTGGTTGGGTAATTGATAACGCTGGTAACTGGCAACATGTTGGTCACGATGGTGGCGCTTCTTTAAGGGTAAGGTTACTTTATCAAGATAACTTAGATGAGTTTTTTGTTGTGATTTATTTAACTAACGGTAACAAAAGCGGTGTTTGGTCATCAACGTTAACGAACTCGGTTCAACAACACATACTACCTGATTATTACTCTCGCATAGCGACTTGGTTTTACTAAGCTATACGTAAAACTAATAAGCAAAGCATAATGGAAGCATTATCTGACTCCACTGGAGAAAGACTCTAATTTAAGTCAAATATCCCTAATTCGCCCCTGTAAGCTTATTATTTAGCAGGAAATTACCGAATGGAGGTACAGAGAGGTACCGAAGGAGAGGTACCGAAGACACCCACTTTAATTTTTATAAATGCTCAGTTGACCGAGCAATTAGAAGCACTCAAACAAATGACGCTTCGATTTCATCATCTGAAATTGAAAGATTGAAGCGGTTTGATATCAATAATAAATAGTTTTATGTATGAATCTTATCGAAAGGTAATATCTTCCATATAGACGTAACCTTATTTTGATAGGCATTCTTTATTTAGATGTGGGTTGGATTTCACAATTAATCAAGCAAGTAATTTGCGAGCATTCGCCACGTTTAGTCGCCGTTTCTTTTCTAGGTGTTCGCAGTAATCAATTAAATGTTCTGGTTTGCCCACTGGACATGAAACGCTTTGGTAAATTGAGTAGTAGGCTTCAGCCAATTTTCAGGGGTGATTGATAAACGGATCAATAGATGTGGTGTGTCGCTTTGGATTGCGCCACGTTTATCTTCACGCTTAATACGCCCTGTTAATTAAATCAGTTCAAGGTAACTTTTTAGCTCAAATGGTAAACCTTTTGGCATGTGCTTTCTTGGGTTGCCAATAAATTTCATAAGTGGCTTTGGCTGTTTACCTGTTAACGCTGCTTTTATTCTTTGTTGAATGCTAGTGTATTGCGAATCTTCGAGAGTATTTGCAATTTTCGCTCTAATCGGGTTTAAATCAACGTACGCCATACAGACTGCAAGTGCTGATTCATCGAGTAAGGCTTGGGACTTCAAGCGCCCTTCCCAAAATCTACCAGTGCAGTTATCTTCAAAATTAGCTTTACGCGCAATATCTTCGTTGAGTACTCGCATAAACCAGCTAATATCCATTAAGCGATTACGGAAAACTTGAGTCATTTCATCCAGTGTAAATTGTTCAGCTGGGTTAAGTGGTTCGCCAGACAAGTATTTTTGTGTGAGTAAGAAATCAATTTAGAGTCGGTGTCTTTGTTATTTTCTAAACAATCCATTGATAAAAAAGCGCACTTTTTCATAATTTTCTCACGTTGACGTTTTGCTTGTGCTTCCCAATATTGCATACAATTTTTAAACTAAATAGAGCAACCCTCAAATTAAAAGTTAGCGTTTTGAGTTAATAACACTGAAATCATCGCCTTTACCGCCTAATTCTGCGGTAAAGACGAAAGGTAACAAGCGTTAGTTTATTGATCTAAAACCGGGTTTGTAGTTGCTTGCACAAAGGCTGCTTTTGCGTCTTGAAGGAAAGGCACATACTCATGGAAGTTATAAACAGCTTGGTACGAACTATTTGAAACTTGAACACGGGCGCGCCCGAGGTTTGGGTTTGGCCTGCTTGGCTCTGCAATCATATCGAAATATTCAACCAGTCCCGTACCTAAGAAACCTGTATCAAAGTTACGATCGCGCACAGCAAAGTCAGTCATCACCCCTTTGGTATCTTCAGTAGCAGCTAAAAACACTTTTTCAGTTTTATTGTCGTAGATGAACATATATTTAAGCTGTACATCTTGCCCATCCACTTTCGTAGCAGGCACTTCGTAAACAAATGCCTTGCCGCCATCCGGGTATTCTTTAGATAAGCGAATATCAAATATATCGCTTGGCGGCTGCGAAAAGTCTGGTTTCAAATTGTCTGGAACTGTCAATTTACCGTAAGCCAATTTGGCTTTTTCCATACCATCTGCATCATTACGAGAAAAACTGTAATCTCCCGCAGCTTTTATTTCCAGCGCAATTTCATCATACTTATCTACCAGCTTCTTGCCTGAAAGTGCGGTGGTGATTTGGTCAACAAAACTAGTATTATCGCGATATTGCAGCGCGCCAAAGAAGATTTTTGCACCCGCGCTAAACTCAGTTTCAACATCGCGCACATCTGCGGCCCCTTCTGGATTGTACTTAACCATAGTACTGTCGCCATCAACCGTTCGCTCAGGCATCGCCAAGGTCAGGCTATGCAGTGCTTTTTGCATGGCTATTGGTAATACCGTGGATGTTTTTTGGTTGTCGCCGTAGCCTTTGCCTAAAAATTGTGGCTTCGTATCGTTTGCAAAGTGAGAAGGCGACTGCCACTCACCACGTGAATTACTTAAATAGAATGAACGTAGTTCAAATTTACCCGCATCATTTTCCACATAGGCGGTGATCCCTACTCGATTATCGGTATAAGCATAAGGTTCAGACATCGCAATATGCTTACCGTCAACCTCCATTTCAAATTTAGGTTCAAGTTTCGCAGCAGTAATGTCGTCTGTCGTGATATCAGAGACTGGACATTTTTTATCAGGTTTATCTTGGTGCTGAACAATATTGGTATCTGTTAAAATAGCAGCTGCGCGTTCAGCATTGATTAGCGTTGGCCCATTGCCAATATGCGTGTTGTAATTATTAATAATTTCTTGCGCCGCTTGTTTAACATCATCGGCGGTCATGGTGCTGTTTCTTAAGCCAACGTTTTGCTCTAATTTCACACCTAGCCAATTTTTAAGTGCTTCATTATTGCTAAACGCACTATTATCTAGGTTTGCAAAGCTAGGATTAGATGCGTCTGTCATAAATTGCGTAACAGCAAGTTTTGAGGCATCACAATGTACTTTCATCTCTTGTAAGCTTTGCACTGCAAGCTGGTTTAATTCATCCCGTTGCAATTGTACATCTTTAAAGCCTGCCATTTCAGTTTGCATGTAATGGGCTTTTAAATTATCAACCAATAATTGCTGCGAGTTTGAATCGAGTAGTTTAAAGTTATCATTATTCGCTAAAGTAACATTCGCACTACTAAATAGTGTTGTTTTTAGCTCATGTTCAAAGCTCTCTAATTGCGTATTGTAGGTCTCTATGGCGCGTTGCGCGACGGCATTGACCTCACGTACAGTCATTACCTCGCCTCGGCCAAACTCTTGAATATGCTCCTTTAATAGCGCTTTAAAACCGGCTTTATCGATATCCGTCAGGTTATTAGGTGCATTTTCTAACTGAACAAAAAAGCTGCCTACCGTTTCGGGATAGAACTGCCTCATTTCGATTTCGTTCGCCGCAACATTGTTATCCATTCTGGCCTCGACAGTTTGCACCATTTGACGCATTTGATTCGGTAACAACACACTTTGAGAATAACGAGCATCACTTTTAACTACATCAGTTAAGATTGCGTCAAAATCAGCCATTTGCGCATCAGAATAAACACCGAAATCGTCAGCAATACTGGCAAACTGACTACCATCACGCTTAAATGCATCTATCAGCTCATCGTTTCGTAGTTCAATGGTTTTAGTAATTAATAGTGATAAGGAAGGTGTTTCAACACTGCCGGCAAACTTTATATTTTTGTATAAGCGATCAACTTCGTTTTGATGCGTGTCATCCAATAATTTACTTTTTAAAAAATTTAACGTGCCTTCATGGGCTGTTGCAATGCGTTCATCAATCGTACTTTTTTTGGTTTTATCAGTATCCCCGATGTCCTTTTCATAAACAGTAATGAACATTTCTTTGCTTGTTGTGGTTGAGCGCAGCTCTTTATTTGGCCCGCCATGCGTATCTACAAACTGCTTAAACTCTGCTAATGTTCGGCTATCTCTTAATGTAAAATCCGTCATGCTTGAAGCTCCTATCCTTAAACGCGAACGCCATCAAATGGCATCTGATAATCAAACTGCTCAATTTGACTGGGTGTTTGTAACTTTTCAGAAAGTAATAAGGTCCAGCTCTGTTGCTTTTCAACAAAGCGTAAAATAATGCTGATTAAGTGCTGTAATGTAAGATTGGCAAGTAGTAACTCTAACATCATCAAACCATTACCATCGGGTTCGATTAACCCCAGAGTGACCCCGCCTGTTTTGGCAAATTGCGCGTTGTAGCAGAGCATAGCTTGGTACATCGCCAGACGCTCATCTTCATTGATTGGCGTTAATTCACTGTATAAGGTGGCGCTGTCAGAATCAGCAACATATTGCATACATAATTGTGTGCCTGGCACATTAATTTGCCACTGATTTGGAGCTAATTGAATGATGCTATCAGGCGTTAACAAGGGGCCTAATTCAGTAATAAGTTCGTTTAATTTTTCTAAATTTTCCATGTTTTACTGTCCTATTTAATGATGAGCTGACCAACTGCATGCATATAAACCCTATTGCGATAGGCTTAAAGCAATGAATGCGTATTTAGTGTTGGCGAAAAAGTAGAATAGATATTTATGGAAAAGACGTATTTTTATTGATTTCAGGTACAAAAAGTCAGTGATAATTTTGTAAAATTAATGCCTTACAACCCGAAAGCCACCGAAAGAACTTAAAAATAATAAGGCTACTCAAAGTGAATTTACTTTTATATTGGAAGTACTTAGTACTCGGTTGACCGAGAGAAGTACTTAGGACAGTACTTAGGACAGCCACTTTACTCGGTTGACCGAGCAATTAGAAACACTCAAACAAATGACGCTTCGATTTCATCATCTGAAATTGAAAGATTGAAGCGGTTTGATACTAATAAATATGGATTTCATGTAAAAATCTTATCGAGAGATAATATCCTCCCCATAAACCTTTACCTTTTTTGGTGGGTATTTTTGTTTACTATGTTGATTGAATTTCGCGATTAATTAAGCAAATAATTTGAGCGCATTCGTTTCGTTGGTACGCTATTCCCTTTCGGGACGCTGGCAACAGTATTTTCGAAAAGATGCGTTTGTTTTATCTCTTAACAATTTAATAATGCCGCACTGTGAATAGTTCAACTTTTTCTTTTTGTAACAAATAAATAACAGCACCTTGCATATCAAAACACAAACAGTTATTGATAAAAAAAGGAGTAATAAAACATGAAGTCTTTAAAAATCTCATTCGCCCTTGTCGCAATTGCTAGTCTGGCATCTATTTATACTTATATTCGTTATCTTGATCACTACACATCTCCCTATTTAGATGTAGTGATTAACTCTCACGTCTTGGGCGAGAGTAGAAAAATTTTTATCCGCTTACCCGATAAATATAATGCGCAAAAAAGTTATCCCCTTGTTATTAAAACCGATGGTAATTTTAATTTAGACAGATGGGCTGAAACAGTTGCCAAGCATGATGACGCTATCGTTGTGGCAATACCAAATCAATTTTGGACAGATACACGAAATCGCGACTTAGTTCCGCCATTTGCGAGAAAAGACGTCAATATTAACGCGCGCCCAACTAATGAAACGGCAAGAGAGCTGTTTGGCCGAGCAGATACGTTTTTAGCCTTTATTAGAACCGAGTTGCTGCCCTACATAGAAAGTCGTTATAAAATATCAAACGACCGATCGCTCAGCGGTTATTCTGCAGGCGGCAGTTTTGTGTTGTACACCATGATCACTCATCCCTCGCTATTTAATGCATATTTTGCGTTTAGCCCAGCAGCTTGGTACGACGATTCAGTGGTTGTAAAAGAATTTAAGAAGAACCTAGTTAAACTTGAAGGTGCACCAAAGTTTTTTTATTTAAGCTTAGGAGCGAAAGAACCGTCTATCATTACAGGCTCGTTTAAAGGACTGTTAGCAGCGCTCAACGAAAATGCACCTAACAACTTGGTTTGGGCTCATCAATTTACGGAAGGTGCTGATCATGGTACTAACCCCTACATGTCTATACCCACAGCCGTAACTGAATATTCAGCTTTCAAACAAAAGCTTTAACTACGACATTAGACAAGGCCTGCTCAATGGGGAGAGTCTGATCTTTTCCATTGGCTTAAAATGACAATAACTCAATTAGAATAAAGTGGGTTGCTGTGATTTTTAGCTCTTTAACCCCATAAGCTATACCTAAACATATAAAAACACCCAAACTAAGCCAAATTAGAGTGGGTGTTTTTGTTGTTCCTGATGGGTAAATCGTTATTATTTTCTTAGTGTATTGATTTAAAAATAAATATGCTTAGCTTGATAGTCGATGACCAATTTTCCGCCTTTGAAATCTGCAAGGCCCATTAGTATTACAGGCTTATTTTCATAGCCGAGTTTTTTAAATACTGGCATATCAGAAACCGTTGTATTAGAGCTAGTTACGATATGTTCGCCAATATTAAACCTTACCTCACCTAACTTTTGTTTTTGTATTGCTTTACCATGAAGGCCCTCAAGATCTTCTTTGTCTTTTTTTTCAACGTCAAGCTTTGCCAACAAGAGAGAGTTAATGATGTTTATAGGTGCGCCTGTATCTAACACCGCATCAACATTCTGGCCATTAAACTCAACGTTAAACTTAATAAATTCTTCATCAAGCCAAAACGCTTGCGATTTTAAATCATGCGTAACTTGCTCTGAACAGGTTTGTGCATAAAAAGTCACTTCACTTTTAACAAAATCTAAAACGGTGCAGTGTTTTTCTAAAAATCCATACCCTAAAATACCCGGCACTTTACCTTGTGCGGTTTTGAGCACGGTTAAATCTTGTGTTATGTAAGGTAAATCCATCACCGAAGTATTACCAACACGGGTTGTATTGACGTTTGCTTGCGTGAGTATCATTTTACTTGTTGCACTGGTCACTTCTTCTTTTTCGAGTGCGCTTTCTGGCAATGCCAACTCATTTAATAAACTATTTGAAATAACTCCTGAAGTAGCTGCGGTATCTAAAACCATAGGTACTGTGTCGGCGTTATTTAACTGAGCATCCACCATAACATGGCCATATTGTGTGAACTGCATTGGCATTGTAACTGGTTTCGTGTTCTCCTGATTTGCATTACTTGAGAAACTCATAATTCCCACAATTACTGCACTTAAAATTGCTTTCATAAATCACCTTCTTTGTTGTTCTTTGTTTTGTTAGGTGTACTTTAAAAAGCAATTGTTAAGCAATTATCAAGATTTTTTAAAAAGCCTTAATGAAAACTTTGCGCCTTTATTTGGTTCACTTACTACCGTCAATGCTGCACTTAAGAGCTCCGCAAGTTGTTTACAAATAGGCAACCCGAGGCCTAAGCTATTGGTATCGTTACGAGATGTTTGTACTCGGTAAAAGCGCTCAAAGATATTGTCTAATTGAGTTTGCGACATACCCTCACCATAGTCCTCTACGGCAACATCAACATACGTGTCACAAGCGTGTAGGCTTACTTTAATAAACCGACCAGCAGCCCCGTATTTAAACGCATTATCAAGTAAGTTCACCAATATTTGCCTCAGTCTTTTTGCATCGGTGACTAACTTAGTGTTTGGTGCTAAATCCGATGTAAATACAATGCCATGCGAACTTGCCTGAAGCTGATACTTAGCCATTAAATCAGTAATAAGCTGTGTAATATTAACCTCTTCAAATTGTAAGGTTAGCTGATTTGATTCGGTCAGCGATAACAGGCTTAAGTCATCAATTAACTGACTCAGTGATTCAACCTCTTTACCAAGTACGCTTAGCTGCTCAGGCTCCATCGGTAATATTCCGTCTTCCATTGCTTCAACACGTGAACGAATGGCGTTGAGCGGTGTACGTAGTTCATGAGAAAGATCTGAATTCATCTGCCGATATTGCTGATGCAACCCTTGCAACCACGCTGCAAGGCGGTTGAAACTGGCTAGAATCTCACCCACTTCATCGTGCTTAGTTACTTCAATACGGGTGTCTAAATTGCCATTTTCAATATCTTTAAAGCTGTGTTTAAGGTGTTTTAGCGGCTTTAAAAAGTACCATGCGCCCAACCAAGACAGCAGCGCAGCAAGCAGAGATAAGCCAAACAAACTCAGCATAAATTCATCGGCCAAGCGCGACATCAACAAAGACTCTTGATGCTTTCGCTCCAACGTGTTTTTGGGTAACCAAAATAATGCATATTCACCCATTTGGTCATTCAGTAGCAACTGTTCTTGGCTGAATTGAATTAATAATGGAGATTGATTGAGCGGCGCTATTTTAAACTGATGACCGTGCTCCACAGCAATATAGGTAATCCGCAAATCAGTCGCACTTTCTGATGGCAAAATAACGCGCTCGTTTTGCACCAAAATAAATAACTGCTCAGTAAAGACATGAGATAGTGCTATATATTGTTGCTGAATAGACAAATTGGGGGGCAACGAAGTAATCTGCGCTTCCACGTCATCATCATCCAGTAACTCTGTGGTCATTTGTACAACACTTTTTTGGTTAAACTCGACAAATGCATTACTTGCTGTGTATACACTTAACAAGTAATAAATTCCCAATAATACAAATGTGCAGCTAGCAACTAAGAGCGTAAATTTGGTACGTAATTTCATTGTGTTTTAGCCGCAACAAACTGATAACCTTGACCATAGTGTGTGGCAATATAGGTTGGATCTTTTTTACTATCACCCAACTTTTTACGTAAATTAGCTAAATGGGTATCGACTGCTCTATCGGTGATATCGCTGCGCCCTTGCCACACGAGATCAATCAATTGTTCGCGCGAGATAATACGCTTTGCATGAGTGACTAAACTAACCAAAATGGCAAACTCAACAGCGGTGAGTTTTAAATGATCGCCAGCCAGTTTTACCAATTTGGCATCGACATCAATTTCTAACTGGCCGAACAACCATACTTGGTGCGCTCCTGTATGCTTATAACTGCGTTTAAGTAACGCTTGAACACGCGATACCACTTCTCTTGGGCTGTAGGGTTTACATACATAATCATCAGCGCCTAAGTCAAAGCCATGAATGCGGTCGCTTTCCGTTACCTTTGCCGTCACCATAATGCTGGGAATGTCTTTTTTGGCCGCATTTTTTAATAAAGAGAAGCCATCTCCTCCTGGCATCATAACGTCGAAAATAGCTAACTGAAACACCAAATTATCGAGCGCCCGCTGAGCATCGACTGCATTATCAAAGTGACTAACTCGGTAACCTTGCTTTTCAAGATAAAGGGTTAAAATTTGTGCACTGGCGACATCATCTTCAACGTATAAAATATTAATGGTACTACTCATTGCATTCCTTATGCAGGTCACATATCACGTCAAAAGCAACAAACTACAACAGCTAAGTAATTATTGCAAAATCAACACGCATCAAACCTGCATTTAATAAAGCGTTCTTCACTCAAATCCAAAGTGATTTTTTGCTTACAAAATAAAATAAGATGGAGCGAACGGATCGCCCATTTGTATGCCTGAAAGGTTAATAAAATTAGGTGACTTTTTCTTCAATGCACAATTCTAGACCGGACTCCGTGTTTTTAACTTGCCCCCTCATTTGACCTCATTGATTTTCGTTCATTTACAATAAAGTAATATAAATAGCTTAAAGTAGTTTGTTTTTATTAGATAATTTGCTCGCTCTTAAGCGAATTAATTGGATATAAAAACAAACTATATGGAGAGATTAGTGAAATCTTTTAAAATTTCCGCTTCGGCCGTGGCTTTAGGTTTAATGCTTACGCTTACCGGATGTAAAACAACTTACAAGGTAGACCAAAATTTAGTTCAGCAGTTTAAAACTGAACAACCAAAAGAAGATCAAACTTACGTTTACATGATTAGAGGGAGCAATTTTCAAGGAAGCGCTCGTGGCGCATGGATTGCGGTAAATGATAAAGTTGTGGCTGACCTTTCAAATGGCTCGCATACACTATTGAAGTTGGATTCGGGAATCAATTCACTTCACCTAGTACAAGGACTAGCCGGATTTGGTTATGCGAAGATTGATAACCGACCAGGTGAAACTGTATTCATGTCAATTGACTACTCGACAGGAAAAACAACTGAGCTTGACTACGATTTAGGTGCATCAATGGTAATGCGCACTAAGTATAAAGCCGAACTTGAAAGTCCAAGAAAAAATGATGCATATGACAATTTGCTCGCAAACCCTTCACTACTTGGTTTTGATGTCATGCAAGATGGCAAAAAACCTATGAAGCCAGACGACGAACATGCTGTAATTAATTTTTTCCGCATGGAAAAACTGATAGGCAGTGTTCCATTTGATATATGGGATGAAGATGGTTTTGTTGCAAGTACGCGAGTGGGACAATATTTTCAAGTTAAAGTCAAACCGGGTAAGCATAAATATATCGCCCTTTCAGAACGTTATTCAGTACTTGAAGCAAATGTAGAAGCTGGCAAAGAGTATTTTGTAGAGTTTGATGTTGATATGGGCTGGAACCAAGCACATGTACAAATTTTACCTTTAGATGCTGAAGAAGACAAAAAAACCATCTCTAAATGGCAAAATAAAGCAAGATTAAAAGTGGTTAATCAAGACGTTTTAAACAGTAATGAATTTAAAACCCGTGTTGAAATGGCAAAAACCTACTTAGCACCAAAATTCAAAGCTGCGAATTCAAAAGAACTAGCGCAACGAGTGATGAATCCGGAAAACGGTAGGTTATAAACTATCAATATAAAAGCTAGATAGTGTTATCTAGCTTTTAAAAAAGCGCTTTACGCAACGAAATAAACTGAATCGAAACCGAATATCAACAACTATGACCCCATTAATTGCTTACCCTAAAGATAGAAAAACACCCAAACTAAATCAATTTAGTTTGGGTTTCTTGTGCATTTGCAATTTGCAAGAAGCGACTAATTATTGGCCGTATTATAAATAAACGAGCCAAATAATAAAGCAAGATCAAACTTATTAAAACGTGAGTTATTAGTGTTAAGTTCTTGCTCACCTTGATAAATATTGGTTGAGGCAATGTGTTTTCCAACAGGTGAAAAAGATACGTTACGTATCCAAACTTGCCCATTCCCCGAGAGTAAACCGCCAAAGGCAATGTGCTTAGACTGTTCATCCGTTATATCTAATACCACTGAGTATGTTTGCCAATCTGTGGAACCTTTCACACCCCTATCTTTCATATTATCGTATTCTAGGTTCTTAAGTTTGCCGTCTACCCTCATCCAAACCCCGGCATAACCATCAGTGACATTTTCGGTTTTCACTTGAGCGCTAAATTGAACACGTTTGCCAACGAATTGACTAGGCTCAAAATATTCATACCAGGTCGCAAATGATTCATCGTTGTAGGTATCACTTATACGTTTAATCGTCGCAATACCATTTTCAGACCAAGCTTTAAATTTTCCAACATCAGAATAGCCCATCCTCCACTTGTCTGGGTTTAAGCTGTAATCACTTTTATAAATGTAATTCGCAGTGCTGTCTTCATCTGTTATTGAGAACGAAATATTGCGCGCCGACATAGACCCTTTCGCGCCTTGTATTAAACCAGCATAAATTGACTCTGCACCGGGCTTTACCGGCAGTATCACTTGAAAATGTGTCCACTCTTTTGTGCCAATGAGGCTGCGGTCGGTGGCGTTATCAAATGCAATCACTTTTTCCGAATCATTCACCCTTAACCAAATTGAAGAATATTCAGAATCTTGCGATTTTATTTCGGCGGAAAATTTCAACTTTTTACCAATAAATGGCGCAGCGTCAAAGTCTGTACCTACGGCACCAAAACTGTTTAGTCCTACCTCGCCTTGATAAGCCAAGTGCACTTGTCCATTGGCTACATGAAAGGCGTAGTCTTTGATATTAGCGCTTTTTACTTTACCTTCCATGTGCCCCCAAGTTGCAATATCTTCAGGGTTAGAAGCAAAACAATTTAGTGAGAAAAATAGGCTAAAAATAAGCCATAACACCATTTTCATAAAATAATTTCTCTAATTTCTTTCCATGTTTTATAACAGTTATTATCTAAGCTACTACTAGGTTGGAAAAGATTTCTAAATGCGGGGAGGATAAGGGAAAACTTCTTGAAAATCCAGTTGCTGAGACGCTAAGTAAATATCAAAGTAGGAAAAGTGACTCACCCATATATTTACTTTGTTATACCAATATAAGGTGTATCAACCAAACTCACCTGCTGTTTGCGTGGAACCGCCATAAATCACCTCAAACGAAGTAAAAGCACTCCCCTAAACATAGAAAAACACCCAAACTAAATCAAATTAGAGTGGGTGTCTTTGTTATTGCTTTTTTGTTAAATCTATCCTTCACCTTTTTGAAAGGTCATTCATGAGTGTCGATATAGGAATGTAATAAATAATAGAAAATAAGTACCAACCAAACTGAGCCCAGTATACTCGGTCGCTGATATCATTTAACAAGTTAAGGGCAATATATAGCGTTAGTGATAAAAAGGAGAATATGAATATTTGAACTTGTTTTGTACTGAATTTGTCTTTCTGCTTATTTTTATCTGGAACATCAAAAGTTTTAGCTAACAATTGCCCCCACAATATAGACGTTGCCAAAGCAAAATCAGATAACCTAATGAAGTTAATCAAATCATCTTGAATGACCTTAAGTAATAAAAGAACGAGAAAAGGCAACGCTATAAATAACGCTTCTTTCTTAGCACCTTCATAATTAATCTCTTTCATCACCCAAATCCAACTCTGTTTGTTCTATTTGACTCTGCGGTATAACTTTAATGACTTTTACAATTTCATTCTCAATAGAGTTTGTATTGCGATGCTTATTAACTTTCTTCGTAATTTTTATATCAGCTAAAATTCCATCGCCGGGCCAAAGTTGAGCATCTTTATCATGATTTTTCCAACTTTCAAACCATGCCTCATCAGTCATTTTTGCCGAAAACTTTTTAGGCTTTCTACTATTACTTTCTAAATCCCAATTTAACCCTAAAACATATGACGGTCTACGAATAATAACCACTTCTCGAGAAGGTAATGGTGTTTCAATATTTTCAAATATTTGTGACGCTGGACGTGGACAAGAAAATTTATTACTAATGTCTACGAATCGTTTAACCTTTCCAAATTGAACTCTATCTTCATCTGTCAACAGATTTAGCGCATTATTGATTTTATGTAACGCCTCAGCTATCTCGTATAAGTTAATTTCAGAGTCACAAGTAAATGACTCTATATTTTCTTTATTCTCTACAGCAACTTGCGAGTAAATTTTATCGGCGAATGAACGGACATCATTCTCTGAGTCAACTTTCTCTGCAACAGCTATTTGCTCTTCTACACCAAGATAAATTGCATCACAAATAGATTTGAAACTTACATTCCTTACCTTATCGACAACTTTATGTGTAATATCAGCTATAACTGAACCTTTACGGGTCTCTGATAAAGCCGAACTAAATTCAATTTCTTTACCAAAACCAAGTAAGATTGCAGAATGTAATTTATCAAACCCCTCAACTAGTAGCCCCATAGAGTTGAACACCCTTTCAGGGCAACCAGCATCACGATCGAAATCTATTCGAAGAGAGTAACTTGCAGACATCTAAAAATTCCCTTTATTTACATATGGTTAATACTAGCAAAAACTATATTACTTTGACAAAAGCTAATCATAGCAAAAATGATGGGATAGAAATGAAAAGCTAGCCAACATAATAACAAAGACACCCACTTTAAGCTGTTTGATAAATAACGGTTAACAAAATAATGAAACTAGCTCCATGTCGAAAAATGCATACTTAGATTGATTTATTTTCACCGAGATCGCAGTAATACTGCCCTGTGAAGATTTTTTACAACAAGAATCAACCTTGTTTTAAGAGGCTGCTACTAAAGAGCGATTGATTAATTTAATAGTTAATTAAGCGAGCAATATGCGTGCATTAGCCACGTTAGGCCGTCGTTTCTTTTCAAGGTGTTCACAGTAATCAATTAAGTGCTCTGGTTTTCCAACAGCACCATGAAATGATTTGGTAAATTGTGTAGTGAGCTTAAGCCAATTTTCAGGTGATATTAATAAACGGGTTAATAACTGAGGTGTGTCGCTTGGGATTGCACCGCGCTTATCCTCGCGGATAATACGTCCTGTTAACTCAACGAGTTCAATATAGCTTTTGAGTTCGAACGGTAAGCCTTTTGGCATATGCTTGCGTGGGTTACCTGCAAACTTAAGCAGCGCTTTGGGTTGAGTGCCTTTAAGAGCTGCGTTAATGCGGTGTTGAATGCTGGTGTAATCTGATTTTTCTGGTGTGTTTGCTATTTTTGCTCTTATTGGGTTTAAGTCAACATACGCCATACAGGCTGCAAGTGCCGCTTCATCAAGGAGTGCTTGAGATTTAAACCGCCCTTCCCAGAAGCGGCCTGTGCAGTTATCTTCAAAGTTCGCCTTGCGAGCGATGTCTTCATTCAGTACACGCATAAACCAACTGATGTCTTTTAAACGATTTCGAAACACTTTGGTCATTTCCGCTAACGTGTTTTCTTCAGCTGGATTTAGGGGCTTACCGGATAGGTATTTTTGTGTGAGTAAATTGCCTTTAAACAACTTGTGCCAACGAATAATAACGGCCTTTTGTTTTAATCGTTTTGCTTTCTTCTCATCCACACATAAGACAAGATGAGTATGATTGCTCATTACTGCATAAGCGCACACATCTATACAAAATACCTTGCTCAGTGCGAGTAATTTGTCTTCGACCCAAGCTCTTCTATGCTCAAACGATTGCCCTGTGCTTTTATCTTCACCGCACAAAAAAGCACGGCGTACACAACGAGAAATACAATGGTAATAAGGTGTATCAACCAAACTCACCTGCTGTTTGCGTGGAACCGCCATAAATCACCTCAAACGAAGTAAAAGCACTCCCCTAAACATAGAAAAACACCCAAACTAAATCAAATTAGAGTGGGTGTCTTTGTTATATCCATCATAGAAAAACACCCAAACTAAATCAAATTAGAGTGGGTGTCTTTGTTATTCTCTCTTTTTGCATTCATATCTGGAATAAGCAGCTTGCAATCTAAACAATATTTGATTCTTTTTGAGTGCTTCCCAAAGCCTCTAATATAGTAATAATAATCATCGCCTTTAGGAAAATCATTATGACATTGTACACATGCAAATTCTTTTCTGGATTTAGCTACTTGAGCAGGCTCTTCAATTAATGGTTTAGGTTTTTGTTTACTTTGCTGCGATAACCACTCTTCTAAAGGGTGACTTGGTAATGTTGACTTAACAATAAAACCGAATTGTTTTTTGAACTTCTTTTGAATATTACGATGTAATAAGTAACCTGCACTACTAGCAAGTAATAGCTTTATCCAGAAAAAGTTAATTACACCACCATGATGGGAGCATGCTCCTTGCTTACCAATTGATGGAGATTTCCACCCAGAAGCACATCTATCATCTAAAAATGGAATAAATCCTAATAAAATTAATAGAATAAATGAAAATAGCAGTGGCAACGTAATTCTATTTTTATGTAAAAACTTAAGGAACATTTATAGAGTAATTTTTCATAAAACTTATGAGATAGAATAACACGTCCACCCACACCGCAACGAAGAAAACACCCAAACTAAATCAAATTAGAGTGGGTCTTTGTTACTATTTGTTATTTAATCTTAACTTGAAGTTGCGTTTTTCGTCTGGTTTATGGCCGATATGGTTATAAGGGCAATGTGCACAAAATTAACTATGACCAAAGTAAGTATAACCTTAAGCCAAGTCGTGGTTGACCCAGATAGCAACATCAAAATACAAGCACTAAAGGTGACAAGTAGGAATAGAATTGAAACCGCATATAAGTGGTAAAATAATGTTAGGTATCCCGCATTTCTCCATAGGTTAAAGCGCGGCTTGTTTGATACAGACAAGATATAAGCACCAATGGCAGCTATAAAGCCCGTCATAGTTATACTAAATGACGTAACAGTACTGACCAAGCCTGTGGTATTGTTTGTTGAAATGTTGGGGAATAAAGATGTGCCAGTGGTATAGGTGATTAGCCAGTACAGACCTAACAAAGCAGGTATGAGAAGTATGGAAGCAGACCATATTACTATTGCTGACTTTGTTATTTCTTTATCTGTTAACTGGCGCATGATTACACTTATTTCTCTGTTTCATACGTTTCAACTTGCTTTAACTTAGGCCATTCTTGGCATGACGTTGTGGCAGATATTCTATCCCCTAAGCTTGCGATATATGCATCGTAAGCTTCGATAACTAACTGATTTCCGTAACGCTTATCTTTAACTTGATGTTCTATTGATGCTTTAAGGTATGGGTTAATATAATCGAAAATAATAGCAGACTTGTCTAAAAAATAATCTTTTATATTTTCTTGTAGACTGTTACGTTTGGCCCTTAAGTGGACCTCGGTGAATTCCTTGTCATTTTTGTCGGATTCAATCAACTTTAAAAGTGGTTCGATGTCTTTTTCGATGCCTTTTTTGCTTCCAGTCCTTTTAATCGTTAACCCTATTTCAACATTACTGTCTGACGTGTTGCTGGTTAATAATCCTGATAAGATACCTCCCATAGCGGTGCTACCATTTAGTATGACGCTCGCCTGTGAAATAAGTTTCAACTTGCTAACAGATTCTTTACCAACTTCATTTTGGAGGGGAATTATTCGCAACTGGTAGTTTTCTATGCCTTCGCCATATATTCCGTTTATAACTTCATTTAAATAGTATTGAAGGTCATCTACTGACGCACCTCCAAGTGACGATGTAACGCCGAGTATTGGCTTCTTGTCATCAAAGTGTACATAGGTAACCTTTTCCAAACTGTCACCATCATCTAGCACATCGTCCAAATCCTTGATAACACCGGAGCCTTTGTTCAAGCTTCGATAGTTGGCTAAGGATGCCGGGACCATTAGGTAGTATATATCGGAATATGCCGCAGCCTTAGCAAAGTATAACTTCTTAGATGTGCTCTCATTGAACTTTTCAAGAGACGCCTTATTCTTTTGATAGGAACAGTAGCAATCAACAATATCCGCAATACAGATGTTGCTAACCTGTCCCGATTTCTTAAAGGTGATAGTGTACGTAAAGTAATTTAACTTCATGGTTTAAATTGCAATCCATGGCTAGAAATTCCGAGTTCCTTACTATAACCTTAGCAACACCAAAAGGTCAAAGAAAACCAATGTGGGGTAAGGCCTTGCATTGTGCAACCCTAATCAAAATTCCGCAGACAACTCCTCCCCCACTTCTATCACGCCTAAAAAATAACCAATTAATGATTTAGGGGCGCCTATGGGTTCCAAGGCGAAAGTGGCCGCGAGCAGTCTGCGGCACCCGCCCCTTGGTCGCCGTCGTCAACGCGACAAAAAGTGAAATTGGCGACAGTTAAAAATTCGATCGCACACTCAACTTTCAAACAACTCTTTAAACCCACAAAAAAAGCAGCCAACCGGCTGCTTTTTATTACATTCTATAACCAAATCAGTTAATGAGGATCGTTAATGAAGTTGGTTAACTCACAGACTGATTTTTTGACTATTTTCACCAACATTTACTAATGGAAGTTGGTTAACTTAGCAAAAAAACAAATCTAATAAACCTATCATTATTAATTAAGTGGGTTAATGAGATTATCTTACGTCAAGTATCGGCCAATTATTTAAGCACCCTCTAACTCTATAGATTGAAGTCTATGTTTTAAGTCTTCCAAGTATTTGTCATTTTTACACAACTCAATCGCCTTAGCTAAATCTGCTTTTGCCAATTCATATTCTTTTTTTGCAAGTAGACACTGACTTCTCAACTCATAATAAATAGAAATTCTATCTTTAGCTCTTGTATCTTCTAATGCTTTTTCTAATGCACTTTCCGCACAACTTAAAGCCATAGCCATATGTTCTTCACCATCGGGAAGTGTACTACTTTGACTAAGCCCCAATAAAGCCTGCGATTTCCGATACAAAGTCCAGTGTGACTCTTGCTCTTTTTGCGAAACCTTTGACAATACACCAAGAGCCTCATCATACTTTTTTGTTATAATATAAGATTTGGCTACAGCTCTAGCGTCGAAAGGTTTAAGCTCAGCCCGAGCAGATAACTTATCGGCAAACATTAAGCTAGCATCAGATAATCTCTTTGAAATTATGCTCCTACCTTGACGAATAGCTGCATCAGAAATATTTGCTAATGCTTCACAGGCACTAACCCACTGCCTCTTAGACACGAACTCAGGTGGTAACTCAAGCATGTCCGGAATACTTTCGGCCAAATCTAAACAGATTTCACTATGGTTATAACTAAAAATAGAAGTGAATGAAACAAATGCCTCGTAGAATTGATCTAAGCCTTCCATACTTGACATCGTTATTAAACTAGCTAATTTTTGAACTTTTTCTGGACTATTTGAGATTTCATTTTTAACACTATAGTAAGATCTTATCCTCGCTATTGCAGCCAAAGAGACCCTGAGAGGCACTACTGAAGAGTCTGATAAAATATCCTTTACAAGCAATTTTATAGAAAGCTCTCCTGCATCTTTAACTCGTGAACTAACTTTATACTGACTTCCTAAATGGGCTATTTGACCATGAATTGCATGCCAATTGGGTTTTAACTTAAGCAGCTCTTCAAAGCACTCTAATGACTGTTCGTGCTTTCCGCATCGCCTTAAAGCTTTTCCCCTATGATGCATTAGCTCTGCTTTGATCTCATCACATTGATATATATTTAAGGCTGATTGGTATTCCTTGGCACAGCTTTCGTAGTAGTCAATTCGAGAGTCTTGAGCAATTAAGTAAGAATAAGACTCTTTAGAGTCGATAATGCACATAACTTCTGCCAACGATAGCTCACCTGTAAACTCTTTGTTATACAGCTCATCGTGGATGGTCTTCTTGTAACTATCTTCAATTTGAAGAAGGCTATATGTTAACCAATCAACTTTGCCATTATGATTGTTTTCTACTTCATCCCTTATCTGTTTCTTAGCCAAATGAACTTGGCGAAGAATACTAGGAGTCATTTCACCAGAGGCTTTGCCTACATATTCAGAAATCGAATTTACCATACAACTCTGATCTACATTCTCTCTAACTGCAATCGCTACCAGATCATGTAACCTTAATATACCAGGTGTGTTGGATTGAACAATTATAGACAAACCTTGAAGGTTATGTAGTTCTAACTTATTAACGAAAAACTCTAAGAAATCGGAATCGTAAAAATTTAGATTTGAATTGGCAATTTTCTGTAATGCTTTAAGTGTAGCAGGAGGGACCTTTTTTAAAATATTACTTATTATTGACTCCCCTTTATGATCTATAATGTCACTAGGTACATCCAAAACATCGCGATAAAACTTATCGTTACTATTACTTTCCTTTGAAATTACCTTTCTTGCTAGGGCTAAGACTAGGGGAGAGAAGCTGCATGCTTTCAAAAATTCATCACACGCCTCACTAATATTGCATGGATTTTCACCAAGTATTTCAATAGCTTGCTTTTTAGGGATATTTGGCTTTGAGATATATAAATTATTATTAGGATCACTTAGCTGAGAACTAAGGACAACAACTCCACCTAAGGAAAACCCAACTTGTAAATCCCTAAAATCATTGTCATTCAATATTCGTTCAATACTATCAATAACTAAGATCGTTTTAGACGAATTAAATGTCTTCACAACATTTATTGGTTTCCCACCACGTGTTCTATGTATGTCACAAAGAGCATACCCATCTATCCAATCATCCCCATTGATCCATAATTGATTATCAAATTTTTGAGTGGACCTATTAACATAATCAATTAAAGCTTGTGTTTTTCCTGAACCGCTCGCACCAGACAAAATACCAATATTTTTTCCACTTTCGAAGTGCTTTTCTAATACGCTGTAGGTGATAGGGTCATGCACATGGTGTTCACAAAGAGGAGCAACTTTATGCGATGGTTTCACACGAGGTAAGTCATATTCTTTATCTAATTTATGAACAAACTCATCAGCGGTTTTTTCCTGAATATCTTCAAGTTTATTTGACAGTGCAATATCCCCTTCATTTTTACTCTTGACGACTTGAGCAACTGTTTCAACAAGATAAACAAACACACTTAACAATATTAACGACCACCCCCAAACTCCATTTGGTTCTGCAAGCGGAATCTGGTATTGAGGAAAAGAGGATTGATTAACTAATATCCAATTTACTATTTCAATCCATAATGGGGGATTTAATAAACCTAATCCTGTAACTAGCAATGGCCAAATAATGAATTTTGCAAGCGAAGGTCTGAAGTATGCAATGATAAAAGAAAAGATCTGTTTAAGCGCTTTGTTTGTATCAATTTTGAACACTAAACTCTCCTTGAAGGGTGTCCCTATTTTTTAGTCGTGTCACTAGTTACTTTTTAAACTTAGTCATTACTTTACAACAAAATTTATTTATAAAACAGATAAATAAAGGAGTTTCATATTTAGTTCTCTAAGCTAGTACGTTGAAAAAAGGAATCATAAACTAACAATCGTTTTAAAATTACACTTGTGAGATAGTAGAGGAATAATGAATAGGGCTTTCAGCTAAACTGCCTGAAATATACATTTAAGTATATCTATATTCTTACCACTATAAAGTTCAAACTTGAATCACCATCAAGGAAATCCGGGTAATTAATCATTACATTCCACTTTAATTGATAAATAGATTGGTCATCTTTCTCCAGCCATTTTTTTCAGATTCGATCAAATTAAACTTTTCCAAAACCCTAAATGCATCGTTGATATACGCATTCCAAGACTGCCTATTCCACTCGGAGATCTGTGTATTCCATTTACGGGTTGCATCAGTCACATCTTTTATTTTTACTCGACTTTCTCGTTTGTTGTGACGCATATATAAATAACAAAGAGCATAAGCCAAAGCTAATCTATTAAATCCCTTTGTCACGTGGTTTATTGCTGATATTACATCCTCAGAAAACCGTATTACTTGTAACTTATTGAATGCTCCAACAATATATAGTGACGCATCGAGTTTTGCTCTTTCGTCTTTAGTAGTTACTATCTCTTGGGTTAGCACACAGCCTAATTTCTTTAAGTTTTCCTCAAAAAAAGTATCGCGAGTTGCAACATCTTTCGAACATAATAAACATGAATCCCCATTTAAAGTGGCAATAGAATGTGGCGTTAACACTTCGCACGACAGACATGGCTTAAGCTCAAAGAGGTCATCCGAAAACGGGCGATCTAAATCATATTTTTCAGAAGGGATCAGACTTAATGTTCTTCGACTATTTTTACTCCAGGTAAAAATTTCAGGAGTTAATTCTGACCTCAAAAAAATCTCAAACAAAGATTTAGTTACCTCTCTGTTTCCCTGCTCAGGAATTAATACATAACTGTTCCACTCATGGCACCAGCAAACGGGTAGGCCATCATATATAGATATATTATTGAAATTAAGTTCTGCAAAGAACTGACTGGTTAGTGAACGACTAACTTCTTTATCTATGCTGTCAGTGTTATTGCTATATAGATCTGGCCCAACAACTCCATAACTTCCATTTTTGACATGGAAAGCTTCAAATATAGCAATACACTTCGATGTCGCTCTGGAATAAGCGACAAAGAACTCCGTATTAGTCATTTTATGATCTGCATAAATAATGATTATAGGACTCTCTAGCCCTCTAAACTTTCCAATGTTTTCAATATTTACACCAGCAGGAACAAGAGATTCGGGTACCCCTAAAAACGTTGGCTTTAATACTGTAATATATGATGGAGGTATCCCATCAGAAATAAGTCGCTCAATAAGTTGCTTAAGCGAATGCTTTGGCGAAGCTACAACTAGCTCCGACAAGGTATCACTTTCATATTCCCTAGGGTTCTGAACAGTGTAACTAGGTTTAGTAAACAGTTTTAATCTGTCGCATACTTTTTTAGGAACTCTTAAGCTATTAGTAAGTGTAAAAGCTTTGATTGAAAGTATTGATTCTAGCCACTCTAAAGAAACTGGGGATTCATATTCAAAAGCTTGTGTCGCATCACACATAACAATTATCTTTTTAGTGTCAAAAACAGATAACAAAGTTTGCCAAACTTCTTTCCAAATAACCTGCCCTTCATCTACAATCAAACAATCGTATTGGTCAAAGAAACCTCCTTTAACTCCAGCCTCAATGCTCTTTGTTACACCTAAATCAGGACCAGTACTCATTACTTCATATGTGTAACTTCCGTTACTAGAAGTACTATTAAGTTTTTCATCGATTTCCCAAGCTAGTTTATGCAAAGTAAATACGTCACAACTTTTTTTGTGTTCAATAAGTTCAGCCCTTAGTTTGTCAGCTAATAACCTATTGTAAGTAATAGTAAGTACTCTCTTATTTAACGAGGAAAGTTTTCTAGCAGCTTGAACTGCAACTACAGTTTTTCCTGAGCCTGGCCAACCATTAACAATCAGCTTATTGCTTGCTATAGCATCATTTACGCACTCATTTT
This sequence comes from Pseudoalteromonas sp. ABV4_021, assembly GCF_056159365.1. NCBI lineage: Bacteria > Pseudomonadati > Pseudomonadota > Gammaproteobacteria > Alteromonadales > Pseudoalteromonadaceae > Pseudoalteromonas > Pseudoalteromonas sp. ABV4_021. The sequence continues at coordinate 1,323,250 of NZ_JBSWVB010000002.1, read as the reverse complement.
GTTCGTCTGTTAGCTTTAACCAGAGATAATTATCAGAGTTAATACGAGATATCCAACAAGGTGCGGCATCAACTGTAGGGGCTATCATTTCGATTATCTTTTCTAATTGGTACTCAGAAAGTTCAGGTATAAACATACTTTCTTTATGGAATACCATAATATCTATGATTCGCTGACCAAAATTGTGGATGTGTTTTTTGTCAAGAACCAAGCTTATTGCTTTATACTCGTTAAAATCTTGATAACCTGGAGGTATTGACTTTAAAGGTATAACAGACTCAGGAAAACAAAACGCCCTCCCAATGCGCATTTTTATTCCGTTATCTTTGAACCACTTCTGAAGAACAAAAACTCCCCGATTTAGCTGAGATACGGGGTCTATTCTCGAGATCGTTAGCCCTGAATCACGAGAGTAATAATAACCATCCTTGTCATGCTTTAATATTCCTCCCTTTACCTCTATAGCTAGGACTCCTAGATCTTTATTTAAAACCAAAAAATCAACTTCACCAATATAACTTTTATCTTTCAGTACATCAGTTATAAACGAAGATAACCATGGAACACTGTGAATGATATGAAAGGAGTCATCTAACTGCTCTTTTAATAGCCTATAAACCAAAGGCTCTGCGACAGGACTTTCGTTTATTCTTGGAGCACTAGAGGGGTACAATATGGCCATAAATAAGGCTTCCTACCTTTATAATTAAAATTCTTACAAAGTAGTGAGTGATTAATTTGCTCACTACAATTGGACTAACCTTTCAATCGGTTAAAGAAATATTTTTAAGGGTCTTCACGTTCAACCAATGAAACCAATCCGAATAAGTCTCAAACATAATCTTGAGAGTTTGGGCTTTAGATTGGATATTTATTAATTCTTAATTGGTGTGCATCCATTTTTAGACTTGATAAAGCCATTTTTTTACATCATTTAAGTTTACTAAATATAAAGGCCGAGCTTTCGGCTCTCCTTCAAAAGGTTCTTTACTTATAAGGTAATTTTGAAGTGTGTACTCAACCATAGAAGCTCGTACAGTTATATTGAATGTTTTACCGCCTCCATGTTCCATCATTATTACCTTTCTTTGTTCTGATGATAACTCCGGGTGTGTTCCAATAGTCAGTTCAATATTTGTATGCCATGCTTTATCATTGCTACTATCGATATTTGATGTCGCAGAAACTCTAGCTTTTGTAATTCGCCCTAGATGAAAATCTCTAAATTCACCACTTAATTCATCATACGCACGGCAATGCCACCTCAATCCGCTATTTGCTATTGCAAATGGATGAATAGTCCTCTTACTACCTTTAGGAGATGTCATTGAAAAATATTCAATTTCTATTGACTGCTTACCCGAGATTGCTTGAGATACAGCCCTGACTATTTCCGGTTCAGCATTAAACCTTGAACTAGGTCCCAGTTCTAAAGCAGATGAGGACCAAAAGTTTTCTCGGTAAATATTGGCATAATAACTAACGAATAATTCATACTCATTCCATTTTGAATCAGTGTGGTGTGATCGAAAGTTATCTTTAGGCTCAAAGCGCTTCTGAGTTTTGTTATATGCCAAATTGTCAGGATATAGCTCTCGGTAATTCACCATATCTTTAGTTATATTGCCAACTGTCACCCCAAAAAGTTTAGATAAACGAGTTGCATTAACAGCTCCTTCCCAATAAGCAAGAATCTCAATGGCTTTGAAACGGCTTTCTCTAGCTACAGATATGATTACAGGTTTCATTTTATTATTCTTATGTTGTCTGTTTTTGAAATTGAATACTGATGCTTAATCAAATGCTCTTGAGTTATTGCAATGCGATGCTCTCTCAAGTAAAGCAACATATCCATTATTGGTTTCGGGGTCGATGTTGAATTAATACGATTCTTTAACTGCACAGTTTGAGCAACAAATGAGTTTTGCTTATTCAGCTTTTTAAATTCTTCACTAGACAGTTTATGGAGCTCACTCCATTTACAAGGATGAAGAATATCAATTGCTCTAACCTCTGCTATGTTTAATGCCATGTCGAATCCAGCTCCGTCAAAGTCGTAAAAAACACCAATAGGAGTATCATCGGCAAGCTTACCAATAAGCTCTATCAGCGTATTCTGATTTTGACCGTGTCCACGATAGACTATTAATGAGGATTGATATTCTTTTGGTAGTAAAGGGATTAATTCATTCCAATGGGTCATTAATGTCCCATTTTCTATGATTAATAATGATTCAATTTTTGCAGTATCAATTTTTTCAACACTCAAACTAGTGACAACTCCAGAAGGAGTAATAAAACTAGAGTCATCTTTCACTGGTAATGGCAGCCTTTGCGCTCTAGCCATTGAAATTAATTCTTCAAACACACCTCTTTGCGACCATTTATCTTCAGAGGTATCTTCAGAGGACTCCATTCTGTCTTTAGCATCTAAATTAATATTGATAATTGATGAGCCATATAGGTTGTCTCCATATGACTCTAGGGAGCTTAAGTCATCAAACGTGAAGCTAATTTTCTTACCTTTTAATTGACCAACATTAACTTCGTCACATATTTCACGCCACAACTTTGAGTCATTGACCATATTTTTACGTTGTCGCAAGACATCCTGAATCATTCGAACTTTTATTTTATCCATGCTTTACCCTACGAAAGCAGATATCTCTAACAAAGTGATTACCATCAAAAGGCATAAATATTTTTTCATCTAAAGTTAATTTTATCTTTCCTGTTAGTTCTGATTTTTGCGCCTCATAGTGCTCCATTAGACACAACATCCAGTCTTCTGGTTCAGCATCAACTTCAAGTAACTCATGGGCTTTTAAGGCAGTTAGCTCGCTAACCTCACTTTCTTCATTTAATAAAGCATCAAAAAAGAAATCTACATTCTCTTCAAGAGTATCTATATCGCCCTCAATTGTTTCACTGCGTCCATCAGTAACTTCAACCTCTTCATCCTGATTACTATTTATTATTTCTTTTCTAACATTCTGCATAACAGAAGTAGCAATATCCGATAAAACGTCTTCATCAATTGCACTATCAATATCAGCACGGCTATTGATAGTGATTGAATTGATACGATTAAAAGACGGGGGTAAATCAATTACCGAATTTAGATCTGGTGTATAGCTTGGATACTTTTGGTAATGGGTATAAAAGGAATCTATTAATTGGTTAAGACGCTGCGCTTCTTTGTCTTTAATTAATTTCGCGATCATTTCTAGTAAGCGATGAGCTGTCGTACTCAACTCTTTTAAACACTTATCTACATGGCTCTTTAAAGTTTTCATTAGGAGCCTCTCTAACATTAGATCGGCACCCGCCCAATCTCTAATATCAGCAACGCTAAGGCTACTAAAAACTTCATTCAATTTTGCGATTTCATTCTTACAACGTGTGGTTTCTCGTATCCTGATATCAATACTCGAAATAGTGCTAAACTCATTCCCAACTATATGTGCAAAAGATTGAACGGTATCAGTAAGTTCACTCATGATATCTAAAGTAAATTCATGAATTTGATCTTGATATAACAATTTATCTTCTTGGCTTTTATTTTTAGCAAATTGATAATTTTGAATCGCATGCCTTAACTCTTCTATCATTCCAGCGAATGCTTGATGAGTTTCCCTTAATCTATACCGCTTGGTAACATGGTTTAGCAACCTTCTAACCGTACTATGTACCTGCACTCCCATTGAGTCATCAACATAATAAGCTAAATTATTTTTTTGCAACGCCTTAATTGCTGATTCATTTTCAGGAATATCAGCTATTTGACCTCGTTCCATGAAGCAGGAATCGTCAATAGTATTAATGTTTCTATGTAATGCTCCTGTTGCAGATTTAGCTTCATCTTTTCGGCTCATTAAAACATTTCCTTTTGTACTTCATCTTTGGGTTTAGAAGTATCTATTCCTTCAAACTGACAAATAAAATCTAACTGGTCATAAACAAGAGACCACTTGGCCGTCGCAATATAAACTGCACCTGAACCGCCAACACTTATTAGGAAGCCGTGCTCTGTTAAGTACTTTAAAATGCCTCTTAATTTAGATTTAGATTCAGTTGATTTATGATCACGTCTGAGACGATGAGCTATTTCATCTAATTGACTATTCAGTGAAGCAGAATCCTCTATTGCAGCAAGTAATTCAGACTCCAATAAACGATAGCCGGCTTCAATAGGGCGTGAATCTGGATCTGTTCTTCTCACTAACCTAAGCCAAAGTATCAGACCTTCAAAAGAGGCTTGAATTGCTTCAAATTGACGTTTTACATCAGCACGGTGCTTAGGATTAGACAAATCCTTATATGCACAAAAAAAGCCAGCTTTATCTCTTGTTGTAATTATCTTTCTACCTATTTGATGTAGAAACTTTTGAATTGAATTTAAATTCTCATGATCTAACAAATAGCGATAAAGGTCTGGTTGGGAGGCTTCACAAACAACATCACCGTTCAACAGGGCTTCAATGCAACTCTCAAAACGTTCACTCATGAGCTAGCTCCTTCTAACTTTTCACTGGGGCCATTTGATTGCCCAATGTTATTAATCAAAGGGTTCTTTTTATTGCTTTTCCAATCCGTATACCTAAAGACCCCTTTATCTTTAACTAAATGATTCTTAGTTGTGAAATATTTTCTTAGTACCGACGGTGGATTTGGCTGAGCACAGAAAAGCGCAATGTTATGCCTATCCATAAACTTAAATAGAAGTGTTGTATTTTGTGTAGATAGCTTGCCTAGTTCATCTAGTGGCCAATGAATTTTTACATTTTCATCACGACAAAGATATCTAGTCATTCCACAGAAAACAACAATGACGGCCAACATTGAAACCCCTGTACTACTGACATTTTTAAGGTCATTGTCATTTCGAATGTTAACTAATCTGCCGTTTTCTTCTAGCGAGATGTTTATCTCTACTAGCGAGGCTATGTCGCTAGTAACTTTGGATACTTTCAAACTTTCAATAACTGCTGCAAAGGAGTTCAAAAAATCATTACTAGGCAGCTGTCCTCTGTCAAGCTCCTGCCAAGACGACCAGGATGTATTGAAATTCTTTAGATCCTTCCAAACGTCATACTCATTGATTTTTGAAACTAAACTAATTTCAACATTACCTATTGCAGGAAATTCATGTTGAGTATTTATGTTGTTTGCTAATGTTTGGGATACAGAGCTAACTTTCCGATTTAGACTGTCCAAGCTCTGGTAAAAACGTATCACCTGCTCACCAACACTTCTTATTGACTCAATTGTTATCGATGTTACGTCAGGTATAGAAGTATCGATTAGTGTCGCTATATCTTGAATTACCTCTAAGAAAAACTCCTCTTCATGAGGCTCATATTTACTTAGCTCTTTTCGTGAATCATAAAGCTGTAGCCATAATTCATTAATCTTAGTTTTATTATTTGTTTGGCTCAAAAAAGCAACAACATTCTTAACTACTTTGATAATTGAACGCTTTAATCTCAAAGCTTCTGTTACGGAATGGTTCACACTCTCAAATAAAAGAATAGGAGCTTCCGACTCATCAACAACTAGAGGTTGCACATCAACAGGGGCAAGCTCTAACTGAGCATCTATGTTACTTAAGCAACCTTGAGCCGACTCTTCAGATTGTCTTAAAGTCGAAATCTTTTTTGTTAATGAAGATATGTTACTTTCTAAAGTAGCTTTTACACTATCAAAATTTTTCTGATTTGATTCTAACCCTTGCTCAAGATTATTTACTTCAGCAGAGATAGTACTGTCCCGTTTATTGAAGTCATCTATACGAGACCATTCAACCTTTTCCCAACTTTTAAATTCATTTACTAACGCTCTGTAACCTTCAACGCGTTCTAGCTTTTCGAAACTTTCAGCTTTAAGTTTTTTAGCGTCAGATTCCATTTTCGTGTCAATGTTTAAATCTGTTAATAAGGATTTAAATTGCTTTTCTAAGTCATGACATTGCTGCGCTAAAGTATTATTTATCTGAGATATATTTTTGTTAATAACATCCTTACTTTGAAGTGCTTTTTCTTCTTCAAACGAAAATCTCTCTTTCTCCGATAGTATTAGTTCATGAAATTTAGCGGCAATATCTGCAATATTACGTTCAATTGCACTCTCCAATTGCTTAATGTCTTCTGCGACTTTAATTTCTGCTGCTTTTGCATATTTTAATCGTTGAAGCCCATTCGATTTATATATCTCTTTTTGCGTTGCAATAAAGCTTCTTAGTCGGTTTCGCTCATCTTTAATATGCTTTATTTGACGACTAATTTCTTGTTCGGTGTTTTCAAACTCCTTTATCTCATCATTAGCAACTTTTAAACGCTTTTCGAATTGTTTAATTTCATCATCAGCAATGCTTAGGTCGAGCTTAGTAGCTTCTAATTGTTCTGATAAGACTTTATCACTTAGGGCACTTTCTTGATCAGGAAGGTTCTTCAAATCAATAGAAATACCAAAGAAGTTATCAAAATTTTGCGTGTCATAAAGCTCTGGAGACAATTTGGTATTAAGTAAAAGCTCAGGAAGAATGACTTTGCCTATACTTTCTCTCCAAGCTAACCCACTATTATTTAGAAACTCTTTAAGAGACCCAGGTAAAGGGTAACGTTGTCTAGTAATATCATCTAATTTCGACTGGAGGCGTTCTACGTCTTTTTTCTTTTTTGAGTATGAGTTAAGTAAAGCGTCTCTATCCTTACGCTTTAATTTAAATTCCTCTTGTACACGTTCAAATTTAGTTTCACTGACCTCTAAATCAGTTTCAATTTCAGTTAGCCTCTTTTGCTGACTATTAGAAGATTCCATCTCCTCGTCCGTAAGCTTAGTAGCCATCTGACTTGATACACGAGCTTCAACTAGTTTGTCTTGCAACACTAACCGCTGATTTTCCATTGACTTTTTATACCGCTCTTGCTCTTGTATTTTTTCCTTTTCAAAAGCATTAATTTTATCGTTAGACTTCTTCTCATTTGAGTGCAAATCATTATCGATGAGATGTATTTTTTCTTTTAATTCCTGAGCCTTTTTGCTAGCTTTTTCTTTTAATTTAAGCTTATTTAATTCATGTTCATCTTTTTCTTTTTTAACGGAGTTCAAGAGATTGTCATAATGCGCTGAAGCAACCTTATATTCGTTACGGTAATCCTCAAGTTGCTCAAGTTCGGCTTCTTTTTGACTTACATTTTCTTCATCCCATTTATCCCTTTGAAGATAAAGGTTGTCTAAATGCTCCTTTACAGTTTTCAGCTCAATTTTATTAGCACTTAGAGTTTCATTTAACTGCTCTCGTTTGCGGATATAAACATTGTGTTTTTCTGTTAACTCCTGTTCCAAAGCCTCTTTGCTTTTTGATTTAGCGTTAATTTCCTCGTTACATTCAATCAATAAACTATTGAGTTGTGATTTGTATGAAATGAGTCGCCCCCATACTTCATACAAATTATTATATTCACTAATGGCTTTTGAAAATTTTTCGTTATGACTATTTAGTTCAATCAGAGATTTAAGATCATTTATCAGTTCACCATTTTTTTTGTTAAATGGAACTTCTCCAATATCTAATTGCTCTACTAAAAAACTATCGACAACCATTGTTTTGAATTGCTCCAACAGTCTGTCATGTTTCATTAATACTGAAGTGAGAGATTCAATGTGTTGCATATGAGTTTCTGTTGAACATAATGAAAACTCATATGCATCTACAGAAAGAGAAGCCCCTTTAGAGCGACGAATTTTAAGCCTTTTAAGGTCGTTTTGAATTATTGCTCGATAGTCTATTGTTGTATCTATCTGCTTGCTTACTAAAGCATTGATAGACACATAGTCTTTAAGCCAGCTTTTAACCTCTTTACATTCTTTCAGCTGTATTTTAGCGTCATCACTAAACAATATTTCATCAGCAGCTCCACGAACAAAACGATATGCAAAACTTTTATCGGTTTTTCTATACATAACCGCACAGCATGTTTGTCCTAAACGAATGTATTCAAAAACCACCATAGATTGATAACGTGGTAAATAAAAATCTAAAAATGATTTTTTACTTCCTGCTTTTTGAATCAACTTATCTGGAGATAACCCATAAAAAACAGGAATTAGGTTTAATGAAGTGGTCTTTCCTGCACCATTATCACCAGTATTGTTAGTATGGCCTTCACAGCCAATTCTAGTTAATTTCCCTTTAAAATATGAATCGGAAAGATAAATAGCTATTAACCCGTTCTTCATAAATTTCCTTAGCTGATTAAAAACACAATAAACATATACACCAAATCAGTATACATCGAAACAATATATATAAAACCTGTTTATTTTTACAGCTAAATTAATATTTCTGCAATTAAATCAACCTAAACGCTTTAGTAAAATTTTTAGGGTGTTGATGAAATCTGATATGCCCTTTCGCATTCAATCGTTTTCGTGTTTGTCTAAATGGTGGTGTGATATATCCCCAGTTGCCAACTCTTGAAAAATAAATGACGTAATCAATTTTTGCGTCCCCCCATTTATTTTCTACAAGGATTTCTTCATCGTTTGTTTCAACAGATTTAACTTGGATACGATAGAAGTCATCACCATCAGAGATAACAAAATCGGTTTTTAAACCATGATCTATCATAGGAAGAAAAACATCCCAGCCATCATTAAGTAACCAGCTTGCTGCTAGAGTTTCATAAGAAAGGCTTTTGTAATGTTTTAAAGATTGATTTGCTGGAGTTGAGTTTTTTACAGGCATAGTTATATCCGATATAAATTAATGCCGCAGGCCAGTAGGGACCTCTATATGCTGCGAACCCGGTATCGTTATCGATTACCGCCAATTTAATATCACCATACAACCTAAGGTTTGTATCTAATAGAAAGGCTGCCGACCTTGCAATTTCCCGTAACGGGTATTATGCATAAATACTATTATCAGACAGTATTGCCTGTGATAAAGCTCACTTCTAAATTAGCAAAACATAATACTTATCTCAAGAATTTTATCGGGTATGAATAGCACGCCCTAAGCTAAGTTCTCAGTTATGAAAAATCACCCCGCTCTATTTGATTGAGAAGGCTTACTATTGCTTCAAAATCACTGTCTAAGCATTCTTCCGGGGTCTTTCCGTTAAGTTGCCACTTAGGCTTGCCTAACCAATTTAAAACTCGTTCTGGGGTATCGTATAGCTTTAAAAGCCTTTCCTTTAGTTCAGGAAACTCAGCTAAGGTTTGTTCTAATAATATCTCTGGTTTCATATTAAACTCCTTCAAAAACGATTAGTTTGAGCAGCTAATTAGGAAGCTATTTATACAATGCACCCTAAAACTCAATTATTGTTTCTAAACCTTTCTCGACGCTCTAAAGCCGGCGGTAGCGAACTATAAAGCCAAGCTTTGTCATGTTTGTACAACCACATGTAAGAGGCTGATATTAATTTTTTTATGCTATTTCTAGTGCAATTTGGATTAGCCTCCATAAATTGTTTTATGTTATTTCTATGCATGATTTGTGATTTCAAAAAGCGTAATCTTTTCCTATATGGAACAAGAGTCGAGTATTTGCGTAATACCTGCTCTATTGCACCGACAGACAAGTTGAACTTACTAGCAATATCTGACGTTTTTTTTCCTAAAGCCAATGCCCTGAGAATGGCCTTCTCCGTTGAGGGAAATACTTTGCTTGGGCGGGTGCTAATATTAAAACCGGAACGTTGTGCAAGTATCTTTATACTGGAAACACTCATACCAACAACTTTAGAAATTGATCGAAGACTATCCCCCTTTTTTAACATATCTATGGCTATATCACTTAACTGAAGGTTTCTTTTGGGATTTGAAATCGAATCTTTAGCAAGCAGTATATTCTCTACTGGTTTTTTGACTTCAGAGATAAAGGAAGACCAATTGCCAAATAATGCTTCAATTAAAACAACATGCTTTAAAGGGTGATGATTGGAATTAGCTAAATAGAATAAAGATTGAGGATAACGACCTTTCGATAGCTGTGAAAGCAAATAAATATATGCCCTATCAGAAGGCATGATTTGTGTTAAATGCTTATAAATATAGCTGCTAAGCTGTTTGAACCTAATCCGCTTACCGATGGTTATAAACCCTAAATCGTTAAGCCGTCGATAATAACTCTTTTGTATGTCAGCAATTATCAAGTTTTGCTCAGAAGCTATAGTCATACTTTGAATAATTCTTGAATAGCGCTCTTCGACTGAACCCGAAGAACGCTCGATAAATGCTTCAGGCATAATTGGTGAAGATTTCACCCGTCTTATTGTATGTAACGCTTCATGATGGATAGGGCATACTGTGACCCCCGTTATTTGATGGTGCATGTGCCAAAAAGGGAAACCATATTTTTCAATATCCTCAGAAATACAGTGCCGACAACAAAAAAAACTGTCTCCAGGAGTTAACCGGTTAGCAACAGCACCTAACTGGGACTGCAAACTTTTTGTCGTACCGCTAGCTAGACTTTTCCATAAGTTGCGCTTGAGATCATTTGGTAAAAAACTCGCATAATAGTTATAAGGTGTCATTTGAGTTATTAAATAGTCCAAAGGGGTACGTGTTACATGAGAAAGTTTTGGAAGATAAGAAGGAAATTCATTAAATGCTCTACCTTCTTTTACACCCAAAGCCTTCATTGTTCTGTCCCTGAAGCTATGATAGCCCGACATCAAATGATAGCGGCTAACCCAACTATAAATAGTTTCTCCAGGAGCTGGGTTGGGAAAAAATGTGAATTGATTAGCGCGACTCATATATTTTTTCCCAGCCTCCGCACTTAAATGTTCGGAATATTATCCAGCTCACCATACATTGCACGAATCAATACTAGGTGGACTATCGGCGAAAGAAACGCACTATCATTAAACGCCGCTTGATATAGAGATAATGCAGATGACCGTTTAACCGAGTGCCCCTCTTTAGCATTAGTAAAAAACAATGAGTAAAGTCGTGGATCAAACTTATTATCAACAAATTCTTGCCCTTCCTCGACTATGCGACGTTCTTTTAACTTTAAAACACCTTGGCGCTCTCCTATGCCAAGCCAATCTCGATAAGCTTTTTGCAACTTACGCAATGTCAGCGAACTATTTTCACCGTTAAGTAGCTTAAAGGCGGTCTGCTGAACCCAATCGGCATCTTCATCCCTAAAGTTATAAATTGCAGAAATTGGTGTAGCACACTTGTTGCAGTGATCGTCACTTGAGGGTGTTTTAATAAGTTCTAACTTTTGCCAGTTGTTGCCACAGCCAAGACATCCACCTTTAAGTGCATTACCATGCTTTTGACAGTAGCTTGCTCCCGGTAATTGATGCTCAAGGTGAAAATATGGAAAACCGCGAGCTTCAAAATCTTCATCTACACAAACGCTACAATAACGCCATGTCATGGTGTTGCGAATAACACGATGCACCGGCGGCATCAAACAAACCTTGCTGTTATCATCAAGCTCGTGTTGCAAAGGCAAAAATGGGTTATATAGATTTACCAGAGTATGTCGCTCAATAAATTCAGATATCTCACTAGCACCCTGCCAGTGTTTTGCTATGTCACGATAACTTTCGCGCCATACGACACCAGGTGTTAATGACTTTGAATCTAGCGAAATGTCAAACGTTGCATCACCGATGGATTTGTATGAAGAATATAAATATAACCTTCCTAGTGGCCCCAAAATATGCTCATCAGGCATGATATCAATATTAGCCAATACGGCCTTTCTCGCTATCATAATGAGACTCCCAACTGGGCTATCAAGTCATCTTTCGGAAGGCCTTTCAAGTTTCGCATATCACCAAGTGGCATATAATCTTGTTCGATATCCTCAAACTCTAAGACTTCGCCATCATCCGCACCTTTCTTTCGAGCTAGTTTTTCGTGAAATGCAATATCTCTGGCTATAGCATCCTCAATGGCCTTATCTGTCGGGCACTTAAACTCACCTTCAGGTAAAATGTCTTCAAATCCCAGATCATTTCCCGTGGCAAGTGAAAGCAGCGCATTATGAATTAAGTCAAATTGATCTTGGTAGACCTCTTCTAAAAGCTCAATCGACAAGACTTCTTCGCCAGATTCAATCGCTTGCTCATACGACAAACGCATCAAACGTGCTGTCATAGCAGGCAACCCTGCGGTTAACTCATAAACTCGCCTCATAAATGGTACGTCAAACTCAAATTCTCCATTCAATAAACTCGGATAGTAGAAACCTTTTAGAAATATATCCCAATAAGATGGCTCATCATTTTTTAAGCTCTCTAAATCATCCTTAATTGGATCAAAATTGAATTTGCGTGACGAACTCAGACGTCTTGTAGTACTCATCGTGGTATTAAACAAAGGGCGAGCTTTTGGTGTACCTGCAACGATTAATGGCACTCCCACCGAATTAAAGAAGTCATCAATAAATTCTAAAGTCGAATAGTCATCTTTGTTACAATCATTCGAGGCACAGCGCTGGATCTCATCAATAAAAACCATTCCTAGGGAGTGATTCAAGGCAATCTTTTTCGCCTCTTGGATCAATACAGGTATTGCAATGCTTTTCCCTTTCCATTCATCGTAATACTTTGTACCTATGGCCTCGTCAATTGCGTTAAAAAAACTTAAGACAAACCCTCTTCTCGTTTTAGTCACTGGTGCCTGGAACTCAACGAAAACAATCTGGTCAAGCATTAGTCGTTGATCTTTGTACTGAGTATGCTTTAAGACTTTAGGAAGCAAGGATAAGCATTTTCTTACCGCCAATGTCTTTCCTGTGCCGGGAACTCCGATAATAGATATGCATTTAGAAAGGTTCATACTTGCTGAAATCTGATAGCTTTTCTCAACAGAGGCTTTATGTTGTTCAGCCTTCATTTCAACTGACAAGGGGTTGCGATGCAAATAACCAGTCAATATGTTCTTCAGAATCGTCTTATAGAGCGTATACAGCTCAGGGTGGACGGTATAAGTTAGATCTACTAACTCAACACTAAGCTCCCGCTCGAAATCACTTATTTCTGCACAATCCTCACTAATAACTCTGTGAGTTAGATCGCTAGCAAAACATTGTAACGAAAGTGCAGGTTCAATTGCTTCGATTAGCGGATTCCCTTGAAAACTGGTAATTTTGTATGGTTTATATTCTGCTTCTTTGATTTTCATTATTCTGCACCTCCGTACATCTCAGCTAATTTCTGTTTGGTGTTTTTTCCTAAAATTGGCATAGTAAAAGATTTAGGTGTTACTTCTAGCTGCCCATCATTTCCAACGCTCAAGATGTCTCTAAAGAGTTGGGCTGTTGCGTTGTCCTGCATTTGCTTTTGAATATAAGCCATCGTCGAGATATGTTGCTTGGGTGCCTTAGTTACGTTTCCAGTCCCTTTCAGGCGTTCTTTTGCTGCTCGCGTCAACTCAGACGTCGCGTCAAGTTGCTGCATACGCGCCTCACGCTCTCGCACTTGTTGAATCGCGCGTTCTTTGTCATATAATTTCAATCGATGTAAAGCATCAAACCAGGTACGATTACGATATATTTCAGAATGATCATTTAAAGTAGCAGCGTATATTTTCCCCTCGTGGCGATACCAAATTCGATTTGTATCGGCATCAAAGTAACGCACATCCAAGGTTTTAACTGCTCTTGATTTACTGTCGGTTAGCCATCCTTCTGATTTAGCAAACGGGCAAGAATAATAAAGACCCTTAAACTTGATACCACGCGAGGTGGTAGCTGCCCTACCTGAAGGTAGTAAGGCAAATAGGTATTGTTCTTTTGCAAAGCGTTTACCACGGCCATTATTCATGTAATGCTCCATGCCAAAATTCCATACAGCTAACGAGGTTGACGGAATCCCTTCTTCAGACATGACTTGGTCGTGAATGTTGTTTTTAAATACCTCATTGTTTCGAATCAATGTCTGCATGATCAGCAAACGCATAAATTCGTCATACGTATAAGTTGCGAAATTGGATGCATGCGGTTCGCCCCGCTCAGGCAAGCGTTCAACATAGCCGGGCATGAATTGAATAACGTCTTTTTTATCAATTTCAAATCCTCCCTCAACTCCGCCTTTGCTTTTACCACTGTAGATTGCGGTATAGTTTATGCAGTCGACGCCCAATTTCTCGTCAAGCAAATTCGCCATATTTTCTTTCGGAAATTCGACACCATTATCAATAGTCAACTCATTGCACGATACGTCGCATGGCCATTGCCAGGGCTCAATATGAACCCCGTATCGTTTACAAAACTCAACCTTGTCGGTGAAGGCGTTATACAAAGCTTGCATTACACCCACCCAATTAGGCCCCCCAATGCCCACATGAAAACCAGCAACCATGCCGGAATAGACACAACTTACACGGTAAGTTACTGGTCTCCCTGAAGACAGGCGTTGCTCAGTGAAATAAGGAAAAATGAGATATACATCCTCCCTAGTCGCATCAATTTCATATCTGAATGACGGTCCTGGCACGCCATCTCTTGCACGGCCAAAACGGCTTTCGTATTCCTTTAAAAAGTGCTTATCACCATTCTTACGCCAGACGAACGTGCGGTCTTTTTCTAGCTTTTTAGTAAATGCATAGTATTGAGAAAAGCTAATGCTCTCTGACTGAAGTAGCGGTATGCGCCGTGTCGTTTCGTCACCGTTCTCGTTTACAGTCGCCACTTCTTCGCTTTGATAGTAAAAATCAAATAACCGATACTGTTGGGTGTAATTGAACCGATTGAATAATTTTTTCCCGAGCTTTCTTAAAAACTCTCTGATGTTGTCTTCATCCTGGGGCAGCCTGTTTCGATATTCTGTATACTCCGCTGGCCTACCACGCTTTTTAAGACTTTCATGCGTTTGTTTAACAGGTTGATAATTGCAACCGCAATAGCGGTAATTGGGGTACATGGCTGCTTTGCATTTACCCCGAAAGAAGTATTGTGCTAACAAACGAGATATCTGCACGGTAGCAACGCCAGTTTCCAGGCTGATTTGCTTAATGTGCTTATTAGCTTGCCCTTTTTCGTATAAATAGTCGTAAAGCTTTTCGCTATCTTCTAAGATAGGCTTAATCAATTCATAATTATCATTGGCAGCCTGCGTCCGTTCTTGGATAAAGGTATCTCTTTCCATCTTTGGGAGGTTCTTTGGGACGTAAAGACCATTTTCATACTCCGCCCGTACCACTTGATAATCATAGTTACTAATTGTCGATTGAAACTCTCCAAACGACATCACGTCTGGTTTACTTTGCTGCCGTCGAGGACGCACTGGTGAGGCCTTTGGGGAAGCTGAAAGTGACTTTCGACGATGCGGGACTTTATTCAAATCATAAAATGCGAGTTTTCCTGCTGCATTATTCACATCAACAATTAGGTAATTGATCGAGTCATTTTCGGTTCGAACAATTGAATGACGTTGAAACATATTAAACCACCTCCTTCATCACTAACGGACGAAAAGGGTTAATCTCAGTTTCCAAGTCAGCAGGGATTTGATGCGTCCAAATTCCCCAATCAAACAGAGAGATTAGATCCTCTTTGGGTAATACTAACTTGGGCTTAACTCTTCTCAATATCTCATTAACAGTAGGGTTTTCATATGCAAACCAGATATTCATGAACTCATTAATGAAACGTTCTTCATGTTCAATAAACTCATGTTTGAAATTCGCACATGCTCGGTGCTTAAGCAGGTTTTTAGCGCACATTTTTGAAATATGTGCATCTGTTACCAACTTAAATCTTATGTTTTTCTTTTCGTAATAACGTCTTTCTAGCTCAATTTTCGCTAGGGTTCTGTTAACAGAAACAGGATGCTTAGATTCAAAGTCAAGTGAAGCAAGAGGCTTATATGAGTAAGCTACTTTTTCGATTTTATTTAGCTGCTGATTATACTCACGGGCAAATAAATCAGTGGTCATGACATAAGCTTCACCATCACTATCCATGGGATACCGAATTCCCATTTCATGAGCAGTTTTAATCGCAAGTTCGATGTCCCACAAAGGAAATTGCTCGTAGTAATCGAGCACTCTAGGTAATGACTCGTGATAGATCCCAAATCGACGTTCACCATCAGATAAAAAATGATGTTTTCGCCTATCCTTCATACCGTTGAAAAAGTGACGACGAGTCCCTTTAGGACCAGACCAAACTTTTATAATGGGTTCGTAAGTGCCTTTTGATAGAGGCTTGAGCCAGTCCTTAATAATTTTTGAGGCTTTATTTATTTTTACTTTCAATTGCTATTCCTAAAAGATGACTTTAATACAGGAATAGCAAGCAAAATCGTTTTAGTCTAGCGAAAGAATAATTATAAGTAATTGTTAATAAAGGATATTATCACAATATTTATATATAACTGTCAGATAGATTTATTGACAGAAAAACGTCTTTTTTAAACAAAAGCATAAAGTTAGCTTTTCTATTTAATATAACGGTATATATATATTAGAGCCTTAGTATAGAACCCCTAGCTATATAAAATCTTAACTTATAGAAACTCAATCTAAAAAATAAACCTCCAATTAGCGCCCCAAAAAAATTAGAGGGCCAAAATTCAAGATTTCAACGTAATTTCTGTATACCTTAAGAAAAAACAACCTTAAAATGTAATCTGAAGTTAAAAATGAGAGGGAAATCATGTATATATCGCAAATAAAAATTAAAAATTTCAGACAATTTAAGGACTTCTCTTTAATATTAAACAAAGGGCTCAACCTAATCGTTGGTGAAAACAACGCGGGTAAAACCTCTCTTATTGATTCAATTAGAATCCTTCTAGACACTACTTCTGCTGAATGGGTTAGTTTAAGCACCACAGATTTTTCTATTGGAGAAAATGAACTGAAGATCCAGGTAAAGTTTGAAGGGCTTTCGGAAAATGAGGCAGGAATATTTCTAGAGCATTTAACAAATGAAAGCATTGAAAATGGTCCCGATGAGTCATCATTATACGTTAACCTAAAAGCTCAATTGTCAGAAAACCAGTTTAAAAAAACACAATTTATAAAAACAGATATTCGTTCTGGAGCTAATGGTGACGGCCCTATAATAGAAAGAGATATTCGTGAATATTTAGCAACAACATACCTAAAACCTCTTCGTGATGCTGGAACTGAACTTTCAGCAGGTCGCTCTTCTAGGCTATCACAAATTTTAGGAAGCAAATCTAGTGTTGCAGGCGATATTGACGCTACGCAACGCATTATTGACCTACTGACTGAAGCTACTAAAAATATCCAAGCAGATGATGCAATAGCTTCAGCCCAAAATAAAATATCTTCAATCCTAGAGTATCTGACATTTAAATCTAGTACTTTTGCGCCAGTTATGAGTTTACTAGGGAGCAATGAATACTCAGAAATGAGTGACCCCGAAAAGTCACAAGCTTTAAAATCAATTTTGGAGAAACTAACACTTGAGTTAGACGCTTCAGGAGTCAACCATGGCTTAGGTTATAGCAGTTTATTATTTATGGCTACTGAGTTAATGTTGATTAAGCAAGAACAAAACCAATACCCTCTTTTACTTATAGAGGAGCCTGAAGCTCACCTCCACCCTCAACTACAGTTGAAATTTATTAAGTATATTAGTGACAATAATAGCCAGCTCCAGTGTATTCTGTCGACTCATAGCCCAGTGCTTGCCTCAAAAGCGCCTTTGGAAAACTTAATATTGATGCAAGATGGTAAAGCATTTCCATTAAGAAAAGAATGCACTAATCTGGCACCTGAAGACTATGTTTTCCTTGAAAAGTTTTTGGATTCCACAAAAGCAAATATGTTTTTTGCAAGAGGTGTACTATTAGTTGAAGGGGTTGCAGAAGTAGTATTACTTCCCAAAATTGCAGAGCTTTTAGGTAGACCTTTAGAAGATTATGGTGTTTCTTTAGTGAACGTAAATGGCCTATCAAGAAAAAGATACGCGAAAGTATATCGCTCAAACCCCACATCGGAAACCCCACAATGTCTACCAATGAAGGTTGCTTGTGTTACTGATCTCGATCTGTGGCCAGACGAAGCTGAATATACCGGTGACAATGATTATGGTTTTAAAAGGAAAAAACAACCTAATGGTAGTGGGAAAGGTGGAAACCTAAGTTATTGGCTCAACGAACTAACAGCCGAACAAATTCAAGAGAAGAAAAATAAAAAACAAGAATTTGATGGTGAACTAGTTAAAACATTCATTTCTGATGATTGGACTTTCGAATTCTGTCTTGCTAAGTATGGACTTGCGAAAGAAGTTTACCAATCGATACATGGCAATACTGATGACTACGATAACCTGAACGCTAGTGAACAAATACGAGCAGTTCAGTTATATGGAGCTATTGAAAGCAAAGGAGAAGGAAAGAGTGAGGTTAGTTACTCATTAGCAAACATTTTGTCAAAATTTAAAGGGCAGCCACAGGAACTAAAGGCTAACCTGCCCCCTTATATTGTCAACGCCATCGAATATGTGACTGAACCACTCCCTGCTGAAGTCGTGCCAGAACCAGTTCCTACCGAGGTTGTAACTGTACCTGCTTCTGACGCGGTTGTAACTGAATCATGATTGAAATTAATGACAATGATATTAGCCAAGTTGAATCTCTGTTAGAAGTTGAGTTTGATGCAGTACGTCGACAGGCAATAACAAACTATGAAGATGTTCAAGCTTGTCCTGGGAGCGGGAAAACGACAATGGTTTCGGCGAAGCTCCTAATCATCGCTAAGAAATGGAAGCACAGTCATCAAGGTGTTTGCGTATTGACGCATACAAATGTTGCAAAAAACGAAATAATAATGCGCTTGAAGCAAAGTAATTATGGTGAAAATTTACTTTCTTACCCGCATTTTATCGGCACAATCCAAGAGTTTGTAAATAAGTTTCTAGCTATACCGTTTCTTCGATCTAGTGGCTACAAAATTAATTCTATCGATGATGATATTTGCAGCACCAAAGGTTGGAATTATTTAAGCTATGGAACAAAAGCTTATCTTGAACGCAAGCGCATAAACTCACTATATGGAATGGAATTTAGACTTGAACAAGAAGAGCTAAAGCTAACCGTGCCAGGCTTTGCAAATGAGTCCACGTCAAAAAGTTATAATAATTTAGTTTCAGCTAAACACCGATTAATGGAAAATGGCTATTTCTACTACAGCGAAATGTATGCGTTTGCAAAATATTACCTGCTAACTAATCCGAATATAAAGAATGCCGTGCGGTCTCGATTTCCCGTAGTGTTAATTGATGAAATGCAAGACACTCAAAGGTATCAGGACGAATTGATAAATGACATATTCGCTGAAGACGGTGTAAAAGTGCAAAGATTTGGAGATCCTGATCAAGCTATTTACAGTGGCGAAGGAGAAGAAAACCAATCCTATAACCAAATCACTTTAGAAAAAATCGAAAATAGCTATCGATTTGATCATTCTATTGCGTTGTTGTCTAAAAATTTAAGCTTTAATCGCATTGATCTTAATTCAAGCATAGATATGCCTGAACATACATCACACACAATATTTCTAGTAGATGAAAATTCAAGGAATGACGTCTTAGAAAAGTTTGCCGCATTGTGTGAAATAGAAGTACCAATCGACTGCACTAAGCCAATTAAAACTGTTGGTGCAGTTGGTGTAAGAAAAGATGAAGGACTAACTATTTGCCATTATGTTTCCTCCTATGACAAAAGTTATTCAACCAATACTTTTAAGCCTAACAAGTTAATTCATTATTTTTATGAAAGTAGAAAGTATAAATCTACCCATGACGCTTATCGATTAATACTAGAAGGGATAGCTAAAACTGGTCAATTATCGAACTCAACACTTAGTTTTTCGGATGGTTCCGAAGAACGCTATGCGGTTTCAAGTATCAGGAAATATTTAAAAGATTCTGGTGAACACATTAACTTCAATATAGCAGTTAAAAGCTTAATAAACGTTGAGATTGAAGAAGCACATTGGGAGCAAGCAACAAACACATTCAAGGCTATTTTTAATCTAAAGCATTCGGACTTTATGGATTTTGATAATAGGACTACTACTGTTGAAAACCCTATAAATCCAAACGAGGAAATCACTGAAGTTAATGGCCGAATAATTAAGAATGAAATAGCGACTATTCACTCTGTAAAAGGAGAAACACATGCAGCCACACTGGTTTTAGAGACAAAAAACCATGAATTCGATGTAGGCCAATTAATAGAATATATACTGGGAGAGAAGACTACGACTCCGACAGGCGTAAGAAAACCCAAATTCATGAAACAGTTATACGTAGCTTTTTCAAGGCCAAAGCATTTACTTTGCGTGGCAATGGATAAATCAAGGTTTCCAGCAGAACACGCTGATAAAACTGAATACGCTGGTTGGAAAATTGTTGACCTAACAAATTAGGCATTCTAAATATTAAAAAGGCGAGCCATTTATAGCTCGCCTTTTAAGTATTATCGATAGTCGTCTAAATTAACCAACTTCATTAAGATAACCATTTTAATTAAATTGTTAACCAACTTAATTAATGATCCTCAGTTAATTACGAATCATCTCTATAGCTATCAACCGCAGGGCAGCTACACACTAAGTTACGGTCACCGAACACGTCATCAATACGTGTTACTGTTGGCCAGAACTTGTCTTTTGCAACAGCTGGTACTGGGAATGCAGCATAGAAGCGGTCGTATGCACGATCCCACTCGTTACCTAGTACATCGGCTTGTGTGTGCGGTGCAAATACAAGCGGGTTGTTTTCGATTGTCCACTCGCCAGAAGCAATTTTGTTAACTTCTGCTTTAATCGATACCATTGCTTCAATAAAGCGATCAATTTCCATTTTGCTTTCTGATTCAGTTGGCTCAATCATTAGCGTGCCCGCTACTGGGAACGACATTGTTGGTGAATGGAAGCCGTAATCTTGTAAGCGTTTAGCGATATCCATTTCGGTAATACCGGTTTGCTCTTTGATTGGGCGTAAGTCAACAATACACTCGTGCGCAACGCGGTTGTTTTGGCCGCGGTATAAAATTGGGTAGTGCTCGCTTAACTTTTCAGTTAGGTAGTTAGCACTTACAATTGCCGTTTCAGTTGCTTGCTTGAGACCTTCAGAACCCATCATTGCAATGTATGCCCATGAAATAGGTAGAATTGCAGCTGAGCCGTAAGGTGCTGCTGATACTGCGCCGTTACCTTCAGTTGTACCCGGTACGTTAATAACGCTGTGGTTAGGCATAAATGGTGCAAGGTGCGATTTAACACCGATTGGACCAACACCTGGGCCACCGCCACCGTGTGGAATACAGAATGTTTTGTGAAGGTTAAGGTGCGAAACGTCAGAGCCGATAAAGCCTGGGCTAGTTACGCCAACCTGTGCGTTCATGTTTGCGCCGTCCATGTAAACTTGGCCGCCGTGCTGGTGAACAACGTCACAAATCTCTTTAATGGTATCTTCAAATACACCGTGGGTAGACGGGTAAGTGATCATAATACAAGAAAGGTTTTCTGAAACCTCTTCTGCTTTTGCTTTAAGGTCAGCAACGTCAACGTTACCTTGCTTATCACACTCAACAACCACAACTTTCATGCTTGCCATTTGCGCAGACGCAGGGTTAGTACCGTGCGCAGAGCTTGGAATTAAGCACACATTACGGTGACCTTCGCCGCGTGACTCGTGGTATTTACGAATTGCGATAAGACCTGCGTATTCACCTTGTGCACCTGAGTTAGGCTGAAGTGATACTGCATCGTAACCTGTAATGTTTACTAACCAGTCGTGTAACTCGTTAATCATTACTTGGTAACCTTCTGCTTGGTCTAGCGGGCAGAATGGGTGAAGGTTTGCAAACTCAGGCCACGTGATTGGGATCATCTCAGCTGTCGCGTTTAGTTTCATGGTACATGAACCAAGCGAGATCATTGAGTGGTTAAGCGCTAAGTCTTTGTTTTCTAGGCGTTTAATATAACGCAGCATTTCAGTTTCGCTGTGGTAGCTGTTGAAATTAGGGTGCGTTAAGAATTCATCATCACGTACAAGGCTTGCTGGAATACCTGTGATGTTGTCTGTTGTTACTTGTGCATCAAGTGCTGCAACGTCAAGGCCGTGGCCTGCGCCAAGGATGATATCGAATAGTTCAGCTACGTCGTCACGTGTAGTGGTTTCGTTAACTGAAATTGAGAATTCACCATCGTGGTTTTTAGCAAAGTTAATCTCTGCCGCTTCTGCGCGTGCAACGATTTCGTCTTTATTGCTAGTTACAGTAATGGTGTCAAACCAAGTATCGTGCTTAAGCGAAACGCCTTTTGCTTTTAAGCCTGTTGCTAAAATGCTTGCGAAACGGTTGATGCGTGATGCGATTGTACGTAGGCCTTCTGCACCGTGGTAAACCGCGTAAAACGCAGCCATATTTGCAAGTAACACCTGCGCTGTACAGATGTTTGAGTTCGCTTTTTCACGGCGGATGTGCTGTTCACGTGTTTGCATTGCCATACGTAGTGCATCGTTACCTAAACGGTCTTTTGATACACCAATAATACGGCCAGGAAGTGAACGCTTGTACTTATCGCGTGTTGCGAAGAATGCCGCGTGAGGACCACCGTAACCCATAGGTACACCAAAGCGCTGTGCTGAACCTAATACGACGTCTGCACCTAGTTTACCTGGTGCTTTAAGTAGCACAAGTGACATGATGTCTGCTGCCACACAGGCTATTGCTTTTTTGTCTTGTACGTCAGCGATTAGGCCTTGTACATCAACCACTTCACCCGTTGTGCTTGGGTATTGGAACAGCGCACCAAAGATTTCGTGATTTACTGCATCTGCCGCAGGGCCTACAACAACTTCAAAACCAAACTGTTCTGCACGTGTTGCTACAACGTCGATTGTTTGTGCGTGTACGTCTTCTGCAATAAAGAAGATGTTAGCTTTTTTCGCTTTCGATACGCGCTTTGCAAGTGCCATTGCTTCTGCAGCAGCCGTTGCTTCGTCAAGTAATGACGCAGATGCAAGATCAAGACCCGTTAAGTCCATTGAAAGCGTTTGGAAGTTAAGTAGTGACTCTAAACGACCTTGCGCGATTTCTGGCTGGTATGGCGTGTATGCTGTGTACCAACCTGGGTTTTCTAACACGTTACGTAAAATTACGTTAGGTGTGTGCGTTGGGTGGTAGCCCTGACCAATGTAAGATTTAAAAATCTTATTTTTGCTTGCTACTGATTTTAAGTAGCTAAGCGTTTCAACTTCAGTGCGGCTTTCACCAATGCTAAGACCTTGCTCTAAACGAATACTTGCAGGCACGGTTTCGTTCATAAGCTCTTCAACACTTGATACGCCCAGCTCAGCTAGCATTGCTGACATCTGGTTTGCGTCCGGACCGATATGGCGGCGGATAAAATCTTGCTTTTGCTCAAGTTGTTCAAGCGATTTTACGTTTGACATGTGTCTAACTTCCTATGGCATTTACATACACGACTAGCTAACAATACTGTGTGCTCAGTAAGGTTAGGCAACCGCTCAAACAAACCTTTATAAACGGTATGAATGATTGGTTTTACTAATCAAAAATTTAATAAATATTTAAAATTTTTATCTTTAAATAAAAGATTTAAATATTTACTGAGTGTAAAAACATGAAAAGCTCCAAAATTGGAGCTTTTCATTCTACAAAAATCAATACGAAGAATTAGTCTTCATCGATCGAATTTTCGTAACCTTCTGCGTCTAGTAGGTTATCTAGCTCTGACTCGTCAGACGCTTTGATTTTGAATAACCAACCGTCGCCGTATGGGTCAGAGTTAACTGTTTCTGGAGAATCTTCTAGTTCTTCGTTGATTTCAACGATAGTACCTGAGATTGGTGCGTAAATATCAGACGCTGCTTTTACAGATTCTGCTACTGCACAGTCTTCACCTGCATCTACTTCGTCGTCTACGTCTGGTAGGTCAACGAAAACCATATCACCTAATAGCTCTTGTGCGTGCTCAGAGATACCTACTGAGTAAACACCATTACCTTCAGCGCGAACCCATTCGTGTGAAGATGCATATTTTAAATCGGCAGGGATATTGCTCATTCTTATAAATCCTTCGGTTTAATTTTGTTATACCAAAATTGGTACTAAGGGGTATTAATACCCCATATCGATTTAGATTACTGATTTACCATTGCGTACAAAGCAAGGTTTTACAACTTTTACGTCAACGTGCTTTTTACGCATTTCAACTTGTGCAGTGTCGCCAGTTGAGCGTGGCACACGCGCAAGGGCAATACTGTGACCCAGTGTAGGTGAGAATGTACCAGAAGTAATCACACCTTCGCCACCGTCAACAATTACTTTAAGACCAGCGCGTAGTACGCCTTTTTCTTCAAGCACTAAACCAACTAGTTTGTCTGTACTTTTTTCTTCGCGCTGCTTAGCAACCACATCACGACCGATAAAGTCACGATCTGCTGGTTCCCAAGCCAGTGTCCAAGCCATGTTAGCTGCAAGTGGTGATACCGTTTCGTCCATATCTTGGCCGTATAGGTTCATACCAGCTTCTAAACGTAGCGTGTCACGTGCACCAAGGCCTGCTGGGCGAACACCTGCGTCTAAAAGTGCTTGCCATAACGCTTCTGCACCGTCGTTATGAACAACGATTTCATAACCGTCTTCACCAGTATAGCCAGTTGTTGCGATAAATAAATCACCCGCTTGCACACCAAAGAATGGTTTCATACCTTCAACAGCAGCTTGTTGATTTTCGTCAAGAATTGTTGCCGTTTTTGCTTTTGCATTCGGGCCTTGTACGGCAATCATTGCATACTCTGGGCGCTCAGTAACTTCTACTTTATAGTCAGCTGCAACCGCACCAATGTGTGCTAAATCTTTTTCACGTGTTGCTGAGTTAACCACTAGGCGGTACTCAGTTTCAGTGAAGAAATAAATGATAAGGTCGTCAATTACACCGCCTTCGGCGTTAAGCATACCTGTGTATAACGCTTTACCAGCAACTTGTAGTTTTTCTACATCGTTTGCTACTAGTTTACGTAAGAAAGGTTTTGCATCTTCGCCTTTAACGTCAACAATTGTCATATGTGACACGTCGAACATACCTGCGTCTTGGCGAACGCCATGGTGCTCTTCGATTTGTGAACCATAGTTGATTGGCATTTCCCAGCCGTGGAAATCAACCATTTTTGCACCCGCTTCAAGATGCTTGGCGTGTAATACAGTTTTTGAAGTCATAATATTCCTACACTTTCAAATCTACCCGCACTCGGTGCGGCGTGGCTTCAACAGGACAATTGTCCGGTTGAGGGAATAACATGGGCGGCGATTATACCGAAACAATATGGCTTTCGCACCCAGAAAAGTTATAAGTTTTACGCATTATGTAATTAATTTATTTCAATAATTTTTATTTATTAAATTGATTACAACGCTAAATATAAAATAGCGGTCAATCTAACCGCTACTTCAAAGCCTAAGTTACTCTTTAGACTGTTAATTCTGTTTGTTCGCTAAAGCCTAGTGCATTAAATCGACTTTGCCATTTAACCAGTTCGTCGCTTTTTGCGACTAGTTCAAAGCCTTTGTGGCTTTCTAAATGGGTTGCCGTTAAAAACACATTACCCGCTTGGCGCGCGTATCTTTGCTGCTCACCGGTTAAAATAATACCAGCGGTCAGTGAAAACTCACTTAACAAGCTTTTAAAGGCGTTATCACCACGCAGTGCTAAAATACGAAGGTCGCCTCGGGTGATCACATCAATATCGTGCGACTCTTCCCCTTCACTTAACGCAGCAACTAAAGCGGGTGCAATGTCGTTATCAACAAAAATACGAAACGCCAGTTCAGTAAAATAGTAAAGCTCAAGCGCAATTTCATTGCCATTTACTTTTGCTGTGCAACGAAGCCCCATTCCCGGCACAGTTAAATGACGTACATCACTGGAAATAAGTGTTTGTAAATACGGTAATGCAGCGCTGCCCGTCACATCAATAATGGTGCGGTCGTTCATTTGCGCAAATTCGTTTGCGCCCGTGTGTGCATTTTGATGGCTACCAAATAGCTGAGGCACTTGTATTGTCATGCCCAATCTCCAGTGAAAATTAACAATCAAAATTATGTTAGGCCACCTTGCAACAATCAAATTGTATTTTTTTATAAATTGATAAATAATACTAATCATTAAACAAAAATAAATTTCAAAATGTAATGTGTGGAGTGCTTTATGAAAAATATCCCAACCGATAGCTTGCGCACCTTAATCACAGTGGTTGAGGTTGGCGGATTTGCCAAAGCCGGTGAATTGCTCGGTTTATCGCAACCTGCAGTAAGTTTGCAGATTAAGCGTTTAGAAGAGTTATTAGGTAATAAGCTGTTTAAAAAGCAAGGCCAGCGCCAAGTACTTAACCAGCACGGGGAGATTTTACTGCCGCTAGCAAAGCAACTGCTTCAAGTAAACGACACCATTTTGCAAACCTTTAGCTCGGAAGTATTAGCAGGTAAAGTGCGTTTAGGTATTCCAAGCGAATTTGCCGCCACCGTGTTACCTGCCATTATTGGTGATTTTGTTAGCCTCTACCCTGATGTTGCCTTAGAGGTTAAATCAGAGCTTAGCAAAAAGCTACGCCACAGCGATAACCGCGAACAATACGATTTAATATTGGCACTTCTCGAAGGCCCTGAGCAGTCTAAGTACCCTATTTTTATGGATGATGAACTAGTTTGGGTAGGTGATGTAAATAACATTAATACCGAAGTGGTTAACTTAATTGCCGCTGAAGAAGGCTGTATTTATCGCCGCCGCGCCATTCAAGCACTGGAAAAAGCAGGATTAAAATGGCGTATTGTGTACACCAACGCCGACCTTGCAGGCATTAGCGCTGCACTCAAAGAAAACCTAGGCATTACAGTACTTGCCAAACACACGGTACCAAACGACTTAAACTGGGCAAAATCCACCAGCCAACTGCCTGAACTTGGCGAAGTAGGCATTAGCTTAATCAAACAAAGCGAAGAATCGCACGCAGTTGATAAACTGGCTGAGTTTATTCAATTACGATTAAAGTAACAATCAATCTGAAATTGCACCTTTAATAGAAGCTTAAATAAAGGTGCAAATTTCGGCGCATTCCAGCTGCTATGACAATAAAGCTGTTATCGTTAACCGTTGGTGCGAACCGCCTTTAAAGCGTTTAAGTCACGTTTATCCGCTATCAGGTGAGATACGTTCACATAACCTCTTCCGAGCAAAAAACGCCCAGAGTGATGCGATAATTGCCCCCACCAGCGAGACTGCAAATAATCCAAGTCCTAAGCCATCGGTTAACCCCGCGAATAACATGCCACTTACCGCATCGCCGCCGCGATAAACAGCTACATCAATTACGGGTTTTGCTTTAAAGCGCTCATCTACCGTTACTTGAGTAAACAGTATTTCTCTTACTGGGCTAGTAAATGAGTAGTTACTTGCACGGCGTGCAATTTGAATTACCAAAATCACCATCACGCTTGGCGCAAATGCCAAAATAAATAAACCAGCCATTAACAAAAGCGGCACTAACGCCAAAGACAGCCCGAGCCCCGCTTTTTTAACCAAACGCCCAGATACAAAAAAGGCCATAACAAAGGTCAACACATTCACAAACCAATCGATGCTTGCCAATATTTGTGTGCGCTCTACCCGCGAATACGGCGCCAGTAATTGCTTTTGTTCAAAGTAAATAAATGAGCCAATAAACTGTATTTGTGTTTTAGTAGCCTAAATACAATTACCCTAGTAAGTTGCAACTTCAAAACCTCTTTACACACCATTACAAACCAACAAAATCTTTACATAACATTTACGCTGTTAAGCCCCCAACTTGCTTGTCTTCTATACTCTATTGCTTAACACTTTATTAATGATTTTTAAATCGATACTTCAGCTTTTTGAACGCAATAACACTGAAGTTGGAATAAGGTAGGTGCGTTGTGCTTTATAAATTCAATACTCTATTCACAATAGGTTTTTTAAGCGTAACGCTTGTTGGCTGTGGCGGAGGCAGCAGCGAGAGTAATACCGATAACAACGTCACCCCACCTGTGGTTACAAATCAAGCCCCACAATTGGCAACCGCGATTACTGATCAAACAACCAACCAGTCACAGCAGTATTCATTTGATCTCTCTCAAGGGGGGCAAACCTTCAGCGACCCAGACGACGATGCACTTACCTACTCGTTTAGCACATCACCGCAAACCAGTGACTTTACATTGAACGGCAGTGTTTTATCTGGCACTCCGGCGCTTGCGCAAACAGTCACTTTCACCGTTACAGCGACTGATCCTAACGGGTTATCAGCAAATGATAGCTTTTTGCTGAACATCAATGGTGCGCCAAAACTTACCAACAGCATTAGTAATCAGTCAGTAAATATTGGTGAAAATTATGATTTTGATGTCTCTCAAAATGGCTCTACTTTTGAAGATCTTGATAGTGAAATACTGATTTACAGTGTGCAAATCACCCCAACTAATAATGACTTAACATTCAACGGAACGCATTTATCTGGAGTGCCAAACCAAGCAGGCGAATACACCATTGCTGTCACAGCAACCGATGATGGTGGATTGTTTGATTCAACTAGTTTTGTATTGTACGTGGTTGAACCAAATGAAAATAACTCGCCGATAGTGGCAAATCCAATTGCCGATCAAAGTGCAACGTTAAACCAAGATTTTAACTTTGATATGAGCCAGAACAATACCACCTTTAGCGACCCTGATGGTGATATGCTGACTTTTCAGGTCGCGATTACGCCAACGGATTCAGGGTTAACATCTGATGGCTTAATTTTGTCTGGCAGCCCAAATCAAACTGGCGAAATTAATGTCACCGTGACTGCCAGCGACCCTGCTGGGCTTTCGGTGAGCGGCACGTTTTCAGTTGATGTGTCAGCGCAAGTTAATACAAGCAAACCGAATGTATTACTGATCATTGCGGACGACTTGGGTCAAGATTCGTCTAACCAATACACCTTCTCCACCGACTTACCAAGTACCCCAACCATTGATGAAATTGCAGCACAGGGCATCGTGTTTGAAAATTTATGGGTAAACCCAGTTTGTTCACCAACCCGTTCTACCATTTTTACCGGTAAATATGGCACACGTACTCAAGTGTTAGCACCGGGTGATGAACTGAGCCTAAGTGAAACGTCACTACCACAAGCGTTAAAAAATCACCCTGATACCGCAGAGTATGCCTCGGCAAAAATTGGTAAATGGCATTTAGGTGGCGACAGCAGTCACCCTGCCGCATTTGGCCTAGATTATTACGCTGGCATTTTTAATGGCGCCGTCAGCGATTACTATAACTGGGAATTAACCACAAATGGGCAAACACAACCACAAACTGAATACGCCACTACCGTACTAACCAATTTGGCAATCGATTGGCTAAATCAACAAACTACCCCGTGGTTTTTATGGATGGGTTACAACGCTCCGCACACCCCCTTCCATTTACCGCCAAATGAATTACATAACCGTAACTTGAGTGGTGATGAAGCTGATATTGAAGCTAATCCTCGCGCTTATTATCTCGCAGCAGTAGAAGCGCTCGACAGTGAAATAAACCGTTTATTGAATAGTTTAGATCAAGCCACACGCGATAATACCGTGGTGATTTTTATTGGCGATAACGGCACACCAACACAAGTGCGCTTTAGAGGGTCAGACTTATCTGGCAGTAAAAATAATATTAGTGAAGGTGGGATCCGTGTACCTATGATAGTGTCGGGCAAAAATGTCACGCGTCAGGGGCAACGTGAAACCAACGTATTAAACGGCACCGATTTCTTTAGCACTATTTTGGCCATTGCGGGCCAAGAAGAAATGGCCATTCACGACAGCTTACCCTTTAACAATTTACTTAATGATGCCAATGCAACACCACTACGCGAGACTGCTTTTTCACAAAATGAAGAAGCCTTCACCATTCGTAATGCCCGTTATAAGCTGATTGAGTACCTTGATGGCACGCGCGCTTTTTATGATTTACAAAATGATATTTCAGAACAAACTGACTTGATATCAAGTGGCGCATCCCTGCCAACAGACTTTTTCTATTTAGACAGTCAATTAAGTGCGCTTAGTAATGACGGCTGGATTGTTAATAAACACAATGAACAATCAAGTTACATGATGGATAGTGGTGCGTTTGTAGAAGTGAATGTGCTGTCTGTGCAAGACAATGGCACGTCAACAACAGTAACCACTAATGCCACACCAAATTACAAAGTAATTGTAACCGATGAAGTGCTGACAGTTTATCAAAGCAAACCTGCAGCAGCCTATGCCAATGGCCAAGTATTGAGCCTCAATCAGCAAATTGATTACGGCCAAGATATTGGATTGACAGCAAATTGCGGTAACACAGGCGGCGATGGATGGTGGCCACAAGCGGGTGCTGCATGCCCTGAGTCTCAATCAGGCATGGCGCTAACCTTTCCAAATAACCCGACCCCCACACAAACAGAGTGTGAAACTGGCCTTGGCCCTGTTGGACTTTGGGTTAACGGCGTACCCATTTACAATTGGTCAGATGCCAGCTCTTACAACAACCAAGATGTTTGGAATAACTTTGCCCTGCCATTTCGCTCTGCCGCAATGGATGTGTGTAATGGCCATTCAGGCAACGGCATGTACCACCACCACAGTTATAACGCGTGTTTAAAACAACAACTCGGCGATCAAGGCAAAGGACACTCTCCGATTTATGGTTACGCAGGAGATGGTTACCCAATTCATGGCCCGTATCACAGCAAAGACGTGCTTGCTAAAAGCTGTTGGAAGAAACGTGATTATTCAGCAAACAGTGCAACTGGCTGTGGTAGCGAGGGCCAACGTACCTGTAAATTTATTGATGAAGAAAATATCAGCTTAGGCGTTGAGAACGTGACGGCAGGTCCTGCAACATCAGACATTATTAACTTTTTCACCGCGGGCGATGGCCCTGCTGTATCAGGTATTTATTATGAAGATTACTACTATGATGCACAGTGCACAGCGCAAGGTGACGAATACCTTGATGAACACAGTGGTCATGACCATGATGGACTAGGTTATCACTATCACACCAGTGTGGATGAAAACCTATCGCCTGTATTCCCGCTGGTTAATGGCCCAGATTACTACGGCAGCCTTAATAGCAGCTCATTCCAGTGTTTTAGAAGAGAGTTTTAATTATGATGCGATATTTAGTTTTACTCGTAAGTCTTGGCGTAAGCTTTTTCAGCCAAGCCCATGAGGTGCATGCCAGTAATATAGATGTCACCGTACAAGGAAATAACATCGAAATTTTACAAACCACCCCAATTAAAGAGGCGCAATCTATTGCCAAACAACTGGGGGCTGAAAACACCGATCACGACACCACATTAGGTGCAATCTCCAGCGGTTGGCAAATTGAGCACGCCGATGGCTCATGTAAATTAACCAAACAAGCTTATCGACTTGCACACCATAATAGCCAATTACAAATGCGGTATTTATTTTCTTGCAGCGGTGAAAATAAACCAAAATCCCTTGCGCTACCTTGGTTTAAACTTACACCAGAAGATCACTTTATTATTATGAAGCTCACAATCAACGGCAAAAGTGATACGGTAATTTTTCAACGCCAAGATTTAGTAATATCGCTAGGTTAAAATAAACAACAATCAAGTAAGGCTACTAATCAGTCGCCTTACTTTCTTCTCAAAATGCACATGTAGTTTCAAATAGGTAACTAACAAAAAATTGGCACGAATTGATATGTCGTTGGCACGTTATGATTAACGGTCGCAGTTCATTTTTTACTAATATGTCCCCATACCAAGCACATACAATACAAGGGCATAACGATGAAAAACACAGTACTTATTACAGGCGCATCCAATGGCATCGGTTTAGAGCTGGCACATATTCACGCTGAGAATGGGGATGATTTAGTCATTGTCGCACGTTCTGAAAATAAACTTACAGAATTAAAGCACTCGCTCGAAACTAAACATGGCGTTAGCGTTCATGTTATTAGCGCTGATTTGTCACTACCAGAATCAGCACGACAGGTTTTCGAAAAAACGACTGCGCTTGGTTTAAACATCGATATTTTAATCAACAATGCCGGTTTTGGAGGACATGGTAAGTTTGTTGAGCGAACACTGGCAGACGATCTCGCCATGATGCAATTAAATATGCTGACACTCACCAGCTTAACCCATTTATATCTGCAAGGTATGATAGCTCGTAATCACGGTAAAATACTCAACGTATCTTCGACAGCGTCATTTATGCCTGGCCCTCTGCAAGCGGTATATTACGCGACCAAAGCCTATGTTACCTCGTTTAGTCAGGCCCTTGCTGAAGAAGTTAAAAATCACAATATTACAGTCACAACGTTATGCCCAGGCACTGTTGATACTGGCTTTGTCGCAGCGGGAAACCTTGATGGATTAGATGCTTGGAAAAATGCCAAATCAGCACGTTCTGTTGCCGAATATGGTTACAAAGGTATGCAAAAAGGCGAATTAGTCACCTTTAACGAATCGTCACTTAAGTTTTTGATTAATTGGGTCATCCCATTGCTACCACGTAAAATGGTATTAAACATGTCGCGCCAATTTATGGAAAAATAAGCAATTGATGTAATTTTTATCAAGCGGATCACATTATGAAACGAGCAAGCAAGTTTACCATTCCACCCAATTGGAAGGTGTTATTCAATGACCTTGGTATATCTCTGCATGAAGTGCTGGCACATGCAGGCTTGCCTCAGCAATTATTTGAGCAAAATAAAGTACAACTGACACCGTCCCAGTACTTTGACTTATGGCACGGCATTGAAGCGGTGTCTAACAATGATGAGATGCCACTGAAAGTTGCGGAAGTGATCAGCCTAGAATCGTGTGATGTGCCTATTTATGCTGCATTGTGCAGTACTGATCTGAATGCTGCACTGTCACGTTTACGCGATTACAAACCGTTAATCGGTCCTTTAACGTTAGATATAAAGCAAGATGCGTCTGCAACCACACTCACCCTAGGTTGTTACGGCCATAAGGGTGAATTACCCAAAACGCTTAATTTAGTTGAAATGATCTTTTTTACGCAATTAGCGCGTCTTGCAACCCGTGAGCGAATACCCGCTCAAAAAGTAGTACTGCCTTTGCTGCCAAAATCATTAGCAAAGTATAAGACTTTTTTTGGTTGTGATATTTGCCAAGGTGAACTTGCACAAATTAGTTTTTCAGCAAGGGATGCCGCCATGCCCTTTCTAACTGATAATCAGGCTATGTTGGCACTGTTTGATGGTGAGCTGCAAAAGAAACTAGATGCCATACAAAGTGACGATTCACTCTCAGAAAAAGTAGCCGCTATTTTAGTTGGTTCATTACCGCAAGGTGAAAGCAGTGCTGATTTTGTAGCAAAACATATGGCGATGAGTAAACGCACATTACAGCGCAAGCTTGCAAGCGAAAATCAGAGCTTTCAATCTGTATTACAAAACGTAAGACAGGAACTTGCAGCACATTATCTCACCCAAACCAGTTTACCAATGCAAGAAGTCTCTTTTTTATTGGGTTTTCATGAATACAACTCATTTGTACGCGCATACAACAGCTGGACTGGATATTCACCCTCACAGATGCGAAGCACTGCAAATCACTAAAATAATGTAAATGGCGCATTTCTGTTTCCATAATCTCAGTTTCGTTAGCGAGTATAAAAAGGCCCAATGTTGGGCCTTTATTCGTTGGGTGCTATAGCTCCGAATGCGGGCCAAACACTTCGTAGTGAATACGCTCTGCGCCAACTCCCATATCTAATAATTGTTTTTTGATAAAACGCATAAAGGCGACTGGGCCACACAGATAAAAGTGTGCTTGTCCGTATGGTAATCGGGCATTATTTAAATCAACCAATCCGTTAAAGGTAGTGGTTGATTGATTGTTGCCATCATTCGCGTCTTCATACCAAGTGTAGGTTTGCCAATTATTTAAAGCCGTAAGCTCCTCAGTACGGGCTTTAAACGAATGCTGCTCAGTTGATTGACAGGCATGTAAGTAGTAAACATCCTGCTCATAATTGAGCGCAGCTAAATACTCTAACATTGATTGCATTGGGGTAACCCCAACCCCTGCTGAAATCAGTACCACAGGTGATTGTTTGTCTTCAAAGAAAAAATCACCTGCTGGTGCGTTAACCAAAAGGGTATCGCCCATTTCAATATGATCATGCAAGTAATTAGACACAATACCGTTTGGTTCGCCCATTTCGCGCTTAACTGAAATGCGATAATTTTTTCCATTTGGTTTGGTTGATAACGAATACTGGCGAATTTCAGTAAAGGGGTGATCCTTGGGTTGCACCGAAATGCCTAAATATTGCCCCGGTAAAAAGTCAACAACGTCTTTACCATCTTCTGGTGTTAATACAAAACTCGTTACCAACTCTGATTCTTTAATTTTTTCACTCACCACAAACGGGCGACTATCGCGCCAACCACCTTGGCTTTGTGCGCGGCTATCATAAAGCTCCCCTTCTCGATGAATAAACACAGACGCTAAAAAGTCATATGCGGCAGTCCATGCTTCTTCTACGTCTGCGGTAAATAACTCACCCGTTAATTCACGTAGAGTTTCGGTAAGGTGATGGCCCACAATTTGGTACATTTCGGGTTGAATATTAAAGCTTGTGTGCTTATGAGCAATGCGCTCCACTGCGCTTTTTAATGCGCCCACATTATCAATGTACTGGGCATACGCTGCGATGGCTTCGAAAAGCGCCGCTTTTTGACGACCCGACGCCTGATTACTCATATTAAAAATATTTTTTAATTCAGGATGATGGTGAAATAGTCGTTGATAAAAATGCTCGGTCAGTGCCGGGCCTGTTTCGGTTAATAGCGGCACTAAACTTTTAATAATATCGATATGACGTTGTTGTAACATGGTTTACCTCGTGTGTTGCAACGTATTGTTAGAAATAAGAAATAAAAAATTAGGAATTAACGAAAGCCATCCTTTCGAGGCGCTTTCAAAATAGGCAAATAAACCCAAATAAACATGGCAAATGCGCTTATCCAGAGCATTGCGCTTAGTTGCCACGCTAAGTGGGCGTAACCCAAAGAAGGCAGTAAAGCGCGAAAAATTGCGGCCAAAGCCAAGAGTAAAAATGCATAACTGATAATGGGTTTGGGCATCAATATGCGGCCAGTATGACCGAGTGAAACACGGCTCATCATAGATAAGATCATCAGTCCCATCGCACCTACAGTGATTACATGAAGCGCAGAACTAAAAGCGATAAGCAGTGTGAAATAACTTGTACCCAGTAAAATTAGACCAACGCCCAACGCGCCATACGACAGATGCAGTGACCATAAAAGCGCAATGCCCGCAGTTTTATTGCTTTGCCAAAATGCTAATTTGCACAGGTGCAAACCCCCTGCAGCAATCATTAAATACGCAGGCGATAACGGCAGTGAAATATAAAAGTGACTGAAAAACACCAAGGCGCCAAGCAATGAGGTAATCAGTAACAGCGGGTCTAGCAGCTTAGGATGTGACACTGCCACTAATTTGGCACCATTACGGGTGAAAAATGGAATAACACGGCCACCGACAATGCCCATCAAAATGCCAAACATCAGCACCATAGTGCGGCCAATATGAAGTGCCTGCGCGGTATCTATGGTTAGCTCACTGATTAAAAGTGCCATTTCAAGAAGTGCCATCACACTAAATAGTGGGATAAACAGATAATTACGGCGGTTTTTAGCAAGCAACACTATGTGCGAGTAAATGGTTATAATGCTTATCCACCAAAGACCTTGCAGTACAGTTGCTAAAATAACGGTTGCGGTTGAATTAACAAAAAACAAAACGCGGATCACCAACCATAAGCTAACCAATGCCATTAAGGGCAGCCCTTTAATGCTTGGCCTACCGGTCCAGCTTTGCACCGCAGTTAACACAAAACCAGTGGCAATGGTGGCACCAAAGCCAAATAGCATTTCGTGCAGATGCCATACCGTTGGCGTAAGCCCTGTTGGGTTTAACTGCCACCACGCATTTAAAAAGCCAAGCCAGATAGTCATAGCTAAAATTGAGGCGATAGACCCCAAAATAAAGCTTGAGCGAAATGCCAACTGAAAAAACGGGTGCTCTGCTAATGTGGTTGGTTGCGTTGAATTAGCATTTATAGGTTCTTGAATGTTTAACATTGCTTATTCCTTCCTTTTAACTACACGCGAAGGCCTAAGCCATGTTGCCCAATACAACGGATCACATAACCAATTTTAAATAATGCGGGAAATACCATGGTGCCAATGTGGGCAGCAATTTGTTGACCGATAGAAAAATACTCAGCAAATGGGTAACTGATCAGCAAACAACTCATAAACAAACTAACCGGCACCAGCATTAACCAATTACCCACTTGCTTAGTTAAGCTAAACACGTCTTTTTGCTTGTTTTGTGTAAGCGTTAGCGCACGCTCATGATTGATAAACGCAGTCTCATTAACAACTTGCTGCATAATTAAGCCTTCACTTTGTGTAAATTCAGCTTGATATAGCAGCAATAATGCCAAAAAGACTTTCTATATATTTATCATGCGGTTGCCTGAAATTCAGGGCTGTAACCCACCCAAAAAGAGTCAATTTGACACACACCAAAAATAAGTCATAATGACTCAACTGTGTTTTATATAAGAAAAGCGTTATGGCGATTAATTCTCAAACACTGGTTGAATTTGCAAAAGCGCAAGTGACCAGCCTCGACAATCAAGATAGATTTGAGCAATTATTACAGACCCTTGCATCGGTGATTGAATGCGAAGCCATTGCGCTACTTGCACTGCGTGGCGAAGTGTTAAAACCACTCGCGATTAAAGGGCTAACACCCGACACCCTCGGCAGGCGTTTTGTGATTAGCGAACACCCGCGTTTTGCAGCAATCTGCGAGGCCAAGGGTTCGGTGCGCTTTGCCTCATCAAGCCCCCTACCCGACCCATACGATGGCTTAGTTGCCGATCATCCTGGTGATTTACCAATTCATGCCTGCATGGGGTTACCACTTTATTTTGCTGAGCGTTTAATTGGCATTTTGACCTTTGATTCCTTAAAACCAAACGCCTTTGATGACTTAGGCCAAGATAAGCTCGATGCCTTAGCTGCCATTGCTGCTGCCACCTTAAAAATCGCCCTAACACTTGATGAGTTAGAGCAGCGTAATTCACGCTCACATTTATTAATGGCAGAGCTCAGCCAAGAAGCCATCGCCCGTAACGGTAATGAACTAATTGGTGACAGCCAAGCCATGTTAAAGCTAAAAAAAGAAGTGAGTTTAGTTGCCGCGTCGCCATTTAGTGTCTTAATTCAAGGGGAAACGGGTGTCGGTAAAGAGCTAATTGCACGGCGCTTGCACCTTGAATCTAACCGCGCCGATAAGCCTTTGGTGTATGTTAACTGCGCAGCACTGCCTGAAAATTTGATTGAAAGTGAATTATTTGGTCATGTAAAAGGTGCCTTTACCGGTGCTGATAAAAATCGCGCCGGTAAATTTGTATTAGCCGACGGTGGCACACTGTTTTTAGATGAAGTGGGCGAACTGCCGCTTGCAGCGCAAAGTAAGTTATTACGCGCCTTACAATCCAATGAAATTCAACCTGTTGGGCAAGACGACATTCAACATGTAAATGTGCGTGTTATTGCAGCAACCAACCGTGATTTAAAAGAGGAAGTGGCAAGTGGGCAGTTTCGCGCAGACTTATTTCACCGTTTGAGTGTTTACCCAGTGAGTATTCCACCCCTGCGAACACGAAATGGTGATATTGCTTTGCTCGCAGGTTACTTTGTGGAGCAATCTCGCCGCAAACTTGGTTTACAACAGCTTAAACTATCACAAGAGGTTATACCGTATTTAAATGCCTACCATTGGCCGGGCAATGTGCGTGAATTAGAACATGTAATAAGCCGCGCGGCACTTAAAGCATCGGTAAATACCCAATCTCCTATTGTAATAATTAACCCGATTGATTGCGGTGAATTAGTCAGAGAACTTGCAATTGACGGCACAAGTAGCGATGAGGTAAAGGCTAATCCAATTCAAACGCAGCAATTTTTGTTAAAACCAGATGAAAGTTTAAAACAAGCCACCGAGCGTTTTCAAAGTGAAATGATACGAAATACCTTGTCTAACCATAATGGTAATTGGTCAGCCGCCGCACGAGAACTTAACACCGACCGCGCTAATTTAACCCGCCTTGCAAAACGCTTAGGCATTAGTGTAACAAAACAAATTAGTTGATTTAACGTTTGTGATTAAACAAAGTCGATAGCTAAAAAATCATATTCACAATGCAAAAACTGACTTAATTATTTTTGCACAAAGTGAGATTATCAAAGAATACGTTTACGCACAGCCAATTTGAAGTAAGCCAAATGAAAAACGTACCTGAGGTTATTTCAGGTATGTTTCTTTTTAACAAAAAAGAATATTGAAGATAAAACAATACTCACAGCAAATACTATAGAGCCGACTATTGGGAAAAATAAAATGATCATCAAGCCCTCTTTTTGTGGGCCATACATAATTACCCTATAACTAAGATATAAAAGCCCCGAAATAGTGGCCGCTGAAACTACAAAAAAAGCGCATTTACTAACGAAGTCGAATATATTTTTTTTATTAAAACATAAAGCAAAAACGCCACTAACGATTGAACACCCCATCATCATTAATGGCATTAAAATTGCACATACAAAAACGTTATCAAGTGTCGCTCTTTCGTTAAATCGATAATTTTCATAATCGATAAAAGTCAAATCTTTACTTAGTGATAACCACGATAAGAAAAGCTGCAGTATTAGTAATAAAAATATCCGTTTTTTTTGTTTCATAATTGCGCTTAAAATCTAAACTTTAAATATATTTGCTTTGTAATTATTGGTGTCAGATACACTTTAGTATAAGTGTTTCATTAATGGTGATAAAGCTCGTTTTCTGCAACGACTATCTAGCGCCAACATCTGCTTTAACCCATTATGCCAGAGGGTAAATAAAAAGCTAAATGGCGGCTAAAAACACAAGTATAACTAAATGCTCTGCTAGCTTATTATGCAACAAATCAAGCCGATTCAATTATCTAACATATGTAACTATTTATTCCGTTTTATACGCTTTAAAAAAGCGGGCGACGGCTTTATCAACATGATATTTTCTGTTCGTAGTCGGGTTTATGTTTAATTCCTTCATTCACATAATACTCACGATTTAATTGGCACTCGTTTTATACGTTTTTGCTGATTCATAATATACAGGCTCTCCTTAATTTGACTAAACGTTGCATGAGTATTCAACGTTTCATTTGGTCCATTTAAAACCGCCGTTTGAACTCTTGGCATCTGCAAGAAATATTCGGTAGCAAAATTATGCTCAATTGCCGCTTCTAACTGAACTAAAAACTGTTCGCTTTCACCAAGAGTGAGCGGGTAAAGGGCATTCTCCAAATACGAAATCGATAACTCATTCATTTTATTATTGAGCAACGTATT
Organism: Pseudoalteromonas sp. ABV4_021; assembly: GCF_056159365.1. Classification (NCBI taxonomy): domain Bacteria; kingdom Pseudomonadati; phylum Pseudomonadota; class Gammaproteobacteria; order Alteromonadales; family Pseudoalteromonadaceae; genus Pseudoalteromonas; species Pseudoalteromonas sp. ABV4_021. The sequence goes on along the minus strand of NZ_JBSWVB010000002.1, from coordinate 1,283,695 downwards.
ATTGGAATGCCCACGTAATGCTAAAAACAATTGGGATATTGATGAAAAGATCGTGGCTCTGTTAGCCAAGTACTTAAAATCTCTATCTGCTAAATCAGGTTTTCCATTTAAATCATTAGTGATTGCATTTAGAAAAGTAACTTGAAATGACTCTGGAAATTCAGAGTGCAGCTGCGTTTGCCAATCTAATGCCGCTAAATAGTGTTTTGATGCAAGCAGCAACTCAGTTTTCGCGATTCTCACAAATGGGTCACTATTCAATTCCACCAATAATTCAGTAATGTTCTTTTCAGCCCAGCTAAACATATTTTTTGTAATTAATACATTTGCGCGCTCTAGCCGTACATACGGGTTATCTGGTTGCTTACTATAAGCAATTTGAATGCTATTCCATGCATGAGATATTTCACCTCGAAGGCGATATGCTTTCGCCTGTGTTACATATACATCCACCCAATTGGGCGCTAACTTTTTCGCTTTATCAATTTGTTCAAGTGCAACTGTAATTTGCCCGCTTAAAATCTTTGCGTTAGCCAAGGTAACATACGCCCACGCTTCAGTTGGGTTATATTTAGCCGCTGCTTTTGCATAATTTAGTGCATATTGAAGTGTTTTGTCGCTTGGTTCATACAGTTGATATTTAACCAAATACAGATCACTTAACGCACACAAAACAGCTGGGGTATTTGAGAATTGTTCAAGTAGTTGTTCCAGTCGAAAAATACCACGATTAATGTCTTGTTCGTCACGTAAACTTAAATATTGGCTCACTTCAGTTAGAACTGGTGGCGTATCAGTAACACTATTAATATCACGCTTGCTAACAACTGTGTTGCTTATTAAAACAACAGCAAATATCAAACTCGCTATTAGAGCAAAAACAACATGTTTTGGGTAATTAAAGCCTGAAGATAAGGTGTGGATTGGCGGTGCCAATGGCGTGATTTCAAGAGTAAAGCGATAACCCAATCCTCTTTCGGCAACAATACTATTTTTCTGCTCAGCTTTTTGAATTACTTCGCGTAAACGAGATACGCGTTTTTTAATGGTGTCATCCGATACAACTTTACCTTGCCAAACTTGCTCAAGTAACTCTTGATGCGAAACTAAGTGTGGTGCATGTTCAACTAAGCATTTTAAAAGTCGGTAAGATAACTCCGATAAATCGACCTCAACTCCAGACTTCGTCAAGCTCCGCTTCGTGACGTCTAGCATTAAGTCATCACCTAGTTTATAACAAGCCATGTTTTTTCCTAAAACTCCTAATCCTTTATTTTATTTATATTTTTTATGGTTGTCACCATTTGTCACGTTAAGTCACTTAAGTTTATTTAATGCTTGCCTTACGTTTTGAAACTCTATTTTATTAAGGAAGTACAATGCGTTTAATCTATTTAATTAGTCTTATTTTTTTCTCGTGCAGTAGTTATGCGTCATCAAAAAATATCCCAAAAAAAATTGACTCACTGATAACTCAATATAACCAACTCGACCAATTTAATGGTGTCGTGCTAGTTGCAAAAAATGGACAACCGATATTAAAAAAAGGTTACGGAAAAGCAAATTTTGAATGGGGTATTGATCATCAAGTAACAGGAAAATTTCGAATTGCATCAGTCACAAAACAATTTACAGCAATGTTAGTACTACAGTTAGTTGAGCAACGAAAAATAAATTTAAGTGATAAAATAATAGATCACATACCTGAATATCGTGCAGACACCGGTAAAAAAATCACTATTCACCAACTACTTACACATACATCTGGCTTGGGAAATTTTTTTCATTTGCAAGAGTTTAAGCAAATTGAAGCGCGTAACCCTTATTCAGTAATAGAGTTTATTCAAACACTTTGCAGTGAAGATTTACTTTTTGAACCCGGTGCACAATTTAAATACAGTAATGCCGGTTACACAATCCTAGGACACATCATTGAGCGGGTAACCAAAAAAACCTTTGAACAAGTGCTTATTGAGCAGATTTTTAAACCTATAGGCATGTTAAATAGCGGCTTTAACGGACAAAATCGTTTTATCACACATCGCGTTAATGGCTACGAGCGCACACTCGCTGGTGTAAAACCCGCACCATTTATCGATATGTCCATTCCTTATTCAGCCGGTAGCATATATTCCACAGTAGATGATTTACTACTTTGGGATCGTGCACTTGCAAACAATACCCTGCTCTCTCCAAAACTCACAAAGGTGATGTACACAGTTTCTCCCCATTACAACTATGCAGCTGGATGGCTTGTGTCACAGCTCGATTCAGCTCAATACGGCGAACCATTAACTCAGCTTTATCACGGAGGAGGCATACAAGGGTTTAACTCTCATATTACTCGAATTCCCGAAGATAATGTATTAATTGTACTTTTGAACAACACTGGGGGGGCGCCGATGACTGCTATTACGGACAATATTATAAATATATTGTATGGTAAGCCAATAAACCCTGCGCAACTGAGAAAAAACCAAGCTTTATATAAACGTTTAAAAGAAGATGGTCTAGAGTACGCTGTTACATGGTACCAACAACAAGTCAGCCAAAATAACGGCCTAAATGAACGACGTTTAAATCAGTTTGGCTACGAATTACTAGAAGTTAATGAGTTTGATGCAGCGATCGCCTTTTTTAAACTTAATGTTGAGGCTCATCCTCAATCTGAAAACGTATATGACAGCTTAGCAGATGCGTACATTGCAATATCTCAATACGAAAATGCAATTATACAATTTACCAAGGCACAACAACTGGCGTCATCTAAAAGCAAATATGCGACCAAAATCAACGAAATTAAAAACAAGCTTTAATGAAAACCTGTTAACCCTTTCAAGCCGTGGCATACGCTTTTAAAAAGCGGGCGACGGCTTTATCAACATGCTCTTGCACTTCTTGCTCGCTAATAACCTCGTTTGGCAGCAATATCGCTTTAATGTGTAAGCGCCCTTTGATCATTTCGATGAGTAGCTTTGCGGCAAATTCGGCGTCGTCGACATCGAGCATGTTTTGCTGGTGTAAATGGGTTAAGTATTTCGCCAGCGGAATGCTGCCTCTGAGCGGGCCATAGTGATAAATCAACTCGCCCACTTCCGGTAATTTAGGCACTATGTTGGTGACTAAGCGGAATAACTTAAGCATGGTTTCTGATAAAAAGCCTTGCGCAAAACCATAGCACACGCGGCTTAATGCTTGTTGCGGCGGCAAGTCGTAATCGATATTAAGTAAAGTGCCCACTTGTACTTCAGCTTTTTCACGAATAACTGCAAGCAGCAGTTTTTCTTTGTTGCCAAACTCGCTGTAAATATTACGACGAGAACCGCCCGATTCGCTAATGATCATTTCAAGCGAAGTATTATCGTAACCATGTTCTAAAAATAGCGTTTGTGCTACCGCGAGGATTTTTTTACCGCGCTCTGATAACGGTTTTGCACTTAAAATTTGTTCTAAACTCAAGATTGTACCTATTATTTGTAAAAACATGGTTGACTTTGGTACTACATGGTACCAAAATATTTGGTACTGCATAGTACCAAATTAATTTACTCAATTTGTGCTTATAAAATTATCACATTTTACAGGAACCGTTATGCGTTTACTTTACGTTGTTGCGTGTATTATCACGCTTGTTGGCTGTTCAAAAGAAATCGAACACACTGAATCACCTATCCGCCCAATCGCATGGACAGCGGTAAAAACCTCAAATTTTGAACAAGTGCGTACACTTTCGGGCATTGTTGCACCCGTTGAAAATGCTAATTTAAGTTTTGAAGTAAACGGTAAAGTTGAAAAGGTGTTTGTAAAATTAGGCGATACAGTGAGTAAAGGTCAGCCCCTTGCTAAGCTAAATCAACTCACGTTTCAGTTAAGTTTTGAATCTGCATCAGCGCAGGTGAAGCAAGCCGAAGCGACACTTCAAGAAGCGCAAAATGAATATGAGCGTTACAAAACACTCAGCGAGCAAGGCTTAGTATCAAAATCAGGTTTTGATAATTCAAAATCAGCATTTGAATCAGCCAAAAGTGCCGTGGATGTAGCGAATGCCCAGCTTAATATTGCCCGTAAAAATGTTCAGGACAGCGAACTACTTGCCCCCTACGATGGCGTTATTACTAAACGTTTAATCGAGCCTTCTCAACAAGTTGGAGCAGGGCAATCGGTGTTTGAAATTGAAGGTCAGCACGGCTTTGAAGTAAATGTAATGGTGCCTGAAAGCATTATTCATGACTTAAACAGCGATATGACACTGAAAGTAACCTACCCGGTTATGCCACAGCTTGAAATGAAAGGGCATATTTCTGAAAAAGGTACCCGCGCTGAATCAGCCAATGCGTTCCCCGTCACCGTGATTTTAGATGAAGAAAATTCCGTGCTACGCGCTGGCATGACCGCCGAGGTTGAATTTGTTTATCAAGGCATGGGGCGTACTGGTTACACTGGCCCCAGTATTCGTATTCCGGTAAGTGCCCTTGGTGCTGATGTGAAACAAAAAGCCTATGTGTTTGTGTTTAACCCTGAAACTCAGCTATTGGAAAAACGCTTTGTACAAACCGAAAACGTTATCAACAATGAAGTGATTATTTCTAAAGGTTTAAACGACAACGAAATTATCGCCACGGCAGGCATCGCCTTTTTACGCGATGGGCAAAAAGTGTCGTTACTTGATAACGCCGTGCAGCGCTTTAATTAAGGAGCGGGAATATGAATATTACCGCTTTGGCGTTTAATTATAAAAAACCCGTATTACTTGTGGTGGCGCTATTAATGCTAAACGGCATTTTTGCGTATTTTACTCTGCCTGCTCAGGAAGATCCGACCATTACCATTCGTGAAGCCATTGTTAGCACGCAGTTTCCAGGTATGGCACCGGATCGGGTTGAACAGCTGATCACACGAAAATTAGAGGAAGAAATCCGCAAAATTCCGGAAGTAAAAGAAATTAAGTCGTCGTCATCTACAGGGCTTTCGACTATTCACGTAAAAATTTACGACCGTTATTTTAACCTCGACAATATCTGGCAAGACTTACGCAACAAGGTGAATAATGTCCAAGGAAAACTTCCACAAGGTACGTTACCATCGTATGTAAATGATGAGTTTGGTGATGTGTCGGTGATCACCCTAGCACTAACCGCCGATGGCTTTGATATGGCCGAAATGTACGATATTGCACAGCATATTCGCGATACCCTTTATGGTGTTGAAGGCACTAAAAAAATTGAAATTTTAGGCGCCAAAGCCGAGCGTATTTACCTTGAAGCGTCCAATGCCAAATTAGCACAGTTAGGGATTTCGCCTTTAGCGCTCATCAACGAACTTAAAAACCAAAATATTGTGCAGTCAGGTGGCCGTGTTGATACTGGTAGCCGCAGCTTTATTATTGAGCCAAGCGGTAACTTTAACAGCATTCCTGATATTGAAAATACCTATATTATCATTCCGGGCACTGAAGATTTTATCGCTTTAAAAGACATCGTGACGATTAAAAAAGGCTATATCGACCCACCGGATAAATTGGCTTATTTTAATGGAAAACCGGCTATTTTCTTCGCTAATGCGATGTTGCCAGAGTACAATATTTTAGAGTTTGCGCCGCGCTTTAAAGCCAAAATAGCTGAAATTGAACAGACATTACCAATTGGCTATCAACTCGACATTGCAACTTATCAGGCCGATCAAGTTGAAAAAACCGTGAAAGGCGTATCAATTAATGTGCTGCAAACACTCGCTATTGTACTTGTGGTAGTCATTTTGTTTTTAGGGCTGCGCACCGGATTAATTGTAGGTGCCATTGTACCGCTGGTGATGCTCGTTACACTTGCTATTATGCAATACAGCGGTATTAAACTTGAGCGCATGAGCTTAGCAACGCTGATTATTTCACTTGGTTTATTAGTTGATAACGGTATTGTTATTGCCGAAGATTTTAAACGCCGTTTGGAGCAAGGTATCGACCGCTACAATGCCATGGTGCAGGGGTGTAAAGAGTTGGCAATTCCGTTACTAAGCTCATCAGCCACCACCATTTTATTCTTTTTACCGCTGATGCTAGCAGAGCATGTGGCAGGCGAGTACACCCGCTCAATCTCATTGGTGATTTTAATTACCTTGCTAAGCAGTTGGGTATTAGCACTGACCGTTACACCCATTTTAAGTTACTACTTTATTAAAGTACCCAAAACAACCACTAGTGATAGCAATGAGTTTGGCAAATTGGCCAGTTACTATGGAAAATATGAGCAACTTTTACATTGGGTGCTGAAACATAAAGCGGTGTTTATGGCCGCGATGTTTGTTTTGTTTATTGGCGCTGGCGCATCTATGAAATTTGTCGCTAAGCAGTTCTTCCCAAATTCAGATCGCACTCAAGTATTGGTTAATATTGATTTGCCACGTGGCACGTCATCACGGGAAACTAACCGTCAAATGCAAGAAATCTTCGCATGGCTCAATAACAAAGAACAGTTTGACTATATTGAAAGCTTTTCGGGTTATGTTGGCTTTAGCGGCCCACGTTTTGTGCTTTCGCTAAACCCAGAAGACCCTGTAGAAAACAAAGGCTTTATTGTACTGAATGTAACACCAGAAACCGATATTGCTTCGCGGGTATTAGAGCTTGATACGCAAATTGAAGCACGTTTTCCAAATATTTCTGCGCGCGTGCGTAAAATGTTTTTAGGGCCGTCGGATTCGTCTATTTTAAAAGTGCAGGTAAAAGGCCCTGATAAAGAGGTTATTTATCAAAAAGCGCAAGAGATTATGGCGGTATTACATGCCGCGCCAAACTCGCTTAATGTGCGCACCGATTGGGAGAACCTGATCACCAAAATCTCGGTTAAAATTGACCAGCACCGAGCAAAACGCGCAGGCCTAACGTCAAGTGAAATTGCGCAAGCGCTTGATAGCTACTTTAGTGGCGGTGTAATTACTAACTTTCGTGATCAAGACGAGATCATCCCTATTGTGTTGCGCGCTGGTGAAAACGAGCGAAATAGCCTTGATAGACTGCGTACCTTAAATGTGTATTCAGAAAAATCTGGCCGTGCCGTACCGTTATTTCAAGTTGCTGACTTTGAGCCTGTGAACCAGTTTTCAATTATTCATCATGAAGATATGTTCCGCACCATTAGCATTGAAGCACGCAACACCAAGCTTTCTGCGGAAGATTTTAAAGCACTTGTTGATGAGCAAATTCAACTGCTTAAGCATGACTTACCAGTTAATCACACCATTGAATACGACGGTGTAATTAAAGAGTCAAAGGCGGGGCAAAAAGCGCTTAGCGCCAATATGCCGATGGTGCTTGGCTTTATTATTATTTTATTGGTGGCGCAGTTTAATTCATTTAGAAAGGCCATGGTGATTTCGCTTACTATTCCGCTTTCATTTATTGGTGCGGTGATTGGTTTACTGTTAATGCAAGCGCCCTTTGGCTTTATGGTAACACTTGGCCTTTACAGCCTTGCGGGCATTATTATCAATAACGCCATTGTATTAATCGACCGCATTGCAATTGAACAAGCTGAAGGTAAAAGCGAGTATCAAGCCATTATTGATGCATGCTTAACGCGACTTCGCCCAATTGCGATGACCACCATCACTACCATGATGGGACTACTACCACTTATTATTGGTAAAGATCCGCTATTTTACGGCATGGCCTGTGTGATTGCCTTTGGTTTAGGCGTAGGCACTGTTTTAACCTTGGGCGTGGTACCTGCGCTTTATGCTGGGTTCTACCGCGTTAAAAAGCAGGACTAAGACATATAAAAAAGCACAAGAGTTTGCTTAGCGCAAACCTTGTGCTTTGCTACTAGAGATATTAGCGCGCACGCTAATTCTGCGAGGATTGAGAAAAAGGACACGGAGGAAGCTGATAAATTACTTCTGATACTACCTGAGCCATGAGGAGTTGCTCGTCAGCGCGCACACCATTAACAGGCGTTAAAATCACTGAGTCGACTCGTTGTCCGGTGATCACCTCAGCAAACACTAGTGCTGTTAAGTATTTACCCAATGGCGCAGCGTGATTACCATCGCTAGCATGAAGCCTAAGATTAGGCATTAATTGCAAAACACTATCCCAAACAAGGCCTACCGGAGCAAGACAACTCGCTTGCTTGGCAACAATATCTGAATGCAGAGCATAAACATATTGGGCTTCTGTTGTGTCGCCACGCTGCGGGTGCTCGGGAAATAATATTGGCATAACATTAAGCTCCTTTGCGTTGGCTATCCATTTTTCTGCCGCCGTAGTTGAATACGTTGTCTTACGTGATTGCGAGTATTTTTGCCCTTGCAAAATAATGTGCGTCCAATTGCCGCTTACAAGCGCGTGAGTTGCACTGCTGCTTTGAATACTGTTATCTAAAAAGCCACTGCCAATAGTCTCAGATACTGTCTGCTTTTGGGGTGTTAACTGTGTAATCACTTTATTGATCTCAGCGCCTAGTCCTGAAACATGGCTATTGCCCGTTATTGCAATACGGTACGAATTAGCAGCTTGATTATTGGGCACTTCGCCGTTGTATTTAGGTTTAAGTTGCCAGTTTATATCATCAATTGTTTTACTAATGTCATCAAATGATTTTGGTGAATCTGAGCATGCAACCAATGCACATGACAAAATTAATCCAAGTATCACACGCATATTAGTTCTCCAATGCCATACTCGATTGGTAAATATCAAAAAGCGCATCTGATAAATAATCTGATTCATGAGGCACGGAAAACAACTTAGAGGATGCTACAGATGTCGCACACTGTTGCCAATTATTGGTAACGGTACCACTGCTGTCAGTGGTGACCGCAGGGTGAGTTATTTGTTCAAATTGCACAGCACAACCGTTAATACTAAGCCAGTGATTAATCGTGTCCTCTACACTTTTAATGTTGCCACTGGCACGGCCATTAACCGGCACTTCCATATCTGTTGGGCTATGTAGATGATGAATTGCTACAGCTGTGGTGGTTGAGCATGCAGCAAAATCACCACGATATTGCCCCGCCAATGCAACAATACCAACTAACTTTTCAGGAATGTGACACGCTAAGGTATAGGCCATAAAACCACCCGCAGAGTAACCGAAGATGCGTGCTTTATCGCCTTCAATTGTGTAATTTGCATGGGCATAATCAATTAAATTGGCAATGTAATTGCTATCATCACTGATGTTAACATCGGTGTTGCTATCCCACTGCCATGCGCTGCCATTGCCATTTGGACTAATTACTAAGTACCCTTTTTCTTCAAGCATGTTTGCGTCAAAAATACCGGCTACTTTAGCCATATAACCTGGTGCGCCATGCAAAGTAAGAATTAGCCCTTTGTACTCTTTGCTCGTATCGCCAAAGACCAAATTTTGTCGGCCATCTACACCAATACATTCAGCACCATCAGGAATAGCTTGTGCAGCACATAAGCTCTGTCCGTTTGAGTTATTATCGTTAACTGGATTTGCTGTTTTACTACTGCCACCACAACCCGAAATTAAGCAACTTGCTAGCACTGCGATTTTTGTAATTTTTCTCATTATCTTATCTCAATCTGAAGTTCAAAGACCGCCTTAAAATTATGTAAAAGCTGTTATTGTTGCTTAATTAAGTTATGATAATTTGATGATGAAATTATAATAACTATTAAAATCATAATGATAGAAGGTTCATTTAGCTTCGATGCTATTCAAGTTAATACGCAAACAAATACCCTAACCATCAATGGAACGGTGACTGAATGCGAGCCGAAGTTATTTGAGTTACTGATTTTTTTCTGCCGTAATAACCAACGAGCCTTATCGCGCGACGAACTAATTGAACATGTTTGGCAAGGTCGAGTGGTGAGTGATGCGGCTGTAAATCGCGCAATTAGTCAGCTCAGAAAATTAATTGAGCCCGAACCAACAAAACCTATTTATATTGTAACGGTAAGCAAAGTGGGATATCGCTTTGCGGTCACACCAATTGCATTAACTTCAACTTCGCCTGACAATGAAGTTAAGCAGCACCCGGCGACACGTAAAAATAAGTGGCTAATTGGCTTAATTGCGATGATCGTGCTTATCATTTTGTCGATGATTACTTTTTTGAGTAAAACTAATCACCAGCTCAAATTAACAAATCGCCTCGTGCTTACAGAGCAATTAGGCATGACGTTTAACCCCTATTTTGACGAGAGTTCACAAACACTTTACGCCCTGCATAAAAACAATAACGCTGCAATCAGTAAGGTTGTGAAGCTTGAGCAAAACGGCAGCTTAACCCCGCTTTTAAGCGATAATTTCTATTACACCGATGTAATCGCAAATAGCGATTTTCTGTATTTGGCAAGGCTTACTAATTTAACTGAACGACAATGCAAGATTGTTGAATTTAATTTAGTTACGCAGCAACTTACTCAGTTACTTTCATGTGGTACCAGTGTTGTGACCAATATGGCGCTCGATAGCAATAATCGTTTAGTTTATGCCTATCGAGAAAGTTCCTCGGCACCTTATAAATTAATGGCGTTTAATACTCGAACCGCTCGCCAGCAACAATTGAGCTTTCCCGACAATAGTGGAAACAGTTTGGGGCACCGCATATTTGCTATCAGCAATAATCAGCTTGCTTATATAAATTACCATGCAAATAAACCCGATAGCTTAGTGATTAAAACGCTAAATGACTCTAAGCCACCCTTTGAAGTACCCTTAATTGATCACGTGCAATCATTAAGCTGGATTAATGATATTTTGCTTATTTCTGCAAAAGATGGGCTGTATCAGTTTAATCGCGAGCAAAACACACTAACCCAGCTAGACTACTCTGATACCTTTAACCGAATTTTTGCAAGTAAAGACGCGCTTTTTGCCGAGCACTACGCCGTAATCTCAAACCTTTATCACATTACCGATAATCAAGCGCCTCAAGCCATTACTAAACGCCAAGCCAGCATTTTACAATTTGCACCATCTCCTATTAACGACCAACTGGTTTATGTTGAATCACTCAACGGTAAATTGAGCATTAAGCTGGCTGACAAACACACTAGCAAAACACTTAGTTTTGACAATACCATTGAGTATGTCGGTAATATCGCATGGTCATTTGACGCAACTGCGCTTGTTGCCAATATTAACGATCAAATTTATCGCTACGATATGACAAAATCACAGTGGCAAAAGATAAATCACACATTTAATACTATTCACTTTGTTGGTTTTAATGCCGAGAACCAACTGTTTGTAAGTGCTGAGCAAAATCAAGAATGGAATATTTGGCAACTCGATTCGGCATCAAGCCAAGCTAAACAAATTACCTTTAATGGCGGCTATAGTTTCTACTTTGCTGAAAATACTCTTTATTACAGTAAATTTAGTCAAGATGGCTTATTCGCTCGCGCTCTTATTACAAATGAGGAAAGGGTGTTAGTTAAAGATTTCGCACTATTACAGTGGCGCGATTGGCAGTATGTGAACAACAGTATTATCTATCGCACTAATCTTGGTTACAAACGGCTAAATTTAGCCTCAAAACAAACGACTGACATCAGCTCATTAGCAAAATATGGTCGTAACTTATGTCGTCAGTCTAACGTCAATCAGCAGTTTTTTTGTGCATTGCTGGATAACCAAATCAGCCAAATTTGGCAGATTGATATCAGTGAGAGCGTGCACTAAAAAAGGCAACCAGATGGTTGCCTTACACCATTTGAGAATGGGTTTAGTATGATTAACCTCACCTCGGGATCGTAAAGCGTTAGTTAACTTCTTACCCCAAGTTTAGGTTAAATATGGGTTTAGGTTAAAAATGAGCATTGCTTAGTTACATGCACCTTCATCTTGCCATACATCCCAAGGGCCTGAGTTTTGCTCTGGGTTTGCACCTTGGGTCCACCATTTAGCTGAGTACAAACGGCCATTGTAAGATGCTTGTTCTCCAGTTAGAAACACTGTGCCGGCACTCCATGCAACCACACCGTTACAACCTGCACCAGTATCACTGCTTACAACTACTGATTGGCTTTTTGAGTGACTTAATCCTTCATTATCAGCAACAGTTAAACTTACGGTATAACTGCCCGCTTGCGCATAACTATGACTCGGGTTAGTAGCGTTACTAGTTGTACCATCGCCAAAATTCCATGCGTAACTTACAACGCCTTTATCGTCTGTAGCGGTTTGGTTAAACGCTACCGTTAATCCAGCTGTACTAAACGTAAAGTTTGAAACAGGTGCTTGATTTACGTTGCCATCGCCACTGCATTTACCTGTGTTTTTCCAAACATTAGTATACACATCTGGCTGCGCCCCTGTTGACCACCAAGTTGCTTCATATTGATTACTTCGATAAGCCACTTTATCACCGACTTTATAGGCTTTTGATGCCGACCAATTTGCTAGTCCGTTACATCCACTGCTTGAACCATCACTGATTGTGACGATGCTTGATTTGCGGTTAGTTTGGCCTTTAGTATCGGTAACCGTGAGGCTTACGGTGTAATCGCCAAACGTATTATAGGTATGGCTAGGATTTTGGCTACTGCTAGTCGCGCCGTCACCAAACTCCCATGCGTAACTGGTTATGCCTTTGTCATCTGTTGAGCTGTCACTAAATTGTGCAGTGTTACCAGAGACTTGTACCGCAAAATTGGCAACAGGCTTTGCATCGCCTGTACCGCCTCCACAACTGCTACTTGCTAAATAATCATACGCTGCTTTGGCTTGCACAATACCATAGCCGTAAGAGGTATCACGTCCTGCAGCACCTTTGTCTTTTGCCGTTGTATTTAACGCGTCGCGAATTTGCTGGTTAGAACAGTTTGGAAAATGGCTCCATACTAATGCTGCCACACCTGATACATGTGGCGTTGCCATTGATGTACCGCTAATGCTTTTGTAGCCACTGTTGATCCATGTTGAATTAACACTCACACCTGGCGCAGCAATTTCTACTTGGCTGTTATATTGTGAGAACGATGCTTTACTTTCACCGCTATTCACCGCAGCAACCGATACCACTGCATCGTACGATGCAGGATAACTCATCGAACTGTTGCCGTCGTTACCCGCTGCTGCAATATGCAGCATACCTTGCGCATAACTGTTTGCAAAAGCTTGGCGCTCAGCACTTGATTGACCCGAACCACCTAAACTCATACTGGTCACATTAGCGCCCGCTTGCTGACATTGCTCAATCGCACGAATTAAATCAGAACCGTAAGCCCAACGCCCTTGGTCGTTAAACACTTTAACAATATGAAGGCCTAACTGATTAGAAGGGTTCACCCCAACGACGCCTTGGCCATTTCCGCCAATTGCAGCAATAGTACCCGCAACATGCGTACCATGGCCGTTGCCATCGTTATACCAGTTACCGGTATCATTACTGCCATAACCATCATTACCTGTGATGCCGTTTGATGGTAAGTCTGGATGACCCAATTGATAACCGGTATCCATAATACACACTTTGCGATTACCTGTGAGGTTGTCACTTAACTGATTAGCCTGCACCATACCAATACCATAAGGTGTGCTTTCTGCAAGTAAATAGCGTTTTGGATCAACCTCAACCGATTGCACATCACTGCGACTCAATAATTGCGCTCGCTCAGCTTGAGTTAATTTAAGTGCTACCGAATTAGTGCTAGGTAATACATGAATTGCCTGAGACGTAACACTGCTTGCTAACGAATGCAGTTTATTGAGCTTAAAAGCCTGTTGTTGCTGTGCATCTGCTGTGACCGGTAAACCCATTTTCAATGCATCAGATTTAAGAGTTACGATAAATCGCTCTGAACTATCTGTATCAAGAGATACTTTATCCGCCGCAAGTGCTGTGCCTGCGAAGGTACTGCAAAGTAATAAAGCCTGTGTTGTTTTATTAAATTTTGCTTTCATAACGTTTGCCTTTTTGTTGTTGTGAAGTCACGCAAATAGTTAACAAACCATTTACAACACTCAAAAAAGCAGAAAAAAGACAGCGCTGTCAACTTTAATTATTAATGTAAACAAATGAAAATAAATGCAAAATCTGGCACGTAAAACTGGCTTTACAAGGTGAGATAGGGTTTATTTGTACCTATTTAAGGGTTTGAAACAAAGAGCAAAAACTCTACCCAATAAAAATGTAAATTTATTGTTACTTTGGATATAGCAAAATCATCTTTTAAACACTTTTTAGGTACAAAAATAATCTATTAATAATTAAGTGAACGTCCAGCTTAGATTGTCAACGATTGATCAAAACACGCATTTTGCCGTTCGCAATTTAAATTCGCCGTTATTCATTTTTCAGCAATACAAAATAACTGACCGACTAGTATGAACCCATCAACAGGAAGCATACAGAGGTCGCCATGACATATTCAGATTATCAAACAGTTCAACCCCGTATTGAATACGCCGGTTTTTTTAGACGCTTTGCCGCACTTATTTTAGATGGATTACTTTTTTCACTGGTAATTGCCGCATTCGCTTTTACCTTCTTCGATGATTATTTGCCATGGACGCCACTAAACTTCTTCGACTTTAAAGAGTTTATGAATCACGAAGTACTGCCTTTTATACTTACCGTAATGTTTTGGGTATATAAAGCAGCAACCCCAGGCAAAATGGCAGTAGACAGCAAAGTAGTTGATGCCGAAACGGGCGCGAAACCAACCGTAGTGCAAAGCATTATTCGTTACGTTGGTTACTATGTTTCAGCGTTACCGCTTGGTTTAGGCTTTATTTGGGCAGCCATTGATGAGAAGAACCGAGCATGGCATGACTTACTTGCCGGTACTGTGGTTGTAAAACACGCCTAGTAGAATGATTTAAATAAAGTTAAATATAAAAAGACTTCCTAATCTTGGCCCGCGTTAAGCGGGCTTTTTTATATGCTGCTGTAAAAAGCGAATAAATAAATCGAGCTTAGAAGGCAGCGCCCGATTATGACCATAAAGCGCCCAAATCCCTTCTTCTTTATCACGATAATTCGGTAATACTTCAACCAAATCGCCCCGCGATAATGCGTCGCCAACGTAATAATCAGGCAGTTGGGCAAGCCCTAGCCCACTTATTGCTGCATCTAATAAACTCACTCCTGAGTTACACTTTAATCGCCCGTTTACACGAATATTACGCCCCTTTCCTTGCTGTAAAAACCGCCAATATTGATTACTGCCAACCAAGCATTGATGCATAGCAAGCTCAGATAAAGTATGTGGCTCGCCATGGGTTGCAATATAATCAGGGCTTGCACAAACAAACATTTGTCGTGTTGCGAGCTTTTTTGCAATAAGGTTTGAATCGTTTAGGTGACCTAAACGAATAGCAACATCAATACTGCTATCGATTAAATCGAGTTTTTGGTTGGTTAACACTAAGTCGACTTCAACTTGCCCATGCAACGCTAAAAATTCGTTCACCAGCGGCGCAATATAGCGCTCGCCAAAGGTAACCGGGGCGGTGACGCGAATTTGCCCACTAATACCGTGCTGAATATTACTCACATTAAGCTCTGCCAGTGCTAAGCCTTCCACCAGCGGTTTACAGTCATAATAATATTGCTGCCCCATTTCGGTGAGCGACACCTTACGCGTTGTGCGCTGCAATAGTTTAACGCCTAAGCGTTGCTCTAGTGCTTTGACTTTGCGGCTCACATTAACTACAGAGCTGCCTAATTTATCTGCTGCCGCGGTAAAACTTTGTGTTTCTGCCACCGCAACAAATTCACTTACCCCAGTCCAATCCATTCTTTTTCATCTCATCGCTATTCTGATCACATTATTACATATATGAAATAATAAATTTCAATTTAGGGTGATTATCTTTTAATAAGAAATAAATAAACTAGTTACCAACAAAGTAGCAAATGAACTAGCCTTAATAGCTTCAGCTAGTTCGTCAAATCACATATGGGAAACACATTATGGCGTTAGATCTTAAACCAGGCCAAACATCAATAAAATCAAAAGCTGCGGTAGCTTGGGCAGCAGGCGAACCATTAAAAATGGAAGAAGTGGATGTACAATTGCCAAAAAAAGGTGAAGTACTTATTCGCATCATTGCAACGGGTGTTTGCCACACCGATGCATTTACACTTTCAGGTGATGATCCTGAAGGGATCTTCCCATCAATTTTAGGCCATGAAGGTGGTGGTATTGTTGAAATGGTTGGCGAAGGCGTAACAAGTGTTGCGGTAGGCGATCATGTAATCCCCCTTTACACCGCTGAATGTGGCGAATGTAAGTTCTGTAAATCGGGTAAAACAAACCTCTGCCAAGCAGTACGTGAAACACAAGGTAAAGGCTTAATGCCAGACGGTACGACTCGTTTTTCACTTAATGGCGAGCCAATTTACCACTACATGGGTTGCTCAACTTTCTCTGAGTTCACAGTACTGCCAGAAATTTCTCTAGCAAAAGTAAACAAAGAAGCGCCACTAGAAGAAGTGTGTTTACTAGGCTGCGGTGTAACGACCGGTATGGGTGCAGTGCTTAATACTGCGAAAGTTGAAAAAGGCGATACCGTGGCGATTTTTGGCCTAGGCGGTATTGGTTTATCAGCAATTATTGGCGCTCGCATGGCCGGTGCAAGTCGCATTATTGGTATCGATATCAATGAGTCAAAATTTGATTTAGCAAAACAACTTGGTGCTACCGATGTGATCAACCCACAAAACTTTGATAAGCCAATTCAAGAAGTAATTATTGAAATGACTGACGGCGGTGTTGATTACTCTTTTGAGTGTATCGGCAATGTAAAGGTAATGCGCCAAGCACTTGAATGCTGTCACAAAGGTTGGGGTGAATCGGTGATTATTGGTGTTGCCGGTGCAGGACAAGAAATTTCTACGCGTCCATTCCAACTTGTTACAGGTCGCGTATGGCGTGGCTCTGCATTTGGTGGCGTGAAAGGTCGTTCAGAATTACCTGGCATTGTTGAGCAGTACCTTGCTGGTGACTTTGGCCTACAAGAGTTTATTACGCATACCATGTCACTTAATGATATTAACGAAGCGTTTGAGCTAATGCACAAAGGCCAAAGCATTCGCTCTGTAGTGCATATGGATAAGTAACTTAAACTCACCGCAATTTTAGTTAAAGCGCCTGACAAATGTTAGGCGCTTTTAAAAGGAAACAACATGTCATTAGAAGTGATAAGTAAAGCCAAAGTGTGTGGCGGTTGGCATAAACAATACAGCCACAAATCTATCAGCTTAAATTGCGACATGCGATTTGCCCTATTTTTACCGCCAAATGCATCAGCAGAAAGCCCCGTTCCCGTTCTTTATTGGTTATCTGGTTTAACTTGTACAGATGAAAACTTTATGCAAAAAGCGGGCGCATTTAAAAAAGCTGCTGAACTTGGCATTGCAATTGTTGCTCCCGACACCAGCCCCCGAGGTGACGATGTTGCCGACGATGAAGGCTACGATTTAGGTAAAGGCGCTGGGTTTTATCTCAATGCGACACAAACGCCGTGGGCAAGTCATTACAATATGTATGACTATATTGTAAAAGAGCTACCCGCGTTAGTGGAACAGCACTTTCCGGTGACTCAAACAAAATCGATTTCAGGCCACAGCATGGGTGGACATGGCGCATTAATTATTGGCCTTAAAAACCAAGAACAGTACCGCTCTATCTCTGCATTTAGTCCCATTACAAACCCAATGAATTGCCCTTGGGGACAAAAAGCGTTTACACAATATTTAGGCTCGAATAAAGAGTCTTGGCGCGAGTACGACGCATCTGAGCTATTGGCAAGTGCTCAATCAAGATTACCTATACTGGTTGATCAAGGTGATGCTGATAACTTTTTGCAAGAGCAACTAAAGCCTGAAAACCTAATTGCTGCTGCGAAGCAAAGCAACAGTGAAATAGAACTTCGTATGCAAGCAGGATACGATCACAGTTACTTTTTTATTCAAAGCTTTATTGACGAACATATTGCGTTTCACAGCAAATATCTAAAGGCGTAGATATTTTCGTTTAAAACGTAATGACTAGGGTCTGTTGGTCTTTGCTGTTCTATTTTTGTTCTTTTTGAGCGTGCTTTTATCGCGGCGCTAGATGTGTGGCCTAGTAATCTAAGCGAATATCGAGCAACAATGAGAAAAGTGCGCTCAAAAGAACCATTCGGCAGCGCTTGATTGGCTTTTCTACTGTGTTATCGGCTGGCTCACATAGAATAACTATGCAACGCAGCCTCTGCCTTGTATAAAACCCAATCAAACTGCTGCAAAAACGAACTTGAAAGGTCAACAGACCCTAAAAAGTGCAAGCTAGCTTGCACTTTTTAATTGCGTACGCAGTGAGATATTTTTAAGCCAACAGCCCAGCGATGGGAAAAACATCACTAGCACTAATATACCATCAGTAATAATAATGGTTGCCGAATACAGCATGGCAATCCAATCGACACTGCCTTGTTCAACTACCATGTAATACCCATTTACTAAGAAATGAGCTGCGCCATTATAGAGCAGTATCATCACCATAATATCAACAGCATCCAAGAAAGGATTGGCTTGTTTGCACATGCGCTGCACCACTAACATCACTAAAATGGCGGTTAAACTATCGAGTAGCGTATAGCTTACCGCAATGGCACGAAAACTATCGCCTTCATCAAAATATCGGTAAAAGTCATTTACACCGGCCATTAACAAGTCGGTTGATGAATATGACAATGCAACAATAGCAAATGCAAAACACACAAATTTAGGCACTTGCTGTTTAAGGTATTTTAAATAGGTTAAGCCCGCAGCAAGTAACATTAGCCAAGAATACAGGGCCGCAATTTTGCTGCCAAACGCAACATTATTCTCGCCAACACCGAATATAGACCAATACCAATCAACAAATGATTCGTACACAGCTACAGCTCTTTAGATTTTTGACTTTTGCTGTATTTTACGCGAGTGGTAAACAATACAAACGCAATATACCAACTGAAAAACGCCAGAATAAATACCACTAACAGGGCCGGACTAACCGTATCTATCATAATATAAACAACTACTTTATTGCGTTAAGAGAAATGAAAGTAGCGTTATTGTATCACTTGCTAATGACGTTTAACAAAATGGATCAGCAAATATTGAGCACGGTGGTTGAGCATCAATCGTTCGAAAACCGAATCTGTATATGCTCAAGTCAGAGGAAATAAGTAGATTTAAAATTATAGTGTAAAGGCACAAAACTCAGTTTCAATAAATCAAACTGAGTTTTAGTAGGCGGTTTCTAACTACTTGCATACCCACCACAACTTATTATGTGTGAGGTTTGCACATTCGGTTGCTGTGATGATGTAACACGATTAGTTAGTGACAATACATTGATTTTCCCAGCTTGCGGCGACTCATCTAACGAGTAGCAATAACCATTTTCATAATAACTATTTCACGGTTAAAACTTAATTTTCAACACGATTATATTTGTCTGAAAGTCTTATAATATCGTCTTCACTTAAATAATCACCTGTTTGAACCTCTATCAGTTCTAAATCTACATCAGTTGAATTCTCAAGACGATGTGTCGCACCAATTGGAATGTAAATTGATTCATTTTCTGAAACCAAACGTTCAATTCCATTAATTTTAGTTTTAGCTACTCCCTTAACAACGATCCAATGTTCCGCTCGGAATTGATGTTTTTGCAATGAAAGCTGACCTCCAGGTTTTACTGTCACACGTTTAACCAAAAAGTTGTCACCCACATCTACTGTATCGTACTTGCCCCATGGCCGATAGACTTCTCGGTGTGAGCTATACTCCAGTCTATTCTCCTGAAATAGTCTAGCAACGATCTGTTTAACATCTTGAGCTTGATCTCTACTAGATACCAATAGCGCATCTTTTGTATCAACAATAACCAGATCTTCAACACCCAGTGTTGCGACAAGTTTATTTTCCGCAATAATTAGTGAGTCTCGCGTTCTTTCAGCAACCACATCCCCCTTAATAACATTACCTTGCTTACATTTTCTGCTTTCATTCCAAAGCGTATTATAACTGCCTATATCCGACCAAGAACACGATAATGGCACTACAGCGGCACATTTTGTTTTTTCCATCACTGCGTAATCAATAGATTGACTCGGCAACATCGAAAACGCATCTGTCTTTACTCTAATAAAATCTAGATCACTTATCGTATTCTGAGCAGCATTTTTACAACCAGTATAAATACAGGGATGGAACTTATTCAGCTCTTCAAGGTACAAACTAGCCCTAAATAAAAATATGCCCGTGTTAAACATATATCTGCCTGAGTCAACATATGTTTGCGCCACTTCGATATTCGGTTTTTCAATAAAATCGCTGATTACAAATCCATGTGATTGTTCAATACTATTTCCTGGTTCAATATACCCATAACCAGTCTCTGGTGTCGTCGCTGGTACTCCCAATGATACTAAGTAATCTTTTTTTGCTACATTGAATGCATGATTTATCGCAGTATTAAATACGTCTTTATCATCAATACTATGGTCAGCTGATAGCACTAATAAATAAGGGTCTTTGTGGCTTTTTAAAGCATGAAAAGCAGCCAAAGCTAGTGCTGGCGCAGTGCTTTTGCTTTCTGGCTCTAACAGTATTTGGGCATTTCCAATAGCCAAGTGTCTAACCTGTTCAGCCACTAAAAATCGATGGGATTGATTACATATTATAAGCGGCGCAGCATACTCTTTTGACAATACTCGATCTAATGTATTTTCTAGCAAGCTAAATTCGTTAGTTAAATTTAAAAACTGTTTAGGGTAATCAGCCCGAGAAAGTGGCCACAGACGAGTACCTGAACCACCAGCAAGAATGACCGGTATAATCATGTTAACTATTACGATGAAAAGACAATAAAGGGATAGATTCTAGCAGCTCTTCGGGTAAGGAGTCACCTTCAACGCAGTAAAAACACTTTAAATAGTCTAACAACTTGCATACCCACCACAACTTATTATGTGTGAGGTTTGCACATTCGGTTGCTGTGATGACGTAACACGGTTAGTTAGTGACAATGCATTGATTTTTCCAACTTGCGGCGACTCATCTAACGAGTAGCAATAACCATTTTCAATAGCGAGCATCTCATCAAGCGCAAACAAAAATGGCAGTTTTTCAGGGCTCGGATAATCAATAAAGTGGCGTTGACAAGAATACCGCCACGTACGTTGTAAGCTTGAATCAACGTCTTGGCTATTTGTCGATGTCGATATAGGTGTGTGATGTAGAAATCGACCAAATGCTTTTTTACAGAACGTTTTATACTCTCGCGTGTGTAATATGAACGCATGCCACGCAAGATCAACCGCTTTTGATGGCATTGCAACTGGCTGCCCTTTTGCCATGTGACAAATCAAAAAATACTCGCGTAAATTCGCTAAAACTAGCTCACACTGCTCATCAGAAAGCGAACTATACTTTGCACGCAATGTTTGCTTAATTGCGCTTGGAAATTCAACATGCTCAATATATTTTTGCTGACTACTTTTAGAGCCAATCGCAAAATATAAGGTACTGATAATACTAAGCAACATACAAATAATAATAAATGCAGACATAAAGCCTCAAACTGCTTTTTTAAAACTACGAAAAATATAGTACTTATATTATTAACCTAATTTACATAAAAAGTAACAACTATTTTACTTTTAATTGTAATGAGCTAATTACAACTTTATTTGTTATTTAAATTCAATAAGTTAAATAATTTCAAAGCGGCGTTTTTGAAGCGTTTACACTTATACAACGCATAAACGGTGTTTGTGTAGCTGTAAGTGAAATGTGTTTAGCGTGGTGTAACAATCACGTAAGCGTTATCGCTAGGTGATCATAGATGACAACAAATTTAGCATGGTTTAGGGCTATCACAGTGCCAACAAAAATCAAATGCAGCTCCGTTTAGTTCGGTACAGTGAGTACATTGCCAATCAGGTTGTGTACTCTCTAACGTGATCTGTGCCACTATCTCTTTCGCTTGCTTCACTTGAAACTGTGAAGCAACCCAAACCTCGGGCCAAGTCTCAAAACAAGGAATTTCGCCACGCCCACCCGCTGCATACTGATTTTTAATTTGCGTTTTAATACCGGCATTTTGCAATGCAGTACTTACATTAACCACTAAGGTCAAATTTTCATGGGTGTATACAAGTGTCATTTAATTTCCTTTTGCATTGGCACACAACGCAGCACTGCGCCGGTTGGCGATTCATAGTTGCGTGGCGTATCAGCAATAAAACCATAGGCACTATAAGCATTTACCGCATTTAGTGTGGCGTCAAGAAATAGCGTTGTTAAACCGTGCGCTTTTGCTTTTTGCTCTAAAAAAGTCAACATAGCGCGCGCTAATCCCAAACCAAAATGCGATGGCAAAACAAATATGCCATCGATTTGTCCTGTCGTGAGGTCTACTTTACCCGTGCCGACAATTTCGTTGCCCATTTTTGACACATAAAATGAGTTTACAATCATGTCGGTGATCACTTTATCGGCGCTAACGCCGGTCCACAAATCAAGTTGTGTGCTATCATACGCATCTTTACAGCCAGCCAAAATTGCTTGTTTTCGTACATTAAGCACCGCTGTAACATCCTGATGTTCGGCTTTTCTAATTATGACTGTCTGTTGCAATTTAACGATTCCTTTATCCATTTAAGAAAGTGAAATGACCTACGAGCAAGCATTAAATCAACTCATTACTTACGGCAGCGATATTAATAATGCATATCGTGTACTTGCTCAACAAACACAGCAAAAAACTTTGCCGCTAAAAGTTTATAAACAACATCTAAAACATGCACTTAATTTATATATCTCAGCGCAAATTGATGACGATGATTTAACACTGTGGGCTACCGTACTAATCAATCAAACAGCAATCGATACCAATGAAATCGACGACTTTCTTTTTGCGCTAACTAACGATGACATGATGGGTGGAATTTCACCTGCGTCAATCAAAAAAATGTATTCACTTATAAAGTGAACACCACAAACTTGATTTACATTATATTGTTTTAACAAAAAAGCAGATAAACTACTTATTATTCATAACTTACAAAGTGTTCTTATGCGAAGCAAGGGACAAATTAAAAGCGAATTAATCACAATTCCAATACTACTGGTTGCCATCGTTTTGGTAATTGCCGGACACTTTATTATGAAACCCATTTTTTACGATAAAGCGTGGGCAGAATACAGTCTTGCAGCACTGCCGTTTTTAATGTTTGCATTGGTTATTTTAGCGTTTAAATTAGCACTAAAAAACGACCAAAAAGAAAGCGATAGCGAACAACCTTAAATGTCAGTACAACTGCCATCATTTACTACAGCGAGCATTCCCAATGCGCCGCGCGCTATCGCAAAAGGCAGCTCGTTAGCCGATCTACTAAACGATAATGCCATTTGCTTTATGGCGCGTAATATTGAACTAGTCTATGACAAATTTAATAGCACGCAGTTTGTTGAAGCCTGTCGTTTAGCACCGAGTGATTTGGCATTAATGGCAAAAGGCCAATTTATCGCAGCCACATTGCATCAATACCTTCCTGCACATTACCAAACTGCGATTGATATTTTATTACGTACCTTGATTGATGCTGACGAAAGCTCAGAAGAATTCGGACTAGCGGGCTTTTATTACTTACCTTTTAGCTTTTACATCGCAAACTACGGCTTAGATGCAAAATACAATGATGGAAGCGACCCGTTCGATGTATCAATGCAAGCGCAATATCAGCTTACACAACGTTTTAGCGCTGAGTTTTGCATTCGGCCTTTTTTAATAACGCAACAAGCGCGTACTCTTGCAACCCTGAATGAATGGCAATTCGATAGCAACCGACATATTCGCCGTTTAGTGTCAGAAGGTACTCGGCCAAAACTACCGTGGGGAAAACGATTACCTGCGATTATTAACGATCCAACGCCCATTTTACCGTTTTTGTGTCATTTAAAGGACGACTCCAGCTTGTACGTTAGGCGCAGCGTAGCCAATAGTTTGGGAGATATTGCCAAAGATCATCCGGAGCTGGTTTTCGATCTGCTTGATTCTTGGGTAGGTTCAGCTAACACTGAGCTCAAATGGCTTATTCGTCACGCTGTTCGTTATTATGCCAAAAAAGACCATGCTCGCGCACTGGCACTAAGAATTGCCGCTAAATAACACAACGCCTTTGCTCATTAGCTATATTAATTGGTTCAAATAAGTTCTTTTCGTTGGTGACAACTAGCTAAACTCCTTTATAGTGATGAGCTTAATGCCAGAGTTAGAGGTTTTACAATGGATCAGATTACGTCGCTGCTTAACACCATAAATTCAGAATGTCGAAGCTTGTTCGGTCAAGGCCAAGTTGCAAATTACATTCCTGAACTTGCCAAAATTAAACCTCAGCAATTTGCTATGGCGGTACTCACTGTCGATGGTGAAATCTACACTACTGGCGATGCCAAAACACGCTTTAGCATTCAGTCTATTTCAAAAGTATTAACTCTTTCGCTGGCACTGCAACGCTATGGCGAATCACTGTGGCAACGTGTTGGCAAAGAGCCTTCAGGCACTGCGTTTAACTCGCTAATTCAGCTTGAGATGGAAAACGGCGTACCGCGCAATCCGTTTATTAATGCAGGAGCCCTTGCTGTATGTGACGCGCTACAATCACGAGTAAGTGCCCCACTGCACCACTATTTAGAAACGGTGCGTCAGCTCTCAGGCAATAGTAAAATCAATTTTAATAAGTCAGTTTCAAAATCAGAGTTTAAGCATCGTTTTCGCAATGCCGCAATGGCAAACTTAATGAAGTCATTTAATAACTTTGATAACGATGTAGACGCTGTGCTTAGTAATTACTGTAAATACTGCGCCATCGAAATGAACGTCGTAGAACTGGCTAAAACCTTTAGCTTTTTAGCCAATAAAGGGGTTTCACAAACCACAAAAGAGACCTTTATTTCACGTAAGCAAAACTCACAAATGAACTCTTTAATGTTTACCAGCGGTTTGTATGATGCAGCAGGCGATTTCGCTTATCGTATTGGTATGCCAGGTAAATCGGGCGTAGGTGGTGCAATTTTAGCCGTGGTACCTGAGCGTTACACTGTGGTGGTGTGGTCACCTGAATTAAACCAATATGGTAACTCGGTAGCTGGCTTACATGCCCTAGAGCTATTTGCGAAAGAAATGGAAATACAGCTTTTTTAAGCGATTAGCACTTGTTTGGCTGGCTCAAATACTCTAACGACTGGCCTTTTGTTTCTGGTAAAAAACGCATAATGATTACCAGTGCCAAGAACGCGAACACGCCATAAATTAGAAATGTGGTTGCCGCTCCTAAGGTTGCTAGCTCCCAAGGGAAAACCAACTGCACTAAAAAGCTAACAAAACCATTGATTAGTGCCAAAAGCGAAATGCCAACACTGCGTAGTTCGCTCGGAAATACTTCGGAAAAGAACACCCACATCACAGGTCCTAGCGACATTGCAAAGGATGCAACAAAGGCAGTGATACCAAAAAGCACAAGACCTGCATTGATGTCAGTAGCGCGCATTAACAATTCACTGCCCACTTGCCTAAATTGCTGCTCACCAATAGCTTCGACAACTTCATTTTTAAACGCAATGTCAGATATATAGACTTTAGATAAAAGAGGTGAAAAACGTGAGGCATTTAGGTTCTGATGGGTTGCCACTAACGCAGCAACATCTTTATCAATAATTTGATACGTTGCCTGCTTAAAACCATAACTGCAAATAAACATGCTGATACATACCCCCACCAAACCAACAGTAAGTAATGGCTTTCTACCAAATTGATCAATGGTGATCAGCGCAACAAGGGTAAACAACACATTAATCGCACCAATCCAGCTTGCTTGTAAAAATGCGGCATCAGTGCCAATACCACTTTGCTTAAATATCACAGGCGCGTAAAAAAAGATAACGTTAATGCCTGATATCTGCTGCGCAATCGCTAGGGTAATTCCCATTAACAAAGCCAGTCGCACCTTACTTGTGAAAAGCCCTTTTAAACGGATAAAAAACGCGCTCTGCTGATTTTCAATTACGCTGATTTCTTGTAGCTGCGCATCCACTTCCGTTTTAGAAAACAACCTGTTAAGTACCGCTTTCGCATCAGCTTGGTGATTTTTAAGCACTAACCAACGCGGGCTTTTTGGCAGCAAAAATAAAGCAAAAAACCACACCATTGCGGGTACTAATTCGAGTGCCAGCATAAAGCGCCATGTTTCAGCGTGCATGCCTAACAAGGTTAATGTATTCCCCTCGGCATGCCCTAGCTGTAGCAATACGTAATTTGAGAAATACGATACCGATAAACCAATAACAATATTTAATTGGTTTATCGACACTAACCTGCCGCGCGATTTGGCTAAGCTAATTTCCGCAATGTACATTGGCGTAATAAGCAATGAGCAAAACGCCAATCCACCTATAAAGCGCGCCAGCACTAAGCTTTCAAAATCACTGGCTATTGCAGAGAAATAAGCGGAAACAATATATAACAAGGCCACCGCAATTAAGGTATTACGGCGACCAAAATGGTCACTTAAAAACGCGGCAAAAAAGCTGGCAATAATTGCACCTAAGGTTGGCGCACTCACTACTAAGCCTTGTTGCCATTCATCGAGAAAAAATTGTTCTGAAATAAAGCCAATTGCACCGGAAATAACCGAAGCATCAAAACCAAATACAAACCCACCAAACGACGCAATAAGCGCAAATTTGGCTGAGGGAGAGATCCGATTAGCCAGCACGCACGGCTCCTAGCGAGTCGCGAATCACTAATTCAGGTTTAAACAAATGTGTGATTTCTGTATTAATCTTTTGCTGATAGATATTGCTAAGTACCCAATTAGCCGCCATTTCGCCCATTTTCGCAATTGGGTTATCTACTGTGGTCAACTTGGGATATAAATAGCGGGCAAATAACACATTATCGAAGCCAATAATCGATAAGTCGTCAGGAATACTGAGCCCATTTTCACGTGCAGCCGTCATTGCGCCAGAGGCCATTTCATCATTTGCACAAACCAGTGCTGTAAATGATTGATTAGCTGAGCGCAGCACATTAAATCCAGCTTGCCCTTCCGATTCGTGATAACCACCTTCAAAGCATAAGTCACTATCGAATGGGATGTTTGCTTCTTGTAGCGCTTGTTTATGGCCTGCTAAACGTTGCTGTGCATCTTCTTTAAAATGAGGACCACTGATGTAGGCGATTTCAGTATGCCCTTGTGCAATTGCCGCTTTGGTCGCTAAATAACCGCCTAATTGGTTATCAAGTACAATACAACGCTCTTTTAGAGATTCGATATCACGGTTGATCAGAATGATCTCGATGTTTTTTTCGAGTAACGATTTTAAATAGTCTTCAGATACTGCCTCAGCGTTTAAAATTAACGCGTCGCAACGGCGACTAATCAAAAACTCAATGGCTTGTTTTTCTTTTTCAGCTTCACTGTGACCTGCGGTGATCACCACATGTTTTCCCGCATCACGCAGCATAGATTCAATTGAGCTCATCATGTCGCCAAAAAATGAACCATGCAGCTCTGACACCAACAATCCCACACTATTAGTGCGGTTTGAGGCAAGTGACTGTGCAATCGCATTAGGTTTGTAGCCAAGCGCATCCATTGCTTTGTGCACTTTTTCTTTTGTGCGCTCGCTCACTCGGGCGTTACCGTTAATCACTCGAGAAACGGTCGCTAATGATACGCCAGCGGCTTTTGATACTTCGTAAATAGTTGCCATAAAAAAGAAAACTGTGTCTACATTCAAT
This sequence comes from Pseudoalteromonas sp. ABV4_021, assembly GCF_056159365.1. Taxonomy (NCBI): domain Bacteria; kingdom Pseudomonadati; phylum Pseudomonadota; class Gammaproteobacteria; order Alteromonadales; family Pseudoalteromonadaceae; genus Pseudoalteromonas; species Pseudoalteromonas sp. ABV4_021. Next base: position 1,255,926 of record NZ_JBSWVB010000002.1, on the reverse strand, counting down.
AAATTTAATAGTTATTAGTTTGAATTTCTAGCGTTTATTAGTGCTTTATACGCAAGCGCGCTTTGTTTAAGCGTGCGTTTTTGCGTTTTATAATCTACGTGCACTATGCCAAAGCGCTTAGTATACCCTTCTGACCACTCAAAGTTATCTAATAAACTCCATACAAAATAGCCTTTTACTGGCACACCTTGCTGTATTGCTTGTTCTACAGCGAGTAAATGACCATCAATGTATTCAATACGGGCTTGATCGTTCACTTCACCATCAATGACTTCATCATCAAATGCTGCGCCATTTTCAGTAATATAAATATTTGGCAATTGAAAACGCTTATTTAAATCAGTCAGTAAATCAAAAAAAGCACTTGGTACAACTTCCCAGCCCATGGCCGTTTTTGCATATTCATTTGAATCCACTTCTTTAAACAGTACATTATTGCCTGCTTGATAAACCTTACGGGTGTAATAATTAATACCAATGAAATCGAGCGGTGCAGCGATAATTGCCATATCGCCTGCAGCAATTTCTGGTTTTACATCGTCAGGCAATAAGCCAGCAATATCTGGATATCGCCCTTCTAGTAGCGGCAATAAATACCACAAGTTCAAATACTCATCGGCATGACGACAGGCAAGTGCATCTTGGTCTGAATTGGTTAATGGGTAACAAGGCGAGAAATTAAGCACAATACCGTTTTCAGTACTTGGGCTTAAACGGTTTAATACTTCCATTGCTAAACCATGCGCTAACAGTAAATTGTGCGCGGCAATTTTTCCGGCCTTTTGGCTTGTATGCCCAGGCGCATGAATGCCTAATTCATAGCCTAAATACGCTGAGCAAAAAGGCTCGTTTAAGGTTGCGAAAGAATCAACATAAGGAGCAATATATGGCGTGACCGTTTCCACATAATTAGCAAATTCGTAGGCGGTTTGACGATTTAACCAACCCCCTTGGCTATCAAGATAATCTGGTAAATCCCAGTGATAAAAGGTAACAAAAACTTTCATACCCTGTGCTTTTAACGCTTGAAACAAGTTGGTATAAAACTTAACACCTTCAAGGTTTACCGTACCGTCTTCCAACATAACGCGACACCATGACAATGATAAGCGATATGCATCGACACCAATATCGGCCATTATTGAAACATCCTGTTGCCAGTGCGCAATATGTTCGCAACTCTCATCACCATTACTGCTGTCGGCAATCGCACCGCCTTTTTCACAGAAGGTGTCCCAATTTGCCTTTAATCGTGTATTTCGAGCACCTTCAATTTGATACGACGATGTTGCCACGCCAAAAATAAAATCTGGCTGCATCATATTACTCGTTGTGGCTAAGCGAAAATGCTTCATGGTATTTAACACCTTGTTTTATTGCTATTTTACTTGTTAGCACTTACCTAAAAGCAAATCTAAACCTGATTTATATTTGATATTTTAAATGCTTTCTGCAATTATCAAACTATAAATGTAAGCGCTTACATAATTTAAATGTAAGCGCTTACAACAAAAAAATCAACTGGAGATCATTGTGAGCTCACCCAATCCAATAAATCAAACCGCTCAGGTTGATGTTGGCAACACCTCAAACACTCAGTTTGCACTCGTTGCGTTAACCAGCCTCTTCTTTATGTGGGGCTTTATTACTTGTCTTAATGACATTTTAATTCCCTACTTAAAAGAAGCCTTTACCCTTAATTACACCCAAGCAATGCTTATTCAATTTTGCTTTTTTAGTGCTTATTTTATTATCTCGCTACCTGCCGGTAAGTTAGTCGGGAAAATCGGTTATCAAAAAGGCATTGTCGCTGGTTTAAGTATTGCCTGTGTAGGCTGTTTGTTGTTTTATCCCGTGGCAACTTCTGGCATCTATGCGCTTTTCTTAATGGCGCTATTTGTATTAGCAAGTGGTATTACGATTTTACAAGTGTCAGCTAACCCTTATGTCAGCGCACTCGGCGCCCCTAAAACAGCACCGTCTCGTTTAACATTAACGCAGGCATTTAACTCATTAGGTACCACCGTAGCGCCATTATTTGGGGCCGCATTGTTTTTCTCAGCTGATAGCGCTAATCAAAGTCATGACGGTACCGCCGTACAGCTACCCTATTTAATTTTAGCTGCGTCGTTATTGGTATTAGCGCTTATCTTTTTAGTATTAAAGTTACCTAAAATCGCGAATCAAGAAACGCCTCAAGTTACTCAAGGCTCTGCATGGCAACACAAGCATTTAGTGTTAGGCGCTATCGGTATTTTTGTCTATGTCGGTGCTGAAGTGGCCATTGGCAGTACTTTAATCAATTACATTTCAAGTGCCAGTGCAACGCAGATGACTGAAGCCACCGCTGCTAAATACATCGCTTATTATTGGGGCGGGGCCATGGTCGGTCGCTTTATTGGCGCTGCCGTGATGCAAAAAATATCTGGTGGTAAAGTATTAGCCTTTAATGCGGCCCTTGCTATCGTATTGATTGTGGTATCAATGTTAAGTTCTGGCCCTATCGCGATGTGGACAATGCTCGCTGTCGGTTTATGTAACTCAATTATGTTCCCAACCATTTTTAGCCTTGCGATTAACAACTTAAAAGAGCACACCTCGCAAGGCTCTGGCATTTTATGTTTAGCCATCGTCGGCGGTGCCATCATCCCTGTGTTCCAAGGTATCGCGGCCGATACCATTGGTTTAACACTTTCATTTATTATTCCTGCCGTATGTTACGTCTTTATCGTATTCTACGGTGTGAAAGGACATGTGCCATCAACTACTCAAGGACAAAACAATGAATAAACAGCTATTTTCGCTCTCAGTACTTTGTTTAGCGCTGAGCGGCTGTATGTCAGGCACTGAAAATGCCAAACCAACAAACACTAAAAACGATATTTGGCCAAAAATTACAAGCCCTGTGAAATACGATGCAACGCTTGAAAGTAAGATTGATGCATTACTAGCACAAATGACGCTAGAGCAAAAAATCGCGCAAATGATCCAGCCAGAAATCCGCAATATCACCGTTGAAGATATGCGCCGTTACGGTTTTGGTTCTTATCTAAATGGCGGTGGTTCGTTCCCGAATGGCGATAAACACGCAACACCCGAAGACTGGATAAAACTTGCTGACGATATGTACATGGCGTCAATTGATGACTCGCTCGATGGTTCGACTATTCCTACCATGTGGGGCACTGATGCAGTTCACGGTCACAACAATGTGATTGGCGCAACATTATTTCCCCATAATATTGGTTTAGGTGCTGCCAACAACCCTGAACTGATGAAGCAAATCGCTGCTATTACAGCAAAAGAAGTGATGGTAACAGGTATCGACTGGGTATTTGCACCGACGGTCGCGGTAGTGCAAGACGACCGTTGGGGTCGCACCTATGAAAGCTACTCTGAAGATCCAGCACTTGTACGAAGTTATGCAGCTTCAGTGGTAAAAGGCTTACAAGGCGAAGTGGGTAAAGATTTTTTAGGTAATGAGCGAGTTATTAGCACAGTAAAACACTTTGTGGGTGATGGTGGCACAGTCGATGGTGACGACCAAGGCGATAATCTATCATCTGAGCAAGACTTATTTGATATTCACGCGCAGGGCTATGTTGGCGGGTTAAATGTTGGCGCGCAGTCTGTAATGGCATCATTTAACAGCTGGCATGGCGAAAAAGTACACGGCAACAAATACCTACTTACCGATGTGCTAAAAGACAAAATGGGCTTTGATGGCTTTGTGGTTGGTGACTGGAATGGCCATGGCCAAGTTGCTGGTTGCAGTAATGAAAGTTGCGCGCAATCAATTAATGCCGGCCTTGATATTTTTATGGTGCCTTCTGATTGGAAAGCTTTAATGGCAAATACCATCGCACAAGTAAACGCTGGTGAAATTGCACAATCTCGCGTTGATGATGCCGTGCGTCGCATTTTGCGCGTAAAATTTCGCGCAGGTTTGTTTGATAAACCGCGTCCAAAAGACAGAGCGCTTTCGGGTAAAACAGAGTTGATTGGCCAAGCAGCGCATCGTGATATTGCCGCACAAGCAGTGCGCGAGTCGCTGGTACTGCTTAAAAACAACCAGCAACTATTACCATTATCACCAACACAACGCATTTTAGTTGCTGGCGATGCCGCAGATAACATTGGTAAGCAATCAGGTGGCTGGACTATTACATGGCAAGGAACAAATAATCAAAATAGTGATTTCCCAGATGGTTCATCAATTCTGGATGGCTTACACAGTCAAGTTACTGCTGCGGGCGGTAAGCTTGAATACAGCCTTGATGGAACCTATTCAGAAAAACCTGATGTGGCGATTGTGGTATTTGGCGAAGAGCCCTATGCCGAAGGCCATGGTGACCGCGCAACCCTTGAGTATCAAGCGGGTGAAAAACGCGATCTTGCTTTACTAAACAAGCTTAAAAATGCCAACATTCCTGTTGTAGCGGTCTTTATTAGCGGCCGCCCTATGTGGGTCAATGCTGAGCTCAATACTTCAACTGCGTTTGTTGCAGCGTGGTTACCTGGCTCGGAAGGCGCTGCGATTGCCGATGTGCTACTTCGTAAGGCAGATGACAGTATTAATGTTGATTTTAAAGGCAAACTGCCATTTAGTTGGCCTATGAACCCAAATCAGCATATCGATTTTTATAAAACCAGCGACGACAAACCGCTATTTGCATACGGCTATGGATTAACATCAAAATCAAATACGACTCTACCAAACGATTTACCTGAGCAATTTGAGCGTAAAGCGGGCGATATTAAGAGTATGTCTATTCTTGAAGGTGAAGTGAAAAAGCCATGGCAGGCATGGTTGTTCTCAGGCGACCATAGCGAACAAATCACCTCAAGCACTTTGAATCTTGACGGTATTAATTACCGTACCATTGATAAAGTAATTCAAGAAGATGCGCGCAAAATTTCAATCAGTGGCGAGCAACCTGCTGGTCTTCGCTTTGCCAGTAAAAGCCACTTCCGTGAAGACTTAAGCAATTTAGTATCAGATACAGCACAGCTTGTGTTTGATATAAAACTTGATAGCCAAAACATTAAAGATGTGTGGCTAACCATGAATTGTGAAGGCACCGCAGATGTACCAGGAAGCTGCCATAGCAAAATGGATATTACTCACTTGTTAAGCGCAAAAGCAGATGGTCAATGGCATAGCCTTTCCGTTGATTTAGCGTGCTTTACTCAGCAAGGCATTAAATTTAATCAACTAGTTGTGCCGTTCGAAATTGGTTCATCGAATGCACTAACGCTATCACTTGCTAACATTAAGATTACACAATCAGAGACATCTGCAATGCAAATGTGTCAGTAGGTTAACTGCCCATATTAAAGCCCCTTTCAAGTGACGTGAAAGGGGCTTTATTCATTTATTACATTCACAAAACATTCAATTTCAAATACCGCGCCTTGGTTTTCTACCCGTCTACTAGTGATTTCGCCATTAAGTAACTGAGTTACTAAGTTATAAACGATGTGCATTCCCAAGCCACTGCCACCTTGATTACGCTTGGTAGTAACAAAAGGTTCAAACATACGCTCCCGAACGTCTTCTGAAACCCCTTTGCCATCGTCTTGATACAGTACAACAAGCTTGCCGTTATTAAGTGTTATGGAAATCGCAATATTGCCTTTATTTAGGCCTTCAAAACCATGTGTTACCGAGTTTTGTATAAGATTAGACATCACTTGATACCAAGCCCCGGGATAGGTTTCCACCACTAAACTCTCGGGGCATGCAATCGATACAGTGATATCTTTCCCTTTAGTCAGTGGCGCTAACGATGTACGCAGCTGTTCAAGGTATTCACGTACATGCACTTCACGCATTTGCTCTGAAGACTGATCAACTGCCACTTGTTTAAAGTTAGCGATCAGCGCTTCGGCGCGCTCTAAATTGCGCTGCACCAATTGGTAAACTTCGCGCTGTTTTGCAATTTCGTTTATTAGCGTCGCCTGATTTAGGGTTTTATTTGCAAGTTGCGATTCGATCAGTTCAATGCTTTCTTGATTTGATGATACACCGGTAATCGCAATACCAAGTGGCGTGTTAATTTCATGGGCCACCCCAGCCACTAAGTTACCCAGCGATGCCATTTTTTCGCTTTCGATTAAGTCTTGCTGCATTTTTTCGAGCTCATCTAAGGTTTGCAGCAATTGCTGGTTATTTTGTTCAAGTTGCACTGTACGCTCTTGTACTTTTTCTTCTAACGACTGATTCAGTTTTTCAAGGGCAAGCTCATTTTCTTTCAACTTTTGAATGTCTTGAATTCCGCCTACAATACGCTCGGCAACACCAGTACTGCTTCTGCTTACGACTTTTCCACGGTCGCGTACCCAGCGAAATTTACCCGATTTTTCTTTAACTCGAATCGCTATTTCGTAGCTATCAATTTCACCCGAAATACATCGCTCTAGCTTATCTTCCAGTAAAATACAGTCTTTCGGATGCACATAACGATGTAACTCATCTAACAGCACCGCATCGGTTAACTCACCGAAATCAAGTTGGCTACTTACACTAAAACGATGAATGGTATTGTTGGCAATATGCCAATCCCATAAATCGTCACCACTAGCCCATAGGCTTATTTCAAAACGTTCATTCAATTGCTTCATTTTGTTGTTATCACTTAGCACTTGGCGATAACGTTTAACCCGTGAATACACAATTAGCGAGCCAATTAACAATGCAAAAAGCAGGTAACTTACTTTCGCAACATTCGATGCCCACCACGGCGGCACGATAGTCAGTTTTAGCTGGTGCGCAGCAGAGGCATTATTAAAACGGTCAACCAAATAGGCTTCAATTGTGTAATCACCGGGCGTGAGATTAATTAAATCAATTTGATTACGCCCTTGTTCCAGTTTGATCCATTTATCGCTTAAGCCAATCACGCGATAATAAAGATGGGAGAGGCGATCAGACGCTAAACTTGTTGATGAGTACGCAAGCGAGAGAATGTTTTGCTTGGCTTTAAGCGTAAGGGATTGCGTCAGCTCAGGCACAGTAGAAAGCTCTTTGGCGTTAATCGGCGTAAGTTCTTTTTCCAGCACCTTAATTGCGCTTAATTGCACATTTGGTTTTTTACGGGCACGCTCTATTGCATACGGGTAAAACTGATTAAAGCCATTTGAACCGCCAAGAAATAATCGACCCTCTTGGGTTTTTAACGCCGCATTAAAATTAAATTCGTTAGATTGAATGCCATCGTTACGTAAATAATTGCGAATCGTAAAATCATCACTTTGAATATGGCTTAACCCGCCACTGGTTCCTGCCCAAAAATTACCATTATTGTCTTTTACAAGTGCCCAAATGGCATTATTGGCAAGGCCATGTTTACGCTCAACAATGCGCGCTAACGTCATATCTTGATTTACAATACTGAGGCCTTTATCGGTAGCGGCCCATATACGATTTTGCGCATCTTTTTCGATCATAAACACCAAATCGGAACTTAAGCCATGTGTTTGATTTATTGACACCAGTGTTTCGCCGTCATATTTAAATAACCCCATGCCAATACTGCCAAACCATAAATGTTCCCCATCGGTGTATAGCCCTGTTGCGTGTTCAGGCGCATTGTCGTTATTTTTAATAAAATGGCTAAACTGCTTGGTGTTGGGGTTAAAAGTGAGTAAACCTTGGCTACGAGAGCTAAACACTAGCTCGCCTTTATAACTAATCACTGAGTTAAAGCTTTCGACTTCTTGGTTGTGTATTTTAGGTTTTACTAACCAAGTTTGCCCTGTGGTTAAATCAAATTTGGCCAAGCCCGCACCACGACTGGTGATCCACACATTGTCGTTAAAAATGGTTAAGTCGGTAATAAAGGTGTTATTAAAAGTTTTTAATGATGGGTAAATACTCTCGGCGGCAAAAAATCGCTGATTTGAATACAAGTAAATGCCTTTAGATGTGCCAATCCATAGGGTGCCGCTAGCATCAAATTCAAAACTTCTCACATCATAAAAATCACTGCTACGAGCAGTATCTTTAAAGTTATAAACATGGCCAAATGCATTACTTAACTCGCGATAGTGATACAAGCCTTGGGTTTCGGTGCCAAGCCAAATGTCGCCTTCTTGGCTTTTAAATATGGTTAGAATCGTGTTTTCGGCCAACCCCTTTTGGTTACCTTGTTGGCGCTTAAAGTGGTGTAAAATCTCGCCTGAGTGCGATAACTGAAAGGCGCCTAGGCTTGATGCAATAAGTAAATCATGCTCGAGTAAACTGAACTGAAATACCTCGGCCATATGAGAAATGGGCAACGACTTGCACCACATGTTTTGTAATGGCGCTAACTGATAGAAACACACCTGCAACGCATTATCTAATAACACTAACGCGTTATTTTTTACTGCGATTTGTTCTATTTTACCTGGCAGTAGCAACTCACTTTTTGCTGCACCAATTTGTTTAGTAACAATACCTTTGTCTGTAACTGCAAACCATTGAGATTGTGCTAGATGAATAGCTCTAACATTCGACTCATCAAAAATGTCTTTACCTGACAGCAACCCTTTTTCAGTTTGATACACATATAACTCACCGTCATCACTGGTGATCACTAAACTATCATCATTACACGATAGGCTTTTAATGCGCTCAACAGACTCACCTTCTTTATTAATACTGATTCGTTCAAACTCACTGGTTTCGAGGTGATATCGTGACAGCCCTGTTTGTGTACCTATCCATAAATAGTTTGTTTGGCTACAAAGCGATGTAACAAACCCACCTGCGAGTTTATTGGAAAGCGGTTGTGCAGGAAAAAAGTGCTTAAAGCGTTTACCGTCAAAGCGATTTAGCCCTGATTGCGTGCCGAGCCAAATATAACCAAATTTATCTTGCGTGATTGCAGTAACGGAAGCTTGGCTGAGGCCATTATCAAAATCATATTGCTGCATTACTTGGGCAATATCATCAAATACTACCGTATGTTTTGGCGCAGCGCTTAGTAACGTTGGCAGTAAACTTAATAGCAGCAAAGTAACGCCAGCAATGTGTGCGAAAAGGTCTTGTTTTGAAGCGCGTTGCAGGCGCGTAATCACCATTTTTTTCATTAATTAATAATGGTTAGCGTTACAAAATCCGTCAAATTTTGGCCACAAAAAAGCCGCATCGAAATGCGGCTTGCTGACAACAAGGGAGTATTAGTTAAATGAATAACGCATACCAAAGGTGTAGCGCGGACCATATTGACGAGCAAATAAGAATTGCTCTTCATATCGACCATAGCCTTGCTCGGTTTCGTTGTTCAAATTAATGCCTTCAAAAAACACGGTGAAATCTTCATTAATGTCGTAGTTCACACTCATATCGATTTGCCCGAATTCTTTCGCAAATTGCGGTGGCGCATCCGATGAACCTTGTGCTTGGCCAACACCAATTAAGTATGCATCACGCCATGCATAAGTGAGTTTCACCGACAAGCCGTGTTTTTCATAAAAGGCTTGGAAGTTTGCCGAGTCGCTTAAGCCTGTTAGCGGCGCTTGCTGCACTAGGCTGTTAACGTCAAACTCAACATCACCATCAACAAAAGTGGCATTTACACCTAAACCAAAGCCGGTATCACCAATTAAATGCTGAACCGCCAATTCAATACCATCAACAGATTTACTATCGGTATTGGTTGGCTGGCTAATATTCCACACAATTAATGGGTCGCCTGCAGTTGGTTCAATTTTACCCTCCGCATTACCATGACCATTTGCCAACATTTGCTCAAAAATAGCGGTGCTGGTTGCTTGCTCACCACGGGCTTCTATATCGGCAATCGCCTGTAAATAACGTGGGCCATTGTAAATATCGTTCAAGCCGTCGATAGTCGTTTCGGTAATCGTGGTTTGAATAAAGTTATCCACGTCTTTTCTAAAATAGCCAATCGATGCATAACTGCCTTCGCCGTAGTAATACTCAAGTGATAAGTCTAAGTTTGTTGACTCAAACGGTAACAAGTTGGTGTTACCTTGCGAACCTGTGCGAGCGCCAGGTTTTGGACTACCACTTAGTAAGCGAACTCCGGCTAAATCGCCAAGTGGCGCACGAGACATCGTTTTACCCCAAGAAAAACGTGTGACCAAATCATCGGTCAGGTCAACACGCAAATCCATCATAGGTAGCCATACATCGTACCCGCCTGTTTGCTCAAGGAAGTTATCGCTGCCACCGGCTTCATACTGCATAATCCACTCAGAGGCACTTTCCCAGTTCACTTGGGTTTCAACGCGTTGACGCACATTGCTGGTTACGTCGGTATCTTCATAACGCACACCAACAATAAGTTGCGCTTCGTAGTTTGCAATCTCAAACTGCCAATCACTTTGTAGGTAAAATGCCATGGTTTCTTCGGTAACAGCACCTTGTGCATCAATACCGTCAAAATACGGATCAATTGAATATACATCGCCACCCATAATATCTTCAGTTAAATAAGCAAGCTGGCGCGCAACCGCTTCATCGAAGTCGTAACGGTAGAAATAATGCGGGTTTAAATCACTGCCACCGCCAGCAAATTCATCCAGTAAGTCGCTGGTATCATGGCGTGTAAACATGCTGTCTGGGAAAATTTCGCTAAACGATGGATTAAAGCCCGGGCCACCTCGTAAACCACTCCATGCGTTAGAACCACTCATTGTTTGGTCGGTAAATGTGCCGCCAAACTTAACCGTGACGAGTGGAATATCAAAGGTGTCGTTAAACCAAGTAGTATGCAGTTGCAATTGCTCGATTTCAGACTTGCCTGGCGAGTGAATAAATTGGCTAAAGTTAGAATCTATTTCACTTGGTAGTAGTTCATTTGATCCATTACGCCAGTTGATCATTGCATGGGGAATATCACCTGTTCGGTAGTCATATATTTTATTAACCAGCTGATCTGAGCCGAGGATAACTTGGCCAGAACTACCTAACCCTTTGTCTTTACCATTGTCGGTTTCATTACTTGAATCGTGATAATCAAGTTCTACTTTCCAATCATCACTGATTTCCCAAACAAGATTTAAACCAATTGATTTTGAATCGACTTCTGTGGTGTCTTTACTTGCCGTAAACGAACCATCGTTACCACTGATATCGGCAAACACAGCTGTTCCATTTTCATCTAACTCATAGCCGTTAATATTGCCGCCAAACTCATTCCAAATGCCCCAGCCTGCAATTTCTGTTGCCGTAATAGCATTGGTGTATGTGTAATCTAGCGTCGCAACTAAGCCGTCTATAGGTTCATATTGAAAGGTCACTTGTGCATTGCTGCGTTCACGTTCTACATCAGCAATGCTGTAGTTCATATCTTTTGGAAAGAAATGGTTGCCAATGCGGTTGCCTTCACTGTCTAACGCTCGCGGATCAACAAATGTCCCCTCTTCTAATGTTGGTAAATCAACATTAGCTTGCCAACCTTGAATATTGGCTTCTTGGCGCTGAAAATCTCGCTCTTGACGTGAAAACGACACACCAAAGCCAAACCTATCATCAAAGAAGGTATTGCTGTAAATGCCCGAAATTTCTGGTGTTACATCGTCACCGTTTTCGTTTGAGCTATCGTAAATCCCCTTTACAGTTGCAGCTATTTGCTGCCCTGGACGTTGGAATGGTTTAGCGGTAACAATATTTACCGTTGCCCCTAACCCCCCAGTTGGTTTTTCAGCGCGCGCGGTTTTATACACTTCTAACGTGCTGACACCCTCTGCGGCGAGGTTTTCAAGTTTATATGAACGCGAGTTACCCGTACCAGGCATTTGACGGCCATTAAGTGTAACCAAGTTAAAGCTTGGCCCGAAACCACGCACGGTAATTTCACTGCCTTCGCCATTCGAGCGACTAACCGATACGCCGGTAATGCGCTGAAGTGATTCCGCTAAATTTGTATCTGGGAATTTACCCATCTCTTCAGCGCTAATCGCATCCATTACACCAAAAGCTTCGCGTTTTAGGTCCATTGCACGAATTAAGCTGCCACGGATCCCTTTAACTTCAATAACTTCAACGCCTTTTTCTGCATTTTCGTTTTGCGCTAATTGCTCTGCATATATTGGCGTCGCAAGACTTGTACCCAGTAAGCCAGCCACTAACATTGCTACTTGGCTTTTCTTATAGCTTGTTGTTTTCATAATCTTTCTACTTATCTTGATTTGACTTTAGGCAAGCGAAACGCTTGCCACCAATAATCGTTACGGATTTGCAATAACCGCGTTATCAATACGATAAACTGCACCTTCGCCCGTTCCCCACTCTGGGAATATCATAACTACATCGATAGCACTGATATCTAAGCCGCGACTAAATAGCTCTTGCATCGTGAAGGTATACGTTTGCCACTCGCCTGTGCGCGGCGTCTCGCCTTCTAGACTGGCTGATAGTGGTAATTCAACGGCAGTTGATACATCACCAGACTCAATTTTAAATAACCACTGAGTATCTGGATTAATCGGCATATCAACCACTTTCATTTCAAAGCGAACTACACCCGTTTCAAGTAAGTTAGCGGCATCAAAATACACACCATCTTCGGCAAAAAAGCCCATCACCGTTGGCTGTGCGCCAATTACGTACTGTGCTACCGTGCCATGTGCATCATCATCTTGTTCCTCAGTCGGTGTAGAACCACCACAGCAATCCCAAATGCGCCAATTATCAGCAACGGTATTCATAAATAAAGTGAGTTCACCGCCCGCAGGTTTTGTCGCTGTTGGGTCGTAAATCTTTGCATTATCAACACGGTAAGTTGCACCTTCGCCAGTGCCCCAGGCAGGGAAAATCATCACCACGTCAATCGCGCTCACATCAAGACCTTTCGACACTAACGTTTTAATTCGGAATGTGTACGTTTGCCATTGCCCTGTGGTTGGCGTCGCGCCTTCAATTGAGTCAGTAATGGGAAATTCAACTGCACTCGCTGCATTATCGGATTCTAGTTTGATAACCCATGATGCATCTGGGCTTAGCGGCGCATCTACTACTTTCATTTCAAAGCTCAGTACACCATTTTCAATAATTGTTGATGCATCGAAAGGTTTATCGCTACCGCCATTTGCTGAGCGGGTAATGAAGCCCATTACTGTTGGACTTGCACCAATTTTAAATTCAGCAACTAAACCATGAGCATCGTCGTCAAGTTCTTCCGTCGGCGTTGAGCCACCACAACAGTCCCACATCGGCCAATCAGGGTTTTCACCATCAGCAAACAGTACTAACTCTGGTGAGGTGCTTGGCGCGCCGATTTGTACTTCGTCAACAAGGTATTCAGCGCCTTCACCTGTGCCCCATGCTGGGAAAATCATAATTACATCTAAAGCGCTAATATCCATTCCGGCCTCAACCAGCACGCTTATTGGAAAAGTATAGTCTTGCCATTGACCAACAACTGGGTCAACACCTTCAACGCTGGTATTAAGTGGCACTTCGTAGGCGGTGCTTGCACCAACACTTTCAATTTTAAACATCCAGGTTGCATCTGGATTACTTGGTGCACTGATCACTTTCATTTTAAAACTAACAGATCCCGTTTCAATCACACCTGAGGCGTCAAACGGTGATGCCTTACCTTCAGCATCAGTAATAAATTCATCGCGCGAAATAAAACCATTTACTGTTGGCTGATTGCCCACAGTAAACTGCATTACGTCACCACGCTCTTCATCAATCACAATGCTAGGCGTTGAGCCACCACAACAATCCCATGCAGGCCAGTTATGGTTGAGTACGCCATCAAAAATCATCACATTTGTATTGCCACCAACGGGGGGTAATGTCGGCGTTGGCGCTGCACCTTCAACGAGTGCATCATCTAACTTATCATAACCTGGACGTACCGTTTCACAGCCTTTACCAGCATCTGGATTTGCTGCACATTCGTATACACGTACATAGTCAATTTCAAAGCTGTTGCCGTTTGCAAATGCTGCTTCATCAATACCAAGTTCGTTTACATTTTCAGGCCAATCACCACCTACAGCAAAATTTAAAATCATGTAAAATTGCTGATCGTACGGTGCGCTTGTCCAAAACGTTTTTAACTCACCGGTTACTTGATCAAAATATTCAGTAAACCAACCTTTGTGCGCAAGTCCTACCGCTTCACCTTTACTGTTATAGCGCACCTCAGACTGGCGCTGTGTTGCGTAAAGATAGTTATCAACATACCAACGAATTTCACCTTCTTGCCATTCAATAGCGTAGTCATGGAAATCGTCAGCGGGATTCATACCATCGGGTAGCAAGTAGGCTTTGCCTGAACTTGCATTGTTAGGCCATTCTCGACCGTAGTGGAGCGTGCCATGCACATAGGCCTCGGGTTGCCCCTCAGCGGTGTTTGCTTTTAGGTTGACCGACTCAACAATGTCAATTTCACCCGAACGCGGCCAACCACCGTAAACCTCATCGGTTGGCATCATCCAAAACGCAGGCCATGCGCCTTGCCCAGCTGGGAGTTTCGCACGCATTTCAAAACGGCCATATTTAAAATCAGCTTTGTAGCGAGTATTTAAACGCGCTGAGGTATAAGGCTTTTCACTTCCTTCTGGGGCGGGTTTTGCCACTATATGCAACATGCCATCCGCTACAAATGAATTTTCATCACTGTCGGTATAGCACTGCTTTTCGTTGTTGCCACCACCGGCACAATTTACTTCATGACGCCACTTGTTGGCATCAATGCTGGTACCGTCAAATTCATCATTCCAAACCATTACCCAGTCACTTACCGGCTGACTTGGGTCAACCTTAGTAAGATCTGTATCCGTGTTGGTACTACCACCACAGCCCGTTAAAGCTATTGCCGATAATCCCAACGCATAGGAAGCTATATGTCTCGCTGCGTGTTTCATGATCTTCGCCCCGATAGAGGATTTTATTTTTAATATAGTTAGTTGTCGTACACTTTGTAAAAACAAATGTAAGCGCTTTCATTTTTAGTTAAAAATAAAAGCACGTAAATGTAAGCGCTTTCATTTAAATTAAGTCACTGCGCACAAAAGATCAAATTTTTTTACAATTAAGTTAAACAAAACACCTCTTTTAGTGCATTTTCTTCATCGATCTTTTAGCTCAAGATCAGTATTTAAACGGTCAAAAATAAGGCAAATATTATGAAAGATGAATGACGTGGAATTAAAGAAACCTGCTATTTACTGATACCTAACACAATAAAGCACTATTTAATCAATATGTTGTGTTTAATAAATTAATGCAATCGTATGTAATGCTTTTCAGCTTGTTTTATATTGTATACTTTAGCGTTTTAATATTAAAAATTACAAAAAACTGACAACATATTAAAGGAAATAACATTGAGCTCACCTAACCCAATTAATCAAACCGCTCAGGTTGATGTTGGCAACACCTCAAACACTCAGTTTGCACTCGTTGCGTTAACCAGCCTCTTCTTTATGTGGGGCTTTATTACTTGTCTTAATGACATTTTAATTCCCTACTTAAAAGAAGCCTTTACCCTTAATTACACCCAAGCAATGCTTATTCAATTTTGCTTTTTTAGTGCCTATTTTATTATCTCGCTACCTGCCGGTAAGTTAGTTGGCAAAATCGGTTATCAAAAAGGCATTGTCGCTGGTTTAAGTATTGCCTGTGTAGGCTGTTTGTTGTTTTATCCCGTGGCAACTTCTGGCATCTATGCGCTTTTCTTAATGGCGCTATTTGTATTAGCAAGTGGTATTACGATTTTACAAGTGTCAGCTAACCCTTATGTCAGCGCACTCGGCGCCCCTAAAACAGCACCGTCTCGTTTAACATTAACGCAGGCATTTAACTCATTAGGTACCACCGTAGCGCCATTATTTGGGGCCGCATTGTTTTTCTCAGCTGATAGCGCTAATCAAAGTCATGACGGTACCGCCGTACAGCTACCCTATTTAATTTTAGCCGCATCGTTATTGGTATTAGCGCTTATCTTTTTAGTATTAAAGTTACCTAAAATCGCGAATCAAGAAACGCCTCAAGTTACTCAAGGCTCTGCATGGCAACACAAGCATTTAGTGCTCGGTGCTATTGGTATTTTTGTCTATGTCGGTGCTGAAGTGGCGATTGGCAGTACCTTAATCAATTACATTTCAAGTGCCAGTGCAACGCAGATGACTGAAGCCACCGCTGCTAAATACATCGCTTATTATTGGGGTGGTGCTATGGTTGGTCGCTTTATTGGCGCTGCCGTGATGCAAAAAATATCTGGTGGTAAAGTATTAGCCTTTAATGCGGCCCTTGCTATCGTTCTGATTGTGGTATCAATGTTAAGTTCTGGCCCTATCGCGATGTGGACCATGCTCGCTGTCGGTTTATGTAACTCTATTATGTTCCCAACTATTTTTAGCCTTGCGATTAACAACTTAAAAGAGCACACCTCGCAAGGCTCTGGCATTTTATGTTTAGCCATCGTCGGCGGTGCCATCATCCCTGTGTTCCAAGGTATCGCGGCCGATACCATTGGTTTAACACTTTCATTTATTATTCCTGCCGTATGTTACGTCTTTATCGTATTCTACGGGGTGAAAGGACATAAAACAGACACTTAAGAGGTCAAGAATCCAGTACTTTAAAGGCCACATAATGTGGCCTTTTTAAACTCTGTTTTTAGTGAAGCGTACTTATTTGCTCACCTGGGAATATCTCTTCTTGTAATTGACCTTGTTTAATGACTGACTTTCCGTTAACGATAACGTATTCAAAGCCAACAGAAGGCAAGCTATTGGTGCCTGCTTCATAGCCTGCGGTGCCATTAACTGTTTTAGGGTTAAACAAAGTCAAATCAGCAAAAGCGCCGGCTTGAATTCGACCTCGTAGCTTCATTGAAGGAACAAAAGTCTCTAAAAACTTTGCTTGTAAATAAGCTGTCTTTGCAATAATTTGCGGCATGGTCAAACTGCCATCATCAATTGCTAGGCGAAGATATGTGCCAAATGTGCCTGCACTTCTTGGGTGACCAAGTCCTTGTCCAAAAGCTGCATCAAACGGCAAAAACTCACCATTTTTATCAACTAACGGCATACCATCACTCGCAATAATAACGTCAGGATGAAGTACAGCAGCTAACATATCCTTTTGTTTAATATGTTCCATCAGGAAAAAGCCATCAGAGCGCTCTTTTCTATACTTATCAAATGTTTCTTTTGTTAATGTCTCGCCTGTTTCAACCCAAATAAGATCGCTATAGTCCATACCAGTGCGTTGCTGCCACCCTTCAGACAAAATTTCAGTACCAATAAATGAAGAGCCTTTTAAATAAGGAAATGCTTCCGCTAAAATTTTAGCCCCTTTAGCATTTGCAGAATTAATCATATCTAGCGCAGTTGCAGTATCCGCGAGCGCATTTGTTGGCACGTGATGCAATAACAAAGGAACATCATATGCCATTGCTAATGCGATAAATTCCTGCTGTCCTAATACTCCGCTAGGGGTCGTATTGCTCAAAAATCGTGGATGTGTTGTAAGAAAGCTTGATTCTTCTGCGGCAATTTTTGCGATACGGGCAATACCATCGCTATTAGCATTTGGGTAGTAACCTACCATTACACCAATTCCAATCCCCCCCTCTGCAATGCCTTTTTTAATGAGTTCATCAATTTTAACTAACTGTTCTTGTGTTGCTATATTAGATGCCCATTTATTCCCTGTTTTCGTTGCCTTTTCAAGCGCATGGGTCATCATTGGGCTACCATCCGAACGCACTTTATCCATTGCCAATAGCCTCGCGGAAGCATGACTCACAGAAGTGCCATAGTTGGTAAGGGAAATCCCCTCTTTTGATTTAAAATATTGAGAAACCGGCAAAGCGCCCGCCTCTAAATCCATTTGAGTAGTTCGCCCATCAAATACACCTACTTTCTCACTGTATGGATCTTGACCATGGGCATGTAAATCAATAAATCCAGGAGCAGCAATTAAACCTTCCGCATTTATCGTTGTTTTGCCTTCAATATTTTCACGGGTAACAATTGCTATTTTTTTACCTGTAATACCTATATTAGTTGTTTTATCCAACCCTGAAGCAGGATCCACCACCCGCGCATCTTTGATCACTAAATCATACGTTTTTGCAAAGCCTATGCTTGAGTAAAATACGTTAATAAACAGTATTGTTAAAAATACAACCAATGAGCGTTTCATCATCTTTCCTTTTTTGTATTTGTAAACAGCGACTAATAAGTTCTGAAGAAAATAACAAATCTCCGAACTGTTGGGCTTTTTATAGCGTAACAATTTTGCATACGCTTTAAACCATTGATTTTATCATTAACGCTGAAACAGCATGTTGCGCTTGGTCATATAAATTCCATTTAGACTGCTTTCATGATGTATAACAACAGTATTTTCATTTACCCACTAAATCAAAGCCAAAAAGTTGACTGCTCTTGTAAATATTAACCACCTAATCAAAGCGATAGCAATTCTAATGCGCAAAGCCCATATAATTAAAGGCATACAGAGCTAATTTAAAAATGTTATTTAGCTTGGTTTGAAAAATGCATACAAATAAAAAACCCAAACTGTATCGAACCAATTTAAAAAGTTAGCACCATGAACAAACAAGCAAATATAGTGTATGTATTAAGTGGTTACGCAAAATGCGCAACAACGAGTAATGAAAAGTACAAACTAGGTAATAAACACTCTATCGGCCTGTTAACTACCGATAAAAACTATCAAGAAAATATCAAACAGCATAAAAGCTTTATTAAGCAAAAAGGCTGGGAATCAATTATGTTTTGCATGGTGGAAGAAGTCGAAGATATTAACTCGCTATCCAATAGTGTATTGATTTCGAGCTTTAATCGCGCGCAAAAAAATGGCCAGTCTCTTGTGGTAAACGACCAGGCCATTACAGTGCATTAAACCCTCAAACTTCAGTAAGACGTTAATGCTTACGATAGTGAGAGCTTTAAGTTTTAGTAACTTTTAGCGCTCGCGTGTTGCGATATAGCTACGCTCGCGCTAACCACTCTTGTTGCATTACATCGTAAATTTCAAAACCGAGTGGAAATAAAATCTCACAGGCATCTTGTAACATCTCAAAAACCAATTCTTGTTTGTCGGCGCTTTCACCGACCGATACAAGAAGTTGGTTTTGACTAAATGTAAACCCTACAATCCCAGATGAGAACACTTTGCTATATGCGTATTCACCTTCAAATGGCACATACTCGCTTTTTATGTAACCATAATTTTGTAATTTCAATTCTACCTTTTCAGCGATATGCGCAGGTACAAATGATGATTTATCTAATACTTGCTTTTCGAATACTGCAAACAACTCGTAGCCAACCGTTCCCGGTGAAAAAACAGGATCTGTTCTACGATGAGCAGCAATTACTAAGTCAACGTTAGTGTGAACCATTGGTCTACGCCAGTGAGTAGCTGGTAATATAGAGTCGCCAATATCCCGAACCAACTTGCCAACTTCAAAGCAAATTCTGTATTTTGTTTGCCTTTTTTTAAGGTAATCTTTATATGAATACTTTTCGACCGTTAGGGTAACAAAATCAAGACGCAATAAAACCTCTGCGATATAGCTTATGTATCCCTCAATCTCGTCGTCAGTAAAATCCAATTTAAATGCTTTAGGCAAAAGATACGTGTTTATCAAATATTCCTCGAAGTTAAAGAGGCTCTGCTTGGAATAGTCCCAAACAGTTACATCAGCAAAACGAGAACTCGTTATAAATTTCTGAGCCAAATTCGCTGTATTTGCAATGATTGTCTCAGCTTCTTTTTTTGTATCGTATGAGTTGATACGTGATATCAATGTAATGCTCCCTGCTTATTTATCTTTAAAATTCCCACAAAGGTTTAAATTTTTCACGTCTTGCCGTAGGCATCAAGAACATCTTGGAATGGCTTAGAAGTTTCGTTATTACAACGTGTCGCAATATGCGACGCTTGCGCCAGTGGCGCTAACGAAAGCGAGGTAATAACGATGCTGTAAAACTGAGGAAATTATCTTTAGGCTTTAACATAAAACGGCTCTCCATCTTGCGATAGAGTAACTTTATGAAAGAAACCTTAAATGAAACTTAAGAAATAAACTTTTCGTAAAGCACGTAATTTAATGAACTGAAATTAAGTGAGTTTTTAATTTTGCATTTATAAAAAGCAAAAGTACCGCTTAGTTAAAGCGATACTTTTGACGGTTTGGCTAAAATATACGAGCCCACCAGCAGCTTGATGCTGCCCACAACACAGGCAACCCAAGTTGCAGGCGAAAGTACCAACAAAACACAAAAGCTAACTGCCATACCAAGCAATGCCATAATTTTCGCTTTGAACGGGATAACACGATATTGCTGCCATAATTGCAGCGTATGACCAAAACGTGGATGGTGCAGTAGCTTTTGTGCAAGCTTAGGAGAGGCTCTGGTAAAGCACGCTAAAGCGAGAATAAAAAATACCGTTGTTGGCATAACCGGCAGTGCCATTCCAATCATGCCAAGGGCGACAAACACGTATCCCAATACAAATAACAGGCTATTTTTATACGTCACTAAAGCGGCTTTTAAGGTCATGAGTAAACGTGCGCCTGAAAAATTTGAAAGCGGCTAAAAGCTTGGCGTGCGCCATTAATTAGCGCACTTTCTTGCGCGTCATTAAGCTCAATCGTATCAATTACATTTACCAGCTCGCGCCACGCACTGCCGCGCCCAGCACCTGGCCCCGCTAAATAACGGGCGCCATTGTCTGCGCTTACGGGTAATTTTGCCTGCGCTTGTTTACCCAGCATGGCAGCGCCCACTTTTGAGCCTTCCACTACATATAACCAGCCTAACGCGGTGGCAAAATCGGTTGAATCACTGATTTCAGGTGCCAAAAAGGTGCGTGGCAACTCAGCTGCTAAATCAGCAAAGTCTTGCTCTAGCATGCTTAAACGACGGCGAGAGATTAAATCGTTAATAAGCTCGCTAAGCTCTCTATGCTCGTACAATGCGCTTACATCTTTTAAGAAATAATACTGCAAAGATAAAAACGCTAAATAACTTTGATTATTGGCAAAAGGGTTGTGTGCCATAATGCTTTTATCAACATTATCATGCACATCTGCGGTGGCGGCTTTTAAATTTTGTGCACGCGAAAATGACGAAGTGACGGTGGTCATAACTGCTCCGAAAAAGTAAAAATAAGTATCCAATAGCGCAGCAATGCGCTATTGGGCATAAAAGGTGTTTATGTTTATAACTTTGCTTCTAAGCTAATGGTGATGGTTTGCCCAGGCTCCGGCATAGCCACAATTGAACCGGTTGATACCTTGTATTGATCCGTTAAGTTGGTAACGGATAAATTACTTTTTATGCTGTCGCTAATTGCGTAGCTTAGGTAGAAGTCAAGCTGATAACCTGCAGGAATATATTCCAATGTATTTACCGCAGTACCTGCTAAAAAGCCGCCTGGATGATGTTTTTCAGAATGCTTTTTATAGGTAAACCCTAAATCAAGGGTATCGTCTAACAAGCGAGTGCCGATATTCGCAATGTAGTTTTTATCGGCAGGAATTCTGAGCGGTGTTAAACTGCCCGAAAACCCAGTATCGTTACATTTATCAACCCCTTCTGCGTTCGCAATTAGGCTTGAGCACATTTCAACATTGGCGTATTTGGTGTAGCTAAACTTGCCGTAGAGCCAATCACTTTGGTAGTTAAAGCCAAGCTCGGTACCCGGTAATTCAAATGAGTCGTAATTTGTAAATGAAAAGGTTTGATCCCACGACTGCGCATCTGGCTTTTTACTCGGTAAAAAGCCCGTTGCTAGCATGTCTTTGATATTGGTGTAAAAGTATTCAGCCGAAAGCACTAATTTATCGCCTTTAAACACCACGTCGCTAAACTCACTTTCTATACCAATATCATAAGATTGGGTGTTTTCAGCTTTAACTGGGTAATCTGGCGAGTATGAGAATACCTCATTTGAAACCGTTGACTCGTAAAGGTTTGGCATACGATACGCATTACTGTATTTGGCTTTTAAGCTTGTGTTATTAAACACACTTACTCGCGCTTGCAGTGTCGTATCCGTTTTTGCGTCAAACTTAAGGGTTTCGCCCGTTTGATAATCATCATTAGTTGAATCATGGTGATTAATATTTAAGGTGAGCTCCACAGGCGCTAAATCGATTTGCGCATTAGTAAATAACGCGCGCTTAACTTGCTTTCCGTGGCGCGATGTTGCCTTGTACTTGTGATCTTCCGGTAGCCAGTCTTTTTTGAAGTTATCTAACCAATTTTTATGTGGCGCCAACTTCTCTTCTTGCCACGAAAGCCCATAGGTAAATACTATTGGCATGTTGGCAATTGAAAAATAAGAGGCATTAAGTGCGCTTGCACCAACACGGGTGTTTTCGTAGCGGTGGAAATACTGCCCTGCATTCTCACCCAAGTTACTGCCTAACGCATTGTATTGTTGCAATTTAGCGCTAGTTCTCCACACGTTCACGGTTAGGTCTACGTACGGGTTATTGTTAGGCAAATAATGATATAACGCGCTAGCACTGTTAACTTTGGCTGTGCCTGGCTCCCATTGTGGCATGGTTTCAACACCCTCTGGTATTTCTTCTTGATGCCACTGTTTATCGCCATTTGCATCCACTTCCTGCCAAAATTTAGTATCGCCTGCGCGCTGCTTATACCAATACGATGCAAGCATTTCGCCTGCCACTTGCTGATGCAAACGCGTGTTCACTTCCAGCGAATGCTCTTTTGTAAAATCATACGTAAACTTTGCTAAATAGGAGTCACTTTCAAAGCTGGTATTAACCACTTCACCATTTTTATTAACCGGTGGCGGAATAAAAACATCATATGGCTCATCAACATATTTTGTCGGGTCTTCTTTTGATGGCACCCAGCGAATGTATTCTTTTACCTCTACAAATTCTTCAAAGCCGTTTTTACCCGCAAAGTAGTTGCCAACTTCCTTTTTGCTATAAGCCACTACGGCTTGTAATTTATCGCCTTTAAATGCACCAGCGAGTGATACACCGCCGCCGTTAAAATCGAGCGTATCAATGCCATTAGTTACTTCGTAATAGCTTTGCAGGCCAAAGTTCTCTGGCACTTGAGGGGTTTTATTGTTGTTATGAGTTTTTAACTTAACTAACGCGCCAAATGTTTCGCCACTTTTTAAAATATCATGCACACCCAAAGTGCGAATATTCACTGTACCGCCAATGGCACCTGAGCTGTAAGGTGATGCTTTGCTTGACGATCCTTTTTCAATATCTATGGTGCTGATTAAGTCTGAATCGATATAACTGCGATCAGCCGAGCCCATATAGCCACGGTTGGTATGGGTTGATTGCAAGCTGCCATCAATAAAAATTGGCACACGCCCTTCGCCGTGAACACCGCGAATACCAATATCTAACGCGCCCGCTTCGTTACGAATATTATTCGCCTCAATGCCTGAAAACGTTGAAAAAATATCTGAATTAGACAGACCACTTGAGCGCTCAATTTCACTGCGGTGCATTTGCAGCTTATTGCCCGTTACCGTGATCACTTCCATATTGGCTTTGCTTGGTTCGGCCTTTGATTTTTGAGTTTTTAGGTCGCCTTTAGATTGTAAAGCATCGCCAGTTGTTTTAATCACAATATTGTTATTCACAATCTGTGCGCTTAGCTGGCTTTGTGCCAAGGTGATTTCAAGTGCGGTAAGCAAGCTAAGCTCGCCAGTAAGCGCTGGCGCTTTTAATCCCGTAAGCAACTTAGCGTCGGCAATCAAATTCATATTCGCTTTTTCAGCCAAAGTGGTAAGGGTGTAAACCAGTGGCTGCTCAGCAAGGTTAAATTGATAAACTGACGCGCTGCTATTTGCCATGGTTGGTAGCGAAAAGCCAAGCCCTAGTGCAAATGCAAGCGGCGTCAGTTTAGTTTTGATTGGCGAGTAAGTACTCATTGTGTCATCCGTATTTAATTTTCTTAGTTATGAAAACGAATGAGAATGAGAATCCCTCAATAAAAAATACTATTTTTTTGCATTTATTTTTTAGAGCTAATAACTATTTGATTATTAATAATTTTAGCCTCAACTGCTAACGCATGTGGCAACAAATTAACAAACTCGTCCAGCTCAGATGCAGAAAAAACGCCCGATAAACGTAACTGCTCAGCGTGTGCATCAGTAAAAATAACGTCGCGATTGTGATAACGCTTAAATGTGTGTAAGACATTTACCAAAGGCTCATTATTAAACACCAAGCGCCCTTGTTGCCACGCCCCAACATTGGCATGTGCCATGGCGTCACGCTTTATAGTGTTAGCATTAATGAGTGCAACTTCACCCTGACTAAGCACCACATTATGTTCCCCCATTTGCACTGCCACTTTGCCATGTGCCACCGCAACACGAACCTGATTTGCTTTTTTATCTACCGAGAAACGCGTGCCCAGTACGGTTATTTTAGTATTGCCAGCATTAACAACAAACGGCCGTGCTTTATCACTTTCAACATCGAATAGCACCCGCCCAGAGGTAAGCTGTGAAAGTCGCTGCTTATTATTAAACGCCAGCGACAACTGTGTTTTTGCATCTAAGATGATATGTGAATCATCAGGCAAGGTATATTTTAGCAATTCACCGCGTGTTGATTGATATTCCGCTACAAAGGTCTGCTGCGACAACATATTTGGCACTAATTGATAACTCAGTACGCTTATCATCAAAAGCGCACAACATGCGGCAATGGCACGGTAGTTTTTGAGCCAAACTCTGCTTTCAGTAGTAGGTGTATTTTCGCTTTGTGGCTTTAGCAGTGTTGTTGCGGTGCTCTCAGTAGTAAGTTCACTTTCGTTAAATTGCGCTAGCAGCGCATCAACTTGCTTGCTTTCTTGATAAGCGGTTTGATGCGCTTCACATGCATTAAGCCAATCTTTAAATTCTGCACGCTGGTCTGCATTAAAACCCAATTTTTCGAGTTCAATGTATTTGTTAGCTTGCGCTTGTATTGCGAGTGTTTGACGGTTCATTCTGCAGTTTCTCTTATTATTTTTTTAGTGCATCACGACACGCTAACATGGCAGTTGCTAGGTGTTTTTCCACCATGCTTACAGAAATGTCCATCTGCTCTGCAATTTGTGGCTGCGTTAAGTTTTTAAATTTATATAAAACAAAAGCTTGTTTTGTTTTGAGCGGTAAAGCATCGATGCAGCGCTGTAGTACTGCAAGCTGTTGCTGCGCTGTTACCACAGTTTCAGGCTCAAAATTAGCAGGGGCGACAAGCTCAACCTCATCTGGCTGCGCAATACTTTTACTGTTGCGATATTGGTCTATCACAATGTTTTTAGCGGCTCTAAAAAATAACGCACGCGCATGTGTTTTATCTTGCTGAGGGTAGTTTTGATTATGACTTAATAGACGGGTATAGGCTTCTTGCACTATGTTTTGCGCTTTGTCTTTACAGCCAACAGAACGCGAAATATAGCCCAACACCTCTGAATAATACCGTTCCACAATATGCTCGACAGAATTTAAAAGGTGCGCATGCTAGCACGCAACAGTGCAATTGGAAACAATTCTTAGTTAGATTTGAGTTTTTCATCAACTGTTCGTTTGAAAGTTAGACAAAGGTTTAAATAAACATAATAAGATCTATGTAACAGAGGATTTAAGCAAAAAATGTACACTGTAGGGTTAAATGGGTATGCCCTTGGCTGGAATGTAAGTACCAATCATCAAAATGAAAAGTTCTATCAACATGGAGGCGGTATTGATGGCTTTGTGAGCTATATTCTGCGCTCAGAAGACAGTGGTTACTTTGTTGCCGTGCTTGCCAATGAAGAACAATTTCCTTCAGGAAACTTAGCTAATAATATTATGAGTTTAGTGGCTGTAATTGACGTGTTTAGGGCCAAAAACCATTGGCCCTATTACTTTCCCAGTACCATTTGATTCATATTTTTACCGCCAAGAAACTGTTTTCGTGGGGTATAATTAATCCAGTTTGTTTGTTTTATTATCTTATTTTGATCGTTAAATTGGTGAACAATCACAAATAACCATGGTCCTAATACTTGTTTATTGTATTTAAATTGATTGAAGTAGCCTTGCGTAATAGCTGTGTTACCTTCAATCACTTGCTTGGTAAGTATTAATATTGGTTTATCATCCAATACTTCAAATTGCCCATTATCCCAAGCAAAAAAAGCGGCAATTTCTTTTTTATTATTGAGAGTATTACCGTAAATAATATCGTCTAATTGGGCATTATCATCATAAAAGTCCATGAAGCGTTGGAAGTCTGTGCGCTGACTATACACACGGTAGTAATCCTCTAGCACGTTTTGCAACTGATGTTGTTTATTTTCCGTCATAGTACAGCCATAAAGTGAAAGCGTACTGGTAACTATAAGCAACACCCTACAGAAAATATTTGGCATTAGATCTCCTGCCTCGTAAAAAGCTATATTCAAAAGATAGAAATTATTGTCACAACCTAGGTTTATATCACGCTTTATTTATTTTCTACAAAGTAACAATCTAGAGCGAAATGTAAGTAGCGTAAGTTTTTAAACGTCTAACCCTTTAATCCTCTATAAAATTTAATAAAATATATTCAAGTACCATGCGTATTATCTGTGATTAAAGGAATATCATGTTTATTGGAGAATTTAGCAAACGAGTTGGCACTACCACGAAAACCGTTCGTTATTATGAAGCGATAGGGTTATTACCCGAAGCAAAACGCCAAGGCCGGTATCGCGTGTATGACGAACGCTACATTGAAACTGTAAAGCAAATTCGCTTGGCACAGTCTCTTGGTTTTTCACTTAATCAAATAAAACAATTATGCCAAGGCGCAAATATTAATTATGGTTTGCCAAAACACGTATTATTAACCGCGCTAAGCGAGCGTGAAGCACAGCTAAAAACACAAATCGCCAAGTGCCAACAACAACTCAACGAGATAAAAAGCTTTAATCTCTTACTCGAAAATTCTAACTGCGCTTAATTAACCGTTGACTTTGCCCTATAGGGCAAAGCGTACACTTGTGCTCGATGTTTAATAGGAGCACAAACACAATGCAAAACTACAATAAATGGGTAGCAAGAAGCGCCTACTACGATTTAATTATCACGACACCGTTTGCTATTCCCGGTGTTGCCAGCTGGGTAATCAGTTTATTTGCCAGTTTTCACCAAACGCTTGGCTTGCCGGGGGAATTTCCCGCTTTTCAAATACAGCATTTACTATTTGCCCATTTACTGGGCTCAGTTGTGATTGTGTGGTCGCTGCTTAGAATAAAACACACCAGTCCCTTGCTTGGCCTATACGATGGTTTTGCAAGAGTACTTTTCAGTATGTTTTATATTTATGCAATAACCCTCGGCGCGAGCCCGCTTATTTTGCTGTTTTTAATACCAGAGCTATTTTTTGCAGTCGTGCAAAATGTGGGGTATTACCAATTAAAAAGCAAAATACATAAACTCCATTTGATTTAAGCGAAGTAGCGCATTGGTAAAGCGCTACTACTTATCAGGCTTAGAAAAATATACGATTCAGATTCGACTCACTTAAGTCCGAATAAGGAGTGCACTAACCTTTATATAACACATTTAAGTCATGTCGATTAATAAATGAAAACACGTGACCAAGCACTTGTTGTTGAAGGGCTTTACGGTCAACTCCTTCACGGTCTTTACATAACAATACACCTTGCGCCTTAAAGCTATGTTCGCACTGGTTAATGTAAATAAAGTGCCCTGCACCTTGTTTAATACCAACTAGCTCGGCATTTTTAATATGCTCAGCATAATATTGTGCATGTTGTTTGAACGGCAAAAAGTCATTTTCAACTGAGCCAATTACCAAGGTAGGCACTGTCACATCCATTAAACTGCTTTCATTCACCGCATGGCCAAGCGCAGGATCAAGTGAGATAACGGCCTTAATGCGCTTATCGAGCATATGTGATTGCACTTCACTGATTTTGCTTGTTTTATCTTTTGTGTATGGCGTTGTTTTTTGCTTGTTATAAGCACAGCTTTTATCGTTTTTAGCAGTAGTTAAAGCGCAGTAACGCTCTGACTTTCCGGCTTCTAACTTTGCACCTGCAAGCGCCAATGCCGTAAAGCCTCCGGCGGAGTGACCTAACATCAGTACATTATTTGTATCGATATCAAGATTAAATAACCCTTTATTAGTTAATTGCTCAAGGGTAAAACTCACTTCCTCTGGGCGCTGCCAAAAACGCGTAAGTACACTTGGGTCAATTGTGTCTTTGCCGTACACCCAAGATTCACCATAGTGAGCAACACCTACCACCAGCCAGCCTTGTGATGCCAAGGCATAACCTAACCAATTCATTTCAATGGGTGAGCCAAATGCACCGTGCGAAATTAACGCTACTTTTCGCTTATTTTGCGAAGGCGTTAAACACACTGTTGCGCCACAGTTTGCATCGCCTGCCAAATACCACAACTTCACCTTTACAGGCTGATTAGTATGCTTATTAAAAAAATCGAGATCGTTCGATTGCAAGGTATTTTGGGCGGCGGCCTCATTACCTTGTGCGCTCATTGCGTTATTTGTAGAAATTAACACGATAACAAGTAACAAAAATCGGATTGGCTTCATTTAAGGTTATTCCATTAAGCTAAGATTATTTTACTTTAACTAATAAGGTTGTCGCGTGTCTGTGCAGAAAGTGCGATTTGTAAATGTAACCTCACTTTAAATAGCATCACTTTCCACCGCAAAATAAAGCTCGGTAATGAGTTTTTCAGCATCTGTTTCTGCAGGGTCGTTTAAATAGCGCTGCACAATATGTTGATCTTTCAATCGTATTTGATTAGGCAATACCCACTGGGCATAGACCTGAGAAATTGTTTGCCACATTGTATTGTGCGGCCCTTGATGGATAAAACAAGCGTAGCGACCACCTTGCAGCGTATAGTGCTCTAATTGCTGCCGTTGAGCTAACCCTTTAAAAAATCCTGCAAAAAACTGGCTTTGTGTTTGTTCGCCTACCCAGGGGTTATCAATTGCTACACCAATAGGTTGAAGCTCACTAAAATCAAGCGGTGCAGCCAGTTCGCTCAAGCGCTTATACAACTGGCCTGCCACCTTTGAAAACGATTGCTCATTAAAGCCAACACCGTAAAAACCAAGCACGGTGGTTTCTGGTAATTCGCGCCATTTTGGCTCAAGTTTAAGCGCTTCAATCACCTTTTTTGGCGGTAAATTACCTGCGCGTTCATTTAGCGGGGATTTACCATTTTGAATATCGCTTGGTGTACAGCCAAAATTGGTTTTAAACGCACGAGTAAAAGATGACGGCGAATCATAGCCAACACGCATTGCGACTTCTAATATGTTCGTCTGCCCGTTTTTTAATAAAAACATCGCTTTTTCAAGCTTTTGCCGCTTTATAAACTCGCCCAGTTGAAACCCCGTTGCGGCAAAAAACATACGATTGAAATGATATTTTGAAAACCCCGCATAATCGGCAAGCGCTTCAATATTTATCGCTTCTTCACTGTGATCATAAACATATTGTGCCACTTTGCTGATGATCGAGGCATTAAATTGCGTGGGACTGGCTGCCATACATTAATAGAATATTTTTATAATTATATTAGCAAGATAACGAATGTTAATCAGTGAGTCGAGTGAATTTTTAAAGGCATAAAAAAGGCCTTATTGATGTTTTTCAATAAAGCCTTTTGTGTAAGTTTGCCTTGCTCAAAATTGAGTAAGGCAAGTTAACTTACAGTGTTTCTTCTAACCACTTGAAGAATTCACGTTGCCATACAATGCCGTTTTGCGGCGTAAGTACCCAGTGATTTTCTTCTGGGAATAGCATAAAGCGGCTCTTTAAACCACGTAGTTTAGCTGCTTGGAACGCGGCAATGCCCTGCTCAAGTGGAACACGGTAATCTTTACCACCGTGGATCACAAACATCGGTGCATCCCACTTTTCAATGTGGTTGATTGGGTTGAATTGACCATATGCTTTTTTCGTTGCTGCATTGTCTTCCCAATATGCGCCACCTAATTCGTTATTTACGAAAAATAGCTCTTCGGTTGTGCCGTACATGCTACGTAAATCGAAAATACCACAATGTGCAATAAAGGTTTTAAAACGACCTTCGTGGTTGCCCGCTAAATAAAACGCTGAATAACCGCCGTAACTTGCACCAATTGCACCGATACGTGAGTTATCTACGTATGATTCTTTTGCTACATCATCAATCGCTGCGAGGTAATCTTCCATTACCTGACCGCCCCAATCATTAGTGATATCTTTGTTCCATTGCTCACCATGACCTGGCATACCACGGCGGTTAGGTGCTACAACGATGTAACCCTGTGATGCCATTACTTGGAAGTTCCAACGGAATGAGTAGAACTGAGAAAGCGCAGACTGTGGACCACCTTGTAAATAAAGTAGCGTTGGGTACTTTTTACTCTTATCAAAGTTAGGTGGGTAAATTACCCAAGTAACCATGTCTTTGCCGTCGGTTGTTTTTACCATGCGTTTTTCAACATTTGGTAAATCAAGCTCGGCGTAAAACGCATCGTTTTCTTTGGTAAGCGCAGTAAGCTTTTTGCTACCAAGATCAAAACGGTAAATTTCACGTGCGGCATTCATGCTGTTACGTGTCACCACAAGCTTATCTTTTAATGCTGCTACAATGCCGTTTACATCATATTGGCCGTTTGTAAGCTGCTTAATTTTCGGCTGTGCTTTGGTTTTAGTGTTTACCGACACTTGGAATAACTGCACAGTACCACCCACTGGCGCTACAAAATAAATGGTTTTACCATCAACACTCCATTTGAAGCTGTTTACGGTGCCATCCCAATGCGCTGTTAAGTTATAGTCGCGGTCGTTAACACGTACAATAATGTCTTGTTTATCAGCTTCGTTACCCGCTGCGTCCATTTGTAACCATGCTAAGTGGCCCTTTGGTGAAAACGCTGGGTACTTATCGTAGCCTAAGTTTTTCTCAGTCAGGTTAGTGGTTTTTTTGCTTGCTAGGTTGTAACGATAAATATCGGTATTGGTGCTTTGAACATATTCAGTACCCGTTAGCTTTTTGCTCACGTAGTAAATGTTTTCACCTTTTGGACCCCAAGTGTAATCTGACGTGCCACCAAACGGTGCGGTTGGGCTTTCAAATGGCATGCCCTGCATGATGTCGACTTTTTCTTCGGTTTTTAAGTCTTGATAGAATACGTGCTTAAAGTTGCCGTCTTTCCAAGTATCCCAATGACGGTAGTTTAGGTCATCAAATACATAGGCATTTGCTTTACCCAGTTCTTTATGGCGGTCGGTCGCTAAAATATCTTCTAGTTGTACTTTTTCATGAAACAGCTTTTTGCTGCCATCTGGTGAGATACTTTTATCAATCACCACGCCTTGGTAGGCCTCTAGCAGTTGTGACTCACCGCCTTTAAGCGATACTTGGTACACCTTGCTGCTGAAATCGTTCTTCTCAACGCTTGGTGTTGTTACTTTATAAATAACGTGGGTTTTTTCTTTGTTTAAACCAAGCGCACTTACACGCTTTAATTGCCAAAGTTTTTCTGGTGTCATTACCTCATTGGCGTAGGCACCCGCGCTTAGAGCAACCCCCAAGCTTACAGATAAAATAGTTCGCAACATCGCGAAACTCCTTTAAAGAATAGACCCGCTAAGATTACAGAATTACCCTATCGCTTGAAAAGCGCTATGCGACTAAAAAACAAAATAAAAAGGAGCAACCTAGGCTGCTCCTTGTAAAGTCATATTGACTAATCTCGCTAAATCTAATGTTTAGAAGAACGCAGTAACACCAATCCAGAAGTTACGGCCTTTATCTTTTACATTGTAATCGTCGGTAAATGTTACTTCACTCACCACACCACGACCGGTTAAGTACTCGTACTCGCCGTCACCATTTAGGTCTGTGTAGCTAGTGCTATACGATGTAAAGTCTTCATCCAGTAAGTTGTTAACGCGTGCGTTAATTTGCACGTATTCGTTTACGTAAAACTGCGCACCTAAGTTAAATAGGTTGTAATTTTTGTAATGTAACGCTTTATCATGAACATTATCCCAACCACGGTAGCGATCTGAACGGTATACGCCTTGTAGGTAAACAACCATAAAATCAGTTGCTTCCCAGTTTAGTGTAAGGTTAGCCATGTGCTCAGCTGTATTCGTTAGCGGTTGACCTTGTTCTGGGCCACTTTGCTGTTCGCTGTCGGTCCACGTGTAGTTACCCGTTAACGAAATCGTGTTTGAAAGCGTGTATTGGCCTGCAATTTCAACACCTTGTAAATCAACTTCATCAATATTGATTTTTTGGCTGTAGCTTTGATAACCCAGTTGATCGTACTGACCTAAGTTAACACATGGGCGCACATTGTTAGTTTGCTCACAGCTTAAAATAGTATCACCGCGGGCAATCTTGTCTTCAAACTTAGTGTTGTAGTAGGTAACGTTAAAGTTGTGTGCCGCATCTTCTGAATTCCAGTAAACTGCAATTTCAGAGTTTACGCTGGTTTCTGGCTCAAGTTCAGGGTTACCCGCAAATGGGCTTGTACCTTGGCCACCAAAACCCGTAATACCATCGTATAAATCGGTTGTTTGTGGCGTTTTATAACCCGTGCTAACACCACCTTTTAGTGTCCATGTTGAGCTTAGGTTATACACACCGTATAAACGTGGTGAAACTTGGCTGCCAAATACGTCGTGATTATCGTAACGCGCACCACCGGTTAAGGTGAAGTCGTCTAAAATCATCCAGTTATCTTCAGCAAAAACCGAGTACATGTTTTGTTCTTGTACTTTGCCCGCTTCGTTGCTTTCTAGACCGAAAACGCCGTCTTTTAATTCACCGTCAATTAGCTGCGCACCAACCACAAAGTTATGGTCGCCAAGTGCACCAGTGATTGGAATATCAAAGCGCAAGTCATAAGTAAACTGGCTACTTTCTAGTGGACGTTTAGGACGCGGTAGGAAAGTCTCTTCTGCTAAATCTTTACGTGCCTGTTCGTCCATACCTGCATAATCGCCGGTACCATCGTACATTTCTTGAAGTTTTAAACGCTCGGCTACACTAAGTGGTAGCGTACGACCGTTATTTTGCGTATCAACATAAGAAACTGAGGCTTTAACCGATGCCCACTCTAAGTCACCATCGTAACCCAGTGACCACCATTGGCGATCAAATTTTTGATCCGCCGCATAACCTGCACGTGGGTTTACCTTGCCGCGGCGTGTTTGCCAAATTGATTCAATATTATCTTTGGTACCAAGCGGATAGGTAATTTTGCCTGATTCAATATTGTAGCTTGGAGTGTTGTCGTACACTTGGCTTGAATTATCGTAATCAAAGCTAATGTGATGATCATCAAACGGCGTATAGTTTAGCGTAAAACCAAACTGCTCATTAGTGTTATCTACAGTGCGGCCGCCGCTACCAAATCCTAATGAACGTACGTGCACTTCACCATTTGGATCTGTTGCAGGCTCGAAGGTCGGCGAAGATGCCGTTTGTTCGTAAACGCTACCGCGCACGCCAAGCGTAAGTACATTTTTGATTAATGGGCCGATAATATTAAAATCGGTTGTAATGTCGTCGCCAAAATCATCGTCTTGTTGAATTGAACGGCTAAATGACACCGCACCGCTCCAATTTTCGGTGTGTTTTTTAGTGATGATATTGATTACACCACCAAGTGCATCTGCACCATAAAGCGTTGATGCAGGACCACGGATCACTTCAATACGCTCAATCGCATCAACCGGCGGCACGTGGTTAAACGCGTTACCACCAAAATTATTTGGGTAAATATCGCCGTGGTTGTTTTGACGTTTGCCATCAATTAATAGCAGCGTATATTCACCAGTAAGACCACGCATGCTTACGCTGCCCTGACCTGTTTTATCGCGGGTTGTGCCAATATCAATACCTTCTAGATATTGCACAGCATCAAGAATCGATGTGAAAGAATGCGCTTTAATATCTTCGTTAGTAATGATTGAAATACTTGCTGGTGCTTCCACTACTTTTTGTTCAAAACCGGTCGCAGTAACTACGATGTGCTCTATGTTTTTTTCTGGGATTTTGTCATCTGCTACAGCTGGCAGTTGCGCCGCTACAGCCAGCGCGATTACGCTTGGTTTGATTAAATTGATCATTAGTTACATCTCTTGATGATTATTTAAGCATTATTGAGAAAGGGCGACGTGCATAATACAGATAAAATTAATGATATCAAGAATAATTTCTATTTAGATTTGATTTTGGGGGTTTATGTCTTATCGTTTGGACGGCTAAGAAGCATTCGAATATTAACAATAAATCACTGATATATAATGAATTTATTGGGAGCAGCGCGGTAACAAAAGGAAGGTGTTGGTGTGGTGTACAGCAATAGTAAAGTGTTAAGCATGAAAGCAAAAACTTAACACTTTAAAGCACTGCTGTTTCGCAAAAAAGTATGGCTAACCGCTAAAAGTTAAAAAAAGTATGTGTTTATTTCAGCCTGCGTCATCAAATAAATATCGTCAGCAGGCGCTGCGTTAATAGTAAAAAAAGTCAAATTCAGGGCCAAGTTCCCGCCCTAATATTTCACGGAAATAAGTCAATTGAGCACCATGCGATTACATTTTAGAGGTATTACCGTCTATAAAGTATTCACTATATTGATTTTACGTAACTAAAGACAAAAGCCTTATCTTAAAGCTTAGGCTGCTTTAAGGTAAGACTCTCGCCCTTTATGCTTGTTGTTCCGTTGGTAGCTACCCTTACCTTTTTTCGCCTTTTCAACTTTGCTTTTAAATAACACGCTTGTCACTAACGCTTTAATTGCGTTGTCTTTTATCTCACCACGGCCATGATCGTGATGCATTTTTTTAGTTTTACTCATTGCTGTCCTCTTGATTAAAAATGAGTCAATTAATTCGCCGCAATACTAGCGAAAAATATGTAAAGCACAAGTGTTTACATTAGTTTTTTTAAATATTTTTATTGCGGTTAAAAAGTGTTTTAACTTGCCAACAAATATCCAACACTTACTTACATTTTTCGCAATAATCATCCGTAATAATTACACCTATAGTTACTTTATTTATAGGCTCAACATGACGTTTTTAACCAAGACTACAACCCTAGCAGCAGCGCTATTACTAACCGCATGTGCTCACCACCAAAACGTGCGCCCAAGCAGTGACGGCAACCATTACGTTGACTTGTATGGCGAAACCAAATCAGAGGTTTCAGAACAGGCATTTAAGCAAGCAAAATCGTACTGTAAAGAATCAAAGTCGAAGCCTTATGTGGTTTCTGAAAAAGTTGATTACATTGGCAATATGAGTGAACAAGATTATTTAACTAAACGCAATATCGCTAATGCCGTTGAAGCTGCAGGTACTGCTATGTGGATTTTTGGCCGAAGCCATGTAGATGATGCGGGCGCAGCTCTTAGTATTGGTGGCGATATTGCCGGTGATGCCCTCGGTGACCCGTATCAACTGCATTTAGTATTTAATTGCGGTTAATGCTTGTAAGCGAATTTATTTTCGCAAAGCTCACTCAACGAGTTATTGAATAAGCGCCCATTTCACTTTGAAATGGGCGCTTATTTATTTCTACACAACACATTACAACTTGGCAGATTTAACTTCTTGCACTTCTATACGGTAGTTGCCTTGTTTATCTTTCATTTTTAGCACGATATCTTCTTTGCCATCTTGGTTGAAGTCAGTGCTGTATATATTCTGAATTGACTTGGGTAGCTGGCGTTCAATATAAACCGCTTTTCGACTCAGTACGCGTTTTTTGTCGCCAAGATAAATACTTAACTCATCGTTATCTGTTTTAACCATTAAGTCTGTTTGGCCATCACCGTTGAAGTCTTTTAAAAATACGCCTTTACCAC
Source organism: Pseudoalteromonas sp. ABV4_021 (assembly GCF_056159365.1). Classification (NCBI taxonomy): domain Bacteria; kingdom Pseudomonadati; phylum Pseudomonadota; class Gammaproteobacteria; order Alteromonadales; family Pseudoalteromonadaceae; genus Pseudoalteromonas; species Pseudoalteromonas sp. ABV4_021. The sequence continues at coordinate 1,220,050 of NZ_JBSWVB010000002.1, read as the reverse complement.
TTTCACTATTTGATTCATTTAGTTTTATAGCAATATCAAAGTCTTTGCTCGCAGATGCTTTTTTGGCAAATTGATTGCTGCCAATTCCTTGATAAATCGCCACTTCAGTATCAAGTTCAAACTCTTCGTTATTCATCGCGGCACTCGCCATTGAAAGAATATCGGTAAAGCCAATATCAATGGAGGTTAAGGCTAAATCGGCAACGCCATCGCCATTAAAATCACTGATATTTGATATTGCACTTGCCCCTTCTAGCGTTAAGTTAATATCAGGGCTTGTAGCAAATACCTGGTCCTTGCTCTCAGGCTTTGCAAAATAAATACGGTGGATAAATTTAGTATCAAAGTCGACTTCACCTTGCACATTTTCCGCTAGGCTCTCTTTGGTATAAATATCCGCAAAACCATCACCATTTAGATCTTCAAATTTAGTAAGTTGCTGCTTACTTTCGTTATGCAATACATCAAACGAAGTAAACGTTTTCACGCTGGTGCTTACGCCATCGATTGTTACGGGGAAAAACGTAATTGAGGTTTTATCAAAAAATACCAGATCACGTATTGAATCATTATTTAGATCAAGCAATATCGGCATTTTTGGTAGTCGGTTACTTATGGTTAAGTGACCATTATTAAATTTTGCGGTGGTTTCAGCCTTTAATGGCAGGCTTGTAAGCAAAAAACGCCCATCTTTTTGCTGAATATAAAGTGATTGGCTTTCAATACCGGGTAAATAAAAATCAGTAAGTCCATCGTTATTCACATCAAGGGTAAACGGAGATGATTCAAACTGCTCCACAGAATTTTTAGTAAATACTGAAGACACCGTAATAATTAAATTTTGCGCCTTCTCAGTTACATGAAAAATACCTTGCTCTGTTAGCACAAATGCTTGAGGGCTTTGATCCTCTGCCAAATATCCCGTTGAATACATAATGGGATTTTCAGGCAATTGCAGTTGCGTCACTTCTTTATCTGTTAAATTAATTTTTTGCAGCGTCGTCTTTTTTTCATTGCCAGCAACAAACACCGTATTTGCAGAACCAAATTTAAGTTTACCATTGGCAAACTCACCTAAATTAAAAGGCTCGCTGGCACATACAGCACTACTTAAAAAGGCTAAAGGAAGTAGCTTTTTCATTCTTATCATCTTTATGCTTATTCATATCAATTCAACGCAACCTAATACATTTAAATGTGTCACGCCTTTTTATATGATAAAAGGCGGATTTAAGGGATAAAAGTATAAAAGAGTGGTTTTTAATTTACACTTTGGGACAGACTAGACTTAATTAATAGGCCAGAACACCAAAGCTAATTAACTTATCACGACAGTTTAAACGCGAGTTTATAGTTACTTAATCTTTGCTCGTCTCAGTACTGTCTTTTATGGCTTGGTCGCGCTTATTTGCTTGATCTTTAGTCATAAACGCAATTCCGGTGGCATACACTCCAAAAAACAAAGCTAATCCACAGATAAGACCAATATTATCTTTTATGTTATCGCTAAATGAATAGTTTGAGATCATGACAGCAGAAAGCACAATATGGATTCGGTTTCGGATTTTTCCTTGATTATGTTTAATCAAGCCATCACGTAATTTAGGAAAGAGGTCGATTAAAAAAGGAATTAGCACAATTCCAATGGCAAGTACTTCAATTTTTGAAAAGTCCATTTCAAGTTCATCTATCTTTTTAAAACAACACAGCGTAACTTATAACAAACTGAATTAATTGGCAATTTATCTCTCTTCTAAAAGCTAAAAATTCATTATTACAACTTTATTAAATACGGCACTGGGTACATTACATAAAGCATATATAAGGCAAGAACTACCGACACAACTAAAGGAACATAAATCAGCTTAGGCTTTGATTTAATAAAAGTGGTTAAACACAAAGTCAACAAACTAAAGAGTGGTGCCAACCACCAATGCTTTGAGGTTTCCATTGCATAACGCACAAATTCAGGTAACTGATTATCAAAAGAACGGTGCATTAATTTAAATTGGTTTAATATACCAGTATTCCATGTATGAAAAACGAGTGCTTGTATTACAATAGCCACAAGGCAAATTAGAAATAGAAGAGTTAATTTTTTAGAGGTCATTTTGAGGTTTAATTTTATGAGGTAATTAGCATAATCACAGTGACAATCATTAAAAGCACAATCAAAGCTTAAACAATCTCAGCAGTTTACCACTCAAAAAAATAGTTACAAACAGTTAAATACAATACACACTTTAAAGCTTAAAAACGTTATTTTGCTATTAAGGTGTTTATTATTTAGTCTAACTTAACACTAAACAGGAATAGCAAAGGTAGACAATGACGTTATCACATTATTTAGCTGGCATACTCATCACACTTAATATAATAAGTTTTAGCCTAATGGCAAACGATGAAGCGCTTTCAGGTACCCTAGTGGTGGTAAATAAAAAAGCAGACACGGTGAGTTTTATCGACTTACAAAGTCGAAAAATCAAATACACTCGACGCACAGGCGAAGGCCCTCATGAAATTGCCGTAAATGACAATGCAACTACAGCGGTTGTCACTAACTACAATGGCGGTAACAGTTTAACGGTATTCGATATTAAAGCCGCAAAAGCGACTAACACCATTAGCCTTGTCAAACACCCCTATCCCCACGGCATTTTATATTTAAAAGGTACAAATAAGGTTGTAGTATCCGCAGAAGGTTCAAACTCGGTGGTAATTGTCGATATCGATTCGGGAAACATTGAAAAAGCAATACACACACATCAAAAAGGCTCGCATATGGTGGCACTCGCACATGCTAACAACCGCGTTTACACGCCCAATATGCATGACGATACTGTTTCTGAAATGGATATAAACACGGGCAAATTATTAAGGACAATTGCTACGCCAGAAACGCCTGAAGCTATCACCATTAATAAATCGGGCACTGAGCTTTGGGTCGGCAGCAATAAAAATGGCTTAGTAACTGTTTTTGACCTAACAACCGACAATATAATTAAGCAATGGCGAGGCTTTAAATTCCCTTACCGTATTTTACTCACAAAGGATGAAAAATACGCCGTTATCCCCGATTACAAAAACAATACCTTAACGATTTTTGATGCCGAAAATGAAATTCAGCTAAACCAAATTACTTTCGATAGTATCGGGCCAAAAGGCGTTGCTTTTCACCCTAATGATCGCACTTTGTTTTTATCGGCTTACAGCAAAAATAAAGTACTCGCGATAGATATTCCAAGCGGTAAAACCTTATTTGAACTACCTACAGGCAACGGCCCTGATGGTATTGGATATTCACCAATTGTGTTGGAGTGATTTTGAAAAAAAGACTAGCGAAGTTGCTAGCCTTTTATAAAGTTTTAGAAGCAAAAAGAACTCAACTTTGCAGTTCAGAGTAATTAAAAACGGCTATCATTTTCACAAGGTTTTCCGTCCCTATCGCCGTCCATTTTGGTGTTTGGGAAAAAATCAAATTAGACTGGGTGTTATTGTTATTGTTATTGTTATCGATAACTTAATCTACTTTGGTTTCTTTCCCTTACCAATATTAAATTCAAATCACTTACCCATTTCTCGATGGTTTCGTTATCATCATAAACGGTTACTGATTGCTTTTTAGTGAACAGTATACCCATAAAAAGTGTTTCTTTGTGTCCATTTTCTGAAGAAGCTCCAGCCTGCATCTCGAATGTCTTTATATGAAACATATCACTTTTATAATATTTAAGTTCTCTCATTGACTCGTCTTCAATAAGCTCATCACTACAGTATTTCTCGCAATGAGAAATATTTGCGATTTTTATTATAGATTCTACTTTTTTTACCCTACCAACTACTTTTACTTTTTCAAACACAACCTTATTAGAACTTAGTGATGCGCCTACATTTAATGCATAGCCTTCCATCAACTTTAAATGAGTGGAATTAATATAAATAACACCTAAACGTTGATTTGCCAAACTACTAAAGTTACAAAATATAACGAGCGTAATGATTAAAAAGAACCTAATTACCAAAATAAGCATCTCCATATACTTTAAGCATTGCCGCTGCTTCCACCTGCTGAGAATCAGTGGGTGTCATTCTTATTTAATCCCAGACTTGAACTGACAGTTATCCGTTTTCCTAAGTTTACTCTGACCCTAGTTTTCCTTTTACTGTTCTAACCATAGGTTAGTTTGTTTGATAAGCTTTATAGCATGCTCATGTCCATTTTCAGCTGCTTGCTTTAGATAATACTTGCTGTATTTTTCATTTTTTAGTGGTGAACGAGGTAAGCTGTACACAGTAAAAAAGTGATAATATAAATGTTTATACATATCATTCGAAAAACCTTTGGTCTCAGCTCTAACCGATAGATACTTAACCATATTAATTATTGCACCAGAATCATTAATATTTATTGATTCGTTTAAGACCAATCTTCCATAACATATTGCAGCTTCATCATCACCAGCATCAGATGCCAACTTTAATAAAGCCTTCAATGTCTCCTGATCTTTATACAATCCTTTTTTGTAAGCTTGATACAGATTAATTATTGCGTCTATGTCGCCCTCTTTGGATAACTCCAAAAGCAAATCTACAGCTGCTGGTTCATTTTGTTCAAGCAATACAGTCCCGAGGTAAAATCGAGCTTCCTGATAATTTTTAGCAACCGCTTTTTTTAAATAGGACGTACTTATTTTAAGGTCTTTAGTTTTGTTGTAAATTCCAAAAAAATGAACATAACCTTTGATAAAGTATGCTTGTGCCTGTTCATCTTCAATCCCTTTGTTAATTAGCATATCGATTTCAGCCCACTCCAATACTTCATTGGATTTCATATCAGCAATTACATCCTCTAGTTGAAGTGAGTCTTCTTTAGAAAATGAAAAAAAAGACGCTAACAAAAAAACAAATGCAAAATGTTTGATATACATTAATGGTTCCTAATGTTGAATCGGTGATTTAGAGCTTTGAAAGAATATTTCATTAACCGTCGTGGTCCATACCTCAATATTATGCACTACTGGGTATACGTAGTTTATATAAAACTCTGAAGAGCCAATTCTAACATTAGCTTCAGTGCCAACAAAGCCGTTATTGTTAATGAAGACTTTAGCACCAGGTTAAACTATCTTTAAATCTAAGCTTCTCTAAACTAGCAAGTAAAATTGCGCTAATACACTTCACATTTTTAACATTTGTACGTATCACATTCTACTTTTCCCACTTTTAATTCCCATTCCCACTCAAGGGAAAACCTAACTTTAACCGACAACATTAAGCAATTGATTTTATTAGTTTTAATTTATGGCATGGCGTTCGCTATAGCTAAACTATCAAAAGTTATGAAGTTAGTCAGATGGATATTAAACAAAGCCTTGCAAGTAATAATAAAAAGAAACGTTGGCCGATGCCGCTTGCGATTATTTTATCGCTCAGTTTAGTAGTTGGGTTTGCATCAACCTTTAGTGATGGAGATGCCAGCATAAACCGTAATGAGTTATTGCTTGCAGATGTAAGTAGTGGGCCACTTAAATTAACGGTGTCAGGGTTTGGCCAACTGCGCTCTAAATACAGTCGCTTTATTACTGCCCGTTATCAAGCACAAGTAGAGCAAGTATTTCATCTACCGGGTAGCCGTGTAGAAAAAGATACGGTGATTTTGCGCCTTTCAAATCCCACACTTGAGCAACAACTTAACCGTGCTCGTTTAACGCTCGCTCGTCAAAAAGCGAATTTTGAAGCATTAAAACTTAGCCAAAAAAGTGAAAAGCTTAATTTAGAGGCAAATCTTACCTTGCTTGAAAGTGAACTTGCCAACGCCAATTTACGCGCTGAAGCTGAGCAAAAACTGATTGAGCAAGGCATTGTTTCTACCCTAGATTATAAGCGCTCGCAATTAGCGGTATCGCAACTGAGTAAACGCGTTTCGCTTGCCAAACAGCAGCTCAGCCAAGCGAGTGATTTACACAACCAGCGCTTACAAGTTGAACGCGAGCTAATGCGCGAATTTGAGCTTAGCTTCAATGCAGCACAACAAGATGTAGATAAACTCAATGTCACCGCAGGCATCAATGGCATGTTGCAAGCGGTCAATGTAGAGCAAGGCCAATCTGTGCAAATGGGTGCACCACTTGCGGTAGTTGGCAGTGAGCATCAACTACTTGCCGATTTAAATGTGCCAGAACGTGAAGCAAGCCGCATTGAAGTCGGTCAAAAAGCAACGGTAAACACCTTCGCAGGTACGGTTTCAGCGGTGGTGAATCGTATTAATCCAATCGTCAGCGATGGCCGCATTTCTGTGGAGCTTGAGCTTACAGGCACCTTACCAAGCAATGCCCGCCCACAACTCACCATTGAAGGTGATATCGTCACCGACGAGCTTAAGCACGCTCTTTATGTACGTCGTCCAAGCTTTGTAAGTGGCGAAACGCAAAACCATATTTTTGTTTTAGATCCAAACCAAGATCAACTAGTTAAAACCCAAGTTGAGTTTGGTAAACTAGCCGGCGATAACATTGTTATCAATTCTGGTGCAAATGCCGGTGACACCCTTGTAATTTCAGACAGTTCTGATTTTAAACACTTGCAAACAATAACGATTACAAATAATTAAGGAAGCAATCATGGACAATACACCGGTAATTGAACTGACCAATGTGTCAAAAATTTACTTTAGCGACGACGTAGAAACTCACGCACTAAGCGACATCAACTTACAAATTCATAAAGGCGATTACATTGCCATTAGCGGCCCATCAGGCTGTGGTAAATCTACTTTATTAAGTGTGATGGGGTTACTTGATGACGTCACCAGCGGCATCTATAAAATTGAAGGTGTTGATACCAGTAGCCTAAATATGGATACCCTTGCAGAGCTGCGCAATTTGCATATTGGCTTTATTTTCCAATCGTTTAACTTAATTGATGAACTGAGTGTTTACGATAACGTCGCGCTGCCGCTGTTGTATCGCGAACCCGCTTTAAGCAAAGCTGATATTGATACCCGCGTAAATACTGCACTTAAACAAGTAGAGATTGATCATCGCGCTAAACATAAACCAAATCAGTTATCCGGTGGTCAACAACAGCGCGTTGCCATTGCCCGTGCATTAGCGGGCAGCCCAAGTATTTTATTAGTGGATGAACCAACGGGTAACCTCGATTCAAAAAATGGTGATGCAGTAATGGCATTACTTGCCGAACTGAACGAACAAGGCACCACCATTTGCATGGTAACCCACGATCCGCGCTATGCCGGCTACGCTAAAAAACAAGTAAAACTACTCGATGGTAAAGTGCTCAATTCTGGCAAAGAAAGCGTGTCAGCGGTTGATGTAACAACACAGTTGGAGGCGCATGCATGAGTGTCCAACGCCTAACCAAACAAATTAAACATGCCAGCAGTTCGCTGCTGCAAGCGCCCGGATTTACCAGCGCCATTGTGCTCACTCTGTCGCTCACGCTTGCCTGCTTTTTTGTGGTGATGAGCTTATTTAGTAGCTACTTTATTAAACCACTTAATGTCGATGACGAAGCGCGCCTTGTGGTGGTTGAACAAGACAACGTCTATTCCGATAAAAATAGCCCCGGCTTTCAAAGCTTCCAGTCGATTATTCACTGGTATAACAACCACGACAATTTTGACAAAGTCGCTGCGATTAACATTGGCGAAGACGTAATCATGAACTTGCCAGGTCAGCCTAAACTAAATATGACCTTTGCCAGCAACGACTATTACGACATTACCAATATGCAACTTGCTGCTGGTCAACATTTATCACCACAAAAACGCCTTGATGATAAAAGTACCGAAGTACTGATCAGTTATTCAATTTGGCAAACCTATTTTGATGGCAGCAAAAATGCAATCGGGCAAACAATCGAACTCGTTCATGGCCAATATAAAATTGTTGGTGTTGTGGCCAAAGGCTACGCAAACCCATTTATGTTTAATCGCAGTAAAAGTGATTTATGGTTTCATTTTAGTGGTGATTCACGCTTTTATAATAATGATCGCCCAAGCCCGTGGTGGAACTTATTTGGTAGCCTAAAACTTATCGGCACACTCAAAGCGGGTGAAACCCCAGAATCAACCAAAGCCTACTTGCATGCACGTATCTTAGAAATTAAAAGTGATTGGAAAGCAGAGTTTGATGAAGTTGACGATATTGTGCCAATTGTTACACCGTTTCGCGAAAAAGAGCTTAACGGCAACGATACGTTAGCAATCTTTATGTTAGTGGGCGTAGTAAGCCTAGTGCTGATTGCCTTATTAAATGTCAGTAACTTATTTATTTCTCGCGCCATTGTAAAACACAAACAACTCGCACTGCAAGCCGTTTTAGGCGCAAAACGCAGTGTGATCTTTACCAGTATTTTAGTGGAATCTAGCCTGCTAATGGTGGTATCGGCACTGGCTGGTTTATTTTTTGCGGCGTGGGGCATCAAACTATTTAAGTTTTTAAGTGAAGGCCATTTACCACTGGTTAGCGCCATTAATCTCGACCTTACCGTAGTATCTTCTGCCGTAATTTGCTGTGTGGTATTTGCTTGGTTATTTGCTTTTATCACCAGCCGATTAATCAACTTTGGCCAGCTTAGAACGCAAATTCAAAGTTCAGGTAAAGGCGGCGTAAGCCAAATTAAAGGCAGCACCGTAAAGTTGTTAATCGCGCTGCAACTGTTTTTAGCAACGGCCCTTGTAATCGGTGCCACCATGGCATTAAACAAAACATTAGAAACGTTATTACGACCACTTGGCAGTGAAGTAGATAATCGCTATAGCACTATGCTTTTTATCAACGATAGAGAGCGTACTCTCGAACAAAAATATAATGACTTACAAAAAATTCGCGCTGCAGTGGCAAACATCGATGGTGTTGTTAAAGTTGGTCATGGCGATAGCCCAGTAAACGACGGACTTCGCTCAAGCACAGTAAAAGATATGTCAGGAAAAGAAACCGTCTTTATTCCACAAGCTTGGGTTGGCCCTGATTACTTTGATATTACTGGCCTTAAAATTATAGAAGGACGCACCTTTAGCGAAGCCGCTATTCGCGGTGAAAAACACGAGTTTTTGGTCACCAAAGCTGTTAACGATATGCTCAAACCTGGTGGCAGTTTAGTTGGCGAGAAATTCTTAAGTTTTGATCCTGACAACCCAGTGGAAGTGGTGGGTATTACTGAAAACTTTAACCACCCAAAATTTTTCGACAAACACCAAGGGCGACACTTTTGGTGGGCTGCACAGCCATATGCATTTGGCTTAATCATTCAAATGGAACAAGGAAAAACCTTAAACCGAGAGCAGCTGTTACAGGCAGCGCGAACGGTTGATAGTCGCATTGGCCTTTGGAAGTTCGATTTTCTGGAAGATGAATACGCCAAAATGGTGCATATGGAACGAATCACATTAAGCTTAAGCATTGTATTGGCACTCTTTACCCTAGTACTTGCAGGCATTGGTATTTATGGCGTACTGAGTTATAACCTAGGTCTGCGCCGCTACGAATACGGTATGCGCATGGCACTCGGTGCAAAACGCAAGCGTTTGTATCAGCAACTGTTATCAGACACCTTACTGCCTTTAGCGTTTGCTTTTATTGCCGCATTAGTGGTGATGGTAGGTGGTTACACAATGTTTAAAGTTGAGTTAGCAAATTGGTTGCTTCTCAACTGGCTATGGCTCACTATAACCGCAGCTAGCATTGTGTTATTTGCACTTTTTGCCACATTATTCCCAATGAGCAAACTAATAAACGCAAAACCAATGGCAGCACTAAGAGATAATTAACCTAAATTTGGGGTTAATACCTCTGTCCTTAACCAGTTAAGAAAGCCCTTAATTGGTTAAGGCTTTAAAGCTATAAAAATAAAATTATGAAAAAAATACTGATTATTGATGATCACATCGATGTGCGTTTATCGGCGCGCATTGTACTTGAAAGCCATGGTTACACGTGCACAGAAGCCGACCACCCAAGTGTCGGCTTAACTCTTTTAAAAAATCAGCAAATCGATTTAATTTTGCTTGATATGAACTTCACCAAAGACACCACATCTGGCGAAGAAGGCCTTGGCTTTTTAAAAGAGCTGAAACGCCAGCAACTAACTATTCCCGTGATTGTCATCACCGCATGGGCAAAAGTCGACTTAGCGGTTAAAGCCATGCAACTTGGCGCATCCGACTTTGTTGAAAAGCCTTGGAAAAACGCCAAATTACTCGAATCTATTGAGAACCAACTAGCGCCAGAAAATACCAGCGACAGCCAACCTAGCAGCGGATTTTTAGCATTAGGTGAACAATCTAAAACGCTCGTTAAAGCCGCAAGCCGCATTGCAAAAACGGACGCAAATGTGCTGATCACCGGCGAAAATGGCTCAGGTAAGAGCCTACTTGCACAGTACATTCACGATAACAGCCCTCGCGCACACCACAATATGGTAAGTGTCAATATGGCGGCAATTCCTGATAATTTGTTTGAAAGCGAATTATTCGGTCATAAAAAAGGCGCATTTACTGATGCGAAAGAAAACCGCGAAGGGCGCTTTTCTCTAGCAAACGACAGCACCTTATTTTTAGATGAAATTGGCACTTTGCCAATGTCACTGCAAGCCAAAATGCTACGCGTTTTAGAGACCGGCGAATTTGAAATACTCGGCAGTTCAAAAACGCAAACCAGTAATGCACGGATTATTTCAGCCACCAATGCCGACCTTGAAAAAGCCATAAACAATGGCGAGTTTAGACGCGATTTATTATTTAGACTCAACACCTTAGTACTCACTATTCCGCCGCTGCGAGAGCGTCAAGACGAAATTGCCTTACTCGCTAATCACTTTATTGAAAAACACTGTAAGCGCTATGGTTTTGAGCCTTTACTACTTACAAATACCGCATTAGAAAAACTCAAAGCGCACAGTTGGCCTGGCAATGTACGTGAGTTATCACATGTATTAGAGCGCGCGGTGATCATGACCGATGGCGACAGTATTGATGCAACACATTTACAACTCGAGCTCAGTACACAACATGAAAGCGTACCGCTGATGAATTTAGAGCAAGCTGAAAAGCTAATGATCAATAACGCACTTAAACACTTTGATGGCAATGTTATTGCTGCAGGCGAATTTTTGGGGCTCAGTAAATCAGCTATTTATCGCCGTATCGAAAAGTTCAATATTTGCGTTAAAGAGAGCAACTAATGCAAAAGCACTCGTTAGAACGCACAGTCATTACACTTTTTACGCTACCTTGTTTGATTTTATTAGGCGTGTTAATTTTTTTAATTGTGCATTTTCAGCTCGATTTTCTTGAAGGCACAACACTGATTATTGCCCTACTCGCCCCAAGTGTTGTGGTATTTACTGCACTTTATCGCCGATTTTTTAATACCCTCGACAGCGTTGCTGTGCAGCTGGATGGTCTAGCTAATGAAGAGTTTACGGTGTGGCACCTTGCGAAGTATTCAGCAGGCCGCGTTGCTGGGCTAAAACGCGATTTACACACCATTGCCAAGCGCATTCAAAATAAACGCCATGAATATGCGCAAAACGAAAGCTTTATCTTTGATTTTATTAACGAACTTGAACTACCCATTATTGTGATTGATAGCCAATCGCAGGTTTATCATCATAACCTAGCGGCATCCAATTACTATCAAAAACCCAGTTTACTAGGTAATGATTTAGCAAGTTTAGGGCTGAGTGTCGATGCCGACAAATGGCAACTCGCGCAAAATAATCAACGCCATAAAGTCGTTGCCCATGCGCTTAATCGCGGTAATCGCCATTATCGTTTATTGGTATTTGTATCGATTGAGCAATCTTTAAGGCATAACGAAAAAGAAGCCTGGCAAAAGCTCGTAAGGGTACTTAATCACGAAGTACGTAACTCGCTTACGCCAATCTATTCAATGGCGCAGTCACTGCAAGAGCTGCCAAAACTAACGCAATCAGACTTACAAACCACCATGCTTAACGTGATTGAAAAGCGTGCTGAGCATCTGCTTGAGTTTGTTGCAAGCTATTCCAAACTGTCGCAAATTCCTAACGCAAAACTTGCCAACGTTACCACAGGTGAAATCGCCAAACGCTGCAAAGCACTGTTCCCCGATGTCGATATTGAAATTGAAGACAATGGTGAAATTGAATGTGATATTGAGCAACTAGAACAGGCGCTACTCAACCTTGTTAAAAACGCTAATGAGGCAAATTTAACTGCAAACTCGTCTGGCGTAACTATTCGAATTAATAAAGCAGATAACTGGCAAATTGCCATTGAAGATAACGGAATTGGCGTTGATTTAAACGACAACTTATTTGTGCCGTTTTATTCAACCAAACCTGAAGGCTCTGGCATTGGTTTAGTGTTGAGCCGCGAGTTAATACGAAATCAAAACGGTGAGTTAACACTTACAAACAAAACTGAAAAGCAAGGTGCGATTGCCACGATTACCTTTGCTAATTGATAATGTTCGATAAGCTAAATTAGCTTGCTAAGTCCCCCCTCTATTTCTTTTGCTGCCTGATGAGATAAGGGGGTAATACGAAGTGGTTTTGTCGACAAGTCTCAGTCTTTCTCGTCCCTATAATATAAACAAAATAAAGCCACATATAACACAAAATTCTAAAAATCTAATACATAAACCTTATCGCCAACACAAATCATTCGCATTACGATCCCTGTTCCTTTTTCAGTGTCAGAAAAATATTATGGAAAACGTATCTGAACAAATGATTTTCGCCAGTGACAATGTGACTGCATTTACAAACCCTAAAAGCGAATCAACTTTTATTTTCAATCAACAAAACCTTGTTGATTATGAATCGGGTTCTATTCAAGCATTATCCTATGTACATCAAGCAATTAGTAGTAATCACAAAGTCTTTAATGGCAAGCTCGCTAATGAACTCAAAGATCTTGTCAGCAAAGTAAACTTAGATTCACCTGTAGGCAACACACGACAAGCATTAGAAGAACTTAAACACATTTATTTAAACAATGCTGTGTATTTCCACAATCCAAAATATGTCGCCCATTTAAATTGCCCTGTGGCGTACCCCAGTGTAATTGCCGAACAAATTCTTAGCGCCATTAACTCATCACTCGATACTTACGACCAAAGCGGTGCTGGCACATTGATGGAACAAAAACTCATTGACTGGACTTGCAAGCAAATAGGATTTAATAGCGAAGCAGATGGTATTTTCACAAGTGGTGGTAGTCAGTCTAATTTAATGGCGTTATTAATCGCAAGAGATTACTACGCAAAAACATTTCAAAATACGTCGCTACGTGATTCTGGATTAACTGAACAAGCGACTCGCTATAAAATTTTTACCTCTGAAGTCAGCCATTTTAGCGTGCAAAAGTCCGCAGCCATTTTGGGACTTGGTTATGACGCTGTTGTGTCGATACCTGTCGATCACGCATTTAAAATGGACAGCCATGCACTAAAACAGGCCATAGAGAAAGCCGTCGAAGAGGGAAATACCCCAATTTGCGTCGTTGCCACAGCAGGCACAACTGATTTTGGCAGTATCGACCCATTACATGCGATTTCTCAATTATGTAAAGCGCACAATATGTGGATGCATGTTGATGCCGCATACGGCTGCGGATTGCTGGTCAGTAAGCAACATAAAACAAAGTTAAACGGCATTGAAAACGCGAATTCCGTTACCGTGGATTATCACAAATCGTTCTTACAGCCAGTCAGCAGTAGCGCGTTCTTTATGCAAAATGGTCAACATTTTTCGTTACTTACGCACCATGCAGATTACCTCAACCCATTAAACACCGATACTGAAAAAACGCCGAACCTTGTTGATAAAAGTCTGCAAACCACACGTCGCTTTGATGCTCTAAAATTGTGGCTTACCTTACGTGTTATGGGCGCGGAGCAAATTGGCAACGTGTTCGATAAAGTGATTAAGCTCGCTAAACAAACACACGCGATATTAAATCAAGATGATGAGTTTGAAGTGATCCATCAACCTGAGATCAGCACCTTGGTATTTCGTTTTTACCAAAAAAACTTACCCAATGAGCTACTAAATACCGTCAACAATCAAATAAAGGAAAAATGCTTCAAAACTGGAGAATGCGCAATTGCCCGCACGAAAGTAAAAGGCGTGCAATACCTTAAATTTACCCTACTTAACCCAACCACCAGCATTAAGCATATTTCTGAAATTTTATCTGAAATCAAAGCCCATGCGTATCTTGAACTCTCACAACAGGTAACGGACTAATACCATGCAACCAACCTATGATTTTATTGCGATTGGCCTAGGCCCATTTAACCTTAGCCTTGCTTGTTTAACAGAGTCAATCAACGATTTAAACGGTTTGTTCCTCGAACAACGTAGCGAATTTAACTGGCACCCAGGATTAATGATCGACGGTGTTCACCTGCAAACTCCCTTTATGTCTGATTTAGTGACCCTGGCCGACCCAACTAACCCGTATAGCTATTTAAATTATGCAAAACAAACAGGTAACTTATATCAGTTTTATATTCGTGAAGACTTTTTCTTACTGCGAAAAGAATACAACCAATACTGCCAATGGGCGTCAAAATCACTTAGTAATGTGCAATTTGAGCGACAAGTCGTTCAGGTAGATTTCAATGAATGTGAGAGCCTTTATTGCATATCAGCTAAAGACAGTGCGGGTAATACATATCAATACTTTGCCAAGCACCTTGTTTTAGGTACTGGGCCTGTGCCAAATTATACCGCTGCGGTTGATAAAAACGCTGACGATATTATCCACTCAGGGCAATACTTAGCTAACAAAGACGCACTCACACAGGCTAAAAAATTGGTGATTGTTGGCTCTGGCCAAAGCGCTGCTGAAATCTATTATGATCTGCTAACAGATATTCGTTCACACAATTATGAACTCACTTGGGTAACACGTGCACCTCGCTTTTTCCCACTTGAGTATTCGAAGTTAACCCTAGAAATGACGTCGCCTAATTATGTGGACTATTACTATGATCTGCCACAAGTAAAAAAAGACGCCTTAATTGCAAATCAAAAACATTTATACAAAGGCATAAATAGCTCACTTATCAATGAGATATATGATCTCTTGTATCAGTTAAAGCTCGATGGTGATGTACCAACTCGGTTACTCACTAACAGCGAATTAAAATCACAATCAGGCCACAACTTGGCGTTTCAACAAACCGAAGCCGATCACAGTTTCACACTTGAATTCGATAAATTAGTCATGGCTACAGGCTTTAGCTACCAAGATCCGGTCTTCTTAAGCGGTATTGAGTGTCAGATAAACCGCGATAACACAGGGCGTTTTGCTGTCGCACGAGATTATTCTATCGACAAGCAACAACGTATTTTTGTGCAAAATGCAGAGTTACACACCCATGGCTTTGTCACCCCAGATCTTGGCATGGCATGTTATCGCAATAGCCAAATAATCAACCAGATTTTGGGCTATGCACACTATCAGGTTGAAACGCATACCACATTTCAAGAGTTTTTAGCGCCTGAAGCAACACCCTGCTCTGAAGGGGAAAATGTGTAATGCGTATTTCGCTTAAAACCAGTTTGATTTTACTGACACTCATCTCAGTAATCTGCGACACTATGATTTTGCCTTTTTATCCTACTTTCTTTGCTGATCGTTTTGGCATAGATAATAGCCATCATGTGGGTGCTTATATTGCTACTGTGTGCTTTACCGTTATGTGTGCTTTCCCCTACTGGGCAAAACTCGCCAAACGCGTTCATGAGGTACATATTTGGGTCGTAACTCAACTCATAGCAGCCTGCTTAGGCATTGCGTGTTTTTTTAGTACTGACATTGTTTGGTTCTGGGTGATTTCGCTTGCGATGCTGGTATTTAAAGCCAGCTACCTACTGATATATCCATTTGTATTGCGTTTGGAAGATCAACAATCCCATTTAGGTATTGTTGGCCTGTTTAGCGTATTGATGCACTTTGGTGGTATTGGTGGCGCATTACTCGGTGGTTGGGTAATTGATTTAACTGATATCCAAACCATTTATTTGATTATGGCACTGGGCGATATTGTACAAGTAGGTGTTTGTTTATACCTAAGTAAACAACTCAAGTTGAAGTGGGCACTGCATCCAAAGGTTTCTTCGCCTGTATTGCGTAAAAAAATACCAAACTTTATTTACACCATAGGTCTGGTGTCATTGCTTGTGTATTTTGCCGGGTTTCTTGCGCGTCCTTATTTCACACTTTACTGGCAACATATTAGTGGTATCAGCAGTACCTTTATTGCCGGATTAATGTATGCAATTCCCGCTTGGATGGCATTGTTTGGGCTTATTCTCAGCAAAAGTCGCCGCTCACTTAACTGGACCAGCCAGCAACACATTCTTGTTGGATTAGGATTTGCGTGTATTGGTTTGTGGCTACAGGCATCGCCTGATTGGCAGAGTGTTATTGCTGGCCGTATTTTACTCGGCTATGCAATGTTTGTAATCACAGTGAAGCTTGAGGTGTTATTGTTTTCGCTTAGCCAACCAGAGCACTATGGCGAAGACTTTGCCAAAATCCATTTTATGCAAAACCTAGGGGTTATTGGCGCATCATTTTTAGTTGGTTCGCTAGTACAACCCAACGCCTACGATACGCCATTTTTAGTTGCATCAGGGGCAATGGCACTGACGTTTTTCGTCTTTATTGGCCTATTTAAAGTATTTACGCATAACGCCACACATTCTCAACCATTACCGCAACATCAGCCTACTTTAGAATCAGAGAAATCTTGAAATGAAACAGATAGATCATGTTACTTTGCAAAGCCCTCTTTTGGGCCAAATTAGCTTTAAGCCATTTTTACCAGACCACGACAGTAGCTTATTACACAGTTGGCTAACCCAACCCTATGCAAAATTTTGGGGAATGGAAAATGCTTCAATTGACGAGGTCAAAGCCTTTTATTCAACGCTGATAAACAGTGGACATGAAACAGCATATTTAGGCTATATCAATGGCACTGCCCAGTTTTTGATAGAAATTTATGATGTGTCACAACACGAAATCGCATCACATATTGATATCACAGCAGGCGATATTGGCTTTCATATTTTATTAGCACCCAACACGCATCCTATTCGTGGTTTTAGTCATGCTGTAATGCAACACTGTATGCAATTTATATTTGATGAATACCATGCAACGCGAATTTTAGTCGAGCCAGATTGTCATAATCACAAAGTCCATGCCCTTAATTTAAGTGTTGGTTTTCGTCACCTTAAAACCGTTCGCTTAAAACAAAAACAGGCTTTGCTGGGCGAACTAACTAAAACCGCGTTTAATCATAGTAAGCAGTATGCTAATCATTTACATAGCTCAACTCAGTTAAATGACAGTTCGCACGATGCGACACAATTCGCATCGCACATAAAAACAACACATTGGCAAAAAGCAAACCAACAGCTAATCGTTAAAATGATCACCGAGTTTTCTCATGAGCGGTTACTTACCCCGTTTGAGTTAAGTACAGGTAGTTATTTGCTAACCAACAGTAATGAGCAAGTGACTTATCACTTTTCTGCAAAGCAATTACCCCTTGATCATCTTATGATCGATGCATCGAGCTTAGTAAAAACAAATAACCAAGGGGAGCAGCAAGCTTTGGATGCCCTGGCGTTTCTATTGGAATTTGCCTCAAAGCTCGGATTAGCAGATCAGCAACTGGCTACCTACTTAGAAGAAGTATCTAGCACTTTAAGTTCAGCCTGCTATAAATACGCAAAACGATCATTCACCGCCCCCGAGTTAGTGCATCAGTCATTTCAAACGGTAGAATCTGAAATGACCCATGGCCACCCCAGTTTTATTGCCAATAACGGACGCATTGGTTTTGATGCAACAGATTTTCATCAATACGCACCTGAAGCCGCATCCCCAATACAGATTGTCTGGCTAGCGGGTGCTAAAACACATACAGCATTTAATGCAATAAATGATATCAAGTATCAGTCGTTAATCGATAGCCAACTGGATTTAAGTGAGCAGTTACTCTTTGAAAAACGGCTTGCTGAAAAAGGCTTAGTACTAGATGACTACTACTTAATCCCTGTTCACCCTTGGCAGTGGGAAAATAAACTTGTTCACTTATATACCCGTGAATTAGCAAATAATACGCTAGTCTGTTTAGGTGCTGGATTTGATAAATACCTACCGCAACAATCTATCCGTACCTTGTTTAACTTATCAAAGCCTAATAACTACTATGTGAAAGTAGCATTATCAATTTTAAATATGGGCTTTATGCGCGGTTTGTCGGCCAAATATATGGCGGTGACTCCGGCAATTAATCAGTGGGTCTATGATTTAGTGCTGAACGATACCACCCTATCTTCTCTTAATTTCGTACCGCTGCGCGAGCTTGCCACACTGGGCTTTAGCGGCAGTCATTACGAAGATAGTCAATTAGGGGATACACCTTATAAAAAAATGATCGCAGCCCTTTGGCGTGATAACCCCACTAATTTAATCGACAATTCAGAGCAACTTGCAACCATGGCCAGCTTGCTGCATCAAGATAATAATGGCAATGCTTACATAGTGGCCAAAATAAACGCATCAAAGCGCTCACCTGAGGCATGGCTAAAAGCGTATTTAAAAGCGTATTTAATCCCTCTGCTGCACTGCTTTTATAAGTACAAATTGGTGTTTATGCCGCACGGTGAAAACTTGATTTTAAGGTTTAAAGATCATGTGCCAGTAGGTGTCTTTATGAAGGATATTGGTGAGGAGGTGTGTGTGCTTAATTCACAAGATGAATTACCCGAAGAAATCGCACGCATTGCTATCACTATGCCAAAAGAGCTTGAACTATTGTCTATTTTCACGGATGTCTTTGACTGTATTTTCAGATACATGGTGCCATTACTCGCGCAAGAAAATTGCTTTACACCAAAGCAATTTTGGCAATTAGTTGCAACTGAAATTAACCAATATCAGGCAGCCCACCCTGAACTAAGTGAGCGCTTTGCACAGTACGACATTTTCTGTGACGAGTTCGAACTCTCATGCTTAAATCGCTTGCAGCTTAAGAACAACAAACAAATGGTCGACTTAACGGACCCAGCAAACAGCCTGCAATTTGCCGGAAAGTTAGCCAACCCCATAGCATTGTTTAAAGACTAAATGGCCATTCAAACCAATAAAGGGTGCCCTAAAGCTGTGTTGGCAACTTCACTAAGTACAGTGCCCGAGGTTAAACTAGTGGGTGATAGTGACATTAATTTTCACTATCATCCCAATGCTATCTCTTCACTTCATCGCACCTTGCAAGAAAAGTTCAGTCACACAACACGTGCGTACCACGTTGTGAATTTATGGCGACAACTTATTTGGCAACCCATCTATTTATCTGTGGCTAGTTGCTACCGCGCCAAAATAAGTACAAATCTTCATGAGCTGAAACAAGTACAAACAGAAAACACATTGTATGGTTTGCAGGTGACAAACATTGTGACTCACCACACACTGCAACATGCGATTAATGCCAATATCCATTCATTAAGAAGGTGTTTGGATCACGCCTTCAATACCATGAAGCAAGTCTGCCATCTCTCGTATGGACAGAGTATAAAAATCGTTTGCGATATTCTGGCGCAGGCCTTTGTCCGAGTGTCAGGTATCGCGCAAAGCGATGTATTAACCGCTGCACTGAGTGAGTGGCAACACGCCCTTTTTAATAAACAACATACTTTTTTAGATAGGCAAAGCAATTCACAAAAAATCAAGCTAGCAACCTGCTGCTTACATATTCAAATCGAGCCCAATAACCCGTGTGAAAATTGCCCCAAAAATTCCATTAGGAGAACAACACATGCCAACTAATCGCTTGGTTTCCATTGATATCGCTCGTGGCATGAGTGTCATTATTATGATCTGTGTGCATACATTGTGGATGTATGCAGATAAAGAAACCCAATCGAGTTCTTTACTGGGTGATATTATTCACTTTCTCGGTAAAGGCACCGCATCATTTCTTGTTGCTATGGGAATCTCATTGATGCTATCAAGGCGACAATCTAGTCGTGATTTATTTTTTCGTGGCCTAACAATTCTCGCAATTGGTTACAGTATGAATTTTCTAAAATTCGTACTGCCCATTATACTGGGTGTCATGCCGGAGTCATTTGTCGCTGCTTATGAGTGGAAAACACCTCTAAATTTCTTTCAATATCAATACCTCATCTTAACCGGTGATATCCTTCAAATGGCAGGCTTCTCATTGATTATTCTTAGTGCTATTACGCAGTTTGTTAGGAATGAGTGGGGGTATCTTATCGTTGCCTTGGCAATAGCTGTGAGCGCTAAGCCATTAAGCGGTTGGACGCCAGGCATTGCCGGGTTAGATTATTTAGCCAAAGTACTGTGGGGCAATACCTATCAAATATATTTTCCACTTTTCCCGTGGTTAAGCTGCATTTTGGTGGGCATGTTTATCGGCAAACGGTTTGTGCAAAGTCACAATAGTGTCGCATTACACAGCGACTGCTTGAAAATGGGTATAACTTTGACCTTACTTGGTGGCGGGTTGATGGCATGGGATTTTGATTATCATTTTGGCAACTTTTTCCATACTGGATTCGGTGGTATCGCCTATTTAATTGGCGTTAACTTAATCGCTTTATGGTGCCTCAATAAACTGCTAAAAAGCGGTATATTCGAACGATTACATGGTCTATTTAGTTACTGTTCGCAGCATGTTACTAGCCTTTATGTAACCCAATGGGTGTTAATTTGTTGGGGCATGGCGATTGTTGGATATCAAACCATGAACTCGTTACAAACAATAATGTTAATGCCCTTAACGATTTCCCTAACGCTGCTTTGCCATTATGGCTATGTAACAGCTAGAACGAACCTAAGTCTTAACAAACATGCATTGAAACGAGCACCGCAAGTTGAGTGATTTAGAGATCTAACTCCGCTTTTACATTTGCTAAATAGGTTTGCGACACTGGCACTTCGGTGCCATTTTGCATCACTAATATAAGCTTGCGCCCGTCTTTTTTAGTATCTACCACCGCGTCTTTGGCAACCCACCAAGAACGATGTGTTTGAAAGCCGTCATAATGCTCCAGTTTCGCGAGCGCATCTTTAAAACGCATTAATAACAGGTGTTCACCTTTATCTGTTTTTACATTTAAGTAATGGTCGTCCATTTGCAAACAAATTAACTTGCCGCGTTTGGCAATCGGTAGCTCATTAATCAATGATTCGATTGGTTGGCTTTGAATGGTATCGACTTTTTCAGATTCAAGGGCCAGTTCTTCCGCACTTTGTTTAAGCAGTTGCTGTTGTTGCA
This sequence comes from Pseudoalteromonas sp. ABV4_021, assembly GCF_056159365.1. Taxonomy (NCBI): domain Bacteria; kingdom Pseudomonadati; phylum Pseudomonadota; class Gammaproteobacteria; order Alteromonadales; family Pseudoalteromonadaceae; genus Pseudoalteromonas; species Pseudoalteromonas sp. ABV4_021. The sequence goes on along the minus strand of NZ_JBSWVB010000002.1, from coordinate 1,198,712 downwards.
ACATTAGCGATTTAATTGAGCTTACACCTGCAATAATGCCACCAATAACCGTGCAATATAAAATCGACATAGGTAAAGATTGCAAATAGCTATTATCAAAATAGTTAAAAAAGAGATTAATAATAAAGGGCGCTAACAACCCCATTAAAACACTTGCTACTAATGTTGAAAGTACAAGTCGAACGGCTTTGTTGTTTATCCGCTCGGGTAAATTTCTTTCGAGTAGTTTTGACAAAAAGAACATTGTTGGCGAGTAAATTACGTAGCCAGTAAAGCACATCACACTCCAGAAAAACCCTGCATAAAAAATGTCAATTTGGTGCATACCAAATGGGCGAAGAAACGTTAAAAACAACACAAAAATAGCGACAACAACGGTATCAGTCGCTAAATCCCTTGCCTCTAAAAACTCTCTTATCGATTGATTATTAAAGTTAATTTCACGATTCGCCAATTGTACATCCTGCTTTTTTTATTATTTCACGAAGTAATGAACTCACTTTACGAAAGGTCAATTGAGCACTGAAAAAAATCGTCATATTGTGATTCCAACGAGCAAAATAACGCTCATTAAAAAACAATTTAATTAAGGAGATTCAATGAACTTTTTAACACTATCTACGCTTTCGTTAAGCCTTTTTATATTACCTGTATCTGCACAAACCGTGCAATTTAATATTGAAGGTATTCAACACGATAAGGGGAAGTTATACATCCAATTATTCAAAGGCGAAAACAACTTTAAAAAAGGTGAAGCACACAATGTTGCAATCGTGAATGCAAAAAAAGGGCAACTAACAGTGACTTTCAATGATGTTGAACCCGGTGACTATGCCATTCGCTACTTCCATGATGAAAACAATAACCAAGACTTCGACAACAATATGTTTGGTATGCCAATCGAAGGTTATGGCTTCTCAAATAATGCGCCGGTCAATTTTGGTCCGCCAAGCTACCAGCAAATGACCTTCATAGTATCAGATATTACCGTTATTAATTCATCAACTGTTAACTACTAAGGAGCGAAGTAATGCAAAGACGTGAAGCCTTAAAAAGTATGCTCGGTTTATCTGTTGCTGCAGTTGCTTGTAGCCCCTTTCCTGCGCTCGCAAATTTGGCGAGCGCAAATGAAGATATCATGGCGCAGTTTGCAACCAGTTTTGACAAGGCCGCTATTAATAACCCTAACTTAATTGGTTTAAAAAGCATGTCTGGTGATATTCCTTGGCAAAACTTAACCATTGAAGGGAAATTACCAAAAGCGCTTCGCGGCAATTTTTATCGTAATGGGCCTGCGGTGCATCAGCGTAATGGACAACGCTACACTCATCTTTTTGAAGGTGATGGCATGATCCAACACTTTAATTTTGCTGATACTGGCATTCAGCACCGTGCTAAATTTGTAAAAACCAACAAGTACACTCAAGAGCAAGCCGCAGATAAATTTTTATTCTCTGGACCAAATAGCAAGTTACCCGGCAGCTTGCCTGTCAATAAAACCGACATTATTAATGCTGCAAATACCAATATTATTCCGGTAAATGGCGAGCTATGGGCACTTTGGGAAGCGGGCTCTGCAACCGCAATAGATGCAAGTAGTTTGGACGCAAAAGGTCTTGTAAACCTTGGCGAAAACACTCGTTATGGTAATAGTTTAAAAGGGCTCGCCTTTTCAGCACACCCAAAAATTGAGGCGGACGGCACGATTTGGAATTTTGGCAGTACGATTACTGGTGACATCGTACTTTACCATCTTAATAACCGCGGAGTAACGCAAAAAGTAAACCTACTTAAAACCAATTACCGTGGCGGCATGCTACATGACTTTTTAATCACACAGAATAATATACTGATCATCTTACCCTCGCTTGATAGAGATAAAACCGATGAGCGGTTATTCAGTGCAGTTCGCTACAATAGCTCTCTGCCGATGAAGGTATTAGTCATTGACAAAAATACCTTAACACTGACGCGTGAATACCAAGTGGATACTGGCTTTGCCTTTCATTTTGGTAATGCGTGGGAAGACACCGATGGTACGATTCGCTTTGATGCCAGCCTTTATCCAAATTGTGAAAACTTACATCATATGAGTGATTTAATGCGTGGTAAAACGTCCAATGCAACGCCTGCCAATACTGTATTGTTCACACTTTATAAAAACGGCAGTACTCATAAACAAACCATTTCGGGGATTAGCGAATTTCCACGCGTGTACGACCACTTAACAGGGTTAAAAAATAATTTACTGGTGACATTATCATCAATACAAAGTGATGTATGGAGTGATAGTGTGCGCGTTATAAATGTGAATAATGGCAAGCAAGATACCTTTGTGTATGGCGAAGACTTTTTGGTTGAAGAGCATGTGATTGTTGATAACTCACAACAAGAAGGAAACGGTTATTTAATGGGCACAGCGCTTCATGTACCGTCAAAACGCACCTGCGTTAATATTTTTAAAATAGGTCATGTTAGTGATGGCCCAATTTGCCGCGCTTGGTTGGGGCAAGCCTTACCGCTTGGCTTTCATGGTAATTTTATGGCGGTTTAACAATTCTTGACAATGCTTTATGGTGAACTTATCTATAATTCACAACTCAAAACAGAGACTTATTTAAAAAGGACGCACCATGAAGCCATTGTTTTATTTATCACTGTTAGCGCTTTCAAGTTTAGCATCTGCCAACAGCCATTTACCTAATCATCGCCACATCGCAATTACAGGCTATGGTGAAACTACAGTTAAGCCAGATATCGCCGTTTTACATTTTTCGGTAGAGCACATAGATAAAAAAAGCGCAGAGGCGAAAGCTGAAGTAGATAAACGCTTTAATACCCTGTTAAAAGGTCTTAAAAAATACAACATTAGCGAAAAAGACATTGTCGCATCACGCATTGCGGTATCACCGCGATACGAGTATTCGCAGCAAGAGCGTAAACAACTGCATGTTGGCTACTCTGCAAGTCGCTCAATTCAAGTAACTGTGAACGATTTAACCATGCTTAGCGATGTGATGGATTTAGCGTTAAGCGTTGAAGTAAACCAAATTCAACGTGTTGAAATGGCATCGTCAAAAGAAGAACAGCTACAGCAAAAAGCTGTAGAACGCGCCATTGAAAATGCGAAAACCAATGGTGCAGCCCTCGCCAATTCATTTGGCGCAGCACTTGGCAAGGTTTACAGTATTAACGCGCAAAATTACGACCAAATTAAGCATTACGGAACAATGGAAAAAATGGGTAATGCACGCATGATGAGTGCTGACATGGGATCAGTTTCGCCCGGTACCTATTTACAAGATGATCTCACCTTTAAGGCGACAATTAATGTGGTGTTTGATTTAAAAGGTAAAAACTAATTAGAGGGTTAATAACAAACCTATTGCGAACACATTTAATACAGCAATCATTGCTAGAAAATAATGTGTTATCTAACGCTTAGGTTAGTTATAGTGGGCAGCGAATAATCGCTGCCCAAGGTTTTTAAATTACATGCGTAAATCCGATAAAAAATTAGATAACCAAATCCGCATCGCGCTTACTACACTTTGCGAAGAAACCCTTAAAGACTTAGCGGGGTTTTGCTGGGTTACGCACACAGTTAACTTTCAAAAATTTCCGCAAAGTTTGCAGATTACATGCGTTTTTGAAGACACAAATGCCTTATCCAATTTTACCAATAGCGAGCACTTGCTCTCAGTCCGCTCGCAAATAGCACAAACGCTTAAACAACTAAATATTAATACTGCTGCTATCAAAGAGTGTGTTACTTTCGTAACCAAACAGGATGCACCTTAGCGTCTGTTTACACCTATTAAATGGAGTTTTTATGATTAGATTATTACTTTGCCTTATCGCATTTTCGCCAATTACCTTATTTGCTAATCAAAATGTGATTAGTGTTGATCGCGTAGTACCACATAGTTTTGAACTGGCATTTCCAAACGAGCGCAACATCGAACCTGAATTAAGCGACTTCCATGTAAAAAACTTTGTGTTAATGAGCAACGAAAATGGTGAGCGATTCGCCGTAGTGACCATTCAAAACCTTGCCAATGGCTCGCGTACGCTCAATCATAAACATTTAATGGCACAAGTTAGCAATGGCGCGCGTATTCGCCCATTAGCATTTGAGCAAATGTTTAAAGACGATGAAACCTTATCGCTTACCATTCAATTTGGTGAAAGTAATTTTCCATTATTAACCGTTTATTCTCGTACTAAAGGCTAAACTCAAGGCGAACAATCGAGGCAAATAACATGATTACACGTAATAATGCAGGCTTAATTGTTGTTGATATTCAAGGAAAACTAGCAAGCCTAATGGCGGGCGGCGATGCCTATATTGAACATTGTTGCGCGCTTATCTCAGGCGCGAAAATTCTTAATCTTCCGATCATTTGGCTTGAACAAAACCCTGAAAAATTAGGTGCAACACACCCTAAAATAGCAAACTTACTGGCCGACATTACGCCCATCACAAAATACACCTTTGATGCCTTTCGCGAGCCCGTGTTTATGCAAACAATTGAGCACGAAAGTAAGGCTCATTGGCTGGTCTGTGGTATTGAAGCACATATTTGTGTTTATCAAACTTGCTCTAGTTTGCTGCTCAATAATTACCAAGTACACTTGGTGGGCGACTGTATTGCATCCCGTAAAGCTGAAAATAAACAGCTTGCCATCACTAAACTACAGCAATTAGGTGCACATGTTACGGGGCTTGAAATGAGCCTGTTTGAATTAGTGAAAGATTGCCGCGACGAGCACTTTAAAGCGATATTAAATTTAATTAAATAAGCTGAGCTTAGGTTAAATAATATTAGGACCTGTTGATCTTTGCTGTTCTATTTTTGTTCTTTTTGAGCGTGCTTTTATCGCGGCGCTTGATGTGTGGCCTAGCAATCTAAGCGAATATCGAGCAACAATGAGAAAAGTGCGCTCAAAAGAACCGTTCGGCAGCGCTTGATTGGCTTTTCTACTGTGTTATCGGCTGACTCACATAGAATAACTATGCCACGCAGCCTCTGCCTTGTATAAAACCCAATCAAACTGCTGTAAAAACGAACTTGAAAGGTCAACAGGCCCTAATGTTTCGTGTTGTTTAATCGCATGATTTACCTGAAACACGCGCTACTATGGTAAACTTGGCGCGTGTTTTATAAATAAAGTTGTTCCCTGCAATGATCCCGAATAAATATCAACGTTTTGTCTTTTCTTTTTTTATGGCACTGTTAATGTCATTTTTAATGTCGTTTGTTATTACCTTATTCAATGTTGGCTTTGTTGAGAATTTAATCTCGCTTTGGCTAAAAGCTTGGGGCTTTGCATTTGTTGTTGCATTTCCAACAGTTACCTTAGTTGCACCTGTTGTAAATAAACTCACCCGCCTTTTTGTTGCACAAGATTGATAAACAAAATTTAATTAAGTCATTTAAAAACATAATATTACAATCCATCACAATCGCTAGACTTGCGCTTTCATTTACGCCATTATTTCAACTTATTAACAAGAAAAATAAAGGACTAAAATGCAAGCGCCAGTATTTAAAGCGAGCCTAATTGCATCGAGCATTCTCTTACTCACAGCATGTGGTTCCGACGACAAACCCAATAAAGCACCAACTATTTCAAGCAATATTGCCGGTGCCTACCCAGAGCGTGGTGATGTTGCTATTGCCATTACACTTTCAGACAGTGACGGTAGCATTAAGTCGTCAAATGTCGTGCAAAGTAGCGGCCCAACGGTCGATTTCACATATACTAATGGAAATTTAAGCTTTACTGCGCCAGAAGTTGCCAGCGATAGCGCTGTCGGTTTTACCGTAACCGCAAGCGACAACGACGGTGCCCAATCAACGCTTAACATCAGCACCACCATTACCGATGTAAACCGCGCGCCAATTGCCGACGCGTCTCAAGTACAAGTTGAATTTAACCAAGCGCGAGAGTTTGATTTAGGCATTTCAGACCCTGATGGCGACACGGTACAAGTTGCAATTAAAACTGCGCCGCAACAAGGTGAATTAACGTTACTTGAAAACAACTTATTTTCTTATACGCCTAGCCTAAACAGTGCTGAAGACCAAGAGTTTGAAATCACCTTAAGCGATGGTGACCTTGAAACATCGCAGCTAGTCAGCATTCAATTAGTTGATACAAGTGCCCCTGTAATTGTGACCAAAACACCCGAATCAAACGCTCGTTTAGTCGCAGTTGATAGCAACATTACAATTTCATTCGACGATGTATTAGACGCAGCCAGTGTTACCACTAATGCAGATACACAATGTAGCGGCAGCATTCAGCTAAGTAACGATAACTTTGCCACTTGTGTTGCGCTTGACGTAAGCTCAGCAACAACTGATGCTACGCCAACTGTTTTAACCTTAAACCCAGCTCAAAGCCTTTCTGCATCAACTGATTACGTTATAAAAGTAACGGGTGATGTTGCCAACTTCCACGGCACGTCGCTTGTTGAACAAAGCTTTACATTTAAAACTGAAAACAGCGATCTGCTTATTTCAGAAGTGTCATCGTCAAAATACTGGGATGACAATCGTTGGGTAGAAGTTTATAACGGTACTGCCAGCCCTGTTTCACTTGCAGACTACCAAATTGTTGCCGAAAGCATTAACTATACCGATTGGAGTGATACCGGCGTAAGAGCTTTTGCACTTTCAGACAAAACCCTCGCACCGGGTGAATTTATTGTGCTGCAAGCAAAGCACGGTAACGGCTATTGGCAACAAAGTGTCGCTGAATCAGATCAGCTAATGTTAATTTCAGACGAATCAAATATTCACCCTGAATGGTACTACTCAGGCGGTTTTGTTGAATTACAAACGGTGTCTGGTACAACGGTAGATTTTGTTAGCTTTGGCGAAAATGCCTATCTGCCAACTGACGCAAGCCAATGGCAAGCAGGTAACAATGCCGCGCCAATGGAAGAAAACCTAGGTATGAGTGTTGTTCGTGCAGCGCTTGATAGCGATACAAACTCAGCGCAAGATTGGCAAGTAAGCTATTACATGACGCCGGGCGGACAAAATGACGTAAGCTGTAATACCGATGACGACAACGACGGCATTCCAGATTGTGCCGAACAAGAAGGCGCAACCTTTGCAGGCCTGCCACTTTATGAGTGGGGTGCTCGCGCAGGTGTAAGAGACATCTTTATCGAAGTCGACTACATGGAAAGTAATGACCCTGGTATTCAATTGCATCGCCAAGCATTAGATTCAGTTAAAGCGGCGTTTGCAGCGCAAAATATTGCAATGCATTTTGATGCCGGTGACTTATACCACCAAGCTGAAGGTATTTCGCCAGCCGACTATGATTTAGGCGGTGGTAACCAAGTTGATTTTTACGCGCAAACTAACTTTGCAGGTTCTGCAGAAGCACCAAGTATACTTGACCATAAAGTGAAAAATTTCGACATCAAACGTCGTCCTATTTTCCACTATATGTTAATGGCAAATAGCCAAGAAGAAGACGGCTCTGCGGGTTCTTCAGGTCTTGCTGAAATCAACGGTAATGACTTTATTATTTCTATGGGTAACTGGGGCTTTAGCCTAGAAACCGAAGTAGGCCGTAATATTGTGTACAACATGCAAGCCGGCACGATTATGCATGAGCTAGGTCACAACCTGGGTCTTCGCCATGGCGGTAACAACAACACCAATAATAAACCTAATCACCACAGCGTAATGAACTACTTATATCAATTAAGTGGTTTATCAACTATCGGTGAAAGCGAAGGTGACCGTTACCACCGTCGTTTCTTCTCTGGTAACAATAACTGTTTCCCAGAAGACGCACAATTAATTGATGGTTTTACCTCTGCACCAGAAGATTTCAAAATCAGCTACTCGCACGGTGTTAATGGCACAATTAACGAAGCTCAAATCGATGAGTCGCTTGGTTTAGTCAATGCGAATTCTGTTGCGGTTGATTTTGATTGTAACGGCAACAACAGCGACGTATTAACTAACTACGACTTAAACTTTGATGGCCAATTAAGTGCCGAGCTTAACGACTTTAACGAATGGGATAACTTAGTACTTAACTTTACTCGTTATTGGAGTGGCGCAAATGGTGGCGCTACGGTTTCATCAAATGAGCAACAAAAACCACAAAATGTTATGGACTCTGATCTACAAGAAGTTATTGTTGAGCAAGCGCCGTCTAAGGAGCTGTTAAAAATGATTTCGACTGCTGGTAAATAAGATGAAAAGAGTAACGATTACAATCTTGTTGTTACTCTTGGTGGGCTGCTTTAATAGCAGCTCGCCAGATTGGCAATTGACTAACACCGGCTTAAGTTATCAAAACGTTGCGGTAAATTTTGACGCGCAAACACTGGCAAATTGCAGTGATTGCAGATTCAAAAATACATCTCAACACTCGCCTCAAGGCCCTGTTAAATTTACCGGCCTCTACCAAAAAGATGCGTTAGTTGCTGCTTACGGAGAAAACGCACAATTAGAGGTTAAAATTCCAAACGATGCTGGGCGAACCGTGTTTAAAGTGTTGACTAAAAACAACGCGTGGAAATTAGAAAGTGAAAGCAACAGCTATATTTTGAGCGAAGGTGAAGTCACCAATGTTACCGTGTACGGTACTAATTACGTTATTTTACCGCTGAAACTCTCTAAGCAACGCATAAACTATATTTGGCTAAAGCAATAGGTTAGGGTTAAGTTGGCTAGTTAGTCTGAAACTAGCCAACAACGCACAACATATAAGTAAGGGGCATGTAATGAAAGTTTATTTATCAGGTGAAATCCACAGTGATTGGCGCGAACAAATTATTGCTGGCTGCCAAGCTAAAAGTCTCGATATTCAGTTTGTCTCACCAAACACAGATCACGAATCAAGCGACGCTGCAGGCGATTGCCTAGGCGAAGAAACTAACTCATTTTGGCGCGACCACAAATCAGCAAAAGTAAATGCAATACGTATTCAAAATGCCATTAAATCATGTGATTTAGCGATTATTCGCTTTGGTGATAAATACAAACAATGGAACGCCGCATTTGATGCAGGTTACTGCGCAGCCCTTGGCAAGCCCTACATTACGCTGCATAGCGAAGAAATTGTTCATGCATTAAAAGAAGTAGACGGCAGCGCGCAAGCGTGGGCTACATCACCATCACAAATTGTCGAAATTTTAGCGTACACGCTTAATTCATGAATTTAAGCCTGTTTGATCCAATCCAACTTGGATCAGTAACACTTAAAAATCGCATTGTTATGGCGCCTATGACGCGTTCGCGGGCGTCGCAACCAGGCAACATTCCTAACGACCTAATGGCAACCTATTATGCTCAGCGTGCAACTGCGGGTTTAATTATTAGTGAAGGAACGCCTATTTCAGCGGTAGCGCGCGGCTACTCGCTTACGCCGGGTATTTACACGGAACAGCAAATCGCTGGTTGGCGCAAAGTTACACATGCAGTACATGAGCGCGACGGCAAGATTTTTGCTCAGTTGTGGCACGTTGGCAGGCGTTCAAGTACAGCTATCGAAGGACTACAACCACTGGCGCCATCGGCAATAAAAGAACCCGACAAAGTTTACGGCCCGCTACCAAATGGCGGACTAGGCATGATAGACACCACAATGCCAAAAGCCATGGATTTAAGCGATATTCAAAACACGGTGAATGACTTTGTTATTGCTGCGAAAAACGCCATGCGAGCGGGATTCGATGGAGTAGAAATTCACGGCGCACACGGTTACTTGCTAGATCAATTTATGCGCCGTTATGCCAACACACGCGATGATAAATACGGTGGCTCAATTGAAAACCGTATTCGATTAACGGTTGATGTGTGCCAAGCTATGGCTAATGCTATTGGCAGCGACAAAGTGGGGCTGCGTATTTCGCCATTTGTTACCAGCAGCTTTCAACAGCATGACAGCGACATGCCAACCTTAACCCTAGCACTTTTAAAGGCGCTCGCACCAATCAAGCTCGCTTATTTGCACCTATCTGAAAATATTGGTAATTATCAGCCAATCACCGATACGTATCGCAAAAAAATACGCTCGCTTTACCCACATCCAATAATGTTGGCGGGCGGTTTAACGCAAGAGGTTGCAAACTGCTTTTTAAATAAAGGCATAGCTGACTTATTTGCTTTTGGTACAGCCTATATTTGTAACCCCGATTTAGTTGAGCGCATGCAGGGCAATATATCGCTAACGCAATTAGCCAATGATGCGCACAGTTCGTTTTATGGTGGCGGTAAAAAAGGCTATACCGACTACCCAACCAGTTGCAGTTTTGCACAAAAATCCGTACGCTAGCGCCTCTCTCATCAAAATGGAATTATGATGACTAAACACCTCATTACTTTACTCTTATTATGTAACCTGTTTGCCTGTGCTATGTCGCCTTTTAATAACGACATTAAACAAGGGCATTTTCGTATTGAAAATACCAGCTACGATAATAGCCAAGGCAGAAAAGAATACGTTTACCTAATGTGCTATAAGCACAAACCCGCTACTTGGGTTACTGCACGGCAATACCCTGCGGGCAAACACAATATTTGGGTAAAAGCGACTTACCAAGAGGCAAATAACCTCAACTCGTACCAAGTTGCATTCGCCAATTTCAACCTCACCTTGCCAGCTGGCGGAAACTATCAACTAGCACACACCATTCATGATGAGTCGATTTCAATTTGGTTGCAAGACATCAATACACTTAGCGCAAAATCAGAAGTGATTACTGCTAAATTAACTCGCAACAATATCGCAAACAGCACTAAACTTATTAATCAATGTAAGCAAGGAACTGTTTAACATGCAATTTGAATCCATTTCTCATCATGCAGCGGCCGATATCACCGCGCTCTTTACCCATGTTTTTAGCGATGCTGACGGCGCAAAAGCAGGGTTACAAATCGGTGAACTGACCGAGCGCATGCTTAGTGACTGCACAAGCGAAGAGCTGATAGGTTTTGTAGCAAAAGAGCACAATACGCTTTTTGCCGCAGTACTGTTTAGTAAATTATGGATTAGCAACCAGCCAAATCTTACCGCTGTGATCCTCTCGCCAATGGCGGTGGCATCGTCGCAACAAGGCAAAGGCATCGGGCAAGCACTCATAAACCACGCGCTTATGTATTTAAAAACACACAACGTGGATTTTGTTGTGACCTATGGCGACCCTAATTTTTACAGTAAAACGGGGTTTCAAGCGGTGGCTGATACTCAGTTAATTCCGCCCTTTTCACTGTCGTACCCTCATGGTTGGCAAGCGGTTGCACTTGGCGATAAACCACTTAGCGAACTAACTGGCGAAGTACGTTGTGTATTGCCTCTTAATCAGGCGTGTTATTGGTAATTTATGAAAACAATCGGTCTTTTAGGTGGCATGAGTTGGGAATCTACGCTCAATTACTACAAAGCCATTAACCAAGGTGTAAAAGCCGCCCTTGGCGGGCTTAATAGCGCAGAAATTTTACTTTATAGCGTAAATTTTGATCATATAGAAAAACTGCAACGAGCAGGCGAATGGCAAAAAATGGGCGACATGCTAGCAAAATCTGCGCAAGATTTAGAAGCAGCAGGTGCGCACTGCCTACTTATTTGCACCAACACCATGCATAAAGTAGCGCACCAAATTGAAGACAATATTTCCATTCCACTGCTGCATATTGCCGACGCCACCGCAGCACACTTGATACAAGATGATATATCCCGCGTTGGTTTGCTTGGCACCGCATTTACCATGGAACAAGGGTTTTATAAAAACCGCCTAACAGAAAAGTTTGGTATTCAAGTATTAGTGCCTAATGAAGAAGATCGCGACTGTGTACACCGTGTTATTTATAACGAACTCTGCCTTGGCGAAATCAATCCAGAGTCAAAAGAGCGTTACCTTGCAATAATCAATAAGCTTCACCGCCAAGGTGCGCAAGCGATAATTCTTGGCTGTACTGAAATCGCATTATTAGTATCACAAAACGATACGGAGATTCCCCTTTACGACACCACAGGCATTCATGCCGATGCCGCAGTGAAGTTTGCACTTAAAAACTAGTCTTTTAAGTGCAATATTCTGTTTTACAAAAACTCAATTATTGATGTTTACCAACCTGCCAACCATTGTGTGTTAGGTGTTCTTTTCCTGCGGCAACAGCGCCTGCTTCCATGGTGGTCCCCATGCTGTCGTTCCAGCGGTTTAAATAACCAAACAGTGATATTACGCCCAAAATTTCAACCACTTCGCCATCATCCCAATGTTCTTTTAAATTTGCCGAAATTGCATCATCAACCGCATTAGGCACGCTTGATGCTGCTAAGGCAAATTCAAACGCCGCTTTTTCAGCATCACTGTATAAATCGGATGTTCTAAATTGCCAAATATGCTTTAAACGTTCATCGCTACCGCCATAACGCTCAGCGGCTAAAATTGTATGTGCTTCGCAGTAACGACACCCAGTATTTGCGCTGGTGATGTAACCAATTAAACGCTTTTGCTCTGCTGTTACGCGCCCATCATTTGCCATTACCGCTTTGTTTAAATTAATAAATGCCCGGGCTATTTCTGGGCGAATTTGCATGGTTAATACGCTATTTGGGCAAAAGCCTAAGGTTTCGTTAAAGAACTTTGCAAGCTCTGCCACTTCGCTATCGTGATCGGGTGATAAGGGGGTTACTAACGCCATGCTATTTCTCCTGTTGATTATATTTATGTTGCATATGCAACATAAATATAATCAAGCCACTAAACCATGTCTAGTTTTTGTACATACTTATTTCTCAGTGTTTCACATCGGTTAAATATGCTATTTTGCAGCCAGTACCGTGCCTAAATATAAAAATCAATAACGCGCTATGACAACAAACAAACGCCAAACGTCTTTTTCATTAAGCAGTAAAACCAATGACGCGCTTGATCTCTATCAGCAGGTTCCCTACCGCATTGCAACCGCCAGTAATTTACTGGTACTCGATAGAGACGCCTATGTAAAACAAATTACCGACCTAGACACCCGAGCAATTCGCGTACTGTTAAATGTTGGCTCGTATGGGCCAATTAATGCGGCCGATATTGCCTATCAAACGCGCTTAGACCCCTACTCGGTAACCCGTGCGATTAACGGCTTGCTAAAAAAAGGGCTAATTTTAGCGTCGAACGACCATCAAAAAAGCCGCAGTAAACTGGTTGAAATCAGTGACAATGGCAAACCGATTTACCAAAAAATTTCTGACTACATGGCTAAGCGTTGCGATGCTGTATTAGCAGGCATTAGCGAAACGGAACAAGCAACGCTAATGATGTTGTTAGAAAAAATAGAGCTAAATACCGAGAAAATGCTGGCAGACAATGCCGACACAGTTGCGAAGCAAGGCGGCACCCCCACGCGCGACCAAAGTGAACAAATTCGTTGGTTTAAACGCACACAAAAGCAATCAAAATAAAGTAATTCCATAAGGAAATACCATGATCCGACTCGCTAACAAGGATGATTTGGCAGGTGTATTAACGCTCTATAACGAATTGCGACCAAGCGACCCTGCGTTGCCCGATTCACTTGCCATTGAGCGCTGGCAACAAATAATTAGTGACGACAGAACCCATATAGTGGTTGCTGATATTAATGGCACGCTTGCAGCTACATGTGCGCTCAGTATCAATTTAAGCATTGCCGTTGGCGCGCGCCCGTTTGGTTTAATTGAACATGTTGTAACGCGCCGCGATTTTCGCCGCCAAGGGTTGAGCCAGCAAGTACTCAGTTATGCAATTGATTTAGCATGGCAGTTAAACTGCTACAAAGTCATGCTGCTGTCTGGCGCAAAGCTAAATGGTGCCCATAAAGTGTATAGCGCAGTCGGATTCAACGGCGACAGAGAACGTGGCTTTGTTATTAAAGCACCCGATATTGCAGCGCAAAATAATTAATCAGCTCTTTAATCAAGATCACAGTTTAAACCCTTTGCTTAGCTGTAAGCACGCAGCATCAAGCAAATTTTTACACTTAACACACATTTAAATAAAACCGCTGCCTTACGTAATCCAACGTTTCGCGCCATTAAGTAATGCCCATAAATACACGCAAAACTTAACGTTGTAAGCGCAAAGCTATACTGATAATCTACTGAAATAATTAAATAAAAAATAATTAGTCTGCAAATTTTTAAGGAGAAGAGATGAACCCTGCAATTAAAGGATTAGGCGAAACAGTACTTAGAGTGCGCGACTTAGAAAGTATGAAAGAGTTCTACGCCAACATTATTGGTCTTGAACTAATTAAAGAATTTCCCAAAGTAGCATTTTTTAAAATTGCAGAGGGCTTTGGTGGTCATACACAAGTAATCGGCTTATTTGCCGAAGAGTTGCCTAGAGCATTTGCCAATGACAATACCTCAACCATTGAACCAGCGTGTTCAAGCCTGCATCATTTTGCATTAGAAATTTCATCAGAAGATTACTTAGCCGAAAAAACAAGGCTAGAAAATGCCGGCTTAGAAGTAATAACCGCAGAACATCAATGGTGTCAGTGGCGCTCAATTTACGTAAAAGACCCTGAGAATAATGTTGTAGAATTAGTGTGTTACGATAAATCCGTAGTGTAAAAAACATAACAAGGGCCGTTGGCGTTACTTTTACCTCGCTGCATAATTCAAACAGTACCGTTCTGCCATTTTTTATTACAAGCTTTCGTAAAGACCCTTACTTATTGGAAGGCGCTAAGTTGCTAATACAACAAGGCGCAAACCTAAATGCCCAAACAAAGGCTGGCGATACCGCATTAATACTTGCTGGCTGGAGCACCAACAATTTTGAATTAGTAAAATTACTGGTATCAAACGGTGCTGATGTAAATATCGCGAATAATAACGGTGACACACCCACCATTGATGCCGCCTACTTAGGCAAAATTGATAATTTGCGTTATTTACTTAATAACGGTGCCGAAACATCACGCAAAAATAAGCGTGGCAACACCGCGTTAGACGTCGCTAAAAACAAAAACAATAAATTGGCGATTGCATTATTAAGTGCTGAGTTGCCGCAGTAGTAAAACGCGTTTTATATAAGCAAGCTCGATACGTTGAGCATTTTGATCAAGAAGGCAACTTGCGTAACACCACACTTGGTTAAATCAACTAACTGGCATTTGTAATACCTTGTTATAGTTAAATAAACCCACCCCCATATAATACTAAAGGTGCCTTTTAAGGGGCTGTTTTATGATGGTAGAGTGCAGTTGAGTAATAGTGATTTAAAACCTAACAAGTGTCACGTTATCAGTTTACGTTTATACTGATAACTCATTGAAAATATTGAACAAAAAACCTAATCACTTGGCAATTTATAGTATGTGAGTAATGTTATTAAATCGGAATGCACTCTAATGATCTGTCATACGGTAATTCACTAATCGCCAGTTGTATTTAAATTGGAAAAATAAAGTAAAGGAATAGATAAATGGCTATGAATCCAATAGTTAAGGCGCAGCTAAATACTTTTAAAAAAATGAATCCAAATGAAAATTTGGATGAGTCTAACTTATTTGAAGTTATGTCTATATTTTCTATAGAGAATGGTATTCTTGGAGAAAACTTAGATCCTTTTAGAGCTCACCTCAAAGGTGATGAGTTTGGCATTGATGGTGTAGCAATTTCTATTCAAGGGGCGCTTTGTACAGACGCCGATGAAGCCGCAGAAGTTCTAGCAATTGGTAAAAATCATGATTCTGAGTTTCATTTCTTTCAATCGAAAACATCAGACAAATTGGATTATGGTAACATTTCAAAATTCTTAGATGGGGTTTATGATTTTTTCACAACCCAATCATTAGTAACTGGTGAGCAAATAGAGAGTTTGATAGAAGTAAAAGACGCTATTTATTCTACAGCAGCTAAAACAAGTCCTACATTGAGGTGCTACTACTGTACTACTGGTTCTGGTGAAATTTCCGATTTAATCAGCCAATTGATAACAACGAATAAGGCACGTTTAGCTGAGTTGAACATATTTGATGAAATACATATTGAATGTGTTGGAGCAAAAGTGATTCAAAATGGCTTCCGTGCAGCAACAAATTCTTCATCTGCAAAGTTAAACTTTCCAAAAGCAGTAACGATGCCAGCTCATGATAAAGTAGATGAGGCGTATATTGGATATGTTTCCGCATCAGAAGTCTTAGCGATTGCACTTGGTGAGCCAGATCAAGATGGTGTCACTCATATTAACAAATCTTTATTTTACGATAATGTGAGGGACTTTAATCCAGAATCAGAAATAAATAAGTCCATAATTTCTGAATTAGAGTCAGGGGATAATTCCTCTTTTGTTTTTAAAAATAACGGTATTACTGTTGTTTCAAAAAACATAGAGCGTAAAGGAGATACATTTAATCTAGAAGATTACCAGATAGTAAATGGATGCCAAACTACCAATATACTGGCTCACGTTCGTGATCAAATTGACAATATATTTGTTCCTTTTCGCCTAATTGGTTGTGGTGATACTGAATTTGTTTCTAGTGTAATCATTGGTACTAATCGTCAAAATGAAGTTAGGGAAGATCAATTTTGGGCATTACGCCCATTTATGAAAGACTTAGAAGAGTATTGTGCATCTCAAAATAGTGAAGTTCGGATTTACATTGAAAGGCGAGATAATCAGTATAGGGATGTAGGGATTGAGCGCACACGTATCCATCGACCATCAGATCTTATGAAGGCTGCTGCAGCGATGTTTTTTTACCAACCCCATCGTGCTGCACGTGATCATAGGGGTATACGGAAAGAATTCGCTGAACGTATTTTTTCAGATAATCATAATGTAGAGCTTTATCATGTTGCTGCATTAGCACTATATAAGTTTGATTACTTGGTACGCTCAGGGAAGATTGATAGAACTAGGGTTATTTTCCGTTTTTATGCTTTGTATGCGCTAGTGAGAAAATATTGGCAAACACCAGATATATTGGATGCTTCAATAAAGTCACAGAAAAAGGTAACAAATGCCATCATAGCAGTCTTAAAAAATAATGACGAATTCGCGGCACAAATAGAGGAAACAGCAACACATCTTGAAAATATAATTTCGGATTCAGGTATAACTAGTCGTGAAAAAATCCGAGATTTTATTCGAACAGAAAGTGTAGTAGATGAGTTCACTAAAAGACTTTTTCCAGTAAAAGCAAAGAAGAAATTATCGAAAGCCATATAACAAAGCGCTATATGTTTGGATTATAAAACCAATGAGGTCAGGGTCGCTGATTTTGGCTTCATGCTTGCAAACCAACTCAGGTACACCATGCACAAAAAATCACATTGGGAAACGGTTTACACAACAAAAGACTCAAGTGCGGTGAGTTGGTTTCAGCCTCATGCGGTGACCTCAATAGAGTTTATAAACCGTTTAAATTGTGAAAAAAATGCTGCCATTATTGATGTGGGTGGCGGCGCGTCAACGCTTGTTGATGATTTGCTGTTAAATGGTCATACAAATCTATCGGTGCTTGATTTATCTGGTGCTGCCCTTGAAACGGCTAAAAAGCGTATTGGTGAAAATTCAGCAATCGTTGAATGGATTGAAGCGGGTATAACAGAGGTAACACTGCCAAAACAGCAATTTGATGTATGGCATGATCGTGCGGTGTTTCACTTTTTAACTACGCCTGAAGAGCGTAGCGCTTATATTAAAAACGTGCTGCACGCGGTTAAACCACATGGCCACATTATTATTGCCACATTTGCAAAAAATGGCCCAGAGAAATGCAGCGGTTTGCCTATTGTGCGCTACAGTGCAGAAAGCTTACACGCCGAATTTGGTGAACAGTTTGTGCTTAAACAGCAACTGCATGAAACACATAAAACACCCTTTGGTACAACACAAAAGTTTGTGTTTTGTCACTTTGTAAAACAAGTTTAGCAAGGCATCGTTACTCTGTATCTAACCCTTAAGATTTCTTTCTTTTGGGTTCTACATTCTCACACTTCCCCCTTTTCTTATGTATTTACTTCTAATTTTTGACATGCCTGATTACTTACACCCGGCATTTTCAACCATGTAATAACTCGTAATAACGGAAAAAGAAAACTCGTCTATTCTATTTTTACGCCCTTTATCAGGGACAGATAATAAAATTTTAGGAGAAATTTATGAGCGTAAGACCAGTGAAAATGACAGTTCAAAATTTTACAAATAAAGAACTTAAGCTTAAGTCAAAAAAAGCAGAACATGGGGAATTTGAAGTTGACCCACCACAATCGATAGAGACAACAGGGAGCTGGAAGTGTGACTGCGTGACAATTTTTGGACCTGGTCCAGAAGGTACTGTTGTCTATAAAGCTGCGGACGAAAGTTTTACCGTAGAATTTTACTTTAATCATCCGCTTGGAACAGCAACTAGCTCATACCGAATTACTCCTACCCCTTCGGATGCAATAACTCATGATATTAAAGGCAGTTTTAAAGGCCATGATCAAAATATCACTTTTGAGCTATATGCTAATTAATGGTTTTCGAATACCTACATGGAGGACGCGTATGTTGCGACTTAATTGTTTTTTATCTCTCTATTTATTGAGTTTATCTAATCTTTCCATTGCTAATGGCGTCGATTTTTCAAATGAAAATTGGATGTCCCATCTAGATGATAATTTAAAGATCAGTCGAATAGTAATGCCTGGAAGTCACGATGCAGGAATGTCGGAAACACATCATTGTGACTGGGGCTCAAGTTTGAATACTGGAATGGTTAAAACGCAGCGGCTTAACATTGAGGGACAATTAGAATCAGGTTCTCGTTTTTTTGATATACGTGTGGATTATGATCACAGAGAATTAGTGACTTATCATCGTTCAGGCGACTTGGGTTGTAACGGTCAGTCACTCGAAAGTGTTATGAATCAATCCTTAGCGTTTTTAAAGAACTATCCGAGTGAAACACTGATTCTAAAGTTTTCCCACATAAGAAGTAATCGAGGTAAACAGCGCGAAATAAAAGACAGAATCGACCAATTTTTATCAACACCCACTTATAGTGAATATCTCTATACCAATCAGGACTACGAGGTAAATTTATCAAATATACTGCTTAAAAATACCCGTGGAAAAATGATATTGACGTTTGATTACGACGAAAATACAACAGCTAAACAGGGTCGCTTCCGTTATCACGACGGATTCCTAGAAAACGGCAGTAACAATGATGATTGCCAATTCAGAGGTCCGAACCTGACGGTATGCGACCAATACACCAACACCACTAATCTTTCTAAAATGGAAAAAGATCAGATTGAAAAATGGCACCGCTTCGGAGGATTGGGTCAGAACTTTATGTTCCTTTTGTCCTGGACGTTAACACCAGATGCAGGAACATTCTTTGGCGGCAGTATTGAATCTCTGGCATCGAAAGCTAATCAAGCCTTACCCGCAGCTTTAGAAAAGCAAATTGTAGATGAAAATCAGCCGCCTCCCAACATTGTTTATATTGATTACATGAATGCCCAGACAGCTAAAAACATTATTCAATATAACTTCTTAGACTAATTTAAGGACAAATTATGGACGCGAAACAAATATTAAATCCTCTTTTTGGAGTAACGATAGGTTCAACAGTTACATCTGGAACGACTAAATTTAAAGCCAGTGTTTTGACCCAGCCAGTTAGCAAAATGGTGAGTCAGGTTGAACATCAAAAAAGCATGTCTGGCGAGAGTAGCTATGTATATAGCGATAAAATGAATCAAGGGTCTTTTGGATTGTGCGGCGCTTACGGTATTTCTGGGGTTTCACAGGTGAAGTCATCTCTTTCAGCTTATGTTGGTAATTCATCAGCAACAGCAACTAAGTCAATTACTGTAAGCTATAACGCACAATCTGTGGCTGGAGTTGAGTATATTGATTTTCAATCATTAACTGCCAGCGATTTTTTGGCAAGTTTAGATGATGCAACTCGACAAAATGCATTAGGGGTATTAGATGCATTTAATGACGTAGTAAAGGAAACAGCCAAATTAGACTTGGACCTAAATAAACTTGATGAAAATGACGGTAGATTTTTTGAATTGAAGCCCTACCTGCAAAAGTGGATTGATTTATCTCAACGCTTTTGCACCAACTTTGGTGACGGTATAGTTGTAGGGGTTACTTGGGGTGCTATGGGCGGGATCATTATGGAGATGACATCAGATAGTGAGTCCGAAACATGGAAATATGGAGGGAAAGCAGATTTCTCTTATGCCAGTGTAGGTTCTTCTGTCGCTGTCAAGAGTACGTATGACGGGGGAACTTCTAATAATTATGCGAATGTAACGGTATCCTGTAATAGTTATGTAAGTGGCAGCGTGCTAACCACACAAATTGATAAATGGTTTGAACAAGTTAGTAATAAAACTTTTGAGCAACTTGCTGATGTTAAAGTAATGGCTGTCGCCCCTAATATGACTATTAATCAAGGACCTCCGACTATACCTGATTTCGTTAAGCCAAAGCCTAGCGAGGGAATTTCTAGTAAAGTTGGCGAAATCAAAGACCTAGATGGCTTGAAAGCATTTGCGACGGCTTCCGCATTTGACCAAGCTAAAAAACTAAACCCTGAATTGACCTTGAAAGAATTTATAGCTGAGTCCGAACAACCCGCTAACATTGATGCTCTCGAGGAGCTTCAGGATAATGTTAATGACAATAACATCAATGTATTAGAGCCAAACGACGAACTTCACCAAAATTTACTATTGGCTTCAAAATCCGAACGTTTATTGAGCCAAAACGTTAGTACAAATGCCAACTTGGCTGACTACGTACCTTTAGGTGTCTGGATAAGCAATTGGGCTGATATTTTTCCTTGGATGGCACAGGGATATCTGAATAATGTTGAATATATCGAGGGCTCTGAAGAAATCCGAAAGCGTGTATTGCTGCAAGATCTTCAAACACTGGCGCGTCTATATTTAACAGCTGATGCGTCAGGTATAAAAAAAATAAAACGGCTAAATCGTTCTTTACCTGATGTGAAAACTTATGATATTGCCAATGGCTTCTCCAACGCTGCTGGCGAGTTACAAAATAATTACCATAAAGACAATATTTTGAGCTCTATCATACACAGCTTGGGAACAATTATTGGTGATATTTATAAATTCTGGAATGAGAATACCTTCCTAAGAAATGCGGAATTAGCTTTAGGTTTAATTCATGAGGTCAAAGAAAATGGTCAACTCGTAACAAAATCAGTTAGCGATTTATCAAGCAATGAAAGTGCTGATAGTAAGTCATACAAGTTAGTATCTAATTTGTTTGAAGCTGCTTCAGGAAATTATGAGCAATTCGCAAACACGCTTAAAGTATTACCTTTAATTACTCCTGACAAGGAATTATGGGCATTTGGTCCCGAGAAAGGGGGCCTTGTTGCTATTTATGATCATGAAATTACATTTTCTAAACCAGGCTTAGCAAAGTTTATAAAATTTGAAGCGAATAAAGACACTAAAACCTTAACCAATAGAGATTTTAACATTACACTCTACCCTATTCCGTACTCAGCTGCTGCTGGTGAGCATGTAGCATGGAAAGGTATATCATTGAGCACCAATATCAGGGCGGAAAAGAGCTTAACGGGCAGCCTTGTACAAATGGATAAACAACTGAGTGGACTAAAAGAATGGTCTTTCAGTAGCGACAACTGGGATAAATCCTGGAATGGCGAAAGTTACTATGTCCAGAAAAAAGTTAAGAAACATTATATTGGACTGATTGATGAGATTAGCAATGTAATCTAATTTCTAACATATACCTTCTCTAGAATGTGGCTTACTTTTGGTTTTTCTAGAAGTAAGTCACTTTTCTTATACATGACTTGTAATAACTGAACATATATTTCGATAGCTTTTAGTATCAGCTTTAACACTAAATATTTTTCCCACCATAGTTGCTGAATTCGCGCAGCAAGCACATTATTCGCTTGCTTAATTTACTTCCTTAAATAAGTCACCAAATGTGGCAATAGATAAGCTGAATTTGGGGAAAAAGTATTTATTTTCCGATTTTAGTGAATTAAGCGCTAAAAAAGCGGATAATTACAGCCATTATGTTTGCCTTGCTGCAACCACCTATTCGCGGCGACACACTTGGAACCTAATTCATGGAAATCAAAGTAAATTATCTTGATAACTTGCGCTTAGAAGCGCTGTTTGACGACTTTAACGTTATTGCCGATCAGCCTATTCGCTATAAAGGCGATGGTAGCGCACCTGGCCCATTCGATTATTTTCTTGCCTCATCTGCGCTGTGTGCGGCGTATTTTGTAAAGGTGTACTGTAACGCGCGCGATATTCCAACGAACGATATTCGCCTGTCGCAAAACAATATTGTTGACCCTGAAAACCGTTACAACCAAATCTTTAAAATTCAGGTTGAGCTGCCAGAGAGCATTTCTGACAAAGACAAACAAGGTATTTTGCGTTCAATCGACCGCTGTACCGTTAAAAAGGTGATTCAAACAGGCCCTGAGTTTGTTGTAGAAGCGGTTGAAAACCTCGATGAAGACGCGCAAGCCATGCTAATGGGTCAGCCTGAGGGCAACACCAATACCATGATTTTAGGTAAAGATTTACCGCTTGAGCAAACCATTCAAAACATGACCAAGATTTTAGAAGACTTGGGCATGAAAATTGAAATCTCATCGTGGCGTAACATTGTGCCAAACGTTTGGTCCCTTCATATTCGCGATGCAGCATCACCGATGTGTTTTACCAATGGTAAAGGCGCAAGCAAAGAAAGCGCACTGTGTTCGGCACTTGGTGAATTTATTGAGCGTTTAAACTGTAACTTTTTCTATAACGATCAGTTCTTTGGTAACGAAATTGCCAATAGCGATTTTGTCCATTACCCAAATGAAAAGTGGTTTAAACCAGGCCCAGAAGACGAGCTACCAAGCGAGATTTTAGACGACTACACGCTGGATATTTACGACCCAGAGCAAGAGCTACGTGGTTCTAACCTAATCGACACTAACTCAGGTAATGTTGAGCGCGGTATTTGTTCAATTCCGTACACCCGTCATTCAGATGGCGAAACGGTTTATTTCCCGTCAAACCTGATTGAAAACTTATTTTTAAGTAACGGTATGAGCGCGGGTAACAACCTAGCAGAGGCCAAAGTACAGTGTTTGTCGGAGATATTCGAGCGCGCGGTAAAACGCCAAATTATCGAGCAAGAAATTGTATTGCCAGATGTACCAGAAGACGTACTGAACAAATACCCAAGCATAGTTGCGGGCATTAAAGGGTTAGAAGAGCAAGGCTTCCCAGTCGTCATTAAAGATGCCTCACTTGGCGGCCAGTTCCCGGTAATGTGTGTTACCTTAATGAACCCGAAAACCGGCGGCGTGTTTGCCTCATTTGGTGCGCACCCAAGTTTTGAAGTGGCGCTTGAGCGAAGCCTAACTGAGCTACTACAAGGCCGCAGCTTTGAAGGTTTAAACGATGTACCTAAGCCAACCTTCAACTCAATGGCCGTACAAGAGCCTGAAAACTTTGTTGAACACTTTATTGATTCAACAGGCACCATTTCTTGGCGTTTCTTTAGTGCCAAGCACGATTACGAGTTTGTGGAATGGGATTTCTCAGGCACTAACCAAGAAGAATGCGATGCCCTATTTGGTATTTTAGAAGACATCGGTAAAGAAGCCTATGTAGCTGAATTTACAGGCCTTGGTACCGCATGCCGTATTTTAGTACCGGGTTATTCTGAGGTTTACCCAGCAGAAGACTTAATTTGGGATAACACCAATAAAGCGCTTTTATACCGCGACGATATTTTAAACCTGCATTCACTGTCTGATGACGAGTTAGCTGATTTAGTTAATCGTTTGGAAGAGAGCGAGCTCGATAACTACATTGATATCATCACCCTAATTGGTATTGAGTTTGATGAAAACACGGTGTGGGGTCAGCTTACGATTCTAGAACTTAAGCTATTAATTTATTTAGCATTAGGCGATTTAGAAGAAGTGAATAACCTCGTTGAAAGCTTCTTACAATATAACGATAACACCGTTGAACGCGGCCTATTCTACCAAGCGCTGCACGCAACACTGCAAGTAGCACTTGATGACGAACTTGAGTTTGAAGACTACCACCATAACTTCACACGCATGTTTGGCGAGGAAGTAATGAACGCGATTATTGGCTCAATTAATGGCAATGTGCGTTTTTATGGTTTAACACCCACTAACTCACAGCTAGAAGGCCTAGATAAGCACCTACGCTTAATCGAAAGCTACAAAAAGCTACACAGCGCTCGCGCAAAATTAGCGGGTAAGTAAAGCGTTATAAAATCTAAAAAGCCCGATGTATTCGGGCTTTTTTAATGCGTGTGCTTCAACGCTTGCTAACTAGCACCTGACCAATCCTTGCTCGCTAAACTTGTACTGCGGCAAACCGCGTTATAAATCTAACCATCGCTGCATTAATTTGTAGTCTTGCTTTTGTTCAGCCAACTTATAGTTTTCGACAATGTACGGTTCTAATTGGTTGTATATTTCTTTTTCGGTAACCGTTTTGGCCAGTAATCGTCGGTAAGAGCGAATTAAATAGAAACGCTGCATTGGGATCGCCCGAGGGTATTTCAATTCTAATAACTGGTCGATAATTTTTTGCGCCCGCTCATACTCGCCGCCCTCAATTAAATAATAAAGCCAATCCGTTCCTATATTAATGGCAGAGTTTGCATCGTTACATTGCTTGCAATACTCGCTTTGCCATGTTTCCTCTAAAAAGTGTGTGATATAGAATTCGTAAAGTGGTTTAAACTCGCTTACCGTGCCACGACCTAAAAAGCCTGCTATCTCTTGGGCATTGTTTTTATGCTTAAGCATTCGCGCATAAATTACTTTAAAATCACGTTTATATTTATCATCGCCCGTATTTTTCTTGTAATAGGCTGTCATCTCTTCCGATGTAAAATTCATAGGATCAATGTACTTAATTGGTACTGAATGCCACCAATCGGGTTTTGGCACAGCGGCTTCAAACTCAGGCCATTTAGGCCAGTTTTGCTGCTCCTTTGCCTCGCGATCACGTAACGCTTGATAACTCTCACCGCAACCAACGATGATCAGAATAAGTATTAAAACACTTACATTAAAATAGCGGGAAAAACGCATAACATCCCTTTAATTTGCTTAATAAAATAATGCTAGGCTAGCATATTTATACAGGTATGTAATTTTTACACACTTTTACTTTAAACCCTTTGTAACTTTTTCAAACGGGTAGTTATTACACACTCAAAAAACCACTATCACGTTGAAATACATATAAAAATTCATAGGTACAATTCTTGTAACCGTATGTTATTTAGCTTTGAGGTGTTGATAGTATGAATGTAACTTTCATTTATTTATTGCTGGTTGTTGCGGCATCCGGTCTTGTTTATGTGTCTAAACACCCGTTATTTATTTTTGCTAGCTGTTGGATTCTGCTTTCGGTGTTAATCGTGTTTAGCGCTTACCTATTTGAAAAACCAAATTTCCTTCGCAAACGCGCAACAGGGCAAATTCCAGTAGTTATTAAATTGGTACTGTTACCTTATTTACTGTGCGCGCAGCTTTACAACGCGTGGCAGCGCTACAAAGACTCAGTGCCTGCGCTGCAACAAGTTGAAGACCAAATTTTTATCGCATGTCGTTTATTCCCAAGCGATATTCCAATGTTAAAAGCCAATAAAATTGACGCAATTTTAGATGTAACTGCAGAATTTGACGGTTTAAATTGGTCGGCTGAGCAAGAAGGGTTGTACTACTTAAATTTACCGGTGCTTGATCATCAATCGCCTACTCGCGCGCAAATTGTTCATGCGTTACGTTGGATTGAGGCAATGCACACGCTTAACAAAAAAGTGGTGATCCACTGTGCCCTTGGCCGTGGTCGTTCGGTATTTTTATTATGTGCTTATTTACTTTATAAACATAAGCTCAGTACTCAAGGTGCACTTGATAGAGTAAAAGAATTACGCCAAACCGCGCGTTTAAACCGTTCGCAAAAAAAACGCTTAAATGCCATTGCACACGTTGATTTACTCGCAAAAACAGAAACCCTACCGATGGTGATCAACCCTGTTTCGGGTAGCGGTAAATGGTATCAATACGATAACCAAGTGATTGGTTATTTAACGCAGCGCTTTTTGCTTGAATTTCACTTTACCGAAAAAGACACCAATGTAAGTGCGCTCGCACTGCGTTTAAAACGTAACCATAACAAAGTGATTGCCTGTGGTGGCGATGGCACCGTAACGGCCGTGGCCCATGCGCTTGTTAACAGCGATTGCCATTTAGGTTTTATTCCGCTGGGCACTGCCAATGCGCTCGCACACGTATTACTTGGTGTGCAAACTAAGTTAGAACCCATAACACTTGCATGCGAGGCAATTGTTAAAGGTAAAACACAGCAAATTGATACTATTCAATGTAATGAACACACTGCTTTGTTGTTGGTTGCGTTTGGCTTTGAAGAGCAAATGATCAGCTTTGCTAATCGCGAAGAGAAAAATCAAGGTGGCCAATTTGCTTACATTAGCGGCTTTATTAATGCCGTATCTGAAAGCAAATCACAAAACGTGTGTATTGCGGTTGATGAACAAAATCCTAAAGAATTGAACGTAAACAGTTTAGTTGTTGCCAATGCTGCGCCATTTTCTACCGTGTTAGCGCAAGGTGGTGGCGAGCCAAATTATCAAGATGGCCAGCTCGATATCACGCTCATCGAGCACGACGAAAACAACAGCGCAGCGTTTAGTCTTGCGCAACTTGTGTTTAACGGCCTAGAAGGTAAGCAAAAACACAGCGAAAACAACGTAAATCATGCGCTTTGTAAGCGTGTTTGTTTACACCAACACGGTGACACAGTAAGGTATAGTATTGATGGCGAAATAAAAACGTGCGAAACACTAACCATTGAAATAAAAGAAAAATCATTATGGATTATGACAAAGTAATTTGTTTACTTTGTAGTGCAGTATTTTGAGGACATTATGAAAACAGTGTTATTGGTCGATGACGACTCGGAATTTAACGAATTAGGCGCGCGTATTTTTGAATATATCGGCTGCGAAGTGTACACCGCTGAAAGCATTGCAGAGGCCAAAGAGTGGCTTGCAAATACGCGCTTCGACCATGTTTTTTTAGATTTTATGTTGCCCGATGGCAGTGGTATTCACCTAATCGATTTTATTCGTGCGCAAGGCATTAATGTCAATATCACCCTAATTACAGGTCATCCGTCGGTAAAAACCGCTATCGCATCGCTGTGTGATGATCAAATCGATTACTTAACCAAGCCCATTCAAGCCGACGACGTAAAGCGTGTACTGTTTAAAGAACCTGCGGTTTCTAGCAAAAGTACAACGAAAATAGAGCGTCACTTTGGCTGTTTAATTGGTAAATCAAAAGCGGCGCAGCACCTAATCACCATGATTGAGCGCGTGGCTAAAACCAACGCAAATGTATTATTAATTGGTGAAAGTGGTGTTGGTAAAGAAGTTGTGGCAAAGGCTATTCATAACGCCAGCAAATGCCAAGGCGAGCAAGTGTCGGTTAACTGCGGCGCTATCACCAAAGATTTAATTGGCAGCGAATTATTTGGCCATGAAAAAGGCGCGTTTACTGGCGCGGTTGCACAAAAGCAAGGCGTGTTTGAACAAGCTGAAAACGGCACTTTGTTTTTAGACGAAGTAACCGAAATGCCGATAGACATGCAGCCTAATTTACTGCGCGTTTTAGAAACCCAACATGTCACACGCGTTGGTGGTAACAAACAAATTCCGGTAAATTGCCGCGTTGTTTCAGCCACTAACCGCACCATGAACGAGATTGCCGAAAAGAAAGTACTGCGTGAAGATATTTACTTTCGTCTTGCGGTTTTTCCAATTGAAATACCGCCGTTGCGTGAACGAAAAGAAGATATCGAGCTATTAAGCGAGTACTTTTTAGATGATTTAAACCGTGAATATAAAACCCAGTATCAGTTTTCACCGACGAGTAAACAAGTGCTCTTTGCCCATCATTGGCCGGGTAATATCCGCGAGTTAAAGCACAGTATTCACCGCGCGTTTATTATGGCTGATCCAAATAGCCAAACAATCGATATTGAACAAATAGAACCATCACCTTTTGCACAGCCACCAGCAAGCAATCCAGCTGCTGCTGTTCAGCAAGCCTTTACACCTAGCGCACCTGCGGCGACCTATGATGCACCAGAAGTTGATGTTGGAAAAACCATTGAAGCGGTTGAAAAAGAGCTTATTTATAAAACCCTTGAGTCGGTTTCGGGCAATAAAACGCTGGCCGCTAAGTTACTTGGTATAAGTACTAAAACACTCTATAACCGATTAAACGCTTACGAAGAATCACTGTAAAACATGATTTGCGAGGAAACATGACTGACAACAATGAACAACTTAATACCTTAGTTCACGATGCACGAAAGCCACTAAATCATATTTCAATGCATGCTGAAATCATTAAAATTTTAAGCGAAGATGCAGCGAAAAACAGCGAAATTAGCGATGCGGCAAATAAAATAATCGCCGCAAGTAAAGCCTGCAGCGAGCTGTTACAACAAATCGCTGAAAACGCTAAGTGAATATAATGAAAGCATTTTTCGAACGTGCCATTCACAGCATCGGCTTTGCATGGTGCGCATTTGTCATTATTGTATTGGGTATCATCTCAATTACCTTTGTGGGGTTACAAAACACCCAGAGCATTGCGCAAATTCAGCAAAGCTTTCAAAATACATCAAAGGTGATGCTGGCTATTGACCGTTTGCACATTGACTTACTCAACGCCGAATCAAGCCAACGCGCTTATTTAATTACGCTGCAAGAAGACGATTTAGCGCCTTATAAAAAAGCGTTAGACCAATTTTCTGAGAGTATTACACAAGCCCGCGAAATTCGCTCTGAAAGCGATATTCAGCAAAAACGTATCGACAACTTTGTGCGCTACGCCGAAGCTAAGTTCGCCTTAGTGGGTGCAGGTATTCGCCACGTTCAAACAAACTCTGAGCGCTCGCCAAAGCGCCTGTTAAAAGATGTGCAAATATCTGATTTAGACTTACGTACGATTTATCAAGAGATCATTGAAAACGAAACGGTTATTCGCAATCACTTATTTACCCGTTTAAGTAAGGCACGTAAAACCTCTGAGGCAAACTTAATCTGGTTTGCCGCCATTAGTATTATCATGAGCAGCCTGCTTTTAATACTGCTCATTAAACACCTGCGCAATGTAAAGCAAAATGCATTAGAGCTTGAAAAAAACAACGAATTACTTGAAGAAAAAGTACAAGAACGCACCCAAGCGCTAGAACTTTACGCCGAAGAACTTGGCCGCAGTAACCGCGAGCTAGAAGACTTTGCGTTTATTGCATCACACGACCTACAAGAGCCGCTGCGTAAAATTCGTGCGTTTTCAGCGCGTATTACTGAGCTTTATGCCAGCGCAATTGACGATAAAGGCAAAGACTATCTGTCGCGCATGGATAATGCTGCTTCGCGTATGTCGTTGTTAATATCAGACTTATTAGCGTTATCGCGGGTCACTACAAAAGGTAAAGCCTTTACTGAAGTAGACCTAAACGCTGTGCTTGAAGGCGTGCTGGACGACCTTGAAATCGCCATTAACGAATCAAACGCCACCATTACGCTGGCAAGCATGCCAAAAATTGAGGGCGACGAAAGCCAGCTACAACAGTTATTTTTAAATCTGTTATCGAATGCGCTTAAATTCAGACAAGCCGACAAAGCGCCCGAAATCAATGTAACCGTGTCAGAGGCTAGCGCCCCAGCACAACATTTAGATGATATTACCAGCGAATGGATACAAATCGATGTGTGCGATAACGGCATAGGCTTTGAACAGGATTACAGTGATAAAATTTTCACCCCATTTCAGCGTTTACACAGTCGCACCGCTTACAAAGGTACAGGCATTGGCTTGTCGGTTTGCAGACGTATTGTAGAGCGCCATGGTGGCCAAATTACTGCTCACAGCGAAGTTGGCCAAGGTACAACGTTTAGCATGATACTGCCGATTGCAGCATCATCATTTCATTTAGAGGAAAATAGTAATGCTGGAAGCTGAAGTAAAACGAATTAATATTTTAATGGCCGACGATGACGAAGATGATCGTTTACTTACCCAAGACGCACTTGAAGAAAGCCGAGTCATCAACAATTTATATTTTGTAAATGATGGAGTTGAGCTAATGGCGTATTTGAACAATCAAGCGCCGTTCGAAGATAAACAAAAATACCCGCGCCCTAATATTATTTTGCTCGATTTAAACATGCCACGTATGGATGGCCGCGAAGCGCTAAAGCTAATTAAAGAAAATGCAGCACTGCGTTCAATTCCGGTGGTTATTTTGACTACTTCAAAGCAAGAAGAAGACAAATTGCGTGGTTATGATCTTGGCGCAGCATCTTACATTACTAAACCCGTAACTTTTGAAGGCTTAGTTGAACTGATGAAACAGCTTGGTAAATATTGGATTGAAATTGTTGAACTACCATAGGGATTAATATGACAAGTATTGAGCGCGTACGTGTATTACTGGTAGAGGATGATGAAGACGATTATTTGCTTACGGTCGATTATCTTGAGCAAATACCTAATTATCAATTTGATGTCACTTGGTTAAGTGACTATCAAGGTGTGCTCGATGAATTAAAGCAGCAACCTGTCGATTTATGCTTTTTAGACTATCACTTAGGCGCTCATACGGGTTTATCTATTTTAGAAGCCGCTAAATCACTTAAGCTCAGTACTACGTTTATTATGCTTACTGGGCAATCAGACGAACGGCTTGATAAAGAAGCGCTTGCGCACGGCGCAGATGACTTTTTATTAAAATCTGAAATAAGCAGCCCACGCTTTAATCGCGCGATTTTATATGCGCTATCACGACGCGACTTGGAGAACGAGCGTTTAGAGCGCTACAAAGCCGAGGCTGATAGCCGCGCGAAAGATCGTTTTATGGCGCATTTGAGCCATGAGTTACGCACACCGCTTACCTCAATTATTGGCTACACCGAGCTGCTGCGCGACAACCGCCAACTTAGCAATATTAAGCCCGAATTAGACATTATTCATAACAACAGTCAGCATTTACTAAACTTGCTGAACGACGTACTCGATTTATCAAAAATTAATGCCAGCAGTTTAAATATTGAAAAATCACCAACCGAGCTCGGCCCGTTAATTGCCGACCTGCAAAGTTTGTTTTCAATGGAAACAAAGAAAAAAGGCATTGCGCTTAGCATAGTGGCAAAAGGCGACCTGCCAACAGTAATTATGACCGATGCCAAAAGGCTAAAGCAGATCTTAATTAACCTTGTTTACAACGCCATAAAGTTTACCCCCGAAGGCAAGGTTGAAGTAGTGTTTAAGCTGTTGCAGCAAAGCCAGAACTATTACTTGAATGTGGCTGTACAAGATACCGGTGTTGGCATTGCAAAAGAAAAACAAAAGCAAATATTTAGGCCGTTTGAGCAATTACAAGACACCATTACCCGCACTTCTGAAGGTGCCGGTTTAGGGTTGGCAATTAGTGCCGCTTTAGTTGAGTTGTTTGGCGGTAAAATTACGCTCGAATCCGAAGTAGGTGTTGGTAGCACCTTTTGTTTTGATATTGACTTAGGCACCGACATTGGTGAATGTCAGCCCCTGAGCTTAGCAGCAAGTAACAGTGATGAAAGCCACGTTTGCCCATTATCACTTAAAGGCGATGTATTAATTGTTGAAGATCTGCCCGAGATCCAAACCCTATTAAAAAACCTAATTAGTAACACAGGTGCAAAGGTTGCCTGTGCAAATAACGGGCTCGATGCCGTTAACTTAGTATGCTCAGACGAGCAGGCGTTTGATCTTATTTTTATGGATTTGCATATGCCTGAAATGGGCGGTAGAGAAGCTATTGTGACGCTCAGAAAGCAAGGTATTAACACACCGATTATTGCCCTCACCGCAGCAGCGCAAAAAGACAATATCGATACTCTGTTAGCGCTTGGTTTTGATGGCATTATTACCAAGCCAATTAATACCGAATTGCTTTACCAGTCTCTTGAAGCGCATTTGCAAGCAAAACCATGCACCAGCGAAAAACCCGCTTCTTCCGCTAATGAAAACGCAACTAAACAGCGTATTTTAGTGGTAGAAGATGATAAAAACACCCGTGACTTAATGTGTTTGCTGTTTGATTCTCTTGGCTGTGAAAGTCACAGTGTAAGCGGTTTTAGCGAATGCTGTGCCTTGTTAGACAACGACACCGCATTTGATACGATTTGCCTCGATTTAAACCTGGCTGATGGCTCGGGTTTAACCCTTGCAAGTGAAATAAAGGCAAGAGAGTGTGGTGCCAACCTAGTTATTGTTAGCGGTAGCGAACCACCCGCGGAGGCGCTTGCCAAACACCAAATTGAGCATGTGATCTTAAAGCCTGTGTCGTTAGCAGACTTAAAACAAGTGATTTAGTACGCTAGCTTTAGGTGATGCGCTAACTAAAATGGGGCAAGTTTTCACTAAAAACCGCCCCTTTTTCATAGTATTGCAAACTAAAGCGATATTATTGCGAGCATGTCTTCGTCGTCTTCATCCATGCCCACTTCTTGAAAGCCAAAACTTGAGTAAAAGTCTTTCGCTACAGGATTTTTAGGGTTATAGCATATTTCAATCTCACACAGCCCCCGCGTTAACTTAATCGCGTCAAGCGCTTGATTTAATGCGATTCTGCCAATGCCTTTATTTTGATATTTGTGATCTATCATAAAGCGCCAAATCGACACTTTTTCTGGCGATTCTTGCACCCACATAAAAAAGCCAACAGCTTGGTTATCACAATAAATTGCTTTGCAGGTATAGCCAGAGTTGTAATGCGATTCAACCAGCGACCACATATTACACGCCACGTAATCTTGCTGATCTTCTGTTACATCTAAATCACACACTAACTCATAATTTGAACTGGTTATTTCTTTAAGTACTACGTCCATATACTCTCTAACTGATATACCTAGAGAAAAATGAACTCTAGGTCAATTTACAAATAACCTGAACGCAGGTTCAGGTTAAATAAAACAAGAAGTTAGTAGACCACACAGATTACTAAAGAGTTCAAAACAACTGCTAAACGACATGTGTTAAGTGCTTAAAACATTGAAGATGGGTGCCAGTAACTTAGATGTTGGTTACTGGCATTTGATAGTTACACGAATAAAAGCGCAAATTGATTTACAAGAAAGATGCTGGCATAAAAAAAGCACCTTTCGGTGCTTTTTTAGTAGTGCAGTAATTGGGACAGGATTAAGACTGTTTTACAACGCGAAGGTTATCTTCTACGTTTTCAACGTCGTCTGCGTTTTTAGCAATTGTGATTGCTAGTTGCTTTTCAGCTTCTGAATCAACTTCACCCGTTAAGGTAACGTTTTGGCCTTCAACATCAACGTCAATGCTCGTACCGCTAATATCTGTATCGAACAGTAAGCGTGTTTTAATTACCGTTGCAATTTTTGCGTCTACAAAGTCAGACTCAATTTGACCATCGTCTTTTTCTGACTTGCTTTTGCTATCTGGTAGCACTGTTAAACGGTTTTCAACTTCTTTAACGCCGTCGATACCAATAACTAACTCTTGTGCCAGCTTTTTATCAACATCGTGATTTACTTTACCCGTAAGTGTTACCACACCTTTATCTACATCGGTGTTAATATCAAACGAATTTAGCTGTGTATTGAAAAGTAAGGTTGCTTCAGCTTTACCATCAATCCAAGCGTCGCTTGCTTCTTTTTCCCACTGGTTGTCTTTCGCGTTTACTGAAAGAGCAGTTGTAGATAAAACAGTAACTAGTGCAAGTGTATTAAATGTACGATTCATAATAAATTTCCTTTTTGCTGAGTTCGATTTACTTAAAGCACTTCACATGCCAGAATTTTTAACATTAAATATCAACAACTTAATAAAACTCAGACATTTACCAATGTAGCATTTACATAACCAGTGTGAAAAAAATCCATGTACGTTTTACACAAATACACAGTGCCATTATTACAAACACCTCACAACACCTTAGCCTTACTCAATTTAGCTACGCTGGCATATAAACTGCGTAACCCAAAGTAACGTCATTACATTATTAAAGGAGCTGTTATGTCGATTACATTGGAGAAGTTTTGGTCTCTTATAAATGAAAAGCTCACCCACTGGCTTGAAATAACCATAAAGAATTTGCCCAACATGGTGATTGCGCTCGTAATCTTTATCGTATTTTTAATGTTATCCAAATGGATATCGGGCTGGATAAAGAAGTTACTTAACCGTATTTTTGAATCATCGCAAATTGCTGGCCTTATTACAGGTATTTGTCGCATGGTGATAATTGTTATTGGTTTCTTTTTCGCGCTCGACATTATGGGGCTATCAAAAGCGGTAGCATCATTACTTGCAGGAGCAGGCATTATTGGTCTTGCCATTGGCTTTGCTTTTCAAGATATGACGGAGAACCTAATTGCAGGCATTGTAATGGGTATTCGTAAACCCTTTCGCGTTGGCGACATTATAGAAGCCGGCGATACCTTTGGCACAGTCGAGCGCATTAATCTTCGCAACACCTTAATAGAGAACTTTTATGGACAAATGGCCATAGTGCCCAACAAAATCCTGTTTAAGAACGAGCTATTAAATTATTCGAAACTGCGCAAACGTCGTATAGAAGTACCTGTGGGGATTTCTTACGCAGACGATGTAGATAAAGCACGAGACGTACTTACCGACGCGATTAATGATCTTGATGGCGTAATCAAACAATCTGAAACCGCCGTTTATGCCAGCGAGTTTGCTGACAGCTCAGTAAACCTACTTGTATGGTTTTGGATAGACTACCCAGGCGAGGTTGGCTTTATGGAAATGCGCCACAAAGCGGTTGCTACTATTCATAAAACACTTGAGCAAAACGACATCCTTATTCCGTTCCCAATCCGTACGTTAGACTTTAACGCAAAGGGTGGCCACTCTTTGCAAGATATACAGAGTCAAGATAAGTAAAAACTTCATAGTGCCTGTAAATGTGTCGCAGGCACTTTTCCATAAAAACCGACAAGCATTTGATTTTAAATAACTTTATTTTTGGCACACGCCATGCATTAATAGATTGAACCGTTAAGAAAATTGAAAAGGAGCATTTATGTCAAACTCAAATTACAACTTAACCCCGGT
This sequence comes from Pseudoalteromonas sp. ABV4_021, assembly GCF_056159365.1. Classification (NCBI taxonomy): domain Bacteria; kingdom Pseudomonadati; phylum Pseudomonadota; class Gammaproteobacteria; order Alteromonadales; family Pseudoalteromonadaceae; genus Pseudoalteromonas; species Pseudoalteromonas sp. ABV4_021. Next base: position 1,163,454 of record NZ_JBSWVB010000002.1, on the reverse strand, counting down.
AAAAGAGCTTGTGAAAGTTTTAAATGGCGGTATCGAATTTTATAAAGAAGCCAAAACAAAAGTCTCTAGCCAAAGTCTTGAAATCATCTTCGAGCGCATGATTTCTGAAAAAGAGCGTGCCGCGGCTGAATTACAACCTTTAGTAGTACTTGATGAAGGTGAAGTCGAAACGGATAACGATTTCATGGTGTCATTACGTGAAACATACACAAAAGTGCTCTCGGTGATAAGCACAGACAAAGAGCACACGTACATCTCACAACTTGAAGAAGTAGAGGACCGCGTTCTTGAAAAAATTGAGGCAGCACTAGAAGAGCCTCTGCCAGCGCCTTACTTCAGTACGCTTAAGCTAATTCAAAACAGCATGCAAGCATGTCACGACGAGATGAAAGCACTACAAGAAGTAACCGCTTAATATTTTGAACTTAACCCAAATTAAGGAGGATGTATGCTTGGTTGGTCACTAACATTTATTGTTTTAGCCATTGTTGCCGCTCTTTTAGGATTTGGTGGCATTGCAGGCGCCGCAGCGAGTATCGCGAAAATTTTATTCTTTGTATTTGTCGCACTATTGGTACTGTCGCTGATTTTACCCAGAGTAAGGGCACCTAAGGCCTAAGCGGGCCAAAAACCGCTAATACTCAATTAATTTTATAAGGAAAAATATCATGAAAACATTAATGACAATGACAAAAGTAATTGCACTTGGTGCCGTATTTACACTAACAGGTTGTTCTGAAGGCCCAGCAGAAGATGCAGGCGAGCGTATTGACGAAGCCATCACTGACGCGCAAAACAAAGCCGAAGACCTGTGTGAAAAAGCGAAAGAAGAGATTGGCACTGAAGAACAAAACTGCTAATAGCTTTGCAACCACAGAGTTTATTAATCTGATTTAAACCCCAACGAGTAGGCCTAAGCGACTATCATCATCCCCAGATAGTCGCTTTTTTTAATCTGCGCTTTGAGTAGTTAGCTCATTAAACGTGGCAAGCAATTTATCCAACACAAACGGATCACTATTAGCGTGATCAAAGCTAATACTTAGGGGAACGCTCGGCTCTCCATTAATCGTTTTGCGCTGACCGAAATAAAATAAGGGGCGCCCTGTTTTTAATTTGTTTCGATGTATTTGAAATGACGAAAATGCCATATTAGGTAGATTGCCAATAAACGGACACAGTGCCCATACTTCCTGTGGCAATACTTCTAGTTTTGCGTCATTACAATCCACAGATTTGCGATAATAACGCGCAAACTCAGGCCACGAAAGCGCCGTAACATTTTCTAAGATCACATCTTTAAAACGCAGATCTCCCCCTACCGCAATTGGACAAAAAATAGGAAGATTATCAAATCGATACCATTTGCCGTTAATGTTACGGGTCGAGAAAATCCACTCACTCTTAAGTGCCCGTGCTAAACACCAAATTAAAAAGCCTTGAAATGATGCACCTTCAGTACTTTGATAATGATTTTGATAATTATCACGAGCCGCGCCCAGCGGTAAATCAAGTGTAATAGACAAGTAGGGATCACTTACATGTTGGTCATCATGGAAATAATCCATTGCCCAGCGTTCGTAAAAAGACAGATCATGCGAACTTAGCAACTCACCCTGATACGTGTTTAGCATAGTTTGAAGCTGCATTACTTTACCTCTTGGTCTGCCATTAATTTACGCCAGGCTCTCACATTTTGTGGACCTTGCAAGCGAATCAATACATTGCGAATAAAACGCCCAAAGCGTGAACTGCCTAGTTGTGCTAATCGAATTATTTTGTTGGACTCATTGACTATCCAACTTACTTCTTTAAGCCTTATCGATTTAAAGTCAGCTAATGCCATATCGATGCTGTAAGCATTTTTTAAGCACTTAGATAAAACACGTACATCGTTTAAAGTCTGTGCTACCCCCTGTTGTAAACTAGGCAGGCAACCGTGTAATGCGTCACCAATTAATACCGTGCGTTTACAATATACCTGATTAGAAACAACCGACTTTAAGCGCCCTTGACTGATAACCGTTGCATTATTAATCGCGCTAATTACCGATGGATGATAGTGTTTAAATACCGCTAACATGCTTTTTTTGTGATCATGGTACAAAGCTTTAATTTGTTGATTTGCCGCTTGCCCATAACAATACACCTGGTTTTTACCAATGGGGTAAAACATAAACGCATCGCTCTCCCCCACTAAGTAACTTGGTTCCAGCAATGCTGTCGGCATTTCCACAATAAAGCGCCAATGTGTAACATCTAAATCATTGAGCTCTGGCGTATCAAATAACGACTCACGTACATTTGAATTCATCCCATCAGCGCCAATCACCAGATCATATTCGAGTACAGAACCATCATTAAAACGCACCAATTGAGAAGACTGCTTATGAGTTACATTTACGATTGAACGACTAAATTGAATCTGTTTCTCAATACCTTCGCTTAATATGTCCATCAAAGACTGTCGCGATAAAGCAACGAATGGCTGTTGCGCTAATATGCCCTGTTTAAGGCTAGCACTTGCTAACAACTCGCGTTGATGAGTTTCAAACCGCACTTCTTTAACTTGGTGGGCTTTGGCTAAAATAGCTTGTTTTAAGCCAAGTGCTTCAAACTGCTTCATTGCATTGCCAGGTAAGCAAATACCCGCACCTAAATTATTCAAAGCTTCCTGCTTTTCTATAAAATCGGCTTCAATGCCATGACGTTGCAATTCGCGATACATCAATAAACCGGCGATCCCTGCACCTACAATTAATATTTTCATGTTGTTACCTAAAAAAAGCCTCACGGGAGGCTTTGGCTGGGGGATCCTGTTGAAAACAGGGTACTACTAATTTTTTGTTCCAATTGCCGAGGCTAAATGCTCGAATTGCTTAGCAAGGCGTATTTGCGCGTCGATTTCCATTAGTTTAAGAATGTGATCCATCACTTTACTTTTATCAGATTGAATACGGCCGTATTGCCCTTGCTCTGCAATATACTGGTCGGCGGTGCGCGCCACATCTGTTAGTTTATTTACCATGTTAGTTTGCATTGTTGGTCTCACTTGCGAGCAATGAAATGCCACACTTTAAGATTGAAAAATAATCGCCATTAAAGGCATCGATAATTTGCGTTACGCGGTCTTCACCGTACTGTTCTGATACTGTTTTAATAACAAGTTGATACAGTACCCTTGTTTGCATTGGCGTAAGTTCATGGCACTGCGATGATTTAAAACACAAACTCAGTTTATGCATAATAGTGCCTCTGCATAATGCCAATTAAAGGCGAATTTAAAACATGAAACGTCTCAATAAGTTTTTCATTGGTATAAAACACCGAACGCGAAAAGCAAAAATTTTTATCTGCTGCACGGAAATACTGCACTAGCTCATTCACTTTGGTGTGGCATAACTTTTCACAATGACTCAAACTCACCTCTTTGTTGTTAATCATTAATTTGAGTAATTTATGTCTGCAGTAAAACACTGTTAGTTGTGCTTCAAACAGCGTGTTTTTTGACACCACAACTTGGTAATAATCTTTACTAAACAAGCGTTCAAGTAACGTTTGTGTGCTTAGTGCAAGCTCAGAAACTGACATCCCAGCGAAATAAATTTCAGCATTTGGCATAATGCATCCCCTCTGTAATTACTTGGGATATGCACGCGGAGAGCTGTGCTTTTTGCATTAAAGTGGGTATGTGAACCCCTTCTTTTAAATACTGAACATTTAACGCCACTAAACAATAGTCATCATCAAACTGCACAGTGACACAATAGTGAAGGCCACAATACAAGAAGCATTTTATTGAGAGTTTATGATTATTGATGATTGCGACTTCAGTGCTGATGCTTTCATTTTCATAGCTTTTTAGCGCTACTTCAAAACGTTTCGCTGCTTTTTTTATTAACAAACCTGTACCTCATTCATTCCCCAAGGCGGCGCATTGTGATGATCACTCATTTAAATTGCAAATAGGCAAAAACACAGGAAAGCGAAACATTGACAACATTTTTTTTACAGTTATCAAAAAGTGATAGCGCTTACATAAAACTGGATTACAACTAATTACAGGTCTAAAAATGAGCAAATAGTGTAAAAGTTGTATTTTCTTAAAACATGTAAGAAGTGGAAGCTAAATCCCTAGAAAAGATAGGGATAAATAGAGCAGCGATAAAAGGTAGGAAATAACTAATGAAAAAGACTGAAAACAAATATAGGGACAATGTTAATAAAGTCGATATATAAAGTTAAATTTCAATTTAACATCTAAAACGGGTATTACTATTCAACTTATTTCAAATGAGAATAAATAATTACTAAATAGAATATAAATGAAATATAAAATAACTAAAAGAAGCTTATTTTGTATGAGAAACAAACAAAAAACACACTTCATTTACATAATTTAAATATAAATCGTAAAAACCTTTTGTAAAAAATTGTAAACAACCTATTTGAGTAGATGAGGAAACTCGTGTTTCCTTTTTACATATATCTGTAGCTTAGCAAACAGTTTTATGTTTTTTGTCAAAACACGATGAACACGGTAATAACCAAGATAAAAAATAATGCACCCGCGCTATCGTTGGCAGACAATAACCGGGCACATTATGTTAAGGAACTGATTTAACCAGTTATGGCAATGAGTAGCGCAAAATGCGTTTAACTACCGAGCCATATTGTTTGAAAAAACTACCTGTGTTGTATTGAATACCGTGTTCACGAAATACCTGTTGCACTTTAGGTGCAATTTCACGGTAACGTTTTGCAGGCATATCTGGAAATAAGTGGTGCTCTATTTGAAAGCTTAAATGCCCTGTTAATACATGAAACCACTTACTACCTTTAATATTTGATGAACCCAATGCTTGGCGGTAATACCACTGCCCTTTTGTCTCGTTTTCGCACTCTTTTTCACTGAATGTTTTTACATCGCCAGTAAAATGACCACAAAATATAATGGTTGATGTCCATAAGTTACGTAGCAAATTGGCAATTAGATTACCCACTAATACCCATAAAAAGAATGGCCCTGCTAACAATGGGAAAATTAGGTAGTCTTTAATTAATTGGCGCGCGCCTTTACTAAAAAACCGTGTTTTTAATTCGCTGTGTGGCACTTTGTAATCGCGGTTCTCTTTTTTCTTACCAAAAAACACGCGCTCAGCGGCAAGCTCGTGATACGACACACCCCACTGAAATAACATACTTAAATTTAAGTATGTAATAAATTGCCAAAGATTTTTTACTCGCCAGCGAAAGTCGTTTGATAAGCGTAATAAACCATAACCAAAGTCGCGATCTTTACCGATAATATTGGTATAGGTGTGATGCTCAAAGTTATGTACACGGTTCCAGCTTTTACCATCGCAGGCAATATCCCACTCGTATGCTTTAGAGTTAATGTGCTTGTCGTTCATCCAGTCGTACTGGCCGTGCATTACGTTATGACCAATTTCCATATTGTCGAGTATTTTAGCCGTTGCAAGCGCAAGCACACCAACAAGCCAAAGCCACGGCGTAACAAAGCCAAGCACCAATAAAATACGCCCCGACCATTCTAAAATGCGCTGCATAACGATTACACGGCGAATGTAATTTGCGTCTTGCTCACCCACTTTCGCCATAGTTGTTGATTGAATTTCGTTTAGCTGCTCGGCTAATAAATCATAATTTGGTTCTGCTACTGTGTTCACGCTTTAAACTCCACATCTGACACCACTTGCGATACACATAATTGAATTAACTCTTCACCGTAATCTGATAATTTACCGGTGCGAATATCACGCACTATCCCTTTTTTCTTTACGCATTGGCATTGATGGCAAATACCCATGCCACAACCGTAAGGCACATTAATCTTGTTTGCCTGAAACTGCGCTAAAAGCGGCTGTTGGTTATCGGCTGTAAATTTAATGCCGCCATGATCCACCTGAAAATGCGCTTTTTCATCACCATGTACATGCAAATTAACTAGGGAAAAATGCTCACTTGAAATTGATATTTGATGGGCTTCTGCGTAATCATAAATAGTTTTATAAAAATCATTTGGACCACACACCAGCCACTTTGAATTATGAAACTCGGATAGCTTTTCAATAACATCGCCATCACTACTTCGACTCAATAAGGTAAAGGTAAAATTTGCTAAGCGATTGCTTAAGCTCTCAAGCTCTGCAACCAGTAAATGCTCACTTGGTTTTGCGTAGTACACCAAATGAATAGGATCTACTTGTTCGTGTAAATTTTGATGCAGCATCGCAATAAATGGCGTAATGCCTGAGCCAGCAGCAAACAGAGTAACCGCACCGCTCTGCGGTAATAAAAACGTTCCCTTTGGTTTTGAAATATTAACCCACGAATTAACCTGTAAGCGCGATAAATAAGGGGTAAATGCGCCTGCATCTTGCTGCTTAACGACTAAACGAATTGCCCCTTCGTGCATCGCCTGATTTGGGCTTGAAGCAATAGTAAACACACGCGTTACTAATCGGCCGTTTATCTCTAACGTTAGTTCAATGTGCTGCCCCGCTTTATGAGTTGGCCAACGGGACTCTGTTTTTAACTCAATCGCAAGTGTTCGATTAGCAATAGCCTGAACCGCAACCACTTTGGCTCGATAATAACCATCGCGCCAGCTTGGCTTAAATAATTGAATTACAGGCTCAATATATCCCGCCATCGATGTGTGATGGAAAAACTGTTTACTGAACCAGTTAGAAAGGGGGTTTAACAAAACATTCATATTTTAGGCTTACACATGTACGCTCAATCAGCGCACAAGTGTACGCTGAACAGGTGTTTTTTTTCAAGCCCCCTAATCGGTAAAATAGAGTTTTTACTTTAAATGAGGGAGAAGGCAATCATTCAACCAAGTTACTAACATATGCCTCTAATTAATTTAAAGCTAATTAAAACAATAGCTTAATATTTTTTAACTCTTGATAAATTGGCTATTACAGCATCGGTTTTATTTATGATTATTTTTTAAAAAAGTTTGATGGGTTTGATTTGAAAAAATCTTTAACGAGGATATTTAAGTAAATGATTGAGTTCGTTTTATGATATCTAAAAATCTGCTGCGCCAGTGATCTATATAAACTCACCTAACTCCAAAATTCCAATTTTAAGATTTGATCAAATCTCAACAGATTAAATAATAAACTTGTTTTTGTCGAAATCAGGTAAGTATAAATTCATGTATAAAATCACCTGTATAAAATCACCTAACTCCAGAATCTGAACTTAGATTAATTTCATTAAAACAGTTAGTTAGGCTAATTAAACCGAGAAAATGGCGGCTTTTTTCTAAATTAGTTCAATTTTTTATCGATTATTTTTTCAGTTTTTTTGAGAGTTGGATTTGGTAAGAATAACGGTTTTGAGCGTTCAAAAGATTGTCATTGTCATCTATCGCTATTAACCAAGCTCTCAAAAACAGACGTTCAACTAACACGTCTTCCCACAAAACGTGTTTATAAGAATGCCGCAAAAGAGCGAATTGCAGCCTTTGAATAAACTATTCCATTTCCATATCAAATTTTTCATTGTTAGAAGTAAAAATCATGCCTATTCGATTTCTTAATGATTATTTTCCCCTTAATAATATTAACAGGCAATTTGCCTGTTTTCTGCAACTGATAAAATGTTAATTTTCAAATAACTATCTGACTAGTAACAACTAATTATTAGTGTTATAAATTGCTTTAGAATGTAAACAGGCGATGTTGCGGTAGAAAAAGAGGCAACTTGCCTCTTAATAAACTGTTATGTTCTAGGAGGAAATTCATGATTAGGGAAATCACAAAAGCCGATTTTGAGTCGTTTTGGCCAACATTTTCAGCGGTAATTCAGGCCCAAGAAACGTATGCCTTTGACCCAAATATGACGCTAGAACAAGCATTCGATCTATGGTGTGAATCTCCCCTGAAAGCTTTTGTTTTCGTGGAAAATGACGTTGTACTGGGCTCTTACTACATCAAGCCAAATGCAATGGGGCCAAGTAGCCATATATGTAATTGTGGATATATGGTTTCAAGCGAAGCTAGGGGTAAGGGCATTGCACGTCTTATGTGTGAACATTCTCAGGAAATTGCTCTAGGGCTTGGCTTTGATGCCATGCAATTTAACAGCGTGGTTTCTACCAATGAAGTTGCGGTGAAGCTTTGGGAGAAGCTAGGGTTTCAAATCATAGGTACAATCCCAAAGGCATATAAGCATGCTCATCTAGGGTTAGTTGATAGCTACGTCATGTACAAATGGCTACGAACATAACACATATGAACCTTCTCGGGTCAAGTAAGCATAACGATTCTTTTTAGCTGCTTTTAAGCAGCTAATTTGTATTGGCAATTCTTAAATCAGTTCAGCTTCGTTATGTCGGTTAGCCATTAAAATCGTTTACGGCAAACACATATAGGGGCGTTACGCAGTAATCTCTTATTGCGATCTCATCGCTGCCTAAATCAGTCGATACAACTTATCGTTTAGGGCCACTAGACATTTATCGGTTAACCTTAATCTAGCGCTACTCAAGGGGATGGCTCATTCGTCCAGTTAGTTAAAGGTGCGTTACGCAGTAATCAGCTAAGGTGTAAACGATTCAATTCATTGCTTAAATTAATGCGCACCAACGGGGTGTCTAATCAAGGCTAAATAGCTTATTACTTCGACAACACTTACCTGTCACATTCAGCTTTTGCTGACTTAAACACAAATAGTACATGGTTGTTCATGCCTATCTAGTTAGGTGTATAGCTCACCCCATTGTGCGACTTAACTTTTTAAAAAACGTTCATCATCGAATACCGTCTTGTTTTTTAGCATAAAATAAACACAGCGCCCGAGCTTATGGGCGAGCACTGAGAGTGCTTTGGCTTTACTCATGCGCTTTTGTAATTTGTTTAAGTAGTTCCGAGCTTTGTCGTTACCACGTAAATAAAGCACAGCGGCTTCACTAAATGCCCATTTTAAGTGGCCATTACCAATTTTATTGCCACTGGTGCCATAGGTTTTGCCAGCAGATTCTGCTTTACACTTAACGAGCCGACAATAAGATGCGAACGTTTGTACAGACTCAAAGCGATTAATATCGCCAATTTCATATAAAATAGTCATCGCTAAAATAAGACCAATGCCAGGTATGGTGCGAAGTTGAGCGTAATAGTTTGGTTGATGCTTTTTAGCTTTGCTTTCTAAATAATATTCCAGCTTTTTAAGTTCCTCTGCGTAGGCATCGAGTATTGCTAAATCAAAGTTCACATTACGTTGAACAGCTTGGTCGTCAAAACGCGTTTGGAATTCTTGGCGAACACATTTGTTTTTCATGTGTAATTCGAGCTGTGGGTAGTTGTACTGGCTGTTTGTATTAACAATGTGCGCTTTTAGTTGTGCGCCATGCTGAACCAGTCGCGTTCGCCTGCGCAGTAAATCACGTGTTGAACGCATATTAGCAGGATAATTGTAAGCTAGCGGAAAATTGCCACCGCGCAATAGGCTTGCGATTTTATAAGAATCAATCTTATCATTTTTGGCTTTGCCACCATGAATGGCTTTCATGTATAGCGCATGACCAAGTACGAAATCGATATCATGTTCAGCACATAAGTCACTCACCCAATACCAACAATGCATGCATTCAACGCCAACAACAATATCTTCTAGATAAGGAGAAATGAGCTTAAATAACTCATGTCTATCAGCTTTTATTTTCTGATGAACCACTTTATTGCCACGCTCATCAAGAATGCACACGTATAAAATGCGTGCATGAAGGTCAATTCCACAATAATATTTGTGAAAAGTAGTATAGAATTTCATTGAGCTTTCTCCTTTTGGTTTGGTCGCCTTGAAGTTTAGCTATTCGCTAAACTTCGGGGAGAAGGTTCAATAAGTATCAAATAGTTTAAAAGTGGACAAATTATCAAGGCATTAATGCTAGGACTCGATGGAAATCGAAATATTAAAAGTACGGAGAAAATAAATGGATTTTAACCAAACTAAACAAATTCTTGAAACTGTCGCATCCCATGGTAAATCTGGATGCGGTATTATAACTTTGGCAAATCAAACTAATATTAGCCAATCACAACTGAGAGAGTTTCTCGATTCTAATAATGACTTTTTCTGTCAACTAAACAATAAATCCACCTATACACTAAACGCATTTGGTAAATACGAGGGCTCTGTTGAAGCTATGTTGCAATCTGTTTCAGAGCGCAATGAAAAAACAAAGTTAAATCAATTGATTTTGGTAGCATGTGTTGCTTTTATTTTTGGGTTTATTATAGGCGGCATATAACCAGTTGCTAAAGCGCATTTCGGCCAAAAATACTGCCGGACTAAGCTATGGCGACACCATTAAGCAAAGCGGAACTGTGTCTAATAAAACAAGGAAGTAAAACATGATTAAAAAGATAGTCTCTATTTTAATAGCAATATTAGGTGCTTGGATGTACCTTCATGATGACCCCATTTTTGGCGTTATTCTTGTCTTTACCGCGCTTCTAATTTATCGACATGCTGACTTTGGAGTAAGTGTTTATTCCGAATTTGATTCGTCGACTGACTCTAACTCTAGCTCGGGAAGTGACGGTGACTCGGGTGGAGATTAACTTCCGCTGCAACAAGCTGGATAAGTGAGACAAATAATAGTTGGCTGTTGCTTATGTTTTGCCAATTTAAGCCAACTATTTTATTTCAGTAAAACACGGCGCAGCATTGGTAAAGAATCAGCATTAAACGTCTAACAAATATTCCAGATTTAAGTGATTTTAAAGAAAAAACTCCAGAGTTAGTTGAGTTTACCCAGCGCGCTTTGAAGCATTTGATAATAGACTGCGCCAGTAATTTTCCATTTATTATTAATAATTAAGGTCGGAGTAGATGTAACGCCGAAGCTTTGTGCTAGCTGTCTATCACTTTGGATTTCAATTTCTCTATCGGTAGAATTAATATCATCAAGAAAAATAGACTTATCTAATCCAACTTGCTCTGCAATATCTGCAAGTACTTGTAAATCTCCAATGTTTCTATTTTCACTCATATGTGCGTGTGTAACCGCATCAAAGTAATCCCAATACGTATTTGAACCACCTTGTTTTTCAGCGGCTTTACACGCTTTTAATCCAGGCGTTGAAAATGGATACTCAAACGCTTTTTGGCGCATGCCTTCAACATTGATGCGTTGAGCGTCATCAGCGAGTGCACATTGCTCCCAATGCCCAAGAATAATCTCCTTTGCTTGTGGCATTGATCCGAACTTGCTGATCATCTCCTCGCGAGATGCGGAAAGTGCAAATGCATGGTGATGTACATCTAAATCAAACTCTTCTGCTAGCTTTCGTAATCTAGGGGAAAAGACATAACACCAGCCACAAATTACATCATGGAAAAAATCAATTCTAATCATATTCTGTTGCTCTAAGATAAAGTAAGCGTTTTATTTACCAAGTTATTTCTGGTCCAGCAGGAATAATGCGATGTGGATTAATATGAGCATGAGAGAAATAATAATGCTCTTTCATATGCTCGATCTCTATCGTTGCTCTGATACTTTCAACGTTTAATAAATCAAGCATATATCGATACAGGTGAGTAAACGCTTTTAGTGGTTTTTTATTCGCTTTAAAGTGCACTTCATAAACAGCTTCAAATCGAACCAATGTCGGAAGTAAAAAAAGGTCCGACAATGTGATAACTGAGCCGTGTAAATAGGTGCTTTTTGATAGGGTTTCATCCAGTTTTATTAACGCATTAAACAAAGTATCACTCGCTGAATCATACTCATGTTGCGACTTTGCAAAGCCAACGTGGTAAACCTTTCTGTTTACGTTTTGATGCAACCAGCTATTCAACCTCTCAATGTCTTCTTTCAAATTGCTTGGAACAAGCTCTACTTTATTGGTAGCCATTGATAACCAGTTAGTCGCAAGCTCCATTGCTAAGTTAGATGAATCATTACTAGCAATCGTATTGTTTAGCTTATCCCAAAGAATAGGAACAGTTACTCTACCTGTATAATCTGCTTTTGCTCTAAGGTATAACGCTGCTAAATTTTGTTGCTCATATATTGGGTCTGGATTTTGGTCATCGAATAACCACCCTTCAGAGTATCGTTTAGCCGCAACCGACGAGAATGTAATTGCATCATTCAAACCCAAATAGTTAATAACTAATAAAGGTCTATGAGCAAATGGGCACGCGTATGACATATACAAATGATATCGGCCCGCAGTACTTTCAATATTATGCTTAAAGCTATCTTCCAAAGTGAGGTCTGCAACCTCTTTTTGTTCATTCCAAATGCCTTTTTCTAAAACTGCCATTGGTAATTCCCCCGTATTTAAAAATTCATTACAACATTGAGCGCAACATCCACGCTGTTTTCTCGTGTTCGCGCATTCTGTCAGAAGCTAATGCTGCTGAAGATTCATCATCTCCGTCTTGGGCTGATGTCAGTACTTTGCGACACGTTTTCACGACTTGTTCATGAGCATTAAGAAGAAGTTCAATCATATCTGTTGCATTTGGAACAGTATCAACTTGCGCAATAGCGCTTAGTTTTATGAATGCCTGATATGTGCCAGGGGCAATAAGGCCAAGGGTTCTAATTCTTTCTGCAATCTCATCTACTGCTGTAGCTAATTCGGTGTAGTGCTCTTCAAACATGAGGTGAAGCTCTCTAAATTGGCTACCGGTGACATTCCAATGAAAATTGTGTGTTTGCAAATACAGTGTGTATGTATCAGCCAACAGATGTTTAAGCTGTTCACCAATGGCTAGCCTGTCTTGTTCTTTTATCCCAATGTTTACATTCATATCAAAAACCTAATCCAGTACTTAAAAAAATTTGCGACACTAATCTGTTTTAACTGCATTACTTCAACGCAAATCACGTATTGAAATAGTAATTGACCATTTTTGGTTGATAAACTATAAGTCAGTTGTTTTATAATTTACTCATAGTAAACAAAAGAGGTGATTGTGGATAAAATAAGAGCGCTTACTGTTTTCAGAAGAGTTGTTGAGATCGGCAGCTTTACGGGCGCCGCTGATGACTTAAATTTATCAAAAGCGGCTATCAGTAAAAATATTAATGAGCTGGAAGAGTACCTAAAAAGCCCTTTGATAAATCGTACAACGCGTAAGTTGCATGTTACTGAAAGCGGGCAGCTTTATTACAATCAGGTGTGCAATATTTTAGATAACTTAGAAAGTGCCGACTTATCTGTGATTGAATCTTCCAATACTTTAAAAGGCACACTAAAAATCAGCATTCCTATGTCAGTCGGTTTACTAGAAATTAATCCTATCATTTGTGAATTTATGCATGATCACCCAGATCTTTCGATTGAAGTGGTTATGAACGACCAATATGTCGACCTCATTGAAGAGGGGATTGATGTTGCAATCCGCGGTGGCGCAGAGTTAAGTAATTCAAGCCTCAGATCTCGAAAATTAATCGATATGAGAAGAATGCTTTGTGCTTCGCCAAAATACTTATCTAGATCAAATGAAATAACGCAATTAGCAGATCTTATGCAGCATAAGTTTCTCATCTACAGTTTTTCATTTTCAGCGCGCAGCTGGCGCTTCAGACATGAAGATGAAACGAAAGAAATCACGCTTCCACCGAGCGCTTATGTTGTAAATAACGGTTTAGCACTTAAACAAGCGGCTTGTTCAGGCCATGGAATATTATTGTTACCAGATTTATTTGTAAAAAATGAGATTGAATCGGGAGAGTTAGTTGAAGTTTTGCCTGATTGGAAAGCCGATAGGCATTCCCTTTATGCTGTTTATCCGTTCCACAAAGAGCAATCGCAAAAGATAAGAGCATTTATAGATTACATTGTGAAGCACTTTGAGAATATCAATTCATCCTTGTAAACAATACATATTTGTTGGAAAACGTTACTTTTCTCTCAATCGTTATGTTTTGCCGGTTTTTTTATTCGTGGTTTGCAGTATTAAGGTCGCAATAATCGACAAAGCCTTTCGCAAGCACTTTTTTGGTTAACGTCATTCGGTGTTTTTTCATCAAAATGACAGGTAACAACACAATTACGGCAATAAATAATCTGAGTAAGGTAAGAGAAAAGGCGTTTATCACACCTGATAACTGTGCTGTTGATATAAACGAAGCTGCGACAAGCGCCGTTACTAATAGCGAAAGGAAATGGTATTTAAAGTTTTGCATATCTAGCTCTGTAATAAAAGAAACCAATAATCAGCGCTTGGCTAATTTTAATGGCTTAACAATAACAATCTCTTTGATTTGTTAAATAGGGTTTGAGTGGCTTTACTGTTTACTAGAATGAAACTATGAAGAAAATTAAAATGAAAAAAGACTAAATTAAACGTGTTTGTTTACCATTAGTAGACAATCAGTTTACGCAATTGCTGTTTATCACGTCAACTTATGTTTCTAGACTGAGCATTGAAACATAACTCATCGTCCGATAACTTTTGAGGAGAATGAATGATGAACAAATGGTTTAACTTAATACTAGCGAGTGCAATGATAATTGCGCCTATCGCACAAAGCCATGCAAAAGCAAGCTCTACCGCAGGCTCACTTACCCTTTATTACAGTGATGGCAGTGCGCCAACACAGGGTGTTAAAAACGTTAACGCTGTACTAAAAACTGTGGGCGTACGCGTAAGCACAGTCGCACTGCCAAAAGCAGCCAAGCCGATTTTAGAAATATCTAAAAACAGGGCAATCACTAAAGAAGAAGCTAATAGTCTAATTTCTCACTTTTCTTTACATAGAGGTGAACTATTAGATTTAATTAAGCAGGCAGGACGCGCCCCTGAGGCACATCGAGGCGGATTTTTATCAACTTCAGAAATTGGTGTAGCGCCATACCCTAAAGTTTATGATATGAAAGCGATGAACCAAGAAGTAAAGCAGTACTTGCAAGAAAAGTTTGGCAAGTTACATGTTAATAGCTCTGATGATGGCGTAGGCATTGATGAAGTGATGACCATTGTATCTGGTGGTCCGTGGACTTGGTTTTTCAGTTTACCTGGCAACGTGGTTGGTAAATTAGTACTTGGTGAAGTACCTACAGATGGTAAGGCTTGGCGTATTAGTTATCCGGGTTTAGGTCCACATGGTGGATTTTTAGACTCAGATCACGGATTAGTTGTTGCCTATGCTCACGGTCCAAAGCATTTTGTTATGCGCTATGAAGAACCGAGCGTAGAAGGTTCAGAACTGCTTGGAACTAACCCTTGGATTGATTTCAGCGGTGACGTACCAAAATTGAAGAAATAATACACTAACGACCAAGCTTTACCGCTTGGTCGTTTTTATCTAACCCAAATAGACCCCAAATATAGTTCAGTTAACCCCTTTTGCTATTTTTAGCATTCGTTAGGAAGTAAGGACAACCCTTACCGCTACAACAAGCTATTTAAATTTAACAAATTAGCATCTAGCACTAGTCTAATTAATTGATAAAAAGAGCAATGCTTCTAAACTATACATATGCCCTGCTCACCCGTAACTTTGTATGATTTTCAAAATCCCTATCACCTGTATGCTTTGTACTTTATTAACTCTTTTGAGTGGGTTACCGTTTAAAACATACGCACAAACACCGAGTTCTGAGGCTGATCTTTTCTCCTTATCTATTCAAGAGTTAATAGACATCGAAATTGATATCGCGTCCAACGATAAAAAAGGCATTTACGAACAACCAAGTGTCATAACATTGATCACTCGCAGTACCATTGAGAGTTCTGGCGCACGTTATTTAAAAGATTTATTAAAACAAGTACCTGGTTTTTGGCTTGGCACCGATACCTTGGGCACATTCTCGGTAAGCTTTCGTGGTATTTGGGGCATGGAAGCTAAAATATTATTGATTATTGACGGCATTGAACAAAATGAAATGGCATTTGGCTCACTTGTTTTAGGTAATCGCTATCCAGTAAGTAATATCGCTCAAGTAGAGATCATCCGTGGCCCTGGATCAGTTAAATATGGTGGCCAAGCAGCTTTGGCAGTAATTCGCGTCACCACATTAAACCAAGCTACCGGCGACAATAAACTCAACCTGATGACAGACATTGGTAAAGCCGGTTTTCATAATGGCATTGTTGGTTTTACTCACTCGGGCGAAGTAACACTCAATGCTTCCCAGTTAGAATATGGTCTTTCAGGTAGCTTAGGTTATGGTGATTACAGTAATGACACTTGGCAAGCGCTGGACGGTTATCAATTTAATTTGCAAAACAATAGCAACTCTCAACCGACTAACCTCAGCATGAATCTGCGCTATAACGGCTGGGATTTAAATGCACAATATGAAAAGTTAAAACAGGAAGACCGCCTATTGTTTGGTGACTCGGGATTATTTTTCTCGCCAAACCAGCGTTACACACAAGCCAACGAATTGTCTTTTTTACATCAGGCGATTAGTTTAGGTAAAGAATGGCAGCTCAATAATAAGCTCGCGTTAAGCAGCAAATTAACTTATACCAATCAAAAGCCATGGAATAGCCAAGGGCAATATGGTCATGATCTTTCACGTAAAATAAACCGTTCGCGCATCGATATACAAGGTTTGTATGCGTTAGCTGACAACAGCAGCCTATTGATTGGCTCACATTATTATTATGAAAAAGCCGAAGTTAGCCAATCTTATATTTTCGACCCAACAGTGCGTTATTTTGGCAGTAATAACGCATCAAATAATGATTATTCGCTATACGCTCAATACGAATCAGACTGGAATTTTGTCAACGTGCTTGCTGGTATTCGTTACGAAAATCACGATTTAGCTGGGCCTGAGCTGGTGCCTAGGCTGTCACTGACCAAAACGTGGGATAAGCTCCATACAAAATTAATTTATAACGAGGCGTTTAAAATACCGCAGTTCGATACTGTTGCCAGCGCGCACAATGCGGGCACACCCATATTAGATCCTGAAACCACTAAAAGTTGGGAAATGGAAACAGGTTATCAGTTAACCGAAACAGTATCACTCGTAGGTAATTTGTATTTATTACAAGTAGATAATTTTATTGGCTTTAACCCGCAATCAGCCAGTAACACCACGCTCGGTGACTTTAGAACCATGGGTATGGAGCTGCAACTTAAATGGCAATTAGAGAGGCTCCACATCAACGCCAATTATTCATTTTTTACCGTTGAAAAAAGTAATATTGACTCCTTTAAAATCCCATCAAATAAAGATGCGGTTTTGGGTATTCCAAACCATATGTTTAAAGCTGATTTCCACTATCGTTTTAATGCCAACTCACGTTTTCATATACTGGGTAGAGTTATTTCGGGTCAGTATGCTTGTACTAATGATCCAAACTTTATCTGTGGCGAGCCTGAAAAGTTAGACGCTATTTATGATGTCGATGCCTTCTATCAATATAGAACCACACATACGTTATGGAACATTGGCATAAAGAATATACTTAATAGCAATGTTTATGCAGTACAGCCCTTTAAAGGGGGTCAATCCCCTATAAACCACGAAAGTACACGCATAATGTTGGATTTTCAGTATTCGTTTTAACAAAACGCGCGAGTTCTAGCACAAACGAGTGACTTGCTCAGCCATTAAAAGGGCGTTGCATTTGTGTTTAGGTTTTAGCTATTTATCGCGTCCGTTTGGAAGTAGAGACGACCTAACCGTTCCATTTTCATCAGGGACGGCCCCGCCAAATATTTATTAGGTGGGCGTTTATATTCTTGAGTTATTTTACGCTAATCGGTACATCACGTTTCGAAATTGTATGGGTTTCGTTACTCGGCACTCACACATCCGAAAAATCTCATTTTTATGCTCTTCAACTGTGCACTTACATGGCTTTATGCTTGCATCAGCTTGGCGTTGCCAGTAAAACAATTCCAATAACGGTAAATTATGCTATCTAGGTTGGTATTAGTGTTTTAGAACAAGCAGTTATTCAACACTTCTTATTTAAAAACACATTTACAATTACCGCTTGGGTATTTAAATGCACCCACACAATCAGTATTTTAGAGTTACTTTTTCACAAACCAAGCATGGAGCTATGTTATGAAATTCTTAATATTGTTTTTATACGCCATATCAACTAACGTTATTGCCGCTGAAATCTATGGGTATTACAGCAATATCAACTCAACACTCGAAGAGCCATCAGGTTATGAAGTGCTTTTCATTAATAATGGTCAACCTGGCCGAGACAATATTTCAGTACTGTTTCAACGTTTTGAAGGTTGGCCTAAGCCGCCTGAATTGCTTAAATGTTATAACTGCGCTTCGGGTGCCATTACCTTTGAATCAAAAGTCATGGGTAAATTTAAAGGTAAGGTTTTAAATGGCGCTTTAGTTGGTGAGTTTGTAGATATCGGTTATTCCCTGAACTTGCCAAAATCTCCAAGCATCTGGCAACGTAATTAACCTCGTTACCACACTGCTCTGGTGTTGTTTTGTTTTTTAAAAGCACGCCGCAGTCTTACAAAAATTCTCGTTTTATGTGATTTAAATGAAAAAATTCCAGAGTTAGCTGATTTTGACAAATCAACGCGCGGCTTATACCCGTTTGAAAATCATCAAAAGTCTTAAATTGGAATTCTGGGGTTAAGTGAGTTTGTACATGCTTAGGGTTTGTGCCGTGCGGATAGTTTAAGTTCACATTGTTACGTATACTTTATTTGCACAAATCGATCAGCTCTTTTATGGTTATGATAATATTAAAAAATTTAGGCTGTTAAATAAGATGAATAACAACATAACCGACGCACAAGCACAACAGTTACTCGATGGCATAGTACAAATTTGTGAACAATTAGATTTAGAATCAACACAAATCTTAGATGGCCTTTCGCGGTCGTTGTTAAGTGCAGCCCAAGCATTTGGTACTAAGGATTTGAATGTGCAAATAGATAACGTTGGTGAAGTGACAGTAAAATTACAAGACTAATTAAGTATTTATCCGTATGCGCCAAACATAAGCATACCGCGCGCATGAAACTTAATTTGAACATTTAGTATTCATTTTGTTTATGAGTAAGCGGCTATAAAATAATGCACAAAATGGTTGGCTACTTAACAAATAGCCAACAAATCAAATTTGGCACTACGTGTGCTATTAAAAATCACCACTAAGTTCAACCAACAAGGATGTGTAATGAACAGTGAAATCAAACAATGCTTTGATAACTACCCAAATACCGCACAAAAAAAGCTCATCGAGTTACGAACACTTATTCTGTCAGTCGCTGTAGATTTAAAGCTTGGTGATGTAGATGAGTGCCTAAAGTGGGGCGAACCGAGCTACAGTGTAAAAACAGGCAGCCCAATCAGAATCGATTGGAAACCTAAACACCCTGAAAATTACTTTCTTTTTTTCAATTGTCAAACCAAGTTAATCGACACTTTTCGAGAGCTGTATCAAGATACGCTCGAGTTTCAAGGCAACAGAGCCATTGTTTTAAACATCAATCAGCCCTTACCAATAGCGATAATAACAAAGTGTTTAACGCTCGCCTTAACATATAAAAAACGTAAACATTTACCGCTTTTAGGCGCATAACACCACCCCTTTTAAGTACCTTATGTAATGATTTATACAGTTATTTACAATACATGTACCCAAATTTAAGTCATAATTACGCGAATACGTTAATCGTCATATTGCCTCATGAATAAGCTTAAAATTTTAAAATGGTGTATTGCAACAAGCTTAATTGTTGTTGCATTAATCTTTGTTAATACAGCACTTTTTAACTATTGGAACACAGGCCTTGCAGATGCGCGCGAATTTAGCTGGAACGAACGCTCTCAACACAACTTAATGTGGGCTTTTTCATGTATTTTATTTGCCATTGTTTTTATTAAAAACACGCAGTCAAAAGTCAAAGTATGGTTAGCAGTTGCAGCCCTCTCCATCTCAATCACCCCATTTATAAACGAGTTTTTTCACTCAGATACCTGTTTAGATTCGGGCGGAAGTTGGAATTACAGTAAATACGTCTGTGATTATTAATCATCATATTACTGTGTATTATTGTCAGCGCTCTGTTAAAAACGCACAATAGTCCAACATAAAGATACGTAACTCACACAGCATAAAAGGAGTACTCTGTGAAGTTTTGGTTGTTACTGGTAAACGTACTGATTACATTGAATGTATCTGCAGCCTCTGTTACAAAAATAAATGGCTATGATGTAGAATACGAAATTGCCGGAAGTGGCAAACATACGCTCTTTTTAGAAGCTGGCGGTTCAGCTGGCATGTCTGATTGGGACCCCATTTTTCAAACACTTACTAAACATGCTCGTGTTATTCGCTACTCTCGTATTGGCAATGGCGGTTCGCAAAAAATCACCAAAAATTACAGTTCTGAACAATACGCAGAAGAAGCGCATTTACTGCTAAAAACACTCAATATTAAAACTCCAATTGTATACATTGCCCACTCTTACGGTGCTTATATTGCAAGGCGCTTCGCTGCAACTTATCCGCAAAAAATGGCCGCATTGATGCTCATTGAGCCAGCATCTGAGCACGATGTAGATATTATGCGGGAAATTAATTTGTCGCAGGCAGAAAAAGAAATTGCGCAAGTAAAACTCGACGACCAAAAAAATGGACTTTCTAACCAATATTTAGATTTTTGGTCAAAACGCCCATTGCCCGACTACCCACAAATCCCAAATATTCCTGTTACTGTGATTGCATCAGTTAAGAAATTTGAAAATCCTCCGTTATTATTTTTTACCGACGAAGGGCGCAAAATGTGGGGGGAGTTACATACCGATTGGGCCTCAGCATTTCCACAAGGAATAGCCGTATTAACAGATAAAAGTTATCACTTCCCGCAAAGAGACGAGCCCGAAATGGTTGTAAGCGAAATACGTGCTTTACTTGAGCGCATTAAACCTTAAACACTTTTAAAACAGGAACAAATATGAGCAACAGTTGGGATGAATATGCCGATGGCTGGAACAACAACCAAGATGTGGTCCTTTATGCCGAAAACGCTTTCAAATCACTTACACAATATGCAGAGCTAAATGGCCTACGCGTGCTCGATTTTGGTTGTGGTACTGGCTTGCTTACAGAGAAAATCGCAAAGCAAGCCGCAGAGGTCATTGCCATTGATACATCAGCGAAAATGATTGATGTGTTAAACGCCAAATCGCTTACCAATGTAAAAACGCTTTGTTGTGAACTATCAGAATACGAAATTAAAAATAACCCATTGTTAACAGACGATTTTGACTTAATTGTTGCATCATCAGTGTGCGCGTTTGTGCCAAATTACCAGCAGTTATTAACCTTGTTTAAATGCTTGTTAAAACAAAACGGTACGTTTGTACAATGGGATTGGCAGCGCAACGAGCAGGATGATTTTGGTTTTACATCAGAGATGATCACCCAAGGCTATAAAAACGCAAACTTGCTTATTGAAAGCGTGACGAACGCATTTTCACTAACCAGCAACAATAGCACTATGCAGGTATTAATGGGCATCGCTAGAAACAACTAGAGCGCGTTGACCGTTACGCGCTGGTAATCATACTTTGCATTTATAAATCAAGGACGACATATGTTTATTATTTCACTCACCTACCAAGTGCCACTTAACGAGGTTGATAAATTTATACCTGAGCACATTGAATACCTAAATGCCCAATATGAAAAAGGACATTTCATTTTATCGGGCCGAAAAGAGCCAAGAACAGGCGGCGTTATCATTTCAGCCATTACCGAACGCAAAACACTTGAGCGCGAACTAGCACGTGACCCTTTTTATCGTGAAAACATTGCCAGCTACGAGATAACAGAAGTTATACCGACTAAAGCAGCCACCGAGCTCAAGTTTTTAATTGATTAGCCAATGTCATTTAGGCAAGGTAATAAAGTCACACTGCTAGTGCTAAAAAGGTTTAGTTGGGTATTAAAACGCCACAGCAACGTTAATATGAGTATTACCAAAAATAGTCTGTTGTTTCATGTTTTGTCATTTTATTGTGCTGTAATGAGTAAATCATAACTATAAGGGTTATTTATGCGCGCGATAATTTTCTTGATGATCTTGCTTCTTAGTGGCTGCCAAAGCATGTCACAAACACATAATGAAAAAGTTGAAGTAGGTGTGCGGCCATATTATCTCGTCTCGCAAATGGACAACTCACCACTTAAAATCCAGCTTGAAAGTTGTAATACAAATACCTTCGAAAAATCCGATTTTTCAATAGGTCATCGCGGAGCGCCACTGCAATTTCCAGAACATACCAAAGAGTCTTACCTTGCTGCAGCAAAAATGGGCGCGGGTATTTTAGAATGTGATGTCGCCTTTACTAAAGACAAAGCCCTAGTATGTCGCCATTCGCAATGTGATTTGCACCAAACAACAAACGTGCTAGCAAAGCCTGAATTAGCGAAGAAATGCCGCATCCCTTTTAGTCCTGGCGATAAAGCTGTTGGCAAAAAAGCACAAGTAGAGTGCTGCACGTCCGATTTTACGCTCGCTGAGTTTTTACAGTTATCAGGCAAAATGGATGGCGCCAACGTGTACGCCAAAACGCCGCAAGACTACCTCACTGGCACACCTAATTGGCGCACTGATTTATATGCTGCTAACGGCACTTTAATGACTCACCAACAAAGCATTGACCTATTTAAAAGTCTCGGTGTCAAAATGACACCTGAGCTTAAAAAGCCCCAAGTAACAATGCCGTTTAATGGTCTGTCGCAACACCAATACGCAAAAAAACTTATCAGCGAATATACACAAGCGGGGATTTCTCCAAGCGATGTATTTGTGCAATCGTTTGAGCTTGGCGATTTACAATATTGGATAAAACACCATCCCGATTTCGCCACGCAAGCTGTGTATTTAGACGACGGCTACGAGCAAGATAATTTTGATCATAATAACCCCGCAACCTGGCAACACAGCATGAACGAATTAAAAGCCATGGGCATCAATATTATTGCGCCACCACTTTGGGTTTTAGTGAGTTTAAATAAAAATAATCAGCTGACTGAGTCAGCCTATGCGCTAGAGGCGAAAAAAGCCGGACTAAGAATAATTACTTGGACGTTAGAGCGTTCAGGTCTTCTCACTCAAGGTGGTGGTTTTTATTATCAATCAGTTAAACCGGCAATTACAAATGAAGGTTTTACCTTAGAGTTGCTCGACTTTCTCGCTAAAAAAGTGGGTGTAATTGGAGTATTTAGTGATTGGCCTGCTACTACTACGTTTTACAGCAACTGCGCGTTATCGCGCAGTTAAGTATAGCTTTAAGCCTTACTACCATACTCCATATATTTTGCCTGTCATAAGCAAATACAAGGCTTGTATAAACTGCCAACACTTTGGAAAAATTATATTTAATCATCGCTCTAAATATCAGTTCAGCTTGAAGATCACACTGTATTCAGTTTAACAAGTCTTTACGCGACGCGCCTTTGCAACAGAGCTTAACTTAACCCAGCGAAACAAATACATAATAATTAGTTTGGTAATCCCACTGGTGATTGCCAATACCAATAATGGCCAACCATGGTTTAAACCCATACTTAGTGCAAATGCAATTGTCGACACATCCATCATCAAAATAAACTGACTCATTTTTAAATCCACCGCACCGGTAGAACCTGAACGTATAATCACATAAATTTGATGTGCGTATCCCTGCGCAATTAATAGCGATACCAACAAAATAATGGCTGTCGAAATAAATTTCCCCTGATCAGAAAACGTATCACCAAGCAGCAAGCCCAAAATTGAACCCAATAAACACACACATGCCAAACTCATACTAATGAACGCTAAATGTGTTTTTCGGTCTCGCCATATCTCAATTAAAATACCCAACACAAGTAGCGATGCCACAAGCCTAGGCCACACAATGTAATGGTTAAATGGCGCTATGGAATAACCATAAATAAAAAACGACAAATACGCTAAAAAGCTCACCGAAAATTGATTCAGCGACAAAAGTGCAGTTGGCGAGCCGCTGCCTTGAGCAGTCTGTTTACGCTCAAAAATGGTTTTAAGCTGTGAAAGAACACCATACAAACTCACAAAAATAAACAGTGTATTAATAGTGCCAAACAAATTATAAAACATGACAAACAGTCTTTATTACGATTTAATTGTCGACAATATAAAGTAAAAAGTTAAGTTTTAATCATTCTTTATATTTATACACAAAATATTATCGACAATATTTAAAGAGCGAATACAAACGTTCGTTTGCATTTTCAACTTGAAAAATATTAGTGAGGAAGGAAAAGCGTATTACAAAAAGCCGCACATCAATTACACAAACATTCGCGCAAAACCGCTTAAGGTGGCATAAATAACTTACTTAACCTGAGCTGCACATAAGAAGTGGAACTAAATGCCCTTGCGGTGATCAGATCTTTCGACCAAGAAACATAAGATTACCGAGGCAAGGGCATGAATAACTTAGATGCAATTTACGTAGATGTCGATGATTTTTGTTTATTGTTTGAACCTCAATGGCTTAAACACCTAATAGAATCAGGGGAAAAGCAACGCATTAAGCCATCTCGACTATCCTCCAGCGAAGTGATGACTATATTAATTGCCTTTCATCAATCAGGTTATCGCGACTTTAAAACTTACTACACCAAATTTGTTTGTCAGTATTGGCGACATTATTTTCCTGATTTAGTTAGTTATACACGCATGTTGAAGCTACTTCAGACTACGTTACCTGCTTTGTGTAGCTATCTGAAACAGCGATTCGATAAACCAACAGGCATTGCATTTATCGACTCCACTTCTCTCAAGGTGTGTCACAACATGCGCATTCCTCGCCACCAAGTTTTCGCGGGAGAAGCCAAACGAGGCAAAGGAACAATGGGCTGGTTTTATGGCTTTAAACTTCACCTCATCATGAATGATGAAGGTGGTTTATTAGCAGTAAAAGTGACAGCTGGGAATGTTGATGATAGGAAACCTGTACCAGATATGGTCGCTAATGTTACAGGGAGTTTATACGCTGATAAAGGTTATGTATCTGCAAACTTAAAAGCGGAACTTGCTGAGCAAGGCATTGATTTTATTACAGGTCAACGAAGTAATATGAAACGTCAGCCAATATCAACTTGGGATAGAGCGATGTTATCAAAGCGTTTCATCATTGAAACAGTTTTCGACCAGCTGAAAAATATGGCTCAAATAGACCACACAAGGCACCGCAGCTGCATCTCATTTATGGTTAATTTAATGGCTGGATTAATTGCCTATACCTTTCAGACTAAAAAGCCGAGTATAAAAGTGGCTCGGCTTTAATACTTATGCAGATCTGAGGTTACTTATAAATCGCGACGTTTTCTTTTTTTAATAGGTAGTTAGCTATCAAATAATAAAGCAAAAATGCGCAAGCAATCATCACTGGCAGGCCAAGGTTATTGTTATTAATAAACGGTGTATGAACCACGATTGGCAAGATAATGACGCTATAAAGCAGATAAGCAAGCCAAAAGGCCTTTACCCGTTTTAGCGTTAGCCGTGTTTTGCAGCGTTCACATTTAAAGTAAATAGGAAATGCCGCAAACGACAATGAAAATGGATTGAGTTTATGTTTACAGTGTGGGCATTTATTCATGATATTAACGCTTGATATTAAATCATTTTTTAATATTGTGGTGGCTGAAAGTTAAATCAGCTCACCCGCTAAAATACACCACTTGTGTTATTTAACCGCAATGCATACGTCTATTTGATTGCCATTTGGGTAGTATTCAAAGTCAGTAGTAAATAAGCGTTGATGTTCACATGCATCACCTGCAAAATACTGCCAAACTTGCGTCCACGCATCTATTGCGATTTGTGGCATCTCACCTTTATGGCTAAACACCAAATACTTACCTTCATTAATCGTAATTTCTTCTAAATCTTCAGGGTAAGACGCGCCGTCAAAGCCCGCTAGCACATTAAACATGCCGGTGTGATCTGATTCATAATCGTAGTAAACGCCGTAAACTCGCTCACCGCCTTGATAGTTTACCGGTACCTGTGCATCAAACGTTTGCCAAAGGCCCGGTATTTTACCATTTGGCCCCATTTCAGCATCATTATTTGTTCTTGTTGAGATACCATGAATAATCGTTTCGCTAACCTGTCGTAATTCCATTACCAACCTACTAATATTTTGTGATTATTTGTCGCGCAGCATGACATAAATGCGCACGCCATAAAAGCGAAATACATTATTCCCAAAGCTTTCGATTAAAAGTTAGTTATTTGCCCGCAAAATAGACACTTACTTTAGTGCCTTTATTTTGTGCGCTGTCAATTTCAAGGCGTCCGTTCAGTGAGCCTGTAACTAAGCTATGCACAATACTCATGCCTAATCCCATCCCACCAGCGGTACGGTTAGTCGTAAAAAATGGATCGAGTACGTGTGATTTTGTCTGCTCATTCATACCACAGCCGTTATCAGACACTGTGATCGCGTAGTTTGTCGCATCGCCGCTTAATCTAATTCTAATAACTTTCTCATCTAATGTAAGTGTATTTGGAAACGCGTGTTTAATTGAGTTGGACACCAAGTTAGTGACCACTTGCGCTAAACGAGAAGGATAGGTGTTGACTATTAATGCGTACTCTGGAAGCTCGAGATTCAATTGAATACCCGCACTTTTTAGCATTGGTTTTAAGCTTGTAGAAATAGACGAAATCCACTCAACCAAATTTACGTCGCTTTTCGGATCCGTATGAAAATCGGTCGCAATTTGCTTAAAGTTAACCACCAATTCACTAGCGCGATTTAAATTAAACTCAACACTTTCAGCAGCCTCTTTGGCATCAATCAGAAAAGCGTCTAAATCATGCTTACTGAGCGTGTTGCTCGCTAATTTTTTTGCCAGCTGATTAACCCCAGCAAGTACCGTTGAATTACCTAACATAGCAACACCTAACGGCGTATTTACTTCGTGTGCAACACCTGCTACTAAACGCCCTAGCGATGCCAGCTTTTCTTGTTCGATAAGTTGTTTTTGCGAACTTTTTAACTGCTTTAATGCGCTTTCTAATTCATGGGTGCGCGACGCTACTTTTTGCTCAAGTGATTGGTTTAATTCAAACAATGCGTGTTCTTTTTCAGCGCGTTCTAATTCAGCAGAAATACGTCCGGCAAATAGTTCAAATAACGACGCAACCTCTTCGGCGTTTTCGATTGGTTTACTGTAAAGCGCCACAACTAAGCCGAATACCGCGCCTTTAGAATCGTGCAACGGTGCGCCAATGTAACCATCGATACCCATATCGATAAGCAGTTGATCTTTCGGGTATAAGTTACAAATTTTACTGGGGAAAATACATGTAGAATCGTCACTTACATCAGCACACGGGGTGAATTCCAGCGAGTATTCAAAATTTTCTGCAAATTCGTCACCTGCCACTAACGACATCGTTTGGGATACATTGCGTATCGCATCTAATTTGGCAATAAAGGTAAACTGCGCGCCAATTGATTTATGCAGCTGCATCGTAATGGTATCTAAAAAATCTTTACCATAAGACGATTTAAGCGAGGTTATGATTTTATCAATATTGAAATGTATCATCACTTTGCTCCATTCACTTTGCTGATCAGGGCACACACATGTTCAGTAAATATTTCCACCAGTTCTATGGCATTGTTATCGAGCTCAGTGTCCACTTCTAGCACCACCACAGCTTCAATTTCATTTTCGCTTTCATAATAAATTCCGGCGAAATTGCCTTGGTAAGTAAGCTGTTTGGCAGCGGTAACCGTATTAATAAAATCAGGCACATCAATGGCTGAAGAACTATCACTTTGCGCATTAATTACCGTGGTATTAGTGCTTTTTATATTGATAACCGACGCTTTGCGCTTATTGATCACCAGCTCTGCTTCATAGGCGTCTAGCACATCGCTCAAATAGGTGAGTAAATTTGTCGAAAACGATTCAATATCGGCGAGCTTATCGACTTTTAACACCGAATTTAGCAAGGCTTTTAACGCATTTTTGTAACTGCACAAACGGGAAATATCGCGAAACGAACGTAATGAGGTATAGAACAAATGATGCAAGCTATCAACGGTAATTTCGGTTTTGGCTTTGTAACCGTCAATATCGTAGTTTTTAATCACTTCGCTCTCTGGCGCAAGTCCGGCTTGCCCTGTTCTTAACACGATACGCGTATCGCGATTATTTAACTCACCACGAATAAAGTTAACGAGCTTTAAACCCGCATCGTCAGTTTCCATTACAACATCGAGCAAAATAACGGCCACATCGTGATGTTCGCGCAAAAGCGCTCTTGCTTCGCTGCCACTGTAGGCACTGTAAAACTCAAGTCGCCGCCCCATAAACTCGAACGTCTTCATTGCTAACTTTGTTGCTTTGTGTACTTCTAAATCGTCATCAACAATCACTACTTTCCATGGTTTACGGTTATTTGTAATTGTTTCTGATTCTTCGGCAAGCCAATCCATCTTTTATCCAGCATTCGTTATTTTGCATACCAATCTATCAACTAAAGTTATTTCACAAAAGGACTTAAATCAAAACTAAGTAAGAAAACTAAAAGCGCACAAATACAACTTCGCGCTATTTAAATTTGCCGGTTTGTTTTCTGAATATTACCCGTAGGGCTGCAACAAAAACGCGGCAAAAAAATTATAAAAATTCATAAATAATTTACTGCTATAAACGGTATGCTAGAACGTAAAAAATTGCCGCTTTTTAGCAAAAATAAGTAAATGCAACTGCCAGTTGACAAGATTCCAAGTCGACTTGCTAGTGTGCAACCCTTGAAATTCCTAAGCTAGAGGCAATTTAACAATCAGAGTAACGAACAATGATCTTATCCGAGAAAATAATTACATTAAGAAAGCAGCTGGGCTGGTCACAAGAAGAATTAGCCGAAAAAATGGGCGTATCGCGCCAATCGGTTTCAAAATGGGAGAGCACCAACAGCATTCCTGATTTAAATAAAATTATCAAATTGGCTGAACTGTTTAATGTCTCAACCGACTTTTTATTAAAAGATGAAATCGAAACGGCTGAACACTTAGACGAGCGCGACAATGACTTAACACAAATTAGCCTAGAGCAAGCTATCGACTACGTAAACACCAAAAAAGCCCAAGCCATTCTCACCGCAAAAGGCGTTGCATTTTTTGTATGCTCTGCTGTGCCTTTGTTTTTTCTGTTGGCATTAGCCAATAACAATAGCATTGCGTTAAATAAAAATACCGCAGTGGTGTTTGGCATAATTTCCATTTTTATTCTAATTGCAGCAGGTGTGCGTTTGGTGATCCAAACCAATCAATATGAGCGTGCCATTGCCCCCATTGAAAAAGGTAAATTTGAATTGATGTATGGTGTGCATAGTGCCTTTAGTGAGAAAATCGACGCATTCACACCTAAGTACAACGGCAAAGTATCGCTCGCTGTTACCTTATTTATCACCAGTAGCATTCCATTATTGTTAGTTATTATGCTGATTGGTCGCACCGATTTAACCTTGCTGATGCTCGCCGCGTTATTGTTTATCGTTACCTTAGGTTTATGGGTGATTATTCCTGCATCAAGTGAATATGAAGCCTATAAACATGTATTAAACGAAGGAGATAAAAACCGCGAACTCACCCAAAGTGAACGCAACGCACTCAAACTGGCACCGTTTTATTGGCCTTTAGTGGTCGCTATTTTCCTAGCGTGGAGCTTATGGACAATGAACTGGGGCGTTACTTGGATTATTTGGCCTGTAGCAGGCGTGCTATTTGCCGCGCTGGTGGGGTTAATGGGTTTATTAAATAAAGAGCAATAACAAAGCGCCGTTTAGTATATTAACTGCTAAGCGGCGTCTAATGATTTGGTGTAAATTTTTTTGTCATGCCTTGGCTTTTCGGCGCAACTAATCGATAACCTAATTTTTCGTAAAAGGCTGGCTCATCAGCGATCATAGACACGTACGAGCCTCCAAGCGCGACCGATGCTAAGTAGTTATCAATGTATTGCATCACCTCACGGCCTAAACCACGACCTTGATAGGCTGGGTCTACCGCAATATCCACCACTTCAAAATTGCACGCGCCATCTCCGACTACACGCCCCATAGCTATTAACTTTTCATCATCGCGTATTGAAATGCCGTACAAACTATTCGGTAATGCAATGCTTGCCGCTTTTAACGATTTTGCAGAAAGCCCTGCTTTAATTCGCATCTCGCAAAATTCGAGAGGGCTTGGCACGATTTCTTGATAAATTAACGCCATCATCACGCTCGCTACGATTGATAATCGAGAAGGCTTAACCCTTCTTTTTCACACACCGTTTTAATCGCATTGTGCTTTGCTAGGTTTTTCAAAAAACGCGCTAAGTTATTAAACGCAAGCGGCGGCTTTTTAAATTCGTCAGCCCATACACACAACATAAATAAGAAAAAGTCACAGGCCGTCACACTTTGCCCAACCAAATAATTTTTATGTTTTAATTCATTATCAAGCAGCGAGAGCATATCGGTAATGCGTGCTTCTTGCGCCTCAACAATCTGTGTTGCATGCTGTGCATCTAAGGTGTGTTTTTCAGGGTAAAAGTACACCATAAGTTCAGCCTGAACCGTATTGGTTAAGTACATCATCCACTGGAAAAATACCGGGCGATTAATATCACCTAAAGGCGGGATCAAATTCGCATCTGGGTGATTTTCGGCTAAGTGAATGCAAATGGCAGGACTTTCAAAAATTGCAGTGCCGTTATCAATTAAGGTAGGAATGCGCCCTGCAGGGTTTAATGCCAAATACTCTGTTGATTTTTGTTGATTACTTTTTCTGTCGACCTTAATCAATTCATAGTCTACGCCCAGCGCTTCAAGTATAAAATGCGGCGCCATACTGGCATTAAGCGGATAATAATATAACTGATACACAGAACCTTCCTTTTAATGTGATTGCCATTAATAAATCATAGGGTTAGAAGTCTTCTCGGGCTTTTAGTTCGGTAAAATCACTCATCACCCAAGTTTTATAACCGGGGCGAGATTTAAGCTCGTGATACCAATCACTTACATGTTCTGGTAAGGGTATCATTAAGCCTTGTGAGGTTAATCGGTAAATCACTGCGCCAACAACAATGTCTGCAAGTGAAAGCGAGTTCCCTGCTAAATAAGAAGTTTGTTGTAATTGCTTATTAATGGTTGCTAAACAATTTATACAGCTGTCTAAATGACGGTTGACTGCCACCATATCGCGCTTGTTAGGCGGCATTCGGTAATAACCCCAAAAAGTACCCATAAACGCAGGCTGAAAAATGGTTTGCGACCAATCGAGCCAGCGTTCATAGAGCGAACGCTCAAACGCGCATGTTGGGTACCAAGTTGAGCCACCGTATTGTGCGGCTAAATACCTCAATATGGTGTGCGACTCCCAAATTGCCTGGCCACTATCTACTAATACCGGTACTTTGCCCATTGGGTTGAGCTGTTTAAACTCGCTATCATCTAAACCACCAAAACGACCGCCTAGCTCAATATGCTGAAAGTCGAGATTAAGCTCAGTTAACAGCCACAGCACTTTTTGCACATTAAACGAGGTAGTACGACCATAAAGCTTCATTATGCAGTCCTGTAACTAGAGTTGGTATTTACGCCTTACTTCATCCACTAAACGATGACGAGAACTGTTGTTTCGCTCATGTGGCGCAAACAGTGCACTGGCACAATCAAGCAAATTAACCGCTTGTTCAAGTTGTGTCAGTTGAGCGTGAGTTAAATTTTATTGCTCGGTAAGTTCATTAATAATCACGATAGCAAACTCTTTTGCAGCAATGTCCTCTGGCAAACCAGACTGCGTACATAAACCATAAATACCGTTTTGAAAGTGCTGCCACTCACTTTCAATATGTTGCGATAACCCATCATTTACTTTGCTATTTTGCGATGCAAACCCTTGTGCTTTAAGTTGGGCTATCGCGTTTTGATAACGCGTAGAGAACAATTTATAAGCAGAGTGCTCATCACTTATAGACTGCAAGTTACCAAGCCAAGCAGTATAGCCTTTGGCATAATATTCCACTGTGTGTGCCTCGGTATGTATGCCAAAAAATGAATCGCTTTCAACATTCAGCGCCAACTTATATGAGCACTTTGGCATAAGCCCGTTAGACTGCCACTGTTGAAACACACTTTCAGGTATTTTGCTTAGCTCAAGTAATTGTTGCTTGGTATAAAAGTGTGCATTTAAATAATTAATTAGTTCCAAAATAGTTACTCAATATGTAATGCGCTAAACCTGACTCAAACGGCTTAGTTTAAATCTGTAAAATCATTATAAAGTTGCCCATGTTTGTTTAATGCCAATCAAATGCACTAGACCAAATACTAAGCAAATCAGTGAACTCCAAAGCCAAAATTCGGGGCTTCGCCCCATAGGGGATGAAATAAAGAAAAAACCCGCAATACCGCGCGCCAAATATATAAACGTGATTAAAACCAGCGCCAAGCGCAGTAAAGGTAACTTAATAAATAATCCAGCCGCAGAAAACGCATAGGCAGACCAGGTTGTGAGCACCACAAAAATAACACTCGTAATAAGCGTAGGTTGATGACTGCCTTGCTCTGCAAGCTTTGCCATTTGTTCCCCTGCGCCCAACATACGATACCAAGGCGCACCAAAATAAATGCACGCCAAATGCAACAAGGCGGCGCAAGCACTTAACCCGCCTGCAATTAACAAAAATACATTCATATTTGCCTCATTTTGCTAACCTAATTTCCCGCTAAGTTAATTCAGTTAGTATCAATATCCCCAAATAATGCATACCAGACTTAGCAACACGCCACTAATAATAAGGCTTTGCTGTATTTTTGAATTCACTAATGTGGGTAATTTATAAGACGTTGAAAACAGTTTGCCAATCGGCGTAAAAAAGGTTTTTGGTGCTAAACCCAGGCCAACAAGAATAAGAAAAACAGCAACTATGTTTATCAGATCTCGTATATGAAGGTCGTAAAAGAAAAAATCATAAATTCCGGTGGCTAAAACTAAGCCGCCAATTAAAAAACAAATTACCGTAGCAGTTTGTTCTTTTTCATCATTCACGTTCAATGTGTATAACTCCTTGTTGTGCTGCTAATTTATAACACGATTGTTAATAAGTTGTCATCAAATCCATGTGTCATTAATGTTACTAAGTGTTTAAGGGGAGGCGGTGATGGTAAGGAAATAATAACGCCAACTAGCAACCCTTTGTTTTTTGTTAAAAACCATATATTTAATAGGTGTAATATGGTTCTCTTATTGCAACATTCTGATATGCTAACGCACAGCATAATCCTCGCGTATTTAAACACTCAATGAGATACACAATCTTAGCAAGTATTGGTTTGTTGCTTTTTACTCAAACCGTCGCTGCGTCAAACGAACTAAAACCCTTTACCAGTGATGGTTGCAGCGCCTTTCCCGATGGTACTTTTGAGCAAAATAGTCTTTGGCTCAACTGCTGCGTTGCGCACGATTTAGCGTACTGGCAAGGCGGCAGTTATCAGCAACGCAAAGATGCCGATATGGCACTTAAAATATGCGTTGCCGAAGTGGGAGAAAAACAAATAGCAAATTTGATGTTGGCAGGCGTGCGCGTTGGCGGCACTCCATTTTTACCTACCACATTTCGTTGGGGCTATGGCTGGCCTTACCCAAGGATGTATGGCGAGCTAACCCTAAATGAACAAAAACAAGTTGCTGAGAAACTTAAACAATTACCCAAAGATAAAGCCATGCTTACAACATCAAATAAAGCGGTGTTGTTACGCGATTTGTTGAAGTAAGCTATTTTTTGGTGGCTTAGCTGTATCAGCCAAAAATTGGCAGACAACGGCGCGAGTGAAATGCTTGAACAAACCAGCGAACGTCTTAATGAGAACTCTCGCGAATTCACGGTATAACACACCTTTATAATTGGCACTTAAGGCAAAACATCATTAAGTGCCAACAAACGTTCACTCTCTGAGATTAAATAATGCTTACCGTAAGTGTAAAGCCCCATTACACTTCCTGCACAGTCGCAAATCAACCAATCACCCTTAGTACTCCTTGCTCCTTTAGCCAAATATCGGAATAAAATTTAACGCAAAAACCAATAAAAATAACGATTAGAAAAACCTTAACTAGTAACGCTTGAAAATAACTATTTTCATTCGCTCTACGCAAAGTTAAATCCTTTCCTATACTCATAAATAAGAGCGTTAAGCCACAACGCACTGCTCTCACATTTTTTGCTACAGGTTTGTGTATGTTTAGTTTTATCGCGCGAAGTTTGCGTATTAAGTTACTACTTATATTCGTAATCATGCTACTTGCGTTCTCAAGCGTGCACTTAGTGATCCGTGAATATTGGACTATTCCGCAACTAGTCGCACTTGAAGTAGAAAAAGATAAAAAGGATATTTACAAACTCAATTCTGCGCTGCTTAGAGTGTACAACGAACTTGAAATGCTGGTGTACGATAACGCCGTGTGGGATGAGCTTTACAATGTGATATTGACACGTGATTTAGACTATTTGGAAACTAACTTCTTTATTCCTAAATCGTTTGTTTCTCTAAAAATAAACGGCATGAGTTTTTTTGATCAAAAACAAACGCTTATTGACGAATTAGCGATAGATCAAAACAACAATCCGCTATCAAGTTCACCCTTTAAGTCGCTGCCGCCAAGCCTAAAAAAAACCTTACTTATTAGCAAACAAGAAGTGATAAACAACGGGCAACAAACGCTGTTTAAAAAAGGGCTAATAACCCTTGATGACAGACTAATTTTATTCGTAAGCGGGAGTGTTTTACCATCATCTGGTGTGGGTGACTTAGCCGGCACAATGTTAGTATGGAGTTATTTTGATGGCAAAATTGCGCACCAACTTAGCGACATAACCCAAACTACAATAATTGCCGCGCAAGCTGACACCTTCTCTGCCACAACGCCTGTTATCGATTTTAATAAGCTGGATGCACAAAACCATATTCGCACCCAACTTTCGAATATTCATGTGAGATTTAATGACATATTCAATAAGCCAGCGTTGATCTTGAGTTATCCCACACCCAAGCGAATGTTTGATGACAGCCCATTTGAAATGTCGATGGTTATGGCGCTATTAATGTCGTTGGTCATACTGCTTATTATCTATTTTATTCTTACCGTTATGATTATTGAACCGCTCAATAAGCTCAAAGCCACCGTCAAGGAAGTAATGGATCGCGGTAATTTTCAACTCTCAACAAACTTAGAACGCACCGACGAAATAGGCCGTTTAGCCCTGCTTATTGATGTGTTATTTAATAAAGTACATGTGCAACAACATGCACTAAAACATAACAACCGCCAATTAAAACGATTAAGTGACACCGATCCACTCACTGGCATTGCTAACCGCCGCGCCATGATGCAAGTGTTAGAAAAATTAACACCATCGGCTATGCCAATTAGTATGATTATGCTAGATGTTGATTACTTTAAAAAATTCAACGATAGTTACGGCCACCAGCAAGGTGACTTAGCACTAAAAAACGTTGCAAAAGCATTAAAGCGCCATACTCGTCGCCAAAATGATGTAATTGCTCGCTATGGCGGCGAAGAGTTTGTGGTTGTACTGCTCAACACGTGCCAAAGTGATGCACGAAATATGGCATACGCCATACGTGAAGCAATAGAGGGACTTGCCATTGAGCATAAAACGTCTTTGATTTCGCAATTTTTAACCATATCAATTGGCGTTAGCTGTTGCGATGAGTTTGATAATTTTTCTATTGAAACGCTATTGCACCAAGCTGATAGCTCACTGTATAAAGCCAAAGAGCAAGGCCGAAACCGCGTCGTGGATTACAACAGCGAAATGCAAAAACATGCAGTTTAACCTCAACTCGGTTAGCATACTTTACGTTAATAGCTGGCGCTTCGCTTTCGTTACTTTACTAAACACAAACCAACCACTCCAAAATAACGCGGTTAAACCAATTGCGGTAAAAATTGCAGGTTTGGGATTTTCAACCGAACTAATCGAACCGGCATAACAGGCAATAACAGCATAAGGTACCGTACTCACCAACCACAAAATGCAAAACTTCATAAAAGGCATTTTGGTCATACCCGCCATACACGCTGAAACTTCGGGCAAAATTGGCGTAGCTCTTGAAAGTAAAATCACTACTGCGCCATGTTGCTGAAACATATTTACAGCATCAGCTCGTTTTTGCTGATCGTTTACTAAAAAGTTTAAAAGAAAGTGACCATAGCGCCTACTTAAGCCATAACCACAACCTCCCGCAAGGCTCAAGCCTATTACAGCGCTTATCGACCCAACTAATGGGCCAAGAAAAAACCCTGCTAGTAACATCACAGTTAACGTTGGAATAGCAATAAATAAGTCTGCAAACAGCAGTAATACAATAACAACGCAAACATAAATTGCATCAACCGATTTGGCCATTTCAAACCACGCTTCTACTTTTGAGACGGTTACCAAGCCGGTTGATTTTAAAACAACGAAAGTCGAGGCAAAAAATACCGCTAATGTCAGCATAACCTTAACTAAAGAAGTCATATTTCCTCCTACGGATAAATAACCGGAATTGTCAGTGATAAGGTTTGACTATTACGCACAATCGCAGCGTTTTTAAACGTAGGCGCTCCCCGCCAACTTAACGTGGCACCATTTGAAAAGCCAAGTCCCTCTGAAGGAATAATGCCAGTCCAATTCTTGGTGACTTTGCGGTCGCCAATTTCATCGTGCAGTACTTTCACCGCAAACACTGGTAACTCAAGCTCAAGGTGAAAGCGCAATTGCGTGTTATCAGCAGGCGTTGCTAATGTGTAAATTGCTTTATCATGCTGTTTGGGAAAGCCAGTCTCATTAAAAATCATCAATACAATGTCGCCAGGGCGTGATGTATCAATGTTTGTCACGTGTACGGTTAGCTCGCTTTTATTTGCCTGTGCCACAGGCGAATACGTTAATGCCGTTGTTACGCTTGCGAGTATCGCTTTTCGTTTTATAAACTGTTTTAACATATCAGTATCCTTTCATCATGTTGTAAGCCATTGAGGGAAAACACCGCAATAATCCACGCAATAACTTAACTTTGCCGATATTGTTTTCTAATTGCTTGGTTTCTATACCGTGAATAATCTCGCGAGCAGCGTGTTGTGCAGTTATTTTGCCGCTCCCCCGCCCTTTGGTCATAGGCGTATCCACTAAAGGTAAAAATGCCTGCAACACCTCAACATTGGTGTTGGCTAATTGGTAGCCTAGGCTTTTTGAAAAGGTGTTTACCGCCGCTTTACTGGCACAATACACCGCCGAGTTTGTTTTTGGAGCAAGTGCCAATCCCGAGTTAATGTTAACGATATAAGCGGGCGAAGTGCTTTTCTGTAATGCGGCTAAAAACAAATAACTAAACGCACACACCGCGGTAAAATTAACATCCACTTCAGTGCGTAACATGCCATAGTTGAACATTGGGTCGGTAAAACAGGCTGTGTTTTGAATTGCCGCGTTATTGATCAACACATCAATTGCACCATGGCGCTGCGTAATGTTATTCACCACCGACACATAACTTTCAGGCTGCGCTAAATCACACTCGTAGGCCATCAGCGTTTTAAATTCGAGCGCTAATGGTTTTAGCCGCTCACTGTTTCGCGCTATCACCAATACGGTGTTGTGCGCAGCCAGTTGTTTAACCAATTGATAGCCAATTCCCGACGTGCCGCCCGTCACCACTATGGTTTTATTGATAAGCTTCATAGTTTCCCTTTTATGCCATTTGAAATTGGCATTAACACTATGCAAACAGGCAATCAGCGGCATTAACCTAGGTTAAAAATCACAAAAAACTGATCAAAAAAGGCAATTAGTTTGTAGAATAGCTAAAGCGTGTTGACCGTTACGCGCTAATAAGCAAAAGGATATAGGAAGTAAAAAGGATGAATTTAGAAGAGTTTATAGCAAAATATGGCGTAGAGCAGTCGCTCGAAAAAGGGCAACATGTGTTCTACCAAGGCGACTCAAGCAATTGCCTTTATTTTGTAAAAAGCGGCCTGCTCAAAGCCTATTATTTAAGTGATGATGGCAAAGAAACCATAAAGTCATTTATTCAATGTAATAACGTGATTGGCAGTATTAGTGCGGTTACGGCGAACACACATTGCACGTTTAACTTAATTGCACTCGCGCCAAGCGAATTAATCCGTTTTAATTTTAACGACCTACAACATTGTATCGCGCAATCTCATACGCTAGCGCAAAGCGTCATTGCCATGCTGTTAAATCACTCAATGAAAAAAGAACAGCGCGAATTTGAGTTTTTAATGCTGCCAGCGGAGGAGCGCTATACGCGCTTTAAAGAAAAAGAACCCGAACTTGTTAACAAGCTTACACAAAACGATATCGCAAAATACCTTGGCATTACCCCTGTCGCGCTCAGCCGAATAAAACACCGCTCCACGGGGATGTAATGGTAACTCAAGTTTTTAATGTGTTTATTAAAAAAGTCTTATGGTTGTCTGTAAAATTTAATTTTTTATTCGCTGGTACGTATCGCTGAAGTGCCAACAACTGACATTCGTAACGCCAAGTTAACCTGCCGAGGCGAAGTTGTTTGTTTTTGTGGTAGCGTAAGCGTGAAGTCACAAAAAAACGACGCAGCTGAGGTCAGGTTGAACTTTTTGTTAGAAGCCATTTTTCACTATGTTTCTGATTCTTGCTTTTACCGATGGAGCTTCGTCTCTCATCGCCATTTCAAATAATTGCTTAGTCTCATTCTTGTATTCTGGATACTGAAGAGAAATTTCGTAAAAGCCATTGTACGCCCAAGCTCGCACAAATTTATTGTCGTCTACAAGGCAGTTCCGTAGAAAAATTACAGCCTTATTCTTTTCCGCTTTTCCAATATTCATATATGGGAAACATTGCAACATATGGAGCTTTGACTCCCAATGCTCCTGTTTTAGCAGTAGCTTGATCAAAGCAGTACATTTGATAGCGTCTAAAGCATGACCCTCTTCCAAGTGACGTTTTAATAGCCACGTCGCACCTTTTTGAAGATCAGCATTCCCGGTGGACTCAATAATAGTAGAGTAGAAAGAACTCTCTTCAGCGTGACGAACGTAAATTGCATCAATATCACTCGATGATTTCCCATCCCAACCTTCTATCTCTTTTTTAAGGTTCATAACTTTCTTGAGCTTCTAACAGCTTATTAATGCGCATTTCGATTTAAGGAAGTTATCCACAACCTAATATTTGCACGCTAATAAATTATTTATTTAATATTTTCAGCAGATTACCAGTAGTTTTTTACCCTATCAATGTGAAATTGGATTTAGATGAACGAGCCATTACTTAATCGTGCCATTAGAGGACCGCTATGTAATTTTAATTTTTTAGCATTAAGTATCAATCAGTTGTTTTTTACATCTACATAATTGATCCAAATATGTTTTTACATAACGTGCCATGTTCATGAACAAAAGCGGGTCTTCGCAATGTAATGTGTGTAATGACGTTAGGTTTATCAATGACCGCTACTCACTTGCAGACTGTTGCTAAAAGCCTTTTCCGCTTAAGCAAACCGGAAAGCAAAGCTATGAACACGAGAAAAAACTTCACGTAAGAAAGCGTATTTGGATAATTAACGCGTTACTTGCTGACGTTTATCTGAAAGTTTAAATTTTAACTTGAGCATAAAAAAACCAAACATGTATTGCTAACAAGAAACACCACACACCTAATACCGCTAACTAAATCTAACACCACCGCTAACAACGCCTAACCAAGCGCTAATATTCCTTTAAATACGGTTTTAATGTTGGCGCCATATGCTGAGGTAACCAACGCAGCATTATAGTTGTAAACTGCTTACTGTGGTTAAGCTTTGCAAGCGCTTCATCAATCGCTTTAATTGCGATGTCGCCCTGCGGGTTTTTGCTACAACCAATATACCCGGTTGCTACCGCTTTTGCTTCTTGTACGCTCAGTTGCGTGAGCTCATTATTGGCGTCCATCAATTTGCTTAAATAGGCGTGTTCGCTGGGGTAGCCCAAAATAATATCCACCCGCCCTTTTAATAACATATAGGTTAAACTTTCAAGCGAGTCGCGGCCTGCGCGAGTTGATAGCTGTTCGCTAGGCGATGATTTTAGTATTGCATCTATTTCTTTACTGTATGAGCGATTAAGTGTGGTGCCCACGGTTAAACCGTGATTTAAAATTAAATAACGCAACGACACATCAGTACTGTTGCCAAGTTCTAATTTATCAACCAATGATTTACGCATGGCAATAGCAGGCGATAACCCAAGCGTAGAATATTGCTCAGTAAAGCTAATAAACTGCTCGCGTTCTTGATTACGATACAAAGACGCCATACAAAACACCTGATCATTCCTGCCAAGCGCTTTCACCGCTCTACTTGCCGGCATAACATGACGTTTAAATTTATAACCCACTAAGTTTTTAGAAACCAAATCAATTACTTGCTCGTCTCTTCCCTGACCCATGTATTCGCCTTTTAAAATATAGTAAGGAGGGTAATCAACCACAATCCAATTGATCATTTCCGCTAGGCAATACGTGGGGAGCAGCAATACAAGTAACAAAATGCGCACTTTTTTCGCCTCAAATTTAACCACGCTATAAGTCTAGGCTAACATGCTGAAATTTTTTCATAAGAACAAATTTAACTAATAAATAGAGTGTTTATACCAGAGCATGTGACATCGGCAGTCTAGAATTTAAATATGAGCAAAACCAAAATACATCGCTTTATGCGGTTTCACGGGGTAAACTAATTTTTCGCGGCTGCACATCAATTTCAGTCACAAAGAGAAATACCATGATTGTAGAGAATGTGCTTCCTAACGACTACGCAGAATTGCTAGCTGTTTGGGAAAATTCAGTCCGAGCAACGCATGACTTTATTACAGAACAGGACATTGCGTATTTTAAACCCATTATTTTAACGCAGGCGTTTCCAGTGGTAACGCTAAAATGTGTTAAAAATGATTTGGGTGCAATATTAGGATTTATTGGCGTTCATCAACACAAAATTGAAATGCTGTTTGTGCTTAATGCGGCACGCGGTAAAGGCATTAGTACATTGTTGTTGAACTATGCCATTGATCAGTTAGCGGCAACAAAAGTGGATGTAAATGAGCAAAACCCTCAAGCTGTTGGTTTTTATCAACATAGGGGATTTCACATTAATGCCCGCTCGCCAATTGATGATTTGGGTAAGCCCTTTCCAATATTGCATATGACATTGTAGCCTTAAACAATAACCATGTAACACGGCTCGGTTGGTCGTCACCACATTGTTAGAACATAAGCCCAAAGCTAATAACTTTGGGCTTTTGCGTTTATGTAAAAGTCTATTTATCGTTGTTGATA
Source organism: Pseudoalteromonas sp. ABV4_021 (assembly GCF_056159365.1). Classification (NCBI taxonomy): domain Bacteria; kingdom Pseudomonadati; phylum Pseudomonadota; class Gammaproteobacteria; order Alteromonadales; family Pseudoalteromonadaceae; genus Pseudoalteromonas; species Pseudoalteromonas sp. ABV4_021. Next base: position 1,122,036 of record NZ_JBSWVB010000002.1, on the reverse strand, counting down.
TGCCTAATTAAAAGACAGCGTTTTAATCAAATAACAATAAAGGAAGTCGCATGCGAAAAATCGAGGTCGTGGCTTACACACCACTATGGCGTGAACACTTCGAGCGTGAAGCCGCGTTAATTTCACCCATACTTGTTGGTAACTTAATCGCAATTGAGCATATTGGCAGTACGTCGGTGCCTAATTTGGCGGCAAAGCCAGTGATTGATATTTTGCTAGAAGTAAAATCCCTCGATGTGCTCGACACATGCAACGCAGCCCTTCAACACATTAGCTACAAAGCCAAAGGGGAAAATGGCATTAGTGGTCGGCGCTACTTTCAAAAAGGTGGGAATAAACGCAGTCATCATATTCATGCCTTCGCAAAAGGGATGAGCACCTCTTTAAGCATCGCGTTTTTCGCGACTACCTTATTGCGATGCCAAATATCGCTACTAAATACGCTAAAATCAAGCAAGATGCAGCAATAAGTTGTAACAATAACAGTGCGTTATATTGTGAATTAAAATCAGATTTTATTGCCCAACATCTTGCTCTTGCAGTACAGTGGCATCACAAAAATAATATTTAAACGGAACTGGCGTATTTAACCCAATTTTATACGCAACAATATCATGGTCGACCTAACTCAATATTACCTTACCCTGTTAGCCCTTGGCTTAACCGCAATGTTAATGATAGTGCAGCTATTAATTGCCGATGTACTGGCAATTGTAAAAAAGCACCCTCCTGGATTTCCAGTTGAAAACAATCACGCAAACTTATTATTTCGTGCCAACCGTACTCATCTAAATATTAATGAAAGCATTGCCATTTTTATTTTAAGCATTGCGTTTGCGATTGCTATGAATGCCAATAGCAATGTAGTTAACGGAGCCGCGCTCAGCTACTTTGTTGCACGCGCCCTGTATACACTTTGTTATTACTTAAATTTAAAATTATTGCGTAGCGCATTATTTGCCATCAGTTTAGTGGCGCTTATTGTGATAAATATTGCAGGCTTTATTGCGTGGTTTTAGTAACTCAGCAATATAACGCTTGAAAAATAACCATTTGAAATAATGACAATTAACCATAAAGTAATAAATTTAAAAACAACGGCAAATACCAAGCTGTTTATTTACGCTAAAAACGCGCCTTTTAGGAAATATTATGTTTAGCCAGCAAGTACTCTATGTAACCATAAAAAAAGACCACATCACCATTGATAACTTTTCAGCGGCAAAGCAGCACAGCATTAGCGGTGAATTTTCAAATCAGCGCTTAGCTATCGCACATTTTCAAACTTGCGAAGCCAAACTCAAAGACGCTATCAGCCAAGTACAAACTAAATCGCTGCTGCAAACGCTCACCTTAGTTATGCATCAACAAGCACTTAACGACGGTGGTTTGTGTGAAATTGAAGAGCGTATTTTACTTGAGCTTGGATTAGGTGCTGGTGCAAGCAAAGTATTTATTTGGCAAGGGCAACCGCTCACAAGCGAGCTAATCGCACAAAAAGTTTACGAGAAGGCGCAATCATGAAACTTGAAATACAGGTGATTGATGCATTCACCAACGAGCGATTTAAAGGCAACTCTGCAGCAGTGATCATTACTGATGATTGGCTAAGTGACAGCCAAATGCAAAATATAGCCAGTGAGAACAACTTATCAGAAACCGCTTATTTAGTGAGAAATGAGGCAGATGTTTACCATATTCGCTGGTTTTCGCCACTTACCGAGATTGATTTTTGCGGCCACGCAACACTCGCATCGGCCTTTGTTTTATTTTCTAAGTACCCTGAAATATCAAAGCTTACATTTTTCGCAAGCGCCGTCGGCGAAATGACCATAGTGAAAAACGCCTTTGGCCGTATTGAAATGGACTTTCCAAATCGCAAACCAACACCCGTTGAACCACACCAAGTGCCCGCGGCATTGCTTAAAGGCTTATCACACCCGCCACTTGAAGTGCTTAAAAACGACCAAGCCTATTTTGCTATTTATGATAATGAAGAAATTATCAACGCGATCACCACCGATTCTGACAAGCTTAAACTTCTCGCGCCATATGACGTTACGGTGAGTGCACCAAGCACGCAATTTGATTGTGCATCACGCTATTTTTGGCCAGCCAATGGCGGGGATGAAGACCCGGTAACAGGCTCTATTCACACAGGACTTGCGCCCTACTGGGCTGAAAAACTGAATAAACAGCAAATTGTGGCGCTGCAAGCATCCAAACGCAGCGGCATTTTGTATTGTGAAGTAACAGACAGCCGCGTCAAAATCTCTGGCGATGCAGTGCAATACCTAACAGGCACCATTACAATTTAAGCAAAATCAGCAATGATATTATTTCAGCTTGTTCGGTTTCGCTTTTAGGCGTTTACCCGCAAGGTTTAAAAAACGCTGAAAGGTTGGGCAAGCTAAATGATGTGGCGCGCTGCACTCGGCAGCGTGGCGCAAGCCATCTCGTATTGCCGTCATCGATTTAATTTGTTTATCGAGTTCATCGGCTTTTTCAAGCAATAACGAGCGATTCACCTCAACGCCTTTCGGCAGCAGCATTTCAGCAATTTCATCGAGCGATAAACCAACGTAGCGCCCCAAGTTAATTAGCGCCAACTTCTCTAATACCTGTTTATCGTAATAACGGCGCAACCCATTGCGACCTGCAGAGCGGATCAGCCCTTTTTCTTCGTAATACCGTAAGGTTGATGGTTTTAAACCCGATTGTTTAGCAACTTGTGCAATATCCATAATTTTTCTCGCGTGCACTTGACTTAAAGTCGACTTGAAGTAATACCCTTATTCTATTGTTTAAATTAACAGGCGTAAATCATGACCTTTGACAGCATGTGGGACAAACGATTTTCAAACAGCGAATATGCTTATGGCACACAGCCAAATGACTTTTTAAAGCAACACGTTTCATCACTTAAAGCAAGCAAAGTGCTCACGCTTGCAGAAGGCGAAGGACGCAACGCAGTATTTCTTGCTCAGCAAGGTTTTGAGGTCTGCGCCGTCGACGCATCAATCAAAGGATTAGAAAAAGCAGCGCAATTAGCTGACAAGCACAACGTAAACGTAGAGTTTATTCACGCTGATTTAACCAACTTTGATTTAGGCGAAAACAAATGGGATAGCATCATCTCAATTTTTGCCCCGTTTTCACAAGCGCATAGGCGTTTACTTCACGCCAATGTGGTTAAAAGTTTAAAACCAAACGGAGTATTTTTACTTGAAGCCTACACACCCGAGCAAATTCATTTAGGCACAGGCGGCGGCAACGACATCAGTACCATGATCACAACAACGCAGCTCAAAAATGAATTAGCCGGGTTAGATTTCGCATTGCTACAAAGCATTAAGCGCACTGTTATTGAAGGTTCATTTCATACCGGTGAGGCCGCTGTGATCCAAGCAGTTGCGAGAAAATCACTATAAATCATATAGCTAAAATGTTAAAAAGGCGCTCAATCAAACGTTTAAAAATAATAATTTATAAAAAGGAAGATTCATGCGTTTTTCTCTTGCGTTAAGCCTGTTGTTAGGCCTTGCGAGTTATGCGGTTAATGCCAAAAATAGTGACCTGAGCGTGTTTGATAAATCACGCGACCGTCATATTCCAGTGACAGTCTCAAAGCCTATAAATTCAGCAAGTTGCACGCAAAAAAATCAATGCCCGGTCGCCATAATTAGCGCGGGATATGGGATTAAACACACCGAATACCAATTTATTGAAACTTTGCTCAATAAAAATGGGTTTTTAACTATCGCCGTAGGGCACGAACTGCCCAATGACCCACCGCTCTCAGTTAGCGGTGACTTATACCAAACGCGTAGCGAAAACTGGCAACGTGGCGCACAAACACTGCGCTTTGTTAAATCACACTATGCCAACAAATACACACACTATAACTTTGATGCACTCACGTTGATTGGCCATTCAAACGGTGGCGATATTTCGTCGTGGCTTGCCAATGAAAGCGTCGATTATATCGAGCGCGTGATCACTATCGATCATCGTCGTGTACCGCTTCCTCGAAATCCAAATATTAGGGTACTTTCAATTCGTAGTAGCGACTTCCCAGCCGATAAAGGCGTGCTTTATAACGAAAGCGAAACTCAACAACTACCTGTATGTGTTGTTAAAATTGCAAAATCTCGTCATAACGATATGTACGACGGTGGCCCTAACTGGTTAAAACAGGCAATAAACGCACACATCACGCAGTTTTTAAACAACCAACCTTGTCACTCTAAAAGCGAGTAATATGAAAGATCTGTGCTTGTTCAATAGCCAACGACTCACGGTGTCGGCGTTAAAGCAAACGCTAAACCATGTTGAACTTAACCAGCTGATTGCGATTTTAAGTCCTGAGGTAACACGTTACTTACCACCTAGTTTTCACGGGATTACAACACCTGTTGATGCAAAGGCTTGGTTAAATGAACAAGCACACACAAGCCAAGTTTATGGCATTTATCACAATGCCGAATTAACAATGATTGGCTTACTTATAATTTATCAAGACAAGGGCCACGCACATATTGGTTATTTATTTAACGCGCAATATTGGGGCAAAGGTTACGCCAGTGAACTACTAAAAGCACTCATTCATTATGGCAAAGCAAAAACACAGTGGCGCGTAATACACGGTGGCGTAAGCATTGATAACCCAGAATCGGCGCACGTGCTAAGCAAAATGGGGTTTACCAAAACGCCTTCTAACACCAGCGATATGCTGCAGTTTGAATTAGCGCTAAAATAAGCTGATGCAAAAATTACTAATAAGCAGTTGTTTGTTTGGCAATCCAGTACGCTACAACGGCAAAGCGCTGACCATTGAGTTACAAACACTCAAACAGCATTTTGAACTTTTGCCTTTTTGCCCCGAAGTAAGCGCAGGCCTACCAACGCCAAGACCGCCCGCTGAAATTATCTATCGCCAAAAACTCAATACCACACGTGTTATGCAAAATGATGGACTCGATGTGACCGACGCATTTATGCACGGCGCAAAACTCACCTTAGCATTTTGCCAAACACACCATATTAAATTGGCGTTATTAACCGAACTTAGCCCTAGCTGTGGCAGCACTGAAATATATGATGGCACCTTTACAGGCAGTAAAATAAGTGGGCAAGGCGTCACTGCACAGCTGCTAAGCCAGCACGGCGTAAAAGTATTTAATCAGTTCAATATTAATGCTTTAATTGAACGGGCTAAACAATAAGGAACACAAAACATGGACATCAACTACCGCGTTGCCAATCAAAGCGATACCTCAGCAATTGCGTCTCTTCACACGCAAAGTTGGCAAAACACCTACCATACTATGTTAAAAGCCGAATACTTAAACCAAGTTGCCCCAAATGAACGTTTAACGCTTTGGCAATCTCGTTTTGCTACTGAAAATAACAAACAGCATGTGATTATTGCGTCTCATCAAAACAAACTCGTTGGCTTTATTTGTGTTTACGCCGATCACAATACAGAGCTTGGCAGCTTGCTCGATAACTTACATGTCGATGGTCATTATCACGGTAATGGCATCGCCAAGCAGCTAATGTCTATGGCAACACAATGGCTACAAGCAAACGCCAAACACCCAAGCATCTACTTAGAAGTGCTATCAGGAAATCATCACGCCATTAAAGTGTATGAAAAGTTGGGCGCTAAACGAGTCAAGACAGGCGTATGGCATGCGCCATGTGGTTCAGTGGTCGATGAATTTGTTTACCAATGGTCGGATAAAAAACAATTAAGTGAGTACCAACACTCACTATAACCGCCGCTTTATTAGGGTGTCGCTAAGTTGTCAGATAGATGACGGGCGAGTGTCATTAAGATGTCTGGTATTTGTCAGCGCAGTCGGTACACTAAATTTTTATGCTGTTCCTTATCAACTTACATCGATAAGGAAATACATCATGAGTTTATTTGTGAAATTAGATAATAAGAAAATACAACAACTGCGATTACAACACTGTTGGAGTCAAGAAGAGCTGGCAGTCACGGCGGGGTTAAGTATTCGCACCATTCAGCGTGTTGAAAAAAATGGCAACGCCTCGCTCGAAACCAGTAAAGCATTAGCCGCAGTGTTTGAGCTAACACCCGCGCAACTGCAACAACAATCAAACATTGAGCATATTACCTTTGCCTTTTTGATAAAGTACGGCTGGATTGCCGCGTTTGCTATCTCAAGTGTGATGTTTGGTTTGTGGATTGTCGATATTCTGATCCCTACGCTAAAAGGCGCCAATTTCGATGCCCAATATGAATTACACGGAAATTTTCGCTATTTGGATTTTGGTGGCATCAGCTTTGTGATAGGGTTTGTGTGGTTAAGCATTAACATTTTTGTTGATTTTCAAGCGCGTAAAAAACAGCTTTCAAATTCAACTCCCTCAGTTTAAGGACAAATATGTATTCTGCCAGTTGCCTGTGCGGCGAAGTTCACATGACAATTAATGGCCCAATCAGCGATATTATTCATTGCCACTGCTCACTATGCAGAAAATCAAGCGGCACCGCCTTTGCGACCAATGGCTTTATTGACTCGCAGTCGCTAACAATCGAAAAGGGGCAAGAATTCATTAACTCGTTTGAAGTTAAACCGGGTAGAAAACGTCATTTTTGCAAGCAATGCGCGTCACCACTTTATAGCTCAAATGCGGATGACCCATCACGTTTACGCCTGCGCTTAGGAGTGCTTGACTGCGATATTGTTGAACGCCCAATGTCTCATAACTTTGTTGATTCAAAAGCCAATTGGGATAGTTTAAATATGGACTTGCCACACTACAGCGAGTTCGAGCCAAGTCGCTCAAAATAGCACTATGAATAAAGACACAATAAACAAAGTTGTTTTAGTTACTGGCGCTTCTCGCGGTATTGGCGCCGCTACGGCAAAACTGCTCGCTAAGCGCGGTTATAGTGTCGCTATTAACTATGTAAAAAATGCCAACGCCGCAACAGATGTTGCAAATGAGATAAAACAAAACGGCGGAATGTGCGATACATTTTGTGCAGATGTTACAAGCGAAAGCGCAGTTACTCACCTTTTTGATAACATTGAAGCGAATTTGGGCAAAGTGAATTATCTCGTTAATAACGCAGGTATTTTATTCAAACAAAGCGTACTTTCAGATATTTCCCTTGAGCGCTTTTTAAATACCGTTAACGGTAATCTTACCAGCACCTTTCTATGCGCAAAAGAATTTATAAAACGTTGCCCCAGTGATGGCGCAATTGTGAATGTATCTTCGGGTGCATCGCAATCAGGCGCGCCCTTTGAATACGTTGACTACGCCGCAGCAAAAGGCGCGGTCGATTCACTGACCTGTGGCCTTGCCCTAGAAGTTGCCGAACGCGGTATTCGTGTTAACGCTATACGCCCAGGGCTTATTTATACTGATATTCATAGCGATGGCGGCGAACCAACGCGCGTTGACCGACTCAAAGAAAAAATTCCACTTAAGCGTGGCGGGCAACCTATTGAAGTGGCAAACAGCATCGCTTATTTATTATCAGACGACGCCTCATTTATCACCGGAAAAATACTTGATGTTACAGGTGGCATCTAACAATGCGTTCACCCTTTCAAGTACAACAAATTACCGCCTCCGAAACGATTAGCGTGCGTCATCGAGTTCTGTGGCCAGAAAAACCAATGGATTTTTGCCAACTACCGGAAGACCAAAATGCCATCCACTTTGGCATTGAAATCAAGCGAGAGTTAGGGTCTGTTGACCTTTCAAGTTCATTTTTGCAGCAGTTTGATTGGGGTTTATACAAGGCAGAGGCTGTGTGGCATAGTTACTCTATGTGAGTCAGCCGATAACACAGTAGAAAGCCCAATCAAGCGCTGCCGAACGGTTCTTTTGAGCGCACTTTTCTCATTGTTGCTCGATATTCGCTTAGATTGCTAGGCCACACATCGAGCGCCGCGATAAAAGCACGCTCAACAAGAACAAAAATAGAACAGCAAAGATCAACAGACCCTAATATGTGTAGCATCGTTATTTATCAATAACAACGAAGCGCGTTTGCGCAAATTTGCCACCTTGCCAAGTTACCAAAACCAAGGTCTCGGCAGCGAACTTTTACAGCATATTATAAGCGATGTTAAAAAGCGCAATATTGAAAAATTTTGGCTGGATGCCCGCGAAACAGCCGTACCTTTTTATCGTCGGTTTGGCTTAAATGTTGAAGGTGAGCCCTTTTTAAAACACCACCTAACTTACGTCAAAATGGTACTAAGCCTTCGTTAATACGGAAACATTTACACCAAAACCGCGTTAACTCAATTAAATTTCGTAGTAACTTAAAAACAAGTCCAGTGTATCATTTGTTAGCTCACGCATTTGCGCTTCAGTCAAGCGCTCATCAAAATGTAACACCTGCGGCCAAAAAGCTTGCCCTTTTAACAAACCTAGTAATTGCTCAGACACTAGGTACGGGTCTTTTTTGCGAAATTTTCCATCTTCCATAGCATGTCTAAGCCAACGAATAAGCGTTGTTTCTTGTTCAAAGAACTCACGTAACTCACCATTAGACATCTCTGGGTTAAATAAGCAGTAACCCATCGCCACGCGAATTAAATCAAGTGTGCCTTGATCGCACATAAACTGAAGTTCGTTGGCAATCAACTCGCTCAGCTGACTGCGCAAATCTTTATTCTTATCGTATTCAAACTCATACGTCAGAATATTCTGACTCCAAATATCACGAATAATGTGAGTTACCAAAATCTCTTTACTTTCAAAGTGATTGTAAACAGTACGCTTTGATACTTGCGCAGTTTCGGCAATTTTATCCATGCTGGTGTCGCTTACACCATATTGTTGGAATGCCGTTTTTGCGCCATCAATAATCGCTTGGCGTTTTTGCATACTGCGGCTGATTTTGGCTTCGCTCATGATTTGGTCTCTTAGAAAAGTTGGAAATTATTTTTACACTAATTGGTTTACTTTTCAATTACGCCCAGTAAACTACACCGTACAGTTTACTTTATTAATGATTGTACTAAAGCGTATTTAAGCCGTTAGCGGTTTTCTATTTTAGGTTTTAAATGCTTTAAAAATCATAAAGATAAAATCAAGTTCGTTTTATTAAACTTTGACAACTAAGCAACAATGACTATGAAAACTCACTTTTTTACCTCTGCGACCCGTGTAAAATTAGTCGCACTTTCGCTGTTAACTTTGTTTTTGCAAGCATGTTCCGACGCCCCTGCCGAACAACTTACGGTAGAAAAAGTACAAGCAGTTAAGCTAGTACCTGCTGTAAGCAACGCAAAATTGGTTAACCGTACTTTCCCTGCAGAAGTCTCGGCGGTAAAAACCGTCGATTTAAGTTTTGAAGTATCTGGTCGTTTAATCCAAACACAGTTAATGACAGGTACGCTGGCAAACCAAGGTCAACTGCTTGCACAAATTGACCCAACCCCGTTTAAACAACGCGTGCAAGAAGCCGAAGCGCGCTACCGCCAAGCAACACGAGATTTAGAGCGCATTGAAGCAACGGCAAAAAACGGTTTGGTATCTCAAAGTCAGTTAGATAATGCAAAAACCAACTTTGAACTGGCCGATATCGCCCTTAAACGCGCCGAAAAAGACCTCAGTTACACCACCTTACTCGCGCCATTTAATGCGCAGATCTCAGAACGCTTCGCGGAAAGAGGAAACTACGTTCAAGCCGGCGATATTGTGGCTCGCCTACAAGATGTTTCGCGCTATTACTTTAATGTGAATGTGCCGGAGCGTTTAGTAAGCAAATACCAAGAGGGTTCGTTAATTGGCGCTAACGCACACATTATTTCGGCGCCCGATAAAATTTACCAATTAGAATACATTGAGCATGCCACGCAGCCCGACCCTATTACACAAACATACAAGGTGGTATTTGCCGCACAAGCAAATGACACCGATTTAACCCCTGGAGCTCGTGCTGTTGTACAAGTAAGCCTTGAAAGCCAAAGCGACGAGCAACATTTGCTAGTGCCATTTAACGCGTTACAAGGTAACGATAGCGAGGGATTTCATGTTTGGAAATTCAATCGCGACACGGCACAAGTAAGCAAGGCAAACGTCGATGTGTTATCGGTTAAAACCCGTTTTGCAGCCATTAAAAATGGTATTACCGAAGGTGATTTAATAGTAGCCGCAGGCGCCGCGCAAATGCGCGAAGGCATGATTGTAAAACCTTATAAAGCGGAGCTATAACTGTGGATATCGCTCGTTATTCAATTAAAAACCCAGTCAATATATGGCTGCTGGTGATTGTATTATTAATTGGTGGCACCCTTGGTTTAAGTAACATTGGTCGCTTAGAAGACCCGGCATTTACCATTAAGCAAGTGCAAGTTGTAACCCAGTTTCCGGGCGCTAGTGCGCAAAAGGTTGAGCGCGAAGTCACCGAACAACTTGAAATTGCGCTGCAACAAATGCCGCAACTTAAACAGCTAACGTCTATTTCAAAACCCGGTTTGTCGGAAATCACCGTTGAAGTAAAACCTAACTTCGACTCAAACGAGTTACCGCAAATATGGGATGAACTGAGAAAACGACTGCGCGATGTCACTAGTATTTTGCCATCAGGTAGCCATGCACCAACGGTTTACGATGACTTTGGTGATGTTTACGGCATGTATTACGCGCTGAGTGCGCCTGAGTTTAGCCCGCAAGAGTTACGTGAATTTGCGCGCATTATTCGCCGCGATTTACTCATCACCGAAGGCGTTGCCAAAGTGCAAGTCAGTGGTGTGCAACAAGAGCAATTGGTGGCTTACATCAACCCATATCAGTTGTCGGGCTTAGGTATTTCATTTCCCGAAATCACTGCGCTACTTGAAGAAAATTTAAAACCATTTAATGGCGGTCGTATTCAGCTAGAAGGCCGTAGCCTGCGTTTAATTGTTGAAAACCCGCTAGATCAAATTGAAGAAATTTATAACCTAACAATTGTTGTACCAGGTACTAACCAGTCATTTAAGATTCGTGATATTGCTGAGCTTAAATTTGAGCCGCTCGATATCCAGCCTACGCTTATTCGCTACCAAGGTAACGAAGCAATTACCCTTGCCGTATCGGCGCTAAACGACGTCAACATTGTTGAAGTGGGCAAGCGCGTGAATGCTAAAGTGGCCGACTTGTTAAACGAGCTGCCTGCAGGCATCACACTGACCCCAATTTACGACCAAGCCAATATTGTTGATGAATCTGTAAAAGGGTTTATTAATAACCTGATCATGTCGGTGATTGTTGTAACCTTAACGCTAATGGTATTTATGGGCTGGCGCTCAGGCGTGGTGGTTGGCTCGGTATTGTTAATTACCGTAATGGGCACCGTATTAATTATGTGGCTGATGGGTTTGCAGTTACAGCGTATTTCACTGGGCGCTATGGTAATTGCTATGGGGATGCTGGTTGATAACGCCATTGTAGTTGCCGAAGGTACGATGCTGCGTATGAAACAAGGCAAAAAAGCGCTTGAGGCCGCAAGCTTTATTGTAAAACGTACGCAATGGCCATTATTAGGTGCAACAGTAATCGGAATCGCCGCCTTCTCGGGCATTGGTTTATCAGACGACGCAACGGGTGAGTTTCTTTACTCGCTATTTGCGGTGGTGTTAATTTCGCTCATGCTCAGCTGGGTATTAGCAATCACCGTAGTGCCGCTATTTGGTAAATACTTTTATAAAGTGGAGCAGCAATCAGATTCACAATCTGGTCACAGTGCATTTTATCGTGGTTATATCGCCCTACTACACAGCGCACTTAAATTAAGATGGATTACGGTTGCGGTGCTTTTTGCCATCACCTTTATTGCCTACGCCAGTTTTGGTTTAGTGAAACAAGGTTTCTTCCCACCTTCAAATGCGCCTATTTTCTTTGTGCATTACTGGGGACCGCAAGGGCAAGATATTCGCGAAACCACCAAAAAAGTAGCCGATACCGAAAAAATGCTACTGCACTTTGATGAAATAAAGTCAGTAACCAGCTTTGTTGGCCGTGGTGCAGATCGCTTTACCTTAACTTATGCGCCGCAACAACCAAACGAAAGTTACGGCTTTTTCTTGGTACGCACCCACCAGCGCGATGAAATTGACGGTGTGATTCAGCAGTTAACTAAGCTGATGCCAGACATCGACCTAAACGCCGATTTTTATACCGAACGAATGCAGTTTGGCCCAGGTGGTGGCGCTAAATTAGCAGCGCGATTCTCAGGCCCAGATACTGAAGTACTGCGCCAGTTAGCCCGTGAAGCAGAAAACATTATGCTGAACGATGGCAAAATTCGCGATATTCGCCACGATTGGCGTGAAAAAGGCTTAGTGCTAAACACCCATTATGATTCGGTAAACGCAGGTATTGCGGCGGTTTCACGTAATGATTTTGCACAAACGATTCAATATGCATCAACGGGGCTGGAGCTTGGTCGCTTACAAGATGGTGATTACAGCTATGCCATTACCGCCAAAGTAGCAAGCTCGGGCCAATCGGAAACCGAAGCAATTGAAAACAGCTTAGTGTGGAGTTCATCACAGCGTAAATACATTCCATTTAGGCAAGTATCAACGGGCTTAAAACTGGAAAACGAAGAGACTCAAATTCACCGCCGCGACCGCGTAAGAACCATTACGGTACTTGCCGACCCGGGCTTTGATGAAACCGCAGGTAAAGCATTTGCACGTATCAAACCACAAATTGAAGCAATTCAACTACCGGCTGGCTATAGCCTAGAATGGGGTGGTGAATACGAGTCATCACGCGATGCACAAAAAGCACTTGGTACAGGCTTGCCTGCGGGCTTTTTAGTGATGCTGTTGATTTCTATTGTGTTATTTGGCCGCGTGCGCCAGCCACTGATTATTTGGTTAGTTGTGCCAATGGCTGCGGTAGGTGTGGTAACTGGTTTACTTGTTACCGATATGCCGTTTGGCTTTATGTCACTGCTGGGTTTCTTAAGTTTATTTGGCATGTTAATTAAAAATGCCATTGTTTTACTTGAAGAAATTGATCTGCAAATCAAAGAAGGCAGCGTACCAAACGAAGCTATTTTATCGGCCAGCGCGTCACGTTTACGCCCTGTTGCACTGGCTGCGATTACCACTATTTTAGGTATGGCGCCGCTTTTAAGCGATGCGTTCTTCGCCGATATGTCAGTAACCATTATGGGTGGTTTAGCATTTGCAACCTTGCTCACATTGATTGCCGTGCCTGTGTTTTATAGCATTTTTTACCGCTTAAGCTATCGCAAAGTGAAAGTAAATTAACACCTTGCTAGCCGAAAAAAATGCAATAAGCAAAAGCGAGTTAGGGTTTCCCAACTCGCTTTTTTATTTTCGATAACGCCGCTATATAAACTAACAGCAAACGTTAAAGCATGCGTTTTAAGGTATCGTCCTTTTTAATAAAGTGATGATACAGCGCACCCGCAACATGCATCAAAATTAGCAATGCAAACACAGCAATAAGTAAGCTGTGTAATTCGCGAAACAAGCCATAAAGCACAATGTCTGGCTCGCTTTTCACGCCAATGCTCACTATGCCAAAAAACGAGATTGGCTTACTGGCAAAATACTGCGACAAAATGCCCGTTAGTGGCACTGCACACATCAAACAATAAAGTAGAAAATGCACACCGCTTGCTGCCATTTTCTGCAACTTAGATTCATCATTGCTCTGAGTTACCGGCGTTGAGCTAAATTTAACGCACACACGCAGCACAAATAACACTAAAGCAACTAAGCCAAACGCCTTATGCAGCGCCAGTAAACTGGGTTGCCATGGTTCAAGTGAACTAACCATAGTTAAACCTGCAGCAAACAGCGATACAAACATCATCGCCATTACCCAGTGTAATAATCTTAAACTTAAACTGTGTTTGGCGATCATTGCAGCGCCTCCAGCAGTTTTTCTTTCGCTCTACGACGATAAGACTCAGCATATGCCGCAGAGCGCGCATTCAAGATGGGATCTTGAGTCGCGGCAATGCCCGTTGGCAAGGTTAGCGGATCAAAGTTTATATCGTGGCAGCGCGCATCTTCGCTGGTATCGATAGCTTTAATCTTGAGCACTCCCGCAGATACCTGTTTGCGTGAGCTTGGCCAAATTACCGCAGGATTAGTTTCATCATCGTCATCACCAGCTAAAGTAAACACCCAATTAAATGATACAGGCCCACTTGTTAAACGGCTTGCTAACTCATCAAACAGCGCATTATCGCTATTTGTAAGGGTATTTAGTGTGTTATCGCGAGGCATAACATGCCACCTAACAGCGTGTTTATTACTTTGATTATCAATTAAATAGAACGCGTTTATGCTGTTGTATTGCTCAAGCGCAAAACTCGAAGACGGGGTGTAGCTGGCTTTCCAATTTAAAAAGTCTTTGCTTTCAGGATGCTCATTAAAAAATGCTTTAATCGCATCAGGTCCTTGCTTAATTGCCACAATTTGCTGATAAAAATCATGTGCATTAGTGACCGCCATCGTAGGCGGTGTATTCATGGCAATACGCCACTGCTCAGTGCTGCTTAAATTAAAACTCAACGCTAGGCTGCGCACGGGTGCTTTTAAATCTGGCGCTGTTGGATTACTACCCGCAATTGAAAAGCGACCAACAAAAGCAGTCGTTCCAGCTTCAAACAAAGTTGCTTTTGTGTAGGGTGCAAGTGCGCCATTAGCGACAAACTCACCTGTTACACACGCACCTTTCGCATGCGCTCGGCGAAAACCAGCAAACGGCTTATTGCCCTCTTGCAAGTCGACAAATTGCTGCGCAGTGACTTTTTCCTGTGCAACTAAATTGGCAGACAACAGCAAACCCGACCAAGATAAAAATTGAATAAGTGTTTTCAAATGTGCCCCTTAACTTTAAAAAACCACGATAAAGTTCACATCTATACCAATCGCTGAAAATGCAAACATAACTAAAAGAGCGTAGCCGATTGGTATAAATGCACGGTCTATACGGTATAAACCGGAAAACAGGCCAATTTATTTCACCTATTTAGCCTTATTTGCTTCGACTTCAAATTAATATTTGTTTATCTCATTAAACCTAAATAAATCATAAAAACGTCAAAAATAAATTAGATCAATATAAACAAACACTTAAATGCACTTTTAGTGTTGATCAAGTTTTATTCACTTGAAATTAGAGCTCAAATAATTAGAATTGTAATCAATTTTAACCATATGAGGTAAATATCATGAGTACTAAGACGGATCTTTTTGGGTACCTTTCTTTTAAATTTATCGCCGCTGTAAGTTACTTATTAGCCGCGGGTTCTCTTGCTAAAAAGCGAATCTCAGGTGACTCACAAGGGCGCTACGCAAATTCTCAAAGCAAATAACATAATTAATTAGTACTGAAATAAAATGTTCGATTACGCGACTTTTTCTATTTTATTATATTTCGCCCTGCTAATTTTCATTGGCGTTTATGCCATGAAAAAATCCACCTCAGATAACGGTGAATATTTACTCGGTGGGCGCAATGTTAGCGCCAAAGTGACCGCGTTATCAGCTGGTGCCTCAGATATGAGTGGCTGGATGTTGATGGGTCTTCCGGGTGCCGCTTATGTTAGTGGATTAGGCAGTATTTGGCTTGCAGTTGGCCTAGTGTTAGGTGCGTACGTGAACTATCACATAGTTGCGCCTAAGCTTCGCGTATTCACAGAACTTGCAGATGATGCTCTGACAATTCCTGAGTTCTTTTCAAAGCGCTTCGCTCTTGAGAAAGGCAGTGTCAGACTAATTGCGTCGATTGTTATTATTGTATTTTTTACAGTTTATACCGCATCTGGCCTAGTCGCCGGCGGTAAATTGTTTGAATCGGCATTTAATATTGATTACACCATTGGCATTATTGCTACCGTAAGCATTGTCGTGATTTACACGGTACTTGGCGGGTTCCTAGCGGTAAGTTTAAGTGACTTTATTCAGGGCGTAATCATGCTAATTGCATTGGTTGCTGTACCTATGGTGACCTTCAGTAACTTTGATGCAGAAGCCGCCAGTAATTTCACCCAATCAATGTCGTTTGATTTTGGCAATGTTGAATTACTTGCCGCACTAAGCTTAATGACATGGGGCCTTGGTTACTTTGGTCAGCCACACATTATCGTGCGTTTTATGGCAATTGATAGCCATGAAAACTTGGCCAAAGCGCGCAAAATCGGTTTATCGTGGATGACGATTTCGATTATTGGTGCGCTAGTAACTGGCCTTGTTGGCGCAAGCTTTATCGCCAATAGCGAGCAATCAGTATCAGATCCTGAAACCATTTTTATCTTTCTATCGCAGTTCTTGTTCCACCCATTTGTGGCGGGCTGGCTGTTAGCAGCAATTTTAGCTGCCATTATGAGTACCATTTCGTCACAACTGTTAGTGTCGTCTAGCTCACTGGTAGAAGATATTTACAAAAGCTATGCAAAGCGTCAGCCAAGCAGTAACGAACTGCTGATGATCAGCCGCGTGTGTGTGCTAGTAGTTGCCGTAGTGGCATCGCTTATTGCCCTAGACAGCAATAGCAGCGTACTGAATTTAGTATCAAACGCATGGGCCGGTTTCGGCGCAGCATTTGGCCCACTGGTGATCTTTAGCTTGTGGTGGAAAAAACTAACGCACAGCGGCGCGGTTGCCGGTGTTGTCGTGGGTTCACTCACCGTACTGCTTTGGGCGTACGTGCCACTACTTGAAAATGGCGAAACCTTAAGTGTTTACTTTTACGAGTTATTACCGGGTTTTGTAGCGAGCTCACTTGCAATTGTATTGGTTAGCTTGAACACACAGCAGCCAGATCAGCAAGCTATCAAATGGTTCAACGCAACAAACGCCAAGCTCCAAGAGGCTTAATTTATGCAACAAAATCTTAAAAATATCGGCTGGAAACGGATTGTAATCAAAGTGGGAAGTGCATTAATTGCACCTCACCGAGATGGATGCAGTAGCCAGTATTTATTAAGTATCGCAAATTTTATCGTACGTTGCCGCGCATCGGGCATTCAGGTGGTATTAGTATCATCTGGCTCGGTTGCCGCAGGCGCGCACTTATTTAATAACGTCGACAACTCGTCGATGACAGTGAAAAAAGCCATGGCGGCAGCAGGTCAGTCAGAAATGATGGCAACTTGGGATAGATTATTTGATTTTAATACAGCCCAAGTACTGCTTACCCATGCCGATTTACGCAATCGCGACCGCTTTGAAAGTGTACGCGATACGCTGACTGCGTTATTACATAACGATATTCTGCCAATCGTAAATGAAAACGATACGGTAACTACCGACAAACTAAAAGTGGGCGATAACGACAATTTATCAGCTATGGTGGCCAGTGCCGCTTACGCCGATGCATTGATTATTTGCTCTGACATCGACGGACTCTATACCGCTAATCCTCATGAGGACAAAAGCGCAACGCTTATTCCTGATGTAATGCGTATTGATCCTGAAATTTACGCAATGGCAGGCGGTGCAACCAGCGATGTTGGTACTGGCGGTATGAAAACCAAAGTACAAGCAGCTGAAAAAGCAGTTTCACACGGTATTAATACATACATTGTTAATGGCTTTAGCGAAGCGACATTTAATACGTTATTACAAGGCGGTAACCCGGGCACCTTGTTCCACGCTATTGAAACGCCAATGCAAGACCAAAGTCACTGGATGAAACACACCACCAAAGCACAAGGTGAATTGGTTGTTGAAGACACATTTGCGATGCAAAAACAAAGCGAAGACCTTATCACACCGCAAGATTTAGTGAATGTAATTGGTGACTTTTCAGCAGGCGAAGTAGTATTGCTACGTAAAGAAAATGGCGACAAACTTGCCAAAGTAAAAAGTAATTACAGCAGCTGTTTACTTAATTTTGTAGCAGAGCAAGACAACGATGCCTTATCGGAGAAGCTGCATGACTCAGCAGCGCCTATTCTCTCAGAGCAATATGTATCGTTAAATAATTAGCAACTAACTTGCACCGTAAATGTTTGACCCTATCAAACATAATTACAACCCAACAAAAGGGTTAGCAAAGCGCTAACCCTTTTTATATTTACCTCTATAATGCAATATCAGTCACTTTGCAGTGCATCAATCGGATCAAGTTTTGATGCTTTAATAGCGGGGTAAACACCAAAAACAAGGCCTACCAACGCACAAATGCTAAACGATAGTACAATTGCGCTTAACGACCATGACACCGCCCATTGAGAGTAAAAAGCAATCAGCTCTGACAGTGCAATACCAAAGAATACACCCAGTAAGCCACCTAAAATAGAAATGGTAAAACTCTCAGTAATAAACTGCACTTGAATGTTCTTTTGCGTTGCGCCAATGGCGCGCAATAAACCGATTTCTTTAGTGCGCTCAAGCACAGTGGCTAGCATAATGTTCATAATGCCAATACCGCCCACCAGCAGTGAAATCCCCGCTACGCACGACATTACAATATTAAAAATTTGTTGCGTTTGCTTTTGCTGCGCCAATAACGCGGCAGGCACAATCAGCTTGTAATCATCAATATCGTTATGACGCCCTTTCACTAAAGCATCAATCGCTTGCGCGGCCATCACAGGACTAAAGCCCGGTTCGGTCGCAAGCTTAATGCGAGTAATTTCAGGATCGAGTAATTCACTTTTAAAACGGTGAATCGCGGTTTTAAGCGGAATAAAAATCTGGTTTTGTTCATCGCCTAATTTAACGCCCTGAAACTCCTTTTTCTTTAAAAATGGCGCTTCAAGAATACCCACCACTTCAAACCACAAATGATTAATTTTAACTGATTTGCCTACCGCATCACCAAGCGGGAACAAAGTACGCGCGGTATTTGCTCCTAGCAGCGCCACTTGCGAAAAGTGCTGAGCATCTTGCTGATTAAGCAAGCGCCCAGCACTTAAATCAAAATGTGCAAGCTCAAAGTAGTTTTCACTTACACCTACCGCTTGGCCATCAAATTTGGCGTATTCACTAAACACATGGTAGGTTTCAACCACTTTTTCAGCGGCAAAATCTGTAATAAACGGTAAGGCTTCAACTGCAACTTTGCCATCGTTAAGCGACAACCCGTCCGAGTGCTTACGCTGCTCTCTAAGTTCATCCTCTTCAAAGTCTTTAGCTTCTACAATTACGTTATTAAGGCCCATTGAATCAATCATTTTCAGTGCTTCACGCTGTGCACCTTCACCAATATTCAACATGGCAATTACCGCACCTACACCAAAGATCATACCGAGCAAAGTTAAAAAAGTGCGCATTTTATGCTGCTGCAATTGCACTGCAGCATCTTTAAATAATCCGACTAAATTCATAGCTTGCCCTCCTGCTCAACTAGCGCAATTACATCACCTTTGGAAAGGCCCTTTACAATTTCAACATGGCTTAAATTACTTGCGCCTAAGGTAACTGGCGCTTTGCTATAACCCGATGCCGTTTTAAGTTGCACATACGCGCCTTCTTCGTCAGCAAATACGCTAAATTTTGGTACGATTAGCTTTTCGGCTGGCTGATCCGCAACTATGTTTGCCACCACTTTTAAGCCCGGTCGTAAATAGTCGCCTTGCTCATCAATGCTGGCGGTGATCTCGTAATACTTTTGCGGGTCTTGTCGCTTAATTGATTTAGGAAACGGTGCAAGCTTACTTATTTTGCCAGTAAATACTTTATTGGGTGTTGAAATAAGCGAAAACTCAATTGCTTGATCTTGTTTTAAATTAATCGCTTCGCGCTCTTTTACAAACAGCTTGATTTGCATAACCGAGATATCAGGCAAGCCCGCAATTTTTTGGCCCGGCCACAAGGTTTGCCCTGCTCTTGGCTTTTCACCATGCCAGTTTACACTGTGGGTAAGTAAGCCATCGTGCGGGGCAACCACCTCTAACGACGACAAATTGCCATCGAGCATATTAATTTTGCTTTGATGCTGCTGACTTTGCATGCTTAAGAGGTCTAGCTCACCTTGCGCGCTGCTATTAAACTGCGCTGATTGCCAGTTAAAATAGGCAGTTTTAGCATTTAAATAATCAACCTTTTGCGCCTGCTCTAAAATCTCAAGTTTTGAGATAATTCGATCATCGTCGATAGAAAAGTTTTCAGCAAATTGCTTTTCTTCTTCAACAATATCCATATCAAACCCTAAGTGTTTTCTGCGCGTGTCGATTTCGGTATTTTTACCCGATAAATCTTGCGACACTTTTTGGTTTGAAAAATCACTCTCGCGCTTTTGCTTAATCATTACACGACCATCAAACCGTGCAATCACTTCACCTTTTTTAACCTGAGAATATTCAGGCATTAACCACGCCAGCGTTTGCGGCCCACGCGATGACGCAGGAGTGCTAATCACAGTTTCATTAGCGGCAATCAACTCGCCTTTTGCCTCTACATAATTTTTAAACGGGGCTTTTTGCACGGTGAACGTAAGCTCGGCGGCGACATCATCGGGTTTTGAGCACGCGGTTAACAAAATCGCGCTTACAACAATAGCTAAATACTTCATAAACGCACTACCTCTCCTTGTTCAATGCCGCTTTTTATTACCGCAAAACCATTACTAATATTACCTACCGTAACAGGGGTTTTATCACCATTTTTTTCAATTACATACGCGCTTGATTGGTCGCTATGCAATGCGCTTACAGGTACTATCAATACATCGTCAATTTTATCGGTAGCAATTTCTACGCGGGCGGTTAACCCTGGGCGCATCGCAGCTGCATTGATGTTATCGAGTTTAATTAAGGTGTCGACGATTCGGCGCTTGTCTTGCGGCGATTTTTCACGAAACGCACTGCCAATACTGGTTATTTTGCCCGATGTAATAATCGGCTCAGAGCCATCAATGGTCACTTTAACATTCTGATTAAGTGCAATGCGGCCAAAGTCAGCTTCATCAATTTGCGCTTTTACCTGCATATCTTCAATCACCGCTAATTCAATTACCGGCTGACCAAATTGCACACTTTCACCTACCGTAGGCTTTTCGCCACTGGCATCGGTGTAATACATTACAATGCCATCCATGGGTGCTTTTACTTTGAGCTTTTCAATGTCGTGTTCTAGGGCATCAACTTCTGCTTTTAAGCGCTCGGCTTTACCTTTAGCTAAGCGAATATTGAGCGCTTTAGTTTCATTTTGAAAGGTCAGTTTTTTCTTAGCGAGTTCAAGATCATTTTGCGCAATGGTAAAATCAATCTGTGCCTTACGCTTGTCGTTATCCGACATTGAGTCATCGTTAATATCGGCCTTACGCTTGGCAATATCGTAATTCATTTGTGCTTCGGCAAGGGCGAGTTTTAACTCTTCTTGGTTTTTAATCTCTTGCGCTTTTTGGTTTTCGAGCTCTTTTACCGCGCGATCATATTCACTGGTTTTTTCAATTAAACGGTCGCGCACGGGTTTATCATCAAAAGAGGCAACCATCTCGCCTTTTTTCACTTGTTTATTCTCAGGCGCTAAAAACTTCACCTTGTATTGCCACATACGTGAAATAGACGGCGGTGCAATAAGCGATTGCTGCGCCGACTCTAATTCGCCATTGGCTTGCACAGCCAACTGTAAGCTGGTTTTTTCAATGGTGTGATAATCAAATTCATCATCGCCACAACCACTAAGCGAAAACGCAATTAGGCTTGCAACTAAGCCAAGTTTAAACTTATTCATTACTGCCTCCTTGCACCACAACGCGCCCCGTCATACCCGGTAAAATTTTTAGCTGCTGTGTGTCGTCAAACTCAAACTTAGCGCGATAATAGGCATCTTTACCCCACTCTTTACGCTCTTCCGGCTGTGTTGAAATATCGCTTAATTTTGCAGTGAGTGGCGTATCTTGATACGCATCAAGCGTAAGCGACATTGTTTGCTCTTGCTTTAAGTGCTTATAATCAATTTCGTGCACCCAAGCTTCTAAATAAAGGCCGGTCATTGCTGGGATTTCAGCAATTTTCCAACCAGGCTGCGCGGTTACGCCTGAAAACAATTTAGTGCCATACCAAGGGTGATTACCATACAAAATGGGGCCTTTATTGGTAGCTTTATGGGTAAGATTTTGCAAACGTTCGCGGTTTTCTTTTAAGTTAATTTGCAAATGTTCTATTTCGATTTCTTGCTTGCGAATGTTTACCTGCGCCGTAGTTTTGGCCTCAGCTAGGCTTGCTTTAGCTTTGTGTTTTTGAATCACCGCTTGTTCAAGCTTTAGCTGGTTTTCTTCATAATCAAACGCACTTACATGGCTTTTCGGCACAGCCGCATCAATTTTGGCTTTTTCAAGTAACAAATCAGCACGGGCAAGCGCAAATTCGGCTTCTAAAATGGCTTGTTTTCCCTTGTTTTGTTGACGTTTTAATTCATCTTGTGCGGTATTAAGGCTTACTTCATCTTGCTCAATGGTGCTAGCAATTGAGCCGCCTTCGAATACCACAACCACATCTCCGGGTTTGGCAACTTCGCCCTCGGGTAACATCCATTCAACTTGAATGCGCCATGTATCGCTTTGCGGTGCAAAAAACGTTTGGCTGTCGCTCGCTTTTATTTCCCCAGTAATAAAAATATTTTGCGATGCAAACACCTGCGTTGTAAAAAGCGCGCTTGCAAGCATCAATGGCAGCGCGCTAAGTTTAAGTGTTTTCATTGAACGCTATCCTCTATTTTCACACCGTCTTTCATTCGAATAATGCGCTTGGCGTATTCAGCAATATCTTCTTCGTGGGTCACCATCACAATAGTGTGGCCTTGGGCGTGTAAATCACATAACAACGACATAATTTCGTGAGATGTTTTGCTGTCTAGGTTACCGGTAGGTTCATCGGCAAAAATCACTTTAGGTTCATTAACTAAGGCTCTGGCAATTGCTACACGTTGCCTTTGTCCACCCGACATTTCATTTGGCTTATGCCCTGCCCTGTGATCAAGGCCTACCTTGGCAAGCATGGCTAACCCTTTTTGTTTTGCTTGTTCTGGCGATATATCACTGTACCTAAGCGGTAATGTAACATTTTCAAGCGCGGTTAAACGGGTTAACAAATGAAAGGTTTGAAAAATAAAGCCGATCCGCTGGTTACGGATTTTTGATAAGTCTTCATCGCACATATCTTGAATTGATTGTTTAGACAAAAAATACTCGCCTTTAGTTGGCGTATCTAAACAACCTAAAATATTCATTAGCGTTGATTTGCCCGACCCCGACGAGCCCATAATGGCGACGAACTCCCCTTCGTCGATGGTGATAGAGACATCGTTTAACGCGGTAACGCGCGTTTCACCACTGCCGTACTCGCGATACAGATTCTTCACTTCAAGCACTGCACACATTCCTTGATTATTATTTTTAGCCGTTAACGGTATACAATCTAAACAGCTCAGTCAACTGATATAACCAACTGATTTAAATGGATAAAAACACATTTAAATGAGAATTAATCGCGTTAACTGTTTGTAACAAAACGTGTATTTGGAAAGGTGGGATTTTTGCTTGATTTGGCTTTAAAAATAAAGGCACAGCGCCCGCATTAAGCGGTACTTTGGACAGTAAACAAGCAACCGAATAAAATGGTTAAACTACAAAAAACAAGAGTATTAGAAATAACAATAAATAATACAGCGTTAAAAACAGCTACGTTTTCGATTTTTATATTTGTATATGTTTGGCTTTAACACATCGAGTTAGTCATTTTGCTCAGTGAAAGTTCTAACCCCAATGACTTACGATGGTTTCTGCTTTAATCAATATCTGCATAATTTGCTTAAAGGGAATGGCTGACGTCCTTGTCAGATTTAATATTCCTTACTTACATTTCGATTTCGGCTTGTCTTTCTCGACAACAGTTAAGTGAGGGTAACGTTTTGCGTAAGATTTCTTAACGTATCTGCCAGTAACGGCACTTCTAGCTTTAGACATAAAAGTCTCCTGTTTTCAGTTTAAAGGTTCGCGCTCGACTCCGACATCAGAACACAAGGCTATTTTATCAACAAAAAGCAACCACGACAAACTTATACAGTGCATCAATTTAAACACTAGCATTTGATATATATATAATTTATATAGAATTATAAAAACATACACAGTATGTACGTACGGACAGTAGAGCATACTTTGTATTCTAATTTTTTTGCTGTGGTAGAAGATTTTCTTACTTGACGAAAAGATTTGAGCAAGATAAAGATAAGAATCCAAAGACAAATCAAAAACTCAAAAGTTCTTAATAAACTGAGCCCTCATAAAAACATCGTTTAGGTAGCTTTGATTAAAATAATGAGTGATTTACAACTTCATCTAGATATTATACTTTTTCATATGAAACAATAACTTGAACATCAAGTAAAACCATAGAGAATTTTAATTTAGGTCAAACAATGCCAATAATAGATTTATATTCGAATAGGAATACTAACCCCTATCCAGACATATACAAATATGACTCAATTCCAAGAAAGTTAAGAGTTCAGCTTCTAAAGATTATTTTTGATACTTATGGGGCAAAGGAGGATTACTATTCTGGCGGTCTAAAGTACGGCTCTTCAGCTCATGTAGCTTTTAATGATATTTTCGACATCTTGTCTAAAGAATATGGACTTACGAAAATACGTGGTTGGTCATTTGGCTGCCACGGTTGGGTTGAAGAAATGATATTAAAAGAAAATTTTATTGAAAATTTCTTAGATTTATTAGAGGTACTCTGTACATATGCGCTTAACGTTGTCCAACCTGAATTTAATAAATTTAGAAATGACTCACACGCAAAGCAACTACCATCTGACGCAATCGAAGAAATCAATGAAAGAATGAAAAGAGCTGGAGTTGGCTACGAATATGTAGACGGCATAATAATGCGAATTGATAAAGCATTTACACATGCGGAAATCACAAAACCAGCATTATTTTTCTTATCTGAATTTGAAGGTGCAAAACAAGAGTTTCTTAACGCTCACGAGCATTACAGGCATAAAAGATATGAAGAATGTCTAACAGAGGCCAATAAATCTTTGGAAAGCCTACTCAAGCATATTTGTGATAACGAGGGTTGGGCTTATTCAAAAGGTACTATCAATGCACTTATTCCTATCTGTATGAGCAATGGTTTAATTCCTTCGTATTTACAAACCCAACTTTCGAGTTTACCTACTTTGATATCTCAAGGTATTTCAAGTATTCGAAATAACGAAAGTGGCCATGGGCAAGGCTCTTCGCTAAGAGAACTACCTGAGCACCTAGTTAGTTACTCTTTACATTTGACAGCTTCTAATATTCTTTTCCTCGGGAGTAGCTACAAGAAATACAAAGATGAACAATAATTGTCGTTATAATTCTCAATAGTATAAAATTATTGGGAGTTATCTAGGTCAGGTCTTGCAGAGTGCACCCTACAGCTATCCAACACCCACAAAAAAAGCTCCGTAAACGGAGCTTTGATCTTTTCAAAACACGGAAAAAATTATTCAGCTAAACCAAGTGCTTCAAGGCGCGCTTTTGCAAGTTGGTAACGTGCGCGTACATCATCAATTTGCGCTGCCGTAAGCTTTTTGCCTAATGTGCGAAGGCCGCCTTGTTCGTCACTGTGGTGAATACCAAATGCAAATTTTAGGTATTCTAAAAGCAGTGGTTGTGCATCAAGGTATGAAATTGAGTTCATTGCTTGCGAGATTTTATTCGCTTCAGCCCAGTTGCCAGCATTTACGTACTCTTGCATACTTACACTTGCTTTCGGGAAAATACACCCTACGCCTGTAATACCGCCACATGCGCCAGCAAGGCCTGCGTGAACAGTTACTGTGTCGACACCTGCTAAGATTTTTGCATCTTTATTTTCAAGCATCAGAGTTTCGATTACTGAAACGTCCGTTGTTGAGATTTTAAGAGCTGTTACTTCAGGTAGCGCGGCAAGCTTTCTTAAAATATCGGTTGAAAGCGCATGGTAACCCGCTGCATCTGGGTTGTTGTAAGGCATAATTGTGATGCCTGCTTCACGTGCTGCATCTGCCGCAAGCGCGTAGTATGCATACATTTCATCATCAGAAGGGGCTTCTTTAGTTTTTGGTGGCATTACCATTACCGTATCTACACCTACTGTTGCCAGCTCTTTTACAATAGTTGCAAGTGCTTCTTTGGTTTCTGCCGCGGCACCACTAATTAAAGGCACGTTAAATTCTTTAGCAACCTCAGAAAGCGCACTTAGTAGAGAAAGACGCTGCTCAACGCTTAGGTAGCTGTTTTCACCCAGCGTGCCCGAACCAACAAGGCCACCCATACGCGTGCCAGCTTTACCTTCAACACGTAAAATATCTGCTGCATACTTTTGTGTTGCAACTAGATCAATTTCAAGCGCGCCTGTTTCAGTCTCTTTTAACCATGTGAATACGGCAGGCATAACCGTATAACGCCAATCTGTACTATTTGTTTGCATCGTATTACCTATTGTATAAAATCTTTATTGCCTGACTATATCGTATAAAATATACAAAATAAACAATTGAATGAAATTGTCTGCAATTAAGTGCCCAAATTGTTGCGCTGTATTGTGTTTAGCGCGTATACAATTTGCCTAAACCCCAAACCTATTTCCTATAAAAGCACTAAGAAACCATGCTTATTTAGGCTAAAGCACCGTTTTTAAAAACTGTTATTAATCTTTAGTTATTGAAAGGTTTACTAATGCATATGCGCTATTTATAGTTTTGTAAAATTTTGGGCGCACTTACTTTGCCCTTAGCTATTTCACTAATGCCCTTTTGTACTTTTTAAGTGTAATTACGTGCCGCTTATTTATGGAAATATCATGGATGTTATCGATATAAAAACATTTATCCCGAGTAAGGACTACGAGGTTTCTTTATCTTTTTATGCTGAAATTGGCTTTAGGTCTGAATATGTGAGCGAAGATCTTACCCTTTTTGAAAATGGCGATTGTCTTTTCTTCGTTCAGCGCTTTTACAACGAAGATTTAGCAAATAACTTTATGTTGCAAATTTGCGTTGCGGATATCGATGATGCGTTTGAGTTATGTAGCAATTCAAAATACAAAACTAAAATCTCACCAATCCAACAAATGCCTTGGGGTAAAGTATTTTATCTTTGGGGACCTTCGGGCGAACTTTTGCATATTACCCAGTTAGGCAGTTAAACAACAAAATATGATAGCTCAACTTACCCATTCAAATAGCGATATTGCTTCGCACATTTACGCTGTGTTTCAAGCTTCTTATAAAATTGAAGCCGCACTGATTGGCACCGATAATTTTCCACCGCTATCGCGCACGCCACAGGATATAGCAAGCTCAAATACCTTGTTTTATGGTTTTTATGAGGGTGACAGCCTTGCTGGTGTTATTGAAATCACATACCAAGACCAAATACTGGAAATAGACAGTTTAACCGTAGCGCCAGAGCATTTTCGTAAAGGCATTGCCGAAAAACTGATGGAATATGTGTTAAATGCGTTTGATTTTACCAAAGCCATTGTTGAAACCGCTGTAGTTAATGCACCCGCTATTCGCTTGTACCAAAAGCACGGCTTTAACGAGTTTAAGCGTTTTACACCCAGCCATGGCATTGAAAAGCTGGCATTAGTAAAAGAATAATAATAGAAGACATCTACAACACTATGATTCGACATGCATGCAAGGACGATTGCTTACAATTAGCCGCCCTTTCAATAAAAGTATGGCTCGACACCTATGCCGTTGAAGGCATAAAGCGCGAATACGCCCAGTACGCCCTTGCTACATTTACCGAAAGCTATTTTAGCTCGTTACTTGATTCGCCAGATTACAACTTGTTAGTGATTGAAAAAGACAAAGTGCTACAAGGCTATGCCCTGCTTAATATGAAATCTCACTATCAATCGACAAATAATGGTTTTGAGCTTGAAAAACTGTATATCGATACCCGATTTAAAGGCCAAGGTTTAGGTAAGCAGCTTTTAAAGGCGGTAGAACACGAGTTTGGTAACGTGTATTGGCTGTACACTTGGGTTGAAAACGAGTCTAACGGGTTTTACCAGTATTTAGGATTTCGCAAAATTGGCCAACTTAATTTTGAATTTGCTGGCACACAAATCGAAAATAACGTTTATCAATCGACCCCTATCTAACATACAATTGCGCCATCATAACACTTTGCTTGTTTGTCATAATTAATCAGCAAGCACTCCAAAGCCCCATCAAGGGCGATTAGCCAAAAATAATTGAGGTAAAATGGCCGTTTTAGAAATACTAAAAGCTCCAAACGAGAAGTTAAAAGTTAACGCCGAAAAGGTAACCGATGTTGCAAGCGTGCAAACATTAATTGATGACATGCTTGATACCATGTATCACACCGACGATGGTATTGGGCTCGCCGCAACACAAGTAGGTAGAAGCGAAGCCATTATCGTTATTGATATTTCTGAGCAACGAGATGCGCCACTCATTCTAATTAACCCAGAAGTTGTAAGTGGCAACCACAAAGAAATGGGGCAAGAAGGCTGTTTGTCTGTTCCCGGTTACTACTCAGACGTTGAGCGTTACACCGAAGTAACGGTTAAAGGTTTAGACCGCACAGGCAAAGAAGTAACTATTGAAAGTGATGATTTTCTTGCCATTGTATTGCAGCATGAAATCGATCATTTAAAAGGTAAACTGTTTATTGACTACCTTTCGCCTTTAAAGCAAAAAATGGCACTTAAAAAGGTTAAAAAAACAATTAAGTCAGTTGCCTGATAAGGTTTGTCAAAAAAGGCAGTTGGTTTAATTTATCATGTATAAAGCACACCGATTATTTTTGAAAATATGCTGATACGTTTGTAGCTATTGTGTTTATCAAGCAGGTAACGGATTGCTTTAACACGCATTGTGTTACCTGTTCGTAAGATATAAAAAGAGCAAATGACATATTTTAAAATAATGAGCTAAACCGTATACTGACCCCAATTTAAAAACACAGATATAATCATGATTGCGCACGGAAATCTTAACTGCTCTTGGCAAAAAAACATTCTTCTCTTAGATGTATTTGGCCCTTTTAACGTTATTGGTATCAATAACGCATTTGAAGAGCTCAAAAAGCAAGTTAGCGCTAACTTCCATGAAAAATGGTATCGCATAGATGTGATTGATGACGAAACCTTAGGTTGCCCTGAAGTAATGAAAACCATCGGGCAAACCTACCTTTGGAGCCTTGAAAACAACTGCCAAATGATTGCTATTGTGTGTGCCAACCGTGTGCAATTGAGTTTACTCAACGCGTTTATTGAAAAATCTGGCTTAAATGTTCGTGCCTTCACCAATCAAGAAGATGCCTTAGACACTATTAACGCTTTATCCAAATAGTCCTATTTTAGTGTTACCAATATAACGTTAATTCAGCTGCAACTTATCTGCTTTTTTGTTCATTAAGCTGGCATAGAACCAACCAAGTAGTAAACCCCAAAGAATCGCATTTAACCCCAAAAAACTAATACCTGAAAGCGTGACCAAAAATGTAAGTAAAGACGCTTCACGGTAGCGCGCATTTGAAAATGCACTTTGCAAACACATTAACAAGGTGCCCAATAATGCAAAACCAGCAAGCATTTGGGTTATTTCACTTGGAAACACAACAAAGATAGACACGACACTTGTCGCTAATAACCCTGCCAAAATATAAAATAGACCAGCCCAAATTACCGCACGATAACGATTACCCTTGTTGCTATCAACCTCTTCAGTCATGCACATTGCGGCAGAAATAGCAGCAAGATTTAAACTAAAACCACCAAACGGTGCCGCCAACATATTAATAAGCCCAGTGCCAACCAAAATAGGTTTAACCGGTGCGTTATATCCATAACTTTGCATCATCGCAATACCTGATAAATTTTGCGATAGCATAGTGACAATATAAAGCGGTACAGCAATGTTAAAAATAGCCATCACATCAAACTCTGGAGTAAACCAAACGGGGTTAGCAACGGCTAAGTGTGCTGTGCTTACTAAATCATTATCAAGATAAAACGCCACAGCTAAACCAACAATAAGCAGCATTAACATGGTGTACTTTGCGGCAAACCGTTTACTTAGCACATAAGTAATGAACATCAACAAAAACACACACGGCATACTCATAATAGGTTCAAACGCTTTTACGCAAAACGGCAATAAAATAGCGACAAGCATGGCGGTTGACAGTGATGAGGGAATACGTTTTAGGGCATTTGATAGTGGTGTAACAAGCCCTGTAATGAAAATGAGCGCACCAGTAACAACAAACGCACCAACTAACGTAGGCAAGTCATGTTGCGGGGCAATACTTACTAACATCGCAGCCCCCGGGGTAGACCACGCCGTTAAAATAGGTGTTTTGTAATACCAAGAATAACCGATTGAGCTCAGTCCCATCATTAAGCCAAGGGCGAGCAACCAACTTTCAATTTGTGCCGCAGAGGCACCTGCCGCCGTTGCCGCTTGTAAAATAATAACAATAGAGCTGGTGTAACCGATTAGTACAGCGCTAAACCCCGCAGTGATATGACTTACAGATAGGTATTTGGTGTTCATCATTCGTTATTCTCTGTGTTATATTTTTAAAAACTGTGCGCAATAACGCACAACAAACAAAACAATAACACCGTGCGTTATAGCGCACAACCGAGAAATTACTATGAAAGATGCGATTTTCAGAGCCGAAATTGCCCAACATTTAAAAAGTGAACGTCAAAAGAAAGGCTTAAGCTTAGACAAGGCAGCTAAGCTAACAGGTGTATCAAAAGCCATGCTTGGCCAAATTGAACGAGAAGAATCTAGCCCAACCATTGCCACATTGTGGAAAATTGCCAGTGGCTTAGAAACGTCGTTTTCAGCATTTTTCGCCGATAAACCAGACTTGCGCGAAAGTGAGCGGGTGTTCCCTGACGACCCGCGCATGAAAATAAATACCTTATTTCCATTTCAGGCAGATACTGGTTTAGAGATGTTTGAAATCACCTTATCTGAGCGCCACCAGCAATTATCAAGTGCGCATAATGTTGGCGTTATTGAGCATATTCACGTGATTGAAGGTGAGTTACAGGTGTATTTCGATCAAATCTGGCACCCTTTAAAACAAGGTGACAGCATTCGTTTTTATAGCGATCAACCGCACGGCTATGAAGCATTAAGCGAAACTGCGGTTTTCCATAATATTATTAGTTACCCTAAATAAACTTAGTTTGTATATGACTTTTAGCGAGCAATAACGCGTTATTGCTCGCTTGATTGACACAAGCCATCAAGAATTGGGCAATCGGCACTTTCGTCACCGCTACAGTTATCTGCAAGTTGTTTTAGGGTTTCTTGCATTTGTTGCAGCTCGTTTATTTTCAGCTCAATATCGTCTAAATGATGTTGTGTTATCGCTTTCACCTCTTGGCTAGTACGACTCGGGTTTTGCATTAAGTCGAGCAGCGATTGTATTTGCGCAAGCAAAAAGGCAAGCTTTCGCGCACGTTTAGTTAACCGATATCAACAATTACTGTTCGCATGTTTTAGCAAGCCTGATATCCACCCAAACTAAGCGGTGATCTGATGACGCACTTCTATCGGCAACTAAATGGGCACCTTGCTTATCTTTAGCGGGCCAAAACACAGCGCTGTTTAACACCTTTAAATTTGCTGACGGCAACACATAGTCGGCACGCATTCCCCACCCTGCGGTGTGTGTTGCTGCGTATGTATTTTCAGGTTTATTTTGCAAGCCACCCTCTGATTGAGGCGCTGCATATTGATTTATAACTGAATGCGACAACAACTGATTAATCGCATTTGGGTGCGCATCACCTTCCTCAGCGCTGGCATTTAAATCACCTAAAATCACAAAAGACTGCGGGTTAACGCCTCCGTACTGACCGTTATCATCATAAATATAGTGATTGCTTGATGGGCTAATGTAATCTCGCCAAAAGCGGATTTCATCGTGATTACGTTTTCCATTACGGTCTTCTTCGCCGTCAAATACCGGAGGTGTTGGGTGGCTTGCCAGCACATGAATCATGTTATCACAAACATTTATCGGTACATCCCAATGAGACTTGGACGATAAACGCATTATGGCGCGCTCGTCGCTTGAGTACCATTGGCTGCCATTTGGGTTAACTGGCATCAAGTTATTCGGCATATCTTGCCAAAGAAAATGCTGAAAAGTGCGGACTTGCTCTGAAACGATGGGGTATTTCGACAACAGTACCATGCCATACTGCCCAGCGTAACGGCCAAAACCAAAATGAGTAAGCTTAACAGCATCGCCTTTTAATCCGGTTTTTACCCCCGTGTTTACGGGTGCAAGATACACATATGGGTAAGTAATTGGCGCTAAGCCATTTTGCGATACTTCAAGGTATGCTGTCTTAAATAAATCGATGCCTTTTTCGCGCTTTACAATGTAATCAAATTCATTAAGTAAAATAATATCTGGACGAGTGCGCTGAATAATTTCAGCAATATTATTAATTTGCTGCTCATTACCACCTGCTAATGCTTGCGTAAGCGCATGTGCATTTAGGGTTGATTTTGTAGCTGATTGTTCGCTTGATTGATAATTAGTGGCTTCCATACTGACATTAAATGTAGCAATGCGAAGTACTTTGTTCTGGTTTGTATTTTTAAAATCTTGCTGCGGTGTTGGCACAGTATTGCAGCCCAACAGCATACCTAATACAGTAGCGTAACTAATGGCACGTAAATTAATATTCATACAGTGTAACAATGGCTTTATTTTGGCTTGGAAAATAGCTTAGTTCCAAGTTAAGCGCAAACAAAGACGCTCAGCCACCAATAAACACTTCATCCGTTATAACAGACTTAAATAAAGCCTTGCGTAACTCTCTGTTACATCTATAAAAATAAGCTTTGCACAAATAAATTGTCATTTTACATATGAAAAAATTAATCCTCTGTTTATCCCTTGTTTTACCCAATATTGCGATGAGTTGCCCTACGTTGACCGGAACATGGACATCATCCAGCGAAAAGTTCGAATCATTCAATAAAAAGTGGGCCAATGTTGACGGCAATGCGTGGGCTTTTATGACCCAAACTCAAGGTAAAGAAGTCATAACATTCAATAACAAACAGGAAATGCGCATCAACACCCCTGACATTGAGATCACAATGGGCGAAAAAACCATGACGATGCCAGCGAAAGAAGAACACATAAACTACTCAATTTTAGGATGTACCGATAGCAGCATTGTTTTACAGTTTGATCGATACGGTAAAGCACAAATATCACATCTCCATTTTGAAAATGAAACCACCTACTGGGAATATATGGGAAACTCACAAAATGATGGCAATAGCCACATACGCGAGTATTACACTAAAGACTAACGTTACAACCCATGAAAAAAATCGCTACTTACACCGACACACAAAGAAAAGAAGTGCTTTACTTTGCAATTAACCAAAGCAATGTGGCAAAACCTTTTGTGCTTGGCGGCTATACTAACGACCCCAACTTGCCTCCGATTGCACAAACCGGAGGCGCCAGATCATTTGGTTTAAGTGAATTAGACAGTGCTGTTGGCCCAGGTGGACTAAGCTGGCGCGATTTTTTAAGCAAAATAGGATGCAGTTGGGGCATACCTATTATTGAAAAAGCGAAACAGGAACAAAGCACCCACTATGCTTTTAACGCTTTTGACCAAATTGGACATTAAACGAAAATTACTAACTAAGTCGGATAGTTACTTTCAAAGCAAACATTACCTCCCCTATCAAACTCGATTAAACAAACTCCTCGTGTGACAAAACCACAAATACTTTGCGCAACAGTTGTGTTCAGATAGGTAATATAAATGAACATAAAATAATCAGTTGACAATAAAAAAATATTATTTAAAATCTCAGAAACTGACCAGCCGGTCAATTTCACTCTTAAGGGTTAAAACGTGGATAAACGCGAACAAATTATAGAAACAGCAATAAAACTTTTTGCTGAAAATGGTTTTGAGAAAACGTCTATTTCAACAATTTGTGCTAAAGCTGACACTTCAAAGGGGTTAGTGTTTCACCATTTTAAAACTAAAGACGAACTATTAAGAGAAATTTTTGCAAGAATTACTGAAATCATCGGTAGCGCTAGTAAAGAGTACAAACAGAAAACAGACCCAGTCGAAAGGTTAATTGCGTTTATTGAGTCTATTTTTACAGCGATGTCGGTTGATGAACATAAATACATCTATCAGTTAAACTTTAATGTAATGTTTCAACCTTCAACACGGAGGTTACTGCAAGATTTAATTGAAGAGAGAACTACGATTTTACAAACCGAAGTTAAAGAAATCTTTGACTTTTTAGGTTATGAATCAAGCAGTATTTTAAGCAAGCTATTCGTTGCTGAAATTGACGGTATTGCATTGAACTACTTGTTTCTTGGCGAAGATTTCAATTTGGTAGCTGTAAAACAAGTATTTATTGAGAAATACGTAAAAATGGCCAAATAGATAGGGCCTTTTTGCAAACTATTTTTGTTAAAAAATTTTACACATAAAATTGACTGCACGGTCAGTCAATTCAATTTGGTTAAAGGAGAACCATCACTTTAAAAGAGGTTAAGCATTATGACTAGAAATAATACCATTCGACAAAATCCACAAGAATCATTTATTTGTGCATCATGTGGTCAAGGAGTTTCGCCAATTATTTACGGTGGTCAGCATAGAAACCATTGCCCTTACTGTTTATGCAGTGTGCATATGGACATCAAAGCTGGGGATCGCCGTTCGAGCTGTCGCGGAATTATGCAGCCAATAGGCATTCATGTTCAAAAAAATCAAGAATGGTCATTAATTCATAAATGTTCAAAATGTAAGACTATCAGAACCAACAGAGTAGCTGCGGACGATAACGAATTGCTGCTTCTCACGATAGCTGCGGAACCAATTATGTCATTACCATTCCCATCAAAAATGGTCTTAACAAGATTAAAGCATCTTAGTATAGAAAGCGGTAGTAACAATGAATACACATAGCAAATACAGAGTTATTGAAAAGCATTACGATAGTTATAAAATTCAAACCGAAAACGGCATTAAATCTGCAAGATTAAAAGGTAGTTTTTTACATACTATTAAAAGTAAAGAGTGTCTCCCATGTGTCGGAGATTGGGTGAATGTTGCAAATGAACACTCTCATTACTTAATTAGCGGCATTGAGAAAAGGCACAGCCTTGTTAGCCGAAAGTTCACAGGTAACACTACCGAACAACAGGCAATTGCAGCCAATGTTGATTATGTGTTTATCGTATTAGGCCTTGATCGTAAACGGCATTACTCTGACCGATTACTTGAACGACTGCTAACAATTGCTTGGAATAGTGGCGCAACTCCTGTCGTTATTTTGAATAAATGCGATTTAAATGACATGGCAAATTTAATTAAGCGACAGTTAGAAACCGTTGCACTGGATATTAATATCATTATCTGCAGCGCAGAAAATAAAACAGGTATCGAAGAAGTTGTGTCATATTTGGTGAATGGAGCAGTTGGAATGTTTATCGGACCATCAGGTGTAGGTAAATCAACGCTCACCAATACTATTCTCAAAAGTAGTATACAGAAAACTAATTCAGGCAGGGATAAAGATAATAGGGGTCGACATACGACATCTGCGTGTTGTCTGTTTGAATTAGAAAACGGCGGATATATTGTTGACTCCTCAGGCATTAAAGAAGTACAAGCTTGGGCTGACGCAGAAGATATTGACGCTGTATTTAGCGAGATCCAAAATGTATCTGATTTGTGCCGTTTTAGAGATTGTACACATGAAGGCGAGCCTGGCTGCGCAGTTCAACAAGAACTAGAATATGGAAATATAACAGCCGAGCGATATGATAGTTATCTGCATTTAAAACAAGAGCAAGCATTCCTCGAAAGAAGAAAAAATGCTCGAAGTAAAAGTGCAGAACGTCAACATGATAAAGATTTTACGAAAATGGTTAAGTCTACATTGAGCAAAAAGCAAATTTTGCGAAATGCACAACGTTAACTTAAAAAAGCGCCCGATACGCTATTGTGGCGCTTTTTTCCCTTCTTAATGAGTCCCTTAATGCCCTTGTCTCTAATTCACAGTACCGATTTAAAAACACAAAATTCCCAATGATTTATTGGTGTCATTAATTTAGGAAGGTATCGACTCTCATTTTAGGCATTACTCATAAAAAAGCGCTGAATTATCAGCGCTTTTTAAGAGCATCTTGTTAAATATTTCCCACTTTAACTATAGGAAGGGTACATTTATTTAACCTAAAGCTGTTATATAACTAGCGCAATGAACAAAAACAATAGCCTAGTTTTTTATATACAACACGGACGATGCGTTATTGTATTTGTTTTTATAATTACGCTTTACAAATTAGCTTTTCAGCTTGTTTTGTATCGATTTTCTTAAACAGTAAATCCATTGATAGCGAAATACGTTCAGCAGCGTTACCGAACTTACCAAAACCACCACAACCAACAGTATCTACTCTTACATTACCGATGCGATTGTTTTTGTTGTATAAACTAATATCTGCATAACGCATGTAAGTGGTAATATCCCACGCCCAATTTGCTTGATATACAATTGCTTGGTCATACTCAAGTACATAATTTGGCGTTTCTACAACTTCAAATTGGTAACCTTGTTTTGATAACCAACCAGTAATCGAGTCTCGCACGCCATCGCGTGTACGCGTGTCGTCAATTACCGTAACTGTTTTATTGGTTTCAAGTGAAGCTTGCTGTGAGTTTTGCACTACTGTCATACAACCTGAAAGTAGTAATGTAGAAGTAATAGCGACTGCTGATACTAACTTTTTCATGAATTCAAAATCCTTTGAAATATTGAGGGGGTGATTATGCGCTTTTGAATTTTTGCGGTATTAAGTGAGTATTTACTACAAAGCGATGCTAAGTCAGTTTTGTATAAACCTTAGTTTAACCACTACAAAAACTACCAAGAAAGCCATAAAGACCTATAGATTGTTTTTAAAAACACTTTATCAAGATAAAGTAAAGGCATGATTTATATCATATTTAACATTACTTATCCCAATAAATTATTAATTTTATCGCAACAAATGTTAAATCAATTATTAAACGTTAAACAAACTAAAAATATAAGTGATAAGAGGCGAAAAAACTAAATGACTAGGTAGGTTTTAAAAAAATTTATACTGAACACCTGAAATATCTACCACATCACATAGTCATGTCATACCAAATATGGCTTTCAGTAAGCGCAGTTATCAGCAATATTGCACTTGATTACGACCTTGGTTTTTCGCGAGATAGAGTGCTTTATCTGCACGTTTAAGCATGCTTTCTAAAGTGACATCACTTTGATCAAACGTACTTACACCTATGCTTAGAGTGTATTGCACAGTAACGTTATCCAATGTTACTTGCTGCTCTGAAATGGCTTGACGTATACGCTCTGCAAGCGAAGTTGCATCATCTTGCGTTGACATAGGCAAAAACACAACAAACTCTTCACCACCAATTCGCCCAGTAATATCAGATTCACGGGTAAATTGCCGCAGTACATCTGCCGTGTTTTTTATCACTTCATCGCCCATCGCATGGCCGTAGTTATCGTTGATTAGTTTAAATTTATCTAAATCTAATAACAGCAGCGCACATGATCCCGGATGGCGCAAATACTGGCTAAATAAATGATGTGCCGTTTTAAAAAAACCTCTGCGATTATAAAGCTCTGTAAGTGGGTCTGTTACTGCCAGTTTGAGCGCTTTTTGCTTTTGATATTCTAATTGGCATGTGCGCTCTTCAACTCGCTGTTCCAATAAGCGTGTTAGCTCTTCTTGCTCATCTTGCCTTTGGTTAAACACGGCTTGCACCAAAAGCACCACGGCAAAAATAAACAAAAAGAAAAACTGTAAAGTGATTTCCGCACTGGCAGCATGATGTTGATAAAAATACCCCCAACCTTGGTTACTACCAATCCAAGCAAGACAAAACACCAACATATTCATGCAACTGGTTAAGGTTGAAGACGAACGCATAGCGCAATACAAAAGCGGAAATAATATTAGAGACGGCTGTAAAATGGGTAAATCTAAATGGGTATAACCAGGGCCAAAAATCAAATAGCAGCATAACACTGTAATGGCGGTTATTAACAAAGACTGAGTAACATTTTGGGTCGTCATTTTGTGCGGCCAGCGCCGCCATAAAAAATACAATGCAGGGCTTATAGCAATTGCAGCTAGCGCATTGCTGGCGCTCCAATTTAAAATGCCAAAAAACAAACCATCAAACCATTCAAGCCCGAGTACAGAATAAATGCCCACACCAAAAATAGCCGAAACAGTACCCATTGCCGCACAGGCAAAAATAAACGTACCAGCAATGTTTTCTACCCGTTGCAGAGGGTTATGCAACACAATTTGCTTGTACATAATGGTAAATGCACACAGCGCTGCTAACGTATTCCCCATTGAAGTAACAATATTAATAACAAGGTGATTAAACGTAAAAGGATTTAAATTATAGAGATGAAAATAATAAATAATGGTAAAAAATGAGCCCGATGCAACACCTACCCAAGCCTTACGCCCAAATAAAGTAACCGCAGCAAGCGCGACCCCTGCTGGTGGCCACGTAGACAAAGTATGCAGTGCTTGCATCGTAAAAATAGCAAATAGCAGATAAACACAGCATGTAATAAGGTTAAATTGCCAAGGCCTTAATACTATTTTCATATTCTTATTATTTAGCTCAAGTGGGCTGAACTAAATGCATCTCCCCTTGGACAACATAGAGCGCGTTGACCTTTACGATCTAAGTTCTATTCAAATGTTTAAAATCCATAATGAGTAATACGCTTGCGGGTTTCCAAAATACGTGTGTTAGCGTTACAGAATAGCTTTGTGCTTATTGCTCAGCTAATACCATATTCTTAATTTTTGTCGCTTTTTCAAAATGATCAAGTTTATGTGTTTCAATCCACCATGTAGCGGCCTCCATTAAACGTTCAGGGTCGTCGTTTTTATTGGCAAAAAACGCATAAAATGACACGCCTACGTTGTCGCCCTTTGCTGCAATTTTTTTATCGCATACTGAAATTATTTTTTGCCTAAGTTCCGTTCTCATTAATACATCTTCCTATTTATAAATTAAAGCTAAGCAGCACAAGCTGTAAACCCCGTTTACAGCTCTAATGTTAATTTGGGCCATTTTTCGAGCCACTTTTTGTTATTAAGTCGTGTTAAAAAAATAGCTTTTTCAC
Source organism: Pseudoalteromonas sp. ABV4_021 (assembly GCF_056159365.1). NCBI lineage: Bacteria > Pseudomonadati > Pseudomonadota > Gammaproteobacteria > Alteromonadales > Pseudoalteromonadaceae > Pseudoalteromonas > Pseudoalteromonas sp. ABV4_021. Next base: position 1,082,821 of record NZ_JBSWVB010000002.1, on the reverse strand, counting down.
GTTTGGGATTATACCGCAGGATTAAATTAAATAACGACTCAAAGCCAAACCCTGAGATAAAAGTAAGCTGATTAACATGGTTTAATTTCACCGCAACGGCGGTTTCTTTTTCAGGCCAGTAACGCATCGCATCTACCAAACAACAATAAGGGTTATCGTTATTCTTAATATGCATTAACGCCTGATTTTTTACTTGCCAATTTACGTTTGGCATTAACTTAACTAAGCTTGCTTGGTGATGTTTTGCAATATTGCGATCTGTCTCGTTTTGGTCAAAATAAATAACATCAACGTCATTTAAACCGCTTAATTTAGCTTTCCCGTGAAGTTTGTCCCACACCAAGTTACGTAAAAAGCCAGCCGCAATATACGCACTTGGTATATCAAGTTGGCGCAGTGCATTAAGTGCTGACATTCTAAGTGGGTCGTCTAACACATCGCGTTCAAGCAAGCGCTGGTAACTATGATCACGAGGCCTTCGCATCAAATATTCAGCAGAGTCTTCACCTACAACTTGAAAGCCCAATTTCAAATACAACCCATATGCCGGGTTTTGTTTGATTACACTCAGCGCCACATCAAGCTGCTGCACTTTGGCGTTTTCAATCATTAACGCTATAACTTGGCTACCAAGCTGCTTATTTTGAAAATCAGGGTTAATTTGTAATTGATAAATGTAACAACACCCAGTTTCATGCTGATTATCAAATTTGACCATACCAACAATGTTGCCATCAAAAACTATTAAGTGCGTTGCATCAAATTGATAATTAACACGCGCTAAATGATCTTGCTCCGAACACGGCATACCTGCCTCAAACAAATAGTTGTGCATGGTTATTTTTCGCAGCGATACTAAATAATCAACATCGCTTTGTGTTGCTTTTTGTAGGCTAATCATTTGAATTTGCAGTGCCGTAAGCGTGTGGGTGCTGTAACCCATCATCGCCAATCTCATCCCACGGCGCTTTAGAATTAACCCAAATATGATGGCGTACTTTAAACTGCTCAGCACCGCGTGTGATTAGCCCTGCCGGAATAAACTTTCGTTCGCTGTCGTTATCGCCCGGTAATTTAGAACCACACACTGTGCAAAACCACGTTTGCCAGTCGCAGTTTGGTTTTTTCCATGTCGAGATATGTTCTGATCCGCTTTGCCATTTAAAGTCGGCATTGGCAACCACCAGCACACCAATACCATTGGTGCCTGTCGCCTTGCGACAAATCGAACAGTGACACATGTAAATGTCTTTTACATCACGGGTTATTTCAAACTGCACCGCATTGCAGTTACACGCCCCTTTAATCATCGCGACGACCTCAATCTGTGTTTTATCTTAATTATTTTCACTTTAAAGTAATTTAGGTAATGATCCTAGGGTCTGTTGGCCTTTCAAGTTAAGCAGACCCAAAGCATACGGATAGAAACAACATAAAACAGGAACCCAAATGAAGCGCTTTTTTCAGCTATTTTTAATATGTGTCGTATATTTCGCGGCGACCATTGAGGCACAAGCTCAACGTATCACTACCGCGTCTAGCACCCTAAATGAAGACAGAACAATTCAAGTATTACTGCCTGAAAACTATGCGGCAAACCCCAACGCTACTTACCCCGTAATTTACTTGCTTGATGGCGACTACAATTTAAACGCGGTATCTGGCATGTTAGATATGCTCGCCAATAAAGGCGAACTGATTCCAAATGTGATTTTGGTGGCAATTGCTGATAAAGGCACTCAGTCATACCGTAGCTATATGACACCTAGCTTTAACGAGCAAAAAACGCCCGACAATGCGACAAAATTTGCCACCTATTTAGCCAAAGAAGTAAAACCTTATATTAGTAAACATTACCGCACAGCAAATAATCATATTTTGGTTGGTCAGTCGATTGGCGGGCTGTTTGTACTCAATACGTTAATTGAAAAGCCCAATAGTTTTAATCATTATATTTCGATTAGCCCGTCTGTTTGGGTTGGCGATAACGCCATCGTTAAAAAAGCCAACGACCACTTAAAGCAACAAAGCTATACGCCGATTTCGCTTCACTTAGCCCTTGGCGATGAAACCCGTATGGGACAATATGATTTTATTAATTATTTGGACTTAAACCCTAGCGCAAATCTAACGTGGCAATTTACCCATTACCCAGATGAAAATCATAACTCAGTAGGTTTAATTGCATTACGAAATAGTTTAAAAACGATTTTCAAAGGTTGGCACATCAATGAGCGCGAACTTGCAACAAAAACGCCGCAGTCAATCATAGAGCATTATGCTGCTTTACAAGACTCGTGGCAGCTAAAACAAGCAATGCCCAATAGTGTCGCGCAAAGTTTAATGCGCTATCACTACCGCAATCAATTGGTTGATAACGTGCCCGAGTTTATCGCATCAGCAATAAATGCTTTGCCACAATCAAGCCAAGTTTTAGTAGCGAAACAAGCAAGTTATGCTGGCCATTTTGATTCGCCAAAGGCTGCGTTAAGTATTCTAAGAGAAAGTGAAAGTCAGCATGGTGAATCGATTAGCTATTTAAAAGCAATTGCCGGCGTTTACGAACAACTCGGTGATAGAAAAAACGCTCAGCAATATTACAAAAAGGCCCTCACGCTTGCGAAAAATCAAAACGCACAGCAATGGCAACTTAATATTTTGGCTGCAAAAATTAACTAGGCAGGCCTTTTGCTTAAAGGTTGGTTAACTATTTATACTTGATAGATAGATAAAATAGCTTCGTCACATTCCGTATATTGAGATTGGAAAAGTGACAACCTTATTAAGCGCCAAATTGGCGCTTTTTATTGGCGCTTTTATTGGTGCCCAGTCAATAACTAGATTTCACGTTAATTTGAATTACACTCAAAGAATGAAACTTAGCCAACCCTCATAAAATGGCAATTGAACACGGAACTTTCTCACTTACATTATTACCCAACAATATCATCGTGGCTGATGCAAAAGGACCATGGAACATTGAAGCCGTTGATCATTACCATAATGACGTAGCTGCAATAGTAAATGAATTTGCCGGAAACCCATGGCATCACATTGCAATTCTTCGTTGTGAAACGGTATTTATTCCACAAGTTATCGCACGACTTGAACAACATTTTTTGTGGCGCAAACAAAATAATGTGCAGTCAGACACCACAATACTTACCGATAGCTTTAGCAAAAACATCTCTAAGCAACAAATAACACAAATCTTCGAAAAGCTTGAAATGACGCATTTTTTTGCGAGCGATTTAGATACTGCACTACAGCAAATAGCAAATAGCAAATAGCAAATAGCAAATAGCAAAGCTAAAAGCTGTAACGAAAAAAATAAAATACTTAATAATCAACTAACTAATTAAATAAATTAGCCAATCCATACATTCAATTAAAAAAACGCTTGTTATATCTACACATGTAGAGATAACATACATCTACATTTGTAGATATAGAGGAATCTGATGGCACTTTCTAATTTTGAACTAGAAGTGATGCAACTTTTTTGGCACCACAAAGAGGCCAGTGCACCTGAAATTCATAAGCAAATCGCAAATACACGCGACGTAAAGTACAGCACAGTTAAAACGATCATCGACCGACTAGAAAAAAAGGGCAGTTTAAAGCGCAGCAAAACCCAAGGGCGTACTATTTTTTACGCACCTACTACAGAAAAACAAAGCGTTAGCGTGCCGCTGATTAAAGACTTTATAAACAAAGTGTTTCTCGGCAAGAGCCGACCATTAGCGGCTCATATTTTAGAGCAGGAAGCGCTTTCAATGGACGATCTTGAATACCTAGAGTCGGTGCTTAAAGAACGTAAAAAGGACTTACAAAAATGATGTTTTACTTGCTGATCAACACATGCATTTCAGTGCTTGTGTTGGGCTTATTAGCATTTGGTAACGGATCAAATAAAGCAGACTATCGCTTATCGGTATTTGCGCTTATTACTTGGTGTATTCCCTACCCTATGCTCGCTAAATTGCTACCAGCAGATGCATTCGTGAATCCAATTATTCTGTCGCAAACACTCAGCACAATAACCACGCAGCAAACACGTCTTAACACTCATTTTACTGATTATCAGCAACTGAGTTTAATGCTATTGCTTAGCAGTGTGTTGTTAGGTGGCATGATATTTAGCATACGCTTGATGCGACAGTTAAAAACACACGCACGCATTGTTAATAGCGCATCGTTTAGCTATTGCGACACCTTATCTAAGCAACATTCAGTGCCCGTTTACCGCGCTGAAAGCGTGCCAAGTGGCATGCTTATGGGAGTGTTTAACAGCAAAGTAGTGTTGTCTAACACCATCACGCAAGCCAACCAAATCGCGCTTATTGTTAACCACGAAAAAATACACAAAGTACGTAACGATAACTTACGTTTGCTGATTTTAACCTTAGTGGAGAGTTTGTTGTGGTGGAATCCACTGGTTAAAAAGCTGAGCAAACAAACACGCTTTTATATTGAAGCCCTGTGTGATGAACAATGCGCACAACATTATGGCTATAAAGCATATCAGGCTGATTTTGCCGAGTTAATTTTACACCAACACCAAAGCCAGCAGTTCACTTTTAACAGCACCGCAACCTCAACTAAAAACAATAACATTCAACGACTAAAACGTCTCAAGGAACAAAGAGAAATGACTTTAAAAAACAAACTTACCTATACGATGTCAGTTACAGCAGCACTACTGTTAATAACGTGGCACACACTTGCGCTAGCTGCACCAAACAGCGCGAACGCCAAAAGTGAGCAAGGTGCTTTTGTAAATTTTGAAATTAACGTGACCGAACGCACAAGTGAGCAAGCGACAAATACACACACGTCACAAATGACAATGTGGGTACATTTCAACGAAAAAGCAGCATTTAACATTAGCGACAAATTTCATTTTAACTTTGTGGTATCTGAAAATAATGACGTTGCTGAAGTAGAAATGGCCATTTTAGAAGTAAGTGACGCTGGCGAAGAAATTGTAGCGCAACCAAAGCTCATTGTTGCATTTGACCAACAAGCAAAAATTGAAATTGATAATTTCCAAGTAAGTAACCACGGATATTCTATTGCGTTTACACCAAGCCGAGGGCAAAAACCGGAATAAAACAGTTAGGTCTATTTATCAACTTAGAACAAAGATAAATAGACCTGTTGCAACGTTGTGAAAAGTAAAAGTAGCTGCGCAATAACGCCAATACCAACTAAAATCCAGCAAGTAACGTAGCTTTAAGTCACATATAATCAGTCTTTCTTAGATACATTTTTCAAGCTAAAGCTCAGCGCAAATGCAATGCCACTAAAAAGCGCAAACGCTAACATCACCGCAAAAATTGAAAACTGCGCTAATGCCCCGCTAAATAGGCCAATTAGTAACAGCACCACACCAATTAAACTATTACTGACCGAAACATAGTCAGTTCGTTTATTGCCACCCGCCATATCGACTAAATATGTTTTTCGTGCTTGGCGCACACCTTCATGCACCACAAGTAGTACAAAAAACAATGCAAGGTAAGGGTAAATACTCTCAATTTCAAACCAAATAAACATTGCACTAAGCAAACAAATAACTGTATTTAAACTTGCCGTAAATGCCATCAGCCCTTTACTGTTTTTATCTGCCAATTTACCCCAGATTCGACCACTAATAAGGCTTGCTATACCACCAAGTACAATTAAACTGGCTAACGAAACATAAGAAGAACTGGCTTGCTGTTCTGCCATTAAAACCAAGTAAGGAGCCGCCAAACCAGAGCTTATCATCAGGCTTCGTACCCACACAAAACGGGCAAAACCAATATCTTGCGTAAGTAGTTTTAAGTTATTTTTTGCAACATCGAGCGCACTTTTGTCGTCGCTCTTATCGCCATCATATTCTTTAATAAGCGCACAACTAAATGCACTTAATAAAAAGCATACAGCGGCCAGTGCAAGTAAAATAATCGACCCATCTTGTTCGCTTGAGCGCAGGTATAACGCACCACCAAACACAATTGTAATTGCACCCGCAATGCTGGCGGCGGTACCACTTAATTTGCCACGTTTACTTTTATCAATGGTTTTACCCATCACATCTTTGTTTGCGATGGAGGAAATAGCGCGTGCCAAACTAAATAGAATGGTTAAAACAACAATAACGATACCAGCCATTGTGCCACTCAAGCTTATTGCCGCAAACAACAAAGCAAGTACCGCAATAGCCTGTAATACCGCGCCATAAACAAGATATTGCTTACGCGTTGCTTGGCGGCGAATATGCGCCCCCAATACAATTTGTGGCAACATCGCACCCGATTCTCGAATCGGAACAAGCAGCGAGGTTAGAAAGATTGGCGCGCCTGTGGTTGCCATTAACCAAGGCAGCACCACTTTAGCACTGGCGAATGAATCGGCGATTTTACTTAATACAAGCGACACAACAAACAACAGGTAATTACCGTTTTGCGCCTGACAGGCGTTGTCGTCAAGTTCATTACACTTAGACGAATTACTGCCGATGCGATTATGGAAACGCTCTACCCATTTTGAAAAATGTGTCATAAATCCTTAAACATTCCGTTTTGATTGAGCTTATTACTACGAAAACATATACTATTTAGATCAAACACTTAACCTTTAGGCTAGTTATTAAGCAAAGCAACTGATGCAATTAATTAAAACGCCAATCGCAAAATCTTTGCAAACACATTAACTAATTCAGTCGCTAAAAGTCGTTTATAACGGCAAGTTCAAATTACGTAGTATTATTTAGGCAAGCCGTTAAAACACGGCGTATGCGCAATATCATTAAACCAAGGCGCGCGGCTTTTAACAAAAATTTGCGCACTCGGAGATATAGGCACGTCAGTATCTAAACTGCCCGCAGGAACCACAACGCAATTTAAATCAGGATCATGTGTTGGCAGTGGCGAACCGCAATCGGTGCAAAAACTTTTAACATGCCGAGTATTTAAATGTTGATAACGTTTTACCTGTTCCAGTCCTTGCAGCCAGTCTATCTGAGCGTTAAATGCAAATAAATTGGCACCATGGGCGGTGCCGGTTCCCTTTTTACAGCGCGTGCAGTGACACAAATAAAATGCATTAAAGCTACCCGTTACCGCATACTTAACTGCGCCACATAAACATGAACCTTGATGCTGCATACGCGTTTTTCCTACCCGCTCTCTTTTAGACTGAAAATCAGAATTATCTATTTGCCATTGGGTGATCAGCGTTTAATTGTAGTAAATCCCAACGATTTCCGTACAAGTCCTCAAATACGGCAACGGTGCCATAGGGCTGCTGTTGTGGCTCACGAATAAACGACACGCCTACCGATTTCATATGCTCATAATCACGCCAAAAATCATCAGTATTCAAAAATAGAAATACGCGCCCACCCGCTTGATTACCAATAAACGCATGCTGCTCAGGCTTTGATGCCTTTGCTAATAACAGTGCCGTACCGGTAGAGTTTGGTGGTGCCACAACAACCCAGCGTTTATCTTGTTCTGCCTGATAAGTGTCTTCTATCAACTCAAACTTAAGCTTATTTACATAAAAATCGATTGCTTCATCATAGTCTTTTACTACCAGCGCAATATTTATAATATTCTGTTTCATCACTTTTCACTTTTGCGGTTTTAGCTAAGATTATTTAGTTTAACGACAAAGCGCCAGCCAGTTAACCTAAAACAACAAAAGCGGCTAAAAAGCCGCTTTTGTTTGTTAGATGTCTTATCACCTTTCTCGATTAATAAACTCAAACAAGGTCTGCGTTTGTGCAAAAGTGAGATCCACTAAACACTGCTCTGTCAGTAGCGAATGTAATTGGTTTGCCGAGGTAATGGTAAATACCTCTTGCTGGTTATGTGCATCGTCAAAAAAGGTAACTTGGTTATTCCTAATTAAAATGCGCTCGTTATCCATTATTCGTGATACCACTAGATTATTCACAAATGCCGCGTTTTCATGTTGCGAGCTATAAAAATGGCCAATATTGCAATCCATCTCAGTGAATTCACTTAAATCAAATCGATAAAGTGTGATCGATTCGTCATTATTGGGCGCTAACGCCAAGCGATACGCTTGCTCGCCAGTTTTTTCAAGGCTATAGCGACCATTTGGCGCATCAATCGTTGTAGTTTTTAATGGCACAATAAAGCGCGGGTTAAGCACGCCAAAGCCCACATCTACAATGTATTGTTTCGCTTGATATTCTAATAAAGTAACACGATGCAAGCGGCCATTTTGCTCATTACCATCAAGTAAAACACGTGTTATAAGTGGCCTAACCGTAAAACCAAGCGCTTTTAAGGCAAGATAAAATATCTTGTTGTGCTCAAAACAATATCCGCCTCGTCGATTTGTTACTACACGGTCAAACAATGCTTCAGGTTCAAGTGATAAATTTTCTTTTAATATGACATTGGCGCTATTAAAAGGGAATGTCGCTATATGCGCTTTATAAAGCGCCGAAATAAGCGCTAGTCCTTGCAGCTTTGGTGTCACATTAAGCTGATTTAAATAATCTTGTACGTATTGTTTCATCAGTGTACTCCTACTTATTTAGTGCCATGTTAAATTGCGCTAATACGGTGTTATCTAGCGAAAAACTGTCACGACAACTAACATGTAATTTCGCTGTGTACTGAATATCAAAATAATTAAACACTTTTGCGAAAAAGCCATCAAAAATAGGGCATAGCTCATCACTTGCCGATGTGGCCAAAACAAAGGCCTTTTTATTAGCAAACGCACGGGCTTTTGGTTTAAGTGTTGGTACGTCTGTTAGCTCAGTGATCCGATCGATCAATTGTTTAATCGGGGCGGTAGGTGCATGCCAATACACAGGTGATGCAAAAATTAATTTATCGGCCGCTAAAATTCGTTCGACCAAGGCATAAAAGTCGTCTTCAGGGTATTCATTTTGATAGTTGTATGGCGAAATCTGTAACGAGTCGATGTCGATCACATCCAATTGATGGTGTTTCGCGACTTGCTCAATTAGTTTTGCTGTATTGCCTTGTTTATTTGCGCTTGAAAATAACACTAACTTTTTCATCAGTTTAAAGTCCTTTTGCCAAAATTGTGCAGGTACTTTAAAAGCTCAAGTTGGGTTGAGGTAAAGCGTTTTTTTTAACTTTTTTATTTATCAAATAACGAACAAGTTATTAATTATTTTTTTAATAACACCTTTTGATAGCGCAGCGGTGTTGTCGAAAACCACTTTTTAAACGCATGTGTAAACGAAGATTGTTCTTGAAAGCCAAGCTCGTAGGCGGTTTCAGCAATAGTGTGGTGAGTTAGTAAAAAATCGACTCGAGACTTTCGTTCATCTGTTAATAGTTCACTAAAGTGAGTATTTTGCTGTTTTAGTTTTCGCTGCAAAGTTCTTGGACTCATAAACAAAGCAGCTGCGATCCGATTTTGATCGCAGTGTTTTAAGCTGCTTTTTGCTTTTAGTAGCAATATTACCTGCTCTTTTATATTTTCATTGGGTTGGCGTGCTTGTAGCTCTTTTTCAGATACCTGTATCAAGGCCTGAAACATTGCTTTGTTTTCACTTGTAAAGGGGATTGACAGTAACGCTTTAGAAAAAACAATACTGTTTTTAATTGCGTTTGTTGTCACATTACAATTAAACCAATTACGAAGCGTAAGCCGCTCATTTTGGCTTAGATTAAAGGTAAACGTAATTTCGTCCGGTTGGTAATGTTCGCCAAGAATCTTGCGTACAGTGGCAACCCAAGCAGTGGTGTTTCTTAGCACCATTTGCTTACAATCGTCACTTTTAACATGCCAGTCTAGCTGAACTTGTTGACCAAAATGACTCACCTTAGTTTCGCCAATATCCGCAACTAACGAATCAAAACGAATAAGTGCCTCAATTGCTTGTTCTAAATTTTCACAGCTTTCAACCAAATAGCCAAGTACACCATAATCTTTGGCTTGAATGCGTTTACCTAGTTCAAAACCAAATAAGCTTTGCTCACTTAAAAGCGCGCCGTAATTAAGCAAATCAACATAGTGCTTCATTGTTACTTGATGCGCGCTATCGCGATTACTCAGCGCAATGTTTGCGTTATGCGCTGGTGGATCTATGCCTAAATCATGTAAGTAGTGTAAAACGCTTTGCAAATACGCAATTGAAACCGATGCCATAATATTGTCGTAAAATAACAAAAACTATGACGTATTAGCGCAAGATAAACAGCTAAAGTCAAATTATGCTGCTAACAGGTGTTCATTAGCGTCATTTTTTATGATTTCTGTTCAATATCAAAAAACAATACAGGCCACGCCAGATCAAATTTTTACTAAGTTGATTGATCACGAAAACCTTAATCAGTTTTTCAATGCATCGTTCAAGGTTGTAAAGCGACAAGATGATAACGAGCCAATAGGTGGAAAAGGCTGCGTAAGGCAAATAAGCCTGTTGGGTATTACGTTTTTAGAAGAAATAATCCATGCCAGTGAACGTGAGATCCGTTATCGCGTATTAAATAACTTTCCTGTGAAAGATCATTTGGGCGTTATTACCTTGCAACCACATGGCAAACACACAACCGTAACTTACACCATACAATGTAATTCACCTTGGTATTTACCTGGTGTTTTATTGCGCCGCATTTTGGCCAACGACATTCGCAATTGCCTTGATAAATTAGGAGCATATTATGATCCCAGTTGAACTTATTTTACTGGGGTTGAGCCCCGTTTTTATTATTTGTGTCGTGTTGGAATTTAAAAAAGCGCGACAACACTACAATATAAAAGACAGCATTAATAACACCTTGCTGGCGCTGTTACACCAAGCTTCAGATGCAGTGATATTGCTGTTGTTAATGCCAATATTTTTATGGCTACACCAGTATGCTCTATTCGACATTAAACTTACCTTCACATCCTTGTTATTTGGTTTTATTTTACAGGACTTTTTGTACTACTGGTTTCATCGTGCATCCCACAATATTCATTGGTTTTGGCTGGCTCATGTAGTGCATCACAGTTCAACGCATATGAATTTTACTACGGCATTTAGACAAAGCATTTTATATCCGATTGTTGGCATGTGGCTATTCTGGTTGCCGATGATTTTGATTGGCTTTTCACCGAGTTTAGTGTTCGCGATTGTGGCAATTAATCTGGCATATCAGTTTTTTGTTCATACCCAAGTGATAGGTAATTTAGGCTGGTTTGAAAAGGTATTTAACACACCAACCCATCATCGTATTCATCACGCCACTAACAGGCCGTACATCGATAAAAATTACGCTGGTGTATTAATTATTTGGGATAAACTATTTGGCACATTTGCACCAGAAGATAAGGCAATTACCATTAAATATGGCATTGTTGGTGAATTACCAAAAGACAACCCACTGAGCGCGAACTTTAATCAATTAGGTGTTTTAAGCAGGCAGATAAAGCAAGCTAACACCCTGCGAGCAAAACTCAGGGTGTTATTTGGGTATCCTAGTCACTAGTTAAGGTTAGTCGAATAAAGGCGGGTGTATTTTGATACAATACGCGCTATCACACCACGCTCTGTAAGCGCATCAATGGCAGCATTGAGTTTTGGTAACAAATGCTGCTTTTGTTGATTGAGGCGTAATCTCAGTAGCCCTTCAGTATGTAACTTTTGGAAATCGAGACTTACATCGTAACGTTTACCCCAATAACTTGCCGTTAAATCACCAATAAGAATGCGCGATACACGCGCTTTTTTAAGTGCTAACACCAACTCTCTTTCTGATTTGAAATCAATGCGATTAAACAAGCTATCATCGTAGTAATAATAACCCAGAACGGTACCGATGTTGTCGTGATTTAGGTGCGCAGTTTTATCCGCATCTTTTAACCCAACAAAATATTCTTTTACGGTAAACAAGGGCTTTGATAATACAAATTCAGGGCCGACCTTTTGATTTGGAAACCATTCAGCACACACAGTATCAAAGTCGAGTTTGCCTTCTAATAATGCTTGGTTGGTGCGCTTGGGCGGTAAATTAAGCTGCACGCCTTCGATATTTGCTTCAGCTAAAATAAGCGGAATAAGCTCACCAAGAATGCCTGGCGTTGCTTTATCGGGCATGTAGTAAGGCACCCAGTTGTTAGAACCAGACATGTTGTAACGCAAGCTGTTTTGACCCGCAAACGCTGAAAACGTAAGCAAACTCAATGTAAGCAGTAAAATCCGTATCAAAATGCCTCCAATCTCCTTACCATCGATAACTCAAAACAACAAAAGCGATAAATATTAACAACCTATCGTTAAGCTTAGCGTAAATAAGCCTAACTGCGTAAATAAAATTAAACGATAATGAATATAAAATCGATCCATTTCGCCATAAAAAAAGGCCCGTATTTAGGCCTTTAATGTATTTCTATGGTGATGAAAACACCGCTTATTTGCGAGCGTCTTTTAATAAATCAGCCACTAAGAAACCAAGCTCAAGTACCTGATCGGCGTTTAGACGCGGATCACACTGAGTGCGATAACGCTGTGCTAAGTCTTCTTCACATAAACCATATGCACCACCGGTACATTCCGTTACGTGCTGGCCTGTCATTTCTAGGTGAATACCACCTGGGTATGAACCTTCGGCTTTATGAACTGCAAAGAACTGGCTGATTTCACGCATAATATTATCAAAGCTACGCGTTTTATAACCATTGCTGGCTTTTTCAGTATTACCGTGCATTGGATCAGAACTCCAAATCACCTTGCGACCTTCTTGCTGCACTTTACGTACTAACGCAGGTAGTTTTTCAGGTAATACGTCCGCCCCCATACGTGTAATAAGCGTTAGGCGACCAGGGATGTTATCTGGGTTTACTGCATCAATTAAACGAATAAGATCATCAGGATCCATGCCAGGGCCCACTTTCACACCGATTGGGTTTTTAATACCACGGAAGAACTCAATATGAGCGTGATCTAACTGACGTGTGCGTTCACCAATCCATACAAAGTGCGCAGAACAGTCGTACCAATCACCCGATAAGTGATCGCGACGTGTTAACGCTTCTTCATAACCAAGCAGTAGCGCTTCGTGCGATGTAAATAATTCAGTTTCGCGAATATTTGCAGAGTTACCTGATGTAATACCGCACACTTCCATAAACTGCAGTGCATCTTGAATGCGATCTGCAAGCTCTTGGTATTTGTTTTTAAGTGGGTTTGCCGCAACAAAGCTCATGTTCCAACGATTTACCTGGTGTAAATCTGCTAAACCACCTTGAGCAAATGCACGTAATAAGTTTAATGTTGCCGCGCTGTGATGATACGCCTGCATTAAACGCTGCGGATCAGGGATACGTGCATCTTCTGTAAATTCGAAACTATTAACGATATCACCGCGATAAGAAGGTAGGCTAACGCCATCAATCGTTTCAAGATCAGCTGAACGCGGTTTAGCGTATTGACCAGCCATGCGTGCAATTTTTACTACAGGGCATTTACCGCCGTAAGTTAAAACAACCGCCATTTGCATAAGGGTTTTAAACGTATCGCGAATGCTCGCTGCGTTAAACTCTGAAAAGCTTTCTGCGCAGTCACCACCTTGTAATAAGAAGGCTTTACCTTCACACACATTTTCAAGGTACTTAAATAAACTACGAGTTTCTTCTGCAAACACCAGTGGTGGTGCTGAATTTAACTGTGCTTCTACGTTTGATAATTGTTCAACATCTCTGTAATTTGGCTGTTGTTGAATAGGGAGATCTCTCCAGCTATTCGGGCTCCAAGGTTTCACTACATTTTTCCTCATTCCAATATAACCTCAGTTCCGAATTTACAGGGCTAAAATTAAATTTCAAGTGATAATTTGTTTAGTTCCATGATATTTGGTAATAAGCATTATTTTCATAACTTATTTGCGATGAATTAAGGCCAAAACAGTCAATAAGATTCGAAATTTTAATATCACGACCTGCTTTAAACTCGCCTATTAGCGAACCTTTTTTCATTAATAAACAAGGATTTTGCGATTTTAAGGCGAAATTCACCTCATGATGAGAAGATAAAACACAAATTCGACTGCTAATATGTTCTAAATAATCAATTAACCATAAAGTATGTTTAATATCCAACCCGGTGAAAGGCTCATCCAACAATAATAAGTTGGCCTGAGGCTTTAATTTTTCATCGCAGCCAAGCAAGGTAGCTGTGAGATAACAGCGCTGTCGTTCACCGCCAGATAAAAACTGCAATGGTTTTTCAAGTAAACCGGCCACTTCTAAGCCTCGTACTATCGCATTGTTTTCAAGTAGTACTTTTAAACTATCAATCTCGCTATCAAAACAAATTGCCAGCATTTCATAACCGGTAATTGAAAAATGTGCTTGGTTTTGCTGAGTTAAGTACGCCCGTTTTTGCGCTAATTGTTGCAGCGACAACGATGAATAAACGCTTCCAGAAATAGTAATCGCATCATAAACCTCGCTATAGAGGCCCGCAATGCAATCAAGTAAGGTTGATTTTCCCGCCCCATTTGCACCTAATAAGTGATAAAAACCAGGGCTTAACGACAACTCAGATACCTGAACTGTAAAGCCATTAAACGGGTTTAGCAATAAATCACTTATTTTTAAACTGATAGGCGCAGTCATTACATATGGTTCCTGTGTGCAAAGTGTTTAAACAGCACCCAAATAAACAAAGGACCACCAAGTGTTGCACTAACAAGCGCTAAAGGTAAGTTAGTGCTCATTAATGAACGAGATAAAAACTCGATAAACACCATAGTCGTAGCGCCAACGAAACACAGTTTAGTGATTAAATGCTTGTTATCATTTCCGAAAATCATGCGGCACGCATGAGGAACCAACAAGCCTAAAAACGCCACAATACCACCTAGCGATACCGCAATCGCCGTTAATAAAGCAGCAACCGATAAGCACTCTAAGCGCAAGCGTTTTACGTCGATACCATGCAATTGTGCATTTCTATCGCCGAGATAGACAAAATTAAGTGCGCGACTGCGACGCTTTAATAAAGAAACAATTACACCGGTTGCTGCAAGAGTTACCAGTGCGCTGGTCATAGTGACATGTTCAAAACTTCCGAGCATCCATACACTAAAAATGCGTAACTGGTCGTTATCTGAATAAAAAACAAACCAACTAGAAATCGCTGATGTAATTGTGGTGATACAAATACCTGCCAAGATAATTGCGAGACTGGCATAATTTCCGAGCTTTTTTGCGATCAAAAAGATCACACTTATTGCCAATGCAGCGCCGCACAAGGCAAATAAAAACATGTAGAAAACACTAAAATCAAAGGCACTTGATATCAGCCCCGCCGCACCTAATATGACAGCAAGCGATGCGATACCTGAAATGCCAAGTAAACTGGGTTCAGCAAGCGGATTAGCTAACAATAACTGGAACAAATGCCCGGCAATCGCCAAACAGATCCCTACCGTTATGGCAGTAATAATTTTTGCTAAACGTAAATCAAATAAAATCACTTTATCGATTTCGCTTAGTTGCCAAGGCAGAATAGTTTTACCGCCATTGAGTCCAATAAAAAGGCTCAATAAAATAGCAATAAACCCTACACTGTACGTAAAAATAGCGTGTTTTCGCATGAAACAATTTAACTGATTGGTAATACTGCGTTTATATCAGAAAATGGCGCATAAAGCTTGTGCTTGTCGGCAACAGTAAATACCATCAAACACTCAGTATCGCGAGAGATCAAAGAATGAATAAACGTTTTTTACTACGCAGCCACTTTGATAAGTGCACCCAACTAATTGAACAATTACAACACGCGTTAGTTAATTCAGATCTCGCATTTTGTCATTATTATCAACTGCCAAAAGTAAAAGAAGCGGAAAACCACAGCCCTCCTAGCGAAATTCCCGTCACGCCATTTGAGGGATTAGATGCGCTCAATAAAAGTTGCTCAGCATTTAAGGATGTATTTAAACAGCCCGAATTAAGTGGAAAACTACTTACTCGCCATCCCGGGGTGATTGGTATTAAAGGGGATGCTCCCGAAATCCGAGCACTTATTAGCGCAATTAATCAAGGAAAACAGAATTTTAAGCAAACTGTATTATCAGAAAAAAGCAAAGACGCCCGCTTTGAGCTCGTTCACAGTACAATTCCCAACTTGATCACCTTAGCGTTTTATCGACAGATCTTTTGTGAAAGCCGCAGCGCGTATTCCGTGCGATTTACTTGGATGCATAAACATTCGATTCAACACTTAAGCGCAAAACAGGCACTTACCTTTTTACAACAAAACCAAAGCCATAAACCAATGATCACGCAAGATAAAGCAACATGGCAAGTAATGGTTGAACAAGAAAAACAACGGATAGTAGGTTTAAGTGAAAATAAAAAGCTGCGTATACGTAGGCCCATTCGGGTCTCGCCCCAAGTTAACGTGCGTTTTAGCGCCAGCGATCGCTATCATGTTAGTGCTGCGCTACCGTTTATTTTATTTAACGCTGAAAAGGTTGCAAAAATTGGCAAGCTTACCGATTATGCTAAAAAGCCTGATACACGCGCAAAAAAAAGTCGCTACCTAATTGAGCGACTTTTCTTAGAAACACCGTAAAAGCGTTTAATCTTCAACGATTTGTACAATATCTTCTTCGTTGTCAATGACAATAGCGTCATCGGCGATGCGTTTACCGCTTTGAATTTCCAAACGTTTCTTCTGCTTGTTAAGGCTCAACATTTCTTCACAGAAATCATCTGTTGGGAACATTTCATAGACGTAATCAACAATTTTGCCAGACTTATCATCTTTAACATTATCAATGGTGTAGTCTGAAATCACCCCTTTACTGATCAAATCTTTCATCGTTGTCGTCATATCACGACGCAAAGCTTTAAGTTTGTTCTCGGTAATTTCTTCATCACCTGTAATTGATCCGTACTTTTCCATAATCGACAATAAACGGAAGTGATGTGTTTTTCCTGGAGCGGCATAACGCCACAAATGATAAAGGCGTAGCATCATCCAACGTGATAAACCACGTTTAAGCTCTTGTGCCCGGTTAAAGTAATAGCCTTTGTATTCAAGATTATCGATCATGTTGTGAACGAAGGCATTAAGACAAGCAACACACTTAATATTACCGCCCTGACCTTTTTTACCACTAAAATGTAACGACGATAGAAAGTTCATATTCGACTCATAAAACGAGTCATCAACATCAGTATTTTTGGTATCTTTCGCTGAATATTTAAAGCTCAGCTTAGAGCCTTGCAGCGCCTCTAACGCCTCTTTAATTTGAGGGTAAGGCATTGATTGACCAACACTTTTAAGTTCTTGTGCCAACTCATTCATAGAGAATACAACCGCGTATTGAATACCCGATTTAAAGTTAATTTTTACAATTTTGCCTTTTGAAGCAAGGCGGATAAGTGCACGCTCTACTTTTTCTTCGCGATCAGATGGCCAGACTAAAAATTCTTTTTCTTCACCCTGCTGCTTTGTACTAACAACCGCTGGCGTAATTTTTAGCTCACCTTCGTATTGAATGCCATCAATGCGTTCAGAGATACGTCGAGTAACAATTGTTCTGCCAGGCGCTTCTTCTACCGGCAATTTTTTATGACCCGATCGCACAAAACGGCCCCAAAGATCATAATGATTAAAGGTGTTTGAGTACGCGCGAAGATCGTGGCGAGCGTTTTCAATAGGAACACGAACATCTTTATTATCGGTAAACAATGCCAAATTTTCATTATCAATAGCGCTTTCAACGCCATGGATCTGACCACGTAAGGTATCCGGCAAATTCTCAACCGAGATATTTACTTTGTTAGACATTCAAGTTCCCATCTAAATTTTTATTATCTGTTAATATCATCACAGATCATTACTAAAGTTAATTAAATTAGTTAGTAAAATTGTGATCTGGCCTCGTTTTTTTGCTCAGATCAAATTTTTACCAACTAAAAATATATAAAACGAAATAAACATGGCTGTTTCGTGTAAAAAACACACAGACAAATCAAATTTTGACGTACTGGGATCACTTTTTTACTAACAAATCGTTTTCAGAACGATATTTTACCAACTCAAAGCACGATTTATTAGTATAAATAGCGTTTTTTTTAGAGAAACAGGCCCTCAGTTGGTAAAAATCGGTTCTGAGCCAGTAAAAATGGGCTCTCAAAATTTAAAATGTGGATAACTCAAGATCGAATTAGTAGGGATCTGATCTCAACCAAGTTAGGATCCGATCTTAATTAACACGATCTAAGTAATTCCTTAAAAATTTGTACAATTACAAAGCGTTACCTTAGTAAAAACCTGATCTAAACGGCCTTTTTTGTGAATTGCGCTGTGCATAAACTGTACATTAACGGTGAATATAAAAACTAGTCAGTAAAAGGCTGATCTCGCTGTAGATATAAAACGGATCTTTACCAAGTATAAACTCGATCCGAAAAAAAATAATAAAATGATGTTTTACAAACAGTTAGATCAACTATTCACAGCTCTAACCTTAAATACCTTAGTATTTAACCACCTTTAAACTTATTTCTTATTCTTTAAGTAAAATTATAAGGCAATAAAACAGTATTTTTTTCTTTCAATTAAAACGATGTCGTCATAGAATAGTGAAAACAGCAAATTTAATGGACATTTGCATATTACACGTAAGTGTTAAGGTTTAGCTATGACAATCACTCAAAATGCGTTAAGTACCTATAAGCTATTAAAAGCCACTGCAAAAGTAGCTGAGGAATCTCTTGAAGGGCGTATTCAACATTATCGCGCTCATATTAAGGCAGATGACAAAGAATTAAGAACGTATACGCAAAAAGCAGCTGCGGACTTATTAGGATGTAACAACCGCACGCTTAAACGTCGTCATGACCAAGGCGATTTTGACCACCTTGATATTAAGAAAGGGGCAAATGGTCATTATGCTTATACACTAAGTAATATTTATCAAATGGCCGATATCTTAGGTATTCCTGCAGATAATCGCGCTGAAGGTGATAAATTACAGGTTATTGTTGTTAACTCCTTAAAAGGTGGCTGTGGTAAAACCACAAGTCTCGTTAATATTGCTGCTGCATTAGCAACAACAAATATTAAACGCTACCGCATAGGTATTATTGATCTTGACCCACAAGGATCCTCTACGAGCTTCTTTCCACCAGCAGAGCCTGAACCAATTACCGTTGGCGATCTGATGCGTGATTGTATTGATCTTGAAGACGGTGAGACATGGGCTGATGTCGTATCAAGTGCATTTGCGCCAACACATATTCCCAATATTCGCTTTTTACCGTCAGGTATGGACGACTTCTACTTTGAGCACGAAACTGCAACAGAGCTAAAAGAAGGCAAAGGGTATGAAGAATCACAGCACTATCATAAATTGCTCGATAAAGTGATTAAGCCCGTTGAAGATCAATTCGATATTATTTTGATCGACACGGCGCCATCACTTAACTTTATGTTTTACAATGCATTAATGGCATCAACATCGATGTTAATACCGGTTCACCCAGAAGCAGTAGATTTTGACGCTAACAATAAGTACTTAAAGCGTTTAGGCGAGATTTATCATACGGTTGCGGCATTGGGTCATAACGGTTGGGACTTTATGCAATTCTTGGTAACTAACTATGTTAAAGGCAATCACTCACAGCGCGATATTGTTAAAGATGTGCGCAGTGCGTTTGGTCGTCAAGTGATGAGTTATCCGATTAATCATAGCTCTGCAATTACCGCAAGTTCCTCGTCTTTCAATACAATTTTCGATCAAAAAACATCTGACAGTCTCGCCAGTCGCGAGTCTTTAATAAAATCACAAGAAAACATCAAAGATGTGGTTGATGAACTAGAAATGTTGATCCGTTCAAACTGGTCGTCAACACAATGTCAGTTAGAAACAGCTTAATTTAGGTTTTACAATGGCAAAGAAACGTAAGAATGATACTCGCATCGATCCATTTGCAACAACAGTGGAGTCGAGCAGTTTAGACGCTTTATTAGAAAACGCACAAGCCGGTGATCAGATCACCATGCCTGCACCATCGGATCCTAACCGTGAAATTAAGCTGTACTGCAAACTGATAAAAAATGCAGATATTGCGAAAAGTACAGACGTTTACGGTAAAAACCGCCGTGTACAAGCGTTGTTGAACGAAAAGTCAGTAGCTGACATTATTACAAGCATCAAAAGTGATGGCCGCAACCAGCACCCAGCCCTTTGTTGGCAGCAAGGCGAACAAGAAGTAGTACTTGCAGGGTCGCGCCGTCGTAAAGCGTGTATGATCTCTGGTAGTGATTATCTGGTGCTTAGTTCGCCAGATTTTACAGATGAAGATGCAAAAATTTTAGCGGTGTCATCTGATCAGTACATAGCGCCAAGTTTGTGGGAACTAGGCCAAGCTTACGCACAAACAAAACACGATCTAATTGCTGAAGGGCGTAAAGGCTCTTACCGTGAGCTGGCTGAAATTGAAGGTGTTTCGCACACAGCGATTGCTGATGCATTGAAAGCCTATGAAAAGCTGCCACAAGAAGTATTATCGCTTTACCCTACAGCAAACCATGTAGGCCGCGAAGTCGCTAAGAAGTTAATTGATGCCCGCGAAAAAGATCCGCAACAATTTGCAGAAAAAGTGGCTGATGTTAAACAGCGTTTAGCTGAGCTAGCACTTGATACCGATGATAAAACGGCTTTAGCAATTACTCGTGAATTAACGTACGCAGAGCCAGTAAAATCAAGCACTCGTCAAAATATCGATATGGGCAATAGCTATATTAGCGCGCAAAAACACGAAAAGAGCGGTGATGTTGTGATTAAAATTGATAATCGCGTACTGACCGACAAACGTTTGGAGCAATTAACTAAGTTACTTGCTAACTTTAACTAGGTTAGTTGCTAACGTTAACCCAGTACGACTCGCAATAACAAGTAGTCACTTACACTGAAAGCGTGTTTACAGCCCTGTAAGCGCGCTTTTTAATGTCAATTTTTAACCATTCGCTAATCGATATCATAAATTCGTCATAAATCGCCAGAATTCGCTTTGCCCGCAAGCTAAATAACCATATACTGGCAGAATTATTGATTTTTTATAGCCCCGATATGTCACAGCGCTTGTCAAAAAACGATTTACTCGCCTTATTTGATGAAATAAAAAACGAGGAGCTGGCCAGTTTTCCACTCACTGAGTCATTCTTAAAACGTTTTTTTAAGCCTGCTGTGTTCAATAAAGCGAAAGACTACCTTAGTCATGACCTTGTCTTATGGCGTGAAGCTAACGAAGGCTTTAAATCAATCAATGGCGAAGTGGCTAACCAAGAAGGCGAAACCTTCTACCCACAAGCAACCATCAAACAACTTAATGGCCAACCTAAAGTAACCACATCGTGTTCGTGTCGTTTAGGGCAAAAATGCGAACATATTGCCGCAGTGTTCTTATCATTAAAAACTGAGCACTCGGGTGAATTTGGCAAAAACTACTTACTGCATGACTGGTTTACTCGGTTAGAATCGCTTAAATCTAAATCTGAAAAGCACGCGCCTAATGTGTTGTTATTTAGTTTAGAGAAAAGTGGCGACGACATCGTGTTATTGCCCAAAATTGCTCCGCGTAGCGAAAATCAGTACGGATTAGGTCGTGCACTTACGGCAAAACAATTGAGCTCACAGGTCACACCAAAAGATCTCGATGAAAAAGATTTTCGACTATTTAGTTGGATCCGATCGCAAAATACGTTAGGTAAACTGACGCTACATGGTGAATGGGGCGCGTTGGCACTGGCAAAGCTCGTTGAAACCAAACGCTGTTATTGGGGCGATGAGCGCACTCCGCTTAGCTTAATTCATAAAGAGCCATTGGCTATAGATTGGCAAGAAAATGATTTGGGTGCTGAGCTTAAATTAAGCATTAATACTCACCAAAATTGGGTATTAGTGCCGACTACTCCACCCTATTTTGTTGATTTAGAAACAAAACAAGTTGGTGAAATAGATACCAGTCTTGCCAGTGATGAAATGAGCTTATTACTGACCATGCCTGCGGTTGAAAAAAACAGTTATGCCCAAGCGCAGGATAAACTAAATGGTTTGTACGGTTTTGGCTTTGTGCCGTATTTGGTTGATAGCGACAGCCAATCAACCACCCCACAGCCTTGCTTACGTTTTGAATTAGTGGACGAACTGCCAACACTGGCACTAAGTTTTAATTACAAAACAGCAGTGCACAATGGTGCATTTGAAAACACGTGTATTAATCAGCTTAACAACTATGGCTTAGAGCTTGTTTCTAGTGAAGCCAATACGCGATATTTTCGTTTTCCACCGGCCAATGAAAACCAAGTGCAATGGCACTGGTTTATCAATGAAGTATGCGATGAACTAAAGAGTCATTTGTGGAAAGTAAGCGAGCCGACTAAAAAGTTACACATGCCGTCAGAGGCAAAGTTAGTCGCCAATTTATCGCGTGTTGCAAATAACAAACTGCAACTTGATGTTAATTTCTCGGTTGATCAGCTAGTACTTGATTTTAATTTGTTGCGAGAAAAAGCAGCGTTAATCAATAACAAAGCGAACAAGGGTTATTATATAAATTATCACCAAGACCGTTGGCTTGTGGTAAGCCGCAGCGATGCACTAAATCTAAAACAGGTGATTGATCAGTATTATGGTGAAAAACGCTGGCCTAAGCGTTTTACCTTGCCATTGTCGGCGCTTACGTTGCTGCGTGTGTGCGATAGTGCAATGTTTATCATCGAAGATAAGCAACTATCAGAATTGTTTTATCTAGAGCACAGTGAGAGTAGTCTTACGGCTAGCTTACCAAACGGCCTAAACGCCACGCTACGCGACTATCAGTTAAAAGGTCTAGCTTGGCTACAGTTTTTAGAGAAACACGGTCTAGGCGGCATTTTGGCTGATGATATGGGCTTAGGTAAGACGATTCAGGTACTTAGCTTCTTACTCAGCCAAAAAGAAGCAAAACGCAGTAGTTTGCCTAGTTTAATTATTTGCCCAACCAGTTTGGTAAACAACTGGCTGCTTGAAGCTGAAAAATTTACACCTGATTTAAAGTTGGTTGCCGTTCAAGGCGCGAATCGTAAAAAGCTGTTAGCTAAAGCAGCAACGGCCGATGTGGTCATTACCAGCTTCCCATTGTTATTACGCGATCATGAACATTATTTACAGATGCACTTTGGCAATATTATTTTGGATGAAGCGCAAACCATTAAAAACTACCAATCAAAAGTATCGCGCTTTGCGAAGTCATTGAAAGGTGATTTTCACTTGTGCTTAAGCGGCACGCCGGTAGAAAACAATTTATCTGAGCTTAAATCGTTGTTTGATTTTGCTATGCCGGGTTTACTTGGCAGTACCGCGTACTTTAAAAACCATTTCCAACAACCCATAGAAAAGGAAAATAACGCGTATCGAGCCGAGCAATTAAACGACATTATTGCCGGGTATGTACTGCGCCGAACGAAAGCGGAAGTTGCTAAAGAACTTCCAGCTAAGTCGGAAATGGTAAAAGTGATTGAACTGTGTGATAGCCAAAAATCACTGTATCAAAAAGTCAGTGAACAAATTGAATCAAAAGTTAAATCGATCTTTGAAGCCGGTGAGCAACAAGCTAGTAGGTTACTGTTTTTAGAGTCGTTATTAAAACTTAGGCAAATATGCTGCGATCCGCGATTAATCAGTAAGTCTACCGATCCAGACGAGGCAATTAACAGCGCTAAGTTAAACTATTTAGCTAATACACTGCCTGAAATGTTAAAAGAAGGGCGAAAAGTCATTATTTTCAGCCAATTCACCAGCATGCTGTCGCTTATTGAACAAAAGCTTAGTGAAATTGGCATTGATTACAGCCTACTAACAGGCCAAACTCGCCACCGTCAAAAAGCCATTGATAAGTTTCAGCAAGGCGATGTCAGCGTGTTTTTAATTAGCTTAAAAGCCGGTGGTACAGGGCTTAATTTAACCGCGGCTGATACCGTTATTCACTACGACCCTTGGTGGAATCCAGCGGTTGAGCGCCAAGCAACCGATCGCGCTTATCGTATTGGCCAAGATAAACCTGTTTTTGTTTATAAACTGATTTGCCAAAACAGTATTGAAGAAAAAGTACAGCGCATGCAGCAAGAAAAAGCCGCATTAGCCGAGCGCTTTTTCGATAGCAATAGCCACGGTTTTTCTGATTTTAGTGAACAAGATCTACTGCAATTAATTGGATCGTAATTTTTTTAAATAAATTTGAACTTAACTAAAAACGGTAAGTCTATTACTACAGATGACATGATAACTTTGCTGTTGTTGTCTCAATCCATCCCTGGATTAAATGATTTCCCGTTGATTACTAAGTTAGTAATTTTTGGCCAGCCCCATTAAACAATGTGGCTGGCTTTTTTCATTTTATTTGGTCAAAATAGTTTCAAATAATAAAAATTGCGTCATCAAAGGCATACACAATGCGCTGGGAAGATATAAAACGCTATCAAGTAATTGAAGCGCTTTTATTATGGGAAGGTAAGCTAAATGCTCGCCAACTCATGGATTACTTTGAAACGAGCCGCCCCACGGCACAAAAATACATTTCAGAATACAAGCAGCTTAATCCAACTGGATTTGAGTTTGTGAGCCAGCAACGTGCACACATTGCCAATGTCGATTTTACGCCGCAATTTATTGATTTAGAATTCTCAAGCTATCACGCGCTTTTTAATACTCAAGGCGAGCAGGCTGTTACATCACTTGTTGAAACATTACCGCAGGTACACCGCAATATTAGCCCGCAATTAGTTAGGCCTATACTGCAAGCAATCCGTTATCAACTACGTTTAGATATTGGCTACATTTCACTTTCGAGCCCTGAATTTGAAGACCGAATTATTCAGCCCCACAGCTTAGTGTTTGACGGTACACGTTATCATGTACGTGCATTTTGCGAGAAAAACCAAGATTATCGCGATTTTGTTTTGTCGCGTTTTTCCGGGGAATTCGCATTTGAGGGAGAAGCCACGTTTGATGAAGCGCATGATACGCTGTGGCAAACTGAAGTTACGCTCGTGGTGTGTCCGGATCACCGTTTAACTGAGTTGCAAAAAAAGGTGATTGCACACGATTACCAAATGACAGAGCAAAAGTTAGAACTTAAAACTCGCGCCGCCTTGTTAAAATATTTGCTACAACATTTACGACTGGATATTTACCAAGCGGCCGCTGAGCAACAGCAAATCGTGATCGAGCCTGAATGCCGAAAACAGCTTGCACCATACATTAATTAATTCTAAACGCATATTAAAAAGCCATAAGGGTTAAATATGGGATCATTAATATACCAACAAAAGTAACTGCCCCCAGAGCGTTACTCTGCAATAAGGCTAAAAGCTGCTGATTTCGGGCTGTTCTCGCTTCGGAACATTGTTTTACTAACTCTGAAATTTGGTACTCTTTTACCGCGCTTTTTATTAATTGCTGCTCTACTTTTAAGAGTTTTTTATAGCCGTTTTGTGCGCTTAAAAAGTTATCTAATGTATTCATAATAAAGCCTTTTTATAATTCAATTCGTTTGCTTAAGTTAATTAAAGCCAACTTTTATTTAAAAATAAATAGACCGATTTTTGACCTGTAAAAGATGTTTACAGATCACTTTTTTACTAGGCAATAAACCACTTTTTTACTTACTCAATGGCAATCTGGGTGTAAAAAAGTTTTACAGGTAATGATGTAAATAATTGATTTGTGTGCGGCATAAATGGCAAAAAAGGTATACTAATCACGTCTTTTCAAATAGGAATCGCTTATGCAAGCCTTGTTAAACCAACCTGAAATAGTGATCACAGCGTTTTTATGTCTTTTTGTGGTGTTTTTAGTGACTATTTTGGTGACTGTAGGTCGTTCTAAAAACAAAATCGCCTTGCTACAAGCCCAGTATTTGCAAGAAAAAGCAGGGTTAGAAGAAAAATTGGCGGATCTTGCAAAAACCTCAGATCAAAATTTTACCAACTGGCAGCAAGAGCAAGAACGTACCAATCAACTGCGTATTAAGTACAGTGCATTGCAAACACGACTTACTGAACGAGAACACAGCTATCAGCAGCAATTAGCGAGCTTACAAGATGCTAAAACTGAACTTAAAAAGGAGTTTTCATTGCTTGCTAATCAAATATTTGAAGAAAAAGGGCAAGCGTTTAAATCGTTAAACCAAGAGAGCGTGTCTAACTTACTAAAGCCAATGCAAGAAGAGCTCAGAGGCTTTAAACAAAAAGTTGAAACCATTCATAGTGAAGAATTAAAACAGCGCTCAGAACTAAAAACAGAACTTGTGCATTTACAAAAATTGAATCAAGCCATTACTTCACAGGCTGAGCAACTTACCACTGCATTACAAGGACAAAAGAAAACCCAAGGAAATTGGGGCGAATTAATGCTAGAGAATATATTAGAAAGTGCAGGACTTAGGGTTGGTGAAGATTACCAACGCGAATTTCATGTTAAAGCGTTGGAAGGAAATTACCGACCTGATGTGGTGGTGTTTTTACCACAAAAGCGCCATTTGGTCATTGACGCCAAAACTTCGTTGAATGCCTACACGCAATATGTAAATGCAGACAATGAACTGGTTGCAGAGCAAGCATTAAAACAACATGTAATGGCCGTAAATGCACGCATCGAGGAGCTTGCAAGTAAAGGATATGACAAACTACCAGGCTTAAATTCACCTGAGGTGGTGATTTTATTTATGCCAATTGAATCGGCTTATGTTGAAGCATTGAAATACCAACCAGACCTTTATCAACGTGCTATTGAAAAGAATATTTTAGTGGCTACACCAACCACGCTTTTAACAAGCATGAATATTGTGCGCCAATTATGGCGTTTTGAAGAGCAAAGTAAGCATAGCGCTGAACTCGCGCAGCGTGCAGAACGTTTTTATACTAAGTTAAATGGCTTTTTAACCAGTATGCAAGGCGTTGGTAAAACTCTTGATAAAGCAAAAGAAGGTTACGACCGCGCATTTGCACAGCTTTACTCTGGCAAAGGTAACTTAATTAAGCAAGCAGCTGAATTTAAAGAACTAGGCGTAGCTGTACAAAAAGAACTGCCAAAAGAACTCATTGAGAAGGCCGAGCTTGAATTAAACTTTGAGCAAAGTGAGTAAGTTATAAAAGTACTAAGGGGAAGTGTAAATCCCCTTTACACTAATTCTTCGTGTTCACTCCGTTTCAATTATCTATGTCGGAGACTTATGTAAATTCAATTTTGTGAACACATTCTATGATTATATAAATTGCCTAATTGCAATCACGTGGCCAGTAATATTATTGTTTAATCGATTTTAACTTCACCTTTTACATTATCGATATTTAAATCGCCAGAACCAGCGTCTTCAACAATCAATCCACCTGCACCGTTAACGGTAATATCGCCGGAGCCATCATCTACTTTAACTGTGCCCGTAACATTTCTAACAAGTAAATCACCTGAACCATCGTCAATGGTAACTGCACCTTTGGTGTTTTCAACCTGGGTATCACCCGAGCCATCGTCAATTTCAACGTCACCATGAATATTGCTGATGTAAAGTGAGCCAGAGCTGTCGTCGACGTATACTGATTTACCGCCATCAATGGTTAAGTCACCAGAGCTATCGTCTACCTTAATGGTGTTACTTAAGCCGTTGATTGTAACATCGCCAGAGCTATCATCGAGTTCGAGTGCCAGCTTGCTTGGCATGGTGATGACAAGGTCGATGCTATGCCCTTGGTTGATGTGAATACGCAAACCATCTTGAATATCGTGTATTGCAACGAGTTTTGCAGTATCACCAGATTGAGTTAAAGAAAGTTCGTAATTTAGATCTTCGCTGGTATAAATGTCGGCATTCACTGTAATTTTATCGCTACTGTCTGAACCTATAATTTTAAGTGAGCCAGCACCGGTTTCGGCGATAAGTGTAGATAATTGACTTGCATTTAGCACTAATTCTCGCTCGATGTGAGTATCTGCAGAATTGGTGTTTCCACCGATATGCACAATACAACCTGAAAGAAGTGTTGCCATGGCAATTGCTGAAAGTGTTTTATACATGATGTTCCTTTCTAATGAATTATTTTTATTATTCATTGTCGTGTTGAGTGACTAATAGCAATTTGAAGCAATCACTAGGCCAAAATTCAACTCATTGAATAATATAGTTTTATTCTTATTTAATAAAATAAAGAAAACAATCAAACGAATTATTAGTCATTTTTGCCATTCGAACTTTGCCATTTTGACCAACTTTGCGCGTTCACGTCATATTTACTGTATTGAATGTTTTTTAAAAGTGTCATTTATCTTTCATATTTGTTGGCTAATTTTATCGCCGAATAACAGCTCCAAATTTAAGAGAATATTGTTATGACAAACATGATCCGTGCTGGACGTCGAAAGTTTTATGACGATGAACATTTTGCCGGTGGCATTGAGCGTTCTGGCTTTTTTACTATTTCAGAGGCTAATTTTTTAGTTGAATACGGTGACACATTAAATGGATTAAGCGCAGGTAATTTAAACCCTGAATCTGCTGCTGAATCGGAATTTGTGGCCTGTATGCAGTCTAATATTGCGTCTAACAGCTATGAAGTAAAGCTCTGGCGAAAATACATAAAAGCTGTTCATAGTGTGACGCACAGAGCCAGTGCGAATAGTTCACGTACAGAACAACATTATTCATTTGAGGGATATGATGAAGCGTAGTTTGCAACAAGATAGCTATTTAGAAAAAACAAAAGTTGGCCGAAAATCAAAGCGCGATAAGCCGAAAGCCAAATTTGATAATAAAAATAAGCGTAAAAAATTTGATGATTATGATTGGGATGATCGCGATTAATAAAAACGCTTAATCTTTGATGATAATTGCGGCCGGAGTTAGCTCTCTGGCCGCTCTTATTTAACGTGGCGTAAACTCGGGTTTTAGTAAACCAAAGCACGTTAAATCGTGATATTGGTTTTTCCAAAAACCACTTGCGCGGCGGATCCCCTCTTGTTTAAAACCAAGCTTTTTAAGCACTGATTCAGATGCGCTATTACCCTGCATGGTATCAGCCTGAATACGATATAGTTCACCAAATGGTGAGTTGTCTGAATAAGCCAGTCTAATAATCGCGTTTAGCGCTTCAGTGGCATATCCTTTCCCCCAATGATCACTAGCAAATTCATAACCAATCACTGTATTGTGCATTTTTGAATTAAACGAATTAAAACCACATGTGCCAATTAGCTCGCCAGTTTCTTTGAGGCGAATAGCCCAACGAATGCCCTCTTGCTCTTTAAATCTTTGATTAAAGAAATCTATTAAATCAAGAGATTGCTGCTTGGATGTAAACGCTTCAATATTATAAAACTTAACCACAGCTTGATCTGAAAAAATTGAAAATAACCTATCGTTATCATCGATTGTTAGTGTGTTTAGTGTTAATCGTGCAGTGTCTAAATTTGGAAATTGTAGTTTAGTTTGCATTAGCACTCCTTGTTACTCTCGCATGGGTTAGGCTATTTGAATGAGCAAAATAACCCACATTGACAGCACTGAAATCACGGCACCCCAAAACGTTAACATGCGATGCAGTACATTGTTGTAGGTAAGGTGTACAAAGGCCTGTAAAGTTCTAAAAGTGACAAAACTCCAAGCCAAAGTGAGTGCTAAGCCATTCGTAATTTCTAGGCTCACAAACAAGGTAGAGACAACATAAAATAATACCGGTACTTCGAACATGTTGTTAAAACAACGCGTTGATGTGGTTAATTTTTCGGGTATGTCTTGGCCTTCCATCGTGCGATAGTATTTAATTTTCACACTGCCATTTTTAACGCTTTTAATACGAGTAGTAACGGCCACAATACCAACGGCAAACGTTAATATAACCATTCCAAACATTGCATAGATCATACAGAGCCTTTTATTTGTTTAATTATTTAATTCTGATCTGAAAGATCGTTTATCTTACTTATCCTAACTCCTTTTGTAACACAGAGGCGACTACGAAATACATCGCTTTTTACTGTGAAACACTTCTGATATTCAATGCCATATGTATTTTGAATAAAGTCAGGAAATTATTGGAGGGCTTTGTATATCCAAGTGATTTAAATTTTCGAGGTTTGGCGTCAATTACAGTAATTCCGTTATACACGTTTGTAGCTTAATCATTTCGTCACACTTCTTTCATACACTGCGCTAAAAAGTCAGATTTATTATTGTTTATGCGTATTTTATTTGTGTCTCGAAATAGCAGTCATGCTAAATATTACCGAAAATTGGTAAGCAAACTGAACCTAGACGCGCAACTTCATATAACTGGTTGGCCCCGTTTAGGGGCGTTGAAACACACAAAACATTTGGCAAGTTTTGATAGTAGTGAAATGCTAGCGCATCATTTATTGAGGAAACAAGCGCGTCACCCTGCATTATTTTCATCAAAGCTAGTTTGTCAGGTATTTCGTGGATACTTAAAAGCAATAGAAACGTTGCGCTTTTTAAAATTTATCGATTTATTCCAAGCAGAGCAGCCAGATAAAGTGGTTGTTTGGAACGGCAAAAAGCTACCAAATCAAACAGTGGTATGCGCCGCTGAATGTTTAAATATTCCGGTGATGTTTTTTGAAAATGGCTTAGTACCTAACACTACATGCTTAGACCCCAAGGGAGTAAACTACCTATCGAGCTTGCCAAAGCTGCCAGAATTTTATTTAGAACGAGAACTTTCAGGGGTTGCGCTCGCAGCGATAGAACAAGCAAAAAACCATAAAAATCGCATTAGTGACAGCGCGGAAGTAGCACTTCCAGAGCATTATATTTTTGTGCCATTTCAAGTACCAAACGATACCCAAGTAGTGGTTCATTCACCTTGGATAAAGAGTATGGAGCAGCTATTTTGGCAAGTAATGCAAGCGATTGATGCGTTGCCACAAAGCAACCTTAAAGTGGTATTTAAAGAGCACCCTAACTGGCCAAAAAAATTCACGCATTTACATAAAGCCCATGATAAAGCGATCTTTGCCAATGGGGTAAAAGCGTCTGAATTGATAAAGCGGGCTGAGGCGACAATTACCATTAATTCAACCGTTGGATTAGAAACCTTGCAACTAGGCGGTAAGCTTATTACGTTAGGTAATGCCTGTTACGCTCTACCTGGCATGGTATTACCCGCAAATTCGCAGCAACAACTTGTTGAACAATTGAAAGAAATTAACAGTTGGCAACCCAACACACGGTTAATTGAACGTTTTCTTGATTATGTAAACGGGGTTTACGCTATTCCACAAGCATGGCGTCGCGCCGATAAAAAACATATCAAAGCGATAGAGGCAAGAATTCTAGGAACCGATGAGTTTTCTCTACAAAATCAAATATAAGAGTAAAAGCAGTTAGTTTCGATTAGATGGGAGTGTCTGTGTTAATACGTGCACAGACACTATGGATAGGAGGCTTCTTATCGTTCCATCGCTTCGGTTAATTTGCGTTGATTCGCTCTATCAAGTTCTCGTTGTTGACGCTCGGCATTAAGCTGTTTCTCTTTTCGTTCTTTGCTACCAATTTTATAACCTTTTTCGAATGCAGATCGCATTTCAAAAGGACAAATTTCATTTGTCTGCAGGCCTTCTTGACCGAGTTTATAGCCATTTTCATACATACAGTATTCTTTTAAGCCATTAGTGTAGCCTGCTATAAATAACTCTTTCGCATCACTTGGCATACTGCTACCGCATTGGGTTTGGTAATTATCAAATTTGCGAACACTTTTACCACTTTGACTTGTTTCAAAACCAAGTGTTTTCCAATCGGTATTTACATCACAGATCGCATGTTCATCTGTTGAAGCACAGCCCGTCAATAGGCCGAGTAATATAATTGTAGTTATTTTAGTTTTCATTTTCTGTCCCTAACTTTGTGTGTGTTGTGCTTTTGTAATTAGAATATTCTCTAAAATGTCTATTTGCTGTCTGATCCCCTGGGTTGACGGATAGCGTGTCGCAACACTTTTTAACACTGACAATGCAGCTGCAAAGTTTTGCAGATCTACATACATTTGTGCTCTGCTGAGCATGGCTTGCTTTTGTGTTTTGTCTAACGCCTCAGCCCTTAAGAGTAACGTTTCAGCTTGGGTAAATTGCTTTTGACTCGCTAAAAAATCAGCGTAAGCAATGAGCACTTCCCCATGATTAGGATTAAAGTTAAGCGCTTGCTGAAAGTCACTTTTAGCAGATTCGAGTTGTTGATTTTCTTGTGAAATCTTCGCGCGGTGCAGCAGTATTACACTTTTGGTTTTGTTATCGAAAGTAGCGAATTTAGTTTCAAGAGTATCGATAATATGCTGGCTTTGCGAGTTGAGTCCACGCTGTGAAAGCCAAGTTAAATAGGTATTTAGGCTTGCTAGATCAAGTTTGTAGTTTGATAGGTGAGTATTTATCAGCTCAACAGCCCTGTCAAAGCTATCAAGTTGTAAATGCAGCTGTGCAGCAGTCTTTAGATTAGATTCTCGATTATCTCCTAATAAGATAGCCAATTCGAGCGCGCTAAGTGCACCAAGACTATCATTTTGTTCGAGTTTTAGTACTGCTTGGTTTAACCATAAACTACTTTTATTCGGTGATTTTGCAATAAGATCTGACAGTAAAGCTTCTGCAGATTGATACATTTTTGCTTCGGTAAGTGCAACAAATAAACCTTGTTGCCATTGCTCTCGTTCAGGTTCAATGGCTAATGCTTGTTGATATGCGCTTACAGCAGAATACGCGCCAAATTGGGTTAAATTTAAGTAGGCAAGTTGACCATAAATTACAGCGTCATTAGCGCCTAATGCCACTGCTTTCGCAAAATAACTGCGCGCTTTCTTATATTGCTTTTGAATGAGGTACAGCTGCCCTAAGTCACTATGAGCACGCACTAACTGTGGACTTCGGTTTAGAGCTGCCTGATATGCTTTTTCTGCTTTTGAGTATTCTTCTAGAGCAAAAAATAGTTGCGCTTTAAGCATTATCATCGCGACACTGAGCTCTATTTCGTAGAAAGCTTCAAGCTCTTTGAGTACCGCCTGTTTTTTGCCTTGATCTAGCATTGAGCGAAGCCTTTCTGCTGTTTCAAGTTCTTCTGGTGCTACGGTTGCTTCTCGTTCCCTAAATGGACCAGAAAATTGTGGCAAAACGAATGTGGGTTGCTCTACCTCAATCTGGAATTCATTGGATAATACGTTAGTCGCCGCATTAATCTGTGCTGTTATTAGCGAAAAGCTTGCGGCAATTATAATTTTATTAATTGTTTTCATTGGTTATCTGCCGTGGTTGAAATGAATGCCATAAAGATAAATTGCTTGTACTGGACGACCATCTTTTTTAGGGATACTAAATCTCGCTTGATTAACCCAGTTTCGGATAACTTCCTCCATTTCAGGGTAAACAGAATCAGTAATGCGTTTGACGAAAGGTTTGCCCGATTGATCAATAATCAGCTCAACTTCGGTCGAAACACGCGTTATGCCTTTTTTACGCACAGATTTCGGGATAGGGAAGAATTTTTGTTTTATCACTTTGGGTACACTGTCTAGTTTTTCTACTGCCATTAGTGGCATATCGAGCGCAAGGCGTTGTTTTATAATATTCGCATCAATAGTGAAGGTTGGCACATCTAGTGACTTTACTTTTGCGAGTGTCATTCGGGGTTTATCGGCATAATTGACTTTCGGGCCGGCCCCTAATCCTGCGATATTTAGACTCGTTTGGGCGACCTCACTGCTTGTTGCTGATGTTTTTAGCTGTGGCGGCGGAGGTGGTGGCGGAGCTGGTAAAGCGACATCTATTTTACGCACAGATAAAATTTGTTCGGGTTGCTTTGGGGTTTGTTTCAGATAATGGAGTAATATCACGAGCAGCGTCACCATAGAGGCGCTAATTAGCCAAGGCAGCACTGTATTCGCTGTTATTTTAAGTGTTGTATCAGTATGGGTAAACACAGCCATTTACATTGCCTCTGTCGCTAAGCTTATGCTGCCAATACCTGCAAGTTTTGCTTGGTCAATTACTTTCACTAACAATTCAGTTGGAACACGC
Organism: Pseudoalteromonas sp. ABV4_021; assembly: GCF_056159365.1. Classification (NCBI taxonomy): domain Bacteria; kingdom Pseudomonadati; phylum Pseudomonadota; class Gammaproteobacteria; order Alteromonadales; family Pseudoalteromonadaceae; genus Pseudoalteromonas; species Pseudoalteromonas sp. ABV4_021. The sequence continues at coordinate 1,048,754 of NZ_JBSWVB010000002.1, read as the reverse complement.
TTATCAGCTTGAATAACTAACGGTTTTGTTTGCGTGCGGTCGGCTTGCATCAACGTTGAACGGACACCTGCAATGCCGATATTTGTTCCGGCATACATCACTTGCCCGGTTTCGGTAATTGCTAACATAAGTACAGATTTTTCAAGCTGCTGGCTTGAAACTGCACTTGGTTTATCCACTTCGACTCCCGTTTCTTTAACAAATACGGTAGTGACGATAAAGAAAATTAATAAAATAAAAACAACGTCAAGTAATGGTGCAAGATCGATATCTTGGCTTTTTGATTCTTCAATTTTTTGTTCGATTAAAGAGCGCATTTTTCCTCCACGTTCCAAGTTACGGTTTTGCTTTTTAATAAGCTGTGAAGTAATACGCCAGGCACCACAAATACCAGCCCAAGTTGTGTGGTAAACATTGCTGTAGCTATGCCGCCACTGACCATTTCTTGCATGTCCAGCCCGTTATTGATTGACATAAAATTAAAGGTACTGAGCAAGCCACAGATGGTGCCTAATAGGCCCAGTAAAGGAAGCGACGCAAGTAGCGTCTTTAATGAACCTAACCAATATTGACACCGTGTATACCAGTGCTGATTTTTTTGCATAAAAAATAACAAAGAAAGTAATTTTCCATAGCTAAAAAATGCAACAGCAAGTAGCGCCCACACTACAGCATTATTGAAAAGTTTTAGGTAAACGGGTATTTCACTCATATTGTTAAAACGCGTGTTTACTAAGTTGAACTGCGTTGGTTTCCAATCGTGCGTTATGGCTTTTTGCTTTGCGGCTAAGTAGCGCACTTAAAATTAGCGATGGTATTGCGACAATTAAACCTAATTCTGTTGTCACCAGTGCTTCAGAAATACCACCTGAGACTGTTGCTGCATCTCCGGTACCGAATGTATTCATCATCATAAAGGTGTTGATCATACCTGACACAGTTCCTAATAACCCTAATAGCGGAGCAATAGCCGCAGATGTGGCAACGATGCCTAAATAATTTTCAACCTGATATCGATAACGCATTAAAAATGCGACTAATTGGTCATCACGTTTATCTGAGATGGGATGGGTTTTCGCAATATCTATAAGTTGTAATTCTGTTTTTGAAAATAGCTGTTGGTAACTCGTGTCGTTTACGACATTCTGTTTTACACGGTCGATAAAATCGAGTCGTACTTTAGGCAAACTAAATAGCTGAATGCTTTTAATTAAAGCAACAATCAGCGACAGCCCACCAAAGAATAAAATTGGTAAAGCCCACATTCCGCCTTTTTCGATATGGCTAATTAAACCTTGTTTATTTTGTTGCAGTTTTGCTGCGTTACCTAATGTGGGATCAAATGTGATTTGGGCTAAACCCGTTTGCTTTAACTGCTGTAGTTGTGCGATGTCCTGGTCATTGTAAACCCCTTTTACAAGGTTCGGCATTGCCTGATTTGCACTGTGCTCAATTAATCCACCTTTATTTATATCTGCGTTAAATGCTAAAGATACAGGACCCAAATCTAATCTATTAAACTGATTTACTTGCCCCATACCGTCAACAATTTGTGATTGTTGCCAGCTTGGAATGAGTGAATTTGTTAACTGAGATTCGAGCTTTGAAAATAACGTGTCTGAGATAATTAGGTCGCCATTGCTGTCTCGATAGTTACTAAGTAGCTCGCCTTGTTGTTCAAAATAGCTTTGCAGTAATAATTTCTGGTAATTATCCTGCGCTTGCCATTTAACAACGCGGTCAGCTAATTTTTCGACACTTAATGTTTGTTCGTCGGCTACTCGCTGAATTGCAGCGGCTTGTTTTCGAAGTGCTTTTACTTCGCTAAGTGCCTTATTTATTTTATTTTGGTAACTTAGCGTACTGTTATTAATCTGGTTTTCTAGTTGGATTAATTGCTGTTTTGACGTCGCAATTTTATTAATTATTTGCTGATTTACCGCTTCTTCGCTTTGACCGTTGAATGCCAACAGTAAAAATGAACAACCTAAGATCAATCGTAACATTACAATAACTCCTTTTTAATCGGCGCAATTGCTAGCGGAGCTTGAATAAAAAATGCATTAGTTGGCTTTTCAAGCATATTTTGAATTTCTAGTAGTTTGTCTCTAAGTTGCTCTTGTGATTGTTCACCTACCAGTTGTAAGGCATCGTTACCGTGATACCATTGCCAACCCGTTTGTTCTACGCGACCGACACCAACAGATTGATTGTTTTTACTGATATACCATGCGTAAGAAAGACCTAAGTACATTTGGTTGACTAAAAGTTCGTCAGAGCCATTATTACTGGGTATTGTCATACTGGTATTGTTGATTGCAATACGTTGATTAAACTCATCAGCAGATTTGAACATGCTTAGGAGCTTTTCCAATTTTTCACTATTCGAAAGTGATGTTTGCTGGTAGGTGTTCAACTTAGATTGCCAACCTTGCTGAATTGGCGGCGGAAGCAGGGGCGCAATACGATTTACAAATAGATATGTTTTCTCTAGCGCTTTTTGTATCGTAGTTTGATTACTCTCGAACTTTACTTGCTGCTCGGTAAGCGCAAGACGCTTTGCATCAACTTCGCTTCTCGCAGCATTTGCGTTTTTTAATAGTTTTTTTAATGACGCTTTTTCCTGATTAAGCAATACAAGCTGATTCTTCAAGGCTTGCTCGTTACTTTTCCAAGCAAGTTGTAACTTTCCTTTTTGACTTTCTATTTCAAGCCAATGCTCTATAAGTTCTATGTTTTTCTCACTTGCATGCACGCAAGACAGCGCTGTCAAAAGTGATGCAAAAAAAAGCAACTTCATTATTTTGCCTAATTATTGTTTTTGAATTTATTACCTAAAATTACATATATTTCACAAAAAACAAACAATTATGTGATGAGCGGCATTAAAAAGTGCATATAAAGTATTTATTTTATCAGTGTAAACCTCAAATATAAGCTGCTTTAAAACATGTTTTAAATACCCTGTCGTTTAATTGGCTCGATGGCAGCGTTTAATCTCTTCGACAAGTGCTTTGGCAAGCGGTGAGACTGAGCTCATTTTTTTGGTGATTAACATCACGGGGATTTGATAGTGGTATTTCTCGGGGTGAATTGCTTTAAACAGTCCTTTATCAACCCAGTAATTAGCGTAGTGCTCTGGTAAATAGCCAATAAAGGCGCTTGATAAAATCAAATGTGCGATACCTTCATCGTGATATGCGGTTGCGCTATTTTGATAGTTCAGACCATCGTTTCGCACTTCTTTATCCCGCATATAGTTTGAAGTAATCACTTCAGCTTGTTTCAGTAACTTATTGCGCTCATTCGGTTTACAGTCAAAAAGGGCATGCCCTTTGGCGCAATATAAATAGTTGGTTTCGTTATGTAGCGGGAAGTAATCTAAACCACGCAAATGATGGCGACTTACGCCAAGCCCCACCAGCGAGCGACCATTTACCACAGAAGTTTCTACTTCCCTCGCCTCACACACATTGATATCAAATTGAATGTTATCGCTTTTTTGTTTTAGCTCGCGAATCACCTCACTAATGCCGCAGCGTGGGTCGCTCACCATGGTGTCAATTACCGAAATCGTTACGCGACCTGATAGCTCATTTTTAGAGCCTGCCACTGTGGTGGCAAAGGCTTCGCATTGCTGCAATAACTCAAGGCTTGCCTGATAGGTAATGCGGCCAGGCTCGGTGAGCTCAAATCCGCTGCGCCCGCGTTTACATAGTTTGATGCCAAGGCGCACTTCTAAATCTGATAAATGCGAGCTAATGGTCGAACGGCCAATATTCAGTCGCGACTCTGCAGCTGAAAGCCCGCCACATTCCACAATTGCAACAAATATGCGCAATAGGCGCAGATCGACGTCATGAATTTGCATTTTTTTTAGCCTTGTTTTTAGTTCGATAATATCGGAATAAGCATCGATAATTATGCATTTATAAAACTTGGGTCGCAAGCTAACATTATTGCATTGATTTATCATCACAGTTAGATGACTAAAACGTTAGGAGACAACAATGACGTTTAAATACGGCGTAGATCGCCTGAATATTGATATTGTAAATGGCATTGCCGATGGCAGTGTTAAAGCAGAGCTTAGCCAAGAAGCGATTGATAAAATTAATACCAGCCGCCAACGGGTAGACAAGATGGCTGCATCAGACAAGGCGGTTTATGGTATTAACACTGGCTTTGGTCCACTGTGTGATACGCAAATCACGCCAGAAGAAACAAACCTATTACAAAAAAACCTGCTGATCACCCACGCCGTCGGTGTTGGTAATCCAATTGCTAAATCGATTTCTAAATTGATGCTTATCACTAAAGTGCATGCGCTAAGCCAAGGTTTTTCGGGTATTCGCCTTGAAACCGTTGAGCGTATGCTGAAGTTTATTGAGCTTGATTTAATTCCAGTCGTACCTGAGCAAGGCTCGGTGGGGGCATCGGGCGATTTAGCGCCGTTATCGCACTTATTCTTACCACTTTTAGGTGAAGGCGAATTTTGGGTAGGTGATGACATTGTGCCTGCGGCAAAAGCCCTTGCTGACAATGGGTTAGAGCCAATGGATCTTCATGCTAAAGAAGGTTTAGCACTAATAAACGGCACCCAGTTTATTTTATCCCATGGTATTACTGGCCTAACTAAGATGCGTTACCTGCTTGACCTTGCCGATGTGGCAGGTGCAATGAGCATTGAAGGCATGCAAGGCAGCCAGTCGCCATTTAGAGAGGAGCTTCATGCAATTCGTGCCTTTGCTGGCAATGTTGAAGTGGCAACACGCATGCGTGGTCTATTTAAAGACTCACAAAATATGGCGGATCACACTGATTGCGACCGCGTACAAGACCCATATTCATTGCGCTGTATTCCGCAGGTGCATGGTGCATCACGCAATGCATACAACCACTTAAAAGAGCTGGTTGAAATCGAAATGAACTCGGTCACTGATAACCCAATTGTAATCAGTGAAGAAGAAGCGATTTCAGGCGGTAGCTTCCACGGGCAACCGCTGGCAATGGCACTTGATTATGCGTCAATTGCAGCTGCTGAACTGGGTAACATTTCAGATCGTCGTTGTTATTTACTGCTTGAAGGTTTACACGGTTTACCGCGTCTACTCACTACATCTGGCGGCCTAAACTCAGGCATGATGATCCCGCAGTACACTACTGCTGCACTTGTAACAGAAAATAAATCACTGTGTTTCCCACCGTCAGCGGATAGCGTGCCAACCTCTATGGGTCAGGAAGATCACGTATCTATGGGTAGCATCTCAGGCCGTAAACTTAACCAAATTCTTGGTAATCTTGAGAAAATTTTCGCAATTGAGCTCATGTACGCAGCGCAAGCCGTTGATTTTAGACGCCCTAATACGTGTTCAGATATTATTGAACAAAATCATGCGCTCATTCGTACCAAGGTTGCGAAATTAGAAGAAGACAGACTATTAAAACCTGATATTGATGCCATGGTTGAGTTTGTTAAATCTCAGGCATTTACTGTTACGCTTAATTAAGGATAACTGACATGAACTTACAAGAATTTCAACAAAGCATAAAACAGGGTATCCCAAGCGAACTTCCTGCTGTTAAGCCCTATCCTGCAGGCGCTAACCGCGCGCCAAAGCGTAAAGATATTTTATCAATAGAAGAAAAACAGCTTGCAGTGCGCAATGCGCTTCGTTATTTCCCGAAAGAGTGGCACGCAGAACTTGCTGAAGAATTTGCACGAGAGCTAAAAGATTTTGGTCGTATTTATATGTACCGCTTTAAGCCGAACTATGAGCTAAAAGCACGTTCAATCTCTGATTATCCTGCTAAATGCGAGCAAGCTGCGGCGATCATGTTAATGATCGACAATAACCTTGATCCAGCGGTAGCACAGCACCCAGAAGAGCTGATTACTTACGGTGGTAACGGTGCGGTATTCCAAAACTGGGCGCAGTACTTACTTGCGATGAAGTACCTAAGCGAAATGGAAGAAGACCAAACGCTACACATGTACTCAGGTCATCCGATGGGGTTATTCCCATCATCTAAAGATGCACCGCGTGTGGTTGTAACCAACGGTATGATGATCCCAAATTATTCAAAGCCGGATGACTGGGAAAAATTCAATGCATTAGGTGTAACGCAATATGGCCAAATGACTGCGGGTTCATTTATGTACATTGGCCCACAAGGTATTGTTCACGGTACAACCATTACGGTGATGAATGCGTTTCGTAAAGTACTTAACAAAGGTGAAAGCCCTAAAGGTAAAATTTTCTTAACAGCCGGTCTTGGTGGTATGAGTGGGGCACAACCAAAAGCAGGTAACATTGCTAACTGTATTACTGTATGTGCAGAGGTGAACCCGAAAGCGGCGATTAAGCGTCATCAGCAAGGTTGGGTAGATGAATTAGTTGATAATATGCCAGATCTAGTCGCCCGTGTGCGTAAAGCACAAGAAAACGAAGAAGTAGTGTCGATTGCGTTTATTGGTAACGTTGTTGACGTATGGGAAAGCTTCTTAGCTGAAGACATTTTCATTCACTTGGGTTCTGATCAAACGTCACTACACAACCCTTGGTCAGGCGGTTACTATCCGGTTGATATTAGCTATGAAGAATCAAACCGTTTAATTCGTGAAGAACCAGACCTATTCAAGGAAAAAGTACAAGCAACGCTTAAACGCCATGCAGACGCTGTGAATAAGCATACTGCAAAAGGTACTTACTTCTTTGACTATGGTAATGCATTTTTACTTGAAGCATCACGCGCGGGTGGTGATGTAATGGCTGAAAACGGTATCGACTTTAAATACCCGTCTTACGTGCAAGATATTCTAGGGCCTATGTGCTTTGACTATGGTTTTGGCCCGTTCCGCTGGGTGTGTACCTCTGGTAACCCTGAAGATTTAGATAAAACCGATGCAATTGCGGCAAAAGTGCTTGAAGAGATCATGGCGCACTCGCCAGAGGAAATTCAGCAGCAGATGCAAGATAACATCACGTGGATCAAAGATGCGAAAGAAAACAAGCTCGTGGTTGGTTCACAAGCACGTATTCTTTACGCTGATTCTGAAGGTCGTATTAAGATTGCAAATGCCTTTAACGATGCCATTGCTCGCGGTGAAATTGGCCCAGTGGTACTTGGTCGTGACCACCACGATGTATCTGGTACCGATTCACCATTCCGTGAAACGTCAAACATTTACGACGGTAGCCGTTTTACTGCAGATATGGCAATTCACAACGTAATTGGTGATGGTTTCCGCGGTGCAACGTGGGTGTCTATCCACAATGGTGGTGGTGTAGGTTGGGGTGAAGTAATGAATGGTGGTTTCGGTATGCTACTTGACGGTAGTGACGATGCTGAGCGTCGCCTTAAGTCTATGCTACTATTTGATGTAAACAATGGTATTGCCCGTCGCAGCTGGGCACGTAACGAAGAAGCTAACTTTGCTATTAAACGTGAAATGGAGCGCACTCCTAAGCTTAAAGTAACGCTTTCACAAAATGTCGAAGACGATATTTTAAATAAACTAGCGTTTTAACGAATGTTTGTGTAAATAAAATAGAAATCAAAAGCGAGGCATTTGCCTCGCTTTTTTGTATGTACTACCAATTGCTTTTTACGGGGTTGTTATCTATACAAAACAATAATCGTAGTTTTATAAACAATCCATATGTCTTCATTATCAAAAAAGCTCGAGTCATATAAAAGTGATTTTAAAACAAGAACGCCAGTCGAAATATTAGAAACCATAAATCGCAGCATATCCTTGTTTCAAGAACACTCAGCATTAAAGTCGGTGCTGAAAGTAGGCCAAACATTTCCACCATTTGAACTAGCCGATTTAAATGGTCGTTTGTTTAATAGCCGGATATTAATCAAAGAAAAACCCTTAATAGTGACGTTTGTGCGCGGCGGATGGTGCCCTTATTGTGTGTTAGAAACACAAATGTGGCAGCAGTATTTTGAAAAAAGTAAAAGCAGCTTAAATATAATTGCAATAACACCAGAAAAGCCCGAGTTCGCAAAATCCATGCTGTCTGATAACAGCCAAAATTTTCCACTTTTATTTGATTCTGGGCTTTGTTTTGCAGAGCAGTTAGGGTTAGTCTGGAAAACGGATGATGCAATGAAAGCGCAATTGTTAAAATGGGACATCAACTTAACTGAACGACATTGCACGCAAACTTTTAATCTTCCGGTACCAGCTACCTTTGTTATTGATAAAAAAGGGGTTATTCAGTTTCGTTTTATTGAAGAAGATTACTCTTCACGTGCTGAGCCCGATGATGTGCTTGCTATTTACAATCGACTTATTCAAAGCTAAATATTTAATATGAAAAGCGGTTTTTACCAGAGCGCTTTGCGTGGTACATTTTTTCATCGGCAGAGCGAATAAGTCCCTCTAATGTATCGTAGCTATCAGGGTAATATGCAATACCTAAGCTAGCACTTATATTTACTTTGTCACTCTGCCCGCCTGCATCTTTAATTTGATAGTCTTTCGCGATTTCGGTGATGGCTTTTTCAGCGAGCCTAACCGCATCTTGTTTGTTTGCAAGATTCGGTAGGCAAATTAAAAATTCATCGCCACCTAAGCGACCTACTGTGTCTGATTCTCTGAAAGTGTTTTTAAGCCTCACTGCTACTTGCTTGAGTAATTCATCACCACTACTGTGACCATAGCTATCATTTACCTGCTTAAAACCATCTAAATCGATAAACATTACAGCCAACAGTGTTTCATTGCGCTTTGCTTGTTTTAGCGCGCTTGCTAAGCGCTCTTTAGTGAGCCATACCGAAGGTAATTTAGTGAGTGGATCGTAATGTGCGATTTTTTTTAGCTCGTTTCTAGTGTGTTTTAGCTCTTTAATGGTGTCGTGCAGTTCGGTAATGTCATATTCAGTGACAAGAAACACGTAATCACCACTTAAGGGATGGCGACTAATGCGAATATCAACGTTATGTCGTCTTTCACCAAGCTTGGTAAGCATTATGTGCTCTTGGCAACCCGCTTTGTGTTGCTGAGAGTCAATTAAGCGTTGTTTACCTTCAATCGGATTGGCAAAACGCAGTTCAAAGTCACTTATATTGTCTTGTTTTATTGTCGAATACCATTCAGTAAAAGCGGGGTTTTCGAACAACCGCTTACCTTGCAGATCGTAACAACTCACTGCAACAGTGGTGTAACGCATCGCTTCTGCAAAAAGCAGGTTTTCTGGTTGGCTGGTGGCATCCATTTGTTCGCTAATAAAGGCAATAATGCCGCGGTGCTTTTCTGGGCCCAGTAACACAGCTATATGACGCATTAACATCACTTTTGGCTCGCCATTAGGGTAAGTGGTCCAAGGGTCATGAGTTAAGCCCTCTTGCGCGGCTTTTACAAAGGTTTGTTCGGTGCGCTTGCGTGCGCCTTCGGTATCTGCGGATAAGTCTTTATCGATGAGTTGTTGTACATCGCTTAGCCCCCAAAAATCAAGCGCATTATTATTGCCCCACCAAAAGCCATGACGGTCTAAGTCAAAAACCCAAATAATGTCAGGTGAAAAATTAAACCCAGCCAAATCTTGTGGTGATGTAATTACAGGTAAGTGATCGACAGCGACATCTTGATACACAAAAATACTCTAGCATTTAGTTGTTTGGATAATATTACTTAATTTGGTGGTAGTTACCAGTAGATTATAGTGGCAATTAATGCGTTTTTTTAATCAATAGTCGCATGTAATTCCCCCAATTTGCTGCGCAATTATTCTGATGAACAGGTATGAATAATGGTGTTTTGGCAAAGACGAAGTGCCTTGTTTCCGTTACACTATCAATCATAACAATTTACGAAAGACACAATGAACAATCCTAACTTACCTCTTGTTTACCATCCTAATTATTCATTTAGTTTTGATGAAAAACACCGTTTTGTAATGAGTAAATTTGCACGTCTTTATCAACATTTAGATAGCAAAGGGTATATCAATCAGCGCAACTTATATCAGCCACCGGTGGGGGATTTTGAACCGATGGAGTTAGTGCATTGTGAAAGTTATGTACACGACCTTTTTCATAATCAACTTGATAACAAGGCGATGCGACGCATAGGTTTGCCATGGTCAGAACCATTAATGGCACGCACCTTTACCGCCCCGTTAGGCACGTATTTGGCGGCTGAACTTGCGCTCGAAAATGGCATTGCATGTCATTTAGCTGGGGGCACGCATCATGCGCATTATGACTTTGGTTCAGGCTATTGTATGGTGAATGATTTGGCCTACGCAGCAACACGGTTAATTAATGAAGGTAAAGCGCGAAACGTACTCATTTTTGATTGTGATGTGCACCAAGGTGATGGCACTGCGGCGATGTTTGCCCATAACCCTTATGTGTATACCTGTTCAATCCATTGCGAAAAGAACTTTCCTTTTCGAAAGCAACACAGCGATTTAGATATTGGCTTAGAAATAGGGTTAACTGATCCTGATTATTTAAATATCGTATCAACTACTTTAAATGACTTAATTGAGCAGCTAAATCCCTCGCTGGTTCTTTACGATGCCGGTGTTGATATTTGGCAACAAGACACCCTTGGTAAGCTTGATATTAGCTGGCAGGGGATTGCAGCGCGTGACTATACAGTGCTTGATATTTGCCAGCGAAAAGGCGTCCCAGTAGCCACTGTAATTGGTGGTGGTTACGATAAAGATCATCAGCGATTAGCAGAGCGTCACGCATTAGTCGTTGAGCAAGCTGCCCTATTCTAAAAATGACCACAATTAAGTCGATAGTTTAAATTTTGGTTTAGAGATTTTATGCAACATACCCTTTCCCCTAATAAACTCTTACACAGTAAATGGACGGCTGTGTCACCGCAAAATAAAGAAAAGCATTTTATGGTAACCAGTGTGGAATTTGATGAAGAAAATAATGTGGTTGAATGTATTATTGAAGCGGTTTTAACCAAGCGCGAGCAAAGCATAAACTGGCGCAGCCTGAAAAACTCAAAAGTATGGAAAATGGGTTGGCAATAAATTTAGCTGTTGCCAACTCAGGTTAGTTAGCAAGTAAGCGTCGTTGCCAAAATTTGGCGTTGGGGTATTTATTTGCGCCTTGTTGATAATGTTGCTGATGCAATGAAATAAATGCATTAAAGTCATTAAATACAAGCGATTGATAGTCTTCCAAAGAATCTTTTTGTGGTGCTTTAAGCCACTTTTTTACCGCTTTTGCCGCGACACCTGCGTGCTTTAGCGATTTCGTAATTCCTGCCGACGAAATCGAATCGTAACTTGATGCTGCGTCCCCAACAGCAAGCCAATTATGCCCAATCACGTTCGATAAAATGGCAGATGGTGCCGCTTTAGCGTAAAGCTTTACAGGAGTTTTTGTTTTATCTTGCAAAAACGTTGTGCATTGCTGAAAAAACCAGTTATTGGCTTTTAAACAATTTAACCAATTCTCATAGCAAGTTAGCTTTTGTGTTTTTAACTCCGTTGCGTCAGTACATAAGCTGATAATAGCTCTGTTGTTTGGCAATATAGCACCATACCACCATCCATTTGGGTCGCTAGCAACAAGAGTGTGTGTGGTACTAGCTGATGTGTGTTCAAGTTCAAAAAAGGCGCAGGCTGAAATCACGTTATCAAACACGTTATTGCTAATATTTAGGCTCTTTGTTGCAACTTGGTGCTGCCCGGTTGCATCAATTAAAAAATCGCATGCTATGCTGGTGGTGTGATTATCACAGTGTAAAACGTAACCTTGTTTTGATGAATTTATTGTAGATACTTTGGTGTTTTCAATAACTGTTATGCCCCTAGTTTTGCATAGTGCAATAAGATCACCGTCAAAATGTTTGCGATCAAGATGAAAGCCCTTTCCGACTGGTGAAATAAAAAAGTCGTTATAACCGGTTACTTCATCTGCCCACCTAGATTTACTACCGGGGCAAACTAAGTGTTTATTGCTACTTAGAATGTGCTCAGCATCGAGTTCTCTTAGATAGAAACTCGCAGCGGGAGGGATTGTTTCGCCGATACTTGGTGCAGTAGATTGTGGCGCGCAAATAAGTATTATTTCTACGCGATTGTTACTTAAGGTGAGTTCTTTTTCAAGGGCAAGTGCGGTGGCTGAACCCGCGGGTCCGCCACCGATTATGCCTATTTGTATTATTGGCTGAGCCATAATATGTCCATTTGGCATGTCACCCATAAAGTTTACTTATCACATTGGGTTGGACCACAGCTATTTGGTGCTTTATAACCAGGCTCTGATGCTTGTGGCCATACTTCAACACCATCGCCTTTACTTTCGAATTGGCTGGCAACTTCAAGAAAGTAATCGGGTCCGTAATTTTGGTTAGTGGTGTCGTCATTGATTTGTAGGCCTTGAATAACAAATCCAACTTTGTGCCAGTTTTCAACAAAGTCGAAGTAGCATTGAAAGCGACCTTGCTGCTGTGGGTAGAGTGTTTTTGTTCCATGGCCCTCATCGCCGCGCACACTATAAAGTGATACGCCTTTACCCTGCCCGGTATTTGCATCGTACTTAAACAAGAATTTAGGGTAGACAGTCACTGGACGCTGCGCGGGCCAAGACCAATACAAAGTGTTATCAGCGATTGCTTCGCCTTCCCCGTTGGGGTTTGGCATCGTTGGATTTGGGTCAGGCGTGTGTGTTGCACAACTGTTGTAGTCAGTATGCCAAGGTTGCGACATAAATTTACTTAAATCGCCTGGCTCTACTTTACTGTCTCGCAGAGGAATATACCCGACCTGCAAAAAAGGCTCATTTTGAGTTGCTTTGCTGTAATCCAGCGTTGCCATATTAATGCGAAATGGTCCTGTTTTACCGTGCCAATCGGTTTTATATAAATGGGTATCACGCACAATAAAGGTTAAATCAATGCCCGGTGAATAACGCCCACCTAAACAATTTTCTAACACGACTTTATCGAGTTGTTCCCCCTCGCCTAAGCTCGGTGCAGTTGCATTAAACTTATTGTTGTACCATTGCATCAATAAAAAATACTGGGTCTCAGTAACTGATAAAAAGCTCTTCATTGCATCGCCAAGCGCCAGTGGCATTTTTTTACGCGTACCATCTTCATTGTCTGGCTCGTCTTTCGTACCTGGGGCTGATGGCTTTCTTAGCAAACTGGTAAATGACGGGATTTTTTCACTGGGGGTGTCGCTTGGTTTTATTTCTTTCATGCGCTTATGACCCTGAATGCCTTTTTCAGGTAATGCGGTATTCCATTGTTGCAAGAAAGCACCGTGAAATACTGGCTGAACATCACCATCGAACGAGGCTAAATGGTCATGATTAAAGCCATTGTCAAATATATTTGGCGCTAGAACTAAATGTTGTATCCATGTATCGTAAACGTCATCCCAGGTCGATACTACATTGCGGGTTTGTGGGGCGTAACTTGGATCTGTACATACAAACCAGCCGTGCACAGCCTCTTCAAACGAGCCATCATCAAAAACAATAGTGGCGGTTACTGGGCCATCAGATGTATCGTCAAACCAATCATCGTTATCAATCGCACCGTTTAGTTTTGGAATGCAACACTTTTTGTCTTTATCACTTTTATTACCGAGGATGCCACTGGCTTTACCAAAGCCACCAGTGACAATAAGTCTTGCTGTATTTTCTTCAATACGCATTTCGCCAAGCGACGAAATCTCACCGAGTGGATTAAACATATAGAAAAAATCATCGGGAAAGCTTTTTGGATAGCAGGGCGCTGCGGTTGCTATTTTTCCTTCTTCAATAAAGCTATCTGGTGTTTTTTTATCAAAGTTTAAGCAGGTGTTTGAATCACTTGTAACCGAAAGGGCGCGAGGGCCCGGATCGACAACTAATTGTTGGCGGCGCATGACTGTATTAAGGTCATCGCCAAACTTCGGGTTTCGTACCGGAGGCGTGTTTTCATCTTGATAGGCAATAATACCTTCTTCTTGAGGCTTACCGTTATCCATGGATGTGATTGTAAAGTTGTTGTTCTTTTTATTAGCGGTATGAACTTGCCAAATAATATCTTTAATAATTTTACCGCCGATATTATCGCCAATATTGATTTCACGACCACCGTCATTTGATGGATAAGTTGTTTGTTCGTCGTCATAAGCAAAAATGCGAAAGCGCGCTGCTTGGCGTTTTACATTGCCATGACTATCACGAAAGTCGTGTTCGTCTATTGGTGTGTTTTCAGTACCGGGTTTAATTGGTAAACCGCCAAATAAGCCGGTGCTATTATCAACAATTGTACCTGCTGCGGTTTCAGGAGCGATGTAATACTCTTCACTATTGCCAACACGTGCAAAGTTGATACTGGGGTGAACTCTGAAATAACTCATTATTTCTCTCCTTGAGATTGTAAGTAGGCAATTGCGGCACGTTGTTCTTTTTCTTGAGACCAGAAAAAGATATTTTGAAATGCGTGGCTAATGTTTAGGTTTGTTGCCGGCAGCGGTTTTAATCCGTCTTTACTTGCAAACGCTTGCTCTGTGTTGTGACAACGAAAACAATTGTTCATTGCGGTTGCTGATTGCGTGTAAGTTTCAATGGTGCTGTTAGAGAGTTTTAAAGAACCGGTGAGATATTCATCAGTGGCAAAGTCGAGCCCAGGTTTGAGTGGCGATACATCCGATTTACCAGTAGCTTCTTCGTTGTTGATCCAAATTGCGCCAACTTCAAAGTAGTTTTGCCAAATACTTAAGTTATTTGGTAAATGCTTTTTAACGCTCGCATTCAGTGATTTTATATTATCGGTATTCGATTGTTTTTGGCCCGCTGCATTGCCGTAAGCATAGCGACGACACACTTGGGTAATGGGCGTAAATTGCTGCGTTGATTGCTCGAGTGCTAAGCCGCTAACCGCCGCGTTTTTATTACAATTCCCAAGTTGCGTGCCTTTTTTGTAAAACAGGTAATCTTGACCTGCGACAATTTGGTCGAGTGTCATGCCGTCGGGCACATCCGGTGCATTGTTATCAAATTCAAAGGTAGCCCAAATCATTTCTGGGTGATTGGCAACGACGCCACCAATATGAAAGCCAACTAGGGCAAGCGTTTGCTTTTCGACTTTTGCAGGATTGATTTTGATACCAGATGGCGAGTTTTCAAACTTCGCGATGTCTTTCTCAATGGTAAATAGCTTACTGGTATCGTCATCTTTACTAACGATTTTCCACGATGCTTTTAGCTCTAATGTGCCTTTGCTGCCGATAATTGGAAACGCAGTGCGCGGGTCCATTGTGAGCACATTTGCTGGGATTGTTAAATCGGGTCCACCACTTTTACCTTGCATAAAGTCGGCAAAGGTTTGATTTATGTACTGCGAGTAATAGATGGCTCGGTGGTCTTGGTCTATCAAGATGCCATCGGTACCCGCTTGTAAATATTCGTCAAATGATGCGCCTGCATGCGGTTGTTTGCGGGTGCGTGGCGAAAGGCCTCGTTGCTCTAATCCGATTAAAGACTGTGGCGAATCAAATCCGAGAAAGCGAGGTTGGCCATTGTCGTCATCCATTAACCATAAAAACATTTGCCATGACCATTGGTGGAAATCACAATTGTTTGGGTTTGCTGGAAAAGCACTGTCGTCAGGCCTAATGACTTTGCCGTTTTTAAACCAACTCGGCTCTATTTCACATGTGTTTGATGCTTGGGCGGAACTGCTATGCGTAAAACAAATGGCGAACAATATAACTGCGGGTGCGATGCGACTGAGCATGCATTTACTTGCGTGTTTCATTTTGCCTCCTAGGCGCGGTAACGATAAATCCTTAACGCTCACAAATTGAGCTACATCGATTAACCTAGTTAAGTCGCAAAATACGCGTTTCGTTATCACACTTTATTACAGGCACTGAGGCGAAGTAGCGGGTAGGGCAATGGAAAGTATAAGAAGTATTTTTTGTGATGGTTTATGTGAAATTAATGAGGCATACATTGATGTAAACCCCATTTACAGTTAGGTCTATTGGTCTGCTCTTACTTGATTTATGCGCAATAAAATTTCGGCTGCAGCTTTAGCGTCATCGAGCGCTCGGTGGTGGTTTTTAAGCTCAATATTAAGATCGCAGCAGAGTTTACCTAATGAGTAAGATTTAAAACCGGGCAGATATTTGCGTGCTTGCTGCACAGTACAAATTTTAGCGCGCGTGTATTTTTTATTGAGTCGGGCAAACTCTTGTCGAATAAAGCCATAGTCAAAATTAACATTGTGCGCGACAAAGATAGCATTACGGCTAAATGTATCTAACTTTTCGGCAATTTGTTCAAATTTTGGGGCGTCTTTAACCATTTCATTGCTGATCCCTGTAAGCTCGGTAATCATTTTTGGGATATGACGCTCTGGGTTTACTAGTGTTTGCCAGCTATCGGTAATTTTTCCTTGTTCAACTCTTACCATACCAATTTCAGTGATGCGGTGGGTATCTTTCTTTCCGCCAGTGGTTTCAATATCCACTACAACGTAATTTTGCTCACGATTAAAACGCCATTCAGTGCGCTGAATTGATACGTTAAAACCTGCGTTTATTAATTGTTTGATACTGACCAGTTGATTACGCCTTAGGCTATCGCCCGGCGCTTTTATTTCCTCAAAAAACACTTCACCTTGTTCAATATACATTAAATCAGGGTAGCCATCGCAAAGCGCTTTAAAGGTTTTACTCATTGCCAATAAATGATGCTTTATTGACTCAAATGGCGCATGTTTAATAAAGGTGGTTAACACATCTTTTAGTTCGTCATGCCAGTAGAACAGGCCATTCGGTTCACCTGAATATTGATCAATAGTGGCACTAACATAATCACAAAATTGCTGCTTGCTGATAAGCTCTGACAGTTTGCGTTCAATTTCTGTGTGCAACAATTCGTAAAAATTATCTTGCTTAAGGACTTTTGGGTAATACGAAAATTCATTGGCACGCTGTGATGCTGGGTGCTGAAATAGCTCATGCCAAAAAGTTAATGCAAATAACGCGCGCCAAAGCTTATTTTCGGTAAAGTAGCAGAGGCGATGCTGTTTGATGTAACGGTCCTTTACACCTGTTTCGACCTGCCCTAAGTACGCTTCGTCAATACTAATTGGCTCGCCTGATTTTCTCAGTATATCAGTTAATACACTAGTGCGCTTCTGGTTAAACTTTTGCGCATAAAAATCCTCGGCAAATAGCAGCAAGGTTTCACTGTCGGGGTCGTCCAAAATAGCCAGCAGCAAAGCCTCACACTGTGCTTTTCTATCGCTTTTGTAGAGTAAGCGAATGTATTTTTCTTGTGCTGCAGGGTGCTGTGATTGGCTAAGCAATGTTTCACCGAGGGTTGGCGCTTGTTCGATTAAAACAATTGCCAGCTTATATAAACTGTGGTGGTACTTTTGCGTAGCTAAAAAGCCGATTGGTTTGTCGGATGCGAGAAGTTGCTTTGCAAGCGTATGCAATAATGGGATGTCGCTCTTATTGGCTTCTTTTATCGCTTTAAACAGGTTTGCGTAATAAAACGCACTTTTGGCTTCATCTTTATCGCTGAAGTTAGCCTGTTGCTGTTGCACGTTTTGGGTTTGCATTACACCTAAATCGCGCATTGAAAATTGATTGAGGCGACCAGATAAATGGCCGAAATATAAGAACAATAAATAGTGAAACGTGTCCTGCTTGGCAAAGTAAATATGGCTTGTTAGCACGGGGCTTTTTTTAACTTGGTCGTAACTTAAGGCGCTAGATAGCGCGTTGCTCACAAAATTAAGCCATTTATTTTTATTTGCGCTTTTTGCTGGCTTATCAATCGTTAATGACATGCTTAAGTCGATTAAGTCTTGCTTATTAAGCTGACCTATAAAGTCGTGAAAACAGTGTTTATTTATGCGAGATACAAAACCAACTTTTCTTAAAAGATTAATTGCCGCGCCAGAGTCAGCCACTTCACTGTAGACTAGGGTGTCTTTTCGCACAAAAGGGGATTTGCGGTTTACAATCCGTACCAAAATACATTGGGCATCTTCTGGTAGTGTTTCAAACTCGTTAAAAAACGCTGTCTCGTCATCACCTAACAAGTGCGAAGACGTGGATTTTATAAATTCGGCAAATTCGATAAAGTGCGTTAAATAATATTTTTCTGGCAGTTCTTTCATTGCATCGCTGCGACAAACATTGGCATAGCTAATATTTTGCGTTGCTACGTTCGACATATCAATCATTTTGCACGTATTAACATTTTCTAACTAATTTGCTTTTACTGATAGCACCAGTATTTGATAGTTTATGATGACATACAGAGAGGAAGTAACATGAAAATAATAACTGCATTAGTCGTTACTCTGGGATTTGCCAGTACATCTAGCTTGGCAAATAGCAAAAAAGATTTATTTAATGAAGTGGCAATAGAAACCGACCTAACCTTGTCACACCCTGTCTACCCAATAGATTTATTGCCTAATCCTGGCAAAGAATTAATGCTTATCGGCACACACAGCGGACAGCAATATATTGATATTTTTGCCGCATCAGAGGCTCAGCTATATAACCGCATAAAACGTGTGAAAGTGCCTGATACTATGCTTGGCGTTGATTTTACTAAGTGGCAAGATGCCACGCAGCAGGTTTATTTATTTTCATCTAATGGCATTTATCAGTTAGCGCTTGAAGGGCCTGAGTTAGTTGTACCAGTTGTTGACACTCAAACCTACTTGAAAAAAAGTGGTGCTCAACACCTAAGTAAAATGGAGTTTGTTTACAACATTAATGACGACCAAAAAGCGGACTTTTTCACGACAGATCTTAATCACAGTTATGTGCATATTTCTGATGAGACTGGCTATCAAATGGCCAAAGTTGATTTGCCTGCACGATTAGAAATAGAAGGGCACAGTGCTGAAATTGAACCGCCTCGTTTTGCCATTTTTGATACAAATGAAGACAACATTTCAGAGCTCATAGGCTTTGAAAATGGCTTATTGAATTTACTGCCGAGCGTCGGTAGCAATCCTGGTCAGGCGATAAAATTACGCGATGATATTATGGTGGATGACTGGTGGCATACCAAAGATGCGGATGGTGATTCACTTGACCAAAGTAACTTAGTGTATCGCAAGCTAGAGCGTGTTGTTGACGTTAACCACGATGGTATTTTTGATTTAGTGGTGCGTTATACAAAAAGTAGCGGGGCGCTTGATAGGCAAAATGATTATGAAATTTATTTAGGGGCGATTGAGCAAGGAAAGTTTGCCTTTCAAAATCAAACGAATTCGCTTATTCAAGATGAAGGCACGTTAACGGATTTGCAGTTGCTTGATATCGATAACGACAAACAATTAGAGGCTTTGGTGTCGGGTTTTGATATCGGCGTATCACAAATTATCGGTGCGTTGTTATCGGGGTCTGTATCTCAAGATGTGCATCTTTTTTATCAAAATGAAAAAGGCGAATTTAACCCTAAAAATAAAATTACACGAGAGGTTGAACTAAGCTTTAGCTTGTCGAAAGGGCGCAGTGGCTCACCTGTAGTGCTGTTTGCTGATGTAAATGGTGATGGTAAAAAAGACTGGGTGCTATCGGATGAGCAAAAAGCATTTAATGTGTATTTAGCTAATAATAAACATAGTTTTTCGCGTCGCGCGAGCAAGTATAAAACCACTTTGCCAATGCAAGGTCGCCGTGTTGTAACAAGCGACTTGAACTTAGATGGCAAAGACGATTTGGTAATGAGCTACGGTCGGTTAGATGATAAAAATATGCGTAAAACCATAAAGATACTGTTTGCAACGAGCTAAGTTTTTGTATTCAGTCAGCCAATTCTAGACTACACTTGCTAATTATTTTTCCAAGGGCACTATCGTGTTAAAAAAATTACTTACAGCGAGCCTAATAACACTTTCCTTTTCAGCTCAAGCAGGGGCTATTCGCTTTGGCTATAACCAGCAATATTCAGCGCCACACGTGATCAATAATGGAAAGGGTACAAGCGTATCGGGCATTGTGATTGATGTAAGTAATGCGATTTCGCAAGAAGCGGGATTTATGGCAAAGCAGCTTCCTTTGCCGCGTAAGCGTATTGAGCAATACCTTATTGATGGCAAAATCGATGCACAATGTCATGCTAACCCTATTTGGTATAACGCGCCTTCTATTATATGGAGTGAGGTGCTTTATTCTGATGCTGACATTATTGTTAGTGATCAGGCTATCGCCTCGCTGCAAGCGCTAAGTTTACACAAGCAGTTTAAATTAGGCACTGTGCTTGGCTATAAGTATCCTAATCTTACCGAGTATTTTGAGGCGGGTAATCTTAAACGTTTTAATAGCACCTCATCTAAAGACAGCTTCACGCGCTTTACTAAAGGCGAACTAGATGGTTTTGTTGCATCCTATAGCGAAGCGAATTACTTAACCCGACTAAGGCGTTTTAATGTGTTAGAAGTGAACTCATATGACTTACATTGCTCGTTTTCACCTAAGCTCAATGCAGAAAAACGTCAGCGTTTAATTGATGCGGCGCATAAACTGCGTGATAACGGCGAATTTAAGCGGGTATTCGCTAAATATATTAAGCCTGAATAGTTTAATACCAATTCACTTAAGTAGCTGGTCATCCTAGCGGACTAAATATCATGCTAACTGCGTTAGAATTTATCAATGTAGAACAACTAGGTAAAAAAATCCCGCCTTGTTATTATGTCATTTATCCAGCGCTATCTCTGATCTCATACTTAACAGAATTAGTGTAAGGTTTAAACAGCTTTTGGTTGTGATTAGATAATTGAGACAAATAAAAAGGGCCCATAAAGGGCCCTTTGGTTTTCTCTAGTATCGTTCAAATTTTTTGCCAGTCTTAACCCCTTAAGACAATTAGGCAACCCTTTGCAGGGCTCCAGTACCGGAGTGTTAATCAAGTACTTGGATTTGGGTAGCAAACAGGTTTTGCCTATTTGCTAAATAAAGCGGCTATACAAGTAACTTTATACCCTTAGGTATTAACCTAGCCTACATCCCACATGCTGTAGTTGTTGATTTAGCACATTTATCAACACACTCATTTCTATCGTGCCTGCAATAAAAACGAATAACTACGTTGCTAAGTTAAGTTACTTCTAGCCGAGTAACCGTTATGCAATTGACAGGAAAAAGCCTGCAATCGCTGCACTCATTAGGTTTGCCATTGAACCGGCTAAAACCGCACGTAAACCTAATTGCGCAATATCTTTACGACGACTCGGTGCCATACCACCAATACCGCCGAGTAAAATTGCAATTGAACTCAAGTTTGCAAAGCCACACAGTGCGAAAGTAACAACTGCTTTCGTGTGCTCGCTCAGCTCTGCTTGATAGTTCATAAAGTCTAAGTAAGCAACAAACTCATTTACTACAAGTTTTTGCCCAATGAAGCTACCAGCAAGCTGTGCTTCACTCCAAGGTATACCTAACAACCATGCAATTGGTGCAAAGGCGTAACCTAAAATTTGTTGAATTGTTAGGTCAGGATTATCAAACCAACCACCAATCCAGCCAACAAAGCCATTACTTAGGGCAATTAGTGCCACAAATGCTAATAGCATTGCGCCTACATTCATTGCCAACTGCATGCCGTTTAATGCGCCGCCTGCAGCTGCATCAATCACGTTTACTGGCTTTTCTTCACCGTGATCTAAATCGTTTAGATCTTGTTTTGGTGTTTCTGTCTCTGGCACCATCATTTTTGCCATTAAGAAACCACCCGGTGCCGCCATAAAACTGGCTGCAATTAAGTATTTTAATTCAACACCTAAGCTTACGTAGCCCGCTAAAATAGAGCCAGCTACCGTCGCTAAACCACCTACCATAACGGCAAATAGTTCAGAGCGTGTCATCGTAGCAATAAAAGGTTTTACTACCAGTGGCGCTTCTGTTTGGCCAACGAAAATATTGGCGGTTGCAGAGAGTGACTCTGGTTTAGAGGTGCCTAATAACTTTTGTAAGCCACCACCTAACGTTTTAATTACTAAATCCATCACTCGTAAATGGTATAAAACCGCTACAAGTGCAGAGAAAAAGACAATTACGGGTAGTACTTTGATTGCAAATACAAAACCGATGCCGTCAATTTCATCACCTGCTAGGCCACCAAATAGAAACCGAATACCATCATTCGCATAACTAATAACGTTGGCAACGCCTACTGAAATACCGTTTAATACTTCACGCCCTGCAGGTACGTACAAAACAAAAGCGCCGATCAGCACTTGCAGTGCAAACGCACCGCCTACGGTACGTAAATTTATTTTTTTACGGTTAGTTGAGCATAAAAATGCGAGCGCTAATAAGCTCGCGATGCCAACTAAACTCATTAATGAGGTCATATATATTTCCCAAGTTACCTTCTATTGAAGTAATTGTTTTATTTTGCTTTTTAGTATATCAATGGCAACTCGATTTCGCCCCCCGCGGGTCACAACAACATCTGCATTGTGCTTCGACGGGTCGATAAATTGGTAAAACATTGGTCTTACCGTGGCCTGGTATTGCTCAATTACTGATTGCAAGCTTCTACCACGCTCTTCTAAATCACGTTGCATACGACGCATCAAGCAAATATCTAACGGAGTATCAATAAACACCTTAATATTAAACTCATCACACAATTTAGGATCTGATAAAAGTAAAATACCTTCCACAATCAGAATCTTAGCTGGCTGAATTCGACGAGTTTGGTCGCTGCGCGTGTGCTTTGCGTAATCGTATACAGGAATATCGACCGGTTTACCTTCCTTGAGCTGATTTAAGTGCTCAAGCAAAAGTTCATGCTCAAAAGCGTCTGGGTGATCGTAGTTTGTTTGCGTTCTATGTTCGAACGGCAAATGAGACTGATCACGGTAATACGCGTCTTCTTCAATAATAGCGATAGCACCAGGTGCTAATTCGTTCAAAAGCTCATTGTAAATAGTTTGACTAAACAACGACTTACCAGAAGCTGATGCACCTGCAATCGCGATAATTGTGCGTGTCACAAAAACGTTACCTTAAAAATCATTACAACAGTGACTTACCTTAGCAAAAAAGCGCACAATTATCTTTAGTTCGTGACGCCTACCGGTTCTTTCCTGAATACAGCGGTAAATTTAGCCCCTTTAACTGGTTAAAAACAGGACAAAAGTCCTGTGTAACCCTAGGCGCACAGCCTAGAGTATTTATAACGCTAAGCGTGATTAGCTAGGCGAAATGTGAACCAATGGCTAAAATAAATGCAGGCATGCCAATTAATATTGGTGGCACACAACGGCATTTGGTATACCAAGCTATTTTTAATTGAGGTAACTATGGCAAGAGCGCTAATTTTAATGGCAGACAGTTTAGGCATAGGTGCTGCACCTGATGCTGAACGCTTTGGTGATAAAGGTGCAAACACTTTGGCACATTTACTCGCTGCTTACCATGGCGAAACCGGCCAAAAGCTCGCGTTGCCTAATTTATCAAAGCTTGGGTTAATTGATGCGTGCGAACAAGCAAGCAATACCAACTGCCAAGTGGCTGAGCGTAATGCCCCGATTGCAGCGTATGGCTATGCAAAAGAAATCTCATCGGGCAAAGATACACCATCAGGTCATTGGGAAATGGCCGGAGTACCCGTGTTATTTGATTGGGGTTACTTTCACGATAAGCAAAATAGCTTCCCAGATGCGTTTATCGCCGAATTTATAAAACGCGCTAATCTACCGGGTATTTTAGGCAATTGCCACTCGTCAGGTACGGTTATTTTAGAAGCGTTAGGTGAAGAGCATATGCAAACAGGTAAGCCTATTTGCTATACCTCTACCGATAGCGTATTTCAGATTGCCTGCCACGAAGACACCTTCGGTTTAGAGCGTTTATATGAAATTTGCGAAATAGCGCGTGAATTATTAGATGAATACAATATTGGCCGTGTGATTGCACGTCCATTTTTAGGTGACGCAGCAGATAACTTTGCGCGTACCGGCAACCGCCGTGATTATTCGGTATTGCCACCGGCACCAACATTACTCGATAAACTAGCTGAAGATAATGGTGCAGTAATCAGCATAGGTAAAATCTCTGATATATACGCACACCAAGGCATTACCGAAAAGCATAAAGCGCCAGGGCTTGAAAACTTAATGGCTAAAACTACTGAGGTATTTAAGCAGGCGAAAGACCATAGCTTAACCTTTGTAAACTTAGTGGACTTTGATGAAAAGTTTGGCCATCGCCGTGATGCAATTGGCTATGCCAAAGCACTAAAGCAATTGGATGATTATTTACCTGAATTTTTAGCCTTACTTGGCAAAGATGATGTGCTAATGATTACTGCAGATCATGGTTGCGACCCAACATGGCAGGGCACCGACCACACTCGTGAATATGTGCCGGTTTTAGCGTATACACCTGGCATGATGCCAGTTAATTTAGGTGAGCGCGAAACGTTTGCAGACATAGGCCAAACATTAGCCCAATGGTTTTCACTTGCGCCACTTGAATACGGTATCAGTTTTAAATCTCAGCTTGGCAGTTAACTTAGATAGGAAAGATTATGAGTACTCCACACATTAACGCACAATTAAATGATTTTGCCGAAACGGTATTAATGCCAGGCGACCCGCTTCGCGCGAAGCATATTGCAGAAACATTTTTAGAAGACGCTCGTGAAGTTACATCTGTAAGAAATATTCTTGGCTATACCGGTACTTATAATGGTAAGCCTGTGAGCATTATGGCATCTGGCATGGGTATTCCATCAATGAGCATTTATGCGCGCGAATTGATTGTGAGCTACGGTGTTAAAAACTTAATTCGAATTGGTACCTGTGGTGGTATTGGTAGCGATATCAAAATTCGTGACGTAATCTTTGCTCAAGGCGCATCTACAGATTCAAATGTTAACCGTGCACGTGTACAAGGCTATGATTTTGCTGCCATTGCTAACTTCGACCTGTTGGTAAACGGTGTGGAAGCTGCGAAGCGTTTAGGTATCGCTGCTAAAGTAGGTAATGTATTTACGACAGATACTTTCTATCAAGCGTCTACAGATCTTTATCAAAAGCTAGATAAACTTGGCGTATTAGCAGTTGATATGGAAACTGCCGGTCTTTATGGCGTTGCCGCAGAATATGGCGCAAATGCAATGGCGCTTTTCACGGTAAGTGACCATGTGATCACAGGTGAAGCTACCCCAAGTGAAGAAAGACAAAATAGTTTTAATGAAATGGTTAAAATTGCTCTCGAGTCAATTTAACGGTTTTATTAAAAAACTCCTAAACAGTTGTGAAGTCAAAAACCAGTAGATAATTCTGCTGGTTTTTTTTCATCTGCAACTTGCTGAAAGCATATCAAATACATATTTCATTACAGTTAGATCCTCGGGTTAACACTGTGATTACCTCTGTAACAGGCGAAATTACTAGGTTCTGCTAATTTTAAAAGGCGTTCTGAGAGAGTGAGGAATGGAGTATGAAAGCATTAGCAACTACTGCAATAGCGGCATCGCTATTGGTGTTACCTAGCGCGGCAATCGCGTTTGACAAATCGACTATTGAGAGCTTATTAGTACAGGCATGCAGAGATGTAAAAAGTAACAAGGTACTCAAGTTAAAAACCAATTTAAAAAGAAATCACTTAACCCTTCCGTTAATTAGTGAAAAGCTTATGTGTAATGGTGAAAGTGTGTATGATTTTGCTATGACGCACAATGCCGATAAAACCGCTAAGCTGTTAAGAACCGGTTCGGTGTCAATTCATGATGTTGCCTATAATAACTCAGATAAAATTTGGGTATGGCTAGATGATTGAAATATAAGTATTTAAATTATTCAGCCTGCAATCACGCAGGCTGTTTTGTCAACCCCCTTTACAAGCACTTTTCACAATAAATCTAAAGTACTGTCATATAACTGCCATATAAAGTTCATAACATACCCGGAAAAAAATGAGGTATGGCAATGGAACAGGAAAAACAACAGTTAGTCGAGCAAATAATCTCAACTGCCAAACGAGAGTTTGATATCGATTTAGCAAAAGAAAAGTTAATCTCAGAAGAAGAGTATCGCGCGTTAGTGTTCACTGAGCTTTTGAGTCTAGAAAACGCAGAGCTAAGTCGTCTTATTGAGCAGTTTAATGCATTAACTAGTCATCAAGCGCACGCTTCACAGGCTGAGCCGATTTCTCAGCCAAAACAGCGAAACACGGGCGTAATAATTGCTGCATCAGTTGCCGTGTTAGCGCTTTGTGCGGTAGGCGCTTGGTTTGGCTTATCTGGCGACACTACAGCACAATCGAGCCAGGTAGCGGCAGTACCGAATAAAGTGATTTCACAAAAATCAGCACAAATGAGCAAGCCTACCCCGGTGGAAAAAGAGCCAGAGGCGGTGTACCAATCCCTATTTGCAATTCATGGCTCGAATACCATAGGCGAAAAACTCGCACCAGCATTATTAAAAGCCTATTTTGAAGAGCAAGGTGCTAAAGATATTGATTGGCAAAAAGGACGCATTGCAACTGAGCGCACCATGCAGTTTGAAATGGATGGTGAAAAACTGGAAATCGGCTTGGCCGCGCATGGCTCGTCAACCGCGTTTAAAGCGTTAAACGCGAATATGGCGCAAATTGGTATGTCTTCGCGCAAAATCAAAACCAGTGAAGTTGAAGCGTTAAAAGGTCAGTCAGGTGATTTATCTAAGCTTGGCAATGAGCACATTATTGCGTTGGATGGTTTGGCAATTATTGTTAACCAGAATAATCCGTTAAAGACCATAACAACTGAAACATTATCGCGTATTTTCTCTGGCGAAATTGATAATTGGGCCGAGATCGGTGGTGACCAAGCCCCGATAAAAGTATTTGCTCGTGATGATAACTCTGGCACATTTGATACGTTCAAATCGTTAGTATTAAAGAAATATGGTCGCAAATTAACGAAGCAAGCAGAGCGATTCGAATCAAGCTCTGAACTGTCTGAGCATGTGTCACGCGATGATTATGCAATTGGCTTTATCGGCTTAAATTACATTCGATACAGTAAAGCATTGGCAATTGCAGATAGCAGTGACACTAAAGCAATTTACCCAACGCGTTTTACTATTGCGACGGAAGATTACCCGCTGGCACGTCGACTATACCTATACACGCCAACCAATAGTGCTACGCAAATAAAAGACTTTGCTAATTTTGCAATTTCAGATCGCGGCCAAGAAATCGTACAGGAACTGGGATTAATTTCACAGTCTATTCGTGTTGAAGACGTTGTAGCGAGCGAACTGGCTCCGGACAAATATAATCAGTATGCAAAGCTTGCGAAGCGTTTATCGCTGAACTTCCGCTTTAATTATGCAACGCGCGACCTTGATAACAAGGGTAAGCGAGATTTACAGCGCCTAGTGTCGTTTGTTGAAGAAAACCCGAATCGCAAGCTCGTACTTATGGGTTTCTCAGATAGCATTGGAGCACGCGATAAAAATACTATGTTGTCGCTAAGTCGTGCTAAAAGTGTTGAACAAGAGCTTAATGCTCGCGGTATTAATGTTTATGCGGTAGAAGGCTTTGGTGAAGATATGCCACTTGCAAATAACGATAACGAAGTTGGTCGTGAACGTAATCGCCGCGTTGAAGTTTGGGTGCTTTAATACAATTTAAAGTAGCCTCATAAATCACACTTAATACTGAGTTTAGTTAACCTAGTCATATATTTGTCATGTTTGTTGACTAAACTCAGTGCCTTATCTGATTAGGGAGGGCTTATTGTGTACAATTTATTAATGGATAAAGCGAGTTTATCGCAAGTTTTTCTGGCGTTTGCACCGATGGAAGCGCTTAAAGTTAAACACAATATTGATTACGCACTTGAGGCGTTATCACTGCCATCAGCTGAGCTATTAGCCGAGATGCAAGTATTGGGAATTGACCTACCTGATAAGCCTTCAGCATCCAAAAAAGTGGATTTAACCACAATTAATAGCACAGTGCTAAGTTCGCATTTGACCGAATTGTTTCTTGATAAACACAAGCTACTAAAAACGTTTTCAGACTTCTCATTATCTGAGCAAGTTGAGCTGAGAGCGTTTCTGCAAAGCTTGATGCCGATGTTACATTTACCACCACAAGCGTTAGTTGAAAAAATGCAGCGCGAGGGTGTGCTTGATGTATTAATGGGCGAAAGTGATAAAGCAAAAGCGGTAAAAGATAAAATCGCAGCACTTTCCCAAAATAAACGCGATCATAAAGTTGATGAAGTTAAGGAGCGCTTAGCTAAGCTCTCTAATAAGCCGCTGCAGTGTGCCGATGAGTTAAAAATAGCGCGTGTTAAAGCTAATCTTAATAAAGCCTCAGTAACTGATAACGCAACTATCATCGCAGATGCAAAACAAAAGATTGTGCAGCTAGGTTAAATAACCTAGTTGTACTTGATTGATAAACTAACCCCCTTCATGTTTCTATAAATACTGTACCAGACCGTTACAAACCAAAATTTTACTAACTTACTTGCGTTCTCCCTTATTTTTAAACGTACTCGGGCATATTTACCATATTTATTTCTTAGATTTGAATACAGAGATCATATTTTTACTAAGCTAAGCCAAAAAAATATTAAGCAAGGCCGTTTTAGTTAGTAAAATTTTGATCTCAGAGCCGATTTTTAACTAAAAATAGCGTTTAGTTAGTAAAAATATGATCTCTAAAAACACAAAAATGCCGTTTTATTGAATTTAGTTAGTAAAAAACTGATCTATTAAGGTATTTGATCATTGATTTACTCATCAGCTAGTAAAATAATGATCCCAAATTTGCTACAACTTAGTAAAAATATGATCTCTAAAATCAACAGTTAGTAAAATTTTGATCTCTATTGCTTGGTTTTGGCTGTGAAAACTGGGTGTTAGTGATACTTTAAGGTGGGGTTAGGGTTAAAAGTAATCAGTTGTTAACTTAGATTTTACAAATAGGCGTGATTTTAAATCGCTAGTAAAATCTCGATCTGTTTTCTTAGTGGCAATCTTGATACTTAGTAAAAATATGATCTCTATCTCAAACTTACTATTTATTAAAACAAAAAAAGGCCGTCAGGCCTTTGGATCACAGTTAGGGATACATAATATCAATTCGCTTAAATAACTAATCGGTCTAACCGGCTAACTAGCATGTTACATGCGCTGGGGCTTATCGAAGTAGCATCGCACTATAATAAAGCTGCGCCTTGGTAGCATTTTATTTATCCGGTGCTAAACCTGCTCAAATACTTAACCGAATTGGTATAATAATGGTAAAAAAGCTAGGCAAGTGCCTAGCTGATTTACTGGCTAAACAGTATTAAGAGAACTGGTTCATGGTGTTGTCTTCACCTGCAGCTTTTAAGGCTGCATCTCCAGAGAAGTACTCTTTGTGGTCGTCACCCATGTCAGAACCTGCCATGTTTTGGTGCTTAACGCACGCAATGCCTTGGCGAATTTCTTGACGTTGTACGTTCTTAACATAACCAAGCATACCTTGCTCACCAAAGTACTCTTTTGCTAGGTTATCGGTAGATAACGCTGCAGTGTGGTAAGTAGGCAGTGTAATTAAGTGGTGGAAAATGCCTGCTTCACGGGCTGCATCAGCTTGGAAAGTACGGATTTTTTCATCAGCTAGTGCTGCAAGTTCCGTGTTATCGTATTCCACGCTCATTAGCTGCTCACGGTTGTATTGAGATACATCTTTACCTTCTTCAACCATGATATCGAAAACTTGCTGACGGAAGTTCAGAGTCCAGTTAAATGATGGAGAGTTGTTGTAAACAAGTTTTGCGTTTGGCACAACTTTACGAATTTCATTTACCATCGCGCCAATTTGGCCTACATGTGGCTTTTCTGTTTCAATCCAAAGTAAGTCAGCACCATTTTGTAATGAAGTAATACAGTCAAGCACACAACGCTCTTCACCCGTACCAGAACGGAATTGGAACAAGTTACTTGGTAAACGCTTAGGGCGAACAAGCTTACCGTTGCGGTTTAAAATAACATCACCGTTTTTGATATCAGTAGATTCAATTTCTTCTACGTCTAAGAACGCGTTGTATTGGTCGCCTAAATCACCAGGTTCGTTGCTTACTGCGATTTGTTTAGTTAGACCGGCACCAAGTGAATCGGTACGCGCTACGATAACGCCGTTATCTACACCAAGCTCAAGGAATGCATAACGAACAGCATTGATTTTTGATAAGAAATCTTCGTGTGGCACAGTCACTTTGCCATCTTGGTGACCACATTGTTTTTCATCTGATACTTGGTTTTCAATCTGGATACAGCAAGCACCTGCTTCAATCATTTTCTTAGCAAGTAGGTAAGTTGCTTCCTCGTTACCAAAACCGGCATCGATGTCTGCAATAATTGGTACTACGTGTGTTTTATGGTCGTTAATTTTAGCTAAGATTGTCTTTTCTTCTGCGCTGTTTCCTGCTTTACGCGCTGCATCAAGTTCACGGAAATAACCGCCTAGTTCGCGGGCGTCAGCCTGACGTAGGAAAGTGTAAAGTTCTTCGATTAATGCAGCAACCGATGTTTTTTCATGCATTGATTGGTCTGGAAGCGGGCCAAATTCAGAGCGTAGTGCTGCCACCATCCAACCTGAAAGGTAAAGGTAACGACGGTCAGTATTATTTTGGAAATGCTTTTTAATTGAAATCATTTTTTGCTGACCGATAAAACCATGCCAACAGCCAAGTGATTGCGTATATTGAGATGGGTCTTGGTCGTACGCTTCCATATCTTTACGCATAATATCAGCAGTATAACGCGCAATTTCTAAGCCGTTTTGGAAGCGGTTTTGCAAACGCATACGTGCTGCTGACTCAGGGTTAATGTTTTGCCATTTCTTCTCGCCTACTTCTTTTAACGTTGCAATGCGGTCGATTTCTTGTTGGTAAGTTAATTGTTTAGCCATCGTGTTAAGTCCTTCATCTTGTTGATTAGATGGCGCTGGTGTTATTACCTTTTTAAGCAATAACATTGAACGGGTAGCGCCTTTACATTTAAGTTAGGCTGAAACAGTATGATTTATAAAATTTATAGTTCTTATCATGAGTATTTTTTTAATGAATACCAAAAGCAAGCTTTCTTGTGTAACTTAGATAGAATCAAATAACCAAATTATTTAAACGCATACAATTGTGTGCCACTTCAAGGTGAGAAAACTTATGACAACACGTATTCACCATGCAGGGTTAGCTGTTGATCCCAGCTTATACGCATTTATTAACCATCAAGTTATTCCAGGTACGGGCATTGATGTGGAGCACTTTTGGCAGGGCTTCTCAAAAATTGTGTCTGAAATGACACCGATTAACCGCGCACTGTTAGTGAAACGTGATGATCTACAAGTGCAAATTGATCAATACCATCAAGCGCATTCAAACTTTGAGTTTGACCATTACAAACAATTTCTACAGCAAATTGGCTATTTAAAACCAGCACCTAGCGATGTCACTGTGGTAACTGAAAGCGTTGAGCCTGAAATTGCCACTATGGCAGGCCCGCAGCTGGTTGTGCCAGTCAGCAACGCGCGCTTTGCGCTTAATGCAGCGAATGCCCGTTGGGGGTCATTGTATGATGCGTTATATGGCACCGATGCTATCTCGTACGACAATGGTCGTGAAGCCGGACGTGAGTACAACCCTGTACGTGGTAATGCGGTAATTGATTTTGGCCGTGAGTTTTTAGACCAAGCATTACCACTAACATATGGTTCACACAAAGATGCCAGTGATTACGCGATTGTTGATGGCAAGCTGATTGTGACGTTAAACAATGTAAGCCAAAGCGCATTGCAATCACCAGAGCAGTTGGTGGGCTATAACGGTACTAAACAGCAACCTACAGAGTTAATTCTTAAAAACAATGGGCTACACATTGTGATTCAGTTTGATGAAAACCATCAAATTGGCAAACAAGATAGCGCGCATATAAAAGATATTGTGCTTGAGTCGGCATTAACCACCATTATGGATTGCGAAGACTCTGTTGCCGCGGTTGATGCAGAAGATAAAGTAGGTGTAT
This sequence comes from Pseudoalteromonas sp. ABV4_021, assembly GCF_056159365.1. Lineage (NCBI taxonomy): Bacteria > Pseudomonadati > Pseudomonadota > Gammaproteobacteria > Alteromonadales > Pseudoalteromonadaceae > Pseudoalteromonas > Pseudoalteromonas sp. ABV4_021. The sequence goes on along the minus strand of NZ_JBSWVB010000002.1, from coordinate 1,016,755 downwards.
ACAGCAACTGGCTTGGTTTAAACAAAGGCGATTTATCGGTTGAATTTGAAAAAGGTGGTAAGACACTTACACGTGCGCTTAACCCAGATTTAACCTACACAGATTTAAGTGGTGATGAGCAACAGCTCAAAGGTCGTAGCTTAATGCTCGTGCGTAATGTTGGTCACTTAATGACAAATCCTGCGATTCTCGATAAAAATGGCGATGAAGTATTCGAAGGCATTATGGATGCGGTTATTACATCATTGATAGCATTGCATGATTTAAAAGGTAAAGGCACCCGGAAAAATAGCCGAGCCAATAGCATTAATATTGTAAAACCGAAAATGCATGGCCCAGAAGAAGTGGCTTATGCGAATACGTTATTTTGTAAGGTAGAAAGCTTACTTAATTTGCCAGAGAATACCTTAAAAATGGGTATTATGGATGAAGAGCGTCGTACTTCGGTTAACCTCGCTGCGTGTATCGCTGAGGCGAAAGAGCGCGTTATCTTTATCAACACTGGTTTCTTAGACAGAACAGGCGATGAAATTCATACTAGTATGCTTGCAGGACCAATGTTGCCAAAAGATGCAATTAAAGCGCAAAAGTGGATTGGCGCGTATGAAAACAACAATGTGGATGTAGGCTTAGCATGTGGCTTAAGCGGTAAAGCACAAATTGGTAAAGGTATGTGGCCAATGCCAGATGAAATGGCGCAAATGCTAGTACAAAAAACCGCGCATGTGCAAAGTGGCGCAAATACGGCCTGGGTGCCATCGCCAACTGCCGCAACCTTGCACGCAATGCATTATCACCAGCAGGATGTATTTAGCTTACAACAGGAAATTAAACAGCGCGTTGCCGCTAATGTGGATGATATTTTGTGTCCGCCACTTCATCCAGAACCAAAATCTATGACCTCTGATGCGATTCAAAATGAGCTGAACAACAATGCACAAGGTATTTTAGGTTATATGGTACGTTGGGTTGAGCAGGGAGTTGGTTGCTCTAAAGTGCCTGATATTAATAATGTGGGCTTGATGGAAGACAGAGCCACATTGCGTATTTCATCACAGCATATGACTAACTGGTTATGCCATGGTGTTTGCAGCGAGAAACAAGTAATTGACACCCTAGAAGCAATGGCCAAAGTGGTTGATAAACAAAATGAAGGCGACGCTAATTACCGTAAAATGTCAGATAATTACGCGCAGAGCGTGGCGTTTCAAGCGGCACTAGAGCTAGTATTATCAGGTACAAAACAACCGAACGGTTATACAGAGCCAGTGTTACACCGCCGTCGTTTAGAGTTTAAAGCGGCGAATTAAATGTGCTGATTTATCAAGTTTAGTACAAAAAAGGCCTGAAAAATCAGGCCTTTTTTATATAATTTTGATTAGTCTTGCACGATTGCGTTGTGGTAGATGTTTTGAACATCATCGCTATCGTTAAGCATATCCATAAACTTTTGGAAAAGCGGAATATCATCGCCTTCAATATCCACACTTGTTTGTGGTACGAAAGTGATTTCTTCAACATCTAGTTTCACATCTGGAAATGCTTCTGCCAGAGCAGTTTTAACGTTATAGAACTCAGTGTGTGGTGCAAATACTGAAACGATGCCATCTTCAACTTCAACATCAGTTACGTCAACGTCTGCCATCATTAGTGCTTCTAGCACTTCTTCGTCGTTGTCGCCTGCAAATGCAAATACAGCCTGGTGATCAAAGCTGTGTGCAGCTGTACCTGGGCCACCAATTTTTGAGTTAGTTTTAGTAAATGCTAAACGTACATCTTTAATAGTACGGTTTGGGTTGTCCGTTAAACAATCGATAATAACCATGCAGTTACCTGGACCAAAGCCTTCGTAGCGTGCTGGTTGGTAATCTTCGCCAGCGCCGCCTTTTGCTTTTTCAATCGCTTTGTCGATTACGTGTGCAGGTACTTGGTCTTTCTTTGCTTTTTCGATAAGGCGTTTTAACGACAAGTTAGTATCTAGCTCTGCGCCGCCGTTTTTAGCCGCTACATAGATCTCTTTACCGTATTTAGAGTTTACTTTTGTTTTTGCGGCTGCTGTTTTAGCCATCGCGTTCTTGCGAACTTCAAACGCTCTTCCCATCTTAATTCACTCTCTATTCTCGCAGGAAATTTAGTTGCATGATTCTAACAAGTAAGGATTAAAACAGCTAGTAGCAACGCAAGATTAACAATTATTGCAAGTCAGTAAGCTTGTTGGTTATAAAACACATATATATTTTTTATTTTTGGTATTTCCTTTATTTATATTACTGTTTCAGCTTTAAATTTTTTGCTCATAGTCTATTATTTCTACATGTTTTTTTTAAATCTTCATATTATTCATTGAGACAATAACTTAGGCTTTGCGCTAACAGGGCGATCTTTTACTTAAAAGAATAAATTAAAAGAAAGCTTTTTAATGCTAGTGGCACAAAGTAACAACAGCTATTTTAAGTTTATGGAGTTAATGGCACTGTGAAGGATTATGGACAGGGCGATATAAGTTTAAACTTACTGGTGGACCGGATGCTTGACGGCTTTTGGCTGGTCAACAAGCATGGTGTTATCCTAGATGTTAACGAACAATATTTATCACTTACAGGGTACAGTAAACAAGAAGTTGTTGGCCATCTCATTGAAGACTTCGAACTCTTTGAATCAAATCAAGATACCAATGATAGAATCGCTAAAATCACTGAATTTGGTAGCGTTAGATTTGAGAGTAAGCACGTAACTAAAAGCGGCGACGTCGTTGATGTTGAAGTAATGGCAAGTGCGGTGCCGAATAATCAGGGGTTGTTTTTTGGTCTTATCCGAGATATTCGCGTTCGCAAAGAATATGAAGCAAAACTGCTGTTAACAAATAATATCATTAACCAAGCGAGCGATGGTATTTTAGTTACCGATAGCTCTGGGAACATTGAATATGTAAACCAATCATTTACGAATATTACCGGTTATAAGAGTGATGAAGTAATCGGTAAAACGCCCGCAATGTTAAGTTCAGGTATGCAATCAGCTTCCTTTTATGATCAAATGTGGGATTCTCTTGAAAAAAAAGGCGCATGGGCTGGTGAGGTATGGAACAAGAAAAAAACAGGTGATATTTATCCTGAATGGCTCACCATTAATTCATTAAAGAGCGGTAAAAAAACATCTCATTACATTGCACATTTTAATGATTTATCTGAATCGAAAAGGCTCACTAATCAACAAGAATTTCTTGAATTTCATGATCAACTTACTGGCATAGCAAATCTAAAATTATTTAACCAACGTTTAAGTATTGCACAAATGTTATACGAAAAACAAAATGTGCCTTATGCCATAATTATGCTTGATGTAAGTCGTTTTAAAACGGTGAATGATGCGCTAGGGCATGCAGCAGGCGACCATATACTTAAAGAAATAGCTAAGCGATTAACAAAACGAATCCGTCTTTCAGACACGTTGGCGCGTTTCAGCGGCAATCAATTTGTGATTTTGATGAGCGAACAAAATGTGCCACAAAATATCGACAAAATTTGCCAAAATATCGCAGCTTATTTTGACGAACCTTTTTATTTCGGTACACAAAACATTAAGTTATCCGTCAATATTGGTGCGGCAATATTTCCTGAACATAGCAAAGAACATAATGATATCCTCGCGTATGCAGAAATGGCGATGTACCATGCCAAAAAGCAGCAATATGATTATATTCAATTGTTTAATAATCAAATAAAACAAGCACTTTCTACTCGAAATAAATTAGAGGAAGGATTAAAAACCGCGATAAAGCGCGACCAACTTACCGTTTACTTTCAGCCTCAAGTGAATAGTGCCACCAATGAGGTATTCGCGATTGAGTGTTTGTTACGTTGGCAACACCCTGAATTAGGGAGTATTTCACCTGACACATTTATACCCATTGCAGAAGAGAGTGGGCTTATATGTGAGATTGGTGATTGGGTAATGGAGCAAGCATTAACACATTTCAGACAGTGGCTGTTGGGCAATATTTTTGATGGTACAGTTGCAGTTAATGTATCGTTAGCGCAGTTTTTAAACCCTAATTATCTTATAGGTTTAAGAAACTTACTTAGCAAAACACTCGTTGCAGCAAATAAAGTAGAAATTGAGGTCACTGAGTCATTATTTAGCAATCAAGATGCAGATCATTTAGCGATATTGAAAGAACTCAATTTAATAGGATTTCCAATCGCCATTGATGATTTTGGCACGGGTTATTCATCACTCCATCGCATAAAAATGATGCCCGTTAATACCATTAAAATTGATAAATGCTTTATTGATAATATTGAAACCGATGTAAGTGACCAAACTATAGTACAAGCGGTAGTTAACATCGCAAAAAGTATTGGGTTAAATGTACTTGCTGAGGGTGTAGAGACACAAGGGCAGGTTAATAAGTTAGCTGAGTTTGGCTGTTATTATTGCCAAGGCTACTTTTATGCAAAGCCACAACCTATAGACACTTTTCCAAATTGGCTGGCTGAATTTAAAAAAAAGTCCGTTTAAAAACGATACCCAATACGCCAGCTTACGCTCGACACATTATCATGTGGTAAAAATGCAATACTGCTATCAAGCTCAACCATCCACTCGGGCGTGATGTCATAAGTGATAAATACACTTAGTTCAGCGTAGTCATCATCAGTATTGTGAGGATACGACTTTCTGCCTGCAAAACTGACAAACTTATTGGTTTGTTTAGTACCATCGCCTTGAAACAGTTCATTCCAGCGTATAACGCCACCTGCAAGTAAATAGGTATCGGGTTTAATTTCAATGATCTTTGACGCCGAAAGTAAGCCGCTTAACACTACAGTTTCATCTTCTAGTGCATCCAGTAACGTTAGCGCCATTTCATTTTGTTCAACCATAACATCGCGATAACGCCATTCGTTGTATTGCACAAGTAACGACGGTTCGATAACCCAGTCGTCAAAAAACATACCATAGCCTACGGACAGTCCGTAACTGGGGGCATATGTTTTATGTTGTGATGAGGGAAGATCTAAAAATGATTCTCGATAGTCACTTTGCCAATAAGTGTAATTTCCTGATATCGCAAAGTTTTCAATGAAATAGGTTAGCGTTGCGGCGTAAGATTGTGAATCAATCTTTAATGAATTCGCTTTTCGTGAAAAGTGGGTATCTTCCCAGTTTATATAATCTAAACTGACTCGCACGCTCTCACTAAAGTCGTGTGCTAATGAAAAGCTCGTGCCACTGGGTGTTACACTGGTCAGTGTGCCAGATTGATCTAGCGGTAAATCTGAATGGCTTTGGCCTACTTTAATTTCAACAGCATTCGCACCAGTTGTTATGCCAAGCATTAAAACTGGTAAAAAACAGTGATATGTAAAGCGGTTTAAATTGCACATAGCCAACTCATTACGATACAGCGGTGACGATAATAGCAGCAATTAGCCGCAGCAAATAAGTGAAATTGCTAATAAAGTGTGAAATTTTGTAATCCAATTTAACAGTTGAGTGCTTTTTAAACGCTCATGTGGATTTTATTTAATCTACAGCTGCGCAACCCTTAGGAAATTTCCTTAGCGTAGAGTGTGATTCAAAATTGACGATCGAGATTAATAGCATTTTGAAAAATGAATTGTTATTGCAATTACATAACGAATGTAAAGCTTATTCGTTTGCTTGGTAAATTTTTATTCACTATTGCTAATTGCGTATTGCACTTTTTTTCTACTTAGTATTTAATGGCCGCCACTTTTTTGCCTTGGGCAAAAATACCGAAGTTAGTATTGGTTAGAGAAATAAAAATAACGGTGCGTTATGGATTTTTATATCCTAAAAAAAGGGGATGAGCTAAAAGCCATTCCTGCTGACAAAGCAATTTGCAAAAGCTATGAAAAATCGGGTTATAGCTATATTGATAAAGTAGCGGCATGTACTGAGCAAGCAGCTATTAACAAGCTAAAGGGAAAAACCTTTGAAACACTTAAAGGGCCATTGCTCCGTTTAAGTGTTGTTATTTTTGCATTGATTCTACTGTGGTGGGTGAGTTAACCACCACAGCTTCCTTATTTACCCTAGCTGGGTGAAATTTTTCTTTTCTTTTTATTTATTGCCACACGATAACGGTTGTGCAGTATGCCAACGCGTTCGACATACGCTTTCGTTTCTGCAAATGGTGGTATGCCTCGGTACTTTTTAACGGCATTAGGGCCTGCATTATATGCAGCCGTTGCTAACCTGATATTGCCATTAAACTTTTCTAATAAATAAGATAAATACTTAACACCACCTAAGATGTTTTGGCTCGGCTTAGTTGGGCGTTTTATGCCCATGTATTTAGCCGTTGCTGGCATCAGTTGCATTAATCCTATTGCGCCTTTTTTTGAACGTGCATTGGCTTTAAATGCTGATTCAGCGTGGATCATCGCGCGAACGAGTGCAGGGTCAACGTTATGTTGCTTACTTGCTGTCGCTATTTCTAAATGATACTTGTCTGGATAGATAGGAATTTTATGCCAATTTAAAGACGAGCGCAGTTGGCAGGCATAACAGCCCGTACGATAAATACTGTAGCTGTGTTTAATTGGTTTTCGGTCGGTAAAAGCAATAGAACCATCACTTTTAACGTACTGATAAATAGGTTTAGCAGCCGCTGAAAACGCGAAAAACAGCATTATTAGAAGTAGTCTAAAAATCATTTTCGGTAAGGTATAACGTATTATTGTAATTATGGTCTGAAAGAGCAGATTTTCAACTCTTTCAATGGTGGTTACTTTACCTGTTTTTAGATGTGCTTTGTAGCCTAGTTAGAAGAATTAGATAAATTCTGTTATTGATAAATGAAATGCTAACAAAGCTGAATTTACAATTGAGCGCTATGCTATATCGATAAATTAAAATGTAGTTAGTATGTTATGTAGCGTATAACCATGATGAGCTAGTTAAGTAAGTATCTATAAAGACGGCAAAAAAGTAAAAAGGCGCTTAATGCGCCTTTAGTAGATGACAGTGTATCCTATTTGAAGGAAGTGAATTTGCTTACACCATATCATCGAAAGGGTTGCTTGCAGTTAGCTTTACAGAGTGCGTAAAACCAGGCAAAGAAAGGGTTTCTTGCGTTAATTCGATATCGTTTTCATCAATTAAGCCATCACCAAAGCGATAAATTAATTGGTAATCACCTAAATTTGCAGCCGCGCTGTAATCAGCTTGGTTTTGTTTAGTTTGTGTGAGTTTATCGCGATACGATGCCATTGCACTTTCGCCATGACGTTTAGTGAGCATCTCTAGCGTAATGTTTGCTGAGAACATGGGCGCTGTAGCGTTATTACCGCCAAAGCCTTTTGAGTTAATAAAGGCAATATCTTGCGCTTCACACTCATAGTGCTCAGTACGAATATCAAGGCGCTCGGCGTAAACGTCGTTAGCGACTTTATCGATTGTGGTGATACCCGGCATAATGTTATGGCTAAAAATACCAAGTGCCATGGCCATTTGGTCGCCACTTGCTGGGCCAATTGTATGACCAACAAAGGCTTTTGGCGCGGCCAGTTTCCAATTATCAATATTAAACGCTTTTGCAACGCGGTCATAAATGATTGACTCAGTTACACGGTTTTGTGGTGTACTTGAACCATGGGCAAGAATATAGCTACGCTTTTGTACGGCTTCTTCACCGAGAATGCTTGTTGCAAGTGCTACTGATTTTGCCATCGTAATATAATTACCTGGACCTGGCGCAGTAATTGATTTTTTGATGCCATCAGCGTTTACAAATACATCAGGTACTGAGCCCATAACGTCAGCGCCAAGCTCTAATGCTAAGGCGTCATCCATTAATACCGCAAATTGTGCGCCTTCACCTATGGTAAAGCCGCAGTTTTCACCAAATGGACGGCTGGTGCGACGTAAATCTGGGATATCGCTATTATCAAGCTTTTTCAAGCCTTCAATATTTGCCAGTGCGCTCATATTGCCAAAGCCTTCAACAATTTCAGGCGTAATTGCACAATCAACACTGCCAACAATTGCAACACGGGTGCGGCCCGTTTTAATATCGTGCACTGCTGCACGTAAGTTATATAAGAAGGTAGCGCATGCGCCTGATGTAGTGAAGGTTGTACCTACATTGCCGGTTACATAAGCGTTAATAAAGTCCGTCGACATGGTATTTAAACCAAGTGCTAAGTTTTTGGTGCTAACACGATCGCCTCTTAAGCGGTTTTTCATCATGCCGCCGAATGCTTCATCTTGCATTTGGCCTGCAACCGATGCGGAATAAGTACCGATTTGATCAGGGTCGACAACAGCAAGTACATCTTGCCACGCTAAACCGGTCGATTTGATCGCATCAGTCGCGGCAAAAATAGTGGCTTGTAAGCCACGAGGCTGATAGCGGCTGTTATAAAGCGTGCTTGGATCAAATCCCGTTGGAAACTGACCAGCTGCTTTAATTGGATTGTCGCGGTAGGTATCGTGCTTAAGTGATAATTCACCGTTAATCGTTACTTTAACTTTACCGCCTTCCAAGTTTTCTATTTGCCAATCGCGCGGCTGGGGTGACGGTAAGTGACGCGCACTTGTTTCAAATACAATGCTGTTGCCTTCACTTGGCATTACCGTCATTTTTTGATGTCCATGAGTAGCATCAACATCAAAATGGTTGTTTTCAATCTTACGAATTAAGGTGCCAGCAATAATTTGCTCACCAAATTTAGCTTCGATTTCGCTTGCGCAAATAGCTTGGTTTTCATGGTCAACAAGTTCACCGTTTTCTTGGCGTACTAGATTCATTAACGTTGCAAGGCCAAGAAATGTTTCTTGTCGCGCTTCTTGTGTTAATTTATCTATTACAATGCGACGGAACCCTTGGTGAGCAGATGTGCGTCCTGCGGCATTAATACCACCCATTCCAACAACAATAGGTAATGCAGTCATAAAAACCCTAGATATATACAGTTTGCGTTATTTAGACACAGTTTATTTTGATTTTAAGTTTCAGTTTGTGTTTAATTGGACATAGTTTTGGTGTATTTGGCCATTTTAAACTGGTTTGAGCAGTTATTATGACAACAAAAGTACGACTCTTATTGTATCCCCAAATATTGGCGACCAGCGTTACGCTGCCAGTAGAAATGCTTAAAGCGGGCGAAGCATCATTTCATGACCGTAAAAATCATAAGCTTGATATTAAGTTTGTAGCCGATAAACAAGAGCTGATCCAATGCCGCGCGGGGTGTGCTTTTTTACCCGAATTAACTGTTGGCTGTGATGACAATGCCGATTTTATTATTGTGCCGGGGATCTGGCGAAATCCTCGCCCTGTTATTAAGCAAAACCAAGCAGCGATTGGCTATTTGAAAGCTCAATGGCAACAAGGGGCAACAATTGTCGGTGTCGGTACTGGTAATTGTTTGCTTGCGGAAGCAGGCTTGCTTGATCACCACGCAGCAACAACGCATTGGCATTATGCTAAACAATTTCGAAAAGACTATCCTAAGGTCGATCTAAAGCCTGAATTTTTTATTACGCAATCGGAGCGTATTTTTTGTGCGGCCAGTTTAAACTCGCTGGCTGATATTATGGTTTACTTAATTGCCCAATTATTTGGGCGAGATGCCGCGCAAAATGTGGAACGTAACTTCTCTCATGAAATTAGAAAGCCATACGAAGAGCAGCGCTATTTAGAGGGAGCTGTCGATAGACATGCCGATGAGCTCATTGCGCAAATCCAATTTTGGCTTAAAAATAACGCGTCGAGCGAATTATCAATGCAGCATGTTGCTGAGCAATTTGGGATTAGCCAGCGCACGTTATCACGGCGTTTTAAAGCAGCTACGGGTACCACAGCTAATCACTATCTGCAAAAAATGCGCCTTGAAATGGCGCAAGAGTTATTGGCATCGACCAACCTAACCGTGCAAGATGTAGCGGTAGCTGTAGGTTATGTTGACCAAGGCTATCTCACCAAAGTATTTAAGCGCGAGTTAAAACAAACACCGTCAGATTACCGTTTATTGGTGAGGAAAAAATTGTTTAAAACGGATTCGTGATTTTAAATTATCTAGATGTTTGGAATAAAGGTTAAGCAGTGATCTAAGATTTATTTTTGTAATTGGGTTTAAAGTTTTTCGCAACTTACTGTGCGCAAAAACGGCTTAACAAATTGGCCATCTGCGAAAGTATGCCGAGAAAGCTCAATATAGTAAATGTTACTTCGGTATGTACCGAACAGAGATTCAATACACTTGTTTGCGATGATTTTTTAGAGTTCATGTGCATTGGAGAGGGCGAAAGTAAAGGCTAGCGACAGCTGCTAATCGCGTCCTTGTTATAGCTGAATAATCTAACTTATTTGATTTTTGTTAAATTACTGTAAATAAATGTAAACTCTTATATTTCAATTGGTTAGGAATGTGTGAGTAGGCCTAAAAAGACAGCGCTGTCATAATTAATTTATTTAAAATCAGTGGTTTATGGTTTATCTTCATGGTTTGCTGTTACTCCTATCGCCGTACTTTCTTTTTTATTGTTATCTGTTTTTAATGACCGTCCCGATTAAAGGGGAAATAATAAATTTCAGGGGACAAAATGAAAATAAAAATAAAACCTTCCTTGTTGGCTGCAAGTGTAATACTTGCTTGCACGCCAGCAATTGCAAAAATTACTGATTCAACTTTTCCTTTACAAAATGGCGATCCATTAGTCGCTGAGCAGTGGCACCTGCAGAACATTGGACAAACCGGTTTCTCGCAGTCTACGGGAACATCCGGCAATGATCTTGATATCGATTTCACGCATCTAATGGGTATTAAAGGTCGTGGTATTACAGTTTCTGTGATCGATTCAGGTGTAGAGATTGACCACCCAGATTTAAGAGCTAACGTTGTGGCGGGTTCTCTTAATTTAGGTGACGGATCAGATTATCCACAAGATAATAATGGTCATGGTACATCGGTTGCAGGCTTAATTGCTGCTACCGAGGCAAATGGATTAGGTGGGCGCGGTGTTGCACCTCACGCCAATATTGTTGGCTTTAACTATTTACCTAATCAAACCGTTGGTAACTGGCTTGTGTCTCACGGTTTGTCAGAAGATTTTCGTCAATTAGATCGTTTTACCGATCCGCGAGTGTTTAACCAAAGCTATGGCAGCACACCAGCGACACCGGTTGTGCACGATTACGTACTAAACCCGTGGCAAGAACTACAAGATGATGTTTATCGCTACATTACTGAAGAAAGCCATTGGGGGCGTGGTTCTGTTTATGTTAAATCGGCGGGGAATTCGTTCGGTACATATAACGCTTATTACCAAGGTGTGCCAATTTTAGTGCTGCCTTACGAAAACAATCAGTTCTTTAATAACCAAGGTTTACCTTTCCATAACGCAAATATTGCGCCGGATAACAATAACCATTGGAACTTAGTTGTGTCAGCGTTAGACGCGCATGGTAAGCTAACGTCTTATTCATCTGTGGGTTCAAACGTATTTGTTGCGGCGCCGGGCGGTGAGTTTGGCGAAGCTGCACCTGCGATGGTAACGATTGACTTACAAGGGTGTGAAGCTGGTAGCAATGTAGCGGGCGAGCATGGCAATGCATTGCATGGTGGCTCTGAGCTAGATCCGAACTGTGATTATACAGGCACAATGAATGGTACGTCGTCAGCGGCACCTAATACATCTGGTGCAATAGCGAATATTATGTCTGCAAATCATGCACTTGACGCTCGTTCGATTCGTCATATTTTAGCGCAAACAGCACGCAAAACAGATGAAAACCACCCAGGTGTTGATTTAACATTTGAAAATGCCGATGGTGAGCTAGTTACTTATAATGCGATTCCATCTTGGCAACGAAATGCAGCGGGTTATAACTTCCACCAGTATTACGGTTTTGGTGCGGTTGATGTGGATGATGCAGTATATAAGGCCTTATTCACACCGGTGGCGCCGTTGCCTGAGCAAGTGATTACGCCGTGGCAAACACAAATCGCCAACGCTGAAATTCCTGATGCAAGTTTAACTGGCGCAACCAGCACATTAGCGTTTGAGCAAGATGTGACTGTTGAAGCAGTTCAAGTGAAATTGAATATTGATCATACTCGCTTACGCGACCTTGCTATTGAGTTAATTTCGCCTTCTGGGACTCGCTCAGTATTAATGAGTGCACGTACAGGCTGGTTAGGTAGCACTGAAGGTGGATATACCGATACATTAATGCTTAGCAACCATTTTTATGGCGAAACAGCACAAGGTGAATGGCAGTTAAAAGTAATTGATACAGATAAAGGTTCTAGCTTTACTGTTGGTTACAATGCAAGTATCGGCCTAGTTGGCTTTAACCGAAATAACAATGCAGACAACGGCGTGTTGAAAGACTGGTCGCTACGCGTAATTGGTCATTAAGGAGTAAAACATGAAAAAATTATTTATCATCGCGGCGTTAACTCTAAGCACACAAGCTGCACTAGCGAATAGTGCCGAGCAATTTAAAGGCTTAACAATTACTCCAGTTGAACAACTCACATTAGATCAATCTGAAGTGATTTTGAACGATAAAACGTTTAAAACTAATGGTACAAAATTGATTGTGCCTGGATTAGATGTATTTGATGTTAGTGGGCTAAATGCCTACACAGTTACGGGCGAGATTATCGTAAAGCTTTCAGATGATGTAGATTTTGAGCAATTTAATAAAGATAATGACTTGATTATAAAGCAAGCATTTAAATCTTATTACATTCTTAAGTCACAAAGTCAGCGTGATTTGTTGCCATTAGTTGATGCACTGAAAAAGTTAGAAGGTGTAAGCTCGGTAACATTAGAGCTCGTTGATAAAGGCGTTATTGAAAAATAACGTTATTAAATCACGCATTAGTATAGTTAACGTCTGCTATTTGGGCTAAATAGCAGACGTTTTTTTAAATGAGTTTTGCTTTAACTTTTGCTGCACCGCAAAGGGATCTTGGTTGGCAAGTTCTCGTTCAAACAATTGATGGTTAATTGGCTTAGAGACAAAATAACCTTGAGCATAGTCGCACCCAGCTGCCTCTAATATGAATAATTGTTCTTGTGTTTCAACACCTTCCGCGATTACTTTTAAACCTAATTTATGCGCCATTACAATAATAGCTTCACACAGCGCTTGGTTTTGTGCCGAACTTTCAAGATTCATGACAAAGGCGCGATCGATTTTTAAGTAGTCGAGTTCAAACTTGGTAAGGTAAGATAGCGCGGCGTACCCGGTGCCAAAGTCATCAAGAGATATTGCTACGCCTGCTGAGCGAAACTTTTTAAGTGTTTCTTTTATTTCTTCATTGTCATCAAGTAATAAACCTTCGGTAATTTCGATACAAATACCGTGCTTAAGACTTAGTTGTAGTAAAGTATTGAGCCAAATGACATCGTGCTTACTGACGCTTGACTGAAATTGCGCGGGGGAGCGGTTAACACTAATTTGAAAGTGTTGATCATAGCTTGATTGCCATTTTTTTACTTGCTCGGCAGCCTGTTGAAACACCCAGTTGCCAATATCAATAATCATTCCTGATGTTTCAGCGAGTGGAATAAAGTCAGCGGGGCTCACCATACCAAGTTCGGGATGATGCCAGCGCAGTAGCGCTTCTGCTTTATGAATTTTTAAATCAGAGATTGATAAAATTGGCTGATAAAGAACTTCAAATTGCTGGTTAATCACAGCAAGACGTAATTCCTGTGTGAGTAGGTGCGCTTTTTCAGTTTTTTCTTGTAAGGTTTTGTTGAAATGACGGTATTGTTTGCGCCCCTCTTCTTTCGATAAGTACATTGCTTGATCGGCAAAACGCAGTAATTCTTCCATTTTTTCGCTGTGATCAGGAAACAAAGTAATACCAATACTGGCCGAAATAAATATTGATTCATTATTTATGTAGAACGGCATCTCAATCGCTTGAATCAACTTTGAAGCAATGTTTTCAACATCTGCTAGGTTGTGAATATTACACAGCAGCGCAGTAAACTCATCGCCACCAATGCGCGCTACCGTATCGGTTTCGCGTAAAATTATTTTTAGGCGCTCAGATACCTCAACTAACAGTAGGTCGCCCGCATTGTGACCCATGGTATCGTTAACTTCTTTAAAATGGTCTAAATCAATAAATAACAGCGCAAATTTATCGCCTGAGCGCTTACTTTTGGCGATTTCTTGGTTAAGCCTGTCGGTAAACATATTACGATTGGGTAACTGGGTGAGTGCGTCAAAGTTAGCTTGGTGCCAAATAACTTGCTGAGATTGCTTTTTCTCAGTGATATCAGACATTGAACCAACCATGCGATACGGATTGCCTTTTTCATCGCGCATAGCTTCACCAACAATATGGAACCATAACTCTTGTTGTTTGGCGCTATACATACGCACTTCAATATCAAATGCTTCAAATGGGTCGGCTAGGTGCACCTCAAGGCTTGCTTTAAACTGTTTAATGTCATCAGGGTGGATTTGTTCAGTGAAGGAAGCAAAATCACAACCAAACGCTAGATTGTCAAAGCCAAGTAGCTCAGTAAATTTAGTAGAGTAAAATACCTCGTTATTTGAAATATCCCAGTCCCATACCCCAGCGCTGGCACCTTTTGCAGCTAGTTCGTAACGTTGCTGGCTTAAATAAAGCTTACGTTCTGTTTCATTGATGGTTGTTACGTCTTCAACTACACCGATATAGGCAGTAATTACTTTGTTCTCAATGAGCGGTTCAGCGTGAATCGATAACAGCTTATTTTTTGTTTTTGCAGCTGATCGGAATGTAAATTGAAAATTAGCACCTTTGGCAGTGCAGGCATACCAGTGTTTAATGGCTTTTTGTCGATCATCTGGGTGCATTGCGTTAATGTAGCTGCTGCCGACGATATCAGTACTGGTTAAGTTTAGTACGCGATACAGCGCATTATTTGCAAACATGCATTCGCCAGTTGGCTTGGCGACAAACAAACCAATCGGGACGTGCTGCAGCACCGCTTGTGTGTTAAATGCAAAACCTTTGCTTAACTTCCTGACCAAAATAGCTATTCCATTATCTTAATACGCTTAGCTTGTAGTAAGTGTAGTCAAAAAAAGTCCGTATGTTTGAAATCCTTGTCTTTTTCTAACAATAAATTGGTGAATTTTTGGTTTAGAGAGAAAGTGCGCTAAGTGGGTAGTTTTTTCGGTGCTATTAGCTCTATTTCTTAAACTAATAGTCGCGTTAGCAGCGACTTGTTGCATGCAAAACTAACCCCTGCACCTTAATAAACAACGACTAGCAGTAAAAGCCTTGTGTATAAATGATATTCGCTACAATTGCGGTAGTTGGAATCGTTCTAGCTGAATACTGTTATGTTGAATTAGCTGCTCACACATTTGCGCTAAAAAATCGATTTTACGATTAGAAAGTTGACGATAGTCTAAAAATGGTGAAACCAGTAATTTGTTTTCAATATTGTACGCAAATTCGTCGTTAAGCCAGGTTAAATTGCCACCAAGTAGATCTTGTGAAGCAAGTTTTTTTGCGTAACCTCGTCCTGCAATTATATGTAGCGTATTTGCGCGTTTGTAGTTTGGCGGGCTGAATAACAATGCGGTAGCAGAGCCTTGCTGTAGTAATTGGCTATCTCGATATTGCTGCCAGGTTGGCGCTGCGGTTTTACCCGAAAATACACTGGAGTTTAAGTTGTAAATGAATTTAGCGTAAACATTAAACTGTTTTCGCCAGCCATTACCGCATGCCATTGAGATTTCATTAATCGCACTAGGGGGTAACTCAACTAATGAGTTTGGAGTCGCGTATGAGGAAAATTGTGGCGCGTTTTCAACATAAAAAGCAAGCTGATATTGATTGCAGCCAAAACCGATTTCTGACATGTTTAGTACTGTGTTTTTTAAACGAATTTATACCACAAAGCGGATAAGGCTTAAATGGTTGAATCAAACGAAAAGGGTTTAAAATGGAGCGTTTGTTTAGCTATGGCACTTTGCAACAAGAAAATGTGCAGCGGGCTAATTTTGGACGGGTATTAGAAGGCGAGCGTGCTGTGCTCCAAGGATATGTTTTGTCTGAAGTAAAGATCGAGGATGAGGATGTTATTGCCAAAAGTGGTAAGCAATACCATCCAATTTTAGTACGCACAGGTAACAAAATTGATGAAGTTACAGGCCATTGCTATTGGCTTTCAAGTGAAGAGTTAATGCAAGCGGATAGTTATGAAGTAGCGGAATATACGCGCATAAAAGCTAAAACAAAGGATGGTCAAGCATGTTGGATATACGCTGCTAGTAAAGAGCAAAAAAGTGCATAGTAACTAGCAGCGTTAAAGCCTAGTATTTTGCATCATTCGCGCCATGTGGCTGCTCAACGCTCCATTGACCTAGGTTTAAATGGGTAATTTGATATAAAAATAGATAAGTATCTTTAATTGACTTCATAGTGGCTTCTCCTTTACATGTTTCATTAGTAATGGAAAATCCGTGCCAGCATCAGTTTGTTATTTAAATCAAATGATTAGCAATATAGCTATATCTATTCGGGTTATAATGGTGCAAATCTGCACCATTATAAAACTAAGGTGCAAAGGTGATCTGCCCTAATACTGCTGCTTTGTTAGCACCTGTTACAGAGGGCGCATTAGCGGGCAGATGATTTAACGTGCGATAAGCCATCCAAGCAAACGCTATTGCTTCCATAAAATCGGCACTGACGCCAAAATTATCGCTAGTAGTAACATGCCAATTTGGTAAATGATGTTGCAGGCGCGCAACCAAGTAAGCGTTTTTAGCACCACCGCCACACAATACCAACGTACCTCCTTCAGACTGAATAGGGCTTGCAATGGTTAGCGCTGTAAGCTCAGTTAGTGTTGCTAACATATCGTGGTTATTGAGCGTATTTTCAGCGCACTTCTGCCTAAGCCAAATCTGATTGAAATACTCTCGCCCAGTACTTTTTGGCGTAGGCAGCGCAAAGTAGTCATCGTCTAATAGTTGTTTAAGTAACACTTGATTGATTTTACCTTGCTTTGCAAGGTCGCCATTACGATCGTATGGTTGTTCAAATGCTTGTTGTGTAAAACCGTCAATAAGTGTATTGCCTGGGCCTGAGTCAAAACCAAGTAAGGTGTCTTGGTGGCAAATCGTTAAGTTAGCAATGCCGCCAATATTGGCAAAAACCACAGAGTCTTTATGCTTACTAGAATTTATTTGAGCTAACAAACTTTGATGAAAAAGTGGCACTAGCGGGGCGCCTTGGCCACCAAGGGCAACATCCATTTCGCGGAAGTTATGTACACAAGTAATGCCTGTTTTAGCGGCGAGCACAGATGCATTTAATAACTGGGTTGAATGCGGTGTTTCACTGTTAGGGTCGTGAAAGACAGTTTGCCCATGTGCGCCAATGGCTTTTATTTCGTTGGCATCAATTTGCTGCGTTTGTAGTAAGTGATTAACGGCAACTGCGTATTCACAGGCTAGTTGATAAGACGCATTACCTATATCAGCAATATTGCATGTCTTATTAGTAATAATTGAAGATAACAGCTGATGAAGTGAGTCTGTAAAGGGGGTTTCCAAGCTTGCTACTAACCTAGTTTGCCCGTTTACTATGTTAACTAATGCAATGTCGATACCATCCAAGCTAGTGCCAGACATAATGCCAATGTAGTAGATAGAATTTTGTTTCATGATTTCAATTTTGAAATACGTATTCGTCAATTGTAAAGATAAATTCCATTAGATAAAGTCATAGACGAAAATATGTAAACAAATATTTAAAATGCAAATGTTTGTAAATAGCGTGTTGTGTGCTTTGTTTGACCTTGTTAATTTGTCGCTAACTTATTAACAAGGGTTGGTTATGAAAAATAATAAACTGAAGTTATCAGCACTTAGCGCAGCTATTTTAATTTCTCTAGCAGGCTGCGGAAGTGATGATAATAAAAAGTCAGTGGTACCAGATGTTGCGCCTACGGCAAATGATGTGATGGTATCTGATGCGATGCAATGGATGGTTTTCGAAGGCAAGTTAAATGCACGCGACGGAAACTATGATGAATTAACCGTTAGCTTCAGTGAAAACGGTGAAACGGTTACAGCTCAAGATGGCGTATATTCGTTTTCACACGGTGTGTTAGAGCTAAGCGGTATTGACTTTAAATACGTAAATATCTCGGGTGAAGATGCAGTAATTGACTACACTGTTTCTGCAAATGGTAAGTCAGCGTCTGCACAACTCGTTGTTTCAGGTGTGAAAGGTGACCCACTTGCTAAGCATCAGTGGCATCTACGCAATACAGGTCAAAAAGCGTTTGCACTGAGCAATGAAATGAAAGCTGGATTGGTTGATCTATTTGCAAATGTACTCAATCGCATGACTGAGGAAGAAGCAATTGCATATTGGGATGCTGAATTTGCAGATGCAGAGGCTCGTTATCTTGTTCCGGGTGAAGATATAAATGTTGTTGAAGCATATAAACACGGCGTGACTGGTTCAGGCGTTACAGCAGTTGTTGTTGACTCAGGGCTTGAGATTCGTCACGAAGACCTTGCGCCAAACGTACTACCAAATCGTTCTCTTAACTTGAACCTAGGTGCATTCGACAAGACGGATCCAACAAGTACGTCGATTAGTGGTGATCACGGCACCAGCGTTGCGGGTTTAATTGCAGCAAAAGGCTGGAATGGTCTCGGAGGACGAGGTGTTTCACCTGATACGGGATTGATTGGTATGAACTATTTAGGTTCAGATAAGGTTCCGCAGACGGATTTCTTAATTCATGGTTTCCCTGGTTCTGGTATTTCTCCTAACGAGGAAATCTCTGCGTTTAACCGTAGTTATGGTTTAACAGTACCTACCCATTTAGTTTATTCAGAATTTGATGAACTAGTTGAATCTTACCCGAACAAATTCCTACGTGGTGGTAAGGGGGCTACTAATATTAAATCAAGCGGGAATAGTTTTGATGATGGTGGTCGTGAAGGTAGTTTTTGTAAAGATAACGGTGCAAATGCGTTAGGACTTACATGTTACAACGGCTCAAGCGAAAGCAGCCAAGCGCACCCTTACTATTTCTCAGTAGGAGCAGTCAACTCAAACGGTAAGCACACTAGTTATTCAACTGCAGGTGCTAACGTCTTAGTGGCAGCACCAGCGGGAGAATTCGGTCGTTGGGCTCCTGCAATGGTAACAACTGACTCGATGACATGTTTAAGTGGTTATTCCGGTTTTGAAGGCCGTTCTATCGTTGATTGGAAAGGTGCCTTTGGTGAAGAGTTTGCAGCGAGTCAATACCCATTTGACTACCCTGGACATGAAGAGAATGCAAGCTGTAACTATGTATCAACTATGAATGGTACATCATCTGCAGCCCCAAATGCATCGGGTGTGGTATCACTGATTCTTTCTGCAAATAATGAACTTACTTGGCGTGACGTGCGTCACATTCTTGCAACGACTTCAACGAAAAATGACGCTGAAAATGAAGCTATCAAATTAACAGTTGGTGAAGGTGAATTTGTTGCTCATGATGGTTGGATTGAGAACGCCGCAGGGTACAAATTCAATAACTTATATGGATTTGGTCGTGTAGATGCGGGTGCCGCTGTGGCAATGGCCAAGTCATACTCAGTTGATCTTGGCGATGAAGTGATCACACCTTGGCAAGGTGAAGGCTCCGTATTGGGTCAAGAACCATTGTCGTTAGAAATTCCAGATAATAACGCCACTGGTGCCAAATATAAAATAGTAATTGAAGAAGAACTAGATATTGAGGCTATACAGTTTAAGTTTGACGTATTTAGTGCTGAAATGGGCCTCGGTTTTGAAACGGATAACGGTGTAATTCAAACAACAGCAGGCACTGACCTTGCTATTGAAATAACATCGCCAAGTGGTACACGAAGTGTTTTACTTTCATCAAAACAAGCGCTTACTTATCCAGCACTTGATTTCTCAACAGGTTGGCAGGTTGGTTACATTTTAAAAGATGGCGCTTTCCTTTCTAATGCTTTCTATGGCGAGTCTTCAAAAGGTGAATGGACTGTCCGCTTTTTGGATACATCAGATGCTAGCTTTATTGCAAGTGATGGCGGGGCTAGTTGGGCTGGCTTTACTGGCTATGTGAATAATACAACGCCATCTACAGTGACTGGTATTGCAGTGCGTGTATTTGGTAATGCTGCTAATTAAGAGGTAATTGCAATGAAATTTAAAAACGTAACGATCACTTTAGCAGCTCTTACATTGTCCGCTCATGCGGCAGCTGTTAATAATTTAGAGCTAAATGTGCAAAAGAATTTAGCTGCAAGTAAGCAAGTTCAAAGTTTTACTAAACCTGATTTTGGAGCTTACAAGGTAGAGCGAAACTTAGCGCTAGTACCTGCTTCAATCGCAGCAACTGATGCTGTTGTTGAAAAGCGAGGAAATGAGGCAGTTGTAAAGCTTGATAAACAAACCGATTTAGTTTTACCGGGCACTTTAGTACGCAACATATTTACCGGAAATCTTGCACCTATTTCAGGTAATATTTCTGTGTTGTTGGGTGACAATGTAAGCGCTGGTGATATTGCGGCGCAAACTGGTTTTAAACTAGTGAGCGAATTTACTGAGACAGGCATTGCTGTTGTTTCTGTTGATGATAATCAAGATGTTCTTGAAGCTGCAAAAAAACTTCGTAGTTTAGGCCTTGTAAAAGAAGCACGTATTGAAGTGTTAGAAGCGCGTCATACTGCACGTTAATAAACGCTTTAAGAGAAAAAGCCCGCTTTTGAGCGGGCTTTTTTTGTTTGAGGCTCAGATTAATTATTTAAGGGATTGCTGTGATTTCTATTTGTGTATTGTTAAGTCTTAAAAACCTCTTATTTATTGACTCATGCGCAATATTAAGTCACAAAGCAAATTTTATCTTAAATTATTGTAAATGAGATGTTGTTGTTTGGTGTTTCTGTTGTTAATGTTATTCAACTTACAAAAATAAGTTTGTCCAGATAAAAAGTTCACCTAAGAGGGAAGTCAAAAATGACAACATTTGGTAACAAAAGAACGCTAATTGCGTTATCAGTTGCGGCAGCAATTACATCAACTGCAGCAAGTGCTGCAACATTTAAGCAGTATAATTACAGTGACGCAAAACCAGTTCAAGCGCAAGCAAGTATCAAGAATGACGAAAAAGAAGTAAAGCAAGCAAGTGCTTGGTTAGTAAAGCTTAACACGCCCTCAATAGCGCAAAGCCAAGGTGTTAGCTCAAATATTGTGAGCCAAACAGCGTCGATTATGACTTCTCAGGCTTTAGTTGAATCTGCAATTCAAACGATGGATCTAAATATTAGCATTGTTGCAAAAACTTCTAAGCTTGTTAATGGCTTACTTGTTAAAGGTGACAAGCGTGAAATTGAACAGCTGGTAGCACATAATGAAGTAGCGGGTATTTTCCCAATTTATGACTCTGAGTTACATATAGCGGATAGCGCTGAATATATTAAAGCAGCCGAGTTAGTCGCATCGGATGTCGCTAACGGCACTGGTATTAAAGTTGCCGTGCTAGACACGGGTATTGATTACACTCACGCAGTATTTGGCGGTGAAGGTACTGAAGCCGCATATGTTGCAGCAGCTGAAGACCCAACAGATGCTGTAGCGTGGCCACAAGGTCAGGTTATGGGCGGTTATGATTTTGTTAATATGGACCCAGATCCAATTGATGCCGGTACAAGTCATGGTACGCATGTATCACATTCAGTATCGGGAATAGCACCAAATGTAGAACTCTATGTGTACTCTGTGTGTGCCGGTGGATGTCCAGGTGTTGCTCAGTTCATGGCATTAGAGGCGGCGATGGATCCGAATGGTGATGGCGATATTTCAGACCGTGTTGATGTGATAAATATGTCGCTGGGTGGTGATTTTGGTGATATCGCAACGGATGGTGTTGGCCTTGCTATTAATCAAGCGGTGAAGCTCGGTACTAATGTTGTTATTTCGGCTGGTAATGACGGCGCTTATCCATTTATTGTTGGTGGACCAAGTACTTCTGAGAATGCGTTATCAGTCGGTGCAATGACTCACCCAACAGATGAAACATTAATTCCAAGTGGCACGATTAACGGTGAAGAGGCTATTATTCAGCTTGCGTCATTCGGTCCATCTGAACCTTACATGCTGTCAAATACTGATCTTGAAGTTGTCTACCCAGATGCAAACCAAACTGCATGCGAAGCATTTGCTGATGGTACCGATTTTACAGGCAAAGCGGTTGTGATTGACCGTGGTGGTTGCGCGTTTGTTACAAAAGTATTGATGGCGCAAGAAAAAGGTGCTGAGTTTGTATTTATTGCAAACAATAACGATGACGGCACGCCGGCGCCTATGGGCGGTAGCAGTACAGAGGTTACTATTCCATCTGTTGGTATTACATATCAAGCCGGTATGGCATTAAAAGAGTCTGGTATATTCTCGATTAATGTTGAAGCTATCGTTACATCGGGTGCAATCGCATCATTTACATCACGTGGTCCATCAATGGACGGTTTATTAAAACCTGAAATTACGGCGCCTGGTGTGAATATTATGACTGCTCACCCGGGCACAGGCACAGGCCTTTCTGGTGCGACTGGTACATCATTTTCAGGACCAATGACAGCTGGTGCAATGAGCTTATTAAAACAAGCGCATCCAAATCGCAATGCGATAGAACTTAAAGCTACTATTATGAATACGGCAAACCTTGATGTCACTATGGAGCCGCGTTCATTAAACCCAGAAACTGAATTGGCGCCGATTAGTTACATTGGTGCGGGGCTTGTTGATGTTGAAAAGGCGGCAAACCTGCCTGTGGCAGCATGGGCAAAAGATACAAAACAAGCAGCATTATCACTTGGTTTGATTAACCCGTCACAAGCAACTGACTACGTTAAAACGGTACAAGTTAAAAACTTTACAAGTGAAAGCAAAACCTACGATCTTAGCCTAGAGCAGCGTTTCAGTAATGATATTGAACGTGGCGCACTGATGGTGATGCACCCGGATTCAATTACAGTGCCGGGCGGTCAAACTATATCGTTTGATGTTACGTTTAAAATTGACCCTGCAAAATTACCAGAGTGGACATTAAACCAGGACAATATTGGTACACGAGAAGCTACGACAGATTTAACTAATCTTGAATTAGACGGCGCGCTTATTTTTTCTGAGGGCGGTGAAAAAGCACTTCATTTAGTTTATCACACGTTACCAAAAGCGGCGGCAGAATTGTCATTTGAACCTGTTCAAATGGAAGGTGGCACGGCGCATAAAGTGACTAACGTAGGTGCTGTCGACTTTGAACCATTCTTTGCGCCAACAACAGTTTCAGATGCTGCCGAAGGCAAGCGTTTAGATTTGGTGAGTGGTTCGGTTGAAATGATTGAAGTGCCGACTGAATTCTGTGAATCAGGTTACTCTGTTTTCTCAACAATTGTAATGAATGAAGGTGTGAGCCATAGCTATATTGGTGGCTTTATGGTTGACTTCGATTTAGACCGCGATGGCACATATGACGTTACTGCGCAAAATGGTAAGCTTGAGTGGTTCTATGATGTAGAGCCTACACAAATATCATTTACCCACCCATATGGTGTAGGAAGTGGTTGGTTAGGCAACATGTATCACACAACTGGTAACAACTTTATGACTATTCAGTCGTGTTTAGGTGCATTTGGCCTAACGACTGAGGACATGGGGTTAACAGCTGACGTACGATTCCGTCTTGAAGAGGGAACTTGGACACCAATTGCTTATGAATCACTTGATGATGCAATGGGAACGTTCACATTTGAGAAATCAACAGGTGTTGCAGCATTAATGACTGCGGAAGAAAATATTGTTGAGTCGTTGGCTCCGGGTGAATCTGCTTACCTTGCGCACGCAGGTAAAAACTTTACGATTTTATCTGAATCAGGTTCGAAAGCGATTAACGCAACACCAAGCGCTGACCGCGCAGTTTCACCAATGCTTGCTGACGCTGAGTTCTCAATCGCTGAAAATTCGGAAAATGGTACAGTGGTTGGAATGCTAGAAGTGTCTTATGGTGCTGAGCTTGCAAACCTAGCGTCAGAGTTTATCGTCGTTAGCCAAACGTCAAATGCGGTTATGTTAGAACAGTCAGGTGAAATTGTTGTTGCTGATAAGTCAGTACTTGATTATGAAGCTGGCCTAACAGAAATTGAAATGGAAGTTGTTGTTACCGATACTGCTGGCAATATTTCTGAGCCAGCGATGGTGAAAATTATGGTGACAGATGTGAATGAAAATCCACTTCCTGAACCAGTAACGCCACCTAAAACGAAAAAATCGTCAGGTTCATTTGGTTGGCTTGCACTGCTTGCTGCACCACTGGCATTTATTCGTCGTAGAAAAGTGAAGTAACTATTTCATTTTTATTGAAAAGCCCGCAATAATGCGGGCTTTTTTAGTGCTTTTGTCTGACGTACCAATTAATTAGATAAGTGTATACTAGCGAGCCCCTAAGAGCTTAATTAGTGGTTCAGTACAGTGCTTGTTTTCTGTACTACACTTTGTATAACTAAATAATTAATAAAAATAATTGGCGTCGTCTTATGCAGAAAAACCAAACCCTCACAGGCAGTGAGGTAAAACTAAAGTCGTCACAACGGATTGTTTCAATCACAGATCTTAAAGGTCGTATTACTTACGCAAACCAAGACTTTATCGATATCAGTGGCTATCAAAGCGAAGAGCTGATTGGTCACGGGCATAATATTGTCCGTCATCCGGCAATGCCGTCACTGGCGTTTAAGGATTTATGGGGCACTATCAAGCAAGGGAAGCCTTGGATGGGCATTGTTGATAACCGCTGTAAAAATGGTGATAACTATTGGGTTGATGCCTACATTACTGCTGTGATGGAAGGGCAAAAGATTGTCGGTTATCAATCGGTGCGCCTAAAGCCAGAAGAAGAATATCTAAAACGCGCGAAAGCGCTTTATAGCTCGGTTAATAATGGCGCAAGTTTTGGTCAAAAAATTACGTCAGCATTGTCGTTTAACTTAATGGGTAAGTTAACGCTTGCGGGCGTATTTGCAACTGTTATTCCTGCCTTGATTGCTTCTTTCTTTGTTTCGTCAGTTGCACAGCTTTGGCCATTAGCGCTGGCATTTGTGCTGTTTGGTTTATTTGCATGGGGCGTTGCCAAGCCTTATCAGGATGCTGCACGAAAAGCGCGTGAGATTTTTGATAATGATATTGCCAAACAAGTGTACACCGGTCGCAGTGATGAGCTAGGTCAATTGCAGCTTACGATTAAAATGTTGCAAACCCAGCAAGAAACCATTGTGTGGCGTATTAACGACGCAACGTCTGGGCTTGATACCGTTGCGCACAGCACCATGGACACGGCTGAGAAAACGAATCAATTAATGCAGCAGCAAAACCGTGAAGTAGAACAGGTCGCAGCTGCAATCAATCAAATGTCTGCAACGGTAAAAGAAGTGGCGCAAAACGCCTCTCTTACCGCTGATGCAACGCAAGTAGCCGATAACGAAGTAGTTGAAGGCCAACAAGTAGTTGATAGAACAACCGCAGACATAAATGAACTTGTACGCGAAGTTGAATCGGCTGTAGCGGTCATTAACAAACTTGCGTCAGATAGCCAGCAAATTGGCACTGTGGTTGATGTGATTCGTGGTATTGCCGAGCAAACCAACTTACTTGCGCTTAATGCCGCAATTGAAGCTGCAAGGGCAGGTGAACAAGGTCGTGGATTTGCCGTTGTTGCCGATGAAGTACGTACACTCGCCGCACGCACTCAGTCATCGACAGAAGAAATTCAGCAAATGGTTGCGACGTTACAACAATCTGCAGGTGAAGCTGTTTCAGCGATGCAGCAAGGGCAAACCAGAGCAGAGCTAAGTGCCGATCAAGCGCAACTTGCAAAAGCGTCACTTAGTCGTATTTTAGATGCGGTAAATACCATTACCGATATGAGCGCACAAATCGCAACAGCTGCAGAAGAGCAGTCTGCGGTATCCGATGAAATTACAAAGAATGTGATTAACATTGATAATGCGAGTAAAGAAACACTTGACGCGTCAGAGCATGCATTTGAGTCGACAGAAAAACTGCTAAACGAAGCAGAACGATTAACCACGATGGCGAAGCAATTTAGTCAGCACCGTTAATCTATAGTTGGATCATTTATTAACTAACCCGAGTTCAGGTTAATTAGGGTTTAAGTTAATAAGGGTCGATGTAAAAAATGCCGCGATATTCGCGGCATTTTTGTATCAATAGATATTAACTTAAAGTCGGGTTACTTAACCGGGAAACCACGGTCACGCATTAGTGCTTCAACTTCTGCGTCACGCCCTCTAAATAAACGATATGCTTCAGCTGGGTCCATAGCGTTACGAATAGAGAATAAGTGCTTAACAAGCTTGTCAGCTAATTCTTTATCGTAAAAACCACCTGGTGCTTCAGCAAATGCTTCAGATGCGTCTGACGTTAGTACTTCCGCCCATAAGTAGCCGTAATAACCCGCTGAATAACCTTCACCAGAGAAAATATGGCCAAAGTGTGTGCTGCGGTGGCGCATCACAAGTTCACTTGGCATACCAATGGCTTCTAATTGCTCTTTTTCAAATTTAGCTGGGTCAATTTTAGCTGGATCGGTTGTATGGTATAGCATGTCCATAATTGCCGACGCTAAATACTCGGTAGTTTTAAAGCCTTGGTTAAAGGTTGCTGATTTTTTAATTTTAGCAACTAACTCTTTTGGCATTGGCTCACCAGTTTTGTAGTGAACAAGGTAGTTATTGATCACTTCATCGGTTGTTAACCAGCGCTCAAGTAGTTGCGATTGGAATTCAGTATAGTCGCGTACACCTGAATGCGATTTAGGGTAGGCAACCGTTGCTGATAAGAAGTGAAGTGCATGACCAAACTCATGGAAATAAGTCTCAGCATCGGACCATGAAATAAGCGTCGGTTCGCCTTCAGGGCCTTTAACAAAGTTAGAATTGTTTGACGACAGAACGGTTTTCTTACCATCGAATGTTGTGTGGCTGCGATAGGTGGTTGCCCACGCGCCTGAGCGCTTACCTTTACGACCAAATGGGTCTAAATACCATAAACCAATATGTTCGCCAGTGGTTTTATCAGTTACATCCCACACGCGCACGTCTTCATGGAACACAGGTACAGAACCTGCTGCCACTTCTTTAAAGTTGAAATTAAACAAACGACCTGCCACATAGAACATCGCTTCGCGCAGTTTATCTAGTTGCAAGTATTGTTTTACTTCGTTTGAATCAAGATCGTACTTCGCTTTACGTACTTTTTCTGCGTAGTAGCGATAATCCCATGGCGCAATTTTAATGTTTGCACCTTCGCTATCAGCGATAGCTTGCATGTCGGCAACTTCTTCACCCACGCGTGCAATTGCCGCAGGCCATACTTTATCCATTAGGGCTTTTGCATTCGCCGGTGTTTTTGCCATGCGATCTTCTAAACGCCACTGGGCATAGTTGTCGTAGCCCAATAGCTGCATGCGCTCGTGACGAAGCGTTAAAATGTCTTTAATTGTTTGATTGTTATCAAACTCATCACCGTTGCCACCGCGGTTGTAGTAGTTTTTCCAAACTTGTTCACGTAGTGCACGTTCATCTGAGTAGGTTAAAAACGGATCCATTGATGAACGCGAATTAGTAATTGCGAACATTTCTGGTTTACCACGATCTTTCGCCGCCGCTTTTGCCGCTGAAATTAACGAATCAGGTAAGCCTGAAAGTTGCTCTTTAGTTAAAAACACCACGTAGTTTTCTTCATCTGCTAACACATTGTTGGCAAATTTAGTGTGAAGACCAGCAAGCTCTTGGTTAATTTCTGCAAAGCGTGCTTTAGACGGTTTATCAAGCGTTGCTCCATTACGTGCAAAGCTATTGTAAGTAAGCCAAGTTACACGTTGCTCTTCTGGTGTCAGTGACTTTAACGCATCGCTTTCGTATACCGCTTTAATGCGCGCAAAAAGCTTTTCATTTTGCGTAATTTTTGAGTTAAAGGCAGATAACTTAGGCGCCATTTCTTTTTGAATGGCACGAAATTCTGCACTTGAAACGTTTGAGCGCCAAATACCGTAGTAAGTGTAAACGCGTTTTAAAAGGCTGCCTGATTTCTCAAGTTCAACAATGGTATTGTCAAACGTCGCTGGCTCAGGGTTATTGGCAATGGCATCAACTTCTGCCAGTTTTTGTGCCATTGCTGCATCAAATGCAGGCTTAAGCTCGCTCAGTGTTACTTTATCAAATGCTGGTACACCGTTATATGGACCGCTAAATGCGGCCAAAATTGCGTTGTCGTTTTTAGTGTCTGTCGCAACTGTTTTTTCGGCTGCTGGTGCGTTTGAAGCTGTTGGTGCTGATTTTTCACCACAGCCTGACAAAGCAAATACTGTTGCCATCGCAACCAGCGAAAGGTTTAGTTTTTTCATTGTGTGTTCCTAGTGTTATTTGCGAGTCTTAATTGCAATCGTGTTTAGAAAAAAAGGCACGCTAAGTGTGAATGCTCATTCTTTAAATAGTTAATCATTTTACGGGCTAAATAACGTGCTGAATGCGTGTATCTGGCGTTATATCTGATTACATACTTAATAGAATTGATATAAAACAGGCAAGTAGATGAAAAGCAAATGTCAGTAAGGGGTTTCATACTAAAAATGTTCAATGCACCAAATTGCTATGTTTAATTCGCTAGCAGAGCGACTCGCTTAATTCGATTGTGTGCTTATGCTAAAAAGCTTTTTGCATAAGCACAATGTTTTTGCGTTAAATGAGCGTTTGCTTAAGGTTAAGCTCAGGTGATACTTCGCACAGCGCACCGTTTACCAAGGTAAGGTTAGGTGGCTGATGTCCTATGTCCATATCGTAAATGATAGGAATATCAAGCTCGGCTTTCGTGAGTGCCAAAGCAAAATCAATTTGCTTGTTAGCAGCAGAAGCCGCATGTCTGCCAACAAAAAGTGCGTTAAGGCGCTCAAAATGGCCTTTGTATTTTAGCATTAGCAATGCGCGTAGCCAGGCGGTAGGGCTGAGTTCAGCATTTTCGATGTATAAAATAACACCCTCTTTTTCATAGTGTTGGCAAAAACCACGCAGATCACAATACGGACTATCTAAGGTAAAAATAAGCGTATCTAAACAGCCGCCAATTAAACGCCCAGAAACACTGCTGCTTGGCCAGTTAAGTGTTTTCCAACACGTTTTTTGCGTTAAATTATAAGCTGCATCTGGGCGGTTAATCACATCAGCGTAGTCTGCTTCAAAGTGACTTGATGCGGTCTGTGTGAAACTATTGCCCTTTTTCAGCGTTATTGCGTTATAAAAAGCAGATGTCGTGCTATCAGATTGATTAGGAACCAATTGCATCAGGTTAGCTGTGTGCATACTTGCCCAATTTAAGCGCGTTGACAGTGCAACTTGCAGTGTACTTACATCCGAAAAGCCAATTAGCCACTTAGGTTTCGCACTTTGTAATTGCGCAAAATCAAGCAGGGGCAATAGTTCCATTGCAAGTTCTCCACCCCAAGGCGGCATAATCGCATCGATACTATCGTCGAGCAGGTATTGCATGAGTTGCTGAGCGCGAATTTCTTTACTTGCGCTCACATGCTGGTGATTATTTTTTAGGTTTGGGTCTAGAACGAGTTCAAAACCCAATTGTTTGAAATGCGCTAGTACCAAAGATAAGCGGGGGTGAAAGGCTTCATCGACGCCTGATGAAAATGCACAAACAGCGATTTTACTGCCTGCAACTAGTGCATTCGGGTACTGCATTATCTGTCTCTAATGTAATGGTTTTGCACCACTTTATCGATATACTTTTTGCTTGCCAAGAGTTTAAAGCCCAATGGCTCAGGTAAATCGCCAAATAATGGGTAGCCACCACCTAACAGCACAGGAATTCGTGTCAGGATCATTTCATCGACTAAGTCTTCCTTTAAAAAGCTTTGAATAGTTTTACCGCCATCAATATAAAGGTTGTGATAACCAAGTTCAGCTAAGTTTTTGACAATTTTTTGTAGCTCACCATTCACCAGAAAAACCTTGCCTTCGTAACCCTTAGGAACATGTGTCAGGGAGTTAGAAAGTACAAAAACGGGTTTGCTGTATGGCCATTCTACGCCAAATGACAACACCATTTCAAAGGTGTTTCGACCCATTAACAGTGCATCGATGCCTGCGATAAATGCATCAAAACCAAAGTCGTCGCCGTCAGGATTGGGTAACTGATGTAGCCAATCAATTTTGTTATCTTTATCAGCAATATAACCATCGAGACTAGTTGCAATAAATACTTTGTTTGTCATCAGAAATTCTTCTTTTTATTGTTCCGAATTCAATTTAACGTAAAAATTTTAATCGGGCTAATAACTGTTTGTTGTAGTGAACTAAACGCATATGACTTGTTTTGGCATAAAAATAGTTTTGTGATGGGGTTTTCCTCATAAGCAGTTATGCCACTTTTAGCTGCGTAATTACATTGAGCTTCTATACTTAAAGCGTTATCAGTAAGGAAGTTAGCCATGTTGCGGTTATTGGTTTTTATTGGGCTTTTGTATGTTAATGCAAGTTACGCAGAGAGCTATACGGTATTGAGTTATCACGGTGCCAATCCGCCCTACAGTTATTTTGAAGATGATATTATGAAAGGTATTTTTCCTGATATCTTTGCTCGTATCTCGGAATTATCTGGGCATCAGTTTACATTCGTTACTTTTTCTGTTGCCCGTGGTTTACGATTGTTCGATCAAGGCAAAGTTGATATTGAACCGGGCATTAATCCAATATGGCGCAGTCACACCAAAGTACCGGGTATCTACAGTGAATTTTATGCCAGCTCGCGAGAAATTGTCATCGCGTCGCAATATCGTCAGGAAAAAACACCGTTAGATTTGTATCATAAAGTACTCGGCGTAGTACGTGGTTATCGCTACGGTGAGTTTGAACAACACTTTGCACCTGGTAAAATAGTGAAAGTAGATTCCCGTTCTGAGGTTGAGTTATTGGCGCAAATTGAACATGGCAATATTGATTACGCCATTTTAGGCGAAGCAAGTGCGCTGTTTTATATAAATAAAAACAAAAGAACCTCGTTTAAACCGGTATTATTAGTAAGTGATTTGCCAGTTGCCATGCGGTTTCAACCACATTTACGTGATTTGCGCTCAGAGCTAAACAAAATTTTGATCGACATGAAACAACGCGGTGAAATAGACACTATTTACGCTAAATATGGCGCAAAGCCGTAACGTCTAACGGTAAACTTAACAGCTGCAAAAACGAGCTGAAAAGTGCAACACGCAACAAAGATTTAGTATATGCTACAGGCCCCTGTTATTTAACGTTAGCATTGTGTATGTTGCTTTGTTTTTCCTTTCTCAATGGAGTGTTATTTGCTCCGTTTATTAGCCTATTGCAAAACCGGACTGCTTTAAATAAGCAGCGCAGTATCGTTTTTCTCACCCTAAACATATCGCTATTTGGGTATAAATATGACCAATAAACAGTTTTTTCTTTTGCTTTTGCTCGCTGCAATTTGGGGCGCGTCGTTCTTACTTATTCGCATCGCCGTCGACAGCTTTGCACCGGTTTTTTTAATTGAGGCGCGGGTATTATTTGCTGCACTTAGCCTATCAATTATTGCGCTATTGATGCGGCGTAAAGTGATAGTAAAAGGCCTAGTTGGGCATTACTTTTTTGTCGGGCTTTTTAATTCGGCAATTCCATGGATGTTGTTTGCCTACGCGGCGCAAACCTTAACTGTTGCGATGTTAGCTATTCTAAATGCCACCGCGCCAATTTGGGGCAGTTTAATCGGCCGATTTTGGCATGGAGAGCGAATTTCTCGGCAAGGTTGGTGCGGACTCGGCTTGGGTATTTTAGGCGTTGTTTTAATGGTTGGATTAGCGCCGAATATGATTAATGCCGAAAGTTTAATCGCGTTACTAGCCGCTACGTTTGCCGCGTTTTGTTATGGTATTGCGACAAATTACACTAAGCATGTAAAACGCAATGTGCCGGGTTTTGATACATCTCATGGTAGCTTGTGGGCCACGGTCATTTTGTTAGTGCCGCTATTGCCGTTTTTCCCAATGAATCAAATGCCATCAACAGATGAAATATTAGCGGTGGTATTACTTGGCATAGTGTGTACTGGCATCGCGCTTATTTTTTATTTTGATTTAGTTGCCGAAATTGGCGCAGCGTCAGCATTGTCGGTTACCTTTTTAATTCCAGGATTTGCTGCAATTTGGGGTTATGTTGTCCTTGGCGAAGTACTCACTTTAAATGTGTTAGTAGGCATTATTACGGTGTTACTAGGTACCATGTTAGTAACTGGATTTTCACCCATGCGTTTTTTGAAAAAACGTAAAGGGGATTTACAACCATCAAGTGAACTGTGACATATTGTCGCAGTTTGCGGTTTTTACTTTGTGATGTGGTGATTTTTTTAAGAAAATTTCCTTAGTTTGTATATGGAAGTTTTTTTATGAAAAGCACACTTAACACAATAACGCTTTGTATTCTCTCGTTATCGTCATCTTTAGTATTTGCTAAGCCAGATATGGAGGTGATCACTGTTTCGTCTCACATTAATCAATTTGCGCTATCTACTGAGCAGGCCAAGGCCAGTGTCTCACTGCCTGATGTATCAGATTGGTTACTTTCAGTACCAGGGGCAAATGCCAATAAAAATGGTCAAATATCGGGTATAGCTCAATATCGAGGATATTACGGTGATCAAGTAGCTGTTGCTATCGACGGCGTAAAGCAAATTGGTGCGGGCCCTAATGCTATGGATGCACCGCTTAGTTATGTTTCGCCACTTTTAATTAATTCGGTAGATGTGTATCGCGGTATTGCACCGGTGAGTAGCGCGTTAGATTCGTTTGGTGGTGTGGTTAAGGTTTATCAAAAACGTGCCGCTGATATTGAAGCGGGTGAGCGTAATTTAGCGCTTACCGGTACTTATTTATCTAATTATTCTGGTTACAATGTGTCAGCCGTAGCTGGGGCAGGGTTTGATGAATTTGCCTTAAATAGCTATGTCGCATTACAGAATGCGGATGATTATAAAGATGGTGATGGACGAGAAGTTCACTCATCGCAAGTCGAGCGTTTACAATATGGCGTTGATGTGGCATATCGCCAACAAGCGTCTTCAGTTGGCTTAATTTGGCAGCGCACCGATACCAAACCTACCGGCACAATCGCGTTGCCAATGGACATTGATTACGTAGAAAGTGATCGCATTAAACTTGATTATCAAACGCAGCTTAACGAGCTTGCATTAGATGCATACATTGCCTACCACACAGCAGAGCATGGTATGGACAATTACTCACAGCGAAGTAATGCAAATATGCAAAAACATCGCTACAACACAACAGATGTTGAGAATTTAAGTTATTTTGTTGCTGGCAAATTGGCTCAGTGGCAATTTGGTTTAGAGGGCTATGTTAGTGAGCATGGCTCACGCATTACTAACCCAAATAATGCGATGTTTTTTGTTGAAAACTTTAATCAAGTTGAAGACAACCGCCATTCAATCTTTACCGAGTGGCAATCAGAAGCCAATGATTTTAGCCAGCGTGTTGGTGTACGTGTTAAGTACAATCAAGCCGATGCAGGTACTGTGTCTAGTTCAATGGCGATGATGAATCCGCATATTAAAATGTTACAACAGCAATTTAATAATGCCGACCGCAGTGTTAATGACACCACAGTCGATATTAGCTACTCGGGCAGGGCACAGCACTCAGAGCGTTACTCTACGGAAATTAGTTTTGGCTTAAAACAACGCGCGCCATCTTATCAACAACGTTATTTATGGTTACCAATGCAAGCGACTGGTGGCCTTGCTGATGGTAAAACCTATATTGGTAATATTGATTTGAATGCAGAAACCGCTTATCAGTTAAATCTTGCATGGCATTATCAAGCCAATGGTTTCAGTATTTCACCTCAGGTTTTCTATCATCAAATTGATGATTATATTCAAGGTACGCCATCAAATAATATGGCTGCGAATATGGTTGGAACTATGATGGGAGGTGAAGCGCCACTTCAGTTTAATAATATTGATGCTCACTTATTTGGTGCGGATGTAAATCTAGTTTGGCGTTTGAATAATCAATGGCAATTAACAGGCGTTGTTAGTTACGTCACCGGTGAACGAGAAGACATTGATGATGATCTCTATCGTATTGCGCCGTTAAACTCGCGTATTACCGCTCATTATCAGGTTGATGATTGGCACTCGCAGTTAACACTGAGTGGGTATGCTAAACAAACTAAAGTGAGCGAATTAAACAACGAGAAAGAGTCAGCAGGTTATGGCACTCTTGATTGGCAATTGGATTACGATGTGACAGCAAAACTAAGGGTTAACTTTGGTGTTAACAACTTGCTAGATAAAGCTTATCGCCCTCATTTAAATGGTGTTAACCGTGCTATGGGCAGCGAAATAATGGTGGGTGAAGGCGTACCCGAGGTTGGCCGCAACGTATTTGTTGGGTTTAACGTGAGTTTATAACGAGCTACTGTAAATATTAGAAAAGGAGCGATAACGCTCCTTTTCTATTGGGTGTGAAAGCGCTGCGTTAAACTTTAAAGATACTAATATCGTTATTAAGCTTGCCCGATAACTCCGACAGTGTACGGCCAGTTTGCGCCATATCAGATGCACTAATTGTGACGCTGCGAATGCTATCGCTAAACTCGTTAATATTTTGCGAAATTTCAGCGGCAACCGTAGTTTGTTCTTCAGTTGAGGTAGAAACCACGATATTCATATCGGCAATTTCGGTAATTGCTTCAGCAATAGATTGAATTGAACTAGCAGATGCCGCGGCAATTTCAACACTGTGGCTCGCTTTACCTGAGGCATCTTCCATGCTTGAAACTGCGCGTTGAGATGCATCTTGTAAGGCGATGATCATAGAGCTAATTTGCTCTGTGGCTTTTTGCGTATTGTGAGCAAGCTGGCGTACTTCGTCGGCAACCACCGCAAAACCGCGGCCTGATTCACCAGCGCGCGCTGCTTCAATTGCCGCATTAAGTGCAAGCAAATTAGTTTGTTCTGCTACATTTTGAATAATTTGCACCACTGAGTTGATTTCATTGCTTTTTTCACTTAATAAATCAATGTCTTCTTTGGTGTGACGAATCACTTCGTTTAACTGGTTAATCGAATCAATGTTCTCTTGAACTTTTGCTAGTCCGTGTTTAGCGGTGTCGTCAGATTCGTTGGCTTTGTGTGATGTAGTTACCGCATTGGATGCAACCTCGCCAATAGCTGCGCTCATTTCGGTAATGGCGGTGGCAATCATGGTGGTTTGGTGTTCTTGTTGCTCTGTGGTTGCCGCTACTTGGCTACTACTACGCGACATTTGCTCTGATTCATTACTAAGGGTGTTAACCGCATTTAAAAGCTCTTCAATCAGTGATTTAAAATGGTTGAGCATAGTATTAATGCTTACCGCCGTGCGAGAAAATTCATCATTGCCGTATTCTGAAACACGTAACGTTAGGTCGGTATTATTGGCAATATTAGCCATAGTAGAACCAATTGCTCTTAATGGGGTAATAATTGATTTATAAATGAATAGCGCCATTACGATGGTGGCAATAAGCAGTAAAACACAAGCAATGATAAAACTCAGTTGCGTAGATTCGTAGTTTTCTGTTGCATCATTGGTAAATTGCTGTGATGTGTTTAGCTGTAAGTCGATAAGGTCATTTAAACTGGTACTAAAAGGGTCAAATACATCGTACATCTCTTTTACA
The DNA here is from genome assembly GCF_056159365.1 of Pseudoalteromonas sp. ABV4_021. Taxonomy (NCBI): domain Bacteria; kingdom Pseudomonadati; phylum Pseudomonadota; class Gammaproteobacteria; order Alteromonadales; family Pseudoalteromonadaceae; genus Pseudoalteromonas; species Pseudoalteromonas sp. ABV4_021. The sequence goes on along the minus strand of NZ_JBSWVB010000002.1, from coordinate 980,931 downwards.
AACATTTCAGGAGAGCTGGCTAGAGGTTGTTCCATTACAATCTGGTTTTGGTACCAATTTACTTTTTGTTTTACTTTGTTAAATAGGGATTCACTTACACCAATCAGTCGTTTTTCTTCGCTGGTAAGCTCGGTATTTAAGTAAGCCTGCCAGTTTTGATTAGCGACGTTTTCAGCGCTTTCAATAGCTGCGAGTAATTGGCTTTTAGAAAGTAATTTTGCGTTGTATTTATGCAGGTTATCAACAATGCTCACGGCGTAATTGTCAGACACCACTTTTATTTGTTTTAAGGGGACGACACGGTCGTTGTTGATACTTTGAATTCCCATCACTAGTGACTTAGTCATCATCAGCGATATGATGGCAAGGCCAATAAAAGCAACAATGGGAACGGTTATTAGAATGGTAAGTCTAGTTTTAACACTGACGGTATTGAGCATAGTAATTACCTTATAGGCTTATTAAATTAATCTGAGCGAGTCAGATTAACGGCTTTAACATATACCCTTCGACTTTACTGTTTTGTTGAAATGGTCCTCCCTATCCAATGTGAAAAACAAAACAAGCCTTAAACCAGTTTTAAGTATGGTTTATTGTTGAGAAAAGTACATTGTTGAATTCACTAAAAATTCATTTTAAGTTTATTTTATTTCATCTTGATTAAGGAATTTCTATAAATCAAAGGGTTATTGATTCTGATCAAATTATGCTCGCACTTATTTCTGGGTTCGGTATTTTAGTTTTTACAATGAAGGGGGGAGTGTTTGAAATGTAAACGATTTTATTTTTGCAGCACAATTAATGAATGCGCTGATAGTACTAAAGTTATACGAGCTAATTGCTGCAATATGACTTAGTCTAGTGTTACGCATATAAATAAAAACGAAAATAATGCTTACAATTTGGTCAGTTAGTGCAATTGCATTTGTTTATTTAGCACTGTTATTTGCGATTGCTTATGTTAGTGAAAAGTATAAGTTCCAGTCATTTAAGTCCATGGTTTATGGGCTAACATTAGCGGTTTACTGTACCTCTTGGTCGTTTTATGGCACCACAGCGCAAGCGGCAAATAATGGCTGGTGGCTAGCACCAACTTATGTAGGCAGTTTGCTTTTGTTTATTTTTGGTTGGCAAGTGTATTTAAAAATCAGTGATATATGCCAAACACACAAAATTACCTCGATTTCCGATTTTATTGCCACACGCTACGGGCAATCTAGCTCACTGGCGAGCTTAATTACCACTATTTCAGTGTTTGCCATTATTCCTTATATTTCGCTGCAGTTAAGTGCCATAAGCCAAAGTACCCAATTAATTGCTGGCAGCGCTGAAACACATTCAATTTGGCACGATGGAACGTTTTATATAACGCTAGTCTTAGCGATTTTTGCGATGTTATTTGGCGCTAATAAACTGCGCCCTAATGCGCATAACTTAGGCCTGATGAATTCCATTGCGTTTGAATCATTAGTTAAGCTGTTCGCGTTTTTAGCGATTGGTTTGTATGTGTGTTTTGAACTATTTGAGAGCCCAGAAGCGCTGTTGCAGAGCGCAAAATCTGCAGGGTTAGAACAACAAGTAGCAGATCATGGTAGTGCTAATTATGTTTACATAAGCCATATGATTTTAGGCGTATTGGCAATGCTCTGCTTACCGCGTCAATTCCACGTGAGTTTTGTTGAACGCGACGATAAAACTGACATTAAAAAAGCACGCTGGATATTTCCGATATATTTGCTTTTGCTAAATATTTGTACACTGCCCATTGGGTATGCTGGGCTTTTGCTACTCGAGCCACAAAGTGTTGCGTCAGATACCTTTGTGCTGGCGTTGCCGCTTGCATTTGAAAATCAAACTTTGGCAATGGTTGCGTATTTAGGTGGCTTTTCAGCTGCAATCAGTATGGTGATTTTAGCGGCCATTGTGCTCTCAGTAATGATAACAAATGACATAATTAACCCATTACTGTTAACTAAAAATAAAGAGGAAAGTGCCGCGGCAGGGCTTTCACCCACAGGAATTTTACGTGCGCGAAAAGCGGTTATTCTGATGGTGCTTATTGCCAGTTATTTTTGCCATAAGTTACTCAGTGGTACTAATAGTTTGGCAAATGTGGGGCTAATGTCGTTTACTTTGGTTGCACAGTTTGCGCCTGCGTTATTGCTAGGGCTAGTATGGCGGGGGGCATCGCGTAAGGCTGCAAAATACGCCATTTTAACGGGCTTTGCTGTATGGGTTTATGGCTTATTTTTACCCTCAGTCGCTACTAGTTTAAATTGGCAAAGCGCGTGGTTAGTGTCTGGCCCGTTAGGATTAAACTTTCTTGCGCCTGCGGATTTTTTAGGGCTTGGTCTTGATAGCATTTCGCAAACTTTATTGTTATCACTCACCTTTAATACCTTAGTATTTGTTTATATTTCATTAAAGCGCGGCGCGGAAGTGGCGGAGCAGCTGCAAGCTGAAAAATTTGTATTCTCGGTAGAGCAACAACATGCCAACAATACTAAACATCAGCTAAGCGTTGATGAATTGAGCCGTCTACTACTGCGTTTTGTAGATGGCGTGACCGGTACGCAAATTATTCAGCAGTATTTTCCGTTAATCTCAAGCGATTGGCAAAAACCCGCTAGCATGGAGTTAGAATCTTTGGTTGCTAGAGAAATGGCTGCGGTGATTGGCGGCTCGTCAGCAAATTTGGTGCTTACGGCTGCGAAAAATAAACACGGGCAGCTAAGCGAAGTGGCAACCATCGTGGATGAAGCTAGCCAAGTACTTAAATTTAATCGCGATTTACTGCAATCGACAATTGAAAATGTTAACCAAGGCATTAGTGTGGTAGATGGCGATTTAAATTTAGTAGCGTGGAATAGCGTATACCAAACCATGTTTAATTACCCTGAAAACGCGCTGTATATCGGCCGCCCCATTGCCGATATTATTCGTTTTAATGCCGAACGCGGGTTATTTAAAGCAAGCGACATTGAAAGCGAAATAGCTAAACGTTTAGCGTTTTTAAAAACCGGCAGTGCCTATAAATACCAACGCGCTCACCAAAATGGCCGAGTATTTGAAATGCAAGGCAATCCACTGCCAAGTGGCGGCTTTGTAACTACTTTTAGCGATGTAACTGAGTTTGTGAAGACTCAGGACGCGCTTAAAGAAGCCAATACTAACCTTGAGCAAAAGGTTAACGAGCGCACACACGCATTAACGCAGGCCAATTTAGAATTAGCGCAAGCAACTGAGAGTAAAACCCGTTTTTTTGCCGCGGCGAGCCATGATTTATTGCAGCCTTTTAATGCTGCCAGCTTATTTTGTTCAGTAATGGAAGAAAAGTCGCAAGGCTCAGAATATGCGGAGCTTGCAAGCAATATTAAAAACTCCCTTACTTCGGCAGAAGACTTACTGAGCAGCATTTTAGAGCTAACCAAACTTGAATCGGGTAGTTTAAAAATTGAAAAAAGTGAATTCTCGATTACCAAACTGCTCACGCCTCTTAGCGCTGAATTCTCTGCCCTCGCGTATGAAAAAGGCCTTGTTTTTACATCGCAATTTGATGACGTGACTGTCAGTTCTGATCGTACTTTACTGCGCCGCGTAGTGCAGAATTTGTTAAGCAATGCGGTGCGCTATACCCAATCAGGTGAGGTGTCACTTTGCGCTGAAAAAGTAGGCAAGCACCTAAAGTTATCAGTCAAAGACACAGGCCCAGGTATTGCAGTCGAGGATCAAACTCTGATATTCCAAGAATTTAAACAACTTGATGGACATGATAAAGCGCAAGGACTTGGCCTTGGCTTAGCCATTACAAAGCGTATTTCTGATGCGCTTAATCTAGACTTAACTTTACGGTCAAATATAGGTAGCGGCGCGCAGTTTTCTATATCTTTGCCACTTGTCGTAGAAAATAAAAATCGACAAGAGTTTACTCCAACACCTGTAAATACTGAGCAAGCAGCGAGTTTTGTTGGCTTAACCGTGTGGCTGATTGATAACGATGAAACGGTGTTACAAGCCTTAGCCAAGCGGTTACAAACCTGGGGCTGTAATGTGCAAACGGTAACCAATAAAGTTCAGTTAACGGCACTTAAAGAGACAAAAGTACTGCCTATGTTGATCATTGCCGATTATCACCTTGATGACGGTGTAACAGGGGTGGAATTACTGCACGAATGCGGTTTGAACCATCTGCCTTGTATTATAAATACCGCCGAGCATGACGAGTCGGTGCGAGAGCTTATAACCGATGCGGGATATCCGCTACTTTATAAACCAGTTAAAGCACCCGCGTTAAAGCGTTTAATTAAAAAGCTATGTGCTTAAAAGGGCAGTGGTTTGGTTAAAAGGCTAATATTACTTATGGTCAATTAACTCTAAACCTTAGAGATTCTATTTGCTCAAAAACTACAGCTGTCGTAACCTAAGTAAAGGTGTTGATATTTTAATCAGAACTGTAGTAGATATAATTTAAAATATTTTGTTAGATTCTGCTCTACTCAATTGGCTGTATTTATGACGAAACCTGTAACCCAGTTTATTGCGCGACAAGCCATTCTCGATGCGAACAAGCAAATATTTGCTTATGAGTTGTTGTATCGAGATTCAGACAATAATGCCTTTCCTGTTGGTGTTACCGATGAACAAGCTACAGGACGCGTGTTTTTTAACTCGCTTATTTTAGTTGGCAAAGATAAATTGGTTGCCAATCATTGTGCATTTATAAACTTATCTGACACCACGTTACTGCAAGAAATTCCGCGACTAATCACACCTGATAATCTCGTACTTGAAATTGTTGAACGCTCGCAGAATATCGAAGAATTGCTGGAAATTGTGAAATCGCTCAGAAAACAGCACTATAAATTTGCCCTTGATGACTATGACAAAGACCCAAGATGGGAGCCTTTGTTGCCGCATATGTCTTACGTTAAATTAGAGCTAGAACAACCAATTATAAAAACCACTACCTTAGTTAAAAAGCTCAAGCGTTTATACCCAAAACTTAAAATTGTTGTTGAAAGAATCGAAACCTACGACGAGTTTGAATACTTAAAAGGCGCGGGCGTTGATTTGTTTCAAGGCTATTTTTTTGCTAAACCCGAAATGCTAACCCATGGCAATGTTGAGCCATCAAAACTGGTGGTGTTTGATTTATTAAAATCGACAACTCAACCAAATCTCAATTTCAAAGAAATCGAAAGTAAGATTGCAAAAGACTTAAGCCTCACTGCACGCGTGTTAAAACTTGTTAATGCTCGTTCAGGCCTTGATAAACAAGAAATGAAGTCAATTTCGCAGGCTGTGGTGTATTTGGGAGAAGACACACTAAGGCAATTTATTCGCGTGTTAGCGCTCAGTGATTTGGGTGTTGATAAGCCCTCAGAATTGACCAAATTTGGCTTAATGCGAGCAAGGTTTATGTCGCTATTTCTAGCGCCGGGCGGTAAAGGCATGGCCGAAGAAGGGTACCTGATTGGTTTAATGTCTATTTTAGGCGCTGTATTAGATATGGATCTTAATACTGTTATTAGCGAATTTTCATTAGACAGCAATTCAAGCGGAGCGCTTTTAAACTATGAAGGGTTGTTAGGTGGTGCATTAAAAATCGCAATGGCGATTGAAGAAAATAATTGGCAAACAGCGGAATCCATTTTAGCTGAGGTAAGACCTGCAACCCCCATTTCGAGTATTTTTGAATTGGCAGAGCAAAGCCGCACCTACGCGGATGATGTGTTTGCAGTTGTTTCGGGATAAAGGTTCAATAAAACCACTAGAGAATAATAGATCAAATAACTTCGCTTATGCCCAGAAAAACTACACATAGGGAAAAATATCGCGAACAAAATATTCTACGAGGACTTCTAACTTAGTTCACTTAAAAAAGAAAAGTCAGTCTTTATACAGCTTTAACCAACAGCGGACCTTCAAGCTAAACTCGTTTCTGCCCCAAAATGTGTTTAAGCCAATGCTTAAAAAGAGCGAATAACGGACGTTTAGATTTTTAAAACCCTTACTTTTCAGCCTCTGAATTTAAACCTTTCCCCCATATTCAAGAAAATGCGCAAATTGCGCATTTTTATCTTTCTCAAAAATTAACCACATGTATTTTTAATAATACTGGCAACTAGTTATCAACTTTGTTAAAACTAAAGCATTCAGAAAAGTGCGCGATTGCAAATCAGAAATATGCGCAATTTGCGCACTATTAGATTGTTATGAGTCTAGGGGTTTTTACTCGTGGAATACATTGATGTGGCTTGGTTTCACGATGATTCAGAATATCCAGTTAGACTTGTATCTGAACTGGATAGCACCAGATTTGAAACTAGGAAGCTTGAATTCTTTGTCGATGGCCGCGTAACTTATGCTGACCGCGAGTATTGTAGTGGTAGTACTGAGTTAGGCGTAGTTGAGGTGCCTAGCCTCGACGTCATTAATTTGGAATCCGAATTTCAGGGCAGGGAAATTTCACGCGATGAGTTTGAAGCTCTTTGGGGAAAATATCTTCCTCGCTGCAACTCATAACAAGTCCGCCCAGGCGACAGCATGAGCTGTCATAATTTTTGTAGAACAATAAAAATTCCGCCAGCTGCAAGCTGCGCATGGCGGAAGCGTTATGTACCTAGGATGGTATTGTGAAATTTTTAGTCTTTGCATTAATATTTTTCTTATCTTTATCAGTTACGGCTAAAGAGGGTGATTGGACTCTTCGTGCAGAAATGGAGACTATGAGAACCACTGATCGTATTTGGTTAAATAATCAAGGCGAATTTTATTGGGCTACTTCATTCTTTTCAAATGCAATGCCTTGTAAAACAAATCTTGAGAAAATTGAAATTGCCGAGTTATCACAATTGATTCAAAGTTTACCTTCTGCCCCATATGAAAGAGAATTCAACAACCAATGTAAGGATGGACTTCGTTTTTTTATTCTCGCATCTACCGAACTAGCAGATGGAACTTTCTTTGAAGTTGGTAAAAAATTTCCTAATTCTAAACAATGTAGAAAACTCACTGTTGATAAATCATGGGATGATTTGAGTTTAAAATTATACAAGTTAACCCAGAGTAAATTTAAGAGTTGCAGGGAAGCAGCGTGGAAATAGGCACATAACAAGCCGTTGCAGTGCGGGACTTTTAACAGTTGGCTTTTCCTCACTGCGTTCGATATTTTAGCCAACAATTAAAAGCCCCTGAACGGGGCGTTAGCAGCCATGGAAGAATCGATTAAAGACCAAATTATAAATGCGTTCCCAATATCAACTATACCCAAAGGGAAATTGAGTACTGATACTTATGATGATGAAAATACTCATGAATACTTTTCAGGGACTAAGTGGAATGAGCATGAGATCCACAGACTAAGAGAACACTACTCTGCTATTTCTTTTTTTACTTTTGAAGCGTTTAGGTATTACATTCCTGCTTATATGATTGCGGAATTAGATGATCCAGATCTAGCTGACATAATCGCTGAATCTGTAGCTTCAAGAATTGTTGGGCTATCTAACTTTGAATTTAAAGAGATCGGTTTTAGCTCAGAGCAATTAATGGCTATGCTCGCATTTTTTCAATATTGCTCAAAATTATATGATGACGAATACTTTTATGACTTTAGCAAAGTAGCTCATAAAATTAATCTAGTTTTAAATGGCAGCTAACAAGAGAATTAATCGTGATTCGCGTTAGTTTGGCATTTTTAGTTGCAAACAACGCAATAAAATTGCCAAACTACGCTCACACATTATTCAGGCGTTACGAATGTCAGTTGTTGGCACTGAACCGTCCTTTAACTCAGGTGTATTTCCCGTTTTAATCAAACCCGAGTATCAGATTTAAATAGATAATGTGAGACAGGAAGCGGAGCGAGTCGCGCAAGCCATACTGAGATAAGGACATCGATTTATGGCGTTTATCTTTAAATTAAAATCTGATTTGAGGAAATCGTTTGATTTTTACGGTCGCCTTTCTTTTGGTTACTTTATCTTTGGCGATGTGTGATCAATCAGTCAATGCAACACACTCTTTAAATTTGTCTAACGGTGTACAAAATCCAAGAGTTTTTCTCGGTCGACTATTAAGTGCTTGTGCTACATCATCTAATTCCTCCTGAGAATATATTGATAAATTTGTACCCTTCGGGAAGTATTGTCTTAACAATCTATTAGTATTCTCATTTGAGCCTCGTTGCCAAGGACTTTGAGGATCGCAAAAGTACACATCAATATTTGTTTGTTCTGAAAACGTTTTATGACCTTTGAGCTCTGTACCTCGATCCCAAGTCAACGATTTATATAAACTACTAGGTAATTTTTGAGCATGCTTTATTAGTTGAGGAATGACATTATGCGTGCTTTTATTTTTTACTTTAACAAGACATACATACCTAGTTTGCCTTTCAACTAATGTTGCTATATAGCTTTTTTGACTACCTTCAATAAGGTCACCTTCCCAATGACCTGGTATAGCCCTATCTTCAATCGAAGCGGGGCGTTCACTAATTGAAATTAGCTCTTGAATATGACCTCTTTGGTTTTTTTCTTTAGTTCTAGCTCCTCTTATTCTTGGCTTGGAGCGAAGGCATTTAAGTAACTCTTTTTTCAATACTCCCCTAGTTTGGATATATAAGCTTTTATAGATTGTTTCGTGAGACACGTGCCAACTCTTATCATTTGGGTATTGTAACTTTAGCCAACCAGCTATTTGTTCAGGTGACCACAAATTTTTTAACTTATCAGCTATTAATAATGCGAGTTCTTGATTTAATTTTAGTTTACAAAGTTTAGGTCTTTTAGCACGTTTCCAAGCTTTATCGTCAGCGGCACAAGCCCTGTATTTATGAATACCGCCGTTACGTGATACTTCTCTACTTATAGACGAAGGCGCTCGTTTGAGTTCTTTAGCAATTACCCTAAAAGACTTATTTTGAGCTATACCTCGTGATATTTCTTCTCGTTCATTTAAAGACAGATGATTCTTAGAGCGTTTTCGTTTAAACCGTTTTACACCACCATATTTAGATAAAACATGATAAATTGAAGGCGCTTTGCGTCCCAATATATTGCCGATAGCACTCAAAGATTCACCAGACTTCCATCTTCGCCAAACTTCATCTTTTTCTTTATCGGTAAAACGAACAGCTGAACTATTACTCATTAACAGGCTCCACTTTTATGAATAAATAAAGTGTTGCACTGATTAATTGAATCTACAGAAGCAAAGAAAAGTGACATGACCCCATGGAGGGGGTTATAAAAATACATGGAAGTAAGTATTTTGGTGTTATTTGAATTTTTCCGCTAATGGCGCACAACTGTTCTTCAGCTCTAACACTCTTATATCCAAAAAAGAGCTAGACCGACCGTTAGTTTCTCACTCAGTAGCCATAATGAAAGTTCTTGCTAAGAATCATTCCTGCTTTTATCAACTCCGAAAATCACGCAAAGCCTTCAGCTGATTTAGTATCTACTTGGCTGAGTTGATTAAATAAAATGCCGGCTTGGGTGCGGTTGTTTAGGCCAAGTTTACGTAAAATGGCGGATACATGTTGTTTTACTGTGGTTTCTTGCACTGACATTTCGTAGGCAATTTGTTTGTTTAACAGGCCGTCGGCAATCATTGCCAGCACTTTGTATTGCTGTGGTGTGAGCTTTTCTAAGTTTTGTGCAAATTCGGTTTGTTCGTTGTCGATTGGGTGCGCTTCGAGATCGAGGTTTTCAGGTAGCCACGTATCGCCATCAATCACCACTTCAATGGCTTTGCCAATATTGCTCAGCGAGGTCGATTTTGGAATGTAGGCGCAGGCACCAGCTTCCATGGCGTGGTTGATGATTTTGGCGTCTTCCGTTGCCGATACCATAATCACTAAAATATCAGGGTATTGGTTGCGAATTTGCGTGAGCCCCTGCAGGCCTTTGGCGCCTGGAATATTTAAATCGAGGAAAATCAGTTCGGTTTCAGGGTGAGTTTCCAGCAAAGAAAACAAGCTCGCTAAATCATAACACTCTTGAATATTGTCTTTTTCGAGATAGTTTGCCGCCGCTTGGCTTAAAGCGCTGCGAAATAGCGGGTGATCGTCTGCGATAATGGCTTTCACTTGCGTTGTCATCCAATTAACTCCAATTCTTCCTGTTATAAGGTATTCGAAATACGGTTACAAGCATTTCCCCAAAGCTGGGTCACCGCACTATGCTGTGGTGACCCAAGGGGGAGTGTTAATTAAAAGCGGTAATTAACGGTGAGCGTAACGGTACGCGGGTCGCCGTAATAACCAATTAAGGTATTGTCACCACCTAACCCCGGCGTATATTTGCTTGTATCCGTTGGGTCTGTAGGATCAGGGGTGACAAATTGATAACCGCCAACAAGGTATTCTTCGTCGGTGAGGTTTTTACCCGTTAGTGATGCGCTCCAGTGACCGTCATTCGAGTACCAAGTAACACCTAAGTTCACTAAACCATAGGCATCTTGCGAAAGTAGGCTAGCTTCTTCAAACAACACGTAATCGCCGCGGTGGTAGTAATTACCATTCACTACAAAATCACCAATTGTTGATTCAATCGAATAATCAAAACCTAAGTTAAAGGTTAAATCTGGCGTATTGGCGATATCGAAAAATTCTGATTTATCAAATTCTTCACCTGTTTCCGGGTTGGTGTCGATCACTTCAGTAAACTCTGCATCGATGTAACCTAGCGAGGCATTAAAATTCAGGTTTTCAGTAGCAACATAGGTCAATTCTGCTTCAATACCTTGCGACTCTGAACGGCCAATATTCCCTAGGCGCTGATTGAGGTCCGCCGAGGTTTCACCCGGTAAAATCGAGATATACTGGCGGTCTTTATGCAGTAATGAGAATAAGGTGATATTAGCGCGCAGGTTATTGTTCCACTCGCTTTTCATACCGAGTTCAAATGAGTCTACAATCTCTGGGTTGGCAGCTGGTTCTGCAGTGGTTGCACGTGGATTATAAGTACCCGACTTAAATCCTTGTGCGTAACTTGCAAAGAACATCATGTCATCTGAATATTGATATTCCACACCAACACGTGGCGTAAAGCGCGACCAGTCTTCGTTATCGTTCAGTACTTCAGGTACTAATTCGCCTTCAGGGCGAACATAACCTGGGATCCAGCCCGAATACGGATAAACCGTTTCATAAACTAAACCGTTGCTAACATTGGCCTCCTTTTCATCTTGGGTGTAACGGGCACCAAGGGTTGCCGACCACTGTTGGTTAAAATAGTAGCTGCCTTGAATATACGCGGCTTTACTTGATGAGTTATTACAACCCGATACTTCACGGGTTAAGCTTGGCAATGAAATCGCATTGCCTAGTACTTCTAAAATGGCTTCAAACTGGCCGCATGATTCGCCATCGTAGTAATACAGGCCCGACACCAATTTGTAGTTTTCACCAGCATGGTTTAGTTGTAACTCATGGCTGGTTTGATTGTCGTCATACACCGCGGGCACATCAAAAATGCGAAGTGGTGTATTATCAAAGTCGATATTAGTTGGCGAATAGCTTTCACGCTTCGATGCGACGTATTTAACACTGGTGGCGTCTGTTAAATCCCAGTTGGCAAGTAGACTGTAGCCTTCAAGTTCCACTTTGTTCCATGTTGGTAAGCTGGTGTAGGAGTCATATACGCTATTTGGAACGGGTGCATCTGTTAATAAACTTGGTAGTAAACGGTAGCCGCCTTTGGCATTTGACGTATCGTCGGTTTTATCCCAACTTAAGCGGAAGAATAAATCCTCATTGGCATGCCATTCGAGCGTAACACGAGCTGCTTCGACTTCTTTGTTGTAGTTTTCGCTATCTTGATTTGGTAAGTCTGATTGTAAATATTCACCAAAGCCATCGCGATTTAAGTTGGCATAACCTACGCCTACATAAAGAGTGTCTTGAATAAGAGGGTATTGGCCTGTGAGTTTAATATCGCGCTGGTTATAGCTCCCTACGCTTGCCGATACGTTAAATGTTGGGTCGCCTGACATTTCTTTAGTTACGTATTTTATTGCACCACCTATGGTATTTTTACCGTAAAGTGTGCCTTGTGGGCCGCGAAGTACTTCAACACGTTCAACATCAAGTAAATCGAGCACGGCACCTTGCGGGCGCGCTAAATACACATCATCAATATAAATACCGACACCTGGCTCGTAGCCCCAAAGCGGGTCTTGCTGGCCTACGCCGCGAATAAACGCCGTGATAGTAGAGTTTGTGCCACGGCTGCGTTGTAGCGTAGTGTTCGGTGAGAATTGTTGTACTTCAATAAGCTCGGCAATGCCTTTTTCGGCAAGCTCGGTTGAACCTATCGAGGTTACTGAAACTGGTACTTGTTGTAAATTTTCAACGGTTTTACGGGCAGTTACTTGAATGCGTTCAAGCTCTGCCTTTTTCTCGCCGTTTTCCTGTTGATTTGCAAATGTAGGGGTTGCTAATGCCAGTAATACAGCACCACTTACTGCAGACAGTGAGCGCAGGCAAGCGTGTTTGCTGCTGTTGATATTTGCCTTGGTCATAATGTTGTTCCTATCTTTATTGTTATACGTTACATCGCACAGCCAAGTCAGTTACCAATCTAGTGGGTAATCTTTTAAATTGCTTTAGTACTATAGTGCTATCCACTGTTAATTTATTGTTTTTAAATAATAAATCGTTCACGTATAACTATAGTGCTATTGTTTAAATCGCCACCGTTAGCCACATTAATACTCAGCAGTAATTTGACGCACTAGCAGCCAAGTCACCCTTGTTAGTGATTCAAATAGGAATATTTTATGTTAAGTATGCTTGGCCTGATTGGTGGTCTAGTGCTTTTGATTGTGTTAACGCTGCGCGGTATGAATTTATTCATTGCCGCACCAGCATGTGCATTGATTGTGGCGCTCACTAGTAATTTGGCGATTTTTCCAAGCGCTGGCGCTGATAATTTTATTCAAGGCTATATGAATGGCTTTGCTAATTTTGTCAGTGCATGGTTTTTTATGTTTTTGCTGGGCAGTTTGTTTGGCAAATTTATGGAAGACACCGGCGCTGCCGACAGTGTAGCTCGCTATATTGTTGATAAACTTGGTATGAAACACGCGGTACTGGCAATAGTGATTGCGTGTGCGGTATTAACCTACGGTGGTGTTAGCGTGTTTATTGTGGCGTTTTCGGTTTACCCGATGGCGTTATCGTTGTTTAAAGATGCCAATTTACCGCGCCGTTTTATACCGGCCACGCTGGCGTTTGGCTCGGTTACTTTTACCATGACATCAGCTGGTTCGCCTGAAATTCAAAACTGGATCCCGATTAAGTATTTAGGCACTTCGCCATATGCTGCATGGGAGGTAAGTTTGGTTGTGGCTATTTTTATGGCGTGTTTTGGCTACTGGTGGCTGAAAAAAATGATTGGTAAAGCGGTTGCCAATGGCGAGCAATTTGTCGCACGCGAGGATGACCCTGAAATTCCTGAGCGTGATTATCCACATCCAATTACAGGGCTTATTCCACTACTCGTGGTGTTAGCACTCTCGTTCACCTTGCATGACAGCTTGCAGCAAGCAGCACTGATTGTGGCGTTATTGGGTGGGGTATTATCGATAGTGGTGATTAACTTTAAACACTTTCACAATATCGCCAAAGCCACCACCGAAGGTACCAATGGTGCACTCATTGCGATTGGTAACACTGCGGCAGTGGTGGGGTTTGGTGCAATTGCGAAATCATCAGACGCATTTACCGTCGCGGTTGACTTAATGACGCAAATTCCGGGCAACGAGTTAATTGGTGCAGCGGTAGCGGTAAGTGTGATTGCGGGGTTAACGGGTTCTGCCTCGGGCGGGCAAGCCATTGCGCTGCCGTTAGTCGCGCCGCACTATTTAGATGCTGGGGTCAATCCAGAACAATTACACCGCGTAGTGTCAATTTCATCGGGTGCGCTCGATACCTTGCCACACAACGGTTATGTGGTAACAACCATCCGCGCAATTTGTAAAGAAACCCATCAGGCGGCATATTGGTCTATGGCGGCATTAAGTGCGGTGGTGCCGTTACTGGGTGTTGCATTGGCGTTGTGTTTGTTTATTTGGTTTTAAGGGCTGATTATGAAAATAATAAAAATGATGACTTTGGTGTTTTTGCTGGTTTGCTTTCAACTAAATGCACAAACGCTACTTGTTGAAAAACAGACGTTTACTACACAAAACTTTAAAACCTTTGGCGGTAAAAGCATTGCCGAAGTAACGGTGGGTTTTGAAAGTTACGGCACACTTAACGATAAAAAAGATAATGCCATTTTAATTACCCATTTTTTCTCGGGTAATTCACATGCCGCAGGTAAATATGCCGAAAGCGACCCACTTCCGGGGTATTGGGATGCGATTATTGGCCCTGGCAAAACCATTGATACCAATAAATATTTTGTAATTAGTGTGGATTCGCTCGCCAATGCCAATGTGCATGATGGCCGCACCATTACAACAGGGCCTGCGTCAATCAATCCTGCTACAAACAAACCGTATGGCCTTGATTTCCCAGTGGTGACCATTCGCGATTTTGTTAACGTGCAAAAGTTAGTACTTGAGAGTTTAGGTATACAAAAACTGCATGCGGTGATGGGTGCATCAATGGGGTCGTTTCAAGCGCTTGAATGGGCGGTGACTTACCCAGATTGGGTTGGCAAATTAGTCCATGTGATTGGTGCTGGCCAAATGGATGCATGGAGTGTCTCGGCGCTAGAGCACTGGGCATTGCCAATTCGCCTAGATAAAAACTGGAATAACGGTAATTACTACGACAAAGCTGCGCCTATTGACGGGTTAACTGCCACCATGCTCAATATCACTCAAGATGCGATGCACCCGAATATGTTTGCGCTTAGCTTCCCTAATTTTAAAGTGATGGATAAAGGCGCACTTAGCGATATTCGCACTCAACCTGAGGTAGTGAAAACCCTGTTAAGCCGCGCCAAGCTGCGTGCTAAAACGCAAGATGCCAACCACGTACTTTATTTAGTGCGCGCATCACAGTTGTTTGTTGCGGGCCATCAAGATGATTACTTAGCAAGCCTTAGCAAAATCAGTGCACCGAGTTTAATTATTCCTGCCAGCAAAGATTTACTGCTGCGTCCAGAGATGGGCCGTGCCCTTAATAACGCATTAAAAGAGCAGGGCAAGCAAACAGAGCTGGCAGAACTCACCGGCGATTGGGGGCATTTAGAAGGGGTATTTGCAATCTCAGCACAAAAAGAACGTATTCAAGCGTTTTTGGAGGCCAAGTAATGAAAAAACATATTTTGATTACCGGCGGAGCCAGTGGCATTGGTTTGGGTATTGCTGAAGCGCTCGCCGATAGCGAAACGCTGATCACTGTAACCGATCTTAACCAAGAGGCTGCGCTTGAGGCGGCAAAAAAACTCAGTAGCAAAGGCTATCACGCGCTCGGTGTAGCACTAAATGTGACCGATGAGGCGGCGATTATTCAGTTGCTTAGCGAGCTACCAGCACCGGTTGATGTACTAATCAATAATGCGGGTATTCAACATGTTGCGGCGCTTGAAGAGTTTCCACAAAACCAGTGGCGCTTGCTGGTGGATGTGATGCTTACCGGCACAGCATTGATGACCAAAGCGGTATTACCGAGCATGCGCGAGCGCAATTTTGGCCGCGTGATTAATATTGGCTCAATTCACAGTTTAGTGGCGTCGCGTTTTAAGTCGGCGTATGTGGCTGCCAAGCATGGTTTAGTGGGCTTTTCGAAAGTGATGGCGTTAGAAACCGCCGAGCACGATATTACCATTAACACCATTTGCCCTGCGTATGTAAAAACACCGCTAGTTGAAAAGCAAATTGCCGATCAGGCAAAAAACCATGGCATTAGCGAGCAACAAGTGATTGAGCAAATTATGCTAGCGCCAATGCCAAAAAAATCTTTTATCGATATTGCAGAAATCGCTCACACAGTTCGTTTTTTAATGGCAAAAGAGGCGTGCAATATTACCGGGCAAACCTTGGCGCTAGATGGCGGCTGGACCGCACAATAGGAGTTTAAAATGGCAGGATTTAATAAGGTAGTTTCAAGTTACAGTGAGGCAATGGCTGGGCTTGAAGATGGCATGACGGTAATTGCGGGTGGTTTTGGCTTGTGTGGTATTCCCGAAGGCTTAATAAACGAAATTAAACGCCAGCAAACCAAAGGGCTTACGGTAGTTTCAAACAACTGTGGTGTGGATGGCTTTGGTTTGGGTATTTTACTTGAAGACAAACAAATTAAAAAAATGGTGTCGTCTTATGTAGGTGAAAACGCTTTATTTGAGCAGCAACTTTTGGCAGGTGAATTGGAGGTAGAACTTACCCCACAAGGCACTTTGGCTGAAAAAATGCGTGCAGGGGGGGCGGGCATTCCCGCATTTTATACCGCAACGGGTGTGGGTACCTTAGTGGCTGAAGATAAAGAGGTTAAACAATTTAATGGCCGCGATTATTTGTTAGAGCCAAGTGTTGTTGGTGATTTTGCCATTATTAAAGCGTGGAAAGCTGACCGCTATGGCAACTGCGTTTATCGCCATACTGCTATGAACTTTAACCCCATGGCAGCTACCGCAGGCAAAATTACCGTGGTAGAAGCAGAAGAAATTGTGGAACCTGGCGAGCTTGCGCCAAGCGAAATTCATACCCCAGGTATTTATGTAAACCGCGTTATTAAAGGTGAATTTGAAAAACGCATTGAGCGCGTTGTGACACAGGAGCAAAACTAATGGCGTTAACCAGAGAACAAATTGCACAACGTGTGGCGCGTGAACTTGAAAACGGTTTTTATGTAAACCTTGGCATTGGCATTCCAACACTTGTGGCGAACTTTGTACCGGAGGGTATCGAAGTGATGCTGCAATCAGAAAATGGTTTACTCGGTATGGGTCCTTATCCAACAAAAGACCAAGTAGACGCCGATATGATAAACGCGGGTAAAGAAACCGTTACCGCAGCCACTGGCGCTGCGATTTTTAGCTCGGCAGAAAGCTTTGCGATGATCCGCGGCGGCCACGTTGATTTAACTGTGTTAGGTGCATTTGAAGTGGATCAACATGGCAATATTGCCAGCTGGATGATCCCAAAAAAATTGGTGAAGGGCATGGGCGGCGCAATGGATTTAGTGGCAGGTGCTAAAAACATTATTTGTGTAATGACCCACGCGAACAAACACGGCGAGTCTAAATTACTCAGCCATTGCAGCCTTCCGCTCACAGGGGTGAACTGCATTAATAAAATTGTCACCGATTTAGCAGTGCTTGAAGTAAAAGACGGTGCGTTCCATTTATTAGAGCGCGCACCTGGCATTAGCGTGGATGAAATCGTCAGCAAAACTCAAGGCAAGTTAGTAGTACCAGAGTGTGTGCCAGAAATGGTGTTTAGTTAAATTAATTTCCAGTTGTAGCGCAAAATAAAAGGGGAACGTAATAGTTCCCCTTTTCATCGAAACATGCAGTCAAACTATTCTGATGTTTCAGTATCGGTTTGTTGGCCCGTTTCCTGACTCAATTGCTGCGAATTTTCGTCATTATCTGGGGTAATGAAAAAGTCATTGGCATTGATTTTAGCTAGGTTGTCAAACTGCGCTTTGCCAAGGCTAAACCAATGTGCAAAGTCGCTGCGTTTTACATAATAGCTGTCTTCATGTTGAGCAAATTCAAAGTCGAACTGCTTGCCGTCGGTATCTTTCACGCTGAGCTTTTCAATCTCTGCAAAAGCGATTTCTTGCTCGGCGATTGACGTGACCGTTAAACTCGAAAATTGCGCAAGCAGCTCATCAATACGCTCGGTATCGAGTGTTTGACCTTCAGGCAATTTTGCAGGCGCTTTAACTTGCCAAATGGTTTCAATATGGGTCTTTGAGCTGGCGTTTGCATTTATGATATCTGGTAAGACAGCGCTTTTATCTGCGATAGACTCAGTGCGTTTGTCTAGGTCAGCATCTTGCTTTACTTGGGTTTTTTCAAACGCTAATCCTGCTTGGCTGATTTCGCTGATATCTTTTACCGACAGCAATGACTTACTCAACCAATCATTTTTATCGACACTAAGCTGATAGCCGCTGAACTCTATGGTGAACACATCGTTTTTGTCGCCATTACGCACGTAGAGCTTTTTAAAGCTGGGTGACTCACCTAACAATATGTCAACTTCATCATCACCAAGCTTGTAGGTAATGCGTTTTTCGAAATTGTCATCGGCCACTTTAAAACGTTCGTGACTAGCTTCAGTGCGTGACACAGGCCAATTCACCTTGCTGTTGATTAAAGTGTCGGTTAGAGCTGACACTTTATAATCAAGTAAAGGTAAATTTGGGTAATCAGCTAAATGCCAATCTCCACCGTTTTTCACCAATGTAAGCGGCTTATCATTATCACCTTCTTCTAAGGTAATTTCGTTGATGGTTTGCTGTTCTAGGCTTAATAATGGCACTGGCGTTTGCGTCTCAAAGCTATTTTGGCCGTTATAAAATAGTGAGCCAGCTAAAATCACCTGCGCGCCTAAGACCACAGATAAAATAGTTACTGCTTTATTCATGGTTGCACTCCTATTGCGAAATCCAAGTTAAATACTCACGCTGCTTGCGCTTTCTACGTTGACGATCAAATAGGGCTAAGCCCATTAACAATGTGAATGCCAGTGCATAGTTACCGTATTCCCATATAAGCTGCTGGTCGTGCTCCATCGGTGGTAGGGTGCGGTTGAAGTTACCGCGCGCGCGAATGCTCATTAACGCTCGGTCTTCAAGCGACCAATCCACGGCGTTCATCATCAGCTGCAAACTATTTAAATAATCATTTTGCGATACGCCTGCGGTCAGTTGCAGCACTTGGTCTTGCACAAAGTCATTTGAGCTGAACAAGATAATGCGTGCACTGTCTGGCGCATGTTTAATCACACTGCTGACATCAAACTGTGTGTTGCTCTGAGTTTCACTGTTTTCAGACTCATTCTCAACGTTGTCAGCCGATGCATCGCTTTGAGAATTGGACTCTTTGGCAGCTAAAAGCGGAGAGTTTTTATCCGCAAAGTATGAGGTAAATTTACCTTGTGCCATCACACCCATTAATTGCTTCGCAGTATCCCCTTCTGAGATGTAACTTGTCTCGCCTTGCGCGTTTAGTTGTGGCATCACATCAAGAGACGATGACGTCCACGCTTTGTCAGAGCTTTCAATCAACTTAGTGAAAGTCACGCTGTCTTTATTCTCTGCAAGGGTAATGGGCGACGACCAAGCCATGGTCAGCTGCGGTAGCTCAGAAGTGATTAAATTGTCTGGATTTAACCCATCACGGATATCTGCAAAGTACGGGTAATCCAACATACGCATTTCTTGCAACTGGAAACCTCCAACATTACGGTTCACCGGAATTGGGAATGCCGCATTGGTAGCATCCATCACTAGGCTGTTTTCAATGTTTAAACCATGATGCGCTAACCAGTCTGTCAGCCCACTGTCGACTGAATTCATGTTCAAACTGCCACCAGCAAGGTTGATGCTATAAGGCGACGTTGCTGCGATCACTGTCCCGCCTTTCATCAAGAATTGGTCTACAGCAAATAACTGTTTTTCATCCAGTGATTTAGGCGCGATGAGCATTAGAATGTCGGCTTCGCCCGAAACACTGCCATCGCTTAAATCTTCATTGATGATGTTCAGCTCACTGCCTAGCATACGCTCTAGCTCTCTAAAGCTGCTGCTTGGCATACCGTAGCCATAACTCGGGGCTGAAGCGGGTTTTACCAGCGCTAAGTTTTTAGTGAATCCAGAGGCAAAACGCTTAATTGCCGCATCTAGGTTGCGCTCAAAGCTTGCGTCGCTAAAGTCATCCAGAGGAATTTGTACGATTTGATCTTCGCCCGCCAAAGTCAGGTAAAAGTAGAAGGTTTGATCTGAGAAAAAGCTGGTTGCCATTGGCTCAAAGCCATAGTCTTCGGCTATTTGAGTTGCAACTTTACCGCCTTCGGCTTCTGGCTCAATAAAGTTTACATCCAGCTTATTGTAAGACTTTGCTTGTACATCATTTAAGTGCTTTTCAATGCCTTGCTTGAAGCTTTGTAATTGCTCTGGCAATTTGTCATTTGCCGACACATAGGCGTTAAAGGTCAGTGTTTGCTTCACGGTGTCGAATAAGTTACCGCCGCTTTGATAGCTTTGTAGTACGGTTTTAATCGCACGGGTAATGTCGTGTTCTGGGTTACGTAAAAGTACTTCAACATCTGATTCGGCGCGGGCATTAACCTCGATTAAATCCCTAAACCCTAATACTTGATGTTCGTCGCCGTATTGCACCAGAATATTAAAATAAGAGCTGACAATTGACGCTTGATAACGGTCGGCCACTTGGAACGGCATTGGTTTAATGCCAAATTGAGTGTTAGCTTCTTCTTCAAGTTCAGGGTGCATTTGTGGGTCAATAAACTCAACGCGCACTCTGCCATCGGCAACAACTTCGTACTCGTGTAATAAGTCTTTCACTTGCGGCACCAGTGGCGCTAGTAACGGGTGGGTTTTGTTGCTGAAATACCCTCGGATCAACATAGGCTCTTGTAATTGCGCCAAATAAGACTCGGTCGCCTCAGAAATTGAGTATTGTTTGCCTGCGGTGGTGTCTAAACGCAATTGCGGTAACTGACTGAGCCACACGTTAGCTGTAAGTAAATTTACTACCAGCAAACCTGTTACTAGTTGCCAGGTTTTATGGTGACTTGATTGTATATTTGCTTTATTGTCGTTTTTCGCCCAGCGCTCTTGCTCTAAAAAGTAAGTATTTAAAGCCAAGAACACTAAAGTTAACGACACATAATACACCAAGTCTCGCACATCAATGACACCACGGGTGATGTCGTCAAAGCGCGCACCGGTGCCGAGTTGTCTTAAAAATTCAGCCCCTTGATGAGAGAAAAAGTCGGTTATCGCAGCAGTACCAATAAAGTAAAAAATCCCGCCAATCACACATGCAGTGATCAGACTAACAATTTGATTATCACTGCGCGCCGATACAGCTAAACCAATGGCAATATAGGCACTTCCCAGTAACAACACCGCTAAATAACCCGAAATAACGGGGCCCCAGTCTAACTCGCCCAAAAAGCTAACTGTGATCGGTAAAGGCAATGTGATTAGTAACGCAATCGCCAGCAGCGCCAAGCAACCCAAAAACTTGCCTAGCACAAAATGCCACAGCGGCACCGATAAGGTATGGACATATTCAATGGTGCCGCTGCGTCGCTCTTCACTCCAGAGCTTCATGGTTAAGGTTGCCGATAAGAAGATCAGTAGAATGGGCATCCACTCGAACATTGGGCGCACATCGGCAATATTGCGAGAGAAAAATGCCTCAGCCCAGAAGAAGATAAACAAGATTAACGACACAAATGCACCAATAAACAAGTAAGCTATGGGCGATGAGAAAAATAGCGCGATTTCTTTTTGCGCGATACGAACAGCATTAAACTGCGCAGATTGACTAGGCTGCATGCTCGGCTCCTCCCTTAGTGTTATTCGCGGTTGCGACGAATTCGTCGTTATTGATTTGGTTAAAGACGGTTTCTAGGTCTCGCTTTTGCGGATAAAGGGCAAACAATTGCGCCCCATTTTCAATGATGGTTTTGCTTATATTTGCAGAAACTTGCTGCATGCTCGACTTGTCCTCTAAACTCACGATAAATTTTTGCGGCTCTTGTTCAACAGCAAAAATGCCTTTGATGTCGGTGAGCTTTTTCACTTCTGCTAAGTCGCTTTCGACCACCAGCTGTTTGCTTCGCTGCAATGCTTCGAGTTGTTCATCGAGCACCAGTTGCCCCGATTTCAAGATCAACACGCGATCACATAAAGCATTCACCTCTTGCATAATATGGGTCGATAAAATCACTGTGGCTTTTTTGGCTATGTCTTTAATCAGCTCACGCATATGCTGTGTTTGCTCTGGGTCGAGGCCATTGGTTGGCTCATCCAAAATCAATAGTTTTGGTTGCCCCAAAATAGCCTGTGCTACACCCACACGCTGCTTATAACCTCGCGATAAGGTTTCGATGGGTGCCAATAATTTTGCAGATAAATCCGTAGCTTTGATGGCACGTTTAATTTCAGCTACTTTAGTGTTGCCCTTTAACCCTTTTAAATCAGCGGCATAATCTAGGTATTCGGCCACGCTCATTTCTGGATAGACAGGCAAACTTTCGGGTAAATAACCAAGTTGGCTTTGAAGTTTTTTAGGGTCTTTAGAAAGCGTTACGCCATCTAAGCTGACGTCGCCAGTGTCGGCTTCAAGATAGCCGCTGATCATTTTCATTATGGTGGTTTTACCCGCGCCGTTGTGCCCAAGCAGCCCGATAATTTCACCTTTTTGGATTTTAAAACTCACAGAATCTACAGCTTTAAAACTGCCATAGCTGCGAGTTAAATTACTCACCTCTAACATGGAAGTCTCCGAATTAAGCTTATTACTGGTTGTTTATAAATAGATTTTTATTTGAAAAGAGTGCTTGAGACGTTATCGAAAAATACATTGTTATTATCTCCATAGTTGCAGGGTAAATTCCCCAAACAAAGTAAAGAACGAGTCGTATTTTCTGATATGGGCAAATTAAAAAAGTTCAAGAGGGAAGACTATTTTTATTTCGGTATCAATTTAGGTTATAGCGGGAGTCATAAGTAGTAGATAGCGACGAGTTAGTTTGTGTCGAAAACTAAGTATTTCTTTTGTAGGTCAAGTAAAACGAGCCTGAGGCTAACTCATAAAAATGTTGACGCCATCAAATATTTTATTGTGTATTAACGTTTAGCTAATTATGTATTGGGGTAGCTTTCAATCTCACTTACTGCTTTCAAAAATGCAATATTTTGTTACTTGAATGCACAATGGGTATTGGTGTCAATGAATTAGTTAGTAAAAAACAAGGTAAGCGGAGCGCTGCTCTTGTGCTTTTTAAGTGTTTTATTTATGGCAGTACTACTGTCGATAAAGTGAGAATGTGGCTTAGCTACGAAGTGCTGCTTGTTATGAGTACGGTGTTCTTTTGTGTGGTATTTTTGGTTCCGAATAACAATGTGCTTTTGGCAAACCGATTTGGTGACTTTATTGGCAAAATATCGTATTCATTGTACTTATTGCATATGCCGATTATTACTAAAGTGAATCAACTTCAACTGTCTATCGAGATTAAATTGCTACTCTCATTGGTTTTAAGTGGGCTTGTTGCTTTTTTGTCGTATCAATATTTTGAAAGGCCGATTGCAAATCTAATAAGGCGAAATGTAAATTTTCGAGCTGCTAGTTAATACAGCGAGCACGTTAAGAGCTCGCTTGCGACTAGGTTAATTTACGTCAGTAATTTGGTGTTTTAATCGAGCATACCTTGCAAGGCTGTAATACAGCTTTCTATGTGTTTTGGGTTGTATCCTGAGACTTGTGCGCTGACAATGGCACCTTCTTTCATAATACAAATGGCATCTACTAATAATGAGTTAGTGCCTTGTAACTTACTTTCAATTACGGTTTTTACTTCGGCTTTATGTTGCTGACATAGTGCATAAATATTACATTGGGTATCGCTAAATTCAGCTGATGTATTGATAAAAAAACAGCCCCTAAAATCCCCTAATTTGGGTTCATTGTGTGTAAACCAACTCGCCAACGCGTTAAAAAGCAGTTCAATAGTGTGCTGATCCGAATTTGCGCCATCTAACTTATCATTTAGCCATGCCATAAAGGTGTTATGGCGCGTTTCGAGTGCCGCTTCTAACAAAGCGTCTTTACTTGCAAAATGACTATATAAGGTGCGTTTTGCCACGCCAGATGTAGTTAGTATTTCATTGATCCCAATGGCGTGAATGCCTTGCTTATAAAAAAGCGTTAGGGCGGTATCAATAAGCAATTGACGTTTTTTACTCATGTTTATCTTTGTATGGCTTTGTCTGAAAAGTATATTGACAAAAGTAGACCGTTTTGTCTACTCTAAAAATTTAGACAGAACGGTCTACTTTTATTTGGAGTTGAAATGAACACATTATTTTTACCGATACTAGCAGGTATGGGGGCGTTTTTAGGCATCGCTTTACTCTCGTTTTTTGATGCGTCAATAATGGACTTTGCCTTACTAATGGCGCCGTTTGGTGCAACCGCCGTATTAGTTTTCGGTGTGCCAGAAAGCCCATTAGCACAAGCGAAAAATGTGATTGGCGGCCATCTCATTACGGCTTCGATTGGTATTATATTTACCTTGTATATTGGCGTGTCACCTTTTACTTTAGCATTGGCAACAGGGCTTGCGGTAACCGCAATGTTATTGACTAAAACAACACACCCGCCAGCGGGAGCAAACCCAATATTAATAATGTTGGCGGGAGAAGGTTGGAGCTTTTTAGTGACTCCGGTGCTGATTGGCGCGGTGCTGTTAGTGTTAGTTGGAAAATTTATGTTGGTTGTAAAACGCAATGGGGTAAGCATGTTAAAGCGTGCTTAAATGCCTGTCTGATGCGAAAGCGACTTTTATTGCGAGCGCATTGTGATGAGTTGCATCGGTAAATGTGAAATACGACTAGATGCTACTTTTTTACTCTGCTTATGAAGTGATTATCTCAGGCAAATATTGCAGTGAAAAATTAATGCAAATCGGCTTCTAGCCAGTCCTGTGCTTCATTTACTGTTTTAAAAAAGGCGATGTTTTGCTGTTTTAATGATGGCGTGCGCGTTAACAAAATATGTTTTGTGACGTTGTCATCAATGATAAATGCTTTTGCAACGATAGCTTGCTGATTTAACCAGTGATTGTAGTTATCGAGGGCTTGGTAAGCCTCTGGTGTGCCACCCTCAATTTCTAGATTATTGATTAGCATTGCAAACGGCTTGCCGGCAAAGTCACTGATTATTGTTTTCACCTGATTGATGTAATCACTAATACCACGCTCACTAAAGCTGCCAATAAGTTTGGCGTAAATAATGCGCTCACTTAATAGGGACACGGTGAACTTTCCATAGCTGCTTGATGAATTGACTTTCATTTTCGGTGATTAGGGGTGAAAAATATAATTGTAACCGAATTAGTGACAGATATCAGTTGGAATTTAATACGAATTTATTGGGTGGAGCTGAGGCAAATAGATTACTTGCCTCCGGAATTTTTGCTTATAAAACCACTAGGTTTTCAGCTTGAGGTCCTTTCTGACCTGTCGTTACAGTGAACTCAACTTTCTGACCCTCAGTTAAGGTACGGAAGCCGTCACCAGTAATAGCACTAAAGTGTACAAATACGTCTGGTCCTGATGCTTGCTCGATAAAGCCAAAACCTTTTGATTCATTAAACCACTTTACAGTGCCGTTTACTTTTTCTGACATGATATAAATCCAGTATATAAATAGGGGTGTAACAATTGCTCACCATGAGCGTGAATAGCGTCAAAATAAAGCAAAGTGTTAATCACAACAGAACGACGTACATCATATTCGGCGAAATGAAGAAATAATACTGTAACTCAACTTATTAGCTACTAACTCAAGTTAACTGGCATGCAAGTTAAAGTCAATGATAATTTAATGACAATGTTGGGAAAATTTTACTCAACTTTTGTTTGATAAGTGAGCGCTTTGTGTGCCTCAATATACACAGAAAGATTGGCTTTTCTGATGGTTTAATACTTGAAGTATAAGTAATTAATTTAAATGTTGTGATAATGACAAGACGTTACATTGATTACAGTAGTGCTAAGTGTGTAAAAGACACTGCGGTGGCATTTGCGAAGCGCTCAAATCCGGCGTTAACACGTTGCAGTTTATTACCTTAAACTGCAACGGATAGTTCGCTTTGATGCGACTTCAGTTAGAGGTGCATTCCTCGAGTTGGATAGTTGTTTTCAGGGTTACAGATCTTGTTAAAATCGCTTTCGTAACGACAAAAAATAGAAGGTATATATGGGATGATGAGTAGGAAAAATGTAAATTTATCAACTAATGTTAAAGACATCTCATAAAAAGAGGCTAAGCAACCTACTTGCTTAGACGCTTTTTAGTTATGTAGCAAACATTAGGTTGAGAATGTTATGAAATTTGTTCATAAGGTTGCAATTGCATCTTCACTGTTACTGATCATCACCATTGCCTTTCTTGGCACCATTCAATTTTTCACTGTTAAATCAAAACTTCAAACAACCATCGAAGAAAGTATTCAAGACATTGTGCACGGTGTTAAAAATACTGTTTCGTCAGAGCTTGGTGGAAAAAAAGCAATTGCCAGTTATGCTACATCGCTTGCACAACTAGACCCCTCTCATCAGCACATTACCGATGTCATTCGTATTCCTGAAATTAAACAAGAGTTTTTACTGATCGGCGGTGGCTACGAATCTGACGGTTCAAACTTTAAAAGTGATCCTGATTGGGAACCAGGAGCTGGTTGGGACCCAAGAGTAAGGCCTTGGTATGTAAAAGCAAAAAATGAAAGGCAACTGATTATTACCGAACCTTATGCGGATTCGGCTACAGGTGAAATACTGATTTCCGTTGCCACACCTTTGATTAAAGCCAATAAATTTATCGGTTCAATCTTTTTTGATTTGAGTCTGTCTGGTTTATCGGATTTGGTTAATCGCGTGCAACTGTTCGACGCGGGTTACATTTTTATTGTATCGGAAAGTGGTGTGGTGATAGCCCACCCCGATTCCAGTAAGAATGGTAAAAATATGAGTGAGTTTTTACCCAATACTCGTATTCAGGTTAACAACATTGAACACCCAATCGTTGATGGCGAAGAGTTTAACCTTAGGTTTGCCAAAATTCCTGAACAGGATTGGTATATAGGCGTACTACTTAACGAGAAAATTGCGTATAAAGCGGTTACCGATATGCGTAACCAAGTGGTTATTTTTAGTATTATTGCCTTAATTGTGAGCGTGTTAGTGTTGCAGTTTATAATTAAAAAATTATTGACACCGCTTAATGCACTAAACAGTGCGATAGAGAATATCGCAACTGGTGAAGGGGATTTAACAAGACGCCTATCGACCGATACTGACCAAGAATTTGCTGAGCTGGCCACCGGATTTAACTTGTTTAAAGAAAACCTGAGAGAACAGATTAAACTGTTAAAGTCGACTGGCGATGATGTTTTGAGCAGTATGAAAGTATCGCAACAAGGTGTGCATGACTCGAATGCTGCGGTATCGACGCAGTTGCAAGAAATTGATTTGCTTGCCACAGCAATGAATCAAATGACGGTAACCGCTTCTGAGGTTGCCAATAATGCGCAAAGTGCCGCTGAAGCAACGAAAGAAGCTGATAACGCCACCCAAACAGGCGTGCAAATCGTAGAACAAACAACGTCATTGATTGACACATTATCGACACGCATTGAGCATGCGGTTGGTAATGTCGAAATTTTAGAAAATGCCACCCATAACATTGAAACCATTTTGCAGGTGATCAACGAGATTGCTGAACAGACTAACTTGCTTGCACTTAATGCTGCAATTGAAGCGGCAAGGGCGGGTGAGCAGGGGCGTGGTTTTGCCGTGGTGGCAGATGAAGTTCGCACACTCGCCTCTCGTACCCAAGATTCCACAACTGAAATACGCGCCATGATTGACCAATTGCAATCGGGCGTAAAAACGGTTGTAGAGGCTATGAAAGTAAGCCAAGGCGCTGCACAAGAAACCGTTGAACAAGCAAAAAGCACACAGCAAGCACTCGATAGAATTTGCGCTGCAATTAATTTAATTAACGACATGAATACGCAAATTGCATCAGCGGCCGAAGAGCAAAGTTCGGTGTCGGAAGAAATTAATGAAAACACCGTTAGGATCCGAGATATTTCCGTCAATGTTTCTAATTATGCACACCAAACGAGCGAATCAATTGAGTTGCAAGCGAATAGTATTCAAGAACAGAAGCAGATACTGGATCGCTTTAAGGTGTAACGGATAATCGCCTGTTTAATCAATGGACAGTAGTTTAGTCAGTTAGCCATAGTGAGGATACACCGATGAAACGTTTTAACATTTTGCTTTGTGCGCCATTACTTTTTAGCCATGTTGCACATGCTAATAATAACCAAGCAAACGAAATTGAGCTTATTAAACAGCAGTTACTTGAGTTGCAAAAACGACTGGCAGATTTAGAAGTGAAAGCCAGCCAGCAAGCCCCCACGAATAAAAACGATACACCGGAAAATACTGAGGTTTCACAGCCCAAAAAGAGCGAAAACGGCAGTATTAAGCTGTATGCGACGTTGCGGCCAACTTACGGTTATATTGAAGATCATAACGATGATTTTTGGGACATTCAGGATGCGTTGTCTCATGCAGGATTTAAATCTACCTACCAATTTAAACCCGGTTGGCAGGCAATCGCTCATGGCGAATGGAGTATCGACCTTGGTAACAATGGTGATTTTGGCAAGGCCAGACAAGTATACGTTGCGCTAGACTCGCCAATTGGCCAGTTCGGTCTTGGTAAACAAAGACCGGTGCAATACACCTTGATTGCTGAATATGTAGATATTTTTAACCATCGCAGTAGTCCCTTTGCTTACGATGTTGAAAGCCCGTTTTTTGTTAACAACCTTGTCACCTATGAAAACCAGATTAATGATTTTAAGTTTATGATAGGTGGACAGTTTGACGGCGATAGTGGCGATGATTTTGCCGACTTTGTTAATACCGGTTTAGGTTACAGCCGAAATGGCTTGCACTTAGCGCTAACCTATTCAACGCAAGATGATTATGATCAGCAACAAATAAAAATCGGGAAAACGGAAGTGGTAGCGGGCATGGCAGCGCTTGATATTAGCGACAATCTTTACGCAGCTATTGCGTACCAGGATGTTGATTATCAGCGGGTTAATTCCAGAAGTGGCGCCACGCTTGATGTATCACTCGCCTACCGTTTTCACCCTTTGTATCGCGCTAAATTAGGTTTCTTTGATTTCGATGACGGAAATTTAAATCTTGAAAGTAAGAGCCACCAAGGAGCCAACTTAACATTAGAGTGGCTGCCAAGCGATAACCTACGCTTTCATTTAGAATATTTAACAAAAGACTTTGATGCCTTGAACGATACTCAGTCAATCTCGGTAGGCTTTCGTTATGATTACTCTCAGCAGTGGGCGTATTAAAACCACATGAAAATTAAGTACTATTTGCGCTTACGCCCATTAGTTGCATTTAGTTTGTTGCTTTTTTGCAGTGCCCATTTATTTGCGGCAGATAGTCAAGAAGTACGCATCTTAGTTGACGATGATTATCCGCCCTACAGCTACATTGAAAATGGCAGAGTGCAAGGAATCTACATTGATTTTATACGCCAAGTAAGTCGTGAACTTGCACCTAATTATCATATTACGTTTGTGCCACTGCCATGGAAGCGTGCATTAATGCTTGTTGACCAAGGCAAAGAGCTTGCCATTTTGCCTCCTTACAAACACCCTGAAACACGCCCCTTTATTTCTCATTATTCGGAAAAAATTGGATTAGAAGAAGTGGTAGTGTTGTGCCATAAAAATGTGCGATTAGTTGATTATTTCTCTCAAAATAAAACCTCAAAGCCGCTTAGTTTAGGCATCAATGCGGGCTATATACTGCTCAATGATAAATATTCTAAAGCAGTTAATCAGGGCACAATTTTGCTAGAAAGCAATAAGAGCACTGAGCATAATGTTGAAAAATTACTGAAACGGCGAGTTGATTGTTATATAAACGATAAAACATCCATCTTACTGGTGCTCAAGGAAACCATGGAAAAAAATGATATACCAAATAATGATGATTTTATTGTAATGGAAACTATCTCTTCACAGTCTGCACATATTGGTTTTTCAAAAGAATATGTGAAGCACTTTACTGATTTTGAGTTGTTTTTGGGTGAGCTAAATAACGCCATTAAACAGATATCTAATCAGCAGCGAACGACTGACTCAGTTGAGCAATAAACTTGATCTATAAAGTGGTACATAAGGATATGACGTTTCTACTCTACATTTCTGCTTGCTTACTGTTACTTGTATCGTTTGCACACTCTTACCTTGGTGAGCGTTACATTCTGATACGGTTATTTAATCGGGATAACTTACCTAAGCTTTTTGGTAACGATGATTTTACCAAACGCACATTGCGTTTTGCTTGGCATTTAACCTCGGTTACTTGGATTGGTTTTGCTGCGATTTTATTGGCACTTGCAGAGCCAAACTTTAATAAGCTTACGGTGCTTTATATTATTGCGGTGACGTTTGCGATTCACTTTATCGTGGCGTTAGTGGGGTCGAAAGCAAAACACTTGTCGTGGATGTTATTTGCGGTAGTTAGTGCTTTGACCGTGGTTGCAGCCAATGGTTAGCGTTGTGCTGTTTTTTCGATAAGCAATAAAAATAGCGCTTTATGCGCTATTTTCAATTATCGCAAAGTGGTTTTGCGTTAAAGGTTACAGGCCTTCTGGCTTTCTCGTTGTTTAGCGGTTATTAAGGCATTTTTAATAACTTGCTCTAACAGCACTTTATCGCTTCCTGGGCCAATGGTAAGTAATTTTGTTCCGGTGTCAGGTTTGCCGCGATAAGGTCTTACATATACTTCTCCGTCTGGGCAACGCTCAAAATACACATAATGGGGCTCATTGGCGATAGTGGTACAGCCTTTTATGCGTAAAATAGTGCTAGGTAACGCATCGCAAATGTCTTTTACACATAGGTAATCGGGTAAATGTGGTAAATCGGCCGAACTCGATGCCCAATGCGCTTTATGATGGTCGAGTTTTGTTGCACTATTTTCAGACGGTGCGACTTCAGGCAGCTGGGTGATGTCTAACTCATCTGCATTGATTATTTTAGCGCTTGGGTTGAGCGCTTGTAACTGAGTCTTTACAGCTTCAATTCGTGCGCTGTCAGTACCACTTTCATGGGTTAATACCAAGATTGACGAAACCTGTATTTGATTAGCCTCAAGCTCGTTATGCTCCCCTCGCAGTTGCCAATTTTTCACGTCAACAACCGATATTTGAACGGGCGGGAGAAATCGTTCGTCTATGCCAACGCCTAAAAAACCCATTAACGAACATGCATCGGTTGTGCCGTTCGCTTCGACAAAGGTGATGCCATTCTTGCGTTCAGGTATACGATTTACAGAATCCCTGAGTTCAGAAATACCGCTACAACAAATACAACTACCGCTGAGTGCTTTTAGCCATTTTGAGTCTATTTTTTCACTTAATTGTGCCACATCGAGGTTGGCATTTTCATAGTCATTAAGCACTACGAATGGATTCCAATCGCGTTCAACAGCGTTATCTACGAGCTTTTTAAGTAAAGTTGTTTTTCCTGCGCCAAGAAATCCAACAATGACGATGATTGCTTCCATTAAATATCTCCAATAGAGTGCACGTCGAGATAATTCGACGTACTTTAACGATTAAAACTTTGTTACTAGCCAGTCTTCATTTTTTGTAAAATACAAGGTTTTTACCTCGCCCTTACCTTCTATGTTGACCATATTTACTTGTGTTGGCCAAAGCTCTCTTAATGCGCCATTAAATAGCTTTATGCCGGTGATATCGGTTGGTAACTTCGTTTCTTGGTAAACCCAAAAAAACTTGCCATCTACTTCAAAGCCAACATCATTTAGCGCTAATGTGTTGTTAGCAAGATCTTTAATAAAAAACTGCGTTGCCACATAGTTTGCGAAGTCATGCTGGGTTTCTTTTGAGCTGATGATATCGGCTGTCTTATCAAGTAAGTGCTGCACGGCATGCTCTGTATCATGCAGATAAAAGCGGTGCATCACTTCAAGTTGATTCGATTGCTTGTTAAAAAGCACTGTTGTTTCAGCTGCTTTTAGCTGGTGTGCGAACGTATTGTTCGCAACCAGCAAAAATAGCACAGCAATTAGGGTATAAATTGACTTTTTCAACGTTAGTTACCCTTGTTCTTTGTTTCTTCTTTGTCAGTTTTTAGTTCCGTTTTAATATCTTGCATAATATCGCGATGAACTTTAGCTTTGCTCTTTTTCGATTTATACGCTTCGATACGTGATGGAATAATTTGACGTGGGTAGTGGTTATTTTCAACGTCTACATCAGCGGTTTCCCAACCTGGATCAACCACAACGCTCGCTAATTCTTTTTCTTTGTTTGTTACAATTAGCTTGCGTACCTTTTTCGGGCTACGACGCCAGATTTCCGCTGGAATATACTGCTCTTCCACCGTACCGTCTTGGTAAGTTAGCTCAAGTAGAATTGGCATCACCAAACCACCAATATTTGAGAACTCTAATACGTAGTAGTTTTTGTCTTCTTCAATCGCACGGGCTAATGTTTCACGCTCCCAAGGTTTTAAGTCCTTTAGGAATTTTTGATACTTGTTACGTTCTTTATTAGTAACCGTAAAACGGTCATTTTCGTCGTAGAAGTCTGTTACGTCTTTATTGCGATCAACCCAAAGCGTTTTGCCTTCCGCTTTATTGCGCTCAACAAATAGTGACGATGGTTTGTCATTTTCTATATCGCGTAAACGCGCGAAATCAATATCAGGGTTATGCGTGTCTAAACGCATTTGATAAACCTTGTCGATTGAAATATCAACGTGATCGGTTGAGTAAAACCAACCACGCCAGAACCAATCAAGGTCAACACCTGATGCTTCCTCCATGGTACGGAAAAAATCAGAAGGCGTTGGGCGTTTAAACTTCCAGCGCTCAGAGTACTCTTTAAAGGCAAAATCAAATAGTTCACGGCCTAGAATAACTTCACGTAAAATATTAAGCGCCGCAGCAGGTTTAGTGTAAGCATTTGGACCAAGGCGCAACACGCTGTCTGATTGCGTCATAATAGGTACTTGGTTTTGTGATTTCATATAACCTGTGATGTCGCGTGGTTCTACGCCCCAAGGAATGGTTGGATCCCACTCGCGACCAGCAACACCATCTAAAAAGCTATTTAAACCTTCATCCATCCAGGTCCATTGGCGCTCATCTGAGTTAACGATCATTGGGAAGTAAATATGACCAATCTCATGGATAACAACGCCAATTAGGAAGCGTTTTTCAGCTTGTGAATAGGTGCGACTGCCATCTTTTTGTAATTCGGTACGCGGACCATTAAAGGTGATCATAGGGTATTCCATGCCGCCAACAGGGCCATTTACTGACTGTGCGGTTGGGTATGGGTAATCAAATGAAAAACGCGAATATATTTCCATTGTGTGGATGATTGATTCTGTCGAATACTTTTTCCATAAATCGCCCCCTTCTACTGGGTAGAAAGACATTGCCATAACGTGTTCTTGGTCATCGCCACCTTGCTGGTAGCCTTTGGCATCCCACATAAAGGTACGTGATGAAGCCCAAGCAAAGTCACGTACGTTTTTAGCATTGAATTTCCACGTTTTACGCTTGTTTGTGCCTTCTTTCTCGTTTTCAAGCGCTTCGTCTTCAGTTACGATGAAAACAGGACGTTTCGCTTTTTTAGCTTGTTTTAAACGGTTGCGTTGTGTTTTAGTCAGTACGTCTTTCGGGTTTGCTAATTCACCCGTTGAGCTCACAATGTGATCCGCAGGAACATCTATTTCTACTTCATAGTCGCCAAATTCCAGTGTGAATTCGCCGCGGCCTAAGAACTCTTTATTATTCCAACCCTCGTAGTCAGTGTAAGCATGTAAACGCGGAAACCACTGAGCAAGTAAGAAAATATCGTTACCGTCTTCAAACTTTTCGTAACCAGAACGCGCTGAAACGGCATTTTCTTCAACAATGTTAAAAGCAAAATCGATAGTAAATTCTACGTCATCACCTGATTTAAGAGGCTTAGGTAGGTCA
Organism: Pseudoalteromonas sp. ABV4_021; assembly: GCF_056159365.1. NCBI lineage: Bacteria > Pseudomonadati > Pseudomonadota > Gammaproteobacteria > Alteromonadales > Pseudoalteromonadaceae > Pseudoalteromonas > Pseudoalteromonas sp. ABV4_021. The sequence continues at coordinate 947,117 of NZ_JBSWVB010000002.1, read as the reverse complement.
ATACGCATTTGCGTGCCAACCACGGTAAATTTAATCGCATTACCGCGGCTGTCTTTTACCGCTTTTATTTCATAGCCTAATTCATTGTCGGCTTTAAAGTGCATTGCGCGCAATTCATTGAGGTTTAGTTTTGTTGCTTTCGTTGCATCGCCAACTGTGTTTACCGGCCCACGACGACCTAAACCACCAAAGTCAGTTGCCATGTTTGCAATTGAATCATCTTTAAAGCGGTTTTGATCTAGCTGCACCCATAGATATTTTAAGCGGTAAGGAGAATTATTTTGGTAGGTAATATCTTCTGTAGCTGTGATGCGTCGTCTTTGTTCATCAAGTGACACTTTAATTTTGTAGTCGACTTTTTGTTGCCAATAGCGCTCGCCTGGTTCACCTGAAGCATTGCGATATACATTCGGTGTTGGTAGGACTTCTTCCAGTTGACGGAACTTGTCTTCAAAATCCCCCTTTGTTTGCTTTATAGCGCTCGCATGTGCACCAGCGATAAGAGTGAGAGGAAGAAAGATCGTAAACATCAACGATTTTCTTATTGTCATAATTTCAGGTCTTATGGTTAGTTTTTTATTGAAAAAGAAGCAAGCTGATATCAAGGCATTAAACTACACTATGCGGTTCGACATAATGCATGAGTATTTGCGTTAAGTGACTGAATATCAGATGCTTGCTATGAAATATTTTTGCTTAATCGATAAAATCTAGAGTGATCACCAATCGTCTTTGATCTTTTGCTTGGTAGGGTGAGCGATGAACAAGTCCCGCGTGCTCATTATTAATCCAGCCTGAGCCTTTTAATAGCGCAACATCACCTGCTGTTAATTGTTGTATTTGAGACTCATTTTGGTAAACACCTGATTCTTCATCGCTTAAACCGACACTTGCTGCACCTAATTTACTATGGTCAACATCTTCATGTTGTAACCACTCTGTTGCCGGTCCACTAAAAGTTGATACCAAGCGGCACGGTATTTTATCGACATGAAACTTTGGGCACATCGCTTTGCCTAGAATCGTTAAGCGTAAGCCCGCCCGTTTTAGCTCAAACAACGTACAAAACATATCAAGTAACGTGTGAATGTGCTGGCAAAGTGCGGTGTGACTTGCTAATTCGCTGTGCTCTGAAAGCTGTTTGATTATGTCGTTTGGTGTTGCAGCAATAACGAGATTGAGATGTTCACTATTCGCTAAAATAGTGTTTGCGTCGTCGATTGCTTGTTGATTTAAACTTTCCTGCCAAATAGCGATATTGATATCTTCACGGTAAATATCTGCCAGTACACTTGGCATATCTGACATCGCTGCACGACGAATATCCAGATCATAACTTTCTTGAATAGCTTGAACGCTCATTTTATTGCCCCAAAAAAGTGAATAAGCTCAAATGAGCTTATTCACATATAATATATACTTCCAATTGTAATGTTATACTGTAACATTTTTCAAGAGCAAATATTGAAATGTGACGTTAACGGTTAAATACCAATGGCATTGCGCTGGTGGTGTCGTCAATAATGTCGCCATGGCTGTATACGCATTGACCATTTACAAAGGTGTAGCGAATGCTATGTGAAAACTGATGCCCAGCGAATGGCGACCATGCACAGTGATAATGGGTGTTGTCGTGTGTTACAGTTTCACTCGCATTACTACTTACCACAGTTAGGTCGGCAAAGTAGCCCTCACGGATAAAACCGCGTTCATTTATTTTGAAGCGTTTAGCTGGGTTATGAGCTGTTTTTTCAACAACTTGCTCAATAGTTAATGCGCCGCGTTTTACTTGGTCAAATAAACTCAGCAGAGCATGTTGCACCAGTGGTAATCCTGCAGGTGCGTCTGAATAAGTCACTTGTTTTTCTTGCCATGTATGCGGTGCATGATCGGTGGCAATAATGTCTATTCGGCCATCGTTTAACGCGCTTAATAAAGCGAGGCGATCATGCTCTGATTTAATTGCTGGATTACACTTAATTAAGTTGCCAAGGCGAGTGTAATCATCTTGGTTAAACCATAAATGATGGACACAGGCTTCTGCGGTAATGTGTTTGTTATCGATGGGGCCTGCTTCAAATAGCGCCAGCTCTTTGGCTGTTGTGATATGCAGTACATGCAAGTCGCTACTATATTTTTTAGCCAAATTTACAGCGTAAGAAGACGAGGCATAACAGGCTTCAACATCGCGAATAATCGGATGGTCGTGAATCGTTAGCGGTCTATTTGCCAATCCTTTTAAATTGTTGGCAATAATATCGCCCTTCTCACAATGTGTGGCGATAAGTGTTGGGCATTCTTTAAAAATTGCTTCAAGCGCAGCTGGGTGCTCTACTAATAAATCACCTGTTGATGCACCCATAAACACTTTTACACCACATACTGTTTTTGGATCGCAGGCCTTAATTTGATCAAGGTTGTCAGGAGTCGCACCTAAGTAAAATGCGTAATTTGCCAGTGAATTGGCTGCTGCAATATCGCGTTTATGCCTTAAAGCCGCATGGTTTGTAGTTGCAGGGTTTACATTGGGCATTTCCATATAGCTTGTAATACCGCCCGCTACCGCCGCGCGCGATTCGCTAGCGATGTTTGCTTTCCACTCAAGGCCTGGCTCGCGAAAATGAACTTGATCATCAATCATACCAGGTAGCAACCAGTCACCTTGTAAATCGATGACTTGTTCGTTTGGCTGTGCATTAAGGTGTTTTTCGATGCGTTCTATACGGCCTTTATTTATTCGTAAGTCGGCTTCAAATATGCTGTTTTCATTAACAATTTTGGCATTTTTTAAAAGGGTTAAATTCATTTATATTCCGCAAAGTGTCGGTGTTAAAGGGTTAAGACGAACATGCTTGGCAAATGCCTTGAAATTCGTATTGAGGTGATTTGAGTTGAAATCCGTGTTTTGCAATATGCTCACTTAATTCAGATGTAATGGTGTGTGGAATATGGATTTCGGTGACTTTTTGGCACACATTACAAATCAAAAATTGGCTGTGAGGGTGATGTGATTGGCACTCTAAATGGGCACAGGCAATGTATTTGTTTACCAGGTCGAGCTTATGAACAAGGTTAACCGAAACGAGTAAATCGAGCGTGCGGTAAATTGACACTACAGGAATTGACAGTGAGAAATCGCTCTCACAAAAATGTGCTAATTCGTAAGGTGAAAGCGCCCGATTAGCCAGCACTAAGGTATGGAAAATTTCCATGCGCTTTTGTGTTGCTTTTACACCTGCGAGTTTGAACCGCTTTTTCAGTTCGGCTTCCTTTTCAATTGATAACATTTTCGCCCCTGTTATGAATTTGTGAAATGTTATAATATAACAAAACAAATCAAAGGCAACATACACAGCGATTTAATGAAAATGTCGTCTTTATAGGGTAGGCTGAAATTTATAACGAGAGAGGGCATTTATAATGGTTTCACGCAGGCAATTTACTAAAAATACCGTGACATTAGCGTTTATGGGGTTGAGCAGTAGTTTACTCGGCTGTGCAATTTCGCCATCGAGTAATTTAAACCGTGCTAGCACCCCCAGTGTGCGCGGTTATGGTGATTTAGTTGAAGATCCAAAAGGGTTAATTGATCTGCCAGAAGGATTTAGTTACCGCGTTATATCTTCTTTGAATAATGAAATGAGTGATGGTTTAACGGTACCCGATCGCGCCGATGGTATGGGCTGTTTTGCGCTTGATGAAAACCGGGTTGCGCTTGTGCGCAATCATGAACTAAGCCCAAAGCATTTAGATGATGCATCAAATGAGATTAAACATCACGTAAGCGACCTTGCTTATGACTCACAACATGGCAAAGTTGCACTCCCCGGAGGTACTACGCACATCATTTACAATGTGCGTACGCAAAAAGTAGAGCGTGAGTTTTACAGTTTAGTTGGCACGATTCGAAATTGTGCGGGCGGCACAACGCCTTGGGGAAGCTGGCTAACGTGTGAAGAGTCGGTGGCGACACCCGATGGTGAAATAAACAAATCTCATGGTTATGTATTTGAGGTGCCGGCAACTGCTACGGGCTTGGTAGAGGCAAAACCACTTCGCGCTATGGGCCGTTTTAATCATGAAGCGGCTGCAGTTGATCCGCGTACAGGCATTGTCTACCTCACAGAAGATAGAGGAGATAGCTTGTTTTATCGTTTTATTCCTATCGTTAAAGAAAAATTGCACTTAGGTGGTCAATTACAAGCACTTGTTTTTAAACACAGCAAACAGTTCGATACACGCAATTGGCAGCTAACCACTTTGCCACTTGCAAAGTGGTTTGAGGTGGAATGGATAAACCTTGATAACCCTGAAAGCCCAGAAGATGATCTGCGTAAACGCGGTTATGAAGCGGGCGCGGCGGTTTTTGCTCGTGGTGAAGGTATTCATTTTGGTGATAACGAACTTTATTTTTGCTGCACCAATGGTGGTACAAAGCAGCTTGGTCAAATAATGCGATATCAACCGTCTGCTTTTGAAGGCACGGATAACGAGGCAGAACACCCTGCGTTATTACAGCTGTTTTTAGAAAGTAGTGATAAATCACTATATAACTTTGGCGATAACTTAACGGTGATGCCAAATAGCCATTTATTGGTATGTGAAGACCAATATAGTTTATTTCCTGATAACTATTTACGCGGTGTAACGCCAAGTGGGGCGGTTTATCCATTTGCCAAAATAAACATTAATACAGAGCCTGCAGGAGCGTGTTTTTCGCCAAATGGTGAGGTGCTATTTGTTAATTTGTATTCGCCAACGCGCACATTGGCAATTACGGGTCCTTGGCAAAACTTTATAAATGAAGCAGCCGAAGCATAAACTGTTAACAACATAAGTTGACCTTTGTTGTTTGTTTTTGCAAGGTAATAGCTTTATTTCTCGTTACTGGTTTTTACATGTTTAGTTCAATTAATGCGCTGGGTAAATTTACCCTATGCGTGCTTTTTATTATTAGCTTTAATCTTAACGCCGCGGAACCGAAATTAACGATAAAGCTAATACAAAATGGGGTTTATGAGCATATTTCCTATCAGCACGTTGGTCAGTGGGGAAATGTTGCTGCGCGCGGGTTAGTTGTTGTTGACGGTAAAGAGGCTTACATGATTGATACGCCTTGGTCTAACAGTGACACTGAAAAGCTGATTAATTGGACAAAAGAGCAAGGCTTTACACTGAAAGCCGCTGTTGTGACGCATTTTCATCAAGATGCAAGTGGCGGATTAACTGCACTAAACCAGCGAAATATTCCAACTTATGCCTATAAAAAAACGAATCAACTATTGGAAAAGCATAAAGGGCTGTCGGCAACACATATAATTGAAGAAGATAAATTTTCGCTGCTCAAAGATAAAATAGAGGTATTTTATCCTGGTGGCGGGCATACCGCTGATAATGTTGTGGTATGGCTTGAAAAGCCACAAATTCTCTTTGCAGGCTGTTTTGTAAAGGGGCTTAACAGCAAAAATTTGGGCAACCTTGAAGATGCGCGTGTTTCAACGTGGCCAACATCAATTGAAAATACGCTCAGTGCGTATCCGCATATCAAGCATGTATTTCCGGGGCACGGCCGCGCTGGCGATAAATCGTTACTACTTCATACCGCCAAACTAGCCAAAAACTACTTGGCAGAGCAAAGTAAATAATTAGCTCAGGGGCAATAATTTAAGCGCTCTAAGGGGCGCTTTTTATATTTGCCAGCAAGTCATTTATTAATGCTTCGCGGTCGTTTTTCATACGCGTTAAAAGTTGCTCTGGTAGGTTTAAATTCTCACCGTGCTTACTGCTCCACACAATCATTTCAAGCAATATTGGCAAGGTATCTTTGCCCGCTTGAGTGAGTGTATACAGCTTTTTTCGCTTATCATTTTTCGCTGTTTGCTTGCTTATTAAGCCAACACTTTCTAGTTTTTCTAGCCTGCTCGATAAAATATTTGTTGCCATTTTCTCTTCAGAGTTTTGTAGCTCCGAATAAGAATTTTTATTGAAAAAAATCAAGTCCCTTAGGATCAGTAAGCTCCATTTATCACCAAGGTGATCCAATACATTCGAGATAGGGCAAAGTGATCGTTTAGTCATAAATATACTCATTGAATAAGTTTTAGAGAGTTTAATTTACTTGCAAACTGCAAGCAAATAATTTAACTTGCAAAATGAAAGTTAAATTATCACCCATATTTGAGAGTATTTATGAGCAAACCACATATTAGTGTTGCAGCGTTAATCAAGCCTCACTGGTCAGCACAAGACAGAGAAAAAGTTGAGGCCGTTATCGCCTTTGTTCAACTGATAATGAATGACCATAATTTCGACCAAGTGACCAAACAATATGGGCAAAATAGTTATAAACAACATAATCGTACTATGGCTGACAATATTGAAGGGGTAGTGAAAACCGTGCGTGATCTTGTAAAAACAGCGCCGGAATTTAGTTATGATGTTAAACATGCATTTGTCGATGGGGACTACGTTATTATTCATTCGCATGCAACGCTAAAACGTAAACATCGTGGCGATGATACCCAAGGTTTTAATATTATTGATACATGGCGCTTGGAAAATGGAAAGTTAGTCGAGCACTGGGATGCCGTGCAAGGTTTAAGTTTTTCGATGCGCCTTTATAGTTTGATGGTCGGCGGTAAAGTGCGTAATAGTAATGGCGTGTTTTAGCTTCTAGGTATTACCTTACAGGTCTTAATAGCAAAGATGACGTTAATTTATAGCTGTTTAGATATAAAAATCCCTTTCTCATCATCCATGATCCGCTCTTGTTTATTTTTGTTACACCACAAAAACGAACCACAAATTTATTGAGAATAAATTTGAACAGCGAAGCTGGCCCGAAGGGTAAAATACAAGGATGTATTTCGTAAAAAACCTACACAAAATCAAACAATTCTTCATCTATCACTTAAATGTGAACATAAACGCCATCAATCGGCACGCTCATCATCCCTGTAAGCTTGCCAACTTGAAAGCCATTTCTCACGTTCATAGCTAGCCGAACTTCGCTCGTTTCAAGACGCTCTTCACCCATGCCTTAGCATGGCTTACTCGACTCGCTAGATTTCCTGTCTCGTATCATCAATTTAAGCGATAGTTTCAGGTTGGATTTAAGGTGGAAGTTTTTCTCAGCAACAACCTTCAATGTCACAGTTGATTGAAAAGCGGTCATTAGAAAATTATTTTTCAGCATTGATATTATGTTCAGTTGCTATGAGTTTCTCCTATATTCAGGAAAACGACCCATTTGGTTGTTTCTATCCTTTTCATAATTTCTATAATGATTAAAAGTATATATGTAGCAACAAGTTAGTAAGTGTGATAGATCTGGTACAATGATAAAAGTAACCCGTGGATCGGTAGAAAAACGACCCATTGGGTCGATATTAAATTGTTAGTTTTCGTAATCACCCTTACCATTGGAGTTTTAATTCATGGAAAGAAGCACCTATAGTTATATCCAAATGAATACGAGCACCTATTTGTTGCAAGCATGTGACCAGGTTGCACTTCAATTACGCAAAAAAGCCCGTTTTACTGGTGAAGGTTATCCGAACTATATTTTTACTGAAAAGTATTCAGACATTAAGTTAAGTACCGAAATTATTGGCTTAAATTTGATCTATATTAATCAGCTCGCAGCCGTTTTGGAAGGTACACTGAGAACACTTATCTGTGAGATTATGGAAATTGACTCAGGTAAAATTGGAGAGCTATCAATATCTAAAAAGTCTGATGATGAATATGGAGCAATATGTCGAGCTTACTCTGTCACAAAAAAATATAAAGAAGATGTTGAGTTTAAAGGGGGGTGGGATAATTTAAAGCGGCAATACCAAGAAGTATTTGATAAAAAGATCGACTCAGTTTTAGATAAAGAGAAGACATCAGGGTTAAACTCTATATTTACTTTAAGAAATGTTGCGGCTCATGGTACAGCAATAGTAACTCCTAAAGAAAAATTAGATGATGGTAGTGAAGCCGATTATCCATTTAAATGGCAGCGAAAACTCCAGAGTCTAAGTGTTTATGTAAAAAAAGAATTTGACTTAGATTTGTTAGATGTCTTGCAACACCCCAGTTTGTCTTATCACTTTACTGAACTTGTGAAAGAATTTTTAACCAAATTCAGAGGTACAGCTGAGCTCCCAACAAATTCTCAGGCCTTGTTCAATAACTTGCAAAATTATAATTTCGGTTATAGAAATCATTTTGAGTTTCCTCAAGCAAATAAAAACTAACAAGTGCCTCAACCAAAGGACGCAAGCGTTAGCTGCAAATCGTATTATTACGCCAATTATGGATGTTATATGGCAAGTATTATTAAACCAAATTTTCCTGAATGGGCACCAGAAGAGGTTATTTCTGAGTGGAAAGAAAAAGTTGAAGAAATAGAGCATTGGTTTAAAAAATTCCCAACCGTAGAACCTGAAACAGAAGAGGCTGATTTATTAGTTAGGCTTTTGACATACGAAGATATGAAAGGAGTATGGAAAAAATTAACTAAATATAAAATTAAACCAACTTTATTTAGTTCTATGGTTCAATTATCCAACTCTTACATAGATGCTAAACCACATAATCTTACTCCTAAAGAATATACTGAATGGCTTAACGATGTAAAAGCTACCGCATTAAAGCTTAGAAATTTAGTAAAGCATAGTGATTATGACCGTATTTTGCAGGAAGCTTATCTTCAAAAACGACAAAAATTGATGTTAGCAAGTATTGTTAAGCATTCTCTACAAGTTCTTCGACCAGATATTGATATAGAAGAACATAAAAAAACTCAACCATCATATAAGTCGTGGCCGGATCTAGCTCCCGGTTACCTTAGCGAAACATTAAATAAAATAGTTACACTCGATTCTGACAAAGATATTGGCTTTATAGGGAGCGACTCGAGGGAACCGGTAAAACTAGACAAACCAAATCATCCTAATGCAAAACGTAGTTATTTTATAAAAAAATTAACGCAATTATTGCGTGATAAAACAGGGAAGCCTTTACGGGAAGTTGTTACAATCACCACTGCAACTGTGTTTGATAACCCTTCACTTACCGAACGACAAATTATAAGAATTGCTCCCTGACACTATATTTAGTAATTTTGTTTTTAGTGTCATGTATATCGATAACTAATACTGCTTATCCTACTCATATAGCTTAATTAAAGGTAAGAAATATGAAGTTTGAAATTGTAGTAAAGTTCAGTGTTAGTGATGTATTTATACAGCGTTTATATCTTTTATGTAGAACGCTGATTGTTTTACTCACTCTCTTTATTTAGTGAGCTGGTGCAAAATGCAACTAACAAATAGTTTAAAAAGACAAAAAGTAGTTGGCTTTTGCTTCTTCGTCGCTCAATTTTAGCCAACTATTTTTATCCGCTTAGCATTCGTTATGGTTATAGGTAAATATTAATTATGGATGCAGTATTACCAAGAGAACGCAATTACATTCAGATCTTCATGGCATCCTTAGCGCCTCTTCCAGTTGTATTGTTTATGGCAGCTCAAGCTGAAGGCTTAGGGGCATTTATGCCCATTGTTATCCTAGTAGTTATGTTGGCTTCATTTGTGTTTTGGTTTAAAAATGGTACCAAGCCTTCTGCCTGGATTAAAGCCGGTACTTTGTATATTCGTGATGGCGCTTTCAGTGAAATCAGAATTCCGCGTAACAAAGTCCAATCTATGCGTTACGAGTCTCACCACTCTCAGTACATATCAAAAGGGCGCACCGGTGAAGCTGTGCCGATGCATAAGCTATTCGTCAAAATGGAAGGGTTCCAAGAGTGGGAAGTTCCTATCAAGGACATGGTTGAGCTAGGTGCTGAACTAAGGCTGTATAAGTTTATTAAAGACAATTTTTACGATGTTGTTTTGGCTAAAAAGCCCTAACAATCGTATCAAGTCGCGCCCCGCATGCGGGAGTTTGCTTTCATCGACCATCGATCAAGGATTCAGGTAATAAATGTTTATAAAAATAGTTAAGACGTTTTTGATTTGTCTGTTTTGCATAATTGCTCTAGGAGTGTTTAATGCTTATGTGTTCGTTCCTGACCTACAGCGATATGGCGAGATTGTGGCCTATCGAGGAGGCGGAAGTGCAGTTAACTATGAAAAATTAAAAAAAACTGGCTGTACCTCTCTTTCTATAAACGCATCAAAGATCAATTCAGTTGAGAACACACTAGAAGCTGTGGCGTCTTCCGTTGCAGCGGGGGCTAACGTAATTCATTTAAATGTTCACAGAACGCGTGATGATCAACTGGTTGTTTTTCATGACTGGACGTTAGATTGTGCTACAAACGGGTCTGGGCCAGTACATAAAACATCGTTTGAGCAGTTGAAAAGTATTGATGCAGGATATGGATATACGTTTGATGATGGTGCGACTTTCCCATTTAGAGGAAAAGGTTTTAGGATTTCCAAGTTAGAGGCGTTTTACAAGCGGTATCCACAGCATGAGTTTTGGTTAAACCTAAAGAATAACGACATACGTTCATTCGAAACTCTATATGAGTATCTAGCTGGAAAAAAATCTAACCATATTGTAATTACCTCGTCAAAAGGTATGGAGTGGTTTCGAAACAAGGATTCGTCTTTACGGTTAGCAAGCGTTGGTAGTGTAAAGAGTTGCGGATTAAATTATCTTTTAGTTGGATGGGCTGGATTAGTTCCCGAGTCCTGTAGGGACACCATTCTTTTTATACCTCCCTCGATGACAAAGTTTTTTTGGGGCTATCCTGAACGCCTCGCATCAAGATTGCAGAGCTATGGTTCGGATGTTTATCTTTGGTCTCGACATGAATCGATTACCCAATCCTACGATGACGCTGTCGCATCGGGTATTGGAGTTATCACGAGTGATCTTGATTTTATTCGTGCAACACAAGCTAACAAACGCGTCAATCAAGACGTGCGCTAGCTCAAACCTATTACGGCGTTACTACGAATGACATTTGTTGGCACTTAAGCCTTTGACGGCGACTGTTAAAGGGGCTGATTACTTAACTAACTGTTAAATAATCAGCCTAGCAGGAATGTAACAGTTAGTTATAGGCACCACTTGCATAGTGTAATTCGTAACTGTGGCTGTATATTTCTAAGATATTGCCAAATGGGTCTTCCATATAAATCATACGGTAAGGCTTTTCACCTGGGTAATAATAGCGTGGTTTTGCCATGCGTTTTTTACCGCCAGCGGCGACAATTTTTTCAGCCAATCCTTCCACATCTGGGTCTTGCACACAAAAGTGGAAAATACCTGTTTTCCAATATTCAAAATTATCTTCGGGGTTTTCTTGGTTTTTAAATTCAAATAGTTCAACACCAATACGGTCGCCTGTAGATAAATGGGCAATGCGAAAACGCTGCCAGCCAGCACCAAATACATCGGTACACATCTCGCCAATTGGTGAGTCGTCTTCAATAATTTCAGTTGGTTTCATGATTAAATACCAGCCTAACACCTCAGTGTAGAATTTTACTGCGGCTTCTAGGTCAGGTACTGAAATACCAATGTGCGAAAAACTTCTAGGGTATGTGTGTGACATTGTGCTTCCTTTATTAATAAGAAAAATTACTTGTGCTAAGCCTAGTTAATCAACTAAATTAATTGAAATTATTAAATTTTAGAAAACCTATAATTTAAAATTATGATGTTAAATAACATATGGTTAAAAACTTATATCACCCTAGTTGAGACAAAAAGTTTTACCAAAACCGCAGATTTATTAGCAATGACACAACCGGGTGTTAGCCAACATTTGCAAAAGTTAGAGAGTTATTGCGGCCAAGCTTTAATAAAGCGCTATGGCAAAGCATTTGAAATTACCGAGCAAGGAAAGTTGGTATATGACTATGCATTGTCGACGTTTAAGGGGCAGATTGATTTACTTGAGCAACTTAGCTTTGATGATAAACACAGAGGGGTGTGTCGTATTGCATGCTCTGGGGCTAATGCACTCTCACTCTATGAAAAGCTTATTGCACAACAAGTTAAGTTGCCAAAGCTGGTGTGCGAGCTTGAAATTGCGCCAAACGAACGTATTTTAGAGCACATACAACAAGGCTCAATTGATTTAGGCATTGTTAACCACTATTCAGCTGATAAAGGGTTTTCAGCAACACGCTTAAGTCATGAAAAAATTTCTGTGGTGATGGCAAAAACTTGGCAGGGCACGATTACATCGTTTGATGATTTATGCCAACGCGGGTTTATTAATCACCCAGATGGCAAGCACTACCTAAGCATGGTGTTTACTCAACTTGATAAACACCCTAGCAGCATGGAGCTTATGCCAGTTAGCGGTTATATCAACCAGCTAAATCAAATCCTGTTACCTGTATCAAAAGGGTTGGGTTTTACCGTTTTACCGCAAGTAGCAATTGCTCATTCACCTTTTAAAAACGTGCTTTGTGAATTTGAATTACCTAAACCAATTTCACAGCCAAGGTATTTAGTTAAAGAATATCAACGGGACTTACCTGCGCGTTTCGACCTCGTAATGGATGTAATAAGTGAGCATTTTGACGGTTCAAGCGACGTATTATGTAAGTAACTGGGAAATAATCTCGTGCATTATCGGTAATACCGATAACACCAATAAACCAGCCATGGATAAATTAAATATGCGCCTGTGGCTTTGGCTATTGAGTGCGTTTTGCAGCATAGAGCCGAATAATAACCACACGCCAACACAAGGGAACGACACAATAAAAAACGTCAGTGAGATAATTAATTGCTGAGTTAATAAATCGCCACCACTTGAGGTAAATGCTGCAATAGCACCTGTTGCAACAATCCATGCTTTAGCATTTACCCATTGAAACAGCGCACCTTTCATAAACGAAAAAGGGGTTGCTTGACGGCTTTTTTCAACATCTGAGCTGCTACTTGCAATAAGCCAGGCTAAATAAAGTAAATAGCCGACGCCCACGCATTTAATAATGAAATGTAACGTGGGATAAAGGGCAAAAAGCTGAGCAAAACCAAACCCTACAACCAGCAACATTAAGCTAAAACCAATACAAATTCCTAACAACAGTGGCAAGCTTTTTTGAACACCAAAATTTACTCCAGAAGTCATCACCATAATATTGTTAGGACCCGGTGTAACCGATGATGAAATTGCAAAAAGCGTCACTGCCAGTAAATAATCCATGTCAATTCCTTAAAATGACTTTGCGTGAGTTAAGCGCTTATTTTGCTCACGGGTACGTAAATATAAATAAAGTGGTAAGCCACATGACACGCCCACACATAATGTGCCCACAAGCGCTAAGTACCAAAACGCGACTTTATTTGTTTTTGCATCGACAATAATAAACACAAGTAAGGTAATTGCGGCAATTAACACATCAAGCCAAGCGAATAAGCTAATGGGGTTAGCCGATGCCGATTTAACAAATAAAGGTATATTTGCGCCATTTTCAATGACCCAAGGTAGAAACGCACCATAAGGAATAATGCTGCCTAAAAGTGCAGCTGCGAGATAAAAATGCTTCATATTACGTTGAACATCCATTTCATGTTTTATGCGATAACCTAACCTGAATTCGGGATAATAAATTACTTTCTAGCAGCTATTTTTACTTATTACTGCGTTAAATTTGTTTGCAATAGACTCGCTATTGACGCACAAATTTGCCTTGTTACTGTGAAAAACTATCAAGCTAGAAGGTATGAAACAACATAGCTCAAATATTTCAAATGTTTAGTTAACTTCTTAACCCGAATTCAGGTTAGCTAGCCAAGGCGTATTTTGCGTTACAGATTAATTTATAGGTTGCCAATGCTCAATTGAACAATTCTTATTCATTTATCGCAAGTTAAAATTTTTTATGAAATCGTGATAATTTTGTGAGATTTCGGTGATGGCATTGAGAACTTTGTTTTTCATAGTGAAAGGGTCAAAAACAACCGAGAACAAATTATGAAGACACAAATCCTTTCACTTTTTGCTACTAGTGCACTTCTTGCTGCTGGCAATGCAAGTGCTGCAGATATAGATGTAAAAATTACTAACTTAACCCAAGGCATTTATTTCACGCCGTTACTTGTTACGGCGCATTCTAGCGATGCCATGTTGTATAAATTAGGTGAAGCGGCTTCACCTGAACTGCAAGCAATGGCCGAAGGCGGCAGCTTAGATGGGCTTGTAGCTATGGTTGATGGTATTGGTGCAGACACCATGGCAAACCCAGCGGGTGGTTTACTTGCCCCAGCCATGAGTACCATGACCAACTTAATGACAACCGACGGCAATACCCAGTTATCAATTGTCGGTATGATGCTACCAACCAATGATGGCTTTGTTGGCCTAAACAGTTGGAGTATTCCAAGCGAAGTGGGCACTTACACCATTTATTTAAATGCCTATGATGCGGGCACAGAAGCCAATAATGAGTTAGTAAAAAATGGATCTGGCGCACCGGGTGAACTTGGTATTCCGGCGTCTCCTGGGGTTGTTCCTGGCGAAAATGGCACAGGCGTTACCACTAGCGAAGAGAATAAAATGATCCATGTCCACCGCGGAAACCTTGGCGATGACAATGCTTCTGGCGGTAGTAGTGACTTACACAATACAGTTCACCGCTGGTTAAACCCAGTTGCGAAAGTAACCGTCACTGTGAAGTAATTGGGGGTCATTATGAGACTTAGTAAAATTTTGATCCCAGCAGCATGTTTAGCGCTTGTTGCCTGTGGGGACGACGATAACGACAAAATGACGGTTGAGCCTCCAGTAGTCACGCCGCCAACCACAATGACCTATGAATTTATGGTAACTGCCGTGAATTTAACGCAGGCACAACCTATGTCGCCGCTAGGCAGTGCGTTACATACCTCTGGCCAATTTTGGCAAATTGGTGAAATGGCATCTGAGCCACTCGAAGTACTGGCAGAATCCGGTGATAACTCGGGCCTGTTGGCATTAGATGTGGTGAATGCAAGCACATCAAGTGACGCAGTATTAATGCCGGGGCAAAAAGTTGAGTTGATGCTCACAAGCGAGATGCTGGAAGGCCAAAAATTATCATTAATTTCGATGATGGTGAATACAAATGATGGCTTTACCGGTCTTAATGCCATAGATGTTTCTTCAATGAGTGTAGGGGATATGCAGTACTATAAAACCTTTGCTTATGATGCGGGCACAGAAGCCAATTCTGAAGCGCCAGGTACCATACCGGGCCCAGCTGACGGAGGTGAAGGCTTTAACAGTGCACGCGAAGAAATAAATAAAGTTGCGATGCATCCAGGTGTTGTTGGACAAGATGATGGGCTGAGTACTTCGGTATTAAGCAGTCTTCATAAATTCGACAACCCACTATTGGCTGTCACCGTAACACGCGTTAAATAGGCCGGCGATTTGTTTTGCCACGTTGAATAGTGTGCTGCAGTAAACCCGAGTTAGCACTTTAAACCACTGTAGCGCACTTATTTAGTGTACCTTGTTGTTGTCTTCGTCGGCCTATCTTATTTCTATAATAAGCAGAGGTGTGATGATGCAACACTCGGTACTGATTGTTGAAGATGATCAAGATATTGCGGGGTTACTGCAGGTTCATTTAAATGAACTTAACTTGCATGTAGATCATGTTACAACTGGTGAAGCGGCACTAGCCCAATTAGCAAAACAAGATTATCAAATTATCTTACTGGATATAATGTTACCCACAGTAGACGGGCTAACCTTATGCCGCGAAATAAAAACCAAAATGCCCGAGGTGAGCGTGGTACTACTCACATCTAAAAGCAGTGAAATGGATCGTATTATTGGCCTAGAAATGGGCGCAGACGACTATATTTGCAAACCGTTTAGCTATCGTGAATTTCAGGCGCGTATCAAAACGCAAATTAGGCACATTCGCTTATTGCAGCAAAGCCAAGCACAAAGCATGCAAAACAGCGAGCAACCGCAAGTGCTTAATTTTGGTGCACTACACATCGACCCCTTTAGCCATGAAGTGCGTTTTCAAGGAGAAGACTTACCGCTTACCGCTACCGAATTCGACCTAATGGTGTTTTTTGCAAAACACCCAAATCAGGTGTTTTCAAGAAGTCAATTATTAGAGTCAGTTTGGGGTTACGACCATAGTGGCTATGAACACACCGTCAACTCACATATCAACCGGCTTCGAGGCAAGCTCGAAAAACATGCAAAACAGCATGTAATTGAAACGGTTTGGGGTGTTGGTTACAAACTCAATGCTAAATCTTTGGCTGTTGCTGCACTATGAAAAACTCGCTTTATACCAAGCTCTCACTCACATTAGCGAGCATATTCATTCTTACTGCCAGTCTTTTTTTATGGTGGACACAAAGTGTATCGCAAGTAAGCCGCGCACAGGCAGAGCAAGCACTGCACTTGGGTTTGGCCGAACATTTAGCCAATGATAATCCACTGTTAAAACAAGGGGTATACGATTACAAGGCATTAGAGAATTTGTTCCATACCTTAATGGTACTTGGCCCTGCGTTTGAGTTTTATTTTGTTGACCCAAGTGGCAAATTACTGACGTTTTCAGCCAAACCAGGGCAAGTTAAACGCCAGTTCATCGACTTAGCGCCGCTTGTTACTTTAATTGAAGATCAATCTAATTTACCCATTTACGGTGATGATCCGCGCAATTTTGACCACAAAAAGATTTTTTCAGTTGCCCCTGTGTATAACGGCGATACCCTACAAGGTTACTTGTACGTGATTATAGGCTCATCCATTTATGATTCAATTTTTGCGTCGATTAAAAGCTCAGAGCAAATTTTAGTAAGCAGTATTTGGTTAGTATTAGGTTTAGGCTTTTTGCTGGTTAGCATGTTAGTGATTTTTCGCACAATTACTAAACCGCTTAAAACCTTAAGCAGCTTTATTCAAAAAGTGGATAAAACTGAATTTGATATTTCAGAATTGCCTTTACTAGATTGGCCGAAGCACCATAATGAAATTCATCAATTAGGTTCGGCAGTAAATCGCATGCTGATCACCATTAATCAGCAAATGATGCAGCTCACTAAACTTGATGAGCAGCGCCGCGAGTTACTTGCCCATTTATCTCATGATTTGCGCACGCCACTTGCCTCGCTGCAAGGCTATTTAGAGTTACTCAATAAAGAAACGCCTAATGCTAATGAAAAAGCTGCACATTATTTAAATGTAACGCTTAAAAATTGCGGCCAATTAAAAGCCTTAATCGATCAAATTTTTGAACTCGCCCATCTTGAATCTGGCCAAACCAATATTAATCTGGAAGTATTCAACTTAGGCGAGCTGATTTACGATGTGATGGCAAAATTTGCCCTACGCGCTGAAAAAGCGGGGATTCAATTACAAGTACATCCGAAAGAGTGTGATTTTAGTGTTTATTCAGATATCGCAAAATTAGAGCGTATTTTAACGAATTTAATCGAAAATGCGCTGCGTCATACTAACCAAGGCGGAACAATTAGCGTTAATGTCGTTTTAGACTCGAACCAGTACAAAATTGTTGTTGCCGATACCGGCGTGGGTATTAGCAGTGAAGATTTACCCTATATTTTTGAAGCACGATACCGCGCAAGTAACAGCCTAGGTTGTAAAAAGTCCCATGCGGGATTAGGACTTGCAATAACAAATCGCTTAATTCAGCTGATTAAATCCGACATCAAAGTAAAAAGTGAACTTGGCAAAGGCACTGAATTTGCGTTTACCTTACGTGCTTCCAAACCTGTTTAAAGTTTATTTGGTATTTTAATCAGTATTAGTGGAACACGGATGTTCGCTATTTTAATTATTTGAACATTTCCCCCAGAAGGCTTACTCTGTAAGACATACATAAGGGTTTCCCTTATCCATTGAATGCTTAATGTTAAAAGATGTACACCTGCTATGACCTCTCACCGCGGCTTTACCTTAATTGAATTGATTTTAGTGATTGTTGTACTCGGCGTGTTAGCCGTTGTTGCTGCGCCTAAATTTCTTTCACTTAGTCGCGACGCAAACATTGCAACACTTAAACAAGTGGCTGCAGGGCTAGATCAGCTTACCGATGGCATTTACGCCAAAGCTGTAATTCAACATAAGCACAAAGTTAGCAATGAGTCCGTGACCATTAATGGGGTGACCATTAATACCTATTTTGGTGCGCCGCAAGAGATTTGGAATAACGCGTTGGGTGATTTAATGGACGGAGATTTCAGTTATGTGGGCAATGGGTATTTTGATTTAGGCGCAAGCTTAGTTGCGAGCTATAACTGCCAAGAGCGCTTGTGTGTGATAGATCAAACCCCGGCATCTTATGTAAATAGCAGTATTCAGGGCTGGGGATTATTTATTTTCCCTAAAGGCTACAGCCTACAAGACGAATGCTATGCCTATTACGCTTTTGCTGAAAATGGCAGCCAAGTTACCAGTAAAGTGGCCTCTACCGTAGAAACTGGCTGCTAGTTTAGATTAGCCGAATCACTTCTGCTGAATGCTAACACCTTCAAATTCGGCAAGTATTAATGGCTGCGCCTTTAAATAGTGACTAAAAAAGCGCTGCATATGTTGTTTAACAATGTTATGCATGGTGTTTTTATCAACCTCGCTCGGATAACCAACAATCCAGCGGTTTTGGTCGGTAAAGTCATTGTGCTGGCTGCCGTGAATTGATACCAAAATGCTGTCATTTTGGTTCGCGTGATAAATTGGCTCTAGCTGTGAAAAAGGATTTTCCGAACGAAATAGTAACAGTGGTTTGTTTAGTGGATTTAGTGCTACGTTGCCCAATACGATACCATCCATATTTGCTGCGGCCTTACATACTAAAAGTTGCTGGCAGGCATTCATTGCAGCACTTGCGCCTAAGCTAAAACCTAACATGCCTACATTGTTTAAATTGAGCTGATGTTCAAATTGCCCGCTTTCTTGTGCTAACCACTGGTATGCAGCGAGCACATCTTTGGCAATTTCAGGGGCAACGAGATTATCAAAATATGCGCGACCAGCGGGCGTTTGCACATCGTGTTTGCCACTTGGTAAATACAGTCCTTTTTGCTCGCCATTTTGAAAACTGGTAACGCCAGCCAAATAAGTATGGTTAATTGAAACCACAGCAAAGCCGTGGCTTGCAAGCGCTTCTTGTAGCTCGGTGTTGTCAGCATTAAAAAGCCCTAAGCCATGAGAGTAAAAAAGCACCGGCCAGCCATTTTCCGGATGATATGCGATTGGCGCTTTTGAATTTGACCAAGACAACATGCTTTGCAGTTCATGTTGCTCTGGGTGAATTGGCGCATTTTGCGGCCTCAGTGCAGATAGGTAATCGACTTGGTGTTGCCATTTATCAAAGTACGGGTGGTAGAGAGTTGAACGTAATTGGCTTGGGTAATGCACACGAAGCGTAAACTGTCGCAGTTCGCCGAGTTCTGGAGCCAGTTTATCTTCGCGGTAGTCGGTAATATCAAACTCCATGATACCAACACGATATTGCCCGCTTGGTGCGGGGTAAACGTGTTGTGCAGATGGGTTCTCAAACAGTGCGTCATCGCTATCACATGCAATTAATAACAGTGACAAACTAAGCGCAAAAAGTGTTTTGTAGTTCATAAAGTTCTCCTTTTATTTAAAGGCTTTATGGTTCAGCGTTTCGCGCTTGGTGTCGTCTTATTGGCGTTTTTGTACGTACAGATTCGCTAATCTGTACTTAATACTTGTGATTTATACTCGCTTGGGGTGAGGTTGCGATATTTTTTAAATGCCGCATTAAAGGTTGATTTAGCATTAAAGCCCGCTTGCATCGCAATCGTTAACATTGGCATATGTGGCTGATTTTTAATTAGGTTGCAAACATATTCAATTCGCCGTTGATTAATTAAATCAATAAATTTTATTCCCAAATGATGGTTTAACACCTGCGAGAGTAAATAGGGTTTCATTGCCAAGTGTTCGGCAAAGGTTTGTAAATTAAGATTTGGATCGGTAAAAAGCTGCTGCTCATCAAGCGAGGTTAAGATGTGCTCGGCAAGTAATGCGTCTTCACTCGCGTGCAATTTTTCTTTGTTAGTATTTGCTATTTGCTTAGCTTTAAAATCAAGTAGCTGGGGCTTTAGTAATAACACATAAGTAATGGCATACATCGCACAGCACATTAGCAACTGGGGCAAAGGTAAGCTGGTTTGCAGCATATATTGAAACGGAATAACAGAAATAGCTAAAAACAAGCTGGCGCATATTCCCCATAACAACAAAATATTTTCGTTGCTAAGTGTAGTTGAAAAGCGCCCTTGTTGTTTGCGATATCGCCTGACCGTTACACATGCCCAAATGGTAAAATAAAGATAAATAACCAGTAAAAAGTAGCCCGATAATTCGTGCCGTAATGACAACACTGTGCTTTTAGGGTTGTAAAGAAAATCAATAACAGAAATGTTAAGCGCCAGCCAAGGCGCGAAGTAACACATGATTTCGCGTTTTGACGGCATCAAACCGATGCAGCTGCGAATAAAAACAAAAAATAAAATGGCGTAAATTGCTCCCCAACATGCGTTTAGACGCGACGAAAGCCAGTTATGCTGACCTGCAAATACCAAAAAGAGGTCTAAAGCAAAGACCAAATGGATCAGCATTAAAATTTTAAACTGCTTAAGTTGTTTTGATTTATTGTACAAAAAGCCAGATAACACCAAACTCTGGGCAAAACCGGCTAATAGAATCGCAGTGATCACATTTACTTCCTCACTCATACCGCTAGCGACACACAATACCAAGGCTAATTGACAATAATGTTTAAACAAGCCCTTTGTGATAAATGCACAACGCCATGGGGCGGTTTTAAAAGGCGCTCTATTGTGTTGAACTTTTTAACCTTGAGTTACGTACCTATTACTATAGTTTGCAATACGTTCGGTTTGAAATAGTGCTTAAAACCCTTTATTGGTTTACCCATGATTTACGCTTAAGCGATAACGTTGCGCTTGAATATGCGCTGAAAAACAGTGAGCAAATCGCCTTTGTTTATGTGCTCGATCCAAGTACGAAAATTGCCAACAATTATCACAGCCAATTGCTCGGCGATCATCAAACACGCTTTATTTTAAATGCCTTACAAGAACTCGCTGACGAGCTGCAAGCACTGGGTCATCAGTTAATTGTGTTAGAAGGCGAGACTCAAGGTGAAGTAGGTGAGTTTATTCGTGAGCATGACATTAATCAGCTGGTGGTTGCAGAGCAAGTGGGTGAATACGAAAGACGACAAGTTCTTCACTTAAAAAACACATTTCCAGAAGTTAATGTTGTGCAGTTTTGGCAACACACGCTATTCACACAGCATCAAATTGACAAGCTTGATTGTATGTCGGGCAGTTTTAGTAAATTTCGCAATAAAGTTGAGAAAATGCCATTAACAGTTTCAACACCAACCTCATTGGAAAATACTTTAACGCCAGAGCATTGGCCCAAAGCTATTAAGGTTGATAACAATTGTGCGCTGCTTGCTTGGTTTGAGCGTTATGATGGGACGTATTCAATGCCCAATGATATGCCGTTTTTTGCTGGCGAGCATGCAGGAAAATATCACTTAGTGAGTTATTTAAATAGTGGCGCGGCAAAAACCTACAAAGACACCCGCAACGAACTTGATGGCTGGCATAACTCGACAAAATTTAGCCCTTATTTAGCGATAGGTAATTTATCACCACGGCAAATTTGGCATGCGGTATTACAATATGAACATTCAGATGGCGCTAACGAGTCAACGTATTGGATTAAGTTTGAACTGTTATGGCGTGAATATTTTCAGTGGCTTAGCTTAAAGTTAGGAAAGCGCCTTTATGCGTTTTCAGGCCTCAGAGAAACAAAACCACTCACTAGTTTTTTTTCTGAGCGATATCAAAAATGGTGTAGCGGAAACACCCCTTACCCTTTAGTTAATGCACTTATGAAGCAACTTAATACTACCGGTTATATGTCCAATCGTGGCAGGCAAATTGCGGCAAGTTGTTTTATTAATGAATTACAATTTGATTGGCGTTATGGCGCTGCCTATTTTCAACAGCAACTGATTGATTTTGATGTAGCATCAAATTGGGGCAATTGGCAATATATTGCTGGCGTTGGTGTTGACCCTCGTGGTGGGCGGCATTTCAATATTGAAAAGCAAACCGAGCTGTTTGACGCAAAAGGCGTATTTATTAGAAAGTGGCAAGGCTCAGCGGTTGGCTCACAGCTTGATGCCAATGATGCCGCAGATTGGCCAATTTTAAGCGATGTAACTTAAATGAGTATCGCAGTTGTATGGTTTAAACGAGATTTACGCCTATCTGATCACGCCCCACTATTTGAAGCTGCAAAAACGGGTTTGCCAGTATTACTGGTGTACTGTTTTGAAGACATGTTGCTTGAAGATGCGCACTATTCTGAACGTCATTGGCGGTTTGTCTCGCAGTCACTGCGCGATATGGCAAACAAACTGCCAAAAGGCGCGTTGTATGTTGCAAAGGGGGATGCGCTAGAGGTATTTCAAGCGCTTAATCTTAAATACGGTATTTCGCAGGTGTTTTCTCATCAAGAAATTGGCCTTGATAACACCTTTGAGCGTGATAAAGCGTTTGCTACATGGTGCAAAAGCAATCAAATAATATGGCATGAAACCCCTTTAGGGGCGGTGCAACGGGGCTTAACCCATCGCACCAATTGGGATGAAAACTGGCAGCAGGTAATGCGCGCGCCTTGTTTGAATCTTGATTTAAACAAGGTTAACTGGTTTAAAAATAATGAGTTTGAATGCCAGTTGTCATACTTTGAAACGCGCTTTCAAAATATCCAGGGGCAGTTTCAAAATGGCGGCGAAAGCGAAGCATTTAATGTACTTAACGACTTTTTTACCGCTCGCGGTAAAGAGTATGCATTTAACCTTTCAAGCCCTAGTTTAAGTCAAATCCATTGCTCTCGGTTATCGCCTTATTTAGCGTGGGGCAATATCAGTTTGCGCCAGGTGTATCAAACGGTACTCAGTCACTGGCAAGTTCCGGGCTGGCGTAGAAGCCTTGTTGCTTTTACATCACGACTTCATTGGCATTGCCACTTTATTCAGAAATTTGAAAGCGAGTGTGAGATGGAGTTTCGCCACGTTAACAAAGGCTATAACGATTTACCAAGGGTGACAGGTGACTTAGCTGAGCAACGATTACATGCTTGGAAAACGGGGCAAACCGGAATCCCTATGGTTGATGCCTGTATGCGCTGCCTAATTGAAACTGGCTATATTAACTTTCGCATGCGCGCTATGTTAGTGAGTTTTTTGTGTCATCATTTAGAGCTTGATTGGCGCAGCGGTGTAGCGCATCTTGCTAGTCTATTTTTAGATTTCGAGCCCGGTATTCATTTCAGTCAATTTCAAATGCAAGCGGGTGTGACTGGCATTAACACCATTCGAATTTATAGCCCCGTAAAACAAGGGGAAGAAAAAGACGAAAAGGGCGACTTCGTTAGAAAGTGGGTGCCTGAACTTTGTGAAGTACCAGCGCCATTAATTCATAGCCCGTGGCAGCTATCACAAATGGAACAAATGATGTATGGCTTTACATTGGGTGAGGATTATCCCGAGCCGATTGTTGATGTAAAACAAAGCTATAAAGATGCACAAGCGTTACTTTGGTTATGGCGTAAAAAGCCAAAAGTTGTGATTGAAAGTAAGCGGTTACTTAACCGTCATGTTAGGCCGAATTAGTGAAAAAATCAGAATTACCTACAAAAATATGCCAAGTGTGTGAACGCCCTTTTACATGGCGTAAAAAGTGGCAGCGAGATTGGCACAACGTAAAATACTGCTCAAAACGCTGTGCGGGTAATCGACAAAAAGGAAAGTACAATGACCAATGAGCTTCGTTTCATTTTAGGCGATCAGCTTAATGCACAGCATTCATGGTTTAAAGAAAAGTCGAGTAATGTGACATATGTGATTGCCGAGCTATATCAAGAAGCGAGTTACACCACCCATCATATTCAAAAAATATCGGCGTTTTTTGCGGCAATGCAGGCATTTGCCAGCGCATTAGAAAAAGCAGGTCATAAAGTGATTTACTTAACCTTAGACGACACACAAAAGTACGCTGATTTACCCGACTTATTAAATCATTTAATCAAAGAGCACGGTATTCATACCTTTTGCTATCAACTGCCCGATGAGTACCGTTTACGCACCCAGCTAACTGATTACTGTAAAAGCCTTTCTATCGACTACAAGGTATTTGATACCGAGCATTTTTACTTGGATGATAATCAATTAGGCGGGTATTTCAAGCAAGGTAAAAAACACCGGTTAGAGCATTTTTATCGCAAAATGCGCGCGGAATTTAATGTCTTAATGGATGGCGATGAACCCCTTACGGGGCAGTGGAACTTCGATAGTCAAAACCGCAATAAGTTAAAAGCAAGTGATCTTGCAAATATTCCAGAGCCGCTGGTGTTTGCTAATGATGTCAGTGACATTTTGGCGCGCATTGAAAGACATGGAATTAAAACTATGGGTAAAGCGGAGAAACAATTGCTGTGGCCAATTAATCGCAGTCAAGCAAAGCAGCTGCTCGTTTTTTTCTGTAAGGTGCTATTACCAAAATTTGGTCAATTTCAAGATGCGATGACAGGCAAGCTTATTGAGTTTGGCGAGGATAAAGGTTGGAGTTTATATCACTCGCGATTATCGTTTGCCATTAATGCAAAAATGATAAGCCCCCATAGCGTCGTGAATGCTGCAATTGACGCATTTGAACAAAACGACGACATAGATATTGCTCAAGTAGAAGGCTTTGTTAGGCAAATTTTAGGCTGGCGTGAATTCGTGCGCGGTATTTATTGGGCTAATATGCCCAATTACGCATCGCTTAATGCCTTAGGTGCTAACTTGCCACTGCCAAGTTGGTTTTGGAGTGGAAACACCAAAATGCGCTGCCTGTCTCATGCGATTACGCAATCACTTGATTTTGCTTACGCTCACCACATTCAACGCTTAATGTTAACAGGTAATTTTTGTTTAATTGCAGGTATTCACCCAGATGAAGTTGATGACTGGTATTTAGGTATTTACATCGACGCCCTTGAGTGGGTTGAAATGCCAAATACGCGTGGGATGAGCCAGTTTGCCGATGGCGGTATTGTTGGTTCTAAAGCCTATGCCGCAAGTGGTAATTATATTAAAAAAATGAGTGATTATTGCAGTGATTGTCACTATAAAGTAGCCAATACTGTGGGTGATGATGCTTGCCCGCTTAATTCACTTTACTGGCAATTTATGGATAAACATAAAGACAGTTTTGCCAATAACCCACGCACTAAAATGGTGTTAAGTAACTGGCTTAAAAAACCGGAGGCAGATCGCGAGAAAGTGCTGAGTCGCGCGAACTTTTTACTGCAAAATCTTGAAAATTTGTAATCGATAACGTGTGGTTAAGCGTATAGCAAAGCAAATGATTTTAAGGCAAATGCAATGATAAAACACATAACTCAAGATGATATTAAAGCGATGGAACAGCGAGAGCGTGCGCGGTTAATTAATAGTTTATCTGGCTTTAAAAGTGCAAATTTAATTGGCACACAAAACGCATCTGGCATTACCAATTTGGCGATTGTAAGCTCAGTATTTCATTTAGGCGCAGATCCTGCGCTAATAGGCATGATTATCCGCCCAGATACTGTTCCCAGAGACACGTTAAGTAATATTAAAGCTACGGGTGTCTACACCATTAACCACGTAAATTCATTAATTTGGCAACAAGCTCATCAAACATCAGCCCGTTACGATGAAAGTGAATCTGAGTTTGAGAAAGTAGCGCTTACAGAGCAGTTTGAGAAAGGCATAGATGCACCATTTGTTGGTGAATCGCAAGCCAAATTTGCTCTTGAATTACGCGAAATTAAATCGCTCGAAATTAACGGCACGGTATTAGTCATTGGTGAAATAACCCATATTATTGTGCCGGATATTGCACTTTGCAAAGACGGTTATATTGATATTGAAGCGCTTGATACCGTCGCGATTTCAGGTCTTGATAGCTATCACACAACCGAGCGGCTAGGGCGATTAAGTTATGCTAAGCCTAATACAAAGCCACAGTTATTGAATATTGAAGGTGACGTTTGCTAATCACATTGGTTTAACCTATTCCATAAAAAAGCCCTACTTAAAAATGAAGTGACCCCATTAAGTTGGACTCATTTCTAAGCGGCTACCAAGGCCTGATTTCGATACTCTATCGGACTCAGGCCTTTTAGTTTCAGCTTAATTCGTTTGTGATTGTAATATTCTATATATTCTTTAATGGCATTTTCCAGCTCGGTTGCGCTTTTGTACTCATAACCGTGATACATTTCCGTTTTCAATATACCGAAGAAGTTTTCTGCAACGGCATTGTCTAAGCAGTTTCCTTTACGGGACATACTTTGTGTTAAGCTGTTATCTGCAATGATTTTTCTGGTCAACTGATGTTGATATTGCCAACCTTGATCAGAATGAATGAGCGGTCGCTCATGCCATGCTAACAACTTAATAGCCTTATTTAATGTATCAGTAACTAGACTTAACCTCGGTGAGGTTCCAACCTCATAACTAACAACTTCTTGATTAAACAGGTCAATGATTGGTGACAGATAGACACGCTGGTTAGCTACCTTAAATTCTGTAATATCGGTTACCCATTTTTGATTTGGTTTCACCGCATTAAAATCTCTGTTAAGCGTATTGTCGATATGCTTACCTAGTGCGCCCCTATAAGACTTATAACGCTTCGGCCTCACAGTCGATTGCAGTGACAATTGCTGCATCAAGCGTTGAACGGTTTTATGGTTAATGAGCGTACCCGAGTTGCGTAATGTTGACGTTATTCGCCTGTAACCATACCGTCCTTTGTGAGCATGGAATATAGACTTTATTTGCTGCTTTATCGCATCATATTTGTCGTGACTATCGCCTTTGTTACGATGGTAATAGTAAACGCTTTTCGGTAGCTCACTGGCCTTGAGTAAATGCGATAGTTTAAATTTAGCCTTTAGCTCACTCACTACTTTTGCTTTTTCGTTGTTGGTTTTTCCTGAGCCAAGGCATTCCACTTTTTTAAGACAGCATTCTCCGCTCTGAGGTACTCAAGCTCTTCTCTTAGTTCTTTTTCAGTCATTTCTTTCGAGTTTTTAGCTTTGGCAGGCTTGCGCATGTTTGCTCTGAGTGGTTTCAAGTGAGTTAATTTTCCCGAATTATAAGCGCAAAACCATTCGGATAACATGCCGGGAGAAGACAAGTCAAAAAAGGCACTAGTGTAAGTTAAAGACCATCCTTCCCGTTTCATTCGTTGAATCATCGCTAGGCGAGCTTCTTTTATGTAAGGTTTTTGCTTATGCAAAAAAGCATCTTTGCCATGAAGACGAAACACTAAACACCAATACCGAATTTGCCGTGAACTAACATTGAATTGTTTTGAAAGCAGACGTGAACCTTTGGTATTGGCTTGAGCTGCTACTTCTAGTTTGAACTCTCTACTGTATGTAGACATAAAAAGACCCCCAGTAATTGGAATGTCCAACTATTGGGGGTCACTTCAAAAAGAGTAGGGCTTTTGCTTTTAAGGAAATAATAATTAGAACACTAGGTCCACACCAAAGGTCACTAAGTCGGCGTCGTTGTTGCTTAAATCATCTTCAAAGTGGGTAAATTCCACTTTAAATGCTGCTGATGGGTGGAAGTCATATCGTACGGTAAACGAATATGCATTCGATTTAGCAGCTTGTGATGCGAGCGCTAAGTTAGTGGCATCTTGTAAATACAGTGGTGGATTTGTACCAGGGGCAACAACAGGTATTTGTACACCGCCAGGGCCTGTTATGCTGCGTGGTACTTGGTTAAATTGATCGTTTGAATTTTCATCATCGTTGCCTTCATACGTTGCACTTAATGTGACTGAATCCATACGATAACCAAGCGACACATAATATTGTGTTTGTTTGGCTAAAATGCTGTTATCAATCTCAAATTGCGTGTATTCGGCGTCGAATAGAATATCGTTGTAATCAATGCCAATTCCAATTGCTGCAAAATAAGCGTCGTCTTCTTCGATGGCTAAGTTATTGTACTGCTGATTCAAGCCATAGGCTTGCAAGCCATTTAATAACCCTGAGAGTTCGCTACTACCGCTAACATCAATACTGGCTTCAGAAACAAAGTAAGCAACCCGTCCAGTTAGCCAACCATTTGATAAACTCCAGTTAATACCAATTGTGTCTTTAAGTTCAGCAGCGTCGGAATCGGTAATTGCGGTAATATCTGTATCAACCGCACCCACCATTAGCTGTAAGCTGCTATCAAGTTCACCTATGGTCGAGTTATGCAGGTAGCTTAACCCTTCGTAGGTCGAAAACGACAAGTTATAAACCGATTGCGGCGGTCTTACCCAGCGATAGGCGTAACCTACGTCAAGAAAATCGGAGTACCGATAAAATGGAATTCGCATTTTACCGGCACTTAGTTGTGAATTTTCAGATACTTCATAGGTTAAATATGCCCACTCAAACTCGGCATTAAAATCATCACTGCCTCGGGCTAACAGCTGTGCGGTTGCAGATAGCCCATCCATCACATCGGCGCTAACTTGTACCGCAAACAAACTGTCGTTTTGCCAGTCTAGTTCATCTGAGTAATTGTATAAGGCATCATCACTACCAAGGGTTTGCCCACCGTAGATAGAGGCAAAACCATTAACTCGGATATCTGCATAGCTTGATGTTGCAAATCCTGTTAATAGTAATGAAGCAATTAAATAACGTTTCTTCATATTAGCTTCACCTCAATTAGAAGGATTGAACAACCTTTACACTGCCATCGGCGCTGCCTTTTGTAACAAAACCAATTAAATTTGGATTTTTTGATACTAAGCTCACTACTTCGGCATCATTTGCCGCTTCTTCCGGTGGTGTGCCTTTGCCAGTAAATACTAACTTTGACCAATATGCTTTTAATTGGCTTGAAGATTTGTTTAGTACGTTTTGGTTAAACTCATCGGTAGCAGGGTTGCCATCGGCCTGAGTAATGGGTAGCGCTTTTGAACCATCGGCAAACGATTTTGCTTTGCCTGTAAAAATTTTCTTAATATCACCAGCCTCAATTGCATTTGCATTTGATGGGTGAACAATAACATCTACCGCAGCGCTTAATGAGCAAGATGTGAATAGAATAAGTGTTAAAATAATAAAATTTTTCATTGTATTACCCTCAATTAAAATACCATATCAACGCCGATAGTAATGGCTTTGCTATCACCTGCTACAGCCAATTCATACGAGTTGTCTTCGACCTCATCGTATTGGATTTTAAATGCAGCGTTTGAGTGGAAGTCCCAACGGATACCAAATGATGTGGTGTTATGATTTTCACCATCATCACCATCTTTTTGATCGAAGGTTGAATATGAGACAAAAGGTGTAAAAGAATCGATACGGTAGCCTAATGTCAGCATCGCGGTATCTAAATTACCATCAAGATCGAGGCGGTTGAGTTCACTTAATACAAAAAAGTTACCAAAATCAGCATTGACCGCCAAGCCATAAAAGTTGCCATCGCGCTCATCTTTACCATTCCATGTTGATGGCTCGCCACCGATATAGCGTTGGTTGGTATAGCTCATGGCTGTTGCGCGAATTTCTAACCAATCATTACTGGTTTGAATTACGCCGCCAATGATGTCTTTCCAAATCTCACGTGTTTGTTCTTTGAAAAAAAACTCTGAGAGTAGCTTATTTTCTTTGTCGTCTTCGCGACCAAAATAGATATTACCAGATAATGACCAATCACCGATTGATCCTGTGTAAAGGGCGTTTACACCGTTATAGTTAAAAATTTGCCAAGTGTAGTTATCTGCGGGCGCGCGCATCCAAACGTAAGCATAGCCAACGTCGTAAAAATCAGAATAGTAAAACAATGGAAGGCGTTTCTTCCCTGCCTGTATTGTCCAGTTGTCGTTGATCTCATACGACAAATATGCCCACTCAAACTCTGCGTTAAAATCATCTGCACCGCGCGCAACAATTTGTGCGGTTGCGCTTAACCCTTCACCGACATCGGCACTTACTTGCAAGCCAAAAAGGGATTCGGGTTTAAAGGTGATATCTTCGTTATATACGCTCACTATAGGATAGTCAGCGAGAAAGGTGGGTTCATTAATGCCGTAGTGAGGAACACCTGTGCCACTAAGTACTTTGCCTGCATTTATGCTAGTAAAACCAGAGATATTAACATCTGAAAAGCTTGGAAAAGCCGCAAAACACAATGCACAACCTAATAAAACTCTATTATTCATAATCGTTTCCTAAATTGCTTAATTTGCGTTATTAGCGAGATAAGTATAGTTAAATAAACGAGATTACTAGCAAAAAATAAAAAATAGACGACAATTTAATGGTAGTGCTTAAAAGGGCTTATTTAAAACAATAGCTTAATGTAGGGTAACAAGCAGAATGAATATCATTAGCAATTTAAGTATAAACAAGAAGATACACTTAATTACAGGGTTAACTGTGATACTGCTAATCGCTATTTTGGCGGTTAGTCGCAGTACCATGGTGGACAATGAAAAATCAATTAACGAAATTTCGAATGTCAGTTACGAAGTAGTGAAATTTGCAACTGCTAACAAATATTTAGTGCAAAAATTGGATGAACTTTATACTCAGTCGGTTACATTCGGCGATGAAGAATTGATTGGTAAAGCAACAGAAACCGGTGAGCAGATAAAACAGAACCTAGAACAGCTTTCGCGTTTATCGCCTGAAGATGCTAGTGGCAGAGATACTAAACTGCTGCAAGAGTACAGCAAAATAGCAAAAGACATAGCGTCGGGTATGATTAATGGCACAGCCGATTTTTCAAAAATCCAGCAACAAGCACAAGAAAAAACCGCAAAATATGAAGCATTAGTGAGCCATTTTGAAACATTTCAAGCTAAGTCAGATGAACGCTTTCAAGCGCTTATTAGTGATACTTTAGAGCGTTCAAGCGATGCTATTAGTGTAACCATTGGGATTATTTTTATCGCCATCATTATGTCTGCGTTACTGGCCATTTATATTGCGCAAGCCATTAGTCAATCAGCTAAAGAAGTTGCGTCTTCACTTGAACAACTTGCCAATGGTGGGGGCAGTTTAAGCAGTAAGTTAGAAGTGCGAGGTGAAGATGAAATTGGTCAAGTATCGCAAAACTTTAATGGCTTTATCTCGTTATTGAAAGACTCGGTAGAAAATGTAGTGTCAGTAGTTAGCCCGTTAATGGAAAACTCAACGCGTTTAGTACAAGGCATGGAAAATGCTGAAAACGCAACTAACCAACAATCACACGACGCAGAGATTGTACGCCAGTCAATGGAAGAGATGAAATTAAGCGTAGGTGATATTTCTAACTCGGCAGCGAGTGCCGCAGAAGCAGCAAGAAGTGCCGAAAAAGAAGTAGAAGTCAGCGCGCAGCAAATTGAATCTTCGGTAACAGAATCAAATGCACTTCGAGATGAAATCGAAGCGGCATCGGGCACCATTGATCAATTAGCCAATGACACTCAAAACGTAGGGCAAATCTTAAATGTGATAACCTCTATCGCTGAGCAAACGAATTTACTCGCGCTTAATGCGGCTATTGAGGCGGCGCGTGCAGGTGAACAAGGGCGTGGTTTTGCCGTGGTTGCTGATGAAGTACGTGAACTTGCATCGCGTACCGCAAAATCGACGAATGAAATTCGCGATTTATTAAATGTGTTAACTGTGGCTGCAAATGACTCTGTAACAGCGATGAATTCAGCAATGGAAAAAGCCAAATTGAATTCAGATAATGCAGCAAAAACAGGTGACTCAATTCGTAAAATCGCTGAACAAATATTGGCGATTAATGGCATGAACGCACAAATTGCCACTGCAACAGAAGAGCAAACGTCGGTTGCATCAATTGTGGTAGATAATGTGTCAAATATGCACTCGTCGTTTGAATCTACATTAAACTCACTTGAACAAGTGCGCAGCGTTGCAACAAACTTGCATGATTTATCAGACAAGCTACTGGATGCAACATCTCGTTTTAACCTTTAACTAAGCGCTTAAAAACATAAAACACCTACTACTTTATGTTGTAGGTGTTTTTGTTTAAGAAAACTCGCTTTTCAACATGCCAAATTTCAGATCGTTACACCACTTATCATTTATTTTGTAGTTGTCTCTGAGTATACCTTCAGGTTTAAACCCTAGCGCAGTTAACAATCGACCCGATGCGTCGTTGCCTTGTGTAACCGTAGCAGTTATTTTGTGATAACCACATTCTTCGAATGCAAATGCCATTACTCTTCGCGTTGACTCTTTCGCATACCCCAAACCTTGAAATTCAGGGGCAAGCATAAAGCCAAGCTCGGCTTGCTGATAAGGCTGCCACTGTGATAGAAAGCCCGTTACGCCAATTGGCGTCATGGTTTTTTTATCGAACATAGCGAGTGTAAGCCAATCATTAGATTGCTTTTGCCAAGAAATACAGCGTTCATCAAATCGTTGCTTTATTACATCAGGCGTAGGCATATCACTTATAAAGCGCATCACATCAGGCAGTTGGTGTAAATGTTTGAAAAATTGCCAATCGTCAGAAGAAAGAGATCTAAGAAAAAGTCTTTCGGTTTCAAGTTCCATTTTGTAGATAGGTTGCTTGTTATGTTTTTAGCATAATATGTCAAAATTATTAAACTAGCTCAACGTATTAGGGGGGGAAGTTTAAAGAAAAAGCGCTATCAATATATTTAATAACTTGATGAGGTGCATGTTTTTTTAAATTGTTTGAATACAAACTTCGCTTATCTCGGTCTAAACTCAACATGATGTAATTTAATTTTTAAGGTGCGCTATGCTTGAAAATGTATTTAATTATATGTTTTTAACAGTACTCATTTTTTTATCATTGCACGCGCATGGAACCAGCAATAAACAAGTCACATTAACTTATTGTTATGAAAATAAACCGGTTTTACCTCACTTTTATGGTGAAGGCCCATTAGTACCTGAGTCTAAGCCCGGTCCGGCAATTGATATTTTGAATCAAGTTGCGACTTATCATCCTGATTTAACCATTAAATTTGTTCGGTATCCTTGGAAACGTTGTTTAAACGACCTTGCTAGTGGCAAAGTAGATGCTGTGGTGGGGCGTTACGACCCAATTAGAGAGCAAATTGCCCGTTACCCGAAAACTAGCGATGGTGAACTAGATAACAGCTTAAGTTTCTCAAATTCTGACTCGTGTTTGTTGCACAAAGCGGGCAGCATAAATTGGGATGGCGAAACACTTATTTTTGACAAACCAATGAGTATGTCTGTTCCAAATGGTTACGGCGTTATTGGCGAAATGCGCAAAAAAGGCTTTGATATATACGAATCACCGTCAATAAATAAAGCTCATGAGCTGCTGTTCAAAGGTCGAGTGGCTGTTTCACTGAGTAATTGTCATATGGAAGATGTGCCAACTGGCTTTGAACAAAATACGATTCCAATTAACCAAAGCATTGGCTACTTGATGTTTAGTCATCAATTTTTTGAACGCCAGCCTCTATTGGCGAATAAACTTTGGCAAACGCTGTCTGAAATTGACGCTGAGGGGTTTTATCAGGACTACTTTAACCGAGCATTGTCCCATTAAGCATATAGTAAAATAAAAAAAGCGGGTTTCCCCGCTTAAACTTTCCCCAAAAAACTGTTTTAGTTAATTTTTGTCATACCCTAATACTTATTTACGAACCGGCTTTTAGAATACAGAGATTACGTAACCTTTTGATATGTTTAACTCTTAATATATGTCATATGCTTTTATAAAAGTGCTTCTGTTTGTTACAAATTATTTACAAGGCTAATTGTTAAACCTTTTCTCTTTTGCTCGCGACTAAGCTTTTAAACCAATGCATTTACTCAACAGGATTAAACACTATGAAACAGTTCGCCCTTGTTATGTTAAGTTCGGCTATTGTTACCGCTTGCGCGGTTGCAAATGCAACATCAGGTAACACATTGGAGAATGATGCACCAAACATCTATGTGTTTAAGGGTTGTAAGCGTCTAGATACTATCGCAATGACAGAATCACAACTGACCGCTTACCATGCAATGAAAGTGGATGAAGTGAAGCTAAAAGTGCTTGAAAAGCCGATGAAAAGTATGGAACGTGAACTTGCAAAACATGAGCATGCATTAGATAGCTTATCGGGTGATATGGCTATTGAAGATGGCGATACTGTGATTGTGAATAAACAATTAATTAAGCAACACGAACAAATCGCTGAAAAAATGGAAGCGATAGTTCGCTCTCATAGCAAAGATATTGAAGCCCTTGAACTGCACGCTCGCCAGTTTGAGCGCACTGCTCGTGATTTTGAGGCAGCAATTCAGCCATCAATTAGCAAATATGATGAAAGCAATATTCAAATCTCAATTGGTAACAAAGCACCTAATTGGCAATGCGAAGTTTAATCATCTACTGGCAAAACGTTGCGTAGAGAAAGCATCGATAATTTCCAATGTCTATAAATTTAACCAACCAATTTAAAGCCCCAAAAGGGGCTTTTTTTGGCTTATTCAAATAGCGCAAGTTAGGTTTAAATACTTACCAAGTATAATTAGCAGTGACCGAGTATTGTTCACCGCGACCTGGTGTACCTGGTATTTCTTCGAATTTTTCATTCCATAAATTATCAACGGCAAAAACCAAATTTACACCTGGTAATTGGCTTGGTGTGTAGGTAGCTGTTAAGTGGGTGAAAAGTGCGCTGTCATCGCCGTTACGCAGGGCATTTTTTTGCTGTTTGCGCCATTCATTATCAATGCGCAGTACCACACTTTCATGAAGGTGCCATACGGCGCCAAGCGTTACACGATGCGGTGGATAATTTAATGCATAAAAACTGGCGTCTACGGTGTCATCAAAGTAGTTTTCAGATTTATCTAAATAGGTGTAACTAGCTACAATATCGGCGTTACCAAAACTTTTAATCGCAAAAAGTTCAAAACCTAGCGTGTCAATATCAACGGCGTTGGCTGCACGCGCTGAACTTGCATCAAAACTATATGTCCAGTCAGTTAAATCGTTATCAAAGCGATAAAAAAGTGCAGAATTGACACGCCAATCAAGGGCATCAAGCGACATCCCAACTTCAATATTCTTACTTACTTCACGTTTTAAATCGTGATTGCTTCTAAATAGGCCACCCGTTTCGCTACCACCAATTGCGGTGTATCCTGCAACTTGTGTAGCTTCGGCGTACGATAAGTAGAATTTACGTGTTGAGTTATCTTGATTACGTGTTAGCCATGAAATATCACCAATCACAGACACATGAGAGTCATCACGATTCGTGTCGTCAAATGCAACGCCAAGTCGAGCGGTTAGGCTCTGGCTATTATCAAGTGAGGTGGTGTATTCAGGTACAACGCTCAGTTTGTAATAATCACGCGAAGTAAAATTGTTTTCAAGTGTGGTTGATTCAATTGAATCGCCCATGATTTGCGCCGAATACAATACGTTAAATGCGCTATTTACGCTGTGCGTGCCTGATAAAGCAAAAGCGTCTACTTCCGTTTCATGAAAAGCCTCAAACATTGATGGGTTTTCTCGTGAGAACACATAATGATCTTGATGTTTTCTGTGGTACGCGGTTACCTCAAAGTGGCTGCTACTTGCGTATTGATGCGTGTGATTTATCATAAACAGCTTGGTTTTTAACGTTTCTGTTTCGTTAACGTTAAATGGCGTATACATATTTGGCCAACCGAAGAATTTCTCTTGTTGACCAAAAAATACATCGGTTTGAGAGTTATCGCTGGCGAGTTGCACGCGTCCAGAGGCGCGGTCAAAGTCATGATCGCCAAACTTGATGGTACCATCACTTTGTGAGTGAGAGTATTCACCTTCCACGCCTAATGTCCACGAACGGTTAGAAGCAAGTTGTGTGCTGTATGCACTGTGCAATCTAAATAGTTTAAACCCATTATTACCAGCACCTGCTGATACGTTGCCACCGCTATTAATGGTATTCCATTGATAAGCAATTGAACCTACTGAACTATTTACACCGTAAAGTGTGTTATCTACGCCAGTAAATACCTGTGGTTTGGATAGCATTTCAGGCGCAATAGGAATTTCAGCAAAGTAATGGCCTGTTTGCGGGTCGTACAAGGTTGCACTGCCAATGCGAAATCCGGTGTTTTCAAAAATACCGCCGCGGATGGTAACATCAGCCTGCGCTTCAGCCATATTACGCGATTGCAAATCAACGCGCGGATCGTATTCTAAATTTGAAACAGGTGAGTCGAAGGTGCCTACAGGACGGTTATTTGCTGTGGCCGCGCTTTCAACTGTGATTTTTTCGATTTCGGTAGAAGAAGCAAGATCGCTTGATGCGAAAGAGTAAGCTGACAGCGTGCTTAAAAACAAAGCGTTTGCAACGCGAAACATGTGATTTCCTTTTAGACGTAAGTAACTAAATTCGGTGATGCATTACCAATTCATTAAATAACTAGTCATTTTAACAGGATAGCTTTTGCCAACTGGGGCTAAACTTTTCAGGGCTAAAACTCATCTAATATAAATTCTGTTTGTTAGCGCCTTTTTTAACCAGCGCGAAAACTAATCCTATTATTTAACCGAATTGATATAAAAGAGGAGGGGGCTTCCCATATAACAACATCGCTAATTTGGCGCGCATTGTATATGATCTCTCTTCCAAGGCATATACGAATCATTCTCAACTTTATATATTTATGAATAAACAAGCCACACAACGCAGCTACGCTGACGAAAACAAGTTAGAAAACACCATTTATTTTGCGGGAGGCTGTTTATGGGGCGTGCAAGAATATTTAAGGCATCTTCCCGGCGTAATAACCAGTGAAGCAGGCAGAGCAAACGGCTCAGCCAATAGCACACATGCGCCATACGATGGGTATGCAGAATGTGTGAAGGTACAGTTTGATCCAGAACGTGTCACGATTACGCAATTGATGGCGTATTTCTTTGAAATTATCGACCCTTACAGTATTAACAGGCAGGGGCAAGATATTGGGGAGAAGTATCGCACGGGTGTTTATAGCCAAAACCCAACACATTTGGACGCTGCTGCTGCGTTTATTAATGCTCGAAATGATAAAGAACAGATTAAAGTGGAAGTGCTGCCCCTTACCAATTACGTAAAAAGTGATGAAGAACATCAAGATAGGCTTACTCGCTGCCCTGATGACTACTGTCATATTCCGCAATCGCTTTTACATAAATACAAACAGTAAATTGTTGACCTTATAAATTGTTTGTCATGATGTGGGTATGCAGAAAGGTTCTTACTGAATATTTAAGATGTTTGGTGCCAAGTATTTAGCTCGGTTGATACAGTTTGCAATAAATTAGGGTCTGTTGATCTTTGCTGTTCTATTTTTGTTCTCTTTAAGCGTGCTTTTATCGCGGCGCTGGATGTGTGGCCTAGCAATCGAGTAACAATGAGAAAAGTGCGCTCAAAAGAACCGTTCGGCAACGCTTGATTGGGTTTTCTACTGTGTTATCGGCTGACTCACATAGAATAACTATGCCACGCAGCCTCTGCCTTGTATAAAACCCAATCAAACTGCTGCAAAAACGAACTTGAAAGGTCAACAGACCCTAGGCATCAACCTCATAGCTACTTTGTTTGGTGATTGTTAATTATCTTGTTGCTGGTTTGCATTATTAAACTTGTAGAATGTTATACGTTGCCAAACAAACCACTGTGCGAATAACGCGATAATTAATACAGGTACAAATGCTTGCAACATAGGTATATCGTTGGCGGCAGTGAAAAGACCATAAATAAACCCTAATCCAGCCGAAATTAGGCTGATATTCTTCCATTTCTTACTGATATCGATACGCTTTCTACAGTTTGGACAGTGGTAATTCCACGGATTAATATTTCTAAAACTTTGCAAAAAAGTGATTTCATTATTGCATTCTGGGCATGTAGGTTTCATTTCAATACTCCCTGTTTTTATTATGTTTACGAGTCTAATCAAATCTTTGCTAATAACGAAAGTTATGTGTTTAACGGTTTGGTTAAGTGATTAATGGCTAGTACTGAAAGTGCGTAGTAACAGCCCTGTGACATTACCCGTTTCAACATTTTGAAACAATTATTCTCACGTGACACTTGTGTCTATAAATTGTTCAGGTAACAATCACAAACGGATAATTTAAAAGGAATAATTATAATGAAAAAGCATTTTCAATTAGCCGCAGTCGCTTGCGCGCTTGGCCTTGCATTAGCTGGCTGTTCACAAACAACACATTCCGATAAGCCAATCGAAGTGGTGCAACAAGCCCAGACCGTTAAACAATATGATGCTGAAACTTTCTTTGATACTACCTCAATAAGGGGTAGTAGCTTTTCACCAAATGGTGACAAAATTCTGGTGAGCAGCGATGAAAGTGGCATTTATAGCCTTTATGCGGTTGATATTAAAACCGCTAAAAAAACACGCTTAACAGATTTCCAAGACAGTACCTACGCGGTGCGGTATTTTCCAAATGACGAACGTGTGATTTTTACCAAAGATTCAGGCGGTAATGAGCGTTTTCATGTTTATGTACGCGAATTGGACGGCAGCGTTAAAGACTTAACACCGGGCGATGAAACCCGTGCGCGCTTTGCCGGTTTTACTGAAGATGGTACTCATTTTTATATCACCAGTAACCAGCGCGATGCAAAGTTTATGGACTTGTACCGTGTTGATGCTAAAAGCTATGAAGTAAACCCTGTTTACCAAAATAAAATGGGGTTAGATGTGGGGGCAATTAGCCCTGACGGCCGTTTTATTGCGCTGTCTAAAAATAACTCAAACAAAGATAGCGATGTGTTTATTCTCGATACGATGAAAAAAACACTTAAACCAGAGTTAATTGCAGGAAAAGATGTTGAAGCCACATTTGGCCCAGAAACCTTCTCGCGAGACAGCAAAGCACTTTATTACTCAACTAACGCAAAAGGTGAGTTTGCGCAGATTTGGCGCTACGATTTAACCTCGGGTGAACATCGCCTTGCACTCAAAGATGAGTGGGATGTTAACTTTATTTATTTCTCTAAATCAGGGCGTTACCAAGTGAGTGGTGTAAATGCCGATGCCAGCACTAAAGTCACTGTGATGGATACAAAAACTGGGCAATCGATTGCGATGCCAAGTTTACCTGCGGGTAATTTACGTGGCGTAAATTTCTCGGCGGATGAAAAAACCATGGCGTTTTACTTAAATTCTGATACGTCACCGAATAATTTATTTGTTTGGCAGGTAGGGTCATCAAACGCTTCACAACTGACAAACAGCTTAAGCGCTGCAATTGATCAAAATGATCTGGTTGAAAGTACCATCGTGCGCTTTAAAAGCTTTGATGGGCTTGAAATTCCTGGCGTGTTATACAAACCAAAACAAGCAAATAGCAACAATAAAGTACCTGCGCTTGTGTGGGTGCATGGCGGACCAGGTGGACAAAGCCGCACCGGCTATAGTGCTATGCAGCAGCACTTGGTAAACCATGGCTATGCTATTTTTGCGGTGAATAACCGCGGTAGCTCGGGCTACGGCAAAACCTTTTTCCATTTAGATGATAAAAAACACGGCACCGATGACTTACAAGATATTGTGTACGGCAAAAAACATCTACAAAGCTTAGATTGGGTAGATGGCGATAAAATTGGCATTATGGGCGGCAGTTACGGCGGCTTTATGACCGCAGCGGCACTTGCATTTGAGCCGGAAGAATTTAAAGTGGGTATTAATATTTTTGGTGTAACCAACTGGGTCAGAACGCTTAATTCTATTCCACCATGGTGGGAGAGCTTTAAAAAAGCGCTTTACGATGAAATGGGCGACCCAGCAACAGATGGTGAGCGTCACCGCGCTATTTCGCCATTATTCCACGCTAAAAATATCACTAAACCATTAATGGTAATTCAAGGCGCAAATGATCCACGTGTACTGCAAGTGGAAAGTGATGAGCTGGTGGCAGCGGTAAAAGCCAATGGCGTTCCGGTAGAATATGTTTTATTTGATGATGAAGGCCATGGTTTTACTAAAAAAGAAAACCGCATTGAAGCATCAAATGCGTACCTTAAGTTTTTAAATACTTATTTAAATAACTAGGGCCTGTTGCTCTTTCAAGTTCGTTTTTTAAATTGCAAAAAGCCGGAGTAATCTCCGGCTTTTTTGTGAATGCGAATAATCATAGAGAAGCTACTTTAAGGGTTTTCACGTTAAATAGTCGTAAGCCAAGTTAAAAACTGTTTTTTCTCAAAAGCAGTTTCAAAACGAACATTCTTCCGCTTGGCATTATCGGTAAAAACAACGCTATTTTTATTTACGGAAATGGATGAGATTGGCGGCTGAGCACTAATGCTCGCGGCACTAAATTTATATATCATATTGAATCTTTTATATTTTTTACTGAGGGTTTACTTTAAGACAAAAACTGAAGGGGTCATTCGAGGATGTGTATTATACCAACTCTCTTAAGTAGCTGGTCATCCTAGCGGACTAAATATCATGCTAACTGCGTTAGAATTTGTCAATGTAGAACAACTACATAGGAAAAACTCCGCCTGGTTACCATTTCATTTATCAAGCGCTATCCCTGCTCATATACTTAACAGAATTGGTATTGCGGTGATAATAAGGCTAGTTGTTACTAGCCTTGGCAGTGCGTTTAATTATAACGCTACTACATTTGCTGCTTGAGGGCCTTTTTGACCTTCTTCAACATCAAACTTAACTTGCTGACCTTCGTCTAACGATTTGTAGCCGTCAGAAGCGATAGAACGGAAGTGAACAAACACATCTTTACCGCCGTCAGTTGGAGTGATAAATCCAAAACCTTTTTCTTGATTAAACCATTTAACTACGCCAGTTACTGAATTAGACATATTGAAACCTTTTTAATTAATAAATATTTGGTGCTAAAACACCGATAGAGCTATAGATAAATATGTAAAACAGTAACCAATAAAGCATTTGTAAGGTATCAGTTCGACTTAACACTAATAAAGAAGAAAGAGAAACAAGATTTGCAGTAATAGATAAAGCTTTAAATTTCTAAAGCTTGCGCAGTGTACGGTAGTAGTGTGAGTTTGTATACTGTTTAATTAATTTTATTTATAAAAGCGGGTTTAAGAAGAGAAATCACTTGGTGATTTCTCTTTGATAAGTAGACCTTATTTAAACTTTTTTACTGCTGAAAGTACGTCTTCCGGCTCGGCACGAAGAGTGTAATCTTCTTTTGCAAAGGCAAATTGAACGCCGCCATTTTGATCGATGACATAGGTTGCAGGTAGAGGTAATTCATAGCTGTTATCGCCATTCGCTTATGGAATATCAAGGCCAAGTTGGTGATACACCGTTACTAAACGCTCATCAAGGGTAAATACTAAACCACAGGCTTTTGCTAAGGTATTTTCCACATCCGAAAGTACAGTGTAGGCAAGCTCATTTTCGTTTTGTGTCGAAAGTGAATTATCCGGTAACTGTGGAGAAACAGCTACTAATTGCGCATTATGTGCGGCAAATTTAGCTGAAAGTGCATTTAGTGCACGAAGTTCTAAATTACAATATGGGCATCAACCACCGCGATAAAAGCTAAGCACCAGTGGGCCTTTTTCTAATAACGCGTTTGAGCTAACTAAAGTACCAACGCTATTTGGTAAGTTAAACGCTGGCAGCGTATCACCTACTTTTAGTGCATGTTGGCTTAGCTGCATCGCAATGAGTTGATCTGTGGTGATATCCATTAAATCTAAAATATCGCTACTAAGGTTAGCTTTCTTTTCGACTTCAAACGCGTCGATTTGGCTTTTTGATGTCATGTGTATTCCGTCATTTTGTGTGCATCACCCGCTTATTTGGCAAAGCATGGCATACCAAAATCAATAACCGATGTTACTAATCACCAATGGGTGTGTTTACCATGGCAACGGCAGATTAAATTTAAAGACAATGACCGTGTTATTAACCACAGTGTAACTACTCAACTGACTATTTCTAACTCAGATAATATGACGCAGGCGGCGGTTGCAGGGCTTGGTATAGCGATTAAATCGCGCTTGGCTATTCAGGATGAGCTAGCCGATGGAAGACTAGTTGAGATTTTACCAAATACGCTACTGGATGATGGCGCACCAGTCTGGTTTTTAAAACCACAAAACAGTTTAGTTACACGTAAAACCGAAGTGTTTTATGAATTTATGAAATCGTTGTTTGATGATGCGACAAAAGAGTAAAAACTAGTAAGTGAGCCTACAAAATCTATGTAGGCGATTAAAGCTTACCGCGAAAGTGAGGCTAACTTTAAAGCTAGCCTTGAAACTAAACGCAGATCAACTCGTTGTTTACTTAGTAAATGGGTAATGAAACTCAGGAGTTTAATCTTTTGATTAGTCTAAAGCGCTTTTATTATTGCTATCGTAAACCAACGCCGCGTAACGTTTTTCAATATCATTAATATGTACTTTGAATGCGTGTAACTCGTCGCCCGTTAATTGAATATTGCTTGGTTGCTTCATTTTTAATGGGTTAATTACCTTACCGTTTTTATGCACTTCATAATGCAGATGGCGTGCGCTAGAAAGCCCTGTATTGCCTAAAAAGCCAATTGTTTGCCCTTGGCTTACACGAGCACCATGCTTGATACCTTTAGCAAAGCCTTTTAAATGTGCATACAAGGTGCGATAGCCGTTGCCGTGATCAATTAGCACACGATTACCAAAGCTTCTGCTGTAGCTGGCTTTTAGTATTTTGCCTTTACCTGCTGCCATAATTGGTGTACCAATTGGTGCGCTAAAATCAATGCCTTTATGTTGCCTTGTGTAGCCTAAAACGGGGTGCTTTCGTTTACCAAAGTTTGATGACAATCGCGCGCCATTAAGTGGCGTTTTCATTAAAAAGCTCTGTGCTAGCTTGCCATCTTTAAAGTAAAAAGTGTCTTGGTAATGGTAGAGTTCGTAATGTTTACCTTGATTGATAAAGGAAATCGCAACCAGCTGTTGTGGGTTACTAAAGGTGCTAAATAAATGTGCATCTTGCGTAACTGTTTCGCTATTAAAATTTAAGGTAATTTGATCGCCTTGTCGGATCTCTCGTTGAAAATCAACAAAGTGAGACATCGCTAGAATCGCGCTGTTAATCACATTATTTGGTACTTCAGCATCGCTCGCAGCTTGATAAAGGCTGTGATTTATTGCAAAAGAACGGCTTATTTTCTCCGTTTGGGTTGTGATTACATTTTGCGTAATTTCCCAACTTTCTTCCACTAATTTTGCGTTAATAACTTGGGCGAAACTCGTTGCAAAGCGAATGGTTTTACTGTTTGGCGTTTCAATTACATCAAACTGAGTGTGCGACTGAATTTTCTTAAAATCATAGAGCGGTTTAATCGCATCGGCTAAAGCGTAAACCTCTGAAAATGAAAATCCCGCCGAACGTAATAAATGGGTCAGTGTATCACCTTTATTTAGGGTATAGGTTTGACGTGTTATATTGGCGTTATGCGGAGTTGTACTGTCTTTTTTGTGTGAACTTGCTTGCGTATGTGTGTTTTCTATGACGATGTTTTTGTTTTGCGTTTCATCGTTACATTGGCTTTGTTCATCACAGCCTACGAGTAATAATGCTACTAAAATAATACGTGAAAAATGCATGTTATTTCTCGTTTAAATAAATGAGTGGGTCAACTGTTTGACCATCTTTTGCTAGTTCAAAGTGCAAATGTGTGCCTGTTACTTTACCGCTATCGCCCATTTTTCCAATGAGTTCGCCACTTTTAACCCACTGACCTTGGGTGACTGAAATTTCGTCTAAATGCGCGTAGAGCGATTGCCAGCCATTGCTGTGCTGGATCACAATGGTGTTACCAAATGCAGCTGCCATAGTTTTGTTATCGGCTATAATCACTTTGCCGGTTTTTGCGGCTACAATGGATGTGCCTTTTGCATCAACTAAATCAATGCCACGATGTGGGCGGTTTTTGCGAAACGAAGTCACGTGGCCATAATGTGAGCTGATATCAATATTTGCGACCGGATATTGCCACTCATCTTGTCCTGCATAAACTTGCGAAATTGCACCTTTTGCCAGTACAACAATTAATAGCGCGCAGCTGAAAACATAAAGTGATTTTTTAATTTGGATTGGCGCGTGACTAAAAATAAACGTGAAACGTTGCTTGTAGTCAGCCACCTTGATGGTTTGCCCTGTAAAATGAGCTGCAAATGGGTTTAAAGCGCCTTGCTGCGATAATTTTATACTGAGCAACAAGGTATTAGCGTAATCTTGCGGCGTATAGCGATGGCGCGAGATTGTTTGCAAATCACAACGCTGTTCCATTGCATTTACATACAATTCGCTGAGCTGTTTTATAGCGGGATTAAACCAACAAACTTCTACCAAAACTAACCAGAGCCAAGTATGAAAATGATCTCGGTTAGCAATGTGCATCTGTTCGTGGGCGAGAATAATGCCTTGTTGCTGTTTGCTTAAATGCATAAAATACTGCGGTAACACCA
The DNA here is from genome assembly GCF_056159365.1 of Pseudoalteromonas sp. ABV4_021. Classification (NCBI taxonomy): domain Bacteria; kingdom Pseudomonadati; phylum Pseudomonadota; class Gammaproteobacteria; order Alteromonadales; family Pseudoalteromonadaceae; genus Pseudoalteromonas; species Pseudoalteromonas sp. ABV4_021. Next base: position 902,549 of record NZ_JBSWVB010000002.1, on the reverse strand, counting down.
GCGTAGGTTTATGAAAACCAATCACAAACGGTGATTGATTCATAGGCATCACCATACAAGGCACAGTGCTTAAGTGATACGGAGTACCCGTTGCAATTAATGCCTTAGCGTTACGATAACGTTTAGCTAGTCTCAGTAAGCGATATGCTGATGGGATAAAAAGCCCCCCAAAAAGCAACCAATTAATGTTAAAACCGTTTTGACTGGTGGTTTGCTTCGCCACTTCACCAACAAATTGCATTTGCTGTTGCGCACTAGAGTTAAGCCAAATAAAGTTGACTTCTGTCACCTTGAATACGTCGAAATTTGGTAAAAATACGGCACATGGAAGGATGAGTGCGCCCCAACAGAAGAGCGGTGAAAGGCGTTCTTTTTGCGCTATTTTTTTTAATAAAGCAGCTAGTGAAAAGCTAATTACTAGCCAACATAAAAATGAGATTAACCACATAACTTAGTTGTTTTTCTGTTGTTGTAATGTATTTAAATGAGCCTCCAATTCGGAGAGTTCATCTTGTTCAAATAATTGGCTGCCAGAGAACATGGCAACGGGTAAATTGCCGTCTATTTCAAGTACGCGTTCAGAGAAATCTTTTACAAATGCAGCTAGCGTAGGCACTTTATCAAGTAATGCTGAATAGATTTTTTTATTCCCTTGCGTTTCTACACTGACATAGTTTTTTTGCGCCATGCGCTCTAATGTTTTGCGGGTAGATGAATAACTCCAACCGTAGAGTGACTCCATCCGTTGGTGAATTTCTTTCCCCGTTAATGGCTGTTGCTGCCATAAAGACTTGAGAATTTCGAGTTCTGGGCCGGTAAGTTGCAAAACAGTTTCCTTTTTATATTTATTCGAATGTGAGAAGTCACAATTTGTGTGACAGATGTCGCAATTTAACAGTGTTTTTAGTGTGACACAAGTCGCACATTGAGTTTTATTTGTTTATTGCCACGTAAAATTGGCTTTGAGAAAGAAGGGAAGCTTATGTTAAAACTTCATGATCATTCAGTAGGTTAGATTTAAGCTGATATGGTTTAAAATGCTAACGTTTGGCTTTTTTGTTTGGTATATTTCACCGTGTATATTATTAAATAACTAAATATCATAGGGTTACACTTTGGTATGCGCCTTGCCTTAAAAGCGAATATATTCTAAAAACAATAATGGATTACAATTTTATGCACATATCTCTTTTTAAATCGCTTCACCTCACAAGCTTAGCCGCCGTCGTTTTTATTGCGTCAGGGTGTAGTGGCGTTGTCAGTCATCAATACATCAAAACCAACTCAAATGGTGCAATTACCGAAATTAAAAAGAATTATCAGCAATTTGGTGATGAATATCAGGTTATTGCAGAAATTAACGGACCAATCACCTTAAGCTCAGACGCGTTAACCATAGCAAGTATGAGTGAAAGCAGTTTTGTTAAGATTAAGCATTTCAAATCAGATGATTTTTTGATGATCAGCGAGAAAAATGGCGAAGTGACTTATGGTGATCAAAGAGGAAATACGCCAAGCAAAAACGAAATTGAACAGTTTATGATAAGCGTGTTTGATAATACCCCATTATTTGCCGTTGAGCGCACGCAGGCGTTAATTGAACAGCAGGGAATATCTGCTGCCCTTAACCAAATGGAACGGGCAAATAATGATGAGACCAAATCGGCGTATATTACAGCAATTAGCACCAATAACTTAGACTTACCGGCTCAAAAGCGAGTGTTGGCAGTACTTGCTCAAATAAAGAGTGACTACAGCCAAAGAGTGACGGCAGAGCGTTTTTTAGAGAAGCAAAAGCAGCTTCCAGAGCAAGCATGGCTTACGCTTTTACGTGGATTAAATGGCATGAGTTCAGATTATGAAACACGTGTTTTGCTTAGTAAATTAGCGCCACAATTACCTAATGCTAAAACGGTTCATCAAGCTTATTTTGATGTGTCAAAAACCATTGATAGTGATTATGAAAAGTTCAGATTGATAAGTGAAATATCGTCACAATCAACACACTTATCAATTGCTGACATGTTTACTGCAAGCGCTGATATTGGTTCAGATTATGAGGCTTACCGCGTCGTAAATGCATTAGCGAGCGAAGTTAAAACACCAGATGATTTTGCAGCGATGCTAACTTTTATGCAGCACATTGATTCAGATTATGAAATGAAAAGAGCCTTTCTTTCGCTTCCGTATCAAACAATGGACCGCGCAACTACTGCTCAGTCGATTGAATTAGCTAGCAAGTTTATTGACTCCGATTATGAATTAAGCAAAACGCTGATCCATATTTGTCAAAAATCACCTCATAAGGCGCAACTAATTGAAACGGTTAAATTAGCTCTGCAATCTATCGGTAGCGATTCTGATAGAGTGAAAGTGTACGATGTTTTGTAAATAACCTTGGCTCAGGCTCAATCGTTAAAAGGCGCGTATTCACGTAAGTATAAAGTGAATTTAATGCGCCTTTTCGTTTAGGTTCCATTTAGCTATCAACATTTGGTATTGGCCGTTGTGTTTAATGGCGTTGAGCGAGTTTGTTAGTTTTAACGCGAGCGTATTCTCTAATTTTTTGTTTGCCGTGATATGCAACTCACTTGGAAAGTCAGGTAAATGCAGTTTTTTCTCAATTTTTGTTGGATCTAGCCCGATATTGTTAAGCTCTTTATCGAGATGTAAGGTGTTAGTTAGCACTAAATCAGTACGACTTTTATAAAGCATTTTCATTAAGCTTTCAGGCTCTGGTGCAAGCACTAAATCGCGTTCAAGTGAAAATCCGGCGTTTTCTAAATAGCGTTGACTAAAATACCCTCGCACTGTGCTAACGCGTAATCCTCGTGCACTGTGTAAGTTAAACAACTCAAATTGATTGCTTTTCAAACCAACTAAGTAAGCGTGGGCGTGAAACACCGAACCTAAAAATAAGTGCTTTGTCTCACGACCGGGCGTTTTAAGTAAGGACATCATAACCACATTCTGCTTCGACTGTAGTTCACGAAATGCCCTAGCTTGCGGCATTATTTCAATTTTTCCAGCGCACGCGCAGTCATCAAGTACTGCGTTAACGACATCAACTAAAAAACCGTCTGGCTGGTTATTTTTATCTTTAAAATGAAGCGGGTATAAGTCTTCAGCGACAAAGCGCAGCTGTGTGGCAGAGCAAGTGACACTGGAAAAAAGAGTAGCGATAAGTATGACACATACAAGAACTGAGTTTTTCATAAAGAACACACGACAAATACAACCCATTGTACACATTGCCTAAATGTGTGCGCTTTTTCCAGCCATCTAGCCTGATATTAGCCCAGCCCTAATTGTAGCTCAACAAAAATAAACGCAAGTTGCTTAATCGTCAGGGCCTTTTAAGGTAAATACTAAGTGTTTGCGCATATCTTTTAGCACAACACCTTTTTTTACCAGCGCTGCACTTAAGCGTTTTTGCCAAGTGAGCAGATTAGGCTCAGCAGCGGCTAAGGCTTGCTCATTTTCGAATTGAAAGCAAAGTAATAGCGAACCTGGAAACAAGTGATATTCAACATCAAACCAGCATTGCACCATGCCCGGAATTTCAGCTAAGGCTTTTGCCTCTAGCGCATCGGCAATACTAAGCACCAAAGCTTGTTGTTTTAGTTGAACTTTTGAGAGTTTTTTCATTGTTTTTTGATGCTCACTACGAAAATATCAAATGGGGAAGCAGAGCGTTCAGCCTGCGAAACGTCAATTATACCAAGGATTTAACAGGCTACCAATGTTAGATTATCGGCTTTTGTATATTTGGATTGTGAATTAAGAAGCGCCAACAGCGTCACTTCCACAGTTGGCGCACAAAGGGTTAAGAAATTGAGGGTAAATAGTGCGCCATAAGCTGCTTGGCATCCGCTTGATACTCTTGGTACGACTTAACCTTAAAGAAAGTGCCTGCGCGATAATCCTCTCCCTGTCTGGTTTGATACATTTTCTCTAGCACTGTTTCATCATTTAAAAGTGCAAACAGTTGTGTTGCCGATTCTGGATCTTCTAGTGGGTTTTCGGCTTTCTGATTGTTTTCATCGCGCTTAACAAGATTTTCTAAACCAAGAGTAAAGGTGTCTAAATAAGCGATTTGCTGCTGGCGTGGATGATTTGTTAAGTCTTCGCCAAATTTGCTCAGCTGCTCGTCAGAAAACTCGTAATCTTCTAATAAATTAACGGTTTTACTCACCATATCTTGCACTGTTGTATACATGTTGTCGCCATAGCCTTTACGAAGATAAAGTGGGTTATCGGGGTCACGAGACGAAAAGGCGGAAAACTCTAAAAAGGCGCCTGATTTTTGCGTAATATCACCTAAAAATGAAACGATGTTTTGGCGTGCGGCTTCATCTTCGTCGTGTAACTGATCAAGTAAACGTGTTCCAAGGTGATTATCAAACCCCAGTACATTTAACATTGCACTTTGCTGCTGCTCACTAAAATTAGTTAGTTTGTCGACTAAATCACCAGGGTTATCTGACGAAATAACACTCGATACAAAGTTTTGTAGGTTATTTGCGCTTGAATCGGTACTAAAGTACAAATTGATTTCCGAGTAGGTACCGTCATCGCGACTATTTTTTTTGTATGTATTTACGGACTCGCTATAAAGTGCCGCTTGCGAAATAATTTTGTCTCGGTTTACTTCATTTTGGTTGGCAATCACGTCAATAAATTGCGCTATTTTTTCTTCTTCCGAGCGCGGAGGTTGGTATTCATTCACATGCACAAATAACATGCTTGCAGGCACAGACAAGCCCGAAATAGCACTTACTAATCCATTTAAATGCTCGTCATCGAGCTGCCCTGACAATGATAAAAATTGTTCGTTTTTAAGGACATCTGTTTTTGCTAAATTAATGAAGTCTTCTTCAGAAAGTCGCTCATACAACGACGTAAGCTTCTGTTTTTGCTCATCGGATAAATTGGCTTGGTCGGGTTCAGCTAACCAACTGTTAAAATCAAAATCAACTAGGTAAACCTGGCTAATAAATACAGAATCTGGCGCTATTTGGTCATTAGCATTTACTTTTGCTGTGTTTACGGCTTGTTCAATACTGGCGTTTTTATTTTGCACCGCATTTGAGAGGTTTTCATAACTATTTATGCTAGGTAATTTCATAATCACGTCCTTGTTTGTGAATCAATATGTTATCGGCAGATTACCGCAATAATTTAGTGTTTATTTTCGCTTTGATTTTACTTGCCAGTTTGTAGATTCAGGCAGATACTTGCAGTTAATTCGGTGCTTTAAATTTAGCCATAAAACGCTTGTGCAAAGATATCGAACTAGGCAAAAAATCACGGCTTCTCGCTAGGCTTTTAAACTTAGTAGGGGCTATTTAGCGTGTTTTAGAGTGAAATTAATGAGCACATTAAGCCAAGAGTATATCGATTTATTAAAAGAAATTATTCGCCATCCGAGTGTGGTAGGAGCGGAGCATTCGTTTTTTCGTGTATTACAACGCGAGCTTGAAGAGCGCGGGGCCACCGTAACTTGGTACGAAGGACTATTAGTTGCGCAGGGTAAAAAGCCGTTCAGTGCAATGTTTTCCGCACATATCGACCGCCACGGTTTAATTTGCACTGGGCCGAACGAATTTCAATATGCAGCATTTATTGCTGCAAACCGCACAGATTTGCTCAATAACTCAGTGTCTGAAGAACTCATGACTAAAATCACCGAGCGCTATAAGTCTACCCCAGTATATGCTTACGAGCCTTGGTCTGGTGCTTATCGCGGGCAAGGCATGATCAAACATTCGTATGTGTGTGAGTATCGAAATAACCTTATTTTCGAAATTGACGGTCTTGAAAGTGCGGTTGCCGGAACACCAGTTGCGTTTAAAGACAAACTGCGTATTTCCGAAGAGCGATTAACCGGACAGCTCGATAATGTACTGTCAGCGGCAGCGCTCGTGCATTTATTTAGTTTAGGCTTTGAAGGCACTGTGTTTTTTACCGCGCAAGAAGAAGCAGGTAAAAGCTGGCGCTATCTATTGGAATGGTTTCGTCGTTTTGGTGGCTCAACTAACCGCTTGTTTGTGGTAGATACTAGCCCGTTTCCCGATGTTGAATCGGCCAATAAACAACATTTAGTGCTGCGAAAAAAAGATGCCAACGCTTCGTTTAATTCAGCGGCAACTAAGTTAGTGGAAAAAATCTGTAAAGAGCAGCAGTTAAGCTACATCTATAAAGATGAATATATGGAAAAAATCAATAAAGAGCTTGCCGCGCGAGGGGAAGCGCCACGCTCTATTGGTAGTACTGAGCTTGGCCGTATAATCGCCAGTTCGAATGGTTTAGTAGATGGTACTACAATTCAAGTGCCAACAACCAGCTACCACACAATGGATGAATCGGGCTCAATCGCATCGGTAGAAGCCTTTTTGAATGTATTAATGGCCCTATCAAAAAGAGGCTAATTATCAATAAAAAAAGCGCCAGCATATGCTGGCGCTTTTGTTTTATAAGGTTATTGAGTTTATGCCAGTAGCAAAAAGCCAATAAATGCGATTGTAGCTGCAAGTAGTGCGTAAGGTAATTGGGTTACAGCATGGCTGACTAAGTTACAATCTGAGCCTTGTGCTGCCAGTACCGTTGAATCAGAATAAAAACACGCTTGGCTACCAAAAGAAGACGCTGATAATAGCGCGCCAATCACAAGCGGAATGTTCGCATCAACCGCAACTGCAAGTGGCATTACAATTGGGATTGTTACTGCAAAAATACCCCAACTAGACCCTGTAGCGAACGCTAAAATTGCCATTGATAAAAACACCATCGCAGGCAGCAACTGTGCTGTCATATACGGGCTTAGCGTGTCCATTACATATTGTGGCAATAGCAATTTGTCGCACACATCTTTAAAAATAAATGCAGCGATAACCGTACCAATGGCAGGTAACATGCATTTAAAGCCATCAATCATTTGCTCCAACATATCGGCCAACGGCATTAAACGCTGCGCCATATAAAATGGAATGGTCACAGCCAATGTTGCCAGTAAGCCTTTCCAAACATCAATATCAAAGTAAACAGTAAAGCCTACAAGGAGCACTATCGGCACTAAAAAGTTGTAGAGCTTTCCGCTATTATCGGCATTTTCGAATTCTTGCTCGATTGCTTTTGCTGCGTATTCATCGGGTGTTTGCACTTCGCTTAAATCGACTTGCTCAAGTGCTGGTTTACCCGCTTTTGCTGCAAGTTCGGCTTTTTTCATAGGGCCAAAAAGTGGGATCACCCCTAAAATAACCAATGGCACCATAAATACGGCAACCCAGGCATACAGCATGTAGGGGATCGCGTCGATGTAAACGCTAATGCCTTGCCCTTCTGCGGCAACACCGTTATCAACCAGTAAGCCACCAAAAAACACCGCCCAAGTAGAGAGTGGCACCAGCACACAAATAGGCGCGGCGGTTGAATCAACAACATAGGCCAGCATTTCACGGGATATTTTAAATTTATCCGTAACGCGGCGCATGGTTTCGCCCACAGTTAAAGCGTTTAGGTAGTCATCAATAAAAATCACCACGCCCAGCAAGTAGGTCATAAGCAGTGACGACTTGGCGCCTTTGGCAAGTTTGAGTGCGCTGCGACCAAACGCCAGTGCACCACCAGTTCGCACCAATAGCGCAATAAGTGCACCAAAGCTACCGCATACTAAAATTAGCCAACCTATGGTTTCGTCGGCCATCACTTTTAATGATGCCTCGGAAAAATTACTTAAAATGGTCGTAAAATCAAGCAGGGCTAAGCCTACTAACGCACCTAACACAAGGGCTAAAATAGGGCGGCGAAGTACTACAGCAAGAGTCAGTACAACAATGGGTGGAATTAAGCTAATAACGCTCGGCTCGGTCATTCAAATGATTCCAATATTATGATTACCTTTAAAGGTATAAATCGCAGCAATAGGCATGCGGATATCTGCTTAATATTGGGTTGACCAGCGCTTAGTATGGCCCTTCTTGAAACATCACGGCGAAAATAAACAGGATTACGTTTTGCGTCAATTTAAAATTTTTGTCTTATCAAAAAATAGTTTTAATCAATGTGATTAATTATTAAATTTCAATATGTTATTAACTATTAAATGTGAGTGTTCAAAATGTGTTGCTACGGCATTTTTATTTTTCACTTAACAAAAACAGTTTAATTTAAACGCCTTAACGTAAACTCAGTTACTTTAATGTATTTGAATAGCATAATGCGCTAACACTTTGGCTTTTCTTCATTACAACAAGGACGGTAACAATGACAAAAGCGATTTTGCACCACTTTGGTGTGGTCAGCATTTTGTCGTGCGTGATGGCGTAAATGCGAGTGAGATTACTCAATTATTAATGTGAGGTTGGCACAATTGAATACGCCAAAAACCCTTGAGCTAGGCGATAGTTATCATCAACTTGCAAGCTTATTTGAGAAAAAGTTAGCAGGGCAATTTGATATTAAAACCTATGCCAAAGGCGAGGTACTATTACAACAAGGCGAAACCCAACAGGCGGGGTTTTTAATTTTGTCGGGGGTACTTGGGGCTTTGCATGCGAGCGCTGATGGCGGGCAAAAATGCAAAGAGTTTTATTTTAAAGATGAATTTGCACTGTTGTACGGCAATTGGCTAACGCACAGCCCAGCGCTATATCAACTTAAAGTAATTCGTAAGGCAAATTTAATTAAAGTGCCGTTAGCATTATTAGAAAGCACCGATTGGCAACCTATAAAACAACAGCTTATAACCCAACAGTTATTATTTAAAGAAGCCAAAGAGGCTTTTTTATTGCTCAATACGCCCGAGCAACGCTATCAATATTTACTCGACAATAAACCTCATTGGTTAGAAACGCTCAGTTTGAACGAAGTGGCAATGTACTTGGGAGTGTCGGCAATATCGTTGTCGCGCATGCGCCGTCGCTTAAATTTAACCACAATTAACTTAAGTTAAGGTTTTTATATTCGCACCTGATTAGACTGCCCCTTTTTACAGGAGCCGTTATGTTTATTGTGTCGCAGTGTTTGGTAGCAATTGCTACTTTACTTGATTTAGCCTCGTTTCAATTTAAGTCGCGCAGTGCGATTTTAACCTGCTTATTTACTTCGGTATTGTTTACCGCAGTGCACTTTTTCTTGCTCGATAAAATAAGTGCTGCGTGTTTAATGTTTCTGGCTGCATTGCGCTATGGTTATTGTATTTTTGCGAGAGACCTTCGTGTAATGCTCGGCTTTATGGCGATGAGTATTTCTGCGGTTTATGTCACTTGGCAAAGTTGGATAAGTGTAATCGCATTAGTCGCAGCCTTATTGCAAACCTATGCATCGTTTCAAACAAATGATTTCACTTTACGCTGTTTAATGATTGTTGGCACCTTATGTTGGATTTTGCACAATGTGTTGGTGTTTTCGCCTGTTGCTGTGTTATTGGAGAGTGTTTTTTTAATCAGTAATATTATCGGTTTATGGCGCTTTTATGGGAAAAAAGCGGTTATCGGCTAGCGCGTAGTTAGGTTGTGAGGATTCGCGTCTAAGCTCACGTTTATTGACTGCAAATCCAACGATGTGTTTAAAAATAAGGCATGCAGCTGCGAGTTTACCTTGGTTACGTTGAATTTATTGTGAATATCGGTAAAGTCAGCGTCCACTAAAATTTTGGAGCTGAACTTACCATGAGCACTGCCTTTTCTCGCCGCTTTCTTTCGTTAATTGACCAAATCACAGAAGGCAACAAAAAGCGTTTTGCTGAAGTAACAGGGCGTTCGGCTTCAACTATTTATCGTTTGTGTCGTGGTGGCAGCCGCCCGTCGCTTGCTTATTTAGAACAATTAAGTGAGCAATTTAGCATTGATTTAAACTGGCTTATTACAGGCCAGCGCGCTACCGACGAGGTTACCAATAGCACTAAACCCGATATGGTACTTGCACCTAAGTTTGATGTAGAAGCCAGTGCGGGTTTTGGTCAAGTTGGTGCAGGGGAAGAAATTTCAGACCATTTTGGTTTTTCGAAACAGTGGTTATCATCGCAATTAGGTGTGCATTCAGAGCAATTAGCGTTTGTTTCTGTACGCGGAGACAGCATGCAGCCAACCCTAGAACACGGCGATATGATTTTAGTGGATATGTCGCAAAAGCAAGCGCATAAAGAAGATATTTATTTAGTACACACCGAAGATGGTTTACTAACTAAACGCTTAAAACCATTTAGTGGCGGCGTAAAAGTAATGAGTGATAACCCAGAATACCCAAGCTTTGAAATCACCCATGCTACAGGTGAACAAGCACGTATTGTTGGCCGAGTTGTGTGGTTTGGTCGCGATATTTAACATTAAAAGTGAGCAAAAAACCGAAGTCACTGACTTCGGTTTTTTTGTTTAATCTAGCCCGCGATTGCGAAGTAGTGCATCGGTTGTCGGCTTTCTGCCTCTAAACCCTTCATATGCTTCAAAGTAGTCGAGCATGTCACCACGACTATAAATGAAGTGGTATAATTTCTCTGCCGTTTCTGGGTCAAAAATGTTTTTCTTTTCCAAGAAAGCATCAAACCCGTCGGCATCTAAGATTTCAGACCACATATACGCGTAATAGGCTGAAGAATAACCGCCAGCAAAAATGTGGCCAAAGTGCGTGCTGCGATGGCGCATAATAATTTCACTAGGTTTACCGTACTTAGTCAGCACGTCGTTTTCAAAAGCACGTACATCCAAGTCTTTTACGTCTGTTAGTTGGTGATATGCCATATCGACAAGTGCAGATGCCGTAAACTCAATCGTTGCAAAGCCTTGGTTAAAGGTACTTGCTTGTTTAATACGCTCAATAAGTGCTTTAGGCATAGGCTCATTGGTTTTGTAATGACGAGCAAACTTTTCGAGCATTTCTGGTTGCGCAATAAAGTGCTCATAAAGTTGCGCCGGAAATTCAACCCAGTCACGAGGTACACTTGTGCCAGCAAGCGTTGGGTAAGTCACGTTAGATAATAAACCATGAAGTGCGTGGCCAAACTCATGGAATAAGGTTACAGCATCGGAGTAACTCATTAACGTTTTTTCGCCCTCAGCGGGTTTATTTAAGTTCATATTGTTGACGATAATTGGCTTTACATCGCCAGCAAGCTTTTGCTGGGTGCGGAACGAGCTCATCCAAGCGCCTGAGCGCTTGCTCGAGCGTGCGTAATAGTCACCAAAGAATAAACCGATGGCGTTGCCGGTTTTGTCTTGCACTTCCCATACACGAACTACTTCGTTGTAAACAGGAATGTCGTTACGTTCAACAAATTTAAGGCCAAATAATTGCTCAGCAACATAAAATTTTGCTGCAAGCATATTTTCAAGCTCGAAATACTCGGCAATTTCACCTTGGTCTAAGTCAAATTTGGCTTTACGCACTTTTTCTGCGTAATAGCGCCAATCCCAAGCAGCTAGCTCGTGCTTAACACCCTCAGCTGCCATTTGCTCTTTTATCCAACTACGCTCTTGTTCAGCTTTTTCAATTGCTGGCTCCCACACTTTTAACAGTAGGTCCATTGCTGTTTCTGGAGAACTCGCCATCGCGTTAGACAGTACATACTCAGAGTGATTTTTATAACCAAGCAGTTGAGCACGTTTGGCGCGTAACGATACCATCTCAGCAATAATGGCCTTATTATCGAACTCATTATCGTTGTCGCCACGCTTCGCCCAACCTTTGAACGCTTTTTCGCGTAGATCGCGACGGCTCGAAAATTGTAAAAAAGGTTCAACGCTGGCACGGTTTAGTGTAATCACGTATTTGCCTGCTAAGTTTCTCGCTTTCGCCGCTGCGGCGGCTGCATCACGTTGTGCTTGAGATAAACCGTCTAAATCTGATTCTTCTAATACCAATGTAAACGCACGCGAGTCATTTAAAGAGTTCTGCCCAAACTGGGTTGAAAGTTCGGAAATACGTTCATTGATGGATGCGAGTTCAGCGCGTTGTTCTTCGGTTAGGTTTGCACCTGTTCTCACAAAGCTGTCGTATACACGGTTTAACAAACGAGTTTGTTCAGGGTTCAAATTTGCAGCAGAACGGTTGTTGTAAACGTGCGCTACACGTTTAAACAAGGCTTCATCCATGCGAATTTCATTGTTGTGACGCGTTAGCATTGGCGACACTTTACGCTGCAATGCTTGCATTTCATCGTTTGATTCTGTGCCAGTTAAATTAAAAAACACACGAGAAACGCGTGTGAGTGACGCACCTGCGAGCTCCATAGCGGCGATAGTGTTATCGAATGTTGGTGCGTATTCACTTTGTGTGATCGCATTGATTTCTTTTTTATGCTCAGCCATGCTTTTTTCAAAAGCGGGTAAAAAGTCGGTTGTTTTTATTTCATCGAAAGGTGGCGAACCAAATGGCGTGTTCCACTCTTTAAAAAATGGATTTTGCGTGAGCGTGTTTTTGCTCTCTTTCGAAGTGGTTTCACTTACTTCTGTATGTGCTGCGTTAGGACTCTCTGGTTCTTTGGAGCAACCTGTCAGCATAATTGCTGCAGATATTGCCAAAGCTAGGCAGGTTTTATGTTGCACAACTTTCTCCTTAAAAGGCTTGTTATTAGGTTATTTATAAAAATGATACATTATAACAAAACAAATAAAATGAATTTTATCTCATAAATGATGTAGCTTGTCTGAAATTTTAGGTGTTGGCGTAAGGTGATTTAACGTGTTTGAAGGGGGGTGGTGCGTTTTAACCTAAAATAGTGTTGGTCGCGTTGTGTGGTTTGGTCGCGATATTTAATTTAATCTAACTTGGGCTAAATTAGAGCGTGTTGACCTTTGCTGTCTATTTCTGCAGCAGTTTGTTTGGCATTTAGACGAGGCAGAGCGATTGCGGTGTAGTTAGTTTACATAAATGAGCGATAACACTGTATAAACGCCAAACAAGCGCTGCCTAACAGATTCAACCCAAAGCGTTTTGTTCTTTGTTGTCGCTTCTTGACTTAGCCCGCTAGGCCTACAAAGCAACGTCGCGATCAAAAAGCTTTGGATTTGAACAGAATTTAGACCACAAAGATCAACACGCTCTAGTTGTGAGCTAAGATTTGCTCACGGCTTAACTGCATGTGGTGCCAAAAACGCACCACATCGTCTTTATTGTTATTATAAAAATCGCGATTAAACGGCACATACAAATAGGTGCGTTTTAACACTCCCTGACTGCTTATTACATGGTCTTGCTGATTTAATGCCTCAACCTGCGCAAGACCAATACGTTTTTCAACTATGTACCCATCAAGGCGACCGATAGCAACTTGATGAATACCTAAACTGAGGTCGTAGTCACTGTTTGCAGCGATGTTATGCTGTTTAATATATTGCTCAACTACGTAACCTGCCGGTGCTTGAAGGCCAAACTCTTTAATTTTTTTATAATAATTGACGTTAAATTCACCTTGTTTAGAAAATAGTTTTCCTGCTAACTCCGCTCGATGTAAGAATGAATTTCGTTTGTATAAAATCACATAATCTGCAGTGTTTATGTAATGTTGTTGTGTCATTGGAAACGCAAACTGTTTAGTGCGTTTAGGGGTTTTGATCATGGCAAAAAGGCCGTCATAAATGCCATCTTTAACCGCTTGTTGGCAACGTTTCCATGGCAATGCTGTAAAATAAAGTTCAATATTCGAGCTACTTGCCGCGTGTTCTAAAATATCCACTAACAAACCAGACGATGCTGAAGCTTGATTGTCGCTTGAAATATAGGGAGGATACTCTTTATCTTCATGACAAAGTTGCCAAGGCTTAGCATTAATACTAAAGCTAACTACAAGTAGCAATGTGAGCAAGGCGTTTAATAGCATAGTATTTCGTTGTCGTTGAGTCGTGGTAATTATATGTGACTTGCCTGAAATAGCTATGCAAAAAAGCAGCTTACAAAACGCATTTTGGTCAACATTTGGTTAATTGTGTAAAACATAGCTAAGCAAGATGTTTTTACGTAAATAACATCAATCAGTGTAACAATGCTTATCGTTATAGTTTAGTTACTTAATCGCAGAAACAAGCAGCAATTTGGCATCTTTGCCATCGGTTAAAATGGCGATATTACCGCTATTGCTAACAAATACATCACGCAAGCGACCGCTTATTTCGGGGAATACGGCGGTTTGTTTAAAGCGATTATTATTAATATCAACAGCGTACAGTTTTCTATCAACGAGCGTGGTAATTAATACGTGCTTTTGCAGTGACGCGAACGCGTTATGACGTGTGCCGTAGTAAGTCATGCCAGAAGGGGCGATAGAGGGTGTCCAATTAATACTAGGCTGTTTCATACCCTTGTATTCAGTAAACGGCGAAATTCGTGCTTGTGAATAGTCTTTACCGTAGGTGATCACCGGCCAACCGTAATTATCACCTGCGCTTAAAAAGTTAAGTTCGTCACCGCCCGCAGGGCCATGTTCATGACTTACAATGCGTTTTGCATCGTAATCGTACACAAGCCCTTGTGCATTGCGATGACCAAGAGAAAAAACCGCATGAGCATTTGGGTTTGAGCGATTTTTAAATGGGTTGTCGTTAGGTATGCTACCATCTAGGTTTATGCGTAGCATTTTTCCTAATTGACTCGTTACAACTTGTGCTTGTTCACGATAATCAAAGCCGTCGCCACTTGAAAACAGCAAGGTATTGTCAGGCAGTATTAGTGCGCGCCCAGCATAATGTTGAGGTGTGCCTTTATCGGTTGCCACCGTGTACACAATTTGAGGTTTTGAAAATTCAGTGCCACTAAACTGTGCTTTTGCGATCACTAAACGATTAGCGCTTAAGTTGCCTTGAGCGTAGGTAAAATAAACGGTGTTTGATTGCGCATAATCAGGTGCAAGCAGTATATCAAGTAAGCCGCCTTGCCCTGCAAGGTACAAGCCTTCAAAATTAAGGTTTAGCCGTTTTTGGCTGTTGCCTTTTACCATTACTACATGGCCGTCTCGTTCAGTAATTAGCCATGTTCCATCAGGTAATTCCACCATGCTCCAAGGCGCGTTTAATCCGATTGCAAGGGTATGTATGTTGTAAGTTTCTAACGGTAAGGTGGTGTCGCTTGCAATGGCGTTTTTTGAAACACCTACAGATGTGACAAAACTAAAGGCGATATAAAGCAACCATTGTTTACAACTTAAGTGTTTGCTAGTGTGAGGGAATAGTCCTTTGTTGAGTTGCGCTAACCTTGTTATTTTTAACACGTTTATTACCTTCGTTTTTAGTTGCATGGCTGCTGAGCTTTACCATAGCTAGCTTGTTCCATAGCCAATATGTTGTCAATCAGTTAGTAAATGTTGGGGTGGCGGTACCATTAGGCGACCGCCTTTATATAATGGCGCAAGATTGGCTTGGCATGATCACAACCTATGGCGTGATCATCGCAGTTGCCTTGGCAATTGCGTTTACGGTTGCCAATTGGCTTAGCAAAAAATACGCTATTTCGCGCGATGTATGGTTTACCTTTGCAGGTATTGCAGCGTTTGCTACTGTGTTAATTGCGTTTGAACTCATTATGAAAATTAACGTGATTGCGGGCGCAAGAGGTTGGGGGTTTTATACCCAATTACTCGCTGGTGCCGCTGGTGGATTTGTGTTTTCAAAAGTAAGTGCCGCGCTAACACGTAAATAATAAGCTGTTAGCTTTAAAGTAAGATTAACGTATAACTTTCTAAGCTTGTTTAGTACAGCTTATTATCTCCAAGCGAGACTTCCATCTCGTTATTGCCTTTAACTGGGCCGCCAATCATTTCATCGTAGGCGCTGCTTTGGCGCACCACCAGTTTTTTAGCTTTTACATTCTGAAAACGTTGTTGTAGTGCTAACAAATTATGGTGTTTGATGCGTTCCCCTCGCTCATCAGTAATGATGTACTCTTGCCCTTCAACCACTGCACTTACGTTGTAAAGCGCTAAATCAAGGCTATTAAAAACAAGTTTTTCTACTTCAAAGTACTTTTCTAATTTGCTCAGTTTCATTGGCGTATTCTTATCTAAATCATAACGTTGTTTATTACGTACACTACTTCAAATTAGATTAACTAGTAGCCTTAACTTTTATGTGTTAGATAAGCTAATAGTTTGTTCTATTTACATATTTAGTAAAGCCAATAAAATAGGCAAGGCAACAACGGAATCGCCGTTAATCAAAACAACCATCGCTAACACAAATGGATTTTATATGCGCTCAATTGCAAAGCACTCGCTCGACCTTGATTTAACCGACAAAGACTGGTTTAGATACGCTTCTTTTCAAGGCAAATCATCGTTACAAGCCGATTCAGTAACACGACTTCAATCTTTGCCTGCGTTAGCCGTGTTATCAGGTTGGGCTGAAGTGTTTTTTGCTCTTTTGGTGATGGCGATTGCGCTATCAAGTTTGTATTTAGTAGAACATTACCCGCGTGGCATCGCTTTTTTAATTTGTTTAGGCAGCTTTTTAGCGGTATTTATTATTAAGCGCTTAGTAACAATTAAAAAGTATGGTTTTGGTAGTAAAAAAGTGATGACCATTAGCCAAAACCACATCGAAATTGAAGAACTTGCTAAAAAAGTCAAAAAAGGTGGCAGTGAGTTAGTCAATAAAAACGATATAAGCGAAGTGGTTTTTAACTACACCTATATTCGCAAAAACAAGCACCGAGTCGGTGGCGTTGCTAATAAAACACGCGCTGTTTTGCATACTTGCGATATTCATTTAAACGACGGTAAAACCATCTCTCTCGACGCCATGCGCGTTGGGTTATTTAATGTTTTGTACTTATTAGTATTTCATCAATACCCACTTAAATTCAGAAACACCTCAGCCGGTGGCATAGGCACTATGTCGATTATTTTACTGCGATTATTCGCACTCGGCGCAATCGGCAATGCGTTAATTTTATTGGGTAATAAGTTGTTTTAGTGCTTAGGTTTAAATACTTTTTTGTAAACGCGAAGTATTTTTTAGCTTTGACTTAGAATATAGCGGCAGGGTTTGAATATTTAGTGCTGATAGGAAACCCTCTAATGACGCTGAAGAGCGAATAGCGGACGTTTAGATTTTTTAAACCCTTACTTTTCAGCCTCTGAATTTAAACCTTCCCCCATATTCAAGAAAATGCGCAAATTGCGCACTTTAATCTTTCTCAAAAAATTAACCACATGTATTTTTAATAATACTGGCAACTAGTTATCAACTTTGTTACAACTAACCCATTCAGAAAAGTACGCGATTGCAAATCAGAAAAATGCGCGATTTGCGCACTATTAAATTGTTATGTATTTTTCAGGTTTTAGAGTTTAGGTTATGGATAACAGAATAGATAAAGAACTGATTGACCCAATGATAGAGCCATCATCAGAGAAAGCTCATAGAATAGCTAGGTCAACCCTATCAATGGTGCCTTTAATAGGAGGAGCTTCAGTTGAAGCATTTAATGCCATAATTGAACCTCCTATGCTAAAGAGAAAAACAGAATGGATGGTACAAGTCACTGAAGTTATAAATAAATTGTTAGATGACGGAGTGATAACAGAAAATACTCTTCAGAATAATGAACGGTTTATGACGACCCTAATTAATGCTAGCGCTATAGCAATAAAAAATCATGAACAAGAAAAGCTAAAAGCTTTAAGAAATGTCATTTGTAACTCTGCTATGGGTGAATCACCAGATGATGTTGTGCAAAATGTTTACCTACAAGCAATTGATTCCTTTACATCTTGGCATATCAAAATTTTAGATTTAATTGATAATCCAATGAAATGGGCAGAACATAATAATCATGAATTCCCGAAATGGAGTGCCGGTTTAAATACTGGTGCTATCAGAGATTTATTGGAAAATGCTTTTCCTGAAATGGTTGGTAATTACGAAATTTATAATACTGTATGGAAAGAACTATTTACTAAGGGTTTTATCACTCAAGAAGGTTACGGCGTAGACAGAAGTAAGCCAGTTCTTGAAAGTAGAACTACCAAGCTAGGATCAAGTTTTATCAAGTTTATAGGCGAACCAAATACATAACAAACAGTTTAAAAGCGGACAAAATTCAGTTGGCTGGTTTCGCTCCGCTTCACATTATAGCCAACTAAATTTTGCCTTTTAACTGAGGCGTTAGGCATCAAATGAAAATTACAATACGGAAAGCTGAAATTGCCGATAGTGCTGTGTTAAGTATGTTGTGGCAGTTTTACCAATATCACCAGAGTGCGTTTGACCTAGAAGATGTGGGTTCAGACGGTCGCTTTGACATTGATGAAGAATATCTTGCTTCTATAGTTCGCGGTGAAGAAGACTGTATTACTTATCTTGTTTTTGTTTCAAATCAAATCGCTGGCTTTGCTACCGTAGAACCAACTGAGATAGTGGGCAAAGAAATGCCGGAGTTGGCTGATATATTTATTCTTCCTAAATATAGAAAGCAGGGTATTGCCAAATTTGTAGTTCAACAATTGATGCAAGCTGGAATTAATCAATGGCATGTAGCTGTGTATTTCAACGATAGCTTGGCGTTGCAGTTTTGGGATAATTTGTTTTCTAAATTAAATGCTGCGCATGTTGATAAAGTTGAGCCAGCTGAAACAGAGGGCTTTCACGAATTTGTCATAACAAATGCCTAAAAAGGCCGTAAAACCGTGGACACAAAACAGCAGGCTTGTGCTCCTTCGTCGCCAATTTTAGCTTGCTATTTTGTGCCGTTTACGGCAAGCGTTACGAATGACAGTTGTTGGCACTCTGCTGCTATTGATTCATATACTTTCAATTTCGTTGCGCTCGATTGTTAACATATAGCTACATTAAGCGTTTGCGCTTCAATCTTAATCTATTGTTTCTAGTATTATTCGGTTAAAGTGATAAAGCTGATCTGTTCGTCGAAGTAATGAAATGATGGAAAATGCTGTTGAACAAGCAATTGAAAATATTCGCTTAAAGTCAAAAGGGCCGTTGAGCGTTGTTGACTGCCCTGTGACGATTAACTTTCACCCTGATCGTTTTACTAACCAAAACGAGCCGCTGTTGCTCGCAATAGCAAAAACGGGTTATTTACAATCGCAATTTGAAACAGGCACCAGTAATGGCGGTTTAACAGCATACGCTGGTGGAGAGCGCTGGCTTTGGGAGCAGCGCGTATTTGATGGCGCATACGATAACGCTGCAAACGCATTAAGACCAAAGTATGGCGCGCTTAACTTTCGCAAGTATGAATTTGGGGCATCCTCGCGTTTTGGTTCTGCGTATTTTCAGTTAAAACCACATGTACTTAGCCATACTACTTTTTGCTACCCAGACAGCTATTTTGAACCCGAAGACTTCGCCGTATTTAGTCATGTTCAATCACTAATAAATAAAGCCAATGTTGCAAGTGAAGACTTACTTGATGATTACATCGAAGCGCATATTCATGGTGAAATTTCGTTAAAAAACGATATTGAATGTGTGGTACTCGACCCTATCTATCGCGGTACTGAAATTGAGTTTCAAGCAAACGCATTAGATGTGCCTGTAAAGTGGCATCAAGGTTTTTCGCTTAGTATTGAGGCTATGCAGCAATACCCAAATTATCGCGGCCAACAGTTTATTGAACTGGCAAAAAAATTTGCCGAAAATGGCAAGGTTAATGCAAAAATAGTGGGCGAAGCAGTGACAAAACTTGGTTATGATGAACAAGATATCAAAAAAATATGGCACTATTTGGCAAGGTTCGGCTATCAATCATAACGGGTGAGGTTGGGCGTTGCTTTAGCCATTTTCAGACGTTTAATTTATTATTTATGTTCAAAAACTTAAAATGTAAGGGAAGAATAATTTCATCAGCAAGTTGACATTGCGTACAACGCGCCGTAGCATTTGGTTAAGGCTTTAGAGGCGCCTTTTCCGCTAAAGACGATGTCACTCTCATCACAATACATTCAATCATTCGAAACAAATAAGTTTGGTAATCGCGGAACACCAAAAGAACTTAGGAGTTTTGATTTGTTATGAATCTGCAATCTTACACCCGTAATTTTGGGTTGTTATCTGCCAAGTTACATGAATCTTTTCGAGCAGCACTGCCGTTAGCGGTATTACTATTTTATATTTATTCCTTTAATTACTTTGGTTTTGTAGCGTTTTTAGAATTGCCATTTGTCACTTTATTTTCAATGTTAAGTGATTATAGCCTCACATTTTTAGTGCTTTTAACGGCTGGTTTAGGCGCGCTGACGATTTGCCAAATGGCGCAATCTAGCAAGGAGGAGCTTTAATGGAGTATGCATTAAAACACGCCAAATCATTAGCGAAAACGCTGCTAAAAGAGGCAAAAAGTGGTAACGCAAATGTATTAAAACGGCTAAAAAAGTATTACAGGCTAGATGAAAATCACCCGACAGAGTTAAAGCTAAAAATGTGTCAGCACCTTGTCGCGAAAGAAGCGGGGTTATTTGATTGGCAACAGTTGCATCAGCTGTTATCGGCAGAAGTCGCTGATAATACTGGGCAAACTAACTTTGGTAGTGTGTTGCATTCAAGTGCATGCGACCGTTTTTTAAATAAATGGTTTGCAAGTTATCAAGACGCGCAGCAGGCATTAACGAAACACAGTTATTTAGTGCCGTTTAAACATCAATTTATGGTGGTAAAAGGTCATTATTTCGCTGAAATTGGTATTAGCAATATGCCAGAACTGAGTGAATTTAATTATGACTTGGTAAAAGCGTACCCAAGTGACACATGGGATAAACTGGTAGCGCAGGTATTTGTTGCTAAGCGCTCGAAGTTAAAGTAAACACTCAACCAAACTTAATTTGTTAGCGTGCCAGCACTGAAATTAAGTGAGAGGCATAAAACACTCATGTGTAATTAGCATGAGTGTTTTTTATGGTATTTTTAGCTGTTGATTATGAATTCCCTGTAATCAAAAAGGTACCTTTTCAAAACGCATACCTTATTGTTTATTAATTACTTTTTAACGTTTTTACCTTATGGGCTTTTGCTACAGCGCGAAAATCCAACACTAATAATGTTACGTGTAACTGCCCATACTCATTTTACCGTTTGTGATCATGATACAGCTTCCCCGAGTCTGTAAGCCTTTTTTATGGTTTTGCTAAACCAATACTATGGATAAGGCCTTTATTAAAAATAGCGTTTGACAACGCTGTCAAAAAGTACCAGTATTCGGTACGTTAATTTATTGTTAACGTTCCCAAGAATAACTAACCTCAGGCTCAGATAACAAATAGTGAAAGTACATAAGTTTAAATAGATAAAGCTGTTTTAAAGCGCTTGCGACAAGTGTTTGTAAAATTCAAGGCATAGCCCTTGGAACAATAGCGTGCATTAAGAGCGAATTTATTGCCAACAAATATTACGGTTAAGCCAGTAAAAGTAGCCGTTAGAAGCACATTCGTTATCTTCACTTGAGGTTAACCAATAAGGGCAGAAAATGAAAAGAACACAGTTAGCGTTGGCGCTAAATTTAGCGCTGTTAACGCCACTTGCGACGCACGCACTTAATGTGCAACCCGACCCACAAAACCCGAATGGTTATGTGCTGTTAAAAAGCGAAGTAGCAACTGCGGCACAAACTAAAACCGCAAACCCAATGTACGCAATTTGGTCAGATGCACTACGCACCGCTGATAACACGTTAGTTGAGGCGATTTTGCCAAATGCCGCTAGTAACCCAGCCAATGTAAAGCGTGCAGAGCGGGTATTTGGTCAAGCGCAATGGGACTTTTTAACTCAAATGGCTGCACCTGAGTATACCTACACGCGTTTTTTACGCGCAATTGGTAAGTTCCCAGCGTTTTGTGGTGATTATAGCGATGGACGAGATGCCGATGCGATTTGTCAACGATCAATTGTGACCGCATTTGCCCATTTTGCCCAAGAAACGGGCGGCCATATTGCAAAAGACAATACCTCAGATAACCCGCAAGGTTTGGAAGAATGGCAACAAGCGCTTGTACACGTAAGAGAAATGGGCTGGTCTGAAGGGCAACCCGGTTACACCACGGGATGTGGTCAAAATGACTGGCAAAATCGCCGCTGGCCATGTGCACCAAATCAAGGGTATTTTGGTCGCGGTGCAAAACAACTGTCGTATCATTTTAACTATGGCGCTTTCTCAGAAGCGATGTTTGATGGCGATGCCACGGTACTGTTAAATAACCCAGCATTGGTTGCAGACTCATGGTTAAATTTAGCCTCGGCGATTTGGTTTTTCTTAACGCCACAAGCGCCCAAACCGGCAATGTTACATGTGATAGATCGTACATGGACGCCGTCAGAGCGCGAAACATCTGCTGGGATCGGGTACGGTTTTGGCACTACCATCAATATTATTAATGGTGGCATTGAATGTGGTGCACAAAATAAAGATAAAGGTCAGCCGGTAAATCGTATTCGCTACTGGGAAGGGCTTTCAGCGTATTATCAAATACCGATTGAACTGGATGAAGAAAATACGTGTTGGCAACAAACCCCGTATGGCAGCTTAAATTTAGAAGGCACAACCGATGTGCTTTACACCAACTGGGAAGGCGACTGGACGTATTACGCAGATAGACCCGGCGGTTATGCATTTGAGTGTAAACTAGTGGCGTATCAAACGGCGTATTCGGCGTTAGTACCGGGCGATTATGAAAAATGCGTTACTAATTTCTATGCCTCACACGCAAATTGGCCTGAAGTAAGGTTAGTTGATACCTTGCCCGATCCAGTCGAGCCGCCATCAACGGGCAATACTTGGTCTGCGGATAAGGTTTATCTGCAAGGCGATAAAGTGGTGTATCAAAACGCTGAATATCAAGCAAAATGGTGGACACAAGGTGATGTACCAAGCGCGGGTGGTCCATGGCAATTAATTGGTGAGGTAACTCCGCCAACAGAGCCACCTAGCGAACCGCCTGCTGAGCCGCCCGTTGAGCCACCAACAACGGTTGCACAGTGGCAATCGACAGCAGTTTATGTGGGCGGCGATAAAGCGGTATTTGAAGGCAAAACCTACACGGCAAAATGGTGGAATCAGGGCGAACAACCAGATACCAGCAATGCTTGGCAATAATTAAGCGGCTTTTAAGCAATTAGCCGATTTAAATTAACCTCAAATGAAAAAGCGCACATAGATGAGTGCGCTTTTTTTGTTCACATGGGGAAGGGGTAATTAATTCGGCTAGTAAAGGTGAGCAACACCTTATCGACCCTTCATTTAGTTAAACGTTACGATTTATAAAAACGATCAATTAACGTTTAAATATGCAAAAAAATATCTAGGGTATTGTTTTCATAAATATATTTTTACTGTGTATTTTTTCGGTTACTCTAGTCATTCACATTTTTTTTAACGCAGGATGCGCATTATGCCTTTGAATTTGCGACCGTTCGGTCTTTTCTTTATTGCAATTATGGCTCTGAGTGGCTGTGGTGAGACACCTTGGTATGAAAAAGACAGTGACGGTGACGATATACTGGACGTGATTGATGATTACCCATTTGATGCAACGAAACATCATTATCCGGTATTTATTGAGCAAGAGCCGAATGATAACCCAGCCATTGCGACACCTGCCAAACTAGATGATGGCTTTATTGCTGCTGGCACAATTTCATCGCGTGTTGATAAAGGTGATTTATTTGGCTTTGATGCGTCAAAAGGAACGATGATCACTGCGTTTTTTACGACACAAGCAGAGCGCTTTTCTCCACAAGTGTATATTTCAAATGCCGATGGTTTGGTTATCGATAGCTATGTTATGAAGCCATTTTCAAAAGATGGCACTTATGTTGTTCATTTTCAATTGTTTAAAGCGGGCCGTTATCAACTAAGCGTAATGGATAACAACTATGCGGGTGGCGATGATTTAAGCTATAAAATTACCGTATTCCACGACACGGATGTAGATGCCTTTGACGACCGAAAAGAGCGCAGGTTATTGAGCGATGTAAATAAAAACGACCAAGATAACGATGGCATTATTGATGGCTTAGAGTATTTGTTAGCGCGCTCAGTAAAGCTGCTTGATGCTGATAATGATGGCCAATTTAACTGGCAAGATGACGACTCAGACGGCGACGGCACAACCGACAAGCAAGAAGGTAAACAAGATAAAAATAATAACGGCCAACCGGATTTTTTAGAAAAAAATTAATACCAATTCGCAATAATACCTTAACTGTTTTGAGGGATTGATATGTATTTGATTAAGCAGCTGCTAATTGGTTTGTTATTTTTAATAACGACAGTTCTCAGTAGTTTTCATTCTTCAGCAACTGCCATTTGGCAAACTGAAGGGTATGGATATGTCTTTGATTTAACGAATCGTGAAAAACCACGTGTCTACGATATCAGCGATAATTATTGTTTTTTAAATCATTTTTTAACTGATGAAGCTGAGCGAGATGGTGTAGCCATAGATGAAAGTGCGAAACAGTTAAATTTTGATAAGTTGTTCCCTCTGTCTGTCAGAAAACTTGATGTTTTACCAAAAGCTTGTACGTCTAATGAGTTAGATAATTTTCAAAGCAATAGTCATGTATTCGATAGTCGTAAGATATTAACAGTTGTATTAGATAGCTTTACTGATCATTACGCATTCACTGAAGAAAGAAAGCTAAACTGGGAGGCATTGAAGTCTCGGTGGCTCAAGCGTGTAGATAACAATACAACGCTGAATGAACTACAACAGGTTATTGACGAGTTTTTTGAATATATTAGAGATGGTCATGCGATTTTGATTGATGGTTCTTTAAAGAGGCTAAGCCATTACCCACCTAGAAAGTCCGAATCAGAAAAAAGGCTGAAAGAATACCTGTCTGAACACTCTGAATTTTCTGATATTTCACAAGTTTATCGATATACCTATTCGCAATGGATAAACAATGTAGAATCCTATTTTTCTGCCAATAAACCTGCACAATATCTAGCGGATAATTTCCTCATTGCAAAACTCAAAGGGGGTGGTTCGTATTTTAGAATCGAAAGTTTCGATGACCATGAAACACAGGAAGTAATGCAAAAGGTAACGCCATACTTTAATAGCTCCAAAGGGTTGATTATAGACCTAAGGGATAGTTCTGGCGGCAGTGATGTGGTCGCGCTCCAAATAATGTCTTACCTTATTGAAAAACCGCTTAGAATTGGCACTAAAAGCTTCAAAATGCCAACTGGTATGAGTGAAAAAAGAGACATACTTGTTTCTCCCGCAAGCATTAACCCTTTTATTGGTAAAATTGTTGTGATTACCAGTCACCTCACGCCAAGTGCAGCTGAGCTATTTTTAATAGCACTAAAGGCGAGGAATGATGTGACATTCATCGGTGAAAATAGTTATGGAGCTTTAAGTGATGCGTTGATAAAAGCACTACCTAATGGTTGGGGAATTACGTTATCTAATGAGGTTTATACCGACAGTGAAGGACAAAGCTATGAATTTGTCGGAGTTCCTGTAGAGCATGTATTTGAATTTCTAAATATCAAAGATATTGACGAAAATAAAGACTCTGCTTTGGAATATGCAATAAAACTTCTAGGTCAGAAACCCAATCGAAACTAATTGAAGTTGAGCTGCGCTTAATAATTGATAAATTGGCACTGTTCTCAATTGCCAACATAAAGATAGATAAGATGGAATACCTTCTCAGACAGCTTAGGCTAATAGGTTTAGAGCTCCCTGACAAACCATTATGAGTTTAAGAGGCGGCAATTAGGCTACTAAGTTTTAATTATACTTTTTCAAATCAGGCTTATTTCTACCTTAGAAAACGTTAAAAAGTTTTGCTTAATATATAAACGACAGAAAAAGTGTAAAAAGTAATACTGAGTTAACTCTCCGTTTGAGTGATAACATAGAAGCAGCACAAGAAAAATCCAAAAAAGGTGTTCAGCTTATTAGCAATGTAGATGGCATATTTAAAGAAATAAATCAGGGAATGTCTGGAATAGTTGAAGTGGTGAGACGCCTCTAGTTGTAGGGTATACTATTTGGTTGAAGCAAAAAATAACGTCGTCGCGTTGAGAGCTTTTAGCTGACATTTGTCGTAAATATGAGGTCGATGATAGTCTATTAATTAGGTTTTATTGGCAATTTTAAACCGTAGCAGAATCACTCAAGTTAGCACTTGGCAGAAACAGCCCTCTGAACTTAATCATGTATTCGACAGCAATGAGCGAATAACGGAGACGGCTAAATTGAAGGTGTGTTATGGTGGAGTCTTGCTATATTAAGCCGTTATTTAGTCAAGAAACTTATGAATCCAGACTATTCTAAATACAATATTGAGGAACTGATTGAGGTATGCTCTAGTATTGACAGAGACAAATATCCAGAAAGATATGAATCAGCAAAAACTCAGTTGGCATTAAAACAACAGAGCAAATTCGATGCTGTTAAAAATAGTGAAAAACACTACAACAATCAAAATAGAGAATCTCACAGAATCAACGCTAGCTCTCATTTAAAAGAGTTTCTGCCTACTTCTACAATTCTGGTTTGCTGCTTTGCCATTTGGCTTCACTTTTCTATCAATAAAGGTTTGGGTTGGTTAGGTCTACACAGTATGTTTGCGTTATTTTGGCTTTTAATCGCTTTAATACCTCAGTTGATTCTTCATTTGAGATATTCCTCAGTGAACAAAAACCATCAAATAGTTCAAGACAAAAGACTAATTTCTATATCTTCTAAAGACTTAAAACATGAATTCAGTTGGGATGATATTGATTCGGTGGACCTTTACTTACCTACTAGTCAGTATTTTTCAGGCTCAAGAATAGTTCCTTCAGAGAATTACTCATTTGGAATAATTCAAGTAAAAGGAATGAAAGAAAAAGTAATTATCACCAGTTTATTGGATAGTGAGTTGCTATGGTTGCGCTGGTTAAAACCTAGTGTCACTAAGCGTCATTGGCGTGTAATTAGTTTTGTGTAGTGACTGGCAGTTCTTGGCACATATCCGACTGTCAGAATTGATTTTATTGGTTCTAGTCAAATAGGTCTAGTGAAAGCTTATTTAGATAAGCGATTTTTATTGCCTTTAAATGCAAAACGTCATTAGACTAGCGGACATAATTTGCTGGGATAAATACTGATAAAATTTTGCTTTATCATCCGAGGATTCTTGTTATGAATTTATGGCGCTTGGTAAATTTAGCTTTTGGCTTATTTCAGCAATGTGCTGTTCGATAATGGCTATGTTCTTTTTGCTAAAAGATATAAGCGGTATTTTCTCGTTTAGAGATTCTTCGTGTTTAATATGAGTGAAATGTAACTCTTTAAGGCCAGTATCGGTTTCAACTACTTCTACACTGCGTAAATCTGCATGATTTATTCTAATACGCTTTGATATTACACTCTTTTTCAGTTCAAAAGCGTCAGCGTAAAAATGCCATGCATTAAAACAGTAGCTAATCATGCACATGGCGATGAATATTAAGCCCCATACAGCAACCTCCATTTTAAGATAATAAATACCCCAGCCTATCAGTAAAGAGCCTAGCAGCATGGTGGGAATCTGTTTTACTAAGCTAACTTTTACACTGTGTTTTGGCTTTTCCGTAAGCGTATTTGTCACCGTTACTATCCTTAGTTGGTTTTGTATAGGTTAGGGGCATCAACCTTGTACGAGCCGCAGTAATTCCTTTAAAGCGACTTAATTTTGTTTATATAGCTGGTATAGCTGGGCCAAACTATGCGTTGGCCCTTTCGCTGCCTGATCCGTTAAAGTTGAGCTGGCTTTGCTGCTGCAAGCTTGCTCTCTAAGCGTTGTAATTGCTCTGCGAGTGCATTTTGCGTCATTTCTAATTCGGCTATGCTGCCACCAATTTCAACTTGTTTGGCGTCGCGACCTTGTGATTTAGACTTTATTTGGTCAAGTTCGGTATTCACTGCAGCTAGTTGATTTTTAAGTACTTTAGTTGCTTGCTGCTGCTCTTCAAGTACCGAAAGCTTTAATGTGAGTTCAGTATGGTTTTGCGACAGTGTTTTAAGTTCAGAGCTAACATTTGCTTGCGCTGTTTTTTGGTTTTTAGTGATGTCGCTAGCTTGATCTTTTAACTGTTTAATTTCAGATTGGTTGCGTCGCCACGCAGATGCCCAAAGCTTGTCCATTTGTGTCCACAGTTCGTCGGTACGTTTGCTAAGTGCGCTTACCTTGGCTTTAATGGCGCCTGCCGATTCACCCATTTCTTCGCCTGTTGCTGAAAGTGCGCTTTCTAATTCAGCAATGCGTTGATTTGATGCAGCAAGCTGAGCTTGGGTTGCAAGATTTTGTTGGTAAAGTGTGTATCCACCTGCTGCTAACGCAATAATGGAAATAGCACCCAGCCAGGTAAATACATTGCTACTTTTTTTATCGGCAGGTGTGTCAGGTACGTTTTGCGGCGCGCTTGGCGCTTGCTTACTCGATTGTGCAATCGGCTCTTTTGATTGCGCAACCTGATCTAGGTCGGGCGTACTACCAAATAGTTCAGGTTCAATTCGTTTATTCAACACGTACTCCTAATGTTGTTACTTATTTCTGGCGTTGAAGCAGCTTACTGCAAAATGCTGAAAGATGGAATTACTATACCTAAAATGTTCGGCATACTTAAGCTGGCGGCAATGGGGGTATTTGCTTGTTATTGCTAGATTGAGGCTTGAAAAACGTCTTTTAAAACCAGATTATGCAAATCATAAATTAGTTTATAAATTTACACGTAAATGGAATCAACAAATCCCTTTCTTTCTAAGTTAACAACCTTAGTTGAAAATAAGCTGTTCAATAACTTTTTAGTGGCGGTTATTTTATTTAATGCCGTTACGTTAGGTTTGGAAACCACACAGTTTGGTAAGCAAAACGCAAACATACTGCACGCGTTAGATTTTATTATTTTAATCATATTCACAATAGAGCTAGCACTTAAACTGATTGTGTATCGGCTGCGCTTTTTTAAATCTGGCTGGAATTGGTTCGACTTTTTAATTGTGGCCATTTCGTGGGCGCCAACCAGTGGGGCGTTATCGGTACTGCGTGCGTTTAGGATTTTACGGGTATTAAGGCTGTTTTCGGTGGTGCCACAAATGCGCCGTGTAATTGGTGCGTTGGGTCACTCATTGCCAGGTATGGCCTCGGTAATTGGTGTACTTGGTATTATCTTTTATGTTTACGCGGTGCTTGCTACTAAACTGTTTGGCCAACACCCAGATGCGAATATGCAAGAATGGTTTGGCAGTATTGGTGCCTCGGCCTATACCTTGTTTCAGGTAATGACGTTAGAAAGCTGGTCTATGGGGATTGTGCGCCCAACAATGGAGCTGTTCCCGCAATCTTGGCTGTTCTTTGTGCCGTTTATCATTATCACTAGCTTTGCGGTGCTTAACTTATTTATTGGTATTATTGTTGATGCAATGCAAGTAATGCACGAAGAAGAGGGCAAGCCAGAGCAAACCTTTGCTACCAAAGAAGATATATTGCGCCTTGAGGCAAAAATTGATGCCTTAATCAGTAAAAAACAGTAAATCACCCGCCAAAAAAGCTGAAAGTGAAGTTACGGATTTTCGGACATAATTTCAGTTTTTTTGGATATAGTTTGACTAAATGAGTGCACGTATCATTTCTATGCATTAACAAAAACGCATTAGGAGCACGTGTTATGACATTTTCTCATTCATTAAAAACAATTTTGGCGGTGGCTTTTATTGGCCTTTCGAGCTTTGCTGAAGCAGGCTACGACACCGAAACTGACAAAAACGGCGTAATTTTAGCGGGTCACGATGTGATTGGTTATTTTACTGAAGGTAAACCAGTGCTAGGTAGCGCCGATTTTACAGCCGTTTATAACGATGCAATTTATCGTTTTAAATCTGCCGAAAATCGTGATTTATTTACACAAAACCCAGAAAAATACGCACCACAATATGGTGGGTTTTGTGCCTACGGCATGACCTTTGGTAAAAAGTTTGAAATAGACGGTAAGGCATTTGAAATTGTTGATGGCAAATTGTTTGTAAATAAAAACCAAGATGTTTACAAAGCATGGGCGAAAGCTGTGCCTAAACATATTTCAGAAGCAAATAACTTATGGCCAACGGTTGAATTAGCTAACCCTAGTGAGCTGTAATCGTTAATGGGCACCACTTCGCACACTGCCAGGTGCGTGCCCTTGATGTTGTTTGTATGCTTTGCGAAACGCGGCTTCCGATTCATAGCCGCTTTGCTCTGCAATTTGGGCAATGCTCAAATCGCTCGTGATCAGTAATTTTCGCGCGTTGATCATCCGCCATTTTATTAAATAATTCATCGGGCTACTGCCTACTAACTTGCTAAATTTATCGGCAAAATTAGAGCGACTCATCGCGGCTTTTTCTGCCAGTTGTACCAAATTCCAGTTATGTTCTGGCTGTTGGTGAATAGCGTTTAATGCGCTACCAATACGTGAGTCAAAAAGCGCAACCAATAAGCCGCTTTGTAGTTTGCCGCTTTCTACTTGTACGCGTAACACTTCAACAAATAATAAATAGGCAAGCTGATCAACAACCGTGTAGCAGCCAGCGCGTGATTCACTTAACTCCATAATCATTAAATCAATGAGGGCAAGGGCTTTACTGTTACTGGGTGTTGCAGGCAAATGAATAACGCTTGGCATTGCATCTAATAATGGATTGATTAGGGTGTTTTTAAACTCGAAAAAACCGCACACCATATTGGTGGTTTCGCCATCATTGCTCATTGGCGCATTGATTAAATGCGGTTTAGGTGTGTCTGCGCTGCTGGCAATAATATGCTGATGGTCGTGCGGAAAAATAACCAGATCGCGGGCGTCTAATTTGTGCTTTTCATCACCCATATGTAGCCACGCTTCACCTTTACCAATCAGATGAAATGGTATTCGTCGACTGCCTGATGTATCGACCGCCCACGTGCCACAAAAATCACCGTTTACATACACTTCGGCATTTAACGACAAACGCTTTAGCAATACGCTGAGCGGATCAGGATCATTTAGGTAAATATTCGGACTTTCAGACATAAATTAAATCAGATGCGACATGTTCTTAGCGTAAGCCTCTATTTAAACTTGGTATTGAAATTTAATCAAACAGGAATCCCCCCAATGAGCAAGATTAAGATTTATGCGAAAATGAGGGGCTGTTTATCTTTGTTGATATTTTCAGCGATAGGTGATTTATTTCGCTAACAAAGCGGCATGAATGTGGTTTAGTTGTTCTAAATGAATGAAATGCCAATGCAGTTAGCGGAATAAATAGCTATTGCCCTTCGGGCTGAGGCTAAAATCGTCTTACTCTGCGTTAAAAATAATTTATTTAGAGGGCCAAACCTCATCATTTTTGCCTTGATTAGGACTATTTTTTCTCTCAGCTGAATTATTAAACAAAAATATACAGCCCCTACCGTCCCTACTGTAAAACGGCGAAATCATTGATGGATGGTTTAAATTGGCAATATGAAGAGATAGATGTCACCCATAACTCGCATGAGTTTAAGCAAATGGTGTTGTTAAGTGGTCGTAAAACAGTTCCCCAAATTTTTATTGATGGTGAGCATATTGGCGGTTGTGATGACTTTAAAGCCTACCTTACTAAACAAGCGTTGTCGGTTAATGTGTAATGGAACGGCAATATTAGCGAGCTTCGCACTCGCTAACATTGCCGTTTTTGTATTTATTTAGTACCTAACTGATGACCTTTCTTTAGTGGGTTTAGATTTAGCTAGATCTCAATTCCGGCTTAATATAAAGTGACAAATATCTGTATTTTTGTAACTAATTCTAGTTATTAATCATTTGATTACAGATGAACTTGTAGTTGGTTGCTTACGTACAAACTACAGCACACTTTTTAAGGAATTTAGATGCGTCTTTTTTCTGCCGGTCACATGTTATTACTACTTTCTTCTATGGCTTTATTTAGCAGTTTACTTGCTGCAAACCAAGCCGATTCTGCTACTGCAACAACACATCAAATACAGTGGCTCGATGGCCCTGAATTATCGATTCCGTTACAAAATATATACCCTGCAGTATTTGAAGAACGCATTTTGGTCGGTGGCGGGTTTACGCCATCAAGCATGCCGTCATTTTTTGGATTAGGTCCAAGTGAAAAGATGTTTAGTTTAAACCCCGCGCGAGCACGTTGGCAAAGTGTACCGGACTTACCTGAACCTAGGCATCATTTAGGCATGGTGAGTAATCATCACTATTTGTATGCTATTGGCGGTTATACGGGTAGTAAAGAAAAAGTGTGGCCAATTCAACGCTCGGTATTTCGCCTCGATGGTAACTTTCAGCGCTGGCGTAAAAGCGCGTCATTGCCTATCCCACTAGCAGAATCGGTTTATGCAAATGTAGGTCAAAACATTCATGTAATTGGTGGTAAAACAACGTCATCACAGACCGGTGAGCACATTGACAGTGCCGCCCACTATGTTTTGGTGAGTAATGCGTACTGGCGCAAAGCTAAACCACCTACTATTTCAAGGTATTCCGCGGCAAGCGCAGTAATTGGCGATAGAATTTATGTAATTGGTGGGCGTACCTCAGGGCAAGATGCAAAAGTACTAGATAGCGCAGAATTTTACGATGCGAGTACTGATTCGTGGTCTGCGATCGCACCTTTACCGGTTGCGGCGGCGGGGCTCTCGGCAAGCGTAATGAATGATAAAATTATTGTTACGGGCGGTGAAATCTTTAACCAAAATAGCGAAACACGCACCGTAAAAGCGGTCAATTCGGTATGGCAATATGATCCAGCCCTTGATACTTGGGCCGCGATGAACAATCTACCTCAGCCACTATATGGGCATGGTAGTGTAACACTGAGGGGGAGACTATACTTGTTAGGTGGCGCAGGCGAAAAAGAAGCAACCAATCGAGTGATGATCGCAGACTCAACAGCACAATAAAAACAGCATTTTTAAGCCACAAGTGACGGTTAAAAAAAGCTAACGGAATACGTTAGCTTTTTTGATGTCATTTGTTGTGTGATGAATGGCGTTTACCAAATCATATCTACAAATTCAGGATGGTCGACAAATGGATTGCGGTTACCTTGGTAATCATAAGCCGCTTGGTTGCGGTCGCGCTCAAGTTGGCTTACGGGGTCATTGTTGTGCCATTTTAATAAAAGTGCCACTACCCAGCTTTCAAATACCTGGTTAGTTGTGCCGTTTAGCACATCATTGGCGCTGCTGCTATTTCCTTGCCATGAGCCAATAACGTTTTGATAACGCGTAGCCATGTAAAAATAGGCGCGTGCAAAGTCACCCTTAAACTCGTCGATCGGTTCAAACACAGTCCCGTTATAACCTGTTGATGAGGCAGCGCTACCGAGTTTACTGCCATTATTTGAAACAAAACTAGCGCTACTGACTTCACCAAATGGATAGCTGCCACGTTTTGCGTTGACATAACCATCGGTTGCGAAAATATGGTGAATATCCGAATTCATAGGCTCTACTTTGCCACCAAACCAGCTTTTCGGGAAAGAGTGCTCGCGGTTATAGCAATCAGCTTCGCTATTGTAGCTGCCGCATTGGTTGGTAACGGCAATGTAATTGTAGCTATCTTGCCCGGTTGGGTTTTCAGAGTATCTATCGAGAATAGTGTTGTCTTTCTCGAAATATTTATCGCGCGATGCGCTATCGTAAAATCCCCAAATAGCTGAGTAGCCGCGTGAATTATGATTTTTGATAATATTGTGTAGCTCGGTTTTTAGTGCAAAACCTGTTAGCCCTTGGGTTGATGCATAATAACCTGTTGGCGTTGTTGGAGGTTCAGGGTCGGTTGAGCCGCCAAGTGTAAACGCTGTTGTTTGTGAACTTTGAAAGCTTGCACCACTTGCTAACACAGTATTTGCACTGGTTAAACTGTAACTGCCGTTACCGTGGTTGCAGCAAATGCCATCGCCATAGCTGTCAAAAATGGTGAAGCTGTAGTCGCCTGATGCTAAACACATTTCTTGGTTGTATTGGGTGCTTGATTGATACCTGTTGCCAGATTCAACTACATTGTTTTGGCTATTGGTAATTTGCCAGCTTGTTTCTTCGCCGTAACTGTCGGTTTGTAGCGACAGTGACACGCTATGATCATTACACCCTGTACTTGGTGGCGGTGTGCTGCCTGAAGAAGGTAAAAAGGCATCAACATAAACCACTTCGCTGCCATCGAACCCGTTTACATCATAAAAACGCAAACCCACATCGATGTTTGTGGTTGTTGATGCAGTGTATTGGTAGCTTATTTGCTGCCATTGTTGTGTAACGGCTGCATTAGAATAATTTTGATAGCCATCAACAACTAAGCGTGCTTTTATGCCGCCTTCAGTGTGATAAACCCAAGTAGAAAATTGATAGGTTTGACCCGCTTCAACAGCAACGCTTTGACGTATATCTGTGCTACTTTGCGATGCGGTATTTACCGTTACTTTTGCGGCATAACTGCCCGATTTTACAATATTGCTTTCTGGTGCAAGTGTAATACCGCTATCAATAGTAGACCAAGCACTTGGTGTGTTACTTGTCCAAGTTTCAAAATCACCATTGTTTACAGTAGCGAAACTCGCCCCTGCAACACTCATTAGGCTACTTGCAAGCAGTAGCTTTTGCCATTTTCCGTAAATCATAGTGTGTCCTTTAAACGTGTTTTTGACGATAAATCAACCAGCAGTATAAGCTAAATGAAATTTGTTACAATAATGTTAAAATTCGCGTTGGGGATTGCTACGAATTGAGTTGGTTTAATGTATTACTAGCAAGTAAAGAAACCACAAATAAGCGTCATATATTTATAAACAATGGCTTAACGCTTTAGTATTCGTTAGGTAAACTGGCGTTACTATTTCGATTTGGCTGTATTTGTTTTGGATGCAATATCTCACCTTAAAACCACGTTAAACAACTATTATTCCCTTAGCGATGAAGCGTTTTTGGCTTATAAAAATTGCACGCGATTACGCACGGTAGAAAAGGGAGAAGTATTGTATGAAATTGGCCAAACTCCTAGCCACTTTGCGTTTTTGCACCGTGGCTTGATGCGCGCATATGTTATTGACGAGCAAGGCAATGCATTTAATAAAACCTTTTTTGCTGAAGGGCGCTTTCCCGGCAGTATGACGGCGTTACTTACTAATAAGTCTAGCTTTATGGCAATTGATGCCCTCGAAAAAAGCGAGATTTTAGAAATAGATTTTAAGCAATTTCGTCAGGCGCTATTTGAAAATAATGAGTTGATGGCATTTCATATTAATTACCTTGAAACCCATTGGTTACTTGAAAAAGAGCCAAAAGAAATCGGCTATTTACAATTTGAAGCAAAACAACGTTACTTAAATTTCTTAGAAGAGTTTAACCCAATAATCAACCGCTTAACGCAGTATCATATCGCCAGTTACTTAGGTATTACGCCGACTCAGCTAAGCCGCATTAAAAAAGATTTAAAATAATTTTGGTTTATCAACATATGTAAAGGAGATAAGAATAAAGAGTGCGTAACCTTGCCGTATCAACTTGAACAAGGGCAAGGCAATGGACTTTATTAATTCACTTAATTGGCGTTACGCGGTCAATAAATTTTCTTCACAACAACTCTCACAAGCGCAGTTGCAACCACTTATCGATAGCGTACATTTGAGCGCAAGCTCTTATGGTATGCAGCCCTATGAGTTACTTGTGATAAGCAAAGATCATATTAAACAACAGCTAGTGCCGTTTAGTTACGGGCAAGATAAAATTGCACAGTGCTCACACTTATTGGTGTTAGCAAACCGTGTAACCACCTCACAGCATGATATTGATAGTTATATTTCAGCGCTTGCAGAAAATCAGCAAATTGATGTTGAAAAACTAACAGGCTACAAGCAAACCATTAGTGGTGATTTGTTATCGCTATCACCATTTGAACAACAAAAATGGAGTGCCAACCAATGTTATATCGCGCTTGGCAAATTGCTCAGTTGTGCCGCAATAAATCACATTGATGCGTGCCCAATGACAGGCTTTGATCAAAAAGCAGTAAGTGATGCCCTTGGGCTGACAGAGCGCGGGTTAAACGCTGAAATATTATGCCCTGTAGGCATTCGTAGCAGAGACGACCACACTGCGCTTAGAGCAAAATATCGCAAGCCAATAAATCAATTAGTGAGCCTATTATGAACGCCCTTTGGCCTGTCGCTTTTATCGCAGGCGCGTGTATTGCAATGCAAGCTGCGATGAATGCGCGTTTAGGGCAACTATTAAAAAGCTCATGGCTGGCAACGAGTTATGCATTTTTAACTAGTTTTATTTTGGTTTCGCTGGTGCTTTTGGTAATCAATGCAAAAACGCTCTCGGTCACGTTGCAAAATGTACAGCTGAGCAATGTACCTTGGTACTTGTGGGGGTCATGTGTATTAAGTGTTTTAGGCGTTGGTAGCATGTATTGGCTTATTCCCAAAATGGGCGTAGGTAATTTAATGAGTTACGCATTAACCGGTCAAATTATCTTCGCTATGTTAATTAGCCACTTTGGTTTATTTGATAGCCCACAAAAGCTTATTAGTATTACCAAAGCGTTGGGCACAGTATTGTTAATTGCTGGCATTGTATTGATAAATAAGGATTAAACTCATGACGTTATTAGATAGGAACCTGGCAAATTTACACCAATTTTGGTCAACATTAGCGCATACTAAAACCTCGAATGTGCATCGTCACACTAGCTGGCCAAACAAAGTGTGGCGCAGCGATTTTAAGGCAATTGACCAAAATGCTTGGCACCAACATGTATGTGTAACCACTGAACCTAATGATTTTCAACGCGAGAACTACCGTAATAAACTGATTGCAATGGGCCTTGAAGGTACACAAAAACTCGCTATCTCGAATAAGTATATTGAACGCATCACGTCAGAAGAGCGCTTAAAACCGTGGGCCAACGTATGCGGTGAGGCTTTTGGTTATTTGATTGATTATAAAACCTTGCGGCCATTACTTTGTGATAGCAATGCGACAATTTTCGCATACATTGAAAATGGTGAAATTTGCGGAACAGCAATCGCCTATATTACTAATCAGACGCTAGGTGTTCATCAAGTTGGCGTGCCAGAACGTTACCAAGGCAAAGGCATTGGCAAGGCAATAATGCAGCATTTACTTTGGTTTTCAGAGCAAAATAGTTGCGATTTTATTAGTTTGCAGGCCTCGCAAGCTGGCCTGCCAATGTATCTGTCAATGGGGTTTCTAGCGCTAGGTGCTTGCTACCATTTAGCCGAGTAGCAACAAGATCATAATGTAAAGCCCAACACCAAATGACAGGTGTGCAAGCAGGCTTTTTAGTCTGATTTGCAGCGGGTGTGGGGTTTTACTGGCAGCGATGCCAAAACCAAAACACGGTTGCATAACAAAAAAGGGCATTACCAGCGTTGAGAGCGTAAACAGTAATAATAGCGCTATATTGCCAGTGTTAAGTGTGAGTATGTTCGCCAGTATCAAATACATATATGCGTACACAACCCCAATTGCATAATGGCTGATCCAACCAATGGCAAGCTCATGCTTTTCACTGGGTGACGCCATAATCGGATTATGACGCAGCTTTCCATGAGTGATACCGATTAACCAACGCCCGACAAAAGCATAATTTAATGGCTGAATAGCGAATAATCGCAAACGTAACCAAGCGGTCAAATCCATTACAAGCGTAGCGCCTACACCAATTATCAGGCTATTTAATAATATTGAAGTCATCATTTTATCCTTAATTTTCAACTAAAAGGGGATTTTGCAACTTCAAGTCAGCTTTAAGTCAAGGTTTTGATGCAATAAAAAAAGGAAGCAAATGCTTCCTTTGGTTGTGACAACAGAATCCAATTTTTGGCTAGAATTGGAACTAGGATTTGCGGTTGTAACTTAGCGCAATTAAACACGCAGTAAGCAATAACAACCACAGCAATTGCAGCGCATCTTTAGCTGTATTTGCTAAATAGCTAAACTTTGGTGCATCGGCAATGGCTTGTGGCGAATACGTTTTATTAAAAAATAGGTAAGGGTACCAGTGGTCTTTTAGAGTGTTATACCAATCGGTTACTTGCGCTTTCATATCTAAATCACTCTGCCTATCGGTATTGGCAAGGCGGGTTAGCAATAAATCCACATTCAGCACAGGCGATAGAGCCCTAAAAACAGGCGCTTTGTTGGCGTTTTCAATATGGGTTAGATAATCATTTGCCATTGGTTTGGCGGCATCGTCACTTAACGTTTGCATGGCGTAATACCATTTCCAGTCGAATGCTTCGCCTAGCTTGCTGGTTTCTTGCCATTTCGGATAAGCCGCTAAAAAGGTGTCGAGATCTGCCTGCTTATCTCTATCCCAGCTATCGTTAATACTTTGGCGCTGCGTCATTAATAGTGATACGCCAGTATTACTTTGGCTTACGTCTAATTGGCTTGAAAAGCGCGCAGAAGGTATGGCAATTGCGAGTACCAGCCAGCTCACAACAAAAGCCAGTACCGATAAATTAGCCTGTTTTACCAACTTGCTAATGAGATAACTGACACTTGCCCAAAACAGCATATAGCTAAACAAAATAGTCAGTAACCACACGGTATCGAGCGATAGCGTAATATCCGTAAAAGCAGTAGCCGCTAATAGTACCAATACATTTAAGATAAACAGCACACTTACGCTGATAGCGATGCGTGTTATTAATAATTTACTGCCAGTTGATAGGTTGGCAGAAAATAACTGCCAGCGCCCAGTTTGTTTATCTTCGGCAAGTCGCGTTACGGTGATAAAGCCAATCAACAATGGCAATAAATAAACCCATACAAAGCCTAAATCTAACCATGTAAGGCGCAAATGTTCGCTGTTATTTATTGGTTCGTTGTAGAGTTGCCCTTGCAGCGCTAATAAACGAATGCGATTGATGGTGAGTAACTCTTGGCTTTCACCTTTAAATAAAATTGACCATGGGCTCGGTGTTTTAACCGCAGGGCTATGTAAATAGTAACCAAGTCCACCTGGTGTTGCTTTATCGCCAGCGGCTTGCCACTGAGCTATATCAGCCGCAGCAAACTGATGTTGTTTTTCGATTTCGGCAAGTTGCTTGTTGTAATGATTAAAGCCAATGACAACCGCACCAAGCGATAAAACAAGGTATACCGCCAGTTGCAAAAGAAATCCGCGATTTCTAAATAGCAGTTTTAGTTCTAAGTTAACTAAACTCATGATTGCTTTGCTCCTACACGGTAAAACAGGCCAGCGATAAGCACTAGCCAGACTAAAAACGGCAGTAAGTTTTTAAGTGGAAGCTGAGCAGGTTTCATTTCAAATTCAAACAGCGCCATATCTCGCCATACATCGCCACTTATTTTTTGTGCGCGATCGTTATGGTGATCAATTTGCTCAGTATGTACTTTATTAAGCGCTTGGATCAGTGATAAACGATAGGCCTCGGCTTGTTTTGCAAACTCATCAATACTGGCGCGGTCGTTACCGCTTAGTAGCACCGATACTTTGCTTAGCACTAGGGTAGGTGAAAGCCATGATAACCATTGATGGGTGCGTTCATGTTCTGCGAAGGTTTGCTCTAACGTGTGTAAATGACGCTGGTATATATCGCTTGTGATTCGCTCGCCCTCGGCCATGATCAAACCGTTGTAATTAACGGGCAGTTCTTCAATCGTATCTACGCCATATTGGTCAAGTACGGATTGTTTAAAACTATTGAAATAGGGATCGTTTGGATTGTGTGAGTCGCCGACTGCCTTTACATCTTTTTTCAGCTGACTGACAAAGTTAGCGTGCTCGGGAACAGGTGCTAAGCTTTGCCCAATTGGTGCAGCCATTTTTGGCACGAGAACACAAATAAACAGCCAAACCGCTAAGCTGCTTAACAAGCTTTGCAGGTTGTTTTTGGCAACTGCCGACACTGTAACGATGATCAGCACCCACATAATGCTGTATAGCCAAAAACTTGCCATCATAGCTGCAAAAGACAACCAATGCTGGGCAGATACATGTGCAGTTAAAGCAATAAACAGTGCGGCTACGCAGGCAATAAACGCCACAATAATCGTACTTAACACGATGTAAAACACCGCTTTGGCAGACATTAATGTACGTTTTGTGAGGCCAAGGCTTAACAGCCAAGTGTAGCGATTCATTTGTTTTTCGTCGCTAATTGCGCCGTACGCCAAAATAATTAATACCAATGGCCATATAAACCAAAAGAAGGTGGCAACAGACGGAAAACCAATTGCGAGGCTAGAGGCGTTCACTGGGTAACTTTTGATTGCGCTGGCATTTTGTTTGTGTGCTTCTAAAAATAAGAAGTTGCCATTAAATGGCGCGACACCAACATCGAGAAAGCTAAGTGGTGAGTGTTCGCGAAATACCACGTGGCCATAGTGTGCAACGCGGTGCGGATGGCGCTCAGGTTGTGCTTGCCAAAATTCATCGGCGGTTTTCTGCCATGTTTGCTGTGCATCAATGGCATTTTGTTGAAGTTGCCAATGACTCAATACAATGACACTTACCAATACAACAACCAGCGTTAACACGGCTTGTGCTAAACGGTGGCGACGTAATCGCCGCCATTCTTGTTTGACTATTGTTGTTAACATAATTTAGAAACTCATAGAGAGGGAAAGGCTGGCATTACGGCCATCGCCAGGAGAATGAACGGTGTCAGTTTGGTACACGCCGTTGCTATCTACACCACCAAAATCGTATACATATTCGTAGTATTCATCGGTGAGGTTATTAAGCTGCAACTTTATGGTGGCCCAATCTAGGTGGTAATCGGCGCTGGCATTGAGCAAAGTGTAATCACCGTATTTTTTGCCGGCATTTTCTTCATTAACGTAATAATCGCCCTGGGTATCTAAGTGAACGCGTAAAACGAGTTTTTCTGTGGCGTCGAAACTTGCGCCAAGCGATGCGGTAAAATCAGGAATACTTCTTAATTGATTGCCTTTAGTTACGTTTGCGGTATCACTTGGCGTGACAATTTCAGTATCGATATACGAGTAGTTTGCCCATACGGTAAATGCGTTAGATACCTGCCAGTTACCTGCTAAATCAATACCATTTCGCGTTGTTTTGCCAACGTTCTTTTGTTCACCATCAATTAATACAAACTCATTTTTGGCTTTTTGCACCCAGTACGAAGCGCGTAGTTCAACAGCATCTGCACTCCACTGTGAGCCGATTTCTGCACCGTCGTTGTGTGTCATTTCGCGGGCGTTAATATCGCCACTGGTAAACGCAGCTTTGCCAGTTGGGTGTTGAAAGCTTCTGCCAGTATTGAAAAATACCGCTGTGTTGTCGGTGAGTGCGTAAATCACATTTAGCTTAGGTTGAACAACTAGGCCAAAATCATACATTTCACGGTCGCTGCGCGTACCATCGGCGGCAAACTCACTGTAATCACCCGAAAGGTCATCAACACGTAATGCTACATTCCAGTTCAGTTTGTCGTTTGGCTGATGCTGAAGTTGCAGGTAACTGCCTTTTGTGTCGTAAATAAACTGACGGTTACGCTTAACAACTTGATCATCACGCTCTCGCGTTTGACCAACTGTGCCAAAACGTTGCTCGATAATCTCTTCGTTTTGTAGGTCAACGCCCCACAGCAGCGCCCAGTTTGGGTCAATTTGCCATGTTAACGTTGAAATTGCGCCGAGCATATCTTGATCATCAAAGCGGTTTTGAATATCACTGTGCGCTGAAAAACGTACCCAACGATTACGCTGAAAGTTTTGGCTATAAACTTTTACTGCCCAATCAACCTGGTTGTTAATGGCGGTATCGTAATGCAGGCTAATATGATGATTTTCTTTCACGCCACCATCTTGATTTGCATAATCAGCCGACATGGTTGGGTTATCCCTTGCTTCTTGTTCGCTCAAATAACCTGGGGCTGAACCTTCATATCGGCTATAGCGGGCAATTGCACCAAGTGTTGAGTCGCTATTTAATTGCCAGTCCCACCGGCCCGAAATGGCTTTTTTGGTAATATCGGTGTGGTCACGATAGCCTTCATTCTTACGATAACCTAAAGAATAGCTATGTGATAACGTATCACCTTCTTGGCCAAAATAACCTTGAATTTCACGGGTATTAAAGCTGCCTAGGGTCAGCTCTAGGTCAGCACTGCTGTCGCTACGCGATTTTACTTGATAGTTACCGGCAATATTAAATAATCCATAACGGGGATCGCTGGTGGCACGAAACATTTCGATATGATCAATGGCAATCGGGAATAACTGGTCGAGTTCACCGTAACCTGCGTGCATATTAGCTGGAATGCCGTCGATCAATAATTTAGCGTGAGGGCTGGCCCCGTCTCCGGCAAAACCACGAATTGATAAAATGGTATTTACGATGCCTTGGTTAAAACGCGATAGATAAACTCCCGGTACTTTAGTAAATAATTCTTTTAAATCATCAATATGTTGATAACTGATTTCTTCACGGCCCATATAATCAAATGAACCTGCAAGGTTAGATGAGCTAACCGATGACGATTTACCAATTACCACAATTGATTCAAGTGACTTGTCTTGATTTGCTAAAGCGAATTGAGCGCAAAGTGCAATAGATATGGCACTTAGAGATAAAGGAAGGCGGCGGATTTTCACAAACTACTCCGAAAAATATACAGTTAAACAAGGGATAAATAAGTGCTTTCAAGTGACTCGAACGATTCGCTTTGCGGCAGTTCGGCAACTTGTTTACCTTGGTGCAAAATACTGATGCGGTCAGCAAGTAAATGAGCACAACTGAGATCGTGTGTGATCATCACGGTCATTACCCCTTTTTCGCCAAGTTGTTTAATTAAGGCGACAAATTCGCGCGTAGCAACCGGATCAAGCCCGCTAGTTGGTTCATCAAG
This sequence comes from Pseudoalteromonas sp. ABV4_021, assembly GCF_056159365.1. Lineage (NCBI taxonomy): Bacteria > Pseudomonadati > Pseudomonadota > Gammaproteobacteria > Alteromonadales > Pseudoalteromonadaceae > Pseudoalteromonas > Pseudoalteromonas sp. ABV4_021. The sequence continues at coordinate 859,723 of NZ_JBSWVB010000002.1, read as the reverse complement.
TAGCATTAAGTTGGCATTTTTTAATAGCGCCAATGCGATAGCGGTTTTTTGTCGCATGCCTTTTGAGTAAAAACGCGTTGGTCTATCGAGCGCTTCTTGATTTAAGCCACATTGAATGAGCGCATCGCGCAGGGCGCGGTCTTCAACATCAAGCGATGCTAATGACGCAAGGTATGCAAGGTTTTCTACTGCTGAAAACTCTGGGTATAAACTAACGTTTTCAGGTAGATAAAAGATATGCTGATCTAATTTGAAATTGCTGGCAAAAATTGAGTCACCGTTAAGCAGCACTTCACCCGCATCGGGTCGCGTATTGCCCAAAAGCATATTAAATGTTGTTGTTTTACCGGCGCCGTTAGAACCAAGTAGGCAGTAAACCTCGCCTGAATGTAAGTTAAAGCTTAATTCGCTCACTGCGGTTTTGTTGCCAAACTGCTTGGTTAAGGCCGAAACACTAAGAGTGTTGTTTTGCATAATGCTTGTACAACCAAAAGTTATTAATGAATGAAACAGCACTAAAACGGGACTGAAGATAACAAGTGTTTTAGTGTTACTGAGAAAAACGAGGTATGTTATATTATAACATTAAAGTAAAGTAAACCTTTGTGCGATGAGAACCGCTCGCATTACGCTTTGTGTGATTAGCGCAATGTGATTGTCTTTGTTGTGTTGCCACGCTACAGTGAGTTCTTATCAGAACCAGTTTAAAGCAATGAAAATATGATAGATTTACGCAGTGATACCGTAACCACACCGTGCGCAACAATGCGCGAACTGATGGCCAGTGCTACTGTGGGTGACGATGTATTTGGTGACGATCCAACGGTAAATGCGTTGCAGCAGAAGGCCGCAGAATTAACCGGTCATGAGGCCGCATTATTTGCGCCAAGTGGCACACAAAGTAATTTATTGGCGCTTATGGCCCATTGTCAGCGTGGTGACGAATACATTGTTGGTCAAGACGCCCATACTTATAAATATGAAGGTGGTGGTGCGGCAGTGCTCGGCAGCATTCAGCCACAACCAATAGAGTTTGAAAAAGATGGCAGCTTGTCACTCGAATTAGTTAAACGAAAAATTAAGCCGAACGATCACCATTACGCGCGCACGCGCCTTTTATCGATTGAAAATACGGTTTCGGGTAAACCGCTGCCAATGGCTTATTTATCTGACGCCCGTAACTTTTGTGACGAACATGGTTTAGGCTTGCACTTAGATGGCGCGCGGGTATTTAACGCTGCGGTGCATCATCAAGTTGCGATTAAAGACATTACCTCACAAATGGACTCGGTATCGATTTGCCTATCGAAAGGCCTCGGAGCGCCGCTTGGTAGTGTGCTATGTGGTTCAAAAGCCTTTATTCATGAAGCTCATAAGTGGCGCAAAATGCTTGGTGGCGGCATGCGCCAAGCAGGTATTGTTGCAGCTGCGGGTTTGTATGCCCTAGAAAACAATATTGACCGCCTGATTGAAGATCATAAAAACGCCGAGTTTTTAGCTTCTGAGCTATCAGATATCGACGGTACCACTGTTATTGCACAGGCTACCAATATGGTGTTTTTGCAATACCATGAAAAGAAACCGGTTACTGAATTTGCCGAATTACTTTATAAACAAGGTATTAATATTTGTGCTGGGGAGCAAATTCGTTTGGTACTTCATAAAGATGTGACACGCAAAGATTGTGTTTCAGTGGTTGCAGCAATAAAGAACGCGCTTTAGTTGTATTTAATTGAATTATTAAAGCCAAAATTAAGGCAGATATTGGTTATCTGCCTTAATATGAGTGTAATTAGATGTCAAGTTGCGCTGGCATTTACCAGTAGTAATCGAAGGTGAGATACCACGCCGCAAAGTCCCCTTGATTGATTTGCATATTGCGGTCGAAATACGCATCTTGATTGAGGTATTCAAGGTACAGCCAACCCGGGCCATAGTCGTAGCGTACGCCCGGCGCAAACGCATAAACTGTGTCACCATCTACACCATTGGTGTTTGATTTAGCTAAGGTTACATCTAATACAAAATACCAATCACCCAACGTATAACCAAGTTCGCCGGCATAGCGGGTGTTGTCGATTGTGCTTGTGACATTTGGATTGGCCGCAAGATAGGCTTGTGGTAAATCGCGTTTACCGTCAATGTAACTGAACTTAGTTGTGAGCTGGTCAAACTGCCCTTGGTAATAAATTACATAAGCGCTGTGATCGCCATCGGTACGTCTGTCTCCTGTGATCAACTCCTCTAATTTACCGTTTTGGTAGGAGGCGGCAAAGGTATGTTGTTTGTTAAATGTGTAAGAAAAATCAACAACTGCGGTGTCTACTTTTCGGTAGGTTGAACTGCTGCCCCAGTGGCGGTTGTCATCGGTGCTGTCGGTTGATTTACTTGCCCAGTCATCAGCCAAATAATAGGCAAGTTGGTAATTGAATTGGTTAACCCCACCTTGGTATTTTACGCCGACATCCATTTGGTCACCGTAAGCGGCTAAAAACATGTCCCCTGGCCAAAAATTAGCGGTTTTCCAGCCAAATGGCACTTGGCTTTTGCCAAAGGTCAGCGAGTTATTGTCGTCAATCGCGTAGCCAAACCATGCTTTGTGTAAAACATATTTTTGCCCGCTTGAATTGTTATCAACGTCAGTGAAACTGCCGGGCCCTAAGCGAAATTCTGCAGAGTAAAACCAAGGTGACTGATCTGATTTTGCACCATCTAAGTAACCAATAATCGCTTGATCGCCAAAGTCGGTTTCGTGAGTGTCTTCGTTAAAGCTGTAATTAATCCAAAATCCGCCTGCCAGTGAGGGCGATGCAGCGAGCTGCGCAGAAAGTGAAAGTGCAATTAGCGAACTAATTAAAAGGGGTTTTGAGTTCAACATAAATACCGTGTAAATAGATGACTTTAAAATAGCTTAGACCATAACTGATGAAGTTGACTAGCGCCAGATTGCAAACCATATTTAATTCATTACTAGCCATTTGTAGTTAGCTCAATGTCAATTTCAAAAAAACTCATCATTGCCTTTTTAGTCACCATGACACTGCCAATTATTGTGATTGCTGTGATCATGATTAACCAGACCCGCAACCTGGCGCACGATAATTTTACCATTGCCAATACGCGAGAAGTTACGCAGATAGATAAAGCAATTTCACTTTTCTTTGAGGAGATCAGTAAAGACGTTGTGTATATCGCGAAACACCCCGATTTAGTGGCGGCCAAAAATGGTATTAAAACTTATATGAATAGCGCATCCGCCAGTCAAATTACGCCGGAACAAAACGACGTAATTGAACAACGGGTATTCGATTTATTTTCGCAGTTTGGGGAATCACACGAGGGCATTTCTTATATTTACATGGGTAATCAACAAGGTGGTTATACGCAATGGCCAAAAGGCAGTGTAAGCGCTAACTACGACCCACGACCGCGTCCTTGGTTTAAAACAGGCACAGGCGCGACAACTAAACCGATTCGTACTCAAGCGTATTATTGGGAGCCAGATGACGCGGTTATTGTCTCTACCGTGATGTCTATTAAAGATAGTGCGGGTAGCAATTTTGGTGTAACCGGCATGGATGTGTCGCTAAAAGGGTTAACGAGCATGATCCAAAATATCAAAATGGGTGAGTCGGGCTTTTTAATGTTAATAGAAGATTCCGGCAAAATTTTGGTTGATGCCAAACACCCTGAAAATAATTTTAAAGAATTTGCGAGTGTTAAAAGCAACCTATACGCTGAATTAAGCCGCATGGAATCTGGCGACACCACCATAGAAATTGATGGCGATATTTATCTTGCCAATGTGTATACCTCGCCCAAACTCAATTGGAAGTTTATCGGTCTGCTTAAAAAGTCAGAAGTGATGGCGAAGGCAAACTCCCTGATGGTGATAATTATTGTGGTGAGTTTAATTCTTATTGGTATTTTCTCCGCACTGTCTGTGTATATTTCTAAATTAATATCGCGTCCGATTATTGAGGTAACCCGTGGCCTTGAAGATATTTCGCAAGGTGAAGGCGATTTAACCCAGCGTTTAAAAATTCGCACGCAAGATGAAACCGGAAAACTGGCTAATAGCTTTAATCAATTTTTAACTTCGATTGCTGATTTGGTGCGAGAGATTAACGGTTCTTCTGCTAATGTTAGCAACGCATCGGAAGTAAGTTCACGTTTAGTTACGTCCATGAATTCATCGCTAATGACGCAACAATTAGCTCTTGAACAAGCGTCTACCGCTATTAATGAAATGGCGGCGACCGCCAACGAAGTCGCATCAAGCTGCGCATCGGCAGCAGATTCAGCCAATTCTACTAAACAATCAGCGATTGAAGGGCAATCGTTAATTAATAAAACAGTATCAAGTGTGTCGGGGCTTTCAGATACTATCGCAAGTACAGAGCAAAATGTGCGTGATTTAGACAGTGAAAGTGAAAGCATTACCACCATTTTAGATGTGATCCGCGGTATTGCTGAGCAAACAAACTTGTTAGCACTTAATGCCGCAATTGAGGCAGCACGCGCAGGCGAGCAAGGCAGAGGCTTTTCGGTGGTAGCAGATGAGGTACGTGCGCTTTCTCAACGTACTTCCGAATCAACAGAAGAAATTGCACAGCAACTTGGTAAGCTTAGAAATATGACCCAAGCGATTTCAAAAGAGATGTCACAAAGCCTCGATATATCCTCGCAAACCGTTGAGTTCACAAAACAAGCACAAGCTAGTTTTGATTCCATTACGCATTCGGTTGATCTTATTAGTGATATGAACTCGCAAATAGCCACTGCAGCAGAAGAGCAGCAACATGTAGCGGAAGAGATTAACCGCAACGTTGTGGATATTAAAACCGGTGCTGATGAAATTTCAGGGCTAGCTAATGACGCCGATGAAAATGCCAATAGCCTGGCATCGCTTTCAGCTGCTTTAACTGCGTTGGTTAAAAAGTTTAAAACTTAACGCGCGCTTGTTAGTTATGGTGACAAAGGACAGTAACAGGTGGTGATATCCCGTAAGCTACTCTAAGCAATGCAGCCTCAATGCGTCATAGGCTAGTGTGCTGCTTGCGATATTGCATTGGGGTGATACCGGTGTATTTTTTAAAGGCGGTGTAAAACGCCGACTTAGAGTTAAAACCCGCATTCATTGCAATATCGAGTACTGTTTTATTACTATTTGTGAGTTCATTCTTAGCGTGTTTTACACGGTAGCCATTTACATAATCAAAAAAATTAACGTTTAAACGCTCGCTCAATGTTTGAGAAATATAATTGGAAGAAGTATTGATACTTTTTGCAAGTACTGGCAATGACAAGGCTGCGTTTAAATAGATCTGCTCTTGCTGCATTGCGCTTTCCAATTTGTTTGCAATGTGTTGTAAATTATCTTCACTTAATGCCGAAGTTTTATATTTATTCTGCTTCACTGACAACACAGTAGGTTCATCACCTTTACTAATATCATCAAATAATTCTTCAAACCCAGGCTTTTGGCGAAGCGCCCAAGTCGCTAAAAAGGTTACGGCTATCAGTAATAGTAAGCTTGAAAAGGGCGTATACATTTCACTTGGAAACAGCAAATTATTGAGTGTTAAATTGATGGCAAATAAGCCCCAAGGAATGCCTACTAAAAGTGCTAGTGCTGTAAGCCAACCCATCTCTTTTTGTTCTGTTGTCGCAAAAATGTCTTTTAAATGTGTGCGGTAGCGGTTTAAACGAACAATGGTTTTAACCACATAAAATGCCGATTGTAATACCCAGCCAATCACCAATAAAAAGGTGATAATTAACCCAGCATACACACTATATCGTAACAAGGGGGATGCGCTTTCAAGTACCACATCATCACCGTCAACCAAAAGCCCGTGTTGAATCTCACTGGGTAAAACTAATGTAAAAAGTGAAATAAATAGTCCGATTACAGGCAACGCAAAATGCCATTTATCGTGTTTGGAAAGCGTCCATTTCGATGCTGCTGTAAGACTTTTAATGTAAAACCAAAAGCTTGGGGCAATCATTAATAATGCAGGTAACGATACAATCAGTTGAGTTTGCCGCCACTCTGGCGCAAGCAATTTTAAGCTGGGTTGGCATATCACAATTGCAATGGCAATAAAGCAGCAAGATAGGGAAGTATAGCCGAAATTTTGACCTTTTTTAGTAATAAGTAAACTTGCGTTAAAGCCCAATAAGGTCATTGTTGCAATGTTAATCGCAAATAAGTAGATTTCAGATGGTTGCAAACTAAATCCTTTTATTTCTTTATAAACAATATCTTATTATTTTTGCTGTTTCTTTTTGGTTCTTCTCAACAGATTAGAACGATATTGCTTTAGGTATTTTACATAATCGTTTCTAACTTAACTAGCGTATGGCGTAAGGATTAATAAATGACATACCAAAATGCAATGATTACAGAACCGAATGAATTTAAAACACCGTTTAATTGGGCTGGCGTTAGCTTTTTACTCTTTATGATAGGTATTCCTGCAATACCAGCAGTATTTATTGTTGCTTTAGTTGTAATGGGGAGTGGTGTTGAGTCGCCGCTCAGTGAAATGATCAACGCGCGCTATTTTGATATGCCACTTGTGATTATTTGCCATGGTATATCAGGTATTGTGTTTTTCTTAACAATGCCATTTCAGTTTTCACTAAAGTTAAGACAAACAAAACCGCGCTATCATAAAATTAATGGCTACTTTGCGTTTATTTCAGCATGTGTGATGGCGGCGTCTGGTGTGTGGATGCATCATGTATTTTCGCCTAATGAATTTGGCGCGCGCTATGCGAGTTTGGTGATAGTTGCGATAGCGATTTTCTTAACCTTTGTTATTGCTGTTAAGTATGCAATTAAAAAGGATGTTAAACAGCACCAGCGCTGGGTACATTTTGCAGCAGCTGCAAGTTTAGCGGTTGTTAGCCCGTTATTTTTGGAAATTATTGCGATACTAATGGGCAATGTGGGAGCTGAATTTATGCATGATTATGGACGTTTAATCGGCTTGGTTTTGAATCTGTTAGTTGCACATTGGTTATTTAAAAAGAACCATAGCTGACACTTAATTGCTAAACCTTAAGGTATTCCATTTAAGCGAAATGAAGATGTTTAGCGAAGAGTACCAAGGCGAGAAGGTGTAAATATTCTTCAATGAACTAAAGCGCTTTAGCAAAAAGCCAATAACAGGGTTACTGGCTTTTTAGGCTGAAATTTTTGGCGCTGATTTTATTACACAGAGCTTACTGAACTTATTTTCCTGCACTTAGTTTTATTGAGCTTCTTTTTACTGAACAAGACTAATAATCAGATTAAATGCTGATTCTTTATCGTGAGCGGTCTCGGCATGTAAAATAAGTTGCTCACCTAGTATTAATGTTTGCTGCTGTACTTGCAGTCGTGCATCATCATTTTCAATACCATCAACGTCTGATACATGGGCAAGGCCAATGGTGCGGCGCACAAGCTCAGTTCCGGCAAAACCAAGTGCATCTTTAATGATTTGGTTGACAAAATATTCTGCATAGCCAGGTGCCTGAAGTGATAAATCACGGGTATGCTGTTTTGCAAGCGACAGCCAGGTTGCTGAGAATTCGTTGATCACTTGTTGAATTGTCGTCAGCAAATAGGTTTGCATTTGGCGGCGTTTTGGAATTTCACTAATACGGGCATTTTGCGCACAATAATTAAGTAAAAAATTACCGATAAACGAGCCTAAGTCAAAACCAATTGGGCCAAAAAAGCCAAACTCTGGGTCGATCACCTTAGTCGACTGCGCATCAACAAAAATACTGCCCGAATGCACATCGCCGTGTATTAAGCTTTGTGGCGACGATAAAAATAGCTGCTTTAATTTAGCCACTTTAATGTGCAGTTCGGTGTTTTGCTGAAGCTTCTTCACCTCACCTTCAAGTGTCGCTGGGTAGTTATTGCGCAGAGATGTGCGGTACGGATCATCAAAGAATAAGTCTTCAGTAATGGCGCACAGCTCGGGGTTTGTGAACTCAATGACCAAGGCTTTCTTTTCTGCAGGTGTTAAGTAAAAGTCTGAGTAATAAAAGCTGGTGGTTGCTAGGTAGTTTGCAAGTCGGCTGCCTAAATTTGGAAAGGTTGTTGCATGGTTTAGTTCGCCACGCAAAATCGCCATATGGCCTAAATCTTCCAAAATGGTTAGGGCAAGTTCGGTATTTTTGTGCAGCACTTTTGCTGTGTATGGTTCGCACACCGCACCATGTTTTTCAAGCACCGCCGCTTCAATACGCGCTCTATCAAGGGTTAAAGGCCACGACTCACCAACACAACGGGCATAGGGTAATGCCTGCTTCAAAATAACGCTGTTACCGTTTTCATCAGCAATACGAAAGACTAAATTGAGATTGCCATCACCAAACTCATTACAGGTTAATTGTGCATTTGGGGCAAAAAATTCGTTTAACTGTGCCACATAGTTAAGTGCACGCTCATTATCAAAAGCAATATAGTCAGTCATGGTGTTCACTATTCAAAAATACAGATAATTACGGAATTCTATACTGATGAATGTTTAGATGTCTATACTTCTTTGAGTCTTGGTGTAAAATGAACGCGTTAATAGTTTGGAGTTTCACAGCATGCAAAATTTGCTCGCGCGCAGTCTTAAATATCAAGGCGGACAGTTATTCGTTTTAGATCAATACCTTTTACCACATCAGCAGCATTGGCATGTGTGTAACAGTGTGGCTGAGATGCAAGAATTGATTTTGACGTTAAAAGTGCGTGGGGCGCCGTTAATTGGTTTAGCCGCAACCCTATTAGTTGCTCATTTAGCGGAGCAAGGTGTATCGCAAAATAAACTTGCTGAAGCCATTAATGACTTAGAAGCAACCCGTCCAACTGCGGTTAATTTAATGCATTGCATGAAGCGTATGCGCCAAGCATTAGCTCAAGATAATTTTGTTGATGCATTGGTAGCTACTGCCGAGCAGCTATTTAATGAAGATGTTACGCTGTGTGAATCCATGGCAAGCCGAGGTGCAGCACTGGTAAAACCGGGCGATAATATTTTAACTCACTGCAATACGGGTGCGTTGGCAACAGCAGGAGTGGGTACGGCGCTGGGGGTTATCCACCACGCCCATCAAAAATACGGTGATATTCATGTTTGGGTGGATGAAACACGCCCATTACTGCAAGGTGGCCGTTTAACGGCATTTGAGCTTGAAAGTTGGCAAATTCCGTACACCCTAATTTGTGACAATATGGCCGCAAGTTTAATGGCCTCGGGTAAAGTCGATAAGATTTTTGTGGGTGCAGATCGCATTGCAGCTAACGGTGATTTCGCCAATAAAGTCGGTACCTATAATTTAGCCGTGCTGGCACATTTTCATAATGTTGAGTTTTATGTGGTTGCGCCAATCACTACCTTAGATATTGACTGTGAAAGTGGTCAACATATCCCTATTGAAGAGCGTGCTGATGCTGAAGTAAAAGGTGTCAGTGGTAGCTTTGGTGAGTGCCAATGGGCACCAAACAATGCCAAGGTGTTTAACCCTGCCTTTGATGTAACGCCAGCAAAGCTCGTAACTGGTTGGGTGCTTGATACCGGCGTTTACAATTTACAGCAAGTGAAAGGCGGTGCGTTAAAAGAGCTTTAATAAGCCTTATTAAATATAAAAAGAGCACCATTCGGTGCTCTTGTTGTTTAATCTAATATTGGAAACTGACCCGCAATTGGGCTTTCGGTGCTTTGTGCCACCCAACCCGCTTCGTTATTGAAAAAACGAATTGCGGTAAATTCAGGATCGCTGCCCATATCAAACCAATGCTTGGTGTTGGCTGGCACTGAAATTAAATCACCTTGTTGGCAAAGCACTTGATACACTTTGTCGTCTAGATGCAGGCAGAATAAGCCTTGGCCTTTAACAAAAAAGCGTACTTCGTCTTCGCTATGGGTATGCTCAAATAAAAACTTCTGTCTTAATTCAGCTGCCGCTGGATTACCTTTAGCAAGCGAAATAACATCCACCGTTTGGTAGCCGCCGTCGTGTTGCACACGTTTAATATCGGCGTCATAGGCGTTTAAAATATCATCAGAACTGTGGCTTGCGTTAATTTCAAATGCTGCTTGCCAGTTCTCAAATACCACACCTACTTGATTAAGTTGTTGCTGAATTTCAGTAACGTTTTTGCTCTGTAGCAGCGCCTTGGCTGCATCGTCGTGACGGTAAATAGTGAGTTTGCTCATACAAATAATGCTTCATCAAATTGGTTAAAATCGTCAATTGCGGGGTGTTGGTCGCTTTTTTCTTGGTTATCACGCCATAACTGCAGGGTGTGCATGCCCGCACTTTTAGCAGCATCAAGTTCTGCCACGATGTCGCTTAAAAACAACACCTCAGAGCCAGAAAAACCAATCTTTTCAAGAATATTGGTGTATGAACTTGCGTCTTTTTTAGCGCCAACATGGGTATCAAAATAATCGCTGAACAGTGGGCGAATATCACCATAGTCAGAATGTTCAAACAACAAATACTGTGCTTTTACCGAGCCAGACGAATAAACAAAAAGGACAGTGCCCGCGTCTTTTTGCTGGTTTAAAAAGTCATAGGCATCTGGATAAATATGGCCTGTGAAATCACCTTGTTGATAACCCGTTTGCCAAATCAGGCCTTGCAATTGTTTAAGTGGTGTAATTTTTTGATCCGTTGCAATCCAATGTTTCAGCGCATCTATGACCTCAGTAAGACAGGCGTCTGGCTTGGCAAGTTCAGCTTTTACTGCGTCAATTTGCGCGCTTACAGTGGCATCGTTTTGGTTTTCTTCAACAAATGCAGCAATATGTTTTGCCGCATACGGAAACAAAATATCTTTTACAAATGAAATGCGGGTAATTGTGCCTTCAATGTCGGTAATGATGGCTTTAATCATAGTGATGACTCCAACTTAATGCGCTCAAGCTCGCATGCGAATAAAAACTCCAACCCTTCAATGTGGCGACGTGTTTCAGCCACAGAGTTGCCCATAGCATATAAACCATGACCGCGAATAAGCACACCGTGAACAATTGGCTCTTGCGCGTGGCGTTTTGCAACAAGTTCTGCCAAGCGGTCAATATCTTGGTCATTATCAAAAATGGCAATCGTAAGTGTACTTTCGTGACTGGTGATGCCGCGTAATGATTTTTGCATTTCATAGCCGTGAATTGCCAAGGTATCACCTTTTATAAAACGCGATAACACAGTGGCGGCAACTGAGTGGGTATGTAATACACATTCTGTGCTTGGCTGAAGTTGGTACAATTTTAAATGAAGTGCTGTTTCGGCAGATGGCTTTCCTTGGCCTTTACAAATTGCGCCTTGATGATCTAGCTCTAAAAAGTGTTCAGGGGCAAGGTATCCTTTATCATGGCCACTTGCGGTGACAACAAAACCTGTGTCTGTTTTAATTGAAAAATTACCACCAGTTGCTGGTACCCAGCCTTTATTGCTGACCCAACGACCCGCTTCAATCAATGCACTTTTTGCGGCATCATTATGCATAATAGGTTACTCGAAAATAAAAACTAAAAACATTTAGACGGCTATACATCCGTTTTGGGCAATGATAGCATCGCTTTTGTTAAAGCACCATCAAGATTAGAGGTATCGTGTGCAAAGTAAATTACCAAATTTAGGCGTCAGTATATTTTCGCAAATGACCGCATTGGCAAATGAGCACCAAGCGCTTAATTTATCGCAAGGTTTTCCAGAGTTTGACACGCCAGAAGCGCTTAAAAACAAACTTAATTTTTACAGCGCACAAGGATTTAACCAATATTCGCCATCAAGTGGTGTACCCGCATTACAACGACAAATAGCGGATTTGGTGCTGCGAAAATACGCATTAACTATTTCACCAGAGGCATCGGTAACCGTTACATCAGGTGCAACAGAGGCGCTTTACGTCGCAATTCAAGCACTTGTAAGCCCAGATGATGAAGTGATTGTATTTGATCCTGCCTATGATTCTTACCAGCCAGCGATTGAACTTGCTGGTGGTAAAGCGGTTCATATCGCATTAACAGCCCCCAATTATCAAATAGATTGGCAGCAGGTCGCGGGCGCAATTACCGATAAAACCAAAGCGATTATTATTAATTCGCCACATAACCCAAGTACTAAAACGCTAAAACGGAAAGACATAAATGCGATAAAGCTACTGCTTGAACAGCATGATTTGTACCTCATCAGCGATGAAGTGTATGAGCATATTTGCTTTGATGGTGCTAAACATTTAAGCGCGCTTGGCGATGACGCATTGTTTGCCCGCAGTTTTGTGGTGTCTAGTTTTGGTAAAACCTTCCACTGCACGGGGTGGAAAATGGGTTACTGTGTAGCGCCTGAAAAGCTGATGGTAGAGTTTCGTAAAATTCACCAGTATGTGACGTTTTCTAGCTTTACCCCCGCGCAGCTGGCATTAGCCGATATGCTTAAAGAAGAGCCAAACCATGTTGACGAATTAAGCGCGTTTTATCAGCATAAGCGCGATGTGTTAACTCATGCACTAGCAAGTAGCCGTTTTACACTGTTACCAAGTGAAGGTACCTATTTTTTATTGCTTGATTATTCCGCCATCTCAGAATTAGATGATGTGGCATTTTGCGAGTATTTAGTAAAAGAAGTTGGTGTTGCTGCTATTCCGCTTAGCGTGTTTTATGAAAATGCCCCTGGCGATCGCGTTATTCGTTTATGTTTTGCTAAGGAAGATGCCACTCTAATCGCTGCTGCGGAGAAGTTATGTCAGCTATAAATAACAGCTTAAAAGTCGCCTTAGTGCAAAGTGATATTGCATGGCTAGACGTTAATAAAAATTTAAATAGCTTAAGCGAACAGCTGAGTAATCTAGATTCGGTTGATTTAATTTTGTTACCTGAAACTTTTGCTACAGGTTTTGCCATTAATTTAGATGTGGCTGAGCCAAAGCAAGGACCAATTTTAAATTGGATGTTGGCACAAGCAAAAGGCTTAAATGCGGTAGTGGCGGGCTCGGTGCTAGTAAATAAGCAAGGCAAAAAAGCGAATCGCTTTTACTGGTGCTGGCCAAATGGCATGGTGGAATTTTACGATAAACGCCATCTATTTTGTTTAGGTAACGAAGGCGATTTTGTAAATGCAGGTGTTGAGCGCAAAATCATTACAATAAATGGTTTTAGGTTGTTACCTCAGGTGTGCTACGACTTACGTTTTCCGGTATTTCAGCGTAGTCGCAACGATTACGATGTTATGGTTAATGTGGCAAACTGGCCTGCGGCACGTCGCCGTATTTGGGATACCTTATTGCAGGCGAGGGCAATTGAAAATCAATGTTACGTACTCGCTGTTAATCGCGTCGGTGATGATGGCAATGGTGTTGCACATAATGGCGGTACGGCTGCCTATGATTTTTCGGGTGACACATTAGTTGCCGCCGAGGATAACCAAGCGCAAATAATTACAGTTGAACTGACGAAATCAGAATTAATTGAATTTAAAGAAAAGTTTCCAGTCCATCTTGATGCGGACCAATTTACCCTGGCTAATATTCATTAGGCGAATATTAGCTTGGTAACAATTCGCTAGCTAATGTTTGTTGTACTAAACCTAAAAGCTGTTTTAAGCGTATTACTACTTACCCTTAAAACAGCTTAGGTGTTCAATGAAATCGTCTCTTGCAACGGGGTTGTTGCTTATAGCAGCAAACGCTCACGCTAATATCAATCTCAACCAACTTGAATGGATGGTGATAAACGACTCGGTGATGGGAGGCGTTTCAAATAGCCGAGTTATTGTTGGTGATAATAACTTAACCTTTACGGGTGATGTGTCACTTGCCAATAATGGTGGTTTTGCATCATTTAGAGCGCCTATTTCATTTGAGAATACCAATATTGATACACTTAGCTTTAAGGTTGTAGGTGATGGCAAACAATACCAGCTGCGTCTTCGGGTGGATGGTTATTACGACGGCCCTGCGTTTGTGTATCATTTTAAAACTGAAGCAGGTAAAGAACATACTTTTAATTTATCTGAACAAGACTTTGTTTTAATGTTTCGCGGCAGGCAATTTGAGTCGGATTATCAACTTCGTTTTGGTGATGTACGCTCGCTTGGTTTTATGATTAGTAATAAACAAGCAGGCAATTTTAATTTGCAGGTAAAGCACATCGCGCTATTACAAAAAGTGTAGTTCTCGCAGAGCCGTTAATTTTAGGTTAAGTTTACTATTGGCATACTAAACACAACTTCAACGAATTGTTTTTTAGAATTTGTTCAAAGTTAGTTTTCCCAAGTAGTTGTTTTACACAAGTACACCATTTGCCCACAACCTTTTGTGGGCTTTTTTTTGGCTATAAAAAAGGCGCTAAATGCGCCTTTGTTTGATTGTAGCTTCACTCGTTACTTAATATCAAAACGGTCAAGTTGCATCACTTTAGTCCATGCTTTAACAAAGTCGTTTACAAAACGCTCTTTTGAATTATCAAAAGCATATACTTCAGCAACAGCACGTAGCTCAGATGAAGAACCAAAGATTAAATCAACTGGTGTTGCTGTGTATTTAACAGCGCCAGTTTTACGGTCTTTACCTTGGTACACATCGCCTGCTTTTTGCCACTGAGTAGACATATCAAGCAAGTTGACAAAAAAGTCATTGTTTAGTGTATCTTTTTTGTCTGTAAATACGCCGTTGGTTGAGCCGTCTGTATTGGTATTTAGCACACGCAAACCGCCAACTAATACCGTCATTTCAGGCACAGTTAGAGCGAGCTGATCTGCTTTATCTACCAAGGCGTCGGTTGGTGATTTGTAATAACCTTTTTCATAGTAGTTTCTAAAACCGTCAGCACTTGGTTTTAGTAGCGAAAATGAGTTTACATCTGTTTGTGCTTGGGTTGCATCACCGCGTCCTGCAACAAATGGTACGCTTACTTTAACTCCTGCATTTTTAGCTGCTTTTTCAACTGCAGCTGCACCGCCGAGTACTATCATATCAGCAAGTGAAATTTTGCTGCGACCAAAAGTTCGGTCATTAAATTCATCTTTAATTTCAGTAAGTTTGGCAATGACCTTTGCAGTTTGTGCTGGATTATTTACTTGCCAATCTTTTTGCGGCGCCAGCGCGATACGTGCACCGTTTGCACCACCGCGCATATCAGAATCACGGTAGCTTGATGCTGACGCCCATGCTGTTGCGACGAGTTCAGATACTGAAAGACCTGAATCTAAAATTTGCGCTTTTAGCTTTTTAACGTCTTTATCACTTACTAGCTTGTAATCTGGCTTGTCGATAGGATCTTGCCAAATATGTGCTTGTTTTGGATATTCGTCACCTAAGTAATTATCAAGTGGACCCATATCGCGGTGCGTTAATTTAAACCATGCTTTGGCAAATGCAAGGCGGTATTCTTCAGGATCTGCCAAGAAGCGCTCTGCAATTTTGCGGTATTCTGGGTCAAATTTTAACGCCAAATCTGCCGTATTCATCACAGGTGGATTGTACTTGCCCTTAACGTGCGCATCCGGAACTGATTGATGTAACGACTCATCGGTAGGTACCCAAATAATCGCACCAGCAGGACTACGTGATTGTTTCCACTCAAAATTAAGTAAGTTTGATAGGTATAGTGATGTCCATTTGGTTGGTGCTTGTGTCCACGCACCTTCTAATCCACTGGTAACTGTGTCTTCTGAATGGCCTTTACCGCATTTGTTTTTCCAGCCAAAACCTTGTTGCTCAATTGGCGCTGCACCCGGTTCTTTCTCTAAACACTTATTCGCTTTGTGAGCGCCGTGCATTTTACCAAAGGTGTGGCCACCTGCGATAAGTGCAAGCGTTTCTTCGTCGTTCATTGCCATACGAGCAAATGATTCGCGAATATTTTTGGCTGAGCCAAGTGGATCGGGAACGCCACCTGGGCCTTCAGGGTTTACGTAAATTAAGCCCATATGAACTGCTGCAAGTGGGCGCTTTAATTTGCCATCGCTATCGCGACGATCGCTTGCTAACATTTCAACTTCTGGTCCCCAGTACACCATATCCGGTTCCCAGTCATCATCACGTCCGGCTGCAAAGCCGTACGTTTTAAAGCCCATATTTTCTAAAGCTACATTACCCGCAAGTACAATTAAGTCGCCCCAAGAGATAAGCTCACCATATTTTTGTTTAACTGGCCACAGTAAGCGACGTGCTTTATCTAGGTTACCGTTATCTGGCCAGCTATTTAATGGGTTAAAGCGTTGTTGACCACCGCCCGCGCCACCACGACCATCAAGCGTGCGGTAAGTGCCTGCGGCATGCCACGTCATACGAATAAAAAATGGGCCATAGTTACCCCAATCGGCAGGCCACCATTCTTGTGAGTCAGTAAGCACAAAATCGATGTCTTTTTTTAGCGCATCCATATCAAGCTGTGTAAACGCTTTTTTATAATTAAAGTCTTCACCTAATGGGTTTGAGCGCACATCGTGATCGCGAAGTGGTGTTAAATCGAGTTGATTTGGCCACCAAAATAGGTTCGATTTCGCTTGATTAGGCATTACTTTGCCCATACCAATCGCGCCTTTGGGCTTGCTCATCGTGTCTTTAGCAAATGCAGATGTTGCGCTTAAAGATAGTGCTACTACAGCGGCAATAGAAGTATATTTTAATATCTGAACGGATTTCATTTTTGAATTCCCCTTATGATTTATGGGTGTATTAACGCAGCAAAGTATAGAAGGGAATTTAAATAACTAAATTTGATAATAACTAAGTTGATATTCGCTTTTTTAGATTGTTGTTATGTAGACATTTTTCCTGCCATATTGGCTTTGAAAACGCTAATCAAAAAAACACATAGTCACCATCGGTATTTTTGAACAATAGTTTAAGTTATTGATTCGTAGTGCCTTTTGTTTTCATTTGGTATTGAGTGAAAGAAACGCCTGAGTGAGTGATATGGTTATTTCGTATAAATTGATTATTATTAAAAAAGCATTCGATTTATAAGAACTATAATGATTTCACTAAAACAGCTTCATTACGCCTTAGCCGTTGAAAAGACGCTTCATTTTAAAAAGGCCGCAGATAATTGCCACGTATCGCAATCAACGCTTAGTACCGCGGTACATGAGCTAGAAAAACAATTAGGTGTGACTATTTTTGAACGTAACAATAAACATGTGTTTATTACTGACGAAGGCAAGTTAATTCTTGAAAAAGCCAAGCGCATTAAACTTGAAGTAGATGAACTGACGTTGCTGGCAAAGTCCAATAAAGCGCCGCTAGCAAGCCCGATGACGATTGGTGTAATACCGACAATAGGCCCTTTTTTACTGCCAAAGGTATTGCCGAAAGTGCGCACTGAATACAGCGACTTTAAGTTGAAAATCGTTGAAGACCAATCACATGTATTGGTTGAAAAACTGCGCGAAGGTGAGCTTGATGCTGCAATTTTAGCCTTGCCATACGATATTGACGGTTTAATGGCATTTAATTTTTGGCAAGAAGACTTTTACTGGGTGAGTCATAAAGACGAGTGTTCACTAAATTTGCGTGAAATTACCACCAATGAGTTTGATCTCGACAAATTAATGTTGCTAAAAGATGGCCATTGCTTAAAAGAGCATGCACTAGCGGCATGTAAATTAGAAAACACCAACAACGACAATCAACTAGACTCAACCAGTTTACACACATTAATTCAAATGGTTGCCGGTAAATTAGGCACAACCTTAGTACCACAGATGGCACTTGACCAACTCGTCAAAAATGAAGGTGAGCTTGCTGCGGTACATTTAAATGAGCCTGGTCCGCATCGCACCATAGCGCTTGTGGTTAGGCCTAATTATGTAAGAACCAATGATATTGTGTTGCTACAGCAGCTTTTTGAAAATGAATTAAAAGACAAATGTTATGCGGGTTAACGCCTTAATTTAAGTATTTGCCAGATCATGAATTTTGATGTTTTTTTGACCTTGGCACTGCAAAACAGCATGTGATCCTGTATAACTAATTGAGCGTATAAATATTTTTACGTTCACCGACATGAATTGTTAACTGATTTTAACGAGCAAAATAAAGCAATTTTGATGCGTTTAATTGAGGTATGAGTGGTTCGGTTATCTCAATTAAGAATGCTTCCCCTGCATTCTTGCCTAGCATTATTTCCACATAGGCAATTGGCACACGGTTTCTTTTAAGCGTGAAAAAAACGCTGCTTGTTAACCATTTTAATGAAAAATGTCGTCTCAATGAACCCGTCAGACAAACAAAGGAGATGCGCGATGTCATCAAGTAAATGCCCATTTACATCAGGAAGTATTACGCAAACTGGAAAATCGAACACAGATTGGTGGCCTAATACCCTCAATCTCGATATTTTGCATCAACACGATTCAAAAACTAACCCGCTCGGTAGCGACTACGATTACCGCGAGCAACTAAAGCAGCTTGATTTCGCTGCGCTGAAAGCCGATTTAACCGCACTTATGACTGACAGCCAAGATTGGTGGCCGGCCGATTGGGGCCACTATGGCGGTTTAATGATCCGTATGACATGGCATGCCGCGGGCAGTTACCGCGTTGCAGATGGCCGCGGTGGTGCAGGCACGGGTAATTTACGCTTTTCACCGCTTAATTCATGGCCAGATAATACTAACCTCGACAAAGCGCGCCGTTTACTTTGGCCTATTAAGAAAAAGTACGGTAACAAGTTAAGCTGGGCAGATTTAATTGCGTATGCTGGCACTATTGCATATGAGTCGATGGGACTTAAAACCTATGGCTTTGCCTTTGGCCGCGAAGACATTTGGCACCCAGAAAAAGATACCTTCTGGGGCGCTGAGAAAGAATGGCTTGCCCCATCAGAAAATGACAACAGTCGTTATTCAGGTGAGCGCGACTTAGAAAACCCATTAGCCGCAGTAATGATGGGCTTAATTTATGTTAACCCTGAAGGGGTTGATGGTAAGCCAGATCCACAAAAAACAGCCCACGATGTGCGTGAAACCTTCGCCCGTATGGCAATGAACGACGAAGAAACTGTGGCGCTTACCGCAGGTGGTCATACCGTAGGTAAATGTCATGGTAATGGTGATGCCGCGAAACTTGGCCCTGAACCAGAAGCAGCTGATATTAACGAACAAGGCCTTGGTTGGAATCATCAAGAAGGTAATGGCTTAGGTGCAGATGCAATAACCAGTGGCCTTGAAGGCGCATGGACAACTAATCCTACTCAGTGGGATAACGGCTATTTCGAATTACTACTTAACCATGAGTGGGAACTTAAAAAGAGCCCTGCAGGTGCATGGCAATGGGAACCTGTCGCGATTAAAGAAGAGGATAAGCCGCTCGCGGTTGATGGCAACGGCAAACGCAATAATCCCATTATGACCGATGCTGATATGGCTATGAAGGTTGACCCAGAATATCGCAAAATTTCAGAGCGATTCTATAACGACCCAGCTTATTTTTCTGAGGTGTTTGCACGTGCATGGTTTAAATTAACACACCGTGATATGGGGCCAAAAGCTTGTTATATCGGCCCTGATGTGCCAAAAGAAGACTTAACATGGCAAGATCCAATTCCAGCTGGCAATACGGCTTATGATGAGCAAGCGGTTAAGACGGCAATTAAAGCCAGCGGTTTATCTATTGCTGAAATGGCGACAACTGCATGGGATAGTGCGCGCACTTTCCGTCACTCAGATAAACGCGGCGGTGCGAATGGCGCGCATATCTGCTTGCAGCCAGCTAAAGATTGGCAAGGTAATGAGCCTGAAAAACTTGCTAAGGTACTAAGCGTGTATCAAGCAATCTCAGATGAGCATAATGTAAGCGTTGCTGATGTGATTGTGCTTGCGGGTAATGTTGCAATTGAGCAGGCGGCAAGTGCAGCCGGTTTTACAGCGAATCTAATCTTTAACAAAGGCCGTGGTGATGCGTCTCAAGAATTGACCGAAGAAGACTCGTTTGCTTATTTAGAGCCCCTACATGACGGTTTTAGAAATTGGCAACAGCAAAAATTTGCAGCAAGCCCAGAAGAGTTATTACTGGAACGTGCTCAATTACTCGGATTAACAGCACCAGAAATGACGGTATTGGTGGGCGGTTTACGGGTATTAGGCTGTAATTATGGTGGTTCTCAAGCTGGTGTGTTTAGCGATCGCGTAGGGCAACTTACTACCGACTTTTTTGTCAATCTCACAGACATGCGTTATGAGTGGCAGCCAACAGGCGATAATCAATACGTGTTGCGTGATAGAGCGACTAAAGAGGATGCTTGGCAAGCTACGCGCGTCGATTTAGTGTTTGGTTCAAACTCAATTTTGCGTGCGTATGCAGAAGTTTACGCACAGGATGATAATGGTCAAAAGTTTGTAGATGACTTTGTTGCGGCATGGACTAAGGTAATGAATGCGGATCGCTTTGATTTAGCAAGCTAGCATTTCACCAAATAAAATAGCCTTTCTATTTAATTGAATAGAAAGGCTATTTTAATTGCTTTTTGAAGATATAAATTAACTTTTTTGTTTTTACCATAGGCATGTTTCCTTAAATTTTGTTTTCACTTCATTTTATTTAAATAACAAGTAGCTTCCACCTACAGCAACACCCGTTACAATCGCCGCTGTCATACCTGCGGTTACTAAACCAACTACCACAAATGCGGTTAATGCAGCAGTCATTACAATATCAAATACATTGTTCATTTTTTATCTCCGAGTAGCTTTTAAATTATTTAGTTAACATGTATGTGCCGCCGATTGCTGCACCTGCCATAATTGCTGTTGTCATGCCTGCTGTTACAAGGCCTGCTAGTACAAATGTTGTTAAACCAGCTGCCATTAAAATGTCGATTGCGTTTGATGTATTCATTTTTCAATTTCCTATTTAAGTTTGAGTAAAGCGTGTTGCTTGAGTTAAATAATAGGCGATTGAGATGGGTATTCTGCTGCTTTGTGATGTTTGGCTAATCGCGGTGATATTTGGTTTTATTAAGTGATGAATGACTTTGAATTGAAGGAGAGTTGCTATGCTGCGCAAAAGGTAAGTCACAATAAAAAGGTGCGTTAACGCACCTTGTTGCGTTTTATAATTGCGCTAAACGTAGTTAGTTTTAGGTTTATCCAAGCATACTCGTCAGCCACGAAGGTTGTGAGTGCCAGTGATGTGTTATTTATGGGGCGTTAGGCTGCTTTTATATTTTTTGTTTATTAACGCATTGCAAAGTTTACAAACACGGCTGTTAGCATAAACCCCACACCGACAATAAAGCCTATTAACGTAGCTTTTACTAAGGTCGATTTTTTGTTTTCTTCTGTTTTTTCTAGTTTATCGCTCATAGTTACATTCCCTATTTAACCTCAGATCTGCATAAGTATTAAAGCCGAGCCACTTTTATACTCGGCTTTTTAGTCTGAAAGGTATAGGCAATTAATCCAGCCATTAAATTAACCATAAATGAGATGCAGCTGCGGTGCCTTGTGTGGTCTATTTGAGCCATATTTTTCAGCTGGTCGAAAACTGTTTCAATGATGAAACGCTTTGATAACATCGCTCTATCCCAAGTTGATATTGGCTGACGTTTCATATTACTTCGTTGACCTGTAATAAAATCAATGCCTTGCTCAGCAAGTTCCGCTTTTAAGTTTGCAGATACATAACCTTTATCAGCGTATAAACTCCCTGTAACATTAGCGACCATATCTGGTACAGGTTTCCTATCATCAACATTCCCAGCTGTCACTTTTACTGCTAATAAACCACCTTCATCATTCATGATGAGGTGAAGTTTAAAGCCATAAAACCAGCCCATTGTTCCTTTGCCTCGTTTGGCTTCTCCCGCGAAAACTTGGTGGCGAGGAATGCGCATGTTGTGACACACCTTGAGAGAAGTGGAGTCGATAAATGCAATGCCTGTTGGTTTATCGAATCGCTGTTTCAGATAGCTACACAAAGCAGGTAACGTAGTCTGAAGTAGCTTCAACATGCGTGTATAACTAACTAAATCAGGAAAATAATGTCGCCAATACTGACAAACAAATTTGGTGTAGTAAGTTTTAAAGTCGCGATAACCTGATTGATGAAAGGCAATTAATATAGTCATCACTTCGCTGGAGGATAGTCGAGATGGCTTAATGCGTTGCTTTTCCCCTGATTCTATTAGGTGTTTAAGCCATTGAGGTTCAAACAATAAACAAAAATCATCGACATCTACGTAAATTGCATCTAAGTTATTCATGCCCTTGCCTCGGTAATCTTATGTTTCTTGGTCGAAAGATCTGATCACCGCAAGGGCATTTAGTTCCACTTCTTATGTGCAGCTCAGGTTATTTAAATTAAAAATGTAGTGTTAGGTGTTTTAGTATTTATTAGAGTGTAAAGATCAACACGTTCTAAAAATCATCAATATTTTGTACACGATTTTGTGTATTTTGTAACCTAGCATATGCTGATTTTTCAACTTTTTGTATCGGGTTTTAAAGCGAATGAAGGTTAAGTTTTGCTTTATGGAAGTGAGACAACTTTTATGGTTAAAAACAGGCCGTCCGCAGTTTAGTTAACGTGACACCTTACGAAATCGCATCCGTGTATTTAAATTAACAATGATAAAACAATTGCGCAGTGAATCATCTCACATGGTTTCACTTATCAGCTTGCGCTTTAACGTTCGGAAGAAGCAAACAAAATAGCCTTTCTATGTAATTGTATAGAAAGGCTATTTTGTTTGCATTTTGAAGGTATAGAACATTATTTGGGTTTTTGTCATAGGCAAATATCTTTTAATTATTATGGCTTAGATTAAATTACTTAAATAATAAGTAACTACCACCCACAGCAACACCCGTTACAATCGCCGCTGTCATACCTGCGGTTACTAAACCAACTACCACAAACGCGGTTAAAGCTGCTGTCATTACAATATCAAATACGTTGTTCATGTTTTATCTCCGAGTCGTTTTAAAGTTATTTAGTTAACATGTATGTGCCGCCAATTGCTGCACCTGCCATAATTGCGGTTGTCATGCCTGCTGTTACAAGGCCAGCTACTACAAATGTTGTTAAACCAGCTGCCATTAAAATGTCGATTGCGTTTGATGTATTCATTGTTCAATTTCCTATTTAAGTTTGAGTAAAGCGTGTTGCTTGAGATAAATAATAGGCAATTGAGCATAGGATTCTTTTGCTTTGTGATGTTTGGTCAATCGCGGTGATATTTGGTTTTATTTCGGGATAAATGAATTATGTATTTGGCGAGTGGCTGATTCTAATCCGTAAAAGGCAACACGCTTTAATGTTGTACAAATGAAAAAACCGATGCAGGTGCATCGGTTTTTTTAGCGCTTATCTATATGCGTCGTTATTCTTCGACTAAAACTTGCTTGCCTTCGCTATTTACAACCAGCAGGTAAGACTCACCAAAGTCGCCGGTGCATAAATCGATGGCGCGGCCATTAATGGTTAAATCAAGGGCGCAATTATCGAGAGTTAAAAAGTCAGATACTTTGCCGCGTTCAGTGGTCATTACTTGGCTACCTTTTAACGTAACGGGGTAAACACCATTAGCGAAAATGCGTACGTTGAAAGTGTTGGCGTTATCACGCTCTTTTTTCTTAAGTAAGGTGATGTGTTTTTCAACACCATTTTGCCAAGCAATAACCCAATGTTCGTCATCGTCGCTTAACGTTGTATGCATTTTTACTTCATTTTGACTGCTCATAGCTGAGCGCATACCAATGTTGACAATGTTCATTACCGCTGGGAAGTCATAGTTATATTCGCTTGAATAACCATTCACTTGTATATTACCAGCCACGCGGTTTTTACTATCAAATAGCCCGCTTGAACCTGCGGTGATGGTGCGTTTTTGCAAATAAAAGTCGACACTGTAATCCATTGCATTGATAAACGAAAACTCTGCTTCATGGGTTAATGCATCGTCTAAATCATCTGTGATTGAATCACTACAGCCAATTGTCCCAAAACACAGCGCACTTACAATAAATGCTACCTTCCCTGAATTTCTAATCATAATATGCCTACTTTCAGTCTACCCCAAAAAATCTAGTGCGATAATAACATAGTGCTAGTTTAAAAAGCGTGAAGATGGCAATAAACACGTTAGTCTTATGTAAGAAAGTATTTAAATTTATTACAGATTCTTACGTTTACAGGCTAGGCGCAAAGATGCCCTCAATAGAGGGCATAGCATACTTATAGTCAGTCCTTGTTATGCAATATGCGATAAAGTGCTGGCAACACAAAAAGTGTCAGTAAGGTGGATGAAATAACCCCGCCAATAACCACAGTCGCAAGCGGTCTTTGCACTTCTGAGCCAATGCCAGTGTTAAGAGCCATTGGAATAAAGCCAAGCGAGGCAACAAGGGCGGTGGTAAGTACTGGGCGTAATCGTGTTAGCGCCCCGGTTATAATGGCGTCATTTAAGCCAATTTGGTTGGCTCTTAATTCACGAATAAACGATACCATTACTAAGCCATTTAAAATCGCAATACCAGACAGGGCAATAAACCCCACAGCGGCTGAAATTGAAAATGGAATATCACGCAGGAATAGTGCAAAAATACCGCCGGTGAGTGCCAGTGGCACACCGCTGAAGATAATCATTGAGTCTTTAAATGAGCCAAGAGCGATTAACAACAGCGCCACAATTATCGCTAAAGTTAATGGTACAACTAGGGTTAAACGCTTAGTTGCTGATTGCAGTTTTTGATAAGTACCGCCGTATTCTACCCAGTAACCTGCGGGAATATCTGCATTTTGTTCAATAGCCATTTGCACATCTTTAACAAATCCACCTAAATCGCGGCCACGCACATTGGCTGTTACCACAATGCGGCGTTTACCATTTTCACGGTTAACCTGATTTGCCGAGTTTACTTTTTCAATGCTCGCGACTTCTGATAATGGCACATAATCGCCATTGGCTAAGGTAATCGGTAGGTGTTTTAGGTTATCGATATCACGGCGCTTATCATCGGGTAAACGCACGACAATATCAAAACGGCGATCGCCTTGATAAAACTTACCAACGTCCACGCCGCCCATGCTAATAGCTATTTGTTGTTGTAATTCAGATTTTGTCAGGGCATATCGCGTTAACATGTGATCAATTGGATTGATGGTTAAAATGGGCAAGCCTTTAATTTTTTCCACTTGCACATCGCGAATGCCAGCAACGTTTTCAATCGCACTTTCAATGCGCTTTCCAACAATTGCAAGGGTATCAAAATCATCACCAAATACCTTTATCGCCAGCTCAGAGCGTACACCCGAGAGCAGTTCGTTAAAGCGCATTTGGATCGGTTGCAAAAACTCATAACGATTGCCAGGAATGGTTTCAACTAGTTGCTCAAGCTCTGCTACCAGTTGGGTTTTTGGCTTAGTTGGGTTTGGCCATTCAGCACGCGGTTTTAGCATAATAAAGACATCCGCAACGCTAGGCGGCATAGGGTCGGTGGCGACATCGGGTGTACCAATCTTTGAAAATACACTTAACACTTCGGCTTTTTCAGCAATTTTTTGCTCTAACAGTTCTTGCATTTTAATCGACTGAGTAAGCGAGGTTCCCGGTATGCGCATGGCATGCATAGCAATGTCACCTTCATCTAAATTAGGCACAAATTCACTGCCGAGTTTGGTACTCATAACGCCAGCAAATGTCATAAGAGCAAGAGCACTGCCAACAACTATCCAACGCATTTTTAACACAAAGGTTAAGATTGGCTGATAAAGCGCAGTGCTTGCCTTCATTACGATATTTTCTTTTTCTTGTACTGGCTTTTTAAATAACAGAGCAATACATGCAGGCACAAACGTAATTGATAAAACCATGGCACTCACTAGGGCAATTACGACTGTCATTGCCATCGGGTGGAACATTTTGCCTTCCACGCCGGTTAGGGCAAAAATCGGTAAATACACGGCGGTAATAATAAACACACCAAACAGGGCAGGGCGGATCACTTCACGGGTGGCATCAAATACTAAGGCCAAACGCTCGTTTAATGGCAAGGTTTGCGTTGTGTTTTGACTTTTTTGAGCTTGGCTTAAGCGGCGAATACAGTTTTCTACGATAATAATTGCACCATCAACCAATAGGCCAAAGTCGAGTGCACCTAAACTCATTAAGTTAGCGCTTACTTTGCTTTGTACCATTCCTGTAATGGTCATTAACATGGCAACTGGGATCACCATCGCGGTGATAAGTGCTGCTCTAAAATTACCGAGTAATAAAAACAAAATCACAATGACCAGCAGTGCGCCTTCAAGCAAATTGGTTTTAACGGTATCGAGGGTTTTATTTACCAGTTTTGTGCGATCGTACGCAGGGTTAATCACCACCCCTTGCGGTAAACTTTTACTTATTTCTGTTAAGCGTTCGCCGACATCTTTTGCCACTTTTTGACTGTTTTCACCAATTAACATAAAGACGGTACTAAGCACCACTTCATGGCCATTTTGTGTGGCTGCACCTGAGCGAAGTTCTTTACCTTCAATCACATCGGCAACATCTTTAATGCGAATAATCACACCTTGCAAATTTGATACAGGCACATTTTCAAGCTGGGCTAAATCGCTTAATTGACCGGGAATACGCACTAGCCACTGCGAACCATCGCGTTCAATAAAACCCGCCCCACGGTTTTGGTTATGACTGCCAATGGCATTAATCACATCTTGTTGCGACAGGCCAAATGCCAACAGCTTTTCAGGTTTTATGGCAATTTGAATTTCGCGTTCAAAGCCGCCAATGGGGTTTACTTCAACAACGCCTTCCACTTGCACAAGTTGCGGGCGAATGATCCAGTCGTGCACGGTGCGTAAATCGGTTGACGAAATTGGGCTGCCATCGGGGTTAGTTGCACCGGGTATCGCATCAACCGTAAACATAAAAATTTCACCCAGCCCTGTTGAAATCGGGCCAAGCTCTGGCTCTACGCCAAAGGGCAGCTCAGATTTTGCCGAAACCAAACGCTCATTCACTAACTGGCGGGCAAAATAGATATCGGTGTCATCACTGAATATAGCAACCACTTGTGATAAACCATAACGTGAAATAGAGCGTGTGTAACTTAAGTTGGGCACGCCAGCCAGCGCAGTTTCAAGCACGTAAGTAACGCGCTGCTCTACTTCCAGCGGGGTGTAACCAGGCACTTCGGTATTGATAACGACCTGAACATTGGTAATGTCGGGCACGGCATCGATGGGCAGTTTAGTAAACTGCCAAGCCCCCAGTGCTGCAACTAACATTACCACTGCAAGTACTAACTTACTTCGCTCAATCGCGAACTTTAAAATGGACTCTAGCATAAGTAAATACTCACTTTTAGTGGTCGTGTGACGCGCCGGACTTTTCAATGTCGGCTTTTAAGATATAACTGTTGTCGGTGGCGTATTCGCTGCCAACATCAATACCACTTAACACTTCAACCCACTCACCGCTGCTGCGGCCAAGGGTTAACATACGAACCTCAAATTGGTCGTCGAATTTGGCAAATACCACATCAAAATCACGAAACGCATGCAGTGCTTTTTTCTCAACTGCCATCGGCACCGTAAAGCTTTCAAGAGTGATGTCGGCACTAACAAATAGGCCTACTTGCAGCTGATTGTTGGGATTAGGGATAAAGGCACGATAAGTTTTTGCTTGATTGCCAGCAACTGAAAAAAGGCTGTCTTTAATGGTGGTATTTATTGGCGTGTTTAAGCCATTTACATTAACGCTTACTGCTGCGCCTTGACTGATGTTTACTGCATCACTCGGAAAAATCTGTAACTCTGCAACTAGCTCAGTCATATCGGTGATTTCTATTAAGCTGCGCCCAGCTGTTTGCTCACCAAGCCCCACGTTTTGCTTAGTTACAATGCCATTTATCGGTGAAATAACGCGGTAACTTTGTAAGCTGTCGTTACTTTGAATGGTCATTATGTGCTGACCTTTTTTCACCTGCATACCCAACTGCGCAATGAGTTTGGTAATTTCACCATCAAAACGCGCGCTTATTTGGCGTTTTGCCCCTGCTGGCAGCGCGAGTTTGCCATAAACGGGCAAAGTTTTTGTCAGGGTTTTTGCCCCAACGATATTGGTGTTAATGCCCATTTGCTTAGCAATGAGGGCGGCAATTTGAGTGCGTCCTTCAAAATTATCAAAATGCCACTCATAGACTTTATCTTGATAAGTGGCGCTTATTTCAACGCTAAATGAGTGAGGTTCGTTAATCGGTGACGTGCCCTTTAAAAAAGCGCCATTTGGTTTGAATAAAATGGTGTCTTTTTTGCCACCTAACCGGCTTAGGGTGACGGTAACGTCCACATCAACCGGTGATACTGTTTTTTCGTGATCTTTTACAAATACGCGGTATTCGGGTGCTGTACCTTGTTCAACTAGTTGCAGTTCCAAAGAGAAGTCAGCTATTTTGAAAAGTCGTCCACCGTTTGGCCCTGTAACTGCATCGTTGTGCTCGCTATCATTTTGCTGGTGGTCGTGGTCGCTTCCGGCAACCACATCAAAATTTGGTAACATGAGTAACAGGCTCACTAAAAATACATTGAATAGATTTGATAATTTCATCGCAATCTCACTTAATTGTTAGGCTAGCGCCAGTTAAGCGCTCAAGTTCAACATTGAATTGTTGAATATTGGTGTAGGCTTGTATCAGCTCCAATCGGGCTTGTAATAACTCTTGTTTTACTGCATACCAATCGGTGTAACGGTAACGCCCTTGCTGGTAGGCAAGCTCGGCTTGTTTACTTGCTGTTTCGAGGGCGGGAAGTGATTCTTTCAAAAGCGCGTTGGCAATATGGGTATTGTGGGTGAGCTTGTGGTTAAGTAGCAGCGCTTGTGTTTGGGCACGCGCAAGCCAGGCTTTTGCCTCGGCTGCTTGCTGCTCTTTACTGGCGTTAAGCGATGCAATTTTCCCTTCGCTACGAGACGCACCACCTAACGGAATTGAAATACCAGCACTTAGTGAAAAATCTTTGAGCGCTTGGTCGCGTGTAATGCCCGTATTGATTTGCCAAGCGGGTTTGCTCTCAGCTTGTGATAGTGCAATTTCTGATGAGATTACACGCTGTTTTGATGCAAAGAGTGAAAAACGTGGCGTGTTTTTTAATTGTGCTTTGGCATCTTCCAGCGAAAGGGCATTAGGTAATTGGGTTAAATCGCCTGTTACATCAAATTCAGTCGTGCCTTGCCATTGGGCTGCCAACTGTGATTTTGTTGCTTCAATTTCAAAGTAAAGATCTTCAACTACTAATGTTTGCTTTGCTAAATCAGCTTTTGCACGATATTTATCAATACTGTTTACGCGGCCAGCCTCGACTCGTTTGGTAATCTCTAGAAGGGCTTTGTTAGCTTGTTTTTCCGCGAGGGTAGCCAGTTTTAACTGGGCTTGCTGCGCTAATAAGGTAATAAATAAATTGGCGGTTTCGGCTGCTAAATCGAGCGCTTTGGCCTCTTTTTCAACGGCATAAATTAGTCCTTGTTGTTTGGCCAGGTTCACTCTTGCATCCACTTGCTCACCATCGAGCAACCACGCAATACTTAAACTTGTTTGGCTATTGGATAACCCCTGATAATCGCCAGTGCCAAGCGCATCTTCAACGCTTACATCAAGGGTAACTGGGCTTGCAACCCCAGCTTGTTGAATAAGCCCTTGATTTGCTTGCTGCAAATACATTAGCGGCGTTAAATCAGGGTGGTTTTGTATGGTCTTACTGATGGCGGTTTTTAAGCTCACGACTTCGTTTGCGCTAGTACCCTTTGGTGCGAGTAATAGACTCGCAACGACAAGGTTTAACCCTATCAATAACCGACTGTTAATCGGTTTTCTTGTTGTGACAAATTTTATAAGCATACGCTCACTCCTAAAATCTAGGCTTTATACCGATTGTTAATCGGTTTTTTGAATTTGCAGAAATACGTTTAAAGTCCATAAAATTAGTGACTCGTGAAGGTTTCGATAAAGTGGTGAATGCTATCGACTGAGGTCAAGCATAGAAAAAATGCGGCAATTGCGAGCAACATCATAAGCATGTGATTAACCGGTTTTAGCGATAATTGCCCAAGTAAAAAATACACACGTTGCTCTAGCACATCCGCGCCAAAATTAGCCACCATGTCAGTGTTCTTAAGAGTACTGCCCGTGGCATTTAGCCTTGCTACTTTTACAAGGGTGCCCGCAATATCGAGCGATGAAGTAGTGTTTGAAACCACAGCGTTGTCTGCATCTTGCTCCATTGCTAAGGTCATATGAAGGACCAAGCGTTGTTGAATGTTTGGTATAAAAAACGCGGCAAACAGGGCAAATAACCACTTTTTAAATGGGTCACGCTTGTTTGCGTGGGCAAGTTCGTGCTTCATTACTATGTGGTATTCAGTCTCGCTAATTTGTTCGCGCATACCTTTAGTAACAAAACACTTAGGGTTGATAAAACCTGCAGTGAATGCTGCGGCATCACTTGAATCGATTTCGAACGTGTTGTTATCAAGCTTACGAGAAAGTGCCATTAAGCTTTTAATTTCATGTTGATGGGAACGCAGTTTTAGCAATCTTGAGCTAATTACGTATGCCAAAAAACCAAGTGCACACGCAGTCACTGCGCCATGCCAACTGAGCCATGAAAAACTGTTGATATGATGCCAATGATCCATACTTGAGGCGCTTTCAAACGGTGAAAGGCCATTGGCTGCGTAAACAAAATAGGTGGCGGTCGAAAAGGCGCTAAACCAAGGTAAGGTGGCTAAAAACCACAAGGTGATTTTGCGTGATTTAACCTGTAACTTTAAAAATCGCGTACTTAATAAAGTAACTAACGCAGACACCGCAATATTGTGCAGCACAAAGCACACAATGGCAATGGCTAATACATTTAATAATAAGGTTAGGGTATCTGCGCTCATAACTTAGCCTTGTTGCTTAAGTTTTAATTTTTGCTGCTCGATCAGCGATTCTAATTTGTTCAATTGATCAACGTTGAACTCTGACGACATTGAACTAAATGCGGCAATTAGGCTGCTACCATCGTCTTCACCAACAAAGTCTGTGGTGACGGATTTTATTAGTTGCCCTATTAACTCGTGGCGCTCAACGCGTGCTTTATAATGAAATGCATGCCCCTCTTTATGACGCGATAACAAACCTTTTTTGTAGAGACGTTCAAGGGTGCTTTGGTAGGTGTTTAAACTGCCACCGCGGGAATTTTCAAAGTGAGCAAACACGGTTTTCACGTCAGAGCAACCATGTTGCCAAAGGTAGTGTAAAAGCAACTTTTCTAAATCGCCGAGTTTCATTGTGATCACCTTAAACTAAAAACCGATTAACAGTCGGTATAATAGATTTAGTAAAACCGATTTGCAATAGGTTTTAATTTTACCGCTAAAAAGCGGGCTGCAATAAGCCTAACTAAAATGCCTTCAGGCTTCTAATTGAAGCGAATTTATTAAATTTTATACGCTTTGGTGAGTTGAAGATTGAAAACGATGCAGCGAAACAAAGCCTATTGTAAAACAGCAACCTACATAGAGCCAAACGCTACTGGCAACGAGTTGCCATAGGTCGATTTGTGTTGCGTTAATAACTATTGTAAAACCGAGTAAACCACGCAGTATGCATATCATAGCAATAACAACTAACGCACATTTTAAAAAAGGAACTCTACGAATAATGCCCATTGCTGAGAATGCAAATATCGCGCATGCACTCATTAACAATGCAACTATTGTAGTTGCAATAGGTGCAAGCAGGGAGTGTTGTTTTGATGATGCGATTATAAATTCAGGCGCACGCGCAAATATATACCAGCTCGGACCGCCCATACCAATTCTGTTAAGTATGTGATCAGAGCTAGCGCGGGATAAATGAAATGATAACAAGGCGGAATTTTTCTTATGTAGTTGTTCTACATTGATAAATTCAAACGCAGTTAGCATGATATTTAACCCGCTAGAATGATCAGCTATTTAAGTGAATTGGTATAATACATAGCAAATGCCAAGCGGCAGCTGCTAAGGCAATTATACCTGCACTGAACAGTAATTTTGAGTTCACAGGAGCGTGTATAATCTGTTGATTTGATGACAGCAAATTAAGTTACCTATCAGCCCTAAATTGACAATATTTCGTTATTTTCATCTTGTTTGGCGTATATACTGCGATATCGTTCATTTATGTAGAGTAAATTACACGACATCATTCTGCCTTGTTTAAATACCAAACAAACTGCAGCAGAAATAGGCAGAAAAGATCATCAGGCTCTAGTCAATACCGACACAGGCTGTGTAGCGTTTTGCGATTTTAACGACCTTATCTTTGGATTCGATAATTTCATTATCGTTTTTGAAAATACGCTGTTCACACATACCACGCATGTTCGCGTATGTTTTTAAGCACTCTTTTACGCTTTTTCCGCCAGATGTTTGATATGACTCATCGTTGCAAAATTGCAATGCGAGTAGGTTAGAACCAAGCTTGATTTCACCTAAGCTAACATCGTTGGTTTCAGCTTTTGCCAAAAGGTCTTGGTAGTTGGCGATATGTTGTGAGCTTGCATTGCTATAAAAATACATTCCGCCTAAAAATAGGCCTAGAAGTACAATAAACTTCATAATCATTCCCTTGATATTGTTTTTATTGAATTTAAATCGGTGACGAAAAATTTAGCGCATTACGTTACCGTTTTTTTGGTTGAAAAGCGAACAGTTTTTAAAGCGCTTAAAATTAATTCACCTTAATAATGTTATTTTATGCAATTGTTCTTATCTAAGTTATTTATTTTAATGAACTTATGGTTACGTTTTGTGTTCTGATTGGTATAAACATTAAAACTGCTATATCAACCCAGTAAGCATTTTATTAAAGCCAGGAGAAAAACGAGAGCGCAAAGGTAAACACGCTCTCGATGAGTTATGACGAAAACCAAAGTAAGCGTATTGATACTAGCCGGATTGTTTTTTGGAATTTTATTTATGCCCGTATCTCAAATAATTCCGGTTCAAGGTGCAACACACAATGATTGGCATGCAAAAACCTTTTGGTACGAGCCTTGGGGCAGCTCAGGGGTACATAAAGGTATCGATATTTTCGGCAAAAAAGGAACGTCCGTAATTGCGTCTACGGCAGGAATGGTGGTTTATTCTGGCACTTTACCTAAAGGCGGTAAGGTTGCCGTGATTTTAGGACCCAAATGGCGAGTTCATTATTATGCGCATTTAGAGCAAAACCAAAGTAAAACAGGTCAGTTAGTCGCGAAGGGAGAGGTTATCGGTACTTTGGGCGATTCGGGAAATGCCAAAGGTAAGCCTGCACATATCCACTACTCGGTCGTTACATTAATACCTTACCCGTGGCGCTTCACCACAGAAACGCAGGGTTATAAGAAAATGTTTTACTTAAACCCTGCCGAATTATTCACACATCACTGAGCTAAATTATTTACAAGCTTTGAACTATGTTGTGACTGTTCCAATTTTTCAGCGGCAAAACTATTAAATAACCAAAGTGCAAGCGCCGTAACAAACGCAATAGCGGCACATAATAACCAAAAGTTCGCGGGCTCATTAGCTTCAACAGCCCATTTGTTGTAACCCCAACCAGAGAGCTTGCCTGCAAACAGAAAGCCAATGGCAGATGCTGTGTAAAGATAGCCTTGATACATCGCTGCTTTGTCTTTCGGCATTACTGAGGCTACATACTCCTGTTGTTTTGGCGATGCCATCATTTCACCGAGCGAAAAGATTAGTAAAGCGGCGACTGCAAGCGCACCGCTTACTATCGCGCCTGCCTCTGAATTTGCCAGTAATAAATAACTGCTGGCAATCATTAGAGCGCCCGCAATAATTACATAAAAGGTTTTAAAGCGAGCGCTCAGTGCTGATACCAATACTTGTAATAAGACGATAGAACCAAAATTTACCGCAGCAATGTATTCAGGTTTAAATTGACGATAATCACTTGCCCACTGGGTCGCGAGTGAGCTTATTTCAGCTTGAGACAATGTACTCAATGTTGGTAAATGAGCCTGTAATACGTCTTTTGGAATGCGCACATTGTAGTTAGTTAATTCAAGGTAGGCTTTATGAAAATTGTTTACTTGGCTGTAATCAAATTGGCTTGCAAGCGCAGTGATTGCAGTTGTTAGCTGGGGCACATTAACAAACGAAGCGGCTTCGCCAAAACCCGCATGAATTGAATTCGCTAGCATGACAAGATCACTGCTATCAACGTAGTCGCGAATAAAAAGCGGAAGAGTAATAAAAATTTGCATATACACCAGCCAAAACCCGCTCAAAATCAAAATAAGTAACAAAAAAGGTTTATTGCCCATTTTTATTTTGCTGCTATACCAATGTGTTCCAGCTTTTGGCGCTAATATGTGCCACACTAAGTTTAAACCTAGCCAACCTGCAATAAACCCGTAAGCGAATGACTCAGAAATTAATTTTGTACCGGGTAGCATAAACGCAATAAGGATTGGAAAAACAAGTAGCGCAAAGCGACCATTGCCCAGAACTTCACGCATCTCGATCATAATATCTTTTAATGACTTAGCCGGGGTGTTTTTACGAATTTCAGCAGTTGGATCGCGATAAAATAAAGTGACAGGAATAAAGTTAATGGCAATCCACACCGCAGCCATAATAAACACCATATCCCAGCTTGTGTCTCGCATAATGCCTGCAATCACTGGCCCTAAAAAGCCGCCTACATTGACCATCATGTAAAATACGCCAAAGCCTAAACTGCGATTGCTATCGTTGGTGGCATGAGTCACCGTGCCGGTGATCAGTGGTTTGAAAATGCCAGCACCAATTGCAACACCCATAAAGGCTAGGAAAAACGCGCTATAGCTTGATACTTGACCTAGCAAGTAATAACACGGGGTCATCATAGCAAAGGCAACAAGTAGCATTTTTTTGTAGCCGTAGCGGTCGCCTAATGCCCCAGTTAATGCTGGCAACAAGTAGATGCAAAATGGCACAAGCCCTTGTAAAAAACCGCGTTGCTCATCACTAAACCCCATACCGCCTTGCAGCACTGGGCTGGTCATATAAAGGGACGATACGGTAAAAAAGCCGTACCATGCTAATCGTTCAAATATCTCCATGATATTGGCAATGTAAAAGCTGCTGCCAAATGGACTGCGAAAAGGCTTGTCTGTTGTCATAACAATTTTTCTTTTTATTTTTGAATATTGTATGCAATATATCAGAGGTGGTTTTTTTAGCAACAATGATGCGATTTTCTGTGTTTAATAAGGAATATTTAATTAGGTAAATTAAAATTAAAGATGTGCTAACTCATTAATAAATGAAAATATATTTCGCAAAAGTGAGCGGTTTATGTAAAAAATCTGTATAACAGAAACATTGTTTATTAATTGAGTAATTTAAAATGAATTATAAAAACACATTACTACCTGTTTCACTTATCGCTGCCGCGGTTTTCTCTTTCTCTACCCTTGCCAATGCACCTGCAGGTATTGATAACAGCCACCGCAGTGAAACAAACCAAGCACGCGATACATTTCGTAAGCCATACCAAACGCTTGAGTTTTTTGGTGTAAAAGCTAATTCAAAAGTGGTTGAGATTATGCCTGGTGGCGGCTGGTACACTGAAGTATTAGCGCCAATGCTTGCAGCAGAGGGGCAGCTTGTTGCAGCTCACTACCCAACTACAACAAGCTCAAAATACCGTAAACGCTCACGCGAAAACTTTGAGAAAAAATTAAGCGATAACGAAAAGGTATACGGCAATGTTGTTATCGCTGATTTTGATCCAAATGTGTCAATCGATGAGAAAACAAAAAACGCAGATGTAGTTTTAACCTTTAGAGGCTTGCACGGTTTACAAAACGGTAATCAGTTAGCGGCTGCATTTAGTCAGTTTAATCAGATGCTTAAACAAGGTGGCAAATTAGGCGTTGTACAGCATCAAGCACCTGAAGGGTTTGATCCGGTAGCAACAGCGAAAAAAGGCTACTTACCAAAATCACATGTAATTGCAGTGGCAAAAGCCGCTGGTTTTGACTTAGAAGCTGAGGCGTATTTCCACAATAACGCGAAAGACCGCATTATTATTGATAATGTTGAAGCAGGTGTATGGGCACTGCCGCCTTCACTTAATGCAAAAGAAAACAAAGAGCAGTACCAAGCGGTAGGTGAATCTAACCGCATGACATTACTTTTCAAAAAGCGTTAATTGAATAAGGCCTAAACCTTTAAAACGGATTGGGACCTAATACAAATCACGCATTTAGGGCTTAAAAATTGGCCATTATTGGCTTAGTTTTTCAAGCCCGTTTAGTTTATATTGAAAACAATAAAAATAAGCATAAGAAGACGAAACGTGGCACAAGCAGTTAAAAAAATCGTTATTGTTGGTGGGGGCACAACAGGGTGGATGGCAGCAGCGAGTTTATCGCGCTACATTCAAGACAAAGACATGTCGCTCACGCTAATCGAATCACCTAACATTAATACCGTTGGGGTAGGCGAAGCAACCATTCCTAATTTTGTCGATTTTAACCGCAATTTAGGCATTAACGATGCTGAATTAATTAAAGCCACACAAGCGACGTTTAAACTTGGTATTGAATTTGAAGAGTGGTCGCAAAAAGGCGAGCGTTTTTTCCACCCCTTTGCAGCCTATGGTGCACCCATCGAAAACTTAGATTTTCACCAATATATCAACAAGCTAAATGCAGAAGGCAAACTGCTTGATATTGAAGATTATAGCTTTCCAATTCAGCTTGCTAAAAAAGGCGGATTTGCGCAGCCAAATCCCAATCAAAACAACCCACTAGCGCAATACTCTTACGCCTATCATATTGATGCTGTTTTATATGCTAAGTTTTTAACGGATTTTTCTGTTAAACGCGGCGTAAACCATATTTTAGCGAATGTGAGCGAAGTTAAACTAAACGCTGAAAATGGCTTTATCCAAGCCTTAACCCTTGATAATGGTAAACATATCGAGGGCGATTTATTTATTGATTGCTCTGGTTTTAAAGGTGTATTAATTGAAGGGGCAATGGGTATTGGTCTTGATGATTTGAGTCATTTGCTACCTTGTGACAGCGCTGTCGCAGTGCAAACAGAACTAGTGGGTGAACCTACGCCGTATACCCGCGCAATTGCAAAAGAAGCAGGATGGCAATGGTGTATTCCGCTGCAGCACAGAATGGGCAATGGCTATATTTATTCAAGCAAATTCACGACAGATGAAGAAGCGAAACAAAGCCTACTCGATAGTGTAAAAGGACGCACAATTACCGATGTAAAAACCTTTAAATTCCCACTTGGCAGGCGCAAAGTCAGTTGGCATAAAAACTGTTTTGCCCTTGGTTTAGCTGCTGGCTTTTTAGAGCCGTTAGAGTCGCTTGGCATTTCGTTAATTCAAACCGCACTTGCTAAGCTTATGACTTTCTTCCCAGATATGTCGTTTAATCAAGCTGATATTGATGAAGTGAACCGCTTACACAATGATGAGTTAGACCGCATTGTTGATTTTTTATTAGTGCACTACAAATTAACTCAGCGCAACGACACCGCTTTTTGGCGTTACTGCCAAGAGATGCCCATTCCAAAAACCCTTGAGCACAAAATTGCCATGTATAAAAATCGTGGCCATGTGGTGATGTATGATAATGAGTCATTCCAACAAGCAAGTTGGCTTTCAATGTTTTATGGCTTTAACGTTACTCCTTCTCGCTACGATGTACGTTTAGATCACTTTAACTCAAGCGCAATAGCTGAAAACTTGGCGCAAATGAAGGCGCAAATTACTATGGCTGCGAATAATTGTTTGAGTCATCAAGCATTTATTGATAAACATTGTAAAGCAAATAATGATGTGAAAAATCAACAATGTTAGTACCGTTTACAAAAGCCCACATAGAACAGCTAGCGAGCTGGTTTGAAGATGAAGTTAGCCTTTCGAAGTGGTCTGGCCCAGGATTCCGTTACCCTTTTACAGAAGACACTTTCTTTCAAGATTTAAACACAGAGAAGCTAGCTTCATTTTGCTTGCTTTGCGAACAAGGTGAGTTTGTTGCGTTTGGACAATTTTATAATCGCCTAGATCGAATTCACCTTGCGCGCTTGGTGGTAAACCCAGCGTTTCGTGGTAAAGGCATCGCAGAGCGTTTAATTAATAGTTTGATTCAAAAAGGGAAAGCTCAACTTCAGTTAAATAGCGCTTCATTGTTTGTTTTGTCGGATAATTTACCTGCAGTTGCGGCCTATCAAAAATCGGGTTTTATTAAAGCGCAGTACCCAACGCGCATACCGTTAGAAAACTGCGAATACATGGTTAAAGCGTGCTAACTTAGCGATGTTTGTACTGGGTTTTGCAATATCCACGTGAAATACTCGGGTTTCGCAGCTTTAAATGCTTAGTGTAGCGGCCAGTTACGCGCGCTCGCCATAAACGAAAGCTGGCTGGTTTTAACGCTCGCCTCATTAATCGGATTACGTTTTTCTCAGATAATCCATAGAGTGTTTCGATGGCTTCAAATGGGGTTCTATCTTCCCATGCCATTTCGATAATGCGTGATTGTTCAGATTCAGTCATTGGTATGTAAATTAATAAAATGAATATTCTGAGTACGCTAAAAAACGTGTTTTTGATCAGTTGTTAAGGCAATTCGCTGGAAAGTCGTTTTGTGGTGAGATTAAAGGAAAAGTATTTCAGCAGCTAAAAGCAAAGGCGCTGCTGAAATATGTTAATACTAGTTCACGTTTAATTGGAAGCAGGTTAGCTAGACAGTAAATCTACCCATTCATCAGGATTACTGATGATAAATTCATAGGTTTCATTGTTTGTGCACGTAATGCGAATTGCATCTGAGGTAATAGGTAAAATGCCAGCCCCTTTGCCAACGCACTTTTCTACTTTAGCGATTGAAGCTCGCTCAACGTTATACGGGCCTAAACCTAATTTCTCGTTAAATGGTTCAAAACAAATACCGTATTGCGACACTGAAAACTGGCCATCAGCTCTTGTCACACCATTTTGAATGGTTGCCGTTGATGATTTTAAGGTACCTTGTTGCATCTTATTTACTCCATGTAACCCAAATACACTTTAAGCTAAATTTAACTTAAATTTAGTTTGCTACCTTAAGCGCTGAACTCACTTCAAACAAGTTAAAAAGTGTTAAAACCAAAGATTAAGCATTTTCAATTTCGGTTAAGAACTCGCTAAGAATGGCTTTGCTTTTTGCAAGCTCTTTCATTTTGTTATTGGTTGCCGAAATTTGCTGTTGTAACACTGTACGCAGTTCATCACATGGCTCAAAGATTGGGCGTTCAGCGCGAATACAAGGTAAAAATAGTAACATCGTTTTTAATGTCATACCTGCTGCGCTAAGTAGTTTTACACGTTCAATGGTTTGGTAATCTTGCTGCGAATAGACTCGGTACCCGGTATCTGTGCGCTTAGGCGTTAAAATGCCCTGTTCTTCGTAGTAGCGCAGCATGCGCACGCTGATATTTGTTTTCTTTGCCAATTCACTTATTTTCAACTTATATCTTGACCTTAACAGTACTGTGAGGGTTTGTGCTAGCGGCTCATTGTTACCTTTTCAATATTAATTAGCTGATGGAGACGATACATGAGCAAGGCATTTTTTAACGGTCATTTAATTGAACAATCAGAAATTAGCGATTTGGCGTTTGCAGGATTTGCCCATTTTACCGCAATGTAAGTGCGAAATAAGGCTGTAAAAGGGCTCGATTTACATTTGGCGCGATTACGCGACGCATCGAAATTGTTATTTAACAATCATCTTGCGGATGAGGATATTATCAATGGGTTAACCAGTGTGCTTGCCCATTCAGATAGCGATTTATCATTAACCATTACGATGTATTCACCGAAAGGTGAATTTAATACAGCAAGTATGAACGTTACGCCAAACATGCTGATAAGAACAAGTGCGCCGTCAAATGGGCCAATTGGGCCTCTCACCTTAGCTGCGATTGAACATCAGCGCGCATTAGCAAACATAAAACATGTAGGCGAAATAGCGAAAACACACTGTTTACACTTAGCAAAAAAGCAAGGATTTGATGATGCTGTTTTTATCAACCAATCAGGCGTGTTGAGTGAAGCAACTATTTGGAATTTAGCTTTTTGGGATGGCGAAAGTGTTATTTGGCCAAAAGCCGATATGCTAAAAGGCACTATGATGGGCATTATCCAAAGGCAATTAACGGCACTCAATATACCGCAAAAAACCATGACTATTTCATTGCACACCTTGCGTAATTTTACGGGGGCTGTCGTTATGAACTCTTGGACACCCGCAGTGAGTGTTAACAAAATTGCCAATATGCAATTTTCACAGTCGCAAGCATTTCAAAAGTTGCTGCATAATGCATATGAAAATGAACCGTTTACCTATCTCAATCGGTAAACGCGATAGAAAGGTACGTAAGCTTAATTGCTTACGTTTTTATTGTGATAAATAGATTGAAGTGACAGCGGCTTGTGAGTTGTTACAAACCCAGAGTCGTTATCACGTTAATAAATAGAGTAACCACTCAAAATGGCCACTTCTTGACTATACTCAATTGCAGTGTGTTTTTGCTGTTCGAGGTAACTGAGTGGCGTTTAGTAAAGCAGAAGAAATTTTTAAAATAGTTGAATCCAACAGTGCTAATTTACTCAGCAAATCAAAATGGTTATTTATACTCGTTATTGTTTTAATCCTAATTACCGGATTGTCAGCCTATTACACCTTTTTATCTCTATCGACACTTGAGAAAACCGAACAGCAGCGCTTTGAAATGTTGCAGCTGAGCAATCAGGTACGCTTAAGCTCCGATAATCTTACGCTAATGGCGCGCGCTTATGCCGCAACTGGAAAAACTAAATACCTTACCTTCTTTAACCAAATATTAGCAATCCGTAATGGTGAACACCCAAGGCCGAAACATTATGGACGTGTTTACTGGGACTTTTTGATGCCTGAACATGGGCTTGCGCCAAGTGAAAACGGCAAGGCGATCTCGTTAAAAACAATGCTGAAAAATGCAGGCATTACAGAAAGTGAACGGCAAATGCTGAATGAAGCGCAAGCGGCATCTGATAAGCTGGTTGAAATTGAGCAAAAGGCATTCTCTTTAGTTGAGATAGGGTTAACACAAACGCCTAACTACAATCAAAGTGAACAACGTTTAGCGGCGCTCGATTTACTTTATAGCGAAACCTACTTGCAAGCTAAGGCGAATATAATGGCGAAGGTAAATACATTTTTGCAGCTGCAAGGTCAGCGAACTGAAGCGGCTATGCGCGATGCAGGTAAAGTGAACAAGGTTGCGACGTTATTTGTGCTGCTAAGCTTTGTAATGCTTTTTGTCGCTGTTATTGCATATGCCTATTTTAGGCAGCTGTATAGCAGACGACTTATTAACTTGTTGAAAGAATCGGTGGATGGTCAATTTGATTTATTGACGCAAAAAAATGAGATTTTGGCTGAAAATGCCAAAGTAATGAAAGACACATTTGAGCAATTAGTCGAAGCCGAAAAAATGGCATCGCTTGGCAGTTTGGTTTCGGGGGTTGCTCATGAGGTAAATACACCGCTTGGTATTGCGGTAACGGCTGGGGATTACATCGCAAATGAAACCCGTACTTTAGAAACACAGTTTGGCAACGAGACTCTGTCGCGAGATGATATTACACGTTACTTTTCAAATATGAGTGAATCGGTGCGCCTTTTAACAACGAGTTTGCAGCGTGCCGCAGGGCTTATTCAGTCGTTTAAACAAGTGGCGGTTGATCAATCTCATCAGGATATACGATCCATTAATCTTAAATCGTACCTTGATGATGTATTTGCTTCGCTTACACCGCTATTTAAAAATAAAGGCATTACTATTCGTAATTTGATCCGCGATGATCTGTTATTGCAGGTTGAAGTTGGGTCAATCGGGCAGATTTTTACAAATCTTGTTAATAATTCAATTATTCATGGCTTTGAGCAAGGTAACCGTGAGGGTGAAATCGCCATTTCCGCCACTGATAATGAGCAACAGGTTGTGATCTCTTTTCGCGATAATGGGGTTGGAATGAGCGAGTCTGTTTTGAGCAAGGTTTTTGAGCCTTTTTACACCACCAATCGCAGTAATGGTGGCAGTGGCCTTGGTATGAGTATTGTCTATAACTTAGTAACAGCAAAATTGCATGGCTCAATTGAATGCACTAGTGAGGTAAATGCGTTTACTGAAATTACCATCACATTACCTAAAGCGCTTACAACGACTAACCCGAATAACTGATGTAACGTATTTGTACTGGTTTGTATGTTAATTGTTCAAGTGTTGCGTGTGAGCCGTTATGTAATTTCACCCGATGCACAAACCTGTTACCCTACGCACATTGATACTCTTGAGCAGCAAACATGATTAAAGATAACGAACTGATTAATACATTAGACGAGCTAGAAGCGTTTTTACTGTTAGTCGAAAATGGTGGTTTAGGCCTTAAAAATGTTGAAGGTGTGGCACTTGCTACAAATAACAGTGATGGTCGCCCATTTATTGCAGTATTAGATGATAAGCATCAATTATTGCTAGGTCGTTGGGTATCGCAAGATGTGTATGAGAATGGCAAAGATATGGTGCGTTACGGAGTGAAGAAAACGCATTGATACGCTTGACTAGTATAAAAAAGCCAAACATGCGTTTGGCTTTTAACGACTCAAATTTAATTTTATTCTTTTTCTTCTGTTTGAGTATGCCAAGACCAAGGGCTAAGCTCAAAAACCTTATCTGAATCGGTATTGCCATTATCACATACATTGTCATAGCCAATTATCCTTACAGGTAACTGATCGACAAATGACTTTTTAATGATGTCATATTGGAACGAGGCAACAGGCGATGACAAATCTAACGCCCAAGTGAGGGTGTTGCCGTCAACAACACAGCTTTCAAATGATGAATTTTCGCTGATTACGTTTAAGCGAAAGTAAAGTGATGTATCACCATTATCACCGGAACGAGTGATTAACTCACTTACCGTACCGTATACGTCATTTGCTGCATTAGCTGACACTGATAGCAGCGATAATGCGCCAAGTACTAAACTTTTAACTCTCATTGTTATTCCTTTTATGAGATGAGTAAATAATCTAACTTTATGCGTTTAAACGAAAAGTTATAGTTTAATCAGCGTAATTATTGCCTAATTTTCTTGTTAAGTAAATTGGTACAACCAGTTAGCCTATTGCTTACTGTAACTATAGTGTATTGAAATGTAGACAAATTGAACGGTGGTGTCTGCTAGCTGTGGCGAGACTCTTTATATACATTATGGTAGAAGTGCAAATAAAGTAGGTGATCGCGCTTTATATTTAGCCCTTCACGAATAATTGAACGAATAGGGTCTAAATTAGCGCCAAAGCGTTAATGGTCACGAGTAATTGCTCCTTACTCTTTTGTCGCTTTACTATTTGTGGCACCATCCAAGAATACTTAACCTAATTTAAAGCCTTGTTATGAATCTTAATTTTTCTGACTTTTCACCAGTGCAAATTTACCATTTAATGACGCAAACCATTATTCCGCGTCCAATTGCATGGGTTATGACTGATTCGGGCGAAAGTAATTTTAATTTAGCGCCATTTTCTTATTTTACGGCCGTATCGAGTAACCCACCTTTAATGATGTTTTCAGTTGGCAAAAAGCCGACAGGTGAATTAAAAGATACTGTTAAAAACGTTATCGAAACGCGGCGGTGTGTGATTCATATTGCGTCAGTGGATGATGCCAATT
Organism: Pseudoalteromonas sp. ABV4_021; assembly: GCF_056159365.1. Taxonomy (NCBI): domain Bacteria; kingdom Pseudomonadati; phylum Pseudomonadota; class Gammaproteobacteria; order Alteromonadales; family Pseudoalteromonadaceae; genus Pseudoalteromonas; species Pseudoalteromonas sp. ABV4_021. The sequence continues at coordinate 815,954 of NZ_JBSWVB010000002.1, read as the reverse complement.
TGGTAACGCAAACTGCAGCAACTTTAGAGCATGGACAGTCAGAAGTTGCGCTTAATGATATTGCGCTATGTGAATTTGAAGGCTTTTCTATGCCGCGCGTGGCAGGTTGCAATATTGCCTATGGTTGCGAACTTTATGAAATTAAAGAAATGGGCGAAGTGCCACAAACGTTAGTGTTTGTTGAAATTAAAACCCTATTTTTAGGCGATGAAGTAGTATCGCTTGATCATAAAAAGCGCATTAAAGTTGACGCCGATAAGGTAAATCCGTTGGCGCGTTTAGGGGGCGGCGAATACTCGGGTATTACATCAGCATTTGGCATTGAGCGCCCAGAATAACGTGAACGTTTACAGTGAGCGCACGTTCGCTCACTGTGATGTTAGGCTAAGTTGATTGAGTTTTTGCCTAATGTGTCCCGAAAGTATTAGGTGTATGTGACTAAAAATTGAATTATCCGGAATGACCTTTAATCTAGATTGATTTATCTATACGTGTAGGCTTTTAGTTCCAAAGATGATCAAATCGATTCATAAAACGCAATTTCAAATTCAGTACCCACACCAACTTCACTATGCACTCTCACTTTGGCATTGTGCTGCTGCAAAATACCATAGGAAATAGCAAGCCCTAAACCAGTTCCTTCACCGGGCGCTTTGGTAGTAAAAAACGGCGTAAAAATATCGGCGATATGCTCTTTTTCAATACCATGCCCCTGGTCTTTCACCCGTACAATAATTTTATTACGGTCTTTCTCACAGCTAATGGTCAGTGCCCCCCCATTTGGCATGGCGTGTTTTGCATTAACAAACAAGTTAATAAATACTTGTTGTAATTTGCCTGCATTGCCAAGAATATTTGCTTCGGGCAGTAAGTTTTTTATTACTTCATGGTGATATTTGAACTCGTTACTGACCACGTTCAATGATTTTTCAATCACTACATTTAGGTCGATATTATCAAGTTCGTCGTTATCCATGCGTGAGAAGGTGCTAAGATCCGACACTATGTCTTTAACGCGTTCAAGTCCTTGCACTGAGGACGTTAATATTTCTTGGCTGTCATCAAACAAAAAATCCCCATCTAATGACTGCCACTTGGTTTGCATCTCTGTAACTTTTTCCTGTTCAGAGATGTTGTCTGCGTTAAGTGGCGCCATAATTTCAGCAAAATCAGAAAAGTACTCTCGCATTGTATCTAGGTTACTTAATACAAAGCCAACAGGGTTATTTATCTCGTGTGCTACGCCCGCCGCAAGCTGACCAAGTGATGCCAATTTTTCTTGTTGCACAAGTTGTTGCTGTGTTTGTTCCAACATTTTATTACTGGTTTCAAGGTCAGCAAGACGTTCTTGTAGCGCTTCTTCTGCGCGTTTACGCTCAATTGCAACTGATAACATACTGCGCGATGATTCTAATGTTTGCAGCTTAACGATATTGATATCGTCTTGTGATTCATACAATAATATGGCAATACCTACGCCTTTACCCGAGGGCAAATCTAAACTGTACAAGGGCACTAAAACGCAATCACTAAACTGTTCATTGGCGCTGTTACTAATGCTTTCGATTTCAAAAATTTGTGATTCGGATTCAGTGCTTACTTGCTGATATAGTTCATCGCGCTTTAATTGACGCAATACTAGCTTATAAGAATCGGGCAACGAGGAGGCATGTTGTTTTGTGCTCTGGCAGTAGTACTGAAATTGATGATACGAAAAATCTGCGTGTATTTCGACAAACAGATTATGGGCGTTAGTCATAAAATTATTGGTGCGCTCGAGATAATTTGCGACAATTTTATTTAAGCTAGGTTGGCGCCATGTTTCTGCTAATAAGCCCGTTAAAAATTCAAGCTGCCCCTGTTGGGTTGCCACTTCTTGTAGCGTTTGGTTAACCGCCTCTTCCTGCTGGTAGAGCTCACGGGTGTAGTCTTCTAGCTGTTTTTCCGCTTCTTTTCGCGCTAAGCGCTCACGGGCTAAAATACGTTCTAGCGCTGCCAATTTGGCAAGTGTTTCATTATTTTCCATTGAAAACGACTTCTATCTCGCAGTGTTCGCCACCTTGATGCATACATATGGGCTGAGAAAGGCTTACGGTTTCACCAAAATGTTGTGCCGCGCCTAAAATTAAGCCTTCCGATAAAAAGCATAATTTGCGTGGTGATTGGTAAATCATGGTTAGTTTGTCATCAATATGATCGTCGTAGCTAAAATCGGGTAGTTGTGCGTCTTTATAAAGCTTTTTAACTTCAACGTGAATGAGTTCGTCTACCATCATTAAAAATGCGCGTAACGACGGCGCATTTTGCGCTTCTTGTGGCGCTTGTGGCATTAATAATGGAAATAAAAAAACGCCAAAAGCACGTACTAAGTCAGGAATCGGCACTTCTAAGCGCTCAGATAAGTAGCCTACTATCGTAAATAATTCGCTGTCATCATATTGTTTTGTAGACGTGTAAATACCGTGCGAGGGCAGAGCGTTATTACTGAGTGCGTCGTCCCAAACTTGGTATCCGTGCCCTTGCTCAACAAATTCTTGTAATGCATTAAATATCGCGCCTTTCATAATTGCTTCCTTTTTACACATAATCAGGTTGATCTATTCAAAAAATAGTGTCATTTTTTAGTTAAGGCAATGTTTTTAGAGTAAATAGCGTATTGGCTTCGTTCGAGGATTACTATGACAGATAAGTTGAAATTAATGATCGTCGATGATGAGATGGAAGTGCTTAATGCATTGAAAAGGCTATTCAGAAAAGACTTTGAGGTTGAGTCATTTAGTGATCCGGAAGATGCAGCACAACAGTTATCTGAATCTACTTATAGCGTGATTATTTCTGATATGAAAATGCCTAAAATGAGTGGCGCTGAGCTGCTTTCTAAGGCGTTTGACGTTTGCCCCGACACCCCTCGCATCTTATTGACCGGTTATTCAGATATCGATTCTACTGCGATGGCAATAAACCAAGGTAAAATTAATAATTACGTGAGTAAGCCATGGAGCAACGACGAGCTCAAAAATGTGGTATTACAAGCGTCTGAGCAGTTTCAATTAAAGCAATCAGTAATGCGTTTGGAAAATGAGTTGCAATTAAAAAACGAATTACTGCGAAAGCAAAACCAAGATCTTGAAAGCAAAGTGCAAGCGCGCACGCAATCACTATCAAAACTCAACGATAAATTAAAATCAGCCAACAATCGCCAACGTAGCTTGTTTTATGATGTCATTGAAATGATCAACTTGATCATTGAAGACACAACCGGGGGCGGTGAAGGGCACGTAAAACGAGTTGCCAGTCATTGTCGTACGCTTGCTGCAGCCATGGGGCTTGAGAAAAACCAAGTTACGCAAGTGTACCTTGCAGGTTTGATGCATGAGATTGGTAAGGTCTCACTGTCAGATACACTAGCAAAAAGTATTGAAAATGAATTATCTCGGGCAGAACTGGTAGAAAAACAAACCCATGCAGTGAAAGGCTCCGAAATATTGCAAACTGTACCGCATTTAAAAGCGATTGGCGCGGCAGTAAAGCACCAGTACGAGCGCTTTGATGGCAGCGGTGTACCAGACCATTTAATTGGTACCAATATTCCGATTGCGTCGCGCATTCTAACCGTAGTAAATGAATTTGATAAGTTGGTGCTTGGGCGAATTAGTGAACAAAAGCTTTCACAACAGCAAGCTATTGATTACTTGAAACAAGAAAGTAAGACCTACTTTGACCCCGAAATTGTTGATGCGTATATCAAACTATTGAGCAGTGATACATTACTCGAACAACACAATATTGATTTATGTGTAGGTGTCAATGTGCTAGAGCCAGGCATGCATTTGAGCCAAGACTTACTTAATAAACAAGGTGCAGTGGTATTAACACAAGGCACTGAAATTACCCCAACACTTATCGAGAAGTTAAAATCCTACGAAAAAGAATGGCGTTATATCTTTAACGTATTTGTTCACTGATCTTGTTGCGAAATATGTTGATGATAAAGCGCCTTACTGGGCGCTTTATCGCAATTATTTGTTAGTTTACCTAGGGTCTGTTGACCTTTGCTGTTCTATTTTTGTTCTTTTTGAGCGTGCTTTTATCGCGGCGCTCGATGTGTGGCCTAGCAATCTAAGCGAATATCGAGCAACAATGAGAAAAGTGCGCTCAAAAGAACCGTTCGGCAGCGCTTGATTGGCTTTTCTACTGTGTTATCGGCTGACTCACATAGAATAACTATGCCACGCAGCCTCTGCCTTGTATAAAACCCAATCAAACTGCTGCAAAAACGAACTTGAAAGGTCAACAGACCCTAATGTGATACATTTAAATTTCTTATGGTTAACAATTGAGCAACCTGGTGTGTCAAAATGTGACCAAAAACACACTTACTTACCTAAAAAGCCTATTTTGCAGCCCGTCTTGTTTCTTTGAGGGTTAAACTATTTCCCACTTTCTTGCGACTAATTTCTAACTATAGTCAAGCACGTTGTTTGCGAAAAAATAAAATAGGGAACGCAATGAACATTACAACTCGGGCTTTAAAAAATCCGGCGGGGGTGGCAATTTTTGTAACCCTGTGTTTGGTATTAGGGGTAGTGAGCTTTACTAAACTACCTATTCAACTCTTTCCAGATATTGAACGACCTCAGATTACTATTTTCACTAGCTGGCGACAGGCATCACCAGCCGAAATGGAATCAGAAATATTAGAACCACAAGAAGACGTACTGCAGGGGCTACCAGGGCTCACCAGTTTACGCACCTTTGCAAATTCAGGTTCATCGTTTATCAATCTTACATTCACGCTTGATACCGACATGGATAAAACCCTGATCGAAGTGATAAGCCGTATGAACCGGGTACCGCCATTACCGCGCGATGTAAATCCACCGGTGATAAGTCTCGGCGGCTTTAATGGTGGTGCACCGGCACTAACCTATTTTTTCTTACAAGCGTTGCCCGGCAATGAAAAACCGATCAGCGAATATGCAACATTTTTTGATGACTCTATTCGCCCTCGTTTAGAGAGTATTCCGGGTGTTGCTCGCGTGCAATTGCAAACGGGTAACTCGCGTGAACAATTACAGATTGAATTTGATGCCTACCGCGCAGCAGAGCTTGGCATTAATTTAACACGAGTAAGCAATTTAATTGGTTCGGCAAATGATGCATCGGGTGGGTACGCGGATATTGGTCGTCGCCGCTATACGCTGCGCTTTGCTGGTCGTTTCGACCCAACTCAGCTCGGTAATTTGGTACTGGAATGGCGTGACGGCAAACCAATTAAACTCAGTGATATTGCTGAAATTAAAGTTACTCGCGATTCAGATAATGGTAGTGCGGTGCAAAATGGTAATCCGGCAATGTCGGTGCGCATAGACCGTGAAAGTGGCGCTAATGTGTTAGCTACGCTTGAGCGTGTTAAAGCAGAGGTCGACAAAATTCGCAGCCAAGTGCTTGAACCACAGCAACTTACAATGCATCAATCGTTTGATGCTTCAGTATTTATTTATCGTGCAATTAACCTTGTTTCGAGCAACTTAGTACTTGGGATCCTGCTTGCTGTAGGCGTACTTTGGTGGTTTTTGCGCCAGCGCCGCGCGACCTTAATTGTGGCAATGGCAATACCTATTTCAATTATGGCCACCTTTATTGTGTTGAATATCACAGGTCGTTCGCTTAACGTGATTTCACTTGCTGGGTTGGCATTTGCTACAGGCATGGTGCTTGATGCGGCAATTGTGGTACTTGAAAATATTGTTAGGTTGAAAACCCAAGGTTTACGCGCTGATAAAGCTGCTGCGAAAGGCACACAGTTGGTGTCGGGGGCGCTCATGGCCTCTACTGCTACGACTATTGCGATTTTTATTCCGGTGATATTTTTACGCGATGTGGCAGGGCAATTTTTTGCAGACTTAGCGCTGACCATCGCCATTGCAGTATTTATTTCCTTGCTGGTGGCACTGACTATTTTACCTGTGGCTGCGAAAATGTGGCTAAACCAAACAGTTGAAGAAGATAGATTAGAAGGCCTTTGGCAAACTATTACACGTAAAATTATGGTGTTGACTAACTCAGGTAAAAAGCGCCTTGCGGTAATTTTCACCTTGATGGCGGCACCCGTTGCGTTGACTGTGTGGTTGTTACCGCCACTTGACTACTTACCACCCGTAAAACGTGACGCAGTAGATGCATTTGTGCGTTTACCAACTGGTTCAAACCAAGAATTTGTTGAGCGCGAGTACATTAAGCCTTTGGTTGAGCGTTTACAGCCCTATATGGATGGCACGAAACAGCCAGCGCTTAAAAATTACTATATTTTATCGTTTCCTGGCAACGCAAACTTAGGCGTGCGCGCTAAAGATCAATCACAAGTGAAAGAACTTGAACGCGTAATGCGTGAAGAGATTTTGGTTGATTTACCCGACACCCGCGTGTTCTCACAGCAAGGTAATTTATTTGGCGGTTTGGGATCAGGTCGCAGCATTCAAATTCACCTACAAAGTCGCGACACGCGCGCCATGGCTGATGTGGCGGATAAAACCCGCGAAATCTTACAGGCGCGTTTTGAAGACAGTAACATTAATATCAATCCCGGCACCCAAGATGCAGAGCCTGAACTTCGCTTATTGCCAAATGACCGTCGCATGATGGAAGTTGGATTTAATCGCCGTGATTTAGCACAACTTACCCGAGCAATGGGCACAGGCCTATATGTTGGCGAATATTTCGATGGTAATAAACGCCTTGATATGATTTTCAAAGCTGAAGGTTGGCAAAACCCTGAAGAATTGTCGGCAATGCCGATTACTACGCCAAGTGGCACTGTAGTGCAGTTAGGCGAGTTAGTTGATGTTACACGAACGGTTGGGCCGTCACGTATTCAGCGAATTGACCGTCGTAGAACCATTACAGTTAATGTAAACCCACCTGAAGGTATGTCGTTACAGCAGGCGATGGCTATTATTGAAACTGAGATTGAACCGCAAATTCAAGCGCTTATGCCTGCAGATGGTTCGATTAACTATGGCGGTAGCGCCGACAGTTTAAAACAATCGATTAAAACCATGGGGCAGAATTTTATTTTGGCGCTCGGGCTACTTTTTATTCTGATGGCCGGTCTTTTTAAATCGTTAAAAGACAGCTTAATGGTAACGCTATCCATACCACTGGCAACCGTTGGAGGTGTTGTGGCATTACAGTTAATGAACCTTATTCAATTTCAGCCGCTCGATTTGTTAACCATGATTGGTTTTATTATTTTACTTGGATTGGTTGTAAATAATGCGATTTTATTAGTCGACCAAACTCGCCAAGGTGAACGCGAAGGGTTAAGCCGCGAAATGGCTGTCGAGCAGGCACTTAAACTGCGCTTACGCCCTATTTTTATGAGTACATTAACCAGTATTTTTGGCATGTTGCCGCTACTTATTATGCCAGGCGAAGGCAGTATTATTTATCGTGGTCTTGCTGCGGTAATAGTTGGCGGCATGGTGTTTTCAACCTTATTTACTTTGGTACTGCTCCCGGCATTACTAAAACAATTTTCAACGCGTAAAAGTGTTCAACCAACCCCTGTTACTTCTACTCAAACGCAACTGGAAGGGAATTAGTTATGAGATACGTTATTTCGACAATTATATGTGCTGTGCTGACATTACTTAGTTGTTTTGCAACAGCCAATGAACGCCCAGATCCTTTGGTTGCTCTAAGTGATGTCGAGCAAGCAGAAATTGCTGAGCAAATGTGGGTGCCAGGTACTGTGGTGAGTCGTTTTGATTCGCGTTTAACCACTGAAGTTTCGGGCGTTGTAAAGCGCATTGCAGAAGTTGGTGAGCGCTTTAAAAAAGGCGATACGATTTTACTGTTGGACGATGCGTTTTTACAGCTCGAAAAACAACAATCCAGTGCCAGCATAAAAAGTTTTAGCACGCGTGTTAGCTTGCTTGAACGCCAACTTATTCGCATAGAAAAATTGGGCAAAAACGCCTCGTTAGATGCCCTTGAAGCAAAAGAAGCGGAGTTAATGATGGCAATGCAAGAGCTTGAACAGGCAAAGATCAGTTTACAGCGCATTGTATTGCAACTTGATAAAACAAAGTTAATCGCACCCTTTGATGGCACCATTGTTGAGCGCTACAAGCAAGTGGGTGAATTTAGCCAAACAAACTCACCTGCAGTACGGTTAGTGAGTTTAGATGATTTGGAAGTACGTGCAAATGCACCGCTATCCCATACGCAATTTAATAAAGTGGGTGATAGTGTATTAATTGCCAATAAAGATATGCGTTTTAGTTCAACACTGCGTGCTTTGGTACCGGTAGGAGATGAGTTAAGCCGCACTATGGAAGTACGCGCATCGTTAACTGAGCAATCTTTACCTATTGGCAGTGCGGTAAGAGTGAGCCTTGCAAGTAGTGCTAAGCATAATGCGTTAACGGTTCATCGTGATGCGTTAATTTTACGCCAAGATAAAGTGTACGTGAATGTGGTAACCAATGACTTAACCGTAAAACAAGTGACGGTAGTGCCTGGCAGCGGTTTTAATGACTTTATTGAAGTAAAAGGTGAGCTTGTATTAGGCGAAAAAGTGGCAATACGCGGCAGTGAAATGCTAAAAGAAGGTGCAAAAGTACGTGTTAAATCATCTGAGCAGTTATTTGCAGTACGTTAGATGAAATAGTTAAGAAAAAGCGCGCGACCAAGTTACTTGGTCGCGCCTTTTTTATCTGATATTTATCTCTGGATTAACTGCAACATCGCCAAACTGGTCAATCGTTGCAACGCTCTCGCCTTGGGTTAGTACCGCAAGTTTGCCTTGCGCTGTAGTACGTACAAACGCCAAATCATAGCCAAAGTTGTATAGATCATACATCGCGATCCGTTGTTCATCACTCAATAAACCCAAGTGCTCATTAAAGCTAGGTGTATGATGTCTGCGCTCAAACATAACGAGGTCCTGCAAAAATCCTGCATGCTTTAACTATAGTGCGCTCTGTTGGTTGTGTAAAATTTGTACAGTTTGGTGTGCCAAACGGTTGCTGTTTTGCACGTAATTGATTACAGTCTCGACACTTTTTATCGCATGACTAAATCCATGTTTTCGTCTCTTTTTCCGTTAGTCATAGTGGCCTTGCTTGGTTATGTTGCGCTTCGCAGCCATTATGTGTCTGCCCAAACCATTGGTGATCTTAGTAAAATTACCTTTAGTTTGTTGTTCCCTTTGTTTCTATTTATTAATATCGCGCAAGCCGATTTATCGGGTATTATCTCGTATTCAGTGTTTTTAACGTTTTATGCCGTTGTTATATCGACCTTTATAATAACGACGTTGCTCGCACCTCGACTTTTCAAGGTACAGTCTGCTGGTAGCGCTGTATTTGCGCTAGGCAGTACGTATTCAAATACCATTATTGTTGGTTTGCCTGTGTTAATTAGCGTGTTGTCGTCGTCTGTTGCGGCGCTGGTGTTTTTAATCATCAGCTTTCATAGTGCTGTTTTATTTGGCGCGACCAGTATTTTTTCGAGTTTTGCGACGGGTAATTCGTTTCAATTTAGGCGCTTTTGTAAAGGTTTACTAAAAAACCCATTATTAATCGGGATTTACAGTGGATTAATAGTGAATATGTTGGGTATTGATGTGCCAGTTTTTATCGCAAGTACCTTACATTTAATTACCCAAGGCGCGTTGGTGCTTGCGCTATTTATATTGGGTGCCAACCTGTATCAATACCGCTTGGCTGGCAACTATCAGCAAATTATTTGTGCCACAATTATTAAACTGATCGTATTACCTTTGGCGGTATTGCTAGTGGCGCGTTTAGGTTTTCATTTAAGTGATGAAATAACCTTAATTTTGGTTGTGCTGACAGCGTGTCCAACTGGCGTAAATGCATACATTGTTGCCTGTCAGCAAAATAGTGGGCAAGGCCTAGTTGCAGGAACCGTAGTGCTCAGCACATTAATGAGTGTTGTAACTATTCCGCTATGGATTTATGTCTTACAAGTCCACTTGTTTAGTTAGCTGCCAACTTCATAAACTGCTTTCACATTTCTACCCATTTTATACTTACTAGACCACGATTTGGCATGAGCCTTATCGTGCGTGGTTGCGTCCGCTGTTTGACAAACATCCAGTTAATTGATTAGTGCTCTAACTAATGTTATATTAATTAGAATTCTAATCAATTTTGAAGTGGTTTGTTTTGTATAGAACAATTGATCGTTCTAATAACTTGATTTTATTGAGTCAGCCCCGCCTATGAAACGATATTCATATTGCTATCAACTCTAAATATACAGTGCCTTTTAGATTAAATTTTAATAAGACGCAGATCGAATAATATTTTTATACGAATTAACAGCAAGGATATAAATCATGCAAGCGACGCAATATGATAGTGAAACCACCCTAACGGGTAACACTATCCGTTTCGGAAAACTAAATGACCGTGTGTACATTACCGATGCAACAATTGAAGTGCCAAACACCTTTCATAATGAAGTAGAAAGTTTTGCTAAAGAAGGCGGTTACAGCAAAATAATCGCCAAAGTAAAAGACGCGCAAGTATTGCCATTTCTAAAGCGCGGATACCAAATTGAGGCGACAGTGCCTGGTTATTTTGGTTTGCAAGACGCTATTTTTATTTCTCGATTTCTTGATGAAGAGCGCGCTTCGTGCGATCACATGGATTTAAGTGACGGTATTATCAACGAAGTACAAAATGTTGATTCATGGGAGCCTGGTTCGTTTGCTCAACCCGTATTATTTCGCAAGTGTAACCAAAGCGATGTGCGTGCGTTATCTAAACTTTATCAACTAGCATTCTCAAGTTATGGCTCACCAATTGGTGATGAAAACTACATCAAAAGCAGTATTGAAAACGGCGTAGATTATTTTTGTGTTGAATACATGAATGCGATTGTTGCCTGTGTGCGTATTGAATATGAGAAAGATGCACCAAACGCAAGGCTTTACGATACCGTTGTGTTAAGTCAATTTCGTAACGAAGGAATTGCATCAGCGCTTATTTTTGAAGCGAGCAAATATCTAAAAAATACCGATGTACAGTTTATTTATTCGGTTTGTCGCGCGTCGTCTTTTGCTATAAATAAGGTATTTGCGCGATTAGGCTTTGAATATGGCGGCAGACTAATTAATAATAACTTAGTCAATAACAAGTTGGTGTCAATGAATGTGTGGTCTCAAAAGCTTTGATATCAGTTTAATTAAACGTAATTAATCTGAGAGGAAGCAAGGAATGAGAACGAGATACAAAGATCAATTAGATAAACTAACCAGTTCGCAAAATGAGCGTTTTTTTTCTAGCTCTATCAGTTCGTTGTTACATGAACGTGCAGATGAATTGGATAAAATGCTAATTGATATGTGGCGTGAATGTGGCTTAGTTAATTCGCCTTGCTCACTCAATGCCGTTGGCGGTTATGGCCGTGCAACATTACACCCTTATTCAGATATTGATATTGCGATTATTACGCCCGACGACGCAAGTGAATTTCCCGAAGATAAAGTGAGGCAGTTTGTTACTGGACTTTGGGATCTAGGATTGGATATTGGCCATTCCGTTCGTAATTTAGCAGAAGCGAAACGTTTCGCCACCGAAGATATTACCATTGCGACTAATTTACTTGATATTCGCTGTTTATACGGCAACAAGCAACATGCAGAGTCGTTACTAAGCTTTTTGTACGATGAAACCACACTAAGCGATTTTGACTTTTTTAAGGCAAAGCTAGAAGAGCAACAAGCTCGCCATGAAAAGGCGCTCAATACCGCACTCTACCTTGAACCAAACATAAAAACTAATCCCGGTGGTTTACGTGACTTTCAAACCATTATTTGGGTTGCGCGCAAACATTTAAAGTTATCAAATGCTGGTTTATTTGAGCATGGCGAACTACTGCAAGAAGACGAACAATTTGAGCTAATTGAAGCCCACGACTTTATTTGCCGCATTCGCTGGGCGCTGCACTGCGTGGCTAATCGCCCGCAAGAATTATTATTATTTGAATACCAAGCTGATGTTGCGGAATTTCTAAAGTTTGGTCGTGGAGACAGTGCACAACAGGCAATCGAGCGTATGATGCGACAATTGTTTCGTGCCATGACCCGTTTGCAAGAACTTAACCAAATTCTCTGTGAAAATGTGAGCCTGTGTATTTCGCGCGATAGCGAAAAAGAAGTACTGCAAGTTAACGAAAATTTTGCCATTGTTGATGGCTTGGTTGATGTAAATTCATCAAGTGTGTTTATTGATAAGTCACAAGTGATCAAGTTGTTTGGCTTATTAGCAAATCACCCTAAGGCAAAAGGGATATCGTCCAATACATTGAAGTTACTGCGAAAAGTAAGGCACCGCTTACTGGGCGAATTACAAGATTACCAAAGTTGCCGCGAAGAGTTTATTCGCCTGTTTGAGCAGCCTAAAACCCTGAAAAAAGTACTTGGTTTAATGCACCGTTATGGGGTGCTAGAGATGTACGCGACGCAATGGGCGCAAACCGAAGGGCGTATGCAATTTGATATTCATAATGCCTACACGGTTGACGAGCATGTATATAAAACAGTGTCCTATATTTCGGACTTTGCAAATCATCAAGGTGATCACGAAACCTATCATATCGCATATGGCCGAGTGCAAAACAAACTGGCGTTGTCGCTTGCAGCGTTTTGTCATCATTTAGCCGGTTCACAGGATAGTGAAAGTCATAGCACCAGCGCGATTTTGGCAAAAGAGTTTGCCGCATTCCACAATTTAAAAAATGCGTCGGTGGAGTTAATTGAGTGGTTGATTGAAAACCAAGAGTTGTTAATCAACACCAGTCGCACCTTAGATATTTACGATCCGCGCACAATTCGCAGCTTAAACAAACAGGTTAAATCGTTAGAGCGCTTAAATGCCCTGTATACTCTTACGGTAGCAGATATTATGGCGACTAATGAGGATGCTTGGAACGACTGGCAAGCCGCCATATTAGAGCAACTTTATTTAGCCAGTCGTGAAGCATTCAAGACTGATGGGCAAAGTATTTTTGAGCAACGAACAGTGATCCGCGAAAATAAAGCGCAGGCACAAACTATTCTATCAAACAGCGATATTGCTCTTAACGATGTCACTCAGTTTTGGTCAACCTTGCCTAATAGTTTTTTCACATTTACCAGTGCAAAAGAGCTTTCTGAAATTACAGCTAAAGTTGTTAACGCCACCCAGTTTCCTTTAGTATTTTTAACGCAGAGCGATCAAATCGGTTGTTCGACCTTGGTGGTTTATACGCCTAATAGGCAAAAACTCTTTGTCGATATTTTTAACACGCTTACCCAAGCGAAAGTGAGCGTTAAAGATGCTGAGCTACTAGAAACCAAAGACGGCAACGTGCTTGAAGTTTTCCGAGTGCTTGACGTTAATGATGAGCAGTTAAGTGAAAGTTACCGCATTAAACGGGTTATTAGCCAAATCGAACGTGTTATCGAATCTGGTCATAAAAGCTGTAAATTACCGGTTGCTAAAAAGATTAAAAGCTTTGATTCAGAGCCTATGGTGGAGTTTATTCCAACGCCAAAACGCGATAGAACGCTGCTCAAAGTCACGACGCTTAATAACCCTACTTATGTTGATAAAATTTGTTCGGTGTTTCGCAACTTAACTTTGTCTATTCATTCGGCAAAAGTAACCACACTAGGTGAGAGTTTAGAAAGTGTGTTTTTGCTTTCAGATAGCAACAATGAGTGTTTAAAAGAGGATTTACGTAGCCAAGTGATCGACGCATTTGGCTACAAGTTATCTTAATGTGCGCGTTGGTTTGACTGACGACGCACATCGATTACATTAACTTTTATTGTTGTCCTCTGAGCTTACAGTCATTGGCGCAATTTCAAGTACCGGTGCTGCATCAAGGTCAGTTGCATCCATCATATTAGCGATACGCTGCATTGAAGAAAGCAGCAGGCTTTGTTCCCACTGCTCAAGCGCACAAAAATTTTGAATAAAGTGTTCTTGCAGTGGTTGCGGCGCATCAATTAATGATGTTTTGCCCTTATTGGTTAAAAACAAGCTAACGCGACGTTTATCCTCATTGCTGCGCACACGCTCAATTAAATCACGGGATTCTAAACGGTCTAAGATATTCGTTACAGTTGCGGCACTTAGGTTAATCTCTTTTGCAACTGCACTTGCGGTAATACCTTTCACGCGGGCAATTTCTTGCATAATAAGCAGCTGCGGGCCGGTTAATCCAGACGATTTATTAAGTTGTTTAGAGTGTAAATCAATAGCTCGAATCACTTTACGGATTGACACTAACAGTTCTTCGTATTTTTCCATGGCTAAAGTAGTAACTCGCGTTTTGAACGGGAAATTTAAATTATTGGGTGATGGTATCAAAAATGCCACGTGCAAAACATAGCTTTAAACAGATGGGTGAAAATAACATTACAATTGCTCAATTAAAAAACATAAATTGGGTTTACAGCAGACAGGTTTACCTTACTATCTGTAGATGAGCTATTTACTTTGAACTTAAGCGTTTAGAATTACTATTAAACAGCAGCGATAAAATAATGATGAAAAGCAGTTTTAATTTTGAAGATATTATTCAGATCTGTGTTGGTGCATTTGCACTTGCAGTGCCGATTTCATTTTCAGAAGAAGCATGGCAGCTTGCACAAACATTACCGTTTACCAATTTATTGTTGCTTTTGAGCTTGTCATTTCTATTTTTAAGTTTATATACCTTTGAGAGCGTATTTCAACGTAATATCCGAACGCGACGTTTACTGTTTGTGTCGCGTATTATCTTTGCCTATGTCATTACGTTTTTTATTGTGGCGCTAGTCCTTTTAAGCATTAATAAATTGCCACTTCTTACAGAACCTCTTGTTGCCCTCAAACGCATTGTGGTTATTTCAATGCCGGCGTCAATGGGCGCGATTATCGTTGATAGTTTTGATAAGGAATAAGCGTTTTTAACGACGTTTTCGCTCCGCTTTACAGTTAATTTAGCCCTTGATTTAACGTATAAAAACCCGCCTTCAAATTGTATTTGTAAGGCTATCTGCCATACTCAAATGTAAACCTACTGCTAATGTAAGGGATTTCCTTTGAGCACTATGACAGAGCAGTTTTTTCGCGGTGATTACATGCCTCATGGTCACTGTTACTTATGGCAACCTCATATTTTATGGACCCATGTCGTTTCTGATTTACTAATAGCAACCGCCTATTTTTCAATTCCTGTTGCACTCGTTATCTTTATGAAAAAGCGCAATGATATTGGTTATAACAATGTGTTTTTACTGTTCTCAATGTTTATTTTATTTTGCGGTATCACTCATTTATTTGGTATTTGGACTATCTGGCAAGGGGTGTATGGCTACCATGGTATGGCTAAAGCCGTAACTGCGGTGGTGTCGATGGCGACCGCGTTTTATTTGTACAAACTGCTACCTGAATTACTTAAAGTACCCACTATTTCGCAATACGAAGGCATTAAGTCAGAGTATGGAGTTTCCCGCCAAGAAAACAAAAAACTAACCAGTTTACTCGAAGGTCATATTCAAACTAAATGGATGCTTGATTCGCTACCGCTAAACTTTTTATTGGTAAATGAGCAGGGGGATGTGGTGTTTGCAAATGAGTATTTTATATCAGAGTTTGGCGATATAAATGGCAAGTTAAGCAATTATTTAAAGGCAAATAGCCAAGAATTTGAAACCATAATCCAATCGAGTGGAAAAACCCTTGCGCTAAACGAAAATGCTAGCTTTGTTGGCCAAATCAAAACAGATAAAAAAAATCAAATTGTTGAAATTATTCTGACCAAAAAGGAGTATGCAGGTGAGGTGCAGCTACTTATTACCTTAAAAGATTTAAAAGAAGTGGCGGCATTAAAACAACAATTGGTTGAGTCAAATGCGCTTTTTGCGCGAGCTACTTCAGCAACAAATGATGGTATTTGGGATTGGAATATTCAAACCGGTAAGCAAGTGTGGTCGCCAAAACTATTTGAGTTAATCGGTGTGCCTGAAAACCAAGAGGCGAATTATGAAACTTGGTTTAATCACGTTCACCCCGATTTTCAAGACATAGTACAACACGCGGTAGATGCGCATCTAAAACATAAAGAACGTTATGAAGTTGAATACCTTGGTCGTAACGCTCAAGGAGAATATAGCTGGTTTCTAACACGCGGGGATTCAATTTGTGATAGTGATGGCAACCCCGTCACCATGTCGGGTGCACTCAGAAATATCGATGAACAAAAGAAAGCGCAGCGCTTACTTGATGAACGAACACAATTTTTAGATGCCTTATACATGGGCACAAATCACGGTATTTGGGTGGTTGAATACATAGATAACGACTTTAAATTTACTACTTATAATAATACCGCGCTTAAATGGGCGGGTATTTCGCAACAGCAGATTCTGAATAAACGATTATCTGAAATCACGTTTTTTCCTGCTGAAGTTAAGCAACATTTGCACGCAAAATATTTAACCTGCGTCGAGCAAAATTCGCCGCTCGAATATGTCGAGCATATTCCATTTGAGGGTAATGCGCGCTGGTTTAAAACCTCGCTTTATCCGGTGAAGAAACCTGGAGAAAAACGCAGTACATATCTCATCGGTAGTGCGGTAGATATTACTTCTGAAAAAGAAGCGCAGCGTCAGCTCGCTGACAGTCATAACTTTTTAGAGAGCTTATTAGATGGTTCTGTTTGTGGTTTTTATATTTTTAATCTTGAAACGCTGCAAAATGAGCGAATTAATAAAACCTACACAGAGTTACTCGGCTATGAGTTAGATGATTTTTCAAATGATATTGATTTGATGGAAAAGTTTCACCCGGACGATCGTGCGGGCATGATTGAACATATGGAACTGATTACCCAATCAACCGGCAATGAAAAGTACTTTCTAGAATATCGCTTTCGTCATAAAAATGGCCATTGGGTGTGGTGCTATTCGGTTGATTCTGTATTGGAGCGAGATGAAAACGGTAAGCCCAAACGTATGCTAGGCACATTTGTCGATGTAAGCGACAAAAATGAATTCTTAGGTAAATTAAAGGCATCAAATGAATACTTAGAGCAGTTTGCCTTTATTGCATCACACGATTTACAAGAGCCGCTGAGAAAAATATCGGCATTTAGCGAGTCAATTTATCAGCGATTGCAAGGTCAATTTAAATCAGACCCAGATAGCGAATTTGAACTTGAGCGATTGCAGTTGGCCGCCAAACGTTTAAGTAAAATGATTGAAGATTTACTTAAGCTATCGCGCATTAACACCAATGCTTTGTCACTTGAAACCGTGTCATTTAATGATGTGTTAACACCGGTACTTGAAAACCTTGAATTGAGTGTTTTTCGCACTAAGGCTGAAATTGAGTGCGACAACCCAGAGCTATTAATTACCGCTGATGTGGGGTTATTTGAACAGGTACTGCAAAACTTAATTGCTAATGCAATTAAGTTTACTAAGCCAGATAACATACCTGAAATCAATATTCGGCTAACTGAGAATGAATCGTCAGTTGAAATTGTTATTGAAGATCAAGGTATTGGCCTCGACCAAAGCCATACGAAACGCATTTTTGAACCTTTTAAACGACTGCATACGCGAGAAAAATATGAAGGCAGTGGTATTGGTCTTGCTATTGTTGCGCAAATAATCAAAGTGCATAATGCACACATTCGCTGTGAGAGCATAGAGGGGATAGGCACTCAGTTTATTATTAATTTGCCGAGAGAAGTGTAGCAATGTTGAACCTAATTTTAATTGATGATGATCCCGATGAGGCTTACATCATGCGTCAGGCCCTAAAAAAGGTTGATGATGAAAAAACGCTTACGCATTTTGATGATGGCAGAGAGTTTGTTGCATCCATTGACGGATTTTCAAATTCTAATAGCTTAGTGTTACTCGACTTAAACATGCCGCAATGTGGCGGCTTTGACGTGCTAAAATTAATTAAAAAAAATAAACACGCCACTAATTTACCGGTCGTGATATATTCTAATTCAAATAGCCCTCATGATATTGAGTTGTCGTATCAGTATGGTGCTAATTCTTACGTGCGAAAGCCACAAGGTTTAAATGAAACCGTTGAATTCTTAAGCTCGCTGTTGAATTACTGGCAAAGGATCAATAAAACATGAATGATCAACAAAAGTACAAATCTAATCATCTGATTTACTTGCTCGAAGATGACAGCGATGATGCTTACCTGATTAGGAATGCACTTAAGAGTGATAAAATTATTAGTCACTCAATTATGACTTTTGATTCATTGACGAAACTGGTTCAAGCCCTCGAAAATTTTAAGCCTGACTTAATTATTATGGATTTGAACGTCACGGATAGTGATGGTTTTAATACCATGTTAACGGTAAAGCACAGTGCACAAGCGGTGCCTATTGTAGTGGTGACGGGCGTTGCCGATGAAACAATGGGCGACCGTCTGATTCAACTTGGGGCACAAGATTACGTACCTAAATCAGAGCTTACATCGTCGCTATTGCAACGCGTAATTCGCTTTTCTAAAGAACGTCATCACCTTTTACAAATACTTGAAAACTCAGCAAATCGTGATGCATTAACCAAGGTGTATAGCCGTAAAGCACTGGATTTAAAACTTGAAGAGCTAGTTGAACACGCACAGCGCTACGGTGAAATGTTCGCCATTTTATTTATAGATTTGGATAACTTTAAACCCATTAATGATGAGTTTGGCCATGATGCGGGCGATCAGCTACTGCAACATGTTGCTAATCGCTTAACTTTATTTAGCCGCTCCACAGATTTTGTAGCGCGTTTCGGTGGCGATGAATTTGTTACTTTACTGCCGCACGTTAAAAGTACCGCTGATGCTCAGCAAGCAAGCCAACAGCAACTCAATGCTATTTGTGATGAATTTTATATTACTGACGTAGATGGTCAGGCACAAAAAGTGGCACTTTCTGCGAGCATTGGCTTTGCCTTATACGAGCAAGATGGTTGTACCGTTGCTGAACTTATTAAAGCTGCCGACACTGCGATGTATAAAAATAAACGTAAGCACGACTAATTAAAGTGCTTGCTGATGGATCAGAAATAAACGAAAAATAACCGCCAAGGTGACGCTCTACTCATAAAACGTCAGTCTTGGAGGTTAGTTGTTAATTACCTAGAACGTATTGCTAATTCAATTTAATCGTAATAATCAAAGTGGCTATCGGCAATTTGCTTGTTGAGCCTAGCTTCGTCTTTTAATAATTCTATACGCTGCCAAGGTGATAACCGTTTTTTACGGTGCACTTTCATTGGCGCTGGTTTACCCGATGTGTAGGAGATTTGATATTTAACTTCCAACTCATCATCATAGTCAAAATCAGATACGTCAATATCCATTTTTTACTACCTTCTATCTCATTGCTTCGTGTTTGTTAACAACGATTAAGGTTGATAATACCGGCTAAAAAGCCGCTTTTTCACTTGGCGACAAACTGTAAAAGCTATTGCTTTTTGTAATCGCCAATAGAAATTTTTTCCATAACTTTACAGCGTCAAGGGTGGCGGTTTCATCGCTGTTTAATTCTGCGACAAACATCGCCTCTTCGGCATTTTCTGGCGATAACAAGCCGTTATGCAGGCCGTATAAAGTATCACCGTATTTAATCAGCTCTTCTGATTCGCCAATACTGAAATAGCCGCTGCGTGACAAACCATACGGAAATGTGTCGCTGGCATAAAACGGTATTTTGCCTTGTCGGATTGCCGTTTCCATTAGTCTTCACCTAAACCCACATACGCGAGTAATTCACTGTATGTGGCGAATGTGTCAAATCCTGAACCTTCAAGTTCGGTATTCACACAGTTTAATAAGTTAGTCTCATGCTCGCCGTCATTTTCCGCTATAATATCTTGGCAATATTCCAAGTAATTTAACGCAATTGAAGGCGGTGCCTTTGTGCTATTTTCAGCGATAACAAACGCCGAGCTAAGTGATACAACCAAACTGAGCGCGACCATTTTAGTGAGTTTCATTGCCAGTCCTCTGGGTTAACTTCTGCGCTAAATTTAGGGCTTGTTAAGTGAAATGAAAAGCAAATAATTATTGTCGATATAACAAAAAATCTTTAAATTATTGGCTGCGGTTTTCATGCTAATTCGCTTAATTTATAACACTGTTTTACGGCAATTAAATATCGTTGATGTAACGACTTTTAATTCATTATCTATTTGTTTTTAATGTAAATTTAAAATAAAGTGGCAGCGGATTTTACCCCTCTAAGAGATTAAGTGTTATTGCGAATTGGTTTACTAGGTGAAAGTATGGATATTAAGGTTTTTAAGACGTTTATCGCAGTTGCGGAAAATAGACATTTTGGCAAGGCATCTGAGCAGTTATACATTACCCAAGCTGCGGTGAGTGCACGCATAAAACAACTTGAAGAATTTTATGCCACGCCGTTATTTATTCGCGATAAAAATAATCTGAGCCTAACGCCTGCGGGTAATGCGTTACTGCCTTATGCTCATCTGGTGATTGAACAAATTGCGCAATCAAAAGCCATGGTGGGCTTAGCCAGTAAGCAAAAAACGGTATTTAATATTGCAGCGACACCCAATGTATGGGATGCATATTTGTGCTCTCGCATGAATGAAATGAATACGGTATTTGACTCGGTTGTGGTCGGTACGGAAATTTCAGTGCGAGAGGCAATCCAACGCAAACTTGATGATAAAAGTTTGCAGCTCGCTTTTTTAACAGACCCAATTAAAGACAGTGATTTTATTAATACCCATGTTGGTGATTTTGATATTTCGCTGGTTGGCAGTTGTGCTGAGTTCATTGAAACATGCGACAATTATATTTATGTTGATTGGGGCATTACGTTTGCCAAAGAGCATGCGGCTCACCATAAAGTGCAACCGAGTCATCGCACCTCAGCAGCAACCATAGCGTTAGATTTGATGTTGGCCAATGGTGGTTTTGCGTATTTACCGAGTGATCTAGTCAAACCCTATATAGCAGAAGGGCGTTTATTCAATATAAACAGCGCCATGCAGTTAAAGCGACCAGTTTATTTGACCTATAAAAAATCAGCGCCACATTCGGCGCTGACAGATGAACTTTGCAATTTACTCGCAAATAGCTAAGCGTACTTACTAAAGAAATTTCCAACGGCGAAACATCACTAATGCAACAACACCAATACCTGTTAACACACCGCAAAACCAATAAAAGGCATGGGGGTTATCAACGCCAGGCATGCCGCCCACATTAATACCGAACAGCCCGGTTAAAAAACCAAGTGGTAAGAAAATACCGGCGATAATCGACAGCATGTAGGTATTGCGGTTCATCACTTCGCTGTTAATTTGCGCAATACGATTGTTAATTACATCGATTTGCGCAATGTAGAAATCAATGGTGTCGACAATACGAGACAAGGTATCAAGCTCGGTCGCAAGCTCTACATGATAGTCATTAAATGCTGCCACATTGTTTTTACTCAATGCCGATAGCGCATACAATTGCGGCTTTAAAAAGCGATTTAAACGCAGTAATTTGCGGTGCTTAACACTTATTTCAGCAATGGCATCTGAGCTAAACGCATCGTTATCTTGTGCGTTAATAAATTGCTCAATGGGCTCAATTACAGATTCAATTTTGGCATTTAGTTGACTTAATAGCTCAATTACCAAAGATTCAAGGGTATCGGGTCCTTTATTCTTCTTTAATTGAGATGCTACCGCTTCAATTGCACGTAAGCGCTGAATGCTGCACGTAACAACACGCTCTGGCGTGTAAAGCAAACGTACAGTTAACATATCGTCTGGCTCTTTTCCGGCATTTAGGTTTACACCTCTTAAAATAAGGAAAAAGCTGTTCTTATCAATTTGCTGAAAACGCGGTCTTGTATCGGTGGCAAGCAGTGATTCAATAATTGATTCATCAAAACCTAGGGACTCTAACCAATGCTCAAATTCAGCCGATGAGCGATCACAGTGCACCCAATAATTTTGCTCTGCTAGTTGCTGTTCTGACGTAACAGCATTAGGTCTGTCGTTATGATTGAGTTGCCAACCTTCAATTATAAAATCATGTTTCATGGTTATTTCCTAAGTTAGCTGTTAGTTTTGTTAGTCGTATTAACAATATTAAGCGTGCCATCAAGGTGAATATCTCGCTGCGGAAATGCAATCGTAATATCTGCTGCTTTAAACGCTTCGTCTAATTCAAATCGAATATTGCTGGCAACTAATCGTAAGCCACCTTCAACTTGCGAGTTAATCCAAAAATACACTTCAAAAAGCAGCGAGTTATCGCCAAAGTCTTGGAAAAAAACTAACGGTGCACGGCCATCTTCGTTTAGTGTTTCTGGTTGCGCGTTGGCAACTTCTAACATAATGCGCTTAACACTTTGACAATCAGTGCCGTAGGCAACGCCTACAGCTACGGTGCCGCGCACTAATTTGTCGCGTAAGGTCCAGTTGGTTACCGTGTTTTCTAATAGCTTGCTATTAGGGATCAGCATGTGAACGCCATCAACACGGCGAATACGTGTTGAGCGGGTATTAATTTCTTCAACCACGCCCTTTACGCCTTCAACTTCTAAAAAATCACCAATGCGGATTGGCTTTTCGCCCATTAAAATCCAACCACTAATAAAGTTATTGATAATGTTTTGTGCACCAAAACCAAAACCAATCGCGATTGCACCAGAAAGAAATGCAAATGCAGTGATCGGTACATTGATCATTGAAAGGGTTGTCATAAAAATAATAGCGAGCGCCACTACATACAAAATGCGCTGTACTAAGTGTACGATGTTAGGATCTTTATTTTTCTTAGTCAGGCGTTTACCAATCATTTTTATAATGAAGTGGGAAAGCCAAACACTGGCGATTAACCAAAGCGGAACGGCGAGCACTTCAATCAGTGTGACAACACGTTCATTAAATTTAAATAGTGGGAAATTGAGCCAATATTTAACTTGTTCTAACATTAATAAGTCCTTGTTAGGGGGAGTTTTTTGCTATTTTACAACAACCAGTATACACGGGAAAACTTACAACTCGCGTTGCCTGCAGCTAGCACGCAGCGCCACTGGCGCACACGTCTAACCGCGTTACTGTTAACTTTGCGAGGCGACAAAGCCGTTTGCAGGATCAATGAAAAAGTGGTCGCCCATCGCTTGTCGACCTAATAACATTAAATAGGTCATATCTGAGCGATCGGTCAATGTTATTTCAATATTCCATTTATGCTCACCAAGTATCGCAGGCGTTTTAATCACATAGCGCTGCTCAGTCATACCATTCGATGACTTTACTTTGCGAATATCATGCAAAATAGCGGTACAGCGTACGGTTTTGTCTACGTTATGAATTTCAGGGTGAATATCAAACGATACCGCAGGCTTTTTATCCAATTTAGTTCGCTGAATATTATCAACATGCAACGATGACGTTTGTGCGCCTGTGTCTACGCGCACTGTCATTTGCGTAATGCCTAAATCAGGTAGATCAATATTTTCTACATGGCCGATAATGATTCTGTTATTCATAGCAATCCTTCACTGTTTACAATATGGTTCACAAGTTCTTCTTCAACACTGCCAATATGTTCAGCAATCTCTTCATCATCTTCTTTAAAGTAAGCAATGTGGTACATGGCTTCGCCTTCTTGCACCAAGGGGATATTTTGCTTACCTATGATGACACCACTTTTGTTTGCCAACACTTCCGTTAAAATCTCGCCATAGGGGCTACCGATTTCAGCAAGCACTTGGCCTTTTTTAACTTGATCTCCCAAGTTAAATAAATGGGTGACAATGCCGCTACTGGTTGCGCGTACCCAGCCACTGTTATTGGCGACAAATTGGTTAATCGCTTTTTTGCGCGCTCTACCTTTTGGCGTCATTTTCAAATGGCGCAGCACATTTACAATGCCTTTAATACCGGCGCGAATTGAAAACTCATCAAAACGCAGTGCCTCACCTGCTTCATAAAGTAGCACCTTAGTGCCATTATCGACCGCCGCATCGCGCAGTGAACCGTCGATGATTTCCGAGTTCAAAATTACTGGCGCACCAAATGCTTGCGCCAGAGCAAGCGTTTCGTCATCCGCTAATTGCGCTCTTATCTGCGGTAAGTTTGAACGATGAATCGCACCTGTATGCAAATCAATACCATAATCACAGTGGCTAACAATTTCTTTTAAGAAAATATTAGCGACACGTGCTGCTAATGAGCCTTTCGCTGACCCAGGAAAGCTGCGGTTCAGGTCGCGTCTATCAGGCATGTAGCGGCTTTGGTTGATCACCCCGTATACATTCACCATAGGCACGGCAATTAAGGTGCCTGCTGAAATTTTAAAGCCTTTTAAATTGATAAGGCGTCGGATGATTTCAATGCCGTTCAGTTCATCACCATGCACCGCGGCGCTGATAAAAATTGTTGGGCCTGCTTTCTTACCGCGAATAATATGTACTGGTAAGTGCACATCAGCATCGGTGTACAACTTGGCTACTGGCAAATCAATTTTCTTTGTTTCGCCAGGCATAATTGTGTGTTCACCAATAATCAATTCGTTCATAACTGTTCCAAATGTATAAATTAACCTTGTCCCTTGGTTTTAGTTGAGCCTAACTTTGCTGTTTTCTCAATAAACTCAATTACTTTTCCTGCAACGTTTAGTCCAGTTGCATTTTCAATACCTTCAAGGCCTGGCGAAGAGTTCACTTCCATTACCATAGGTCCATTGTGTGAACGCAGTAAATCGACACCGCAGAAGTTAAGCCCCATAACTTTGGCTGCGTTAACCGCAGTTGCACGCTCTTCTTTTGTTAATTTCACAAGTTCAGCGCTGCCACCACGGTGCAGATTTGAGCGGAATTCGCCCTCAGCCCCTTGACGCTTCATTGCGGCAACCACTTTGCCACCAACTACTAAGCAACGAATATCAGCTCCACCTGCTTCTTTAATGTACTCTTGCACCAAAATATTCGCTTTTAAGCCCATAAAGGCTTCAATAATACTTTCTGCCGCTTTTGCTGTATCAGCCAGTACTACGCCAATACCTTGTGTACCCTCAAGTAATTTAATTACCAGCGGTGCGCCACCGACATTTTTAATTAAGTCTTTAATATTGTCAGGCTTACGTGCAAATCCTGTGCGTGGCAGACCAATGCCTTTACGCGATAGCAACTGTAATGAACGTAATTTGTCGCGAGAGCGGCTAATCGCTACCGATTCATTGACGTTAAATGTACCCATCATTTCAAACTGACGCGCTACCGCTGTGCCATAAAAGGTCACTGATGCACCGATACGTGGAATTATCGCATCATATTTTGGTAACTCTTGGCCGTGATAGCGTACCGCAGGGCGGCTGCTGGTAATGTCCATGTAGCAATGTAACGTATCAATAATATCCACTTCATGACCACGCTCGATACACGCTTCTTTTAAGCGGCGAGTTGAATATAAATTTTCGTTTCTAGATAAAATAGCAATTTTCATAATTTGGCATCCTTATGGCGTTTATTTGTCCAATCAAATTTATGTTAGGAAAATTAGTTGAAAATATCTAAAAAGAAAAACAAAATAAAAATATCAATTTGATAAAATAATTTTATTAAAAAGTGTGATTTCGAATGAAAATTGAGCTTTTAACGACGTTTTTAGAAGTAAGCCAAACCTTACATGTGCGGATTACAGCCGATAACTTGTACCTAACGCAAGCGGCTGTTAGCAGCCGTATTAAACAATTAGAAGAAGAACTCAGTGTGCAGTTATTTGACCGTACACAGAAACGTTTAAAGCTTACCGCTGAAGGTCATCGCCTTGTTAAGCATGCCAATGAAATGCTAATTATGTGGCAAAAACTGAAACAAGATGTCGGTGTTGCTCAGCCTAACGCCTATCAGTTGTTTGTAGGTTCAATGATGTCGATTTGGGATATTGTACTACAAGATTGGCTGCAAAAAATTCATCGCAATTTAGATGATGTGCACTTGTTTACACACACATATTCGCCGTTAGAGCTTAGAAAACAAGTTGTTAGTCGGCTAGTTGATATTGCCTTTTTGTTTGAACCGCCTTTTATTCAAGATATTGTAAATGAAAAAGTCGCAACGGTGCCTTTGCAGTTAGTATCGACTGATCGTGATATGACATTACACAATATTGAGAACATGGTTATGGTTGATTATGGTGAGTCTGTCAACAGTCAAATTTTACGTGATTACAGTGAGTTAAATGCCATTCGTCATCATATGAGTCAACCGCGAATTGCACTAAACTTTATTCTAGAAGCATCGGGTTGTGCCTACCTGCCAAAACAAATGTGCTTTGAGCATATTCGCAAAGGTAAATTATATGCGGTTGAGGGTGCACCTGAATATAGTCGTGATATCTATGCTATTTATCTTGCGAAAAGTCATAAGAAGCAGTTGGTGCAAGATGCGCTTATGTTGTTTCCATACGTGCGCAATTAACGCATAAGCTGTGTTGTGTGATAAATTTATTTTATTAAAAAATTGATTTTAAAAAATTATTTTTATTATTGGTTATAAGTTGACCGTTTTAAAGTCAAAATTTTGAAGACTTTTTTCATCTTATTTTTTTCGTAGGCAATGTTTTGTTTTTATTTAATAATGAGCAAGAGCAAAAATCGTTTTTAGCGTCTTTATGAATAATCCTAAAATCCGTCAAGTGGGTATTTTTACCGAGTCAGAAGACATAACTCATTGGTTAGCGTGCACACTCAAGCTTACAACGCTGTCGTTTGGTAGTGTATGCATTCTCAATAAATCGAGTGATATTGCGAAAAATAACCCGTCGCTGATCATTGTTACCGAGCGTAAATTTAGAGCGCTGTACACTTATTTGAATAAAGCAAACACGTTACTGCCTGTGCTGGTAGTAACGCGCGACTTTAATGGTTTTAGCGTGCCAAACACCAATCGTTTAACTATTGATTTGTTGCCATTACCTGCAGCTACTATTGGTTTGCTTGAACATAGTATTAAAGCCGTATTTCAAGACTTTAAGCTCAATCAGGAACTAACAAAGCTTGCCCATTATGACGCACTAACGGGCGCTGCAAACCGGTTATTGTTTCAAGACCGATGCAAACAAGCGCTGAAAATGGCAAAGCGCAATAAGCGAGCGGTTAGTTTATTGTATTTTGATCTCGATGATTTTAAACCGATTAATGATACTTATGGCCACGATATAGGCGATGAACTATTAAAGCGATTTGTTGAAATTGTTTCTTCGGTTAGCCGTGAAACTGATACGTTAGCGCGCCTTGGCGGCGATGAATTTGCTTTGTTGCTGCCGGATACTGCCGAATCTGAGCTGACGCAGTTTTGTCAAAAAGTGGTACAGTGTTTAGCGCAGCCGCAGCAACTAAATGAACAATTAATTGAAATTAAATGTTCAATAGGTGCTGTTTCGACTTCAAAAGAAGAGCATGTCACCTTAATTCCGCAAAAGCTTATCAAGAAAGCAGACCAAGCGGTTTATCGTGCAAAAGAAATACAAGGCACTAGCTTTGTTATTGTTTAAACGTGTTTTTTTATGATTGTCGACTAGAATTTTGTTATGGCCTAGACGTTAATTGCGCATTTTGTTGCTTGAAAACGGCGACGTATCTTAAATGTGCTTGCTAAAAACAATAAACTATTCCTAATATAGTGGCGTTTTATTTTTATATGCCGATAACTAGGTTCTCTATACGCCGCACGAATCAATCTTGAAACAAAGTAACACACAATGTCTGTATTACTTTTTGAGGTTTCGTAGTGTTAATCTGTTCTTTTTTAAGAGGTGCTTAATGTTTTTAAATTGGGTGAACAAAAGCGAGTTAGAAAAACTACAACAAGAAAACCAGCGCCTAAAACAAGAAAACGCCGAATTAAACCAAGCGTTAGCGCGTTCTGAACAAGATAGCTTGGGATTCAATAGTGATTTAGATATGTTGTCGGAGCGCGCACAACATCAAGAATCTTTGTGTAAATTGTCGCTGCAATCAGGTGAGTTACTTGGTCAAATTCGTGAGAGTCTCGCTGCTTCATCTGCAGAATTAATTGCACACCGCGATGACTTTAACGCGTCGCAACAATTATTTGACCAAATTAAAGACTTGCTCGCCGCTACAATTAGTGCTACTTCGGTGATTTCTAATGACTCACATCATGCGTCAAATTCGGTAGACGAATTAAATGAAGTGACCAAAGGCATTAATGATTTCGTTAATATTATTAAAGGGATCTCTGATCAAACGAACTTGCTAGCACTTAATGCTGCAATTGAAGCCGCGCGAGCAGGCGAGCAGGGCCGAGGTTTTGCTGTTGTGGCAGATGAAGTGAGAACCCTTGCTCAGCGCTCGGCCGAAGCATCAAATGAGATTTCAGTATTGATTGAACAAGTAAACAGTCAAATGAAAGATGTGGTTAGCAGTATTAATGGTGTTGGTGAAAAAAGTGTCAAAATTAAAGACAGCACAAGTTGTATTGATAAAACCGCAAATCGAATTGTCGATTTTTCACAAAATATGTACACGGTAATCACAAATTCAACCGCTGACGCATTTTTACAAACAGTAAAAATGGATCATGTTGTATGGAAAATGGATGTGTACCAAGTAATGTTGGGGCTATCCAATAAATCACCAGAGGATTTTGCGGATCATACAATGTGCCGTTTAGGCAAGTGGTATTATGAAGGTGAAGGTCACAGTAAATACACTAGTTTTTCGGCATTTAAAAAACTTGAAAAGCCTCATGCTGAAGTGCATCAAAATGGCTTAGCTGCACTAAATGCAAATCTTAAAGGCGATAAAAGTACCGCCGCTCACCATCTTGCTCTAATGGAATCAGCAAGCTTTGAAGTGGTTGAACAATTAACGCAACTGTCTCATCAGGTGGCAGGCGAAGTTACTTTAATAAAAGATCATACTGAACTGTTTTAACCTAGCCCTTGCTTTGGCGGAACAATAATTTGGCCGCCAAAGTAAAAGAGCACGACAAATTACTGTGCGTTTGACGACTGAAAATAGACTTTAAACGCGCCTCTTAGTTCGTCAAGTTTAAAGCCTGTGGCTGTATCTTTTGGGTAATGCGCTTTGATTTTTGCCTTTAAGTCGTTGCTAATATTTTCGCCATGGCAAGCAAGGCAAAGTTGCCCGGTTGGAATCGCTTTCATAAATTGGTATTCGCCGCTTTTGGGGTTTAAGTTCGAATAAGACACTGTTTTTGCAGGCTCACCGCCAGCAAGTCGCTTGGCAAAGTCTTTTAATATCGCTATCTCGTCAATATTGGGGGTATTCTGACTGTTACGAGTTTTCAAACTTGTACGGCTGATTTGCCAACCATGACTCGAGTATTTTTTGGCAATTTCAGGGGCTTGCTCTTGGCATACCTCAACACCAGCAGATAGCCCGCCTTTTGCCACGGCTGTCATTAAAGTGGCTTTTAGCTCGGTTGCAAATGCATTGGTGATCTTCTTGGCTTGCATATCGAGTTGTGCTTTTTGCGCGATTGCATCATTAGCGTGAACGGCGCCTGCAAATACTATTAAAGATACTGCACATGCATTAATCGCTGTTTGTATCGTTGAAAAGTTGGTTTCGGTCATCTTGCTACCTATCTAATTTTTTAAAGTGTCGGTTAAGTTATTTCGGCGTTGCTGGGTTTCGAGTTGCCAAAAAGTACGCTTTGAGGTCGAAAAAGGCAGATCTGCTGTGAACACGGGGCAATAAATTTCACTGAATTTATCCCACTTTATGCTGCTTTGTTTGAGTACATTGCCCATGCAAGTGGCTGAAAATTCAAGAGCACTAGATTGCAAGCAAAACACCATGTTGTCACAAACAAGCAGTGATACTTTCAAGCTATTTGCTTTGACATATTGAATGGTGAGTATTAAATGGCCTAAGTGCAGCATTTCATTATGTTCAAGCATGTCACCATTACTTAAATCTAACGCGACATGATTTGATGTATTTGTTAAACACGCTTTTGCTAGCATCAACTGCCCTGTAAATCGTTGTGCTAACTGATTCACCCAACTTAGTTGTGCATTGGCATCGCAAGCGATTAACCACCACTGAGTTTCACACGGGCAGTTTTCAAGTCGCTCAACCATGTAGTCGTGTTTTTTCTGATCAGAAATACACAATGCAATTACCGCACAATAAGGCGTTAACGTATCTCTAATTAGATAAGCAATTAGCTGGTTATCATAAACAATCTCAATGACACCTAATGACTCAGCCATAGCACTTTTCCTCTGAGTTATTTTCTTCAGGAAATACACGACCATTTTCAATATCAATACGCTGATTAAGCGTTAGTGCTTTCGGCACAATATGGCTAGCAATCAGCACGATACGGGTTTTACTCAATTGATTAATAAGCCGAACCATAAGTGCAATATTGTGAGTATCGAGCGCTTCAAACGGCTCATCTAGTAGCACCACATCGGGCTTAAACAATAATGCTCGTGCAAGGTTTAGGCGCTGTCTTTCGCCACCAGAGAGCTGTCTGCCACCTGAGCCTAGCCATTGCGTTAATGCGCCTAGGTAAGACAAATTAACGTCATTAAGTACCTGCTTAAGTGAGTCTTGCTCTATTTCATGTCCTAAAGAAAGATTCTCAGCCAAGGTGCCATCTAATACGGGGGCAGATTGCCCGCAGTACACAATGCGCTCATGTAGTTTGCCAAAGTGTAGAACGATGGATCGTTGGTTAAACGAGATATCGCCCTGAAATGGCTGTAACCCAGCAATCGCCTTTAATAATGAAGACTTGCCAGCACCCGAGCTACCCTCAAATAAATAGCAACCGGCATTATTTATTTCGATTGAAATGAGCAATCGTTGAACGCTGCAAGCGGTTACCTTCTTAAGGCTCAGCACTTCAATTGCTTGGCTATGTCGGGTAATTATTGGTAACGATGACAGCCCTTGCTGCTGCGCATTTTTATTGACTGCATTTATAAGAGATTTTTCAGCACCACTTTGTTTAGCTTGAATAAAATCAACCAGCCCAGATTGCGAATGCAGTAGCTTACCCAGCCAATCGTTAATGCTTAGCAATAACATGGGCACTAAAATAAACAATGCGCTTTGCGAAGCCGCGCTAGCATACTGCTTAAAAAGCAGATACAAAGCTAAAATGGCGAAAAGCTGCAAACAAAGTTGGCCGTAAAAAGTTGCCTTTTGCTGTGTTTGTTGCGCGTTTAACAGCTTAGAGGTTGATGCAAATTGACCGTCTTTTTGTCCTGGCTGGCTGTTTAACAACTCAGTTTGAAGATGCCAAAGCGGTGAGCTGTGCAATATATCATCAAATTCAGTGACAAAGCGCTCTTTTTGTTTGGCAATTTTGCCCGCTTGTTTTAAGCCAAACACAATGAGCAGCGCATAAACTAAAACAAAAGCAAATGTTACACACAGCACATAAATAAGATGAATTGGAATAAGCAAGTAAATACTTATATTTATCAGCAGTAAGGTGATAAACATCGCAGCATTTTGATTTACCCAAGCAATCCAAAGCGCAGCTTGTTGCTCTGTGGTGGTGCTCATTGCCTCAACCTGCGCGCTGCTTTTAACTTGTTCAAGCAAGTTTAAGTTATTCAAACTTGTTGCAAATAGCGTCATGCGTTTGGTTTGTAACGATTTAAAAAAGCCACTGTGGCCAACCAACAAGGCCGCATAACCAGATGCGATTCGAATAAGCGCTAAGGCTCGAATAATAACGGCGGGTAACATGTAATTTAAGCTGCTGCCTACCACACTTGCCGCGGCGATAAACCAACTCGAAACCAACAATAGTCCCATTGCCGCTAGGCTATAAGACACACTTAGTAGCAGTGCCAATAAGTTGGTTCTTAATGTGCTAGTTTGCATGACAAAGCACCTCGCCAAACTCGTTGATGTGCCAAATATGACTAAACCAGCGCTCTGACTGCGGCTTATGACAAGCCCAAATAACGGTTTTATGTTGCAATACGGTTTCTATTAGCTTACATAATCGCCGATGCTGTGCATGACTTAAAAATGCAGTGGGCTCATCGAGTAAATAAATGTCGGCATCGGTTAAAAGCAACCTAGCTAAACTTAAGCGCTGTTTTTCACCACCGGAAAGTGGCGGACACTCGTCCATCGGCGTGTTAAGTCCCTGTTTTAAATTTTTATACCAAACCATCAGCTCAACTTTATCTAACATTGCGAAAAGTGTTTTATCAGAGATTGGCTTGTTGAGTGTTAAGTTATCGCGCACAGTGCCGCGCAAAATACAGGGAGATTGTGTCAACAGCGCCACTTTTTGTGTGGTTTGGTGGTTGGCTTGTCGCTGTTTGCTAAGCGCTTCAAATAACAGCGTTTTACCAGCACCTGAAGGGGCGCTTAGCCAAATATGCTGGCCACCTTCAACGAATAAATACTTTGCAAAAACCGCTGTATTGACAACCTGAAAGTCATGCCAATCAATGTTAGGAGCATGCTGTACATCAGTACTTTTTTGACTGTTACAAAGCACACTAGCAAGCTCTGATGCCGCAACTTGGGCTGCGGCTTTTTGGTGGTATAAATTGCCTAATTGTTTAAGTTCGCTAAACACCATAGGCACAGCAATAAGTAAAAATAACCCATCGGCAAACACCAGTTTGGGCCCTAAGTTTATTTCTTCTAACAGGTTAAATCCGACATAAACGGCAATTAATGCCATTGACAGTGTCGAAAAAAAATCTAACACAGTTTGGTTTAAAAAGGCGACTTGAAGCACTTTCATGGTGCTGGAATTAAGCGTGTCTGAACTTTGCTCAAGACGCTGTGTTTGTTGCTTGTTAGCAGAAAATACATTGATCAATTCAATGTTGCTAAGGCGATTGGCAAACATACTACCTAAACGCTCAAATGCCACAAAATAGGTGTTATGTAAGTGCTTTGTGCCTTTGCCGATGATGATCATAAAAAGCGGCACCACAGGCAAACACACTAATAAAATAACAAATACAAACCAGTTCACATAAGCAATCACGCCAAGCAATAACAAAGGCGTAACCACCGCAAGCCATTTTTGCAATTGAAACTCACTGATAAATTTCACTATCGCATGAAGGTGCTCGGTGCTTAGTTGTTGCCAGTAAAAATGACTATGCTGACGAATTAACGCGTGCTGCCCTTGCTTAAAAGCGCCATGTAATTGCGCTTCTAAATCGGCCAAGCTGCTTGCTTGTAATGCCATTAGGCGGTTTTGAGCAAAAAGGTTCAGTATTAAGTTGGAAACTAATGCCCCAATTAGTACATTAAGCGCCCATTCATAGTGTGTGTTTGCGCTAAAAAAATGACTCATAACCAGACTATTAACATCACTTGCGAGTAATCTGGCTACTAAAAAGCTAAATGCTGCGAAAGCCGCCAGTTGGCATACAAAGGCACAGCTTTTGAGTGCTAACACACCCAGAAGCGCATTTTTTACTTTTTGCTGCTGGCTATGTAACAGCTCGGTGGCGGCGACCTCCATGTCGCCAGTTGCTGCGTGATTGTGTTTAATCATCGCTGGTGTCGTCTCTATCCATGTCTTCGGTGACTTCTAGCCACATCGCATTAATAATGCCGAAAGAACACGCTAATAAAACACCTAAAATCCAAGTGAAATACCACATAAGCCACTCCTTAATAAATTGTGTGTGGTTTATCTAAATCTTGCGCTTTAATACGCCCGCGCATCACATAAAAACTGTAAGCGGTGTAACTCAATACAATTGGCACAAAAATACAAGCAACGATAAACATGGTTTTAAGCGTTAAATAACTCGATGTGGCATCCCACACCGTTAAACTCGCGTTTGGCATGCTGCTACTTGGCATAAGGAACGGGAACATGGCAGCGCCTGCTGTTAAAATAATGCCTGCCATCATCAATGACGACATTAGAAACGCCCAGCCACCGCGCTGTTGCTTGCTAAACCATGCAGAGCCCAGCCCCGCGAAAATGCCAAGTACAGGGGCAACTAGCATCCACGAGTAAGTGCTGTAATTGTTAAGCCACGCACCCGATACCACTTCAACTGTCTTGGTCAGCGGATTTGATGTTGCTAAAGGGTCAACGCTTGAGGTGATCACATAACCGTCAATATTGGCAACTACAACCCCAGCTAACATAAACAACAACACAGTGAGTAGAGATAGATAGAAAGACACAATGCGTGCACGCGCGAGTACATTGCCGTCGGTTTTAAGTTGTAACCAGTTAGCGCCATGAGTTAGTAACATCGCAACCGATACCAGCCCTGCCAAAATGGTAAATGGATTCAATAAGCCAAAAAAGCTGCCGGTATAAGTTGGTCGCAAGGTGTTATCAAACTCAAATGGCACACCTAAAAGCAGATTACCAAAGGCCACACCAAAAATGAGCGCCGGCACTAAACCACCACAAAACAGTGCCCAATCCCATGCTGTTCGCCAGGTTTTATTGGGCAACTTACTGCGATAATCAAAACCGATTGGACGCATCCATAAAGCAATTAAGGTGAGCGCCAATGCGATATAAAAACCTGAAAAAGCGGCCGCATAAATCATCGGCCAAGCCGCAAAAATTGCACCGCCTGCGGTAATAAACCACACTTGGTTACCGTCCCAGTGCGGACCGATTGTATTGATCATCACGCGGCGATCTTCATCACTTTTACCTACCAGCGTCAGCAGTGCTCCCACGCCTAAGTCAAATCCGTCGGTAATGGCAAAGCCAATCAGCAACACGCCGACTAAGCCCCACCAAACTAAGCGTAAAAATTCGTAATCAATCATGATTGTGCTCCTTCAGTTGATAGTTGCACATGGCCGTCAAAAGGCGTTGTGTCTTGCTCTGGCACAGGTCCTTTTTTGGCGTATTTCTTCATCAAGTAGAAGCCAATAACAAACATCACCGCATAAAAACTGGTGTACGCAATTAAGGTAAACCACACTTCACCCACAGTTAAATTAGACACCGATGCATGCACTGGCAGTACTTCGGCAATTGACCAAGGCTGGCGACCAAATTCAGCCACAAACCAACCCGCTTCAGAAGCGATCCAAGGCAGTGGTAAAGAGAACAGAGACAGTTTTAACAACCATTTAGGTTTGGTAATTTGATGCTTGGTGCTGTAGTAAAAAGCAGCGGCAAAAACAAACAACATAATAAAGCCAGAGAACACCATAATTCTGAAGCTCCAAAATAGTGGCGCAACGGGCGGAATGCTGTAATTAACCGCTTTTTGAATAGCTTCTTCACTCGGGTTTACAAAGTCATTGGTAAATGGCTCTAATAACATCGCATAACCCAAGTCTTTTTTATGTGCTTCAAACAGCGCCATTTGCGCTTCAGTTGCGTTACCACTGCGCACTGTATCGAGTAAATTCTTCGCAACTAAGCCCGACAAAATACGTTCGCGGTTTAGTACTTTGTGCTCTTTAATGCCCATTACTTCTTCATCAAGCGAGCGCGTAGCAATAATGCCCATCAACCAAGGAATGCGCACAGCATGTTCGGCCGTTTCTTCTTCGTCGTTAGGAATGGCAAACAAGGTAAATGGTGCAGGTGCTGGATGGGTATCGTATTCGGCTTCAACTGCGGCAAGTTTTACTTTTTGTACATCGCCAAGCTCATAGCCACTTTCATCACCAAGCACAATCACAGATAACACCGATGCCAAACCAAAGCTTGCAGCGATTGCAAATGAGCGACGGGCAAAAGCAATATGCTTATGTTTTAAAAGGTAATAACTCGAAATCGCTAACACAAACATTGCGCCAGTCACATAACCTGCTGACACAGTATGCACAAACTTAACCTGTGCAACGGGGTTAAACATCACCTCAGCAAAGCTGGTCATTTCCATACGCATTGATTCGAAATTGAACTCAGCGCCTACTGGGTGCTGCATCCAACCATTGGCAATTAAGATCCATAGCGCCGAAAAGTTAGAGCCTAAGGCCACAAGCCACGTTGCCATAAGGTGCTTCACTTTTGACATCTTGTCCCAGCCAAAAAAGAACAAACCAACGAAGGTCGATTCTAAAAAGAAAGCCATCAGGCCTTCGATAGCCAATGGCGCACCAAAAATATCACCCACATAATGCGAGTAATATGCCCAGTTCATACCAAACTGGAACTCCATGGTTAAACCTGTTGCCACACCAAGGGCGAAGTTAATGCCAAATAACTTTCCCCAAAACTTAGTCATGGTTTTATAGATTTCTTTGCCCGTCATCACATAAACCGATTCCATAATGGCCAGCATAAAACTTAGGCCTAAGGTCAGCGGTACAAATATGAAGTGGAACATGGCGGTAAGTGCAAATTGCCAACGTGACAATTCGACCAATGCTTCATTCATTTCGAACTCCTTTAGATTAGGTTACTTCCTGATATGGCAGAAAACATACCAACCTTAGGTATAGTCGAGAAATAAAATAATTCATTGTTTTTATTGACTAATTTAAATACCCAAAATTCATTTATATAAAACACTCTGATTGATTGTTAAATTTGACAGACAAATAAAGTTAAGAGACATTTTTGTCACAGTTGTTGTTTTGCAGTAAACTCATTTTTAGTTAAACGGTGCGAACTAACTTGAGTAATTGTGAGATATGGCAAATTCGGTGATCCAAGGTTTAATCAATATTATTGATAAACCAGCAATTTTTATTGATCTTAATTATGTGATTGTGGCGGTGAACAACGCCTATCGTGATACCTATCAAACGCCAATTGAGCTAGGTAAAAGTACCTGCTTTGCCATATCGCATAAAGCCAGCAAACCTTGCGATCAAATGGGTGAAGCCTGCCCTATGCTAGAGTGCAAAAAAACCAATAAGCCAACCAGTGTCGTGCACATTCACGACACCCATTTAGGTAAGCAATATTGCGATATTGTGATGAAACCTATTTTTGACGAAAACGATGTATTAATGGGCTTTGTTGAGATCCTCGATAAAATCGACTTTGCCTCAGTAAAAGCGCAAAAGAATAAAATGCTCGGTCAGTCAGACGCCTTTAAAACATTGATCAATAAAGTAAACCGCGCTGCCAAAACCGAAGTCTCAGTGCTATTACAAGGCGAAACAGGCACAGGTAAAGAACTCGTAGCCCGTGCCTTGCACGATGCCAGCCCTCGTAAAACAAAGCCATTTATAGTGATTGAATGCTCAGGCTTACCCGAGCAGTTATTTGAGTCTGAATTATTTGGTCACGAAAAAGGCGCATTCACTGGCGCTACTAGTCAAAAGAAAGGCTTAGTCGAAATAGTCGAAGGCGGCACCCTCTTTTTTGATGAAATAGGTGACGTACCGCATAATATGCAAGTAAAGTTGCTTCGGTTAATCGAAACGCAAAGCTTTCGTGCGGTGGGCAGCTTAAGACAAAAACGCGCAGATTTTCGCTTAGTTTGCGCAAGCCATAAAAACCTGTTAGACATGGTTGAAAAAGGCGAGTTTAGAAAAGATTTGTACTATCGTATTGCTACTTTCCCGATAAATTTACCGTCACTGAAAAGCCGCCAAGCTGACATTGCCTTGTTGGCTAAGTTCTTTTTAAAACACTCTGAATTTAAAGACAAACAATTCAGTGAAGCGGCACTTAAAAAGCTCGCGCAATATGCCTACCCAGGTAATATTCGAGAGCTAAAGAGCATCGTATTTCAAGCAGCTATTTTGGCCGATGACGATGTCATTTACGACACCGATGTTCCTTTCGAAAACACAGCTAATTTGCAACATACAGCAGAGACTAACATAGATTTTGCTCAGCCAGTTTATGAAGAAGCATTTGAAGTGCTATCGCTAGAGCAGGCTGAGCATACCTACTTAGCAAAGGCCGTTGAACATTTCCAAGGTAGCACTGAAGAGCTGGCTCTTAAACTTGGTGTCAGCAGTCGGACTTTGTATCGCAAACTCACTAAATATGGCTTGTCGCTCACAAAATAACTAGGGTCTGTTGATCTTTCAAGTTCGATTTTGTAGCAGTTTGATTGGGTTTTATACAAGGCAGAGGCTGCGTGGCATAGTTATTCTATGTGAGTCAGCCGATAACACAGTAGAAAAGCCAATCAAGCGCTGCCGAACGGTTCTTTTGAGCGCACTTTTCTCATTGTTGCTTACATGGATGTAGGTAAGGGGCGAGAGCAGGACGCGGAAGCTTTGCTCGATATTCGCTTAGATTACTAGGCCACACATCGAGCGCCGCGATAAAAGCACGCTCAAACAGAACAAAAATAGAACAGCAAAGATCAACAGACCCTAATACCAATTCACTTAAATAGCTGATCATCCTAGCGGGCTAAATATCATGCTAACTGCGTTAGAATTTATCAATGTAGAGCAATATAAGAAAAATTCCGCCTTGTTAGCATTTCATTTATCCAGCGCTATCTGTGATCACATACTTAACAGAATTGGTATAAACAAAATCTTTGATTGTGAAATTTGTAGAGGTTTGCTAACGTGTTGGCGTTATGAAAAATACATTACATATTTCTACTATCACATCATTCACATCTTGGTGGCGCTCGAAATAGAGCGGCGCAGGATTTTTACATTCTTAAGCTGCTGGTAGGTAGCTTAAGCAACGCGTCTTTTTTGTATCTCCAGTAGCGATTTTTTATCTTGGAGATACACAATGAAACAAACAACATCACAGCAAAAAGAAATAATTTTAACCGGTGATAGAGCCACAGGCCCTTTGCATTTAGGGCATTATGTTGGTTCACTGAAACAACGTGCCCAGCTGCAATATGTGCACGAGCAAACCATTTTAGTCGCCGATATGCAGGGCTTAACCGATAACGCCCACACCCCGAAAAAAGTCAGCGAAAACATTTTAAATGTGGTGGCTGATTATTTAGCCGTGGGTATCGACCCTCTTGAAACCACAATTTGTTTGCAATCAAAACTGCCTGCACTTGCCGAACTCACTATGTTTTACAGTAATTTAGTTACCATTTCACGCTTAGAGCGTAACCCTACGGTGAAAAGTGAAATTCAAAGTAAAGCCTTTAATCGCAGCGTTCCCGCGGGTTTTTTAACCTACCCAATTTCGCAAGCAGCAGACATCACTGCGTTTAATGCTACGCTCATTCCGGTGGGTGATGATCAACTGCCAATGCTTGAGCAAACCAATGAAATAGTAAGAAAAATTAATTCACTTGCGGGCAAACCGATTTTAAATGAATGCCGTGCGTTATTAAGTAATGCGCCGCGCTTACCAAGTACCGACGGTAAAAACAAAATGTCTAAAACCATAGGCAACACCATTAATTTAGGCGCAAGCGAAAAAGATATTCGTACCGCGGTAAAGTCGATGTACACCGATCCAAATCACTTACGTGTAGAAGACCCAGGGCAAGTTGAAGGCAATGTTGTTTTTACCTACCTTGATGCGTTTCACCCTGATACCGCCTATGTTGCTGAGCTAAAGCAGCAATATCAACAAGGCGGTTTAGGCGATGGTACAACCAAAAAGGTTTTAGAAGATTGCTTGCAAACACTTATCGCCCCATTTCGCGAAAAGCGCGCGATGTATTTAAACGATAAAGCCCAACTAATTGATATTTTGCGTAAAGGCAGCGAACACGCCGACCTTAAAACGCAACAGGTACTATTTAACGTTAAAGAGGTGTTTGGGTTGAATTTGTTTTAACCCATTTGTTAACTGTGAGGCGATGATCGCTCACAGTTAACTTGTTTATTAATATATGAAATTAATTCACATTCGCATTAGTTTTATTCGCTTGTACCTTTATTAATAACTTCTATACTCATTTGGCTTATATTTTGCGTTAAAAGGATATATAGCGAATATTTCGTCTTATTTGAGATTGTTTGCATCAATTTTGTGCATAAAAAGTTTTTTGTGCACTGTCACGAAGCGTAAATATTCCTATGTTTAGATAATCACAGTTTATACGCTGGGCAGTTTGAAGCGTGTTAGTTAAATGGAAAGGAAAAAACAATGTTAACTAAACGATTTTTTAAGACCAAGCAAGAAGCAGAAGTAACATTTGAATTTGCAGCAGAAGCTGACACCCATGTGTCGTTGGCGGGCGAATTTAACGACTGGCAACCTGTTAGTATGAAGTACGTTAAAAAGGATCAGGTTTTTCGTACCAAACTTCGCTTACCTATAGAGCAAGATTTCCAATTTAAATACCTCATTAATGAGCAGGAATGGCAAAATGACCATGCTGCAGACCACTATTTACTAAACGAGTTCGGCACTGATAATTCAGTTGTTTCTACAACACGAGCTTAACGTGCGTGAATGAAGTAGAACAACTGTGCTATCTACAAGGGGTAGCACTCGATTATGTCGACTATTACGGCCAACAAAAGCGTATTGACGATGACGTAAGGCGCGCCATTCTTACGGCATGTGGTCACCATGTGCACGATAACGAGTATGTTCGCGATAAAAATCGTCAATTGGATGGTTTACCTTGGCAGCAGGTACTGAGCGAGTTTCAAGTCACATCATCAGAAAACGCGTTTTTGACAGTACGTGCACAGACGTTTGAGCCGCAAAAGCAACTCGAATTAGTAATTTCAGACAGCCAACAAGAGTGCTGCCGTTTGTCGGTATCACTTAGCGATAGTATGGAAGAGGGCAATTACGTATTAGATGGTGTTCGCTATTCTCAATATCGCATTGCGTTGCCAAAACTTGCGCCTAATTATTATCAGGTTGAGCTAATTTATCGCTCTAACATAACCACATCGCAGGCCTTTAATGGCACGCTGGCAGTTGCCCCTGTGAATTGTTACTCATTGACGGAAGAGCAAAAGGTGTGGGGCATTTCGTGTCAGCTTTATACCCTTCGTGATAAACGAGAAAGTGGCTTTGGCGATTTTTCGTCGTTGAAAGAGCTTATTCAGCGCAGTAGTGAAAAAGGCGCGGATTATATTTTGCTTAATCCACTGCACAAACTGTTTGCAACTGAGCCAGAACGGGCTAGCCCTTACAGCCCAAGCGACCGCAACCAAATTAACCCACTTTATATCAGCCCGCGGCTGTGCGTTGATTATTCATTGCCAAATGGTGAGTATCAAAGTAACGCAACACACATCGATTATCGCCTAGCAACCACCCATAAATTTAAATGCTTTAAAGTGATGTATTTAAATTTCTGTGAATTGGAATTAGCAAACACAACGCAACGCGCGAACGAGTTCCGCGAGTTTGTTGAGCGCTATCAAACCTGGCAGCTTGCTGAATTTGAATATTATTTGCAGTGGGTTGCCAAAGAGCAACTGGATTACTGTCAGCGCTATGCCAAAACCAAAGGCATGACGATAGGGCTTATTTTAGACCTAGCCGTAGGCTGTACCCGTGACGGCGAAGAATATCAGCGCAATCAAGCGCTGTTTGTAGAACATGCAAATATTGGTGCACCGCCTGATCCATGGGCGCTTGATGGGCAAGATTGGGGATTGGCGGTGCCCGACCCGTTGAAACTAAAACAAACTAATTTTGCCCACTTTATTAGTTTAATTCGCGCCAATATGATTGCCGGCGGCCTACGTATTGATCATGTTATGGGGCTATTACGGCTTTGGTGGTGTGTCACAGTCGATGAGCAACCTGCTGGGTGCTATGTGTATTACCCATTTAATGAGTTACTGGCGATTTTATGCTTAGAAAGTCATCTAAATCAATGTGTTGTAATTGGTGAAGATTTAGGTGTTGTGCCACAGCAGATTAAGCAAAGCTTAGACAAGGCGCATGTTTATGGTAATGATATTTTTTATTTTGAAAAAGATCAGAACGGGCAGTTTATCGCGCCACAAGCGCACCGCAAACATGCAATGTTGATGATAGCAAATCACGATGTCGCGCCATTTTATGCGTGGTGGCAACAGGGTGATATCGAAACACGAAAATCGTTTTCACTGTACTCAAACCCAGAGCAATTTGGCTACGATATAACGCAGCGCGAGCAAGATAAATTAGCCTTGTGCGAATGGCTAAAAGCGGCAAACACATTGCCAAATTCAGATGATGCGAGTGAAATTTATGCCGCAGTTGTTGAGACACTGAGCGCATCAAACTCACAATTTTTATGTTTACAACTGGATGATCTTAGTGGCGAAACCCTCGCAGTCAATATTCCAGGAACCGATCAAGAATACCCTAACT
This sequence comes from Pseudoalteromonas sp. ABV4_021, assembly GCF_056159365.1. Lineage (NCBI taxonomy): Bacteria > Pseudomonadati > Pseudomonadota > Gammaproteobacteria > Alteromonadales > Pseudoalteromonadaceae > Pseudoalteromonas > Pseudoalteromonas sp. ABV4_021. The sequence goes on along the minus strand of NZ_JBSWVB010000002.1, from coordinate 773,762 downwards.
GGCGACGTCGCCTATCACGCAATTTGCTTACTATTTTTGGCCCAATGCTCCATGAAGAGCAACACACCAGCGTGCAACAACAGCGATTTTGGCAGTTGCTAAATGCTAGGAGAAATAATGTCAGTAGCTAACTTTGCTTCGCTCAATGAACTTAACGAAGCACACAACACGTTAGAAAAAGCACATTCGCTGCAACGTGGCGATTTTATTGATGCGTTTAGCTTTTTGGGTAAACACACTATTAATAATGAATTAGCGGTAGTTCGCTGTTACATACCAGGCGCTAAAAAAGTTGCGATTTGTAGTGAAAATCAACAATTAGCTTTGGAAAAGTTTCAAGATACGGCACTTTTTCAGTTGGTAGTCAGTCACAACAAAGTCGCCGAGCCAATTAAACTTGATATCGATTATGGTGATTGTCAGGTGCAGCGTTACCATGCATATAGTTTTGAATCGAGCCTTGATTGTGATGCAATGTATTTGTTTAATCAAGGTACATTGGCACATGCGTATCGTCACTTTGGCGCACATTCTATAACGCAGCAAGGGGTTAAAGGCACACGTTTTACCGTGTGGGCACCTAATGCAAAAGCGGTGTCAGTAATTGGTGATTTTAATTTTTGGGATGCCAGTTGCTACCCTATGCGTTTTCACCCAGCATCTGGGGTGTGGGAAATTTTTATCGGGGAAGATTTAAGCGATAAAAATTATAAATACAGCCTGCTAACCGAGCACAACCAGCGTATTGAAAAAGCCGACCCATTTGCGCTGCAAATGCAGCTACCTCCCCATACGGCTTCGCGGGTAGCTAGTTTACCCACAAACCCAGCGCCAATTTCGCCAATTAATAAATTCAATCAAGCAATTAGTATTTATGAAGTGCACTTAGGTTCGTGGCGTCGCAATGTTGAGCAAGGTAACGGTTATTTGAGCTACCAACAACTTGCCGAACAATTGATCCCGTATGTGTTAGATCTTGGTTTTACTCATATCCAATTAATGCCAATCAGTGAATTTCCATTTGATGGTTCGTGGGGCTATCAACCCGTTGGCCTTTATGCGCCAACCAGTCGCTTTGGCGATATTAACGAATTTGCAGAGTTTATTCGCCAAATAAAAGCCGCTGGGCTAGGCGTATTGATTGATTGGGTACCGGGGCATTTTCCAAATGATCCTCACGGCTTGGCCATGTTTGATGGCACTCATTTATACGAACATGCCGATAAACGCCAAGGCTACCACCCTGATTGGAATACCCATATTTATAATTACGACCGCGCTGAAGTGCGTAGCTTTTTGCTGTCAAACGCCACATATTGGCTGACGGAATTTGGCATTGATGGTATTCGTGTCGATGCAGTGGCATCGATGCTGTACCTTGATTACAGCCGCGAAGAAGGGCAGTGGGTAGCAAATTGTTATGGCGGCCGCGAAAATCTCGGAGCCATTAGCTTATTGCAGCACATTAATGCCAGTGTTTACGGCGAAAACCCAAATATTGTCACGGTTGCTGAAGAGTCTACTGCGTGGCCGGGGGTGACCAAACCAACCGACCAATCGGGCTTAGGCTTTGGTTTTAAGTGGAATATGGGCTGGATGAATGACAGCCTAGAGTACATGAAAAAAGATCCCATATACCGCCGCCATCACCATAACGAGATGACCTTTTCATTAGTCTATGCGTTTAGTGAAAATTACATTCTGCCGCTATCGCACGATGAAGTAGTACACGGTAAGGGCTCACTAATTAACAAAATGCCGGGCGATGACTGGCAAAAATTTGCGAACCTACGTGCATTTTATGGCTTTATGTGGGCGCATCCCGGTAAAAAACTACTGTTTATGGGTGGTGAATTTGCTCAATATGATGAGTGGGATCACGATAAGAGCCTAGACTGGCATTTACTTAATGAGGCTAAACACCATGGTATATTTAACCTTATAAAAGCGTTAAACACAACGTACAAAACCTACCCGTCACTATACGAAAAAGATAATAACGGCGAGGGTTTTCGCTGGATTGATGGCGGCAACGCCGATCAAAGCGTGTTTAGTTTTATTCGTAAAAGTAGCAGCGAACCAAATGTAATCGCGATAAGCAATTTTACGCCCGAGGTGCATGAACACTTTAAATTAGGTGTACCAAAAGCAAAACGGTATCAGTTGGTATTAAATACCGACGACACGCAATTTGGTGGCAGTGGCGTATTAGTTGAAAACGAAGTCCCCGTACTTAAAGAAGATAACCACGGCTTTGAGCACAGTATTTCATTAACGCTTGCACCACTTGCGACCTATTATTTGGTGGAAAAATAATGGTTTCAGCCCGTTTTGCAATTCGCCCGGGAAATACCTCGCCACTTGGTGCAACCCCAAGTGAAAACGGCACTAACTTTGCTATTTTTTCTGAACGCGCAACTAAGGTTGAGCTTTGCTTGTTCGATCAAAGTGGTCACAGCGAGATAGCGCGTATTCCACTTTATCGCGATGAGCAAGATATTTGGCATATTTTTATTCGCGGGGTAGGACAAGATCAGCTATACGGTTACCGTGTTTACGGCAAATACAACCCAAAAAAAGGGTGTTACTTTAATCCCAACAAACTACTGTTAGACCCTTATGCAAAATCATTGTTTGGTGAGTTTAACTGGGGTAATGCACACAGTGCAGATGACGTGTTTTGGCAGCTTGATTCGGCAATGGATATGCCAAAATGTAAAGTATCAACACTGCCTTATTACACAGGTACTAAACCGAATATTCCGTGGCATAAAACGGTTATTTATGAATGCCATGCCAAAGGCGCAACTAAGCAATATACTTCTATTCCAGAGGAATTACGCGGTACTTACTTGGGTTTAGCTCACCCCAACTTTATTTGGCATTTAAAAAGTTTAGGCGTAACAGCCATTGAGTTGTTACCGGTACACAGCTTTATTAGTGAAGCATTTTTACCTGAAAGAGGCCTTAGCAACTATTGGGGTTACAACACACTTAACTTTTTTACGCCGCACTTAGCTTATGCCCATACCAAGCAAGAACAAGAGTTCCAGCAAATGGTATCGGTGCTACACGAAGCGGGTATTGAAGTGATTATTGATGTGGTTTTCAACCATACCGCTGAGGGTAACGAGCAAGGGCCAACCTTGTCGCTTCGCGGTATTGATAACCAAACTTACTATCGATTGCAGCAAAATAATTTTGCCTATTATGTAAATGATACTGGCTGCGGTAACACGCTAAATATTTCACACCCTAAAAGTTTACAGTTGGTAATGGATAGCTTGCGCTATTGGGTGCAAGTGTATGGGGTTGATGGTTTTCGTTTCGATTTAGCCAGTATTTTAGGCCGTGACCAAGACGGCTTTAAAAAACACCACACTTTCTTTCAAACCCTCGCGCAAGATCCCGTATTAAAAGGCGTGAAACTAATTGCAGAGCCTTGGGATTTAGCAATAGATGGTTATCAACTCGGTAATTATGTTGCTCCGTGGCGTGAGTGGAACGACCAATACCGTGACACAGTACGCAGCTTTTGGCGAGGTGATACTAGCATGCTGCCAGAGTTTGCTCGTTTCTTTCACGGTTCAAGTCATTTGTTTGAGAAAAAAGGGCGTTCGGTTACCTCTAGTATTAACTTTATCACCGCCCACGATGGCTTCACTTTGTCCGACTTAGTCAGCTATACCAATAAACATAATCTAGCCAATCAAGAAGAAAACCGCGATGGTCACGATCATAATTTATCGTCCAATTGGGGCGTTGAAGGGCAAACCGAAAACAGTGAAATCAATGCATTGCGTTTGCGTGCGCAAAAAAACCTGCTGTTAACCCTATGTTTATCTAACGGTGTGCCAATGCTATGCGCTGGTAGTGAAGTGGCACATTCGCAAGGTGGCAACAATAACGCCTACTGCCAAGATAACGAAATAAGCTGGATTGATTGGCACGCTAATGGGTTAGATGAGCCGCAACAGCATCCGCTGTACCAGTTTATTAGTCGCGCTCTAAAACTACGCAGTGAATTTTCTTTATATCGCCAAAGTCATTTTATTCACGATGATGACCCGCGCTTTAGTGTTACTTGGTTAAACGAACATGGTGCGCTCATGCAAGATAGCGATTGGCATAACCCGGACGGCCATTGCCTTGGGTATTTAATGGAAGATATTCAAGACGATAAAGCACTTTTACTGCTGTTTAATGCATCCAGCAATAACGTAATGTTTAAGTTGCCAGAGCAAGAAGCACATCATTGTTGGCGTATTCGACTGTCATCGCATTCTAACGAACGGGATGATGAATGTGTAAGCCCAGGGCAAATGCTCACCCTGAGTAGCTACAGCGCATGGGTGCTTTCAAACCACATTAAAATGCCCGCCAGTAAACAACATGCAACAGATACATCCCAAACGTTCAATTTAACTAAGCAAGGAGTTTAGTGTGAACAAGCAATCAAATTTAGCCGATAAAAAAACGCCTTTACCTTCAAGCATTATTGAAAATTCAGATCTGAGCGAAGACTTATATCGCCATTTTTATTACACCTTAGGACGTGATCAGGTTAATAAATCGCAGCGTTATTTGTATCAAGCGTTAGCACTTACCATTCGTGATAGGTTGGTGGCAAAGTGCCGCCAAACCAACCAACAGCGCGATAGCGCACCACATAAACAAGTGGCGTATTTATCGCTCGAGTTTTTAATGGGGCGTGCACTTAATAACGCGATTTTAAATTTAGATTTAGCACCAGAAGTAACAGAGGCGCTCACCCAATATGGCAGCGAATTAGAGCAAGTTGCCGCGGCTGAACACGATGCAGGACTGGGTAATGGCGGATTAGGGCGCTTAGCGGCCTGTTTTTTAGATAGCTGTGCCACATTAAAACTACCTGTGGTTGGCTACGGTTTACGTTATGAATATGGCATGTTTAATCAAGCACTTGAGCAAGGGCGTCAGATTGAACAGCCGGATCACTGGTTGCATGAAGGTCACCCGTGGGAAATAGCCGCGCCAGAGCAAAGTCAACGTGTAAAATTCTTTGGTCATGTGGAAGTGTATAAAGATAAACATGGCCGCGAGCATCGCAACTGGGTGAATACGCAAGATGTGTTAGCTGTGCCCTATGATGTGCCTATTCCAGGTTATCGCAATGATGTGGTGAATCGCCTACGCCTTTGGAAAAGTGAAGCAACGGAAGAGTTTGACCTAAGAGAATTTAACGCGGGCAGTTACCCAGAAGCGGTAGCCAAAAAGAACCAAGCTGAACAAATCACCATGGTGCTTTACCCGAACGATGCCAGTGAGAACGGTAAAGAGCTGCGTTTACGCCAGCAATACTTTTTATCAAGCGCAACACTGCAAGACATTATCGCAAAATGGGTAAAACAATACGGTGAAGATTTCCATAACTTCCCGAAATACCACGTTTTTCAACTAAACGATACGCACCCAAGTATTGCAGTGGCAGAGCTGATGCGCATTTTACTGGATGATCATCAGCTCGATTGGGACAAAGCATGGCAAATTACATCAAGTACCATGGCGTATACTAATCACACCTTATTGCCAGAAGCGCTAGAAAAATGGCCTGTCAGGCTATTTGAGCGTTTACTACCGCGTTTGCTGGAGATTATTTATGAAATTAATGCCCGATTTTTACAACAAGTAGCAACCTGCTGGCCGGGTGATACGCAAAAGCAGCGCGATATGTCGCTAATTGAAGAAGGGCCAGAGCCTAAAGTTCGCATGGCATATTTAGCCATTGTCGGCTCGTATTCAGTAAACGGTGTTGCTGCACTTCATACTGAACTACTCACTAACGGTTTATTTAGCGACTTTTATGCGCTGTGGCCAGAGCGCTTTAATAACAAAACCAATGGGGTAACACCAAGGCGTTGGTTGTCGCACTGTAATCCTAAATTGGCGCAATTAATAAACCAACAAATTGGCGATGAATGGGTCAGCGATTTCAGTAAAATTAATGCGCTACGTGCAAAATTTGATAACAAAGCGCTGCATAAAAAATGGCAAAAAGTGAAGCTTGAAAACAAACAAGCACTGGTAGATTTAGTCAAACGTGAAACTGGCGTTGAGTTTGATGCGACCATGCTGTTCGATGTGCAAGTAAAGCGTATTCATGAGTACAAACGTCAGTTACTCAATATTTTACATGTTATTCATCTTTATGAACGCATTCGCGAAGGGGAACTTGAAGGCTTTACACCGCGCTGTGTGTTATTTGGTGGTAAAGCGGCACCCGGTTATTTTATGGCGAAGCTGATTATTCGCTTAATCAATCATGTGGCGGATGCCATAAACAATGACCCAGCAGCCAAGCCTTATTTGCGCGTCGCATTTTTGCCTAATTATAACGTTACAGCGATGGAAACCATCTGCCCTGCAACCGACCTCTCAGAGCAAATTTCGACCACAGGTAAAGAAGCGTCGGGCACTGGGAATATGAAGTTTATGATGAATGGTGCACTCACCATTGGCACGTTAGATGGCGCAAACATTGAAATTTCAGAAGCGGTTGGCCTTGATAACTTCTTCTTATTCGGTGCTAAAGCAGAACAATTAACGCAAATTCGTGAGCATTATAACCCTAATGACATCATTGCAAATTCACCAAACTTATCACGTGTGATTACATTGATTGAAAGTGGTCATTTTAACTTATTTGACCCAGACTTATTTCAGCCGCTGATCAACTCAATCCGTGATAACCATGACCAATGGCTCACTGCTTACGATTTTGACAGTTACGTTAAGGCGCAAGAAGCCGCAGCTGCACTGTACCAAGACCAAAGTGCTTGGACCCAAAAAAGTATTTTAAATACGGCCGCATCAGGTATGTTTTCGAGCGACCGCACCATAAGCCAATACAACTCAGATATTTGGCAAGTTAAGGCAATCGAATTCAACAAGGCACAAGGAGAACGTAATGCCTAATTCCGCAAATCGTTATATAAGTAACCTTACCCGCGACACCTATGCACTGATTTTGGCTGGTGGCCGGGGCTCGCGTTTAAAAGAATTAACCGATTGGCGCGCAAAGCCTGCGGTGTATTTTGGTGGTAAGTTTCGCATCATTGATTTTCCGCTGTCGAATTGCATTAACTCAGGTGTGCGCAAAGTAGGTATTGCTACGCAGTATAAATCCCATAGCTTAATTCGCCATGTTAATCGCGCGTGGGGTCACTTTAAAAAGGAACTCGGTGATTCAGTTGAGATTTTACCTGCATCACAACGCTATAGTGATGACTGGTACTGCGGCACGGCCGATGCGGTATATCAAAATATGGACATTATTCGTCACGATTTACCAAAGTACGTAATGATTTTATCGGGCGACCATGTTTACCGTATGGACTATGGTGAGTTGATTGCTAAGCACGTAGAAACGGGCGCGGACATGACGGTATGTTGTTTAGAAGTGCCAGTGGAAGAAGCCGCAGGCGCTTTTGGTGTGATGGCCGTAAACAATGAAAAACGCGTACAGCGCTTTGAAGAAAAACCAGCGAATCCTGCGCCATTACCGAACGACCCAACTAAGTGTTTAGCGTCGATGGGTAACTATGTGTTTAATACAGAGTTTTTGTTTGAACAATTGAAAAAAGACGCGCAAAACAGCTGCTCTGGCCGCGATTTTGGCCACGATATTATTCCATCGATCATTGAAGAGCATAATGTATATGCGTATCCATTTAGAGATACGCGCCAAGGTGGCACGCCTTATTGGCGTGATGTAGGTACGCTAGATTCATTCTGGGAAGCCAATATGGAGCTAGTATCGCCAACGCCATCGCTTGACCTGTACGATAGAAATTGGCCTATTTGGACCTATCAAGAACAATTACCGCCCGCTAAATTTATTTTTGATGATGAAACACGTCGCGGTATGGCGGTGGATTCAACAGTGTCAGGTGGTTGTATTATTTCAGGCTCAACCATTCGCAAATCACTGCTTTTTTCAAATGTGCATGTGCATTCGTATTGTACGGTAGAAGAAACGGTTGTGTTACCAGGTGTTGTGATCAATCGAAACTGTGTAATTAAAAAAGCTATTATTGATCGTAGCTGTGTTATTCCTGAAGGCTTAAGCATCGGCGTTGATCACAAACAAGATGAAGCCAATGGCTTTAGAATTTCAAGTGGTGGCGTGGTACTTGTTACGCGCGATATGATTGCTGCGCTGGCAAAAAAGTCGCAAGAAGCGGATGCCGAAACTAATAAATCTTCAAGCCAAGCAGCGATTGCATAAGAGGACTGTATGCGAATTTTGATGTTAGCGGCCGAAAACGATTGTATTTCGGGCGCGAAAGTTGGCGGTGTCGCCGATGTAATTCGTGACGTGCCAAAGGCACTTGCAGAGCATAACATTAATGTGGATGTGGTGATCCCCGATTATGGTTATTACCACAGCCATTACAACGGTGAGTGTGTCGCACAAGTGAGCTTTTCATTTGCTCACCAGCAGCACACTGCCTACCTTTATAAATTGCACGCAATTTCAAATGATAACGTAACGCAGTATGTAGTGGTGCATCCGCTGTTTCAACAAGCAGGAGAAAGTCGCGTTTATTGTCATGATGAAGATAACCGCCCGTTTGCCAAAGATGCCACAAAGTTTGCGCTTTTTTGTAATGTCATTGCCGAGTGTATTTTACAAGGGCATTTAGCGGCAGACATTCTTCATTTGCATGACTGGCATGCTGCCACCCTAGCAGTGCTATTAAAATTTGATACACGCTATCGCGATTTTGCCAATACCAAGCTGGTTTACACAGTACATAATTTAGCGCTACAAGGTACGCGACCATTTAACGGCGATGATTCAAGTTTAGAGGCTTGGTTTCCAAGCTTAAGCTACGACGGCCAACAATTATGCGACCCGCGTTACCCGTTTTGTTATAACCCAATGCGCGCAGCAATTAGTTTGGTTGATAAAGTACATTTTGTATCAGACAGCTATGCCGAAGAAGTGCTGAGTGCCAGCGACCATCAAAATGGCATTTATGGTGGCGAAGGGCTGGAACAGGTGCTTGCAGAAAATAGCGATAAACTGGTTGGCATTTTAAATGGCTGTGAATACAGCAGTGAGCCAGAGCCTAAAGTCACGCTCGATTGCTTTTTACGCAGCAGTAAAACGTGCCTTCGAAACTGGATGAGCCGTTTTGAGCAATTAAAAACCGTGCATTACCTTGCTAATGAGCAAATATCGCTATGGCAAGATAGCCCACAGTTTAAAGGCCCCATTGTCTCAAGCATCGGTAGGTTAACTGAGCAAAAAGTGCGTTTATTACTTGAGCGCGCTGATGGTGAAGTGGCACTAAGTACAATGCTAAATCACTTAAGCGAAAAAGGCGGCCGCTTTATTATGCTTGGCAGTGGCGACAGTCATTACGAATTTTTGTTAATGCAGCTCATGGCAAAGCATAGTAACTTTTTGTTTTTAAATGGTTATGGGCAAAGTTTATCGGACGATTTATATCTGCTAGGCGATCTTTTCTTAATGCCAAGCTCGTTTGAGCCATGTGGCATCAGCCAAATGCTTGCGTTAAAAGCGGGCCAGCCGTGTATTGTGCATGGGGTAGGCGGTTTAAAAGACACGGTAAAACATCACGAAAATGGTTTTGTGTTTGAGGGCAATACCATTAGTGAGCAAGTACACTCGCTGCAAAGCGTATTTAATGAGGCGCTAAATTGTTATATGAACGACACTGCAAAGTGGCAAACTCTGGTACACACCGCTAAAGCCAGCCGCTTTAGTTGGCAAAGCAGCATCGAGCAGTATTTAACTAAACTGTATAACAACTAATGTTATAAATAACAGTTAGTTGCATTGTTTAATTTTAATGCCAATGTTAGGGTGACTAATTAACGTTAGTCACCCTTTTTATTTATGAAACCTTTTTTATTAATCACATCTACTGTTTTATCTTTGTTATTTTCCAACTCCATAAGCGCAAAGCAAATAGCTTTCACCTTTGATGACGCGCCTAGGAAAGCAACGGGTTACTTTGATGGACCAACGCGCGCGAAGACACTGATTAAAGAATTAAATGATCATGGCATAAAACAAGCGGCATTTTTTGCAACCACCAGCCATTTAAATGAAGAGGGTAAAGCGCGCTTAAAAGCATACGCTAATGCTGGGCATATTATTGCTAACCACACTCACACTCATCCTGATATCAATAAAACCAGCTTAGAAGATTATTTGCAGGAAATTACAACCGCCCATAACCAGATTAAAGAGTATCCAAACTTTAAACCTTGGTTTCGCTTCCCCTATTTGCGAGAAGGCGACACCCAACAAAAGCGCGACGGCGTGCGTGCCTATTTAGCTAAAAATGACTACCGCAATGCATACATTACACTTAATAACTACGACTGGTACATTGAAAACTTATTACAAGATGCGCTTAAAAGTGGCAAAGAAGTCGACTTTGATAAACTAAAAGAGTTTTACATCGATGTAATTATACAAGGCGCACAATACTACGATGAATTGGCAATAAAATACCTTGACCACTCGCCAAAACACGTTATTTTGCTACACGAAATGGATATTACCGCCCTGTTTGTTGGCGATTTAGCCGATGCTTTTCGCGAAAAAGGGTGGCAAGTCATTTCGCCAGAAAAAGCCTACCAAGACCCAATTGCCAGCTACCAAACCGAGCGCACTATGAAATACAACCCCGGTCGCATTGGCGAAATTGCAAAAGACAAAGGGCAAACAAAACAGCTTTGGCACAACACCTTAACTGAAACGTACTTAAAAGCGCGTTTTGACAAGGAAGTGGTGAAAAATTAGCTGTCAGCAACAAATGGGTAAATTTACGTCGAGTAGTACTAACAAATGTGTTTTGTGTTTCACAAACTCTAACTGACAAGTGGGTAAAAATAGCAAGTACTACCTTTCTACAAGCCAAAAAAGCGTGCATATGCCGAAACTTAGTAGGCCTCTGATCTCAAAATCTTATCTTCCTGTAAATAAAAGAAAAAAATTTGCCTGAATCCTAATTAATCTTTTATAATGCCGGTTGCGATTTTTACGCGTAAAGATATTTACTTTATTCAGGGAAGAACTTAGATGTCGTTTGTAAAAGGATTAGTTGCCTTTTTTGCAGTTATTTTGCCGTTTGTAGCTGTTGGGTCAAATGCATATAATATCAGCACAACAGGACGCTTCGATGTATCTACATCGAACAGCTTTGTGTTTTCCGCATCTGATTGTAGCCGCATTGTTAGGGTGCAATATACTAACCCTGAAGGGGAATTAACTGATTCACAGTTGACTGACCAATGTGAATATTCGTTTAGTCTCGCTGAGGGCAACCAGCCAGCGATAACTATAACCTATATGGATGGCACAACCGACACTTATAGTGAGTCATTCTCGCAAGATTCTATTTCCCCTGAGATCTATTTTGAAAGTGTCAACGTCATTGAAGAAAATGAGCAGCAATCTTTAGTTATAACTTATCGAGCTACAGATAACTCGGATATCGCAAAAGTTGGCATTGATCTTAAGGGCATAACTGCATCGGCGTTAAGAGGTGCAGGTGGTGTCGTTGACAATGCTTTAGCTAGCGCTTTTGCAAACTCTGCTGGTTACCAAGTCATAATTCCAAAGACAAATACTCAAACCAGCTTTTCGTTAAAAGTTCCTTTCGACAGAAGACTGTCAGCACAACAAATTTACGCTGATGGTTTATTGCTTCTGAATGCATATGTAATCGACGCATACGGTAACAAAGCTGTTACGTCTAGTATCGAAAAAACGGGAGGAACATTAGAAGAAAAAGTGCTCGGCTGGCGAGTATTTCCTGAACGAGTTTCGATAAATGACCCGTTTCAATCTGTGACTTTATTGCCTTACATTAATTTTGAATTCCGTGGTGAAACGGTTAGCGCAGGAGAAGGGCTGGGTGTCACTTACACATCCTCTGATCCAGAGCATGTTAAGGTGAGTAGCGATGGAACGGTATATGTTTCACCAGATGCTGATAGTAAAAATGCCACAATAACTGTTAATTACCCAAGTTTAAATAGTATCGATGTTCCGATAGAAGTAAATTTTTCAAAGAAATTGAAAGGTCTTTCTTTTGGTAGCGAGACACTTACAATTCCGGCTTTAAATAAAGCAATTACACTTCCTCCAATTGAAGCTATATATGAGAATGGCGATAAATTCCGAGTGTCTCAACAGTATGCAGTCGATATAGAAATCCCTGAATTTGCGAGCAATTACTTAAAAATAGAAAATAATGAAATTACGTCGCTTTTACCAATCTCATCGACAACGCCCGTATTATTAACATTTTATTTAGCAAATGACCCTACAATAAAGGGGGAAGTCGCTGTTTCAGCAATAGATGCTTTGCCGAATGTTGACCTAACTGCACCGATTGAAATTGTTAAAGGGAAACAAGCAACATTAGTCGCCAAACCAGTAGATGATGTATCAGTATTCAAAGTAGATTTTCTAGTTGAAGGTAAACTGGCTGCAACCGTTACTTCGCCGCCATATGAATTTTTAATTAATATATCTGAATTTCAAACAGCGCCGAACGTAAAAGTACAAGCGAGAGTAACCGATAGCGCGGGTCAAACTGGTTACTCGGCTCAAAAATCAATTATGGTAATTGATGAAGACTCGATAGTTATTCCAGATATGACATTTGAAAAGCCAATTCAAAATCAACGGGTTGTTGCAGGAACTAGAGTTGATTTTAAGCTTAGTCATAACCTAGGTGAAGCGGAAAAAAGTTTTGAAAAAACAACTGGTATTGAACGCGTAAATTTTTATGTAGATGGAAAGAATGTAGGTACAGCAAGTTTCCCAGGCTTTGAAGTACGAAAAATTAAGACTCCGTTAGGAGAAGAAAAAGAATACCTGTTTGAAACTTGGTCACTAAAATATAATACACAAAATACGACAATTAAACAGAAATCAGTCCCTGTGTATGCTGAGTTTGTGAGAGGGATTAAAACGCAAGCAACACCTACACGGTTTTTAAATTTAATACGAAATACAGCGGCATCATTAAATTTGCAGCACCCTCAGCATGAAACAGATGTTATTGCTGGTGGCACGACAACGGTTGTACTTCAAATTATGGACGATACTTTATTCTTAGGTACTGACGTTGAGATACTGTTAAATGGTCGTGTCGTAGATAGTCATACAATATTTGATAATGATTACGAAGAGAAAAATGAACTGAGTAAGCCAACAGCAATTATAAAACGTGAAATTGATATCGACCCAGAGCTGTTAGGTGATATTGCTAATATTCAAGTAAAAGTTACTGATTTTCATGGTGAAATTACCCAAAGTGAGGTAATTCGCACTAATGTAAAATCTGACCAAGGGCCTAGTGTTTCGCTTTCAAACCCAGTCGAAGGAGATTACTGGATTGCTGGTTTACCAGTAGAGTTAAGAGCTGCAGCCAGCGATGATGAAGCTGTAAAAATGGTTGAATTTTACGTTAATGACCAGTTAATTGGCAGCGATACTAATACCCCCTATAGCGCAGTTTTTGATGTACCAGTGCAAAACAAAGAAGTTCAAAACTTCTCAGTTTATGCGAAAGCAATTGATAGCAAATATCAAAGCAGTAATAGCCAAGTAATCAACGTTGCAGTAGGTGTGGATAATGAAAAGCCCGTTGTTCAGTTCGTCTCGCCTAGCATCAATGGTATTTTAGCAGATTCAAGTGTCGCAAAAATCGTCACTGGTACTGAGCATTTGATAAAAGTAACTGGTTACGACAACGTAGGGGTATCAGGGTTTAAAATTAATGGTGTAAAAAAGCAAGGAAGTAAGCTTAAAGTAACGGGGGTTACAACCGATTCAATTACTGACAGTGATATTCCAATTCAGCGTTTACCTGGTGAAGCAAATTCCTTCTCAATTGCAGGCTTAGCATCATTCCCAATTTTTGATGAATCAAAACAAGTCGAGCAACAGCCATATACATTAAATGGTTACGTTACTGATGAAGCGGGAAACCAAACAAGTATTTCCCTTACGGTTGCCGTGATTAACGACCAAAGACCTAGTATATATGAAGTTGAATTAGATCAGTTAGATTATACAAGTAATAGTGAGCTTACATTGAATGTTATCGCTAAAGATGACGTAGGCGTGAAAAACGTTCAAGTTAGTTTAATTGATGAAAAGCATAACGTTCTGATTAGTCAAAAATTATCGGATCAAAGAGCCGTGACACCTAATACCAGTGTTCAAGGTACGTTTTCGATTGACCTAGCAACTTTGTCTTTAGCAAATGAGATGCAATCGATAAACTTAAAAGTGATTGCAACCGATACGATGGGACAAGAGTCGGATGTGTACAGTAACTTGATTAGTATTACACGTGATAGCGAAGGACCAGTCATAAACCTAGTTAATCCGCTTGCTTCAGAGGCATTACTTGTAGATAAGCGTGTAGCGTTTAGGTTTACTGCATTTGATAAAGCGCCCGTGGAATCAGTGACAGCTTACATTGATGGTGATAAAGCGGCTGAGTACGACGCCAAGGCGGCGCAGCAAGTGATGAGTTTGTACCATACACCTAAACAGACCTCGCCGGTCAAGCTAGAAATTTCAGCGGTTGATAAATTTGGGAATGTAAATAATGTTGTTTGGGATTTTAACGTTTATGAAGACCCGATTCCAAATTTAGTGATTGAGCATCCTGTCACGGGTAGCAGTTATATTGAAGGTGAATTAGTTGAGGTACTGTCGTACATAACAGATAACAGCACGTTCAGCGCAAAGTGGCAACTTTTTGAGAATGGGAAAGAAGTCGACAATGGTACTATGTCGTCGGATCTTGGCTCTGCGCAATATTTAGCTTCTTTCAACATGCCTAATGTGTTTGAAGAGGAGCTTAATCTAGTTGTTTCCGTTAATGATGGTGTTCAGATTGTTACCGAAGAAATAAAACTGCGAGTAATACAAGACAGTAATGCTCCAATTGTGAGTGTAGTAAAACCAAATGTCGCGTTTAGCTTGGAAACAGGTCAATCTTTTGAGGTTTCAGGTGTTGTTACTGATGATATTCACATTGATGACGTCACGCCTGTTTTTATCGATAGTCAAGGTAAAAAGCATACATTGGAATGGTTTTCATTTGTTCGTAAAGATTCAATAGAACGTATCGAAATTGAAAACCCGATCACCATAGGCACTAGTATTGTTCATGAGCAAGTAAAAGCTGAAGTGAATGGTATCGTGTTTGTTCCGGGCAGCTTTTGGGGACTTGAGGCAGTTGACTATGATTTTACTCTGCATGCAGTTGATGGTGGTGCAAATCAAGGAAGTAGCGACAATGTAAAAGTGACGTTATTGCCTGATACACAAGGGCCTAACATAAATGTAATTTCACCTTTACCAACCGTAATTCAGAATGAGTTAGTAACGTTACACATCGACGTTGAGGATGCTTCAGGTTTGTCAACTATTGAGGTAAAACTCCAAGATGAAATTTTACATCAATCGCAACAGATAGATGACACATTTACATCAAAAGACCTTGGAATCTACGTTGATTTTAGTCAATTCAACCCAATCCCTAGCGAAGGTAAGGAAGTTGAACTTTCAATAGTTGCAAATGATAGGTTGAATAATCAATCACAAGTCAAACAAACAATTAAGATTGAACAAGATAAGCCTGCAAAACTAGTGCTTGATGCTGCATCACCACAGCCAATGCTTATAGGTGAACATGTATTTGTTAACGCATTAATAAGTGATGATTACGCACCTAAATCTAAGCCTGTGGTTGCTGGTTTGGTACTAATGTCGGATGGCCTAGTTGATTCAGCAAAACTCTCTTACCAAGTTGAAAAACAAAACGAGATAGCCAGTGGTTTAACTTATGAAATGGATATGCTAACTGATAGCGGTGAATTTAGCGTATTTGTTGGTGATAAGCCGTGGTTGGAATTTGAAGGGAACAAGTTAAAAGCACTTTCTAATGAATTAGAGAGTAATGCAAAATTGGTATTTAAAACGAATCTTTCAGGTGAGTTTAAAGTAAAAGTATCACCAAAACGTGCAGATTCGTGTATGGCGATTGACCAAGCTCAAGTGTATGCCTTTAATGAAGAAATAAACTTATTGGATTTTGAAGCTGACAGTCTAGATTTTGAAATTATAAGTGAAGTAAATGAATTTGCTTATTTCAATAAGTTGTCAATTACAAAACCAGCTTACACTCGCTATCCGTTACCAAACAATCCAGTTCGATTAACAGACTCTAACTACCAAAGTAGCCTTATCTTTAATACCGAACAAGGTCGCGCTTGGGTTGCATTTAGCCCTAGCTATGTATTTGGCGATGATAAAAAAGCACTGAATAGTGCAATTAATTTATTGGTATTACCACCTTATGCACATAGTCAAGATATTGCGGTCTTTGGTGTCGGTTTAGATTATTTGAGGCAAGACAACGCTTTCCACTCAATGCCTCAGATTGGCACAATGTTGATAACTGAAAGCACAACTTCATTGACTTCTGAACAGATGTCACCAACACAGCTAAACGGACTTAAGGCAGGCGAAAAGTTTGATTGGAATATTAGCTTTGCAGATGATGCGAAAAGGCTGCAAAAAATTGAATTCTTTATCAATGATCAGGTCGTAGCGTCAAAATACCCTGAACTATTTAGTGAAGACTTTACTTTATTGGGTAATGTGCCAACAAGCTCAAAAGTTAACGATGATATTTTACTCTCCGTAAACCTCACAGACTCTGAAGGAGTTGTTTCAAGTATTTCGCAGTATTACCCAGTTATAAAAAATGATTTACCTGAAATCGATTTGATTAAGTTTGGCGCGCACAACATTATTACTGATAAAAGTCGATTAAATTACGGTGAGTTTTGGGTAAGAAATGGGGCTAACTTTAACTATGATTTGTCGCTTCTTGATGATACAGGCTTGTCAAGATTACAAGTTGAACGATTACTACCTAATGGAAGCACAGAGTTAGTTTTTGAAAAAGATTATGCAACAGCCTGTGATCAAAGTCATACAGTCAAAGAAAATGTTAGTGTTGATTTAGTATTTAATCATGAACAAACCCAACAATATCGAACAACGGTTTTTGATGTATTAAATCAAAAAGCTGTCATTGAGTTTTTTGTTCATCCTTTGGGTAACGTAAAGCCGGGAATTCGTATTGTTTCACCTGCACCTTCACAATCTATTGTAACTGGTGCATTCAATCTTCGAGCGCGTGTGATTGTAACAGATGACCGAAAGATTGAAGATTCAAGTATTGTTACCAAATTTAATGGCGTAAAAATTAATTACCTTAATGGCGATACTGATAAAACACTTAGCTCAGTAGATAAACTGAAGCTTGCTGAAATTTATGATGAATATGAAAAATTATACGGCGAAGAAATTGCAAAAATATATGCAAGCGAAGATAGTGAATACCTTGAAGTATTCGATTTCTATTACAAGCTGCCTGAGCAAGTAACTAAAGACCAGCAAACTATTGCGCTGTCATCTGTTGTTACCGATTTAGATAATGACTTCAACAAAGATGAAGTTGTATTGAATGTTGTACCAGATAACATCGAACCATCTGCAGCAATTTTGTATCCTAAAGTAGAATTTGGTGTTGTTGAAGCAAGTAGCGTAAAAACACAATTTACCGGTTATGATAACGTCAAAGTTAGCGAATTTGAGCTATTTAAAAGGTTAACCGCAGTTAAGAATGGGCAAGAGATAGCCGCGTTATCATATGATGCGCCTATCCGAACAATTTCCAATATTCCAGCTAAAGATCACAATGTAATTACTACCAATGATATAGACACACCTGTTTATGATCATATTTTTCAAATTGATACACTTGCGAACATACAATCTCAATTTCCAACTATATCTGACTTTACAGATGTTACCTTCTTTGTGTGGCTAAAACTTAGAGCTGTGGATGCAAATGGCAATGATTATGAAGTTGAAAATGCATTTAAAGTGAATATCGATCAGCGACCCGTTGTTGATATTGTATCACCTAATTTGCAGTCAAAAATCGTTGAAGGAGCACCAGTTTCGGTTAACATTCATGCGCAAGATGATGTAAAAATTGAATATGTAAGGGCATCCGTATTTAACAAAGACAAATTAATTGAATCACGACGTTTTGAAAAAGGCCCGTATACATTTTCATTTTATGCACCTACGCAAGCCGATCTGAACAATGACACGATTCGAATTGATGTTGAGGCATTAGATTCATACGGTCAAAAATATAATGATGTTGATAATCATCTTGCTAAAGAGTCAATCACATTACCAATCGTGGCAGACCAAGCGCCTGTAGTAGAAATCGCATTTCCACAAAATAATGCAAATTACATTGAAGGACAAACTGTCCTGACTCAAGTTGTTGCGTCAGATGATGTTGGTATTGACAATGTATCACTACAGGTAAAAGGTTTAGTTGGTGGTGATTTAACATTATCAGATGGTAAATACCCATATGAATTTGTTTTTAAAATCCCGTTTGGTCAAACTGGTAAAGACATTGAGTTGCTAGCGACAGTTACGGAGCATAGAAAGGAAAATGCACGTACTAGCTATAGCAACGAAACTAAATTACATGTCAGCAAAGATACTACAGCTCCTATTATTTCGATTATTAATCCGCAGCAGGGTGTTACTGTTACAGAGCAAGGCAGATTAAAATATGCCGTAGATGCAATTGATAATGTTGAAGTGTCGAGTGTTAATACACAGTTAGTATATGATTTCAATAACGATGGAGTCATTGCAAACGGCGATATAATAAGCCAAAACTTCTCACTGATACCGCCTTATAATGGCGAATTTGTGCTTCCGAAGTTACAACAATTAAATCAACATGAAAGTGAAACTGCCCAGCTTCAGGTGCGCGTCATTGCTTCTGATGGTGCTGGAAATACCGCAACAGATAGCACGGGTATTCTTTTACGCGCAAATTCGTCACCTGATATCAATGACATTATTTTACTCGATACTCGCGGCATCGCGCTAGATAATCAACAATCAGTCACGGTTGGTCGAGACTTTATCGCAAATGTTCACGCTTCAGATTTAGAGTCGGGTGTTGAATCAGTTACTTTGTATCGTTCGGTGAATAATGACACTATCGAATCATACGAGGAAGTTGGGTTATCGGGTACTGCCCCCTTTACATTTGAGCAGTCAAGTCGCGATTTGAGCGTTGGAGATACTATTTACTTTCGTGCAAAAGCGATTGATACGTATGGCAAAGAAAGTGACTTTAGCTCGGCGTTTGCATTTACTGTTATGGCAGATCAACCGCCAGAAGTATATATCGTTCAGCCTAGTCAGCAACAAAGTTTTGCAATTTCAGGCGAGCCAATTGATGTATTTGTGCGCGTAAAAGATGACCTAGGTGTTTTTGGTATAGATCGCGTAAGGTTCTTAATGAACGATAAACCAGCCGCAGTGATTTACCAACCTGAACCAAATTCAAACATATTTAAAGTACGTTTATACCCACCTGTTGATGCAAAAGGAATAAATATACAGGCGGTTGCATATGATAAATTGGATCAGCAAGGCCTTTCAGAAGTCATTAAAGTAGGGATTTTAGATGATACTGTTGAGCCGGAGGTTGTTAATCTGGCGCCACTTGATGGCGAGATTCTTGATACCGAAAACGCGACTCTTAGTTTTGTTACGTTTAAAGACTATGGCAGCAGTCGTGAGCGATTAGTAAAACAAACATGGTTAAGAGAGTATCAAAACGATGACAACCAATGGATAACACTATACCAGGTTGAGCGTGAACTGATTCGAGATGACCAAATGCTTGCCGATCTTGGTTACCAAGTAAGTGAACCTAAACATAATCAGTTTGTTTATTGGACTGAATTCAGTGACGGCAATATTTTAACATCTCAAAGCTTAAAGAATGAACGTGTTAGGATTGTAACCAGTATTATTACAGGCCAGCACACAGTAACACAGGAGACAACGCATTTAGTTGCTCATCCAATTAGTGAAAAAGTCTACTTTAGCCCAAAAAATACAGCTAATGCTCTAGCTAAAACTGTACATTACAACGCACTTGCACAATATAGACAAGATGGTGCAAAGCAAAGCCTAGTCGGTGCTTGGTCGACGGTATCACCTGTGGTGAATTTACCAATATTTGCTCCATACATGCACGCCGAATCTCCAGAAATAAAAAATGAAACGGGACTTTTTCTCGCTGATTATATTAATTGGAATGAAGCCCCCGAAAATGGCGAACGATTTGTTTATTCGCCGCTGATCAATGCTAATGTTGAAATATTAACAGGCACAATTTCAAGTCTAGCCGCAGCAGATGGTCTGATTGCGGCTAGTAAAGTCGGAGTTGGATGTGTATCGGATTGTGAAGGTAATAGGTTTACTAGCGCATTAACTTCTGAACGCTCGCCAGATTCCCATATTCAGGATCACTACTCGGCGTTTGGTGAATTATTACTGTTTACTAAGAAAAACGGTGATAATCAATTTGGTGTACCTTATCTATTATCGGGCAATGCGGATTTACCTTACAAAGATGCAAATGCTGTTGCAGTTTCAGGCAACTTGGCTTTTATTGCAAATGGCTTAGGTGGTGTCCAAGTATTCAATATTACGGATATAGAAAACCCGTACAGAGTCGATTTTATAAAGCCAGACGGATATGTTTCAGATGTAACTATCTATCAGAATTATGCTGTCATCGCCGCAGGGTACCAAGGTGTTGTGATCGTTGACATTACACGCCCAGATTTACCTATTGTATCTACCTTAGACACTGCAGGTTCCGCTTCAGGCCTCAGTATTGAGGGGAGCGTTTTATATGTTGCAGATTCGGGTTCCTGGCAGGGGGCTGGGGCACTTCATATGGTATCGCTTGAAGATCCAAAAAACCCTCAGTTTATCGCGTCGCACGCAATCGAAGCAGCACAAGAGAACTTAACTTCTGCAGGGGCGTTTAATGTTGCTGTTTCAGGAAATAAAGCTTACGTATCTACTTTCTACCTAGACCAAGAACATGTACCGGTTAAAACTATTATTGAAATTGTTGACTTGAATCGTCTTTTAGCGATGAGAAGTGATTCAATGCAGCCTGTGTTGATTAATAAAGAGGCACAAAGTACAGGTTTTGCTGCAACTGATATAAAGCTTGTTGACAACAAAATGCTTGTTGCCGCCGGTAAAAAAGGCTTCAATCGAATTAGTTTCCCATCTCTCACTGTGATTGAACATGAACCGAAATCCGGCTCTATTTATAATCCTCGAGAAGGTCTTACAGGCCATATCCGATTATCTACGGCATTAATGCCGCAAACTGACCTTGGTAGTTTCTTAGAAGTACGAGAGGGCCACCCGACACTTGGCGTTGATTTAACAAGTCAGTTTGAACTCTCATTTAAACAATTGGACGAAGCAACGGATTACACAACAGTTACATTTAGCAGTAAGGAAGGTGTGTTATTAAACCCAAACACTCGCTTCTATGTAACGCTCAAAGCGGGCTTGCAAGCAGTAACAGGCTTCGAGTTGAGTAGTGATTATGTATTTGACTTTTTTACTGGAAATAGTACCAATGGAGATAAGCCTGAATTATTGTCGTTAACACCATCTTGGGGTCACACTTCTGGCGGTGATTCGCTCACCATGATCATCAAAAATGTAACTGATTCGGTAAAGGTGAAATTAGGTGGAATAGAACATAAAGTGGTTTCATTTGATCGCTTAGGTGATGAACAAGTTAAATTACAAATAACTACGTTACCAAATGTATCTGGACCTGCAGCGATCGAGCTCGAAGATCAAGGTATAAAAACAGTGTATCCAGGTGCTTTTACGTATACTGATAAAATTGCAATATCCTTCGTCAGCCCAGCTACTATTAAAGCAAGTCAACGAGGTGAGGGTGACCATGTAAAAGTTATCGGTTATGGTTTTAGCCCAGATATGACGCTGACATTTATCCGTCACGACGATCCCGATATACAGAAATCGATTAAGATTGACGGTAATTATGCAACCATCGAAAGCGCAACGAAACTAAGTGTAATTGTTCCAAACTTTGGTGAATCTTTCCGTGGTTTTGTTGACCTAAAAGTTACAAACTCTCAAGGAAAAACTGCGTATTTAGCAAAAGCATTATTCTATGGCGATTTATCTGAGACTCGTTCTTTAATTACGTCACCGGTGTTTTCATTAGACGACATTAAAAAGTACAACGGAGAAAGTAATAAACCAATTGATGCGCTCAAGCTACCACCAGGCAAGATTAAGGGCGTAGGATTTGATGAGGCTCAGAATCTTATTTATGTTTTGGGTGATGGAATAAATCCACAATTCAGCTTAAAGCCGTCAGAAGTAATCGATGAATCTTATGTTAGGAACTACTATGCACCGAGTTGGTTATCTTTAGTTAAGTATGACGAAGCAAAAATAGATGATGCGGCGCCGATGCATGGTTTGGGCTATTATGATTTGCCGCAAACGCTTAATGCTGAAATGCTCCAAGTTACGAACTCATATGTTTATGCTGTCGCAAGAGCGGAAGATTATCCATTTATTGATCTAGAGTATGAAAACGGTACTTATTTGCTTGCTTTCGATAAGGCGAATTTTGCATCAGATGATAGCGTTGATCGTGGCATCGTTGCCAACATTAAGTTACCAATAGATATTAAACAAGAAATTAAACAGTTCTTAGTGATTGACCAACTGCTTCTTGTAGCCACAGACAGTGCTATTGTTTTTGTCAATATATCGAAGGGAGATGAACCATTTGTCAGTCGAGTTTTTGATGGGCCAAAACCTATAAAACATGTTGAACCAATTGGTACTCAATTAGCAATTTCAATAGAAGAAAATCCAATCACAACCTACTACCTTGATATTATAGGACCGAGTAGTGCTTTAGCTGATTCTGTTAATTTCCGTGGTTTATTTGAAAAAACCCCACTATCGAGCGATGTTATTGATACTCAATCGCGCGTTTCACGCTGGGAGTTAATTAATCTACAACCAAGACTGGTAGCTAAGTTTATTGATTTAGGTTTCCAGATTAATCAAAACCAAAAATTAAAAACACATATTGTTTCTGAAACTTTAGCATATCAGTTGTTTGTACCTCCAAAGAAAAGCCAAGCTGAAGAGGTGCTCGATGAGCTATTGCGTGAGCAAAAAGAAGAAACTGAAAAAACGAACCTTTCTTCAGTGATAATTTTTGATGCGTCTCGTAATCAAGGCATTAAGTTTTTAGACGGCGTTACAATATGTGAAAATGAGTGCAAATCTGAAGGTTTAGATGTATCAAAAGATGGCATTGCGGTCGTTTATAGTGAAAGTGATGACGGTAGCAAGCTTAGTTTAATCGACCTTAAAATTAACGAGATTATTGACTCTTATCCGCGTCCAAAGGGCATGTTTAATGTTGATGATTCGCTGATATTAAACTTTAGTAAAACAATTAATTTAAATGGTTTATCAGAACAAGTATTCGTTAATAGATTCGTTGATCTTGAGAAGGTTCAAGGAAGTGCTGATGGCATTGATGTGTCCTTTGATTATACTATCTCAGGCAAAACACTGACAGTTACGCCCACACAAAACCTAGTTAGTGGCCAAGACTATCGATTAACACTTTCAAGTGAAGCGAATAGTTATAGAGCCCAAGGTTTAGTTGACTATGTTGTCAATTTCACTACTTACTCAAAGGACACGGCAGAGCCCGAGTTAGTTTCAGTTTTCCCTTCAAGTGTTTCAACACGCGGCAGTGAAGTTACAATCACATTAGACCAAATAGTTCCGGGTCTTGAGTTTTCAGTGAGCGGTAAAGTGGCGAAAGTTACTGCGTTTGATGAGACAAACGGTCAGTATACGATACAAGCGCCTAGTAATGACGCAGGCATCAGTTCATTGAGTGTTATCAATGGTGAATATCGCAAACGTTATATTGGCGCACTTCACTATGTTGCTCCTTTGTCTTTGAGCAAAGTTGTACCGAATTACGGTTCGGTAAATGGTGGTACTGAAGTAACAATTGCAGGTCAGGGCTTTGAACCTAGCTCTCAAAGGCTAGAGATTAAGTTTGGTGATGTTGCTGTTCCGAAAAAAGACATAATAGTTGTAGATAATAGTAAACTAGTAGTTACAGTACCAGCAGGTAAACTGGGCCTTAATGATGTAACTGTTTCGTATTCAGATGGACGCAATATTACCCTTGAATCTGCGTTTGAATACCAAACTCCTAGCGAGTTGCAGATTGAGGGTGAGGGAATAATTTATGACAGTGAGGTTGATCCGTCTAATAATTATTTGTTCTTAGCTGCTGGGCCGAAAGGAGTACTTGTTCAGGATTTATCATTAGCAGAACAGGGTGAAAATGCTTTAGTCGCAAATTATGCGCTACCATCAAATTACTTGGCCCTTGGTATTAATGGCTTTTTCGAACGAAATAACGATCGATTATTCGTTACTGCGGCATTATTAGATGAAGATGGTACGCCGATTGAGAGCTCAGCGCGTATTTTTGTATTTGCAGTAAATAGTTTTGATATTTCAAAAGCTCAATTGGTTAAATCGCTTACGTTAAATGCTAATTTTGCGAAAGGTATTCGAGCTGAAAATAACCAAGTTTATGTTGCAGCTGGAGACTCAGGGTTACAGATATTAGATAGTCATTTACACACTAAACTGTATTCTGCCGCATCTTATCAAACCAAGTTCGATGCGTTAGATGTAGCCGAATTAGAATTACAGCAAGGTAAGTTTTTTGCTGTTGCGTCCGGTAAATACAATTTTGCTTCGCAAACTCTTGACACATCAAGTGTTAAAAGTGGTCAGCTAGACATTATTCAACACAATGCCGAATTGGGGCTGAAACACGTTGCTTCGATTGATTTACCTGGTTCTCATTTAGCCGTTAATGGAACGCGAGTTTATATGGCAATGGGGGCTTTAGGTGCTGCAATAATTGATGTTGAAAATCCTTATCAGCCCAAAATAATAGCTCGGCTTGTGAATTATGGACCGGTACACGATGTCGCTATACAGGGCAATATTCTGCATTTAGCTACTGGCGAGTCTGGCGTGGTAAGTTTAAATGTTGCTGACTATAAAAACATCAAACCAACGGCTGGTAAGTTAGCGATTAAATATCCAGTTTACGTGCTCACAACTTCTAATTATGCCTTGTATACGGCAGGAAGTAAGTCTTTCAAAAGTAAGTCGAGCTATATGATTGGTCGCTATATCGATAGCGAACTACGAGTCATTCGAGTTCAGCCTGAACCACATTATATCAACGAAAAGCTTGATAACGTAGTTGTCTCTTTCAATAAAGCGATAGACCTTTACGACAAAAATAATGATTTTGTGTTTGCAAGAAACATTAATGGTGAGGTTATCCCAAGTGATATTGAAATTACCAATAATGACATCTCAATATCACCAAACTTATCACAGCTTTC
This sequence comes from Pseudoalteromonas sp. ABV4_021, assembly GCF_056159365.1. NCBI lineage: Bacteria > Pseudomonadati > Pseudomonadota > Gammaproteobacteria > Alteromonadales > Pseudoalteromonadaceae > Pseudoalteromonas > Pseudoalteromonas sp. ABV4_021. The sequence continues at coordinate 748,244 of NZ_JBSWVB010000002.1, read as the reverse complement.
GGTAAATGATACGTTTGATATTGTCGTTAAAAGTGGTTTAGCTAGTGTTAAACCGTTGCCTAATAACAATTACCTTAAAATAGCGTCTCTCGAAAATGATGTTGTAACGAGATTTAAGTATATCAACGAAGAAATTGAAAATTACTCGTTGTTTGATTTGTTGCCACGTCGAGTCTTGACAGGTGAGCAAAGGCAGCATTCGCTATCAGTGTTAGGGTTATTAACAGGCAAAGATATCTCTATCTTTATTGGCGAGAAACCAGTTTCAGACCTGAAAATTAATCATGCCTCGATAGAAAACCCAGCAAATACATTGAGCTTTGTTACGCCAAAATTGCCTAAACCGGGTATTTATGATTTGGTTATGATAATAACTGGCGAAGGCACGCAGTATACCTTGAGCCTAAAAGGAGCTATTGTTGTTGACGGCGTGTTGAGTGCAAGTTCTGTGTCACCTCTGTGGACAGATTACAAAGGCGGAGAGACTATCACATTAACTGGTAGCGGCTTTGAGCCAGGTACTAGCGTGTCTGATGGAACGAGTATCAAAGTTGGTAATGTCACCGCGCAAGATGTACGAGTACTTAGTAGCGGTAAACTGACCTTCACAGCACCACCAAATATGTCCGGTAAGCACCCAATAACCGTTTCAAGCAGAAATAATGCCCACCGCGTTGAGACAGACGTACAGCTTGGCTATGGTCTTAAAAAACAAAGTGCTATTGATTTATTCGCCGCAAGTAGTTATGACTTAGCAGCGCTATCCACTGCGAATATGGTTTACACAAGCAGTGGTTATTTTAATTTGGGAGTTCCGAGTGCTTCGATTGCACAAGTCCCAGTGTTTTTACCTAACATTGGTTATTCAGTCGATGCGAATAATCCGAATCAATTGGTCGTAGCGGGCACTACCGCTACAACACCTAATGGTGAGTACCAGCAATATGAGTTTGAGGAGTTTGTTACACATAAGCTAATTTCTGGAAAACAAAATGCGTCCATTCTTACAGGTGAAGAAATTCCTTTAACGCCTTCTGAACAGAATTTCATGCGCTACCATGAAGCGATAGCCCTTGGTATGAGCGCTGATAGTGCAAATATTGAATCGTTTGAACTAGCTAATATTGGTAGTAGTAAACGTGACACCGTTGTTACAGGTGGCTTTGGCCCTATAGGTCTTAGGGTCGTTAATACAGATGATGCATCGATTATACCAATTGTTGTTAGGGAACATGCAGCTTACACTGGAGCGGGTGATTTAACGGTTGCGACTTCGTCAAGCGATTTCAGTATTTATGCAACTGGTATCAGTTCGTCAGCAACAGACACTCCTGATGAGTGCTCGTGGGTTCCAGGTGGAACCACATCGCGCCAAATGTTTTCGGTTAATATGCTCGCAAAAAATGACCCTATTGTTATACAAAATAGTATTGCGATAGAAAGCGATAATAAATTGTTGTTAACTGATAATGGCAGACTTTTTGTTGCCGGTCATAGCGGTAGCAGGGCTTGGTCGCTCTCGGTTAAATGTCCATTAATAGACTTATTCAGCTTGGATGTACCCTCAAATGGTATATACCCTAATAAGATTCAGGCTATTAACTTATACCGCCCATCAGAAGTTACAGAGTTATTGCTACCGGGAAATGTATTTGATATTGCCGAGTACCAAAATAAGTTAGTACTTGCTCTTGGTGAAATCGGTCTTGCTATTGTTGATAAACAATTAGTTGAAGTTGAGAAATTTATTGTAATCCCTGAAGAATTACAATCTGGAAAGAGCAGTGCACACAAAGTAAATGTATATGGCAACTTATTGTTTGTCTCAATGCAACAAGGTGGCATTGTTATTTATGATGTAACAGATATAAATAACCCGGTTGTTGTGTCTGCGGGTACTAATGCGCAAATCTATGATGGGCTTGTCAATAATGTCAGCGTGCTAACAGCACAAGGTGATAATGGCGTTGCTGCATATGAACTGCCTGGTTCGTTTGTTAAGTCGAGTAATATTGAGTCTCAGCAGTTAGCGAAAGACGAAGCAATTACAATTACGTTTAACGAAGCAATTGCAGTTGATTCGGTTGTAGCGACACTAGTTGATGAAAGCACTGGTGAATCTCTTGATGTAACAGTGGTTGGAGTTAGCCCTGAAGCAGGAGCGTCACGCACTCTTCTGATTAATGCTGCACTATCTGATAAACAACGATATACATTGAATATTAAATCGGCTAATAATGCCAGAGGAACAGGCTTATTGGCAGCTTTTGAGGCATCATTTAGCTATATTGATGACGCTCGACCTGATATATCCCACTTATCACGAAACTTATTCCGTACAAATGATCTTGGAGAATTACGCATCTACGGAAGTGGATTTACCAATGAGTCACAGGTGTTCCTAAATGACGTCCCTTTAGATAGCTATTTAGATTCTGACATGTTGATAACCGACATTACGGGATTACAATTTAGGGAAAACCTAGCAGGTCAATACACAGTTAGAGTAGAAAACAACGGCCTCAGTAGCGAACTAGTTGGTGCGGTAGTGGTGTCAGACCATATAGATAACGCGACTGAATTCGAGTTTTCTAAAACGTCAGGGCCGGTTGAAGGTGGCTACATATTAAATATTGAGTCCAATCGATCGACTTTCTTACCTGGAGATAAAATCTTATTACGTAATAAATTAGGTAATGAGTTATACACTGAAGAAATGGATGATGGTGAATACAATCTCAACTTAGAAGATGACGTTGTTTCACAGAGCTTAATTCGTTTCAGATTGCCAAAAGTGGTACAGCCTGGGCAATATGATGTGATTTTAATTAGCGGTAATGAAGAACTTCTTTTAGGCCAATTTAACTATATGTTAGAGCGCGGAACGCGCATTGATTTGCCTAACTATCCACCTATGTCTATTGGCGCAATGGTTGAAAGTGAAAACTTCCTATTTGTGGGTGTTCACAGCGGTGCGCAAGCAGCCATTAACAATCCTTATTTGTTAGATTACGGACTTGAAATCTATGACATGAGCTTGCCAATGTCACCAATAAGGCTAAGCCAGTTACCATTATCAGGACCTGTCACTGGAATCGAGCTTGTTGATAAGGTTGCATTTGTATCGGTACAGAACACCGGTGTGGTTGTTATTGATATTTCAGACAAAGCTAATCCATTTATTTTAAATACGTTAGCAGTTTCAGATTATCATGTGAGTGATATAGCGTTGTCGAAAGCGAATAACGTACTCGCAATTGCTAGCTATTCAGACTTAGCTGAAGGATATATACGCTTTGTTGACTTAACTTCTCCTGTTTATGCTGCGCCTTTAGGTTTTCCTGTATTGCGCTTTGATTCTGGAGAGTTGCTTGGTAAACCTCTTCAAGTTCAATGGGTGAATGGTAATTTGCATGTATTATTGCAGCGCCAAGCGGATATTGTATTGGTTCAGTTCACTTCACTAGGAGCTGTACCAGAGTACGTGTTACACGGATTAGAAGGCCTTGAATACCAACAGGGGCCAGTCAGTATGTTGTTGGCGGAGCAAGGTGGGGCGATTACATTAGGTGACCAATACATCCAATTGTCTCGAGAATCTAATGTATTTGTGGTGAGTTATGCTGAGCAACATAGTGTTGAGAGCGTGCTACTAGAATCACATGGTTCACAATACTTAGCAACAGAGCAAGGGTTAGAACAAATTTTACCCAAAGGGCTCGCACTAAGCGATTTCGTACCGACGGTAAATGCTGATATTGGGCCGGGAGAATACATCGAACTTTATTTTAATAATTTGATAAACACCGATGAAGCCCATTTAAAGTCGCAAATAAATGTAAAGTTTGAAGACACTACTTATGAGGTTTCTCCGGTAGGTATTAATACCATGACCGGCGCTAAAGTTCGCTTTGCAATGCCAGAGTTTAATAGTTCAGGGCCCGTGACGGTGATTATTAATGCTGAGCTATTAAACATAAACGGTGAAAAACTAGGCACGACATCTGAGATCACGTATCAGTATAGTAATGTAGTTGCTATTGATATTGATAAAATTGAACGTGTCAGTATCAGTGAAAACACATCTAATCATTACTTCTATGCAGACGGTACGGAGCTAGTTAAGTTAACGGGTTCGGGGTTCGGAAGAGACTCTGCACAGTTGGCAATTTATGTTGGTGATATGCTTATTGATGCGGATAACATCGAAAGTGTTGATAATAATCAAGTCACTTTTAAGCTTGATAAAATCCCAAATATTGATGTTGCAACAGCTTATTCGATAAACGTTTCGAAGCTAGGCCGACAAGACACAGTTATTGCAGGATTAATTGTATTACCGAAACTCGTACTGCAAGATATTAATCCGGCTACCGGTCCCCCACAGGGCGGTAACACATTGCAACTTCGTGGTTTTGGTTTTACACCAAGCACACAATTTGAAGTAAATGGATCACCGCTCAATAATGTACGAGTTCATTCAGCAAACTTTGCTGAAGGATTAGTACCAGCAGGTAACTTTGGCCCTGCAACAGTAAGTGCATTTAATCCTCAACTCACAGACTACATAACAGTGTCGCCAGTAGAGTATTTCTATGCAGACCAAGCAACAGCAACTTATGCGACCGAAGGAGATGACAATAATCCGTTAATAGGTTTGTTCGCAAGAGATAGCTTGTTGTATGCGATTTCAGGTGGCGGGTATGCACCTTATGATAGTGACGGCAACAAACTGGCGAGCGTAAAGACGCAACAAGCGCAATTGTTAGTTGCCGATGTAAATGACCCTGTAGTAATCAATATACTGAAAAATAAGCTTGGCAATGATGTTCAGAAATATCACTTCTCACGTCAATTACCGCCATCAGGTTTTAGTTTAATTACATCTCAGAATAATCAATTATTTATTGCTGGTGGTAATCAATTATTTTGGTTTGATACTGCTCAACCAGCAGAACCACAATTGATGTCTGTTATGCAACAAAGAGGTTCGATTAATGATTTAATTATCGAAAATAATTTATTGTTTGTTGCAACTAACGCTGGTCTTGCTATTTATACTATTGGCGATAACGCACAGCTGGAAGAAATTGGGTTTATTAGCAGCGCAGTGCTAAAAGGTATCGTAAGCAAAACGATTGTTGATGGTGCTGACCTGTGGTTAGTGTTATCAACCAGTCGAGAGCTTGTCTCGGTAGATATTGCTTCAGGTGATTTCACAATTGAACAGCGTATCAAAGTTACTGACCAGTTAGGTAAACGTTTACCAATTGCTGATGCTATCGTTTTGGATGAAATTATCCTTGTTGCTACAGGCAATAATGCGACCGTAGTAGCTATTGATAAAGCAACTGGTAACGGATTAGATAATCTAAACTTGGCTTACCTGTTACGCAATGGCGATATCTCTGCAGATAAATTATTGCTTCAAGGCAGCATCTTGAATGTGGCGGCAGGTCATGGTGACCTTCAGCAGTTTAATATAAGTAATTGGTTAGCCGGAAGATTTGATAGAAGCCCTGCACTCTACAACTACTACAGTGTGATGGGATCTGTTACTGATATTGCGGTGAACAATCTTACTCTATTTGCGACAACGGCTTATCTTCAAGATAGTAAAGGTCAAGGAATTGAAAGCCCTTTACCTGTTGGTAGCAAGTATCATAGAACAGGCGGGGGCATTGAAAGCTTTGCACCGGATGGTTTTGCTGTAATTGGCCATACACCAAACACTGAGGGGTATACTTCTTTAGAACAAGCACTCGAGATCCGTTTTAATCAATACATTGAACCTCACTATTTTGAGCAGTTTATAGACAGCTTAATCACAGTTACTTTGAATAAAGTGCCTGTTTCAGGGCAATGGCAGTTAGATGTATTAACGGATGGCGTAGTTGCAAGGTTTGTGTCAGATGCACCATGGAAAAATGGTAAACGTTATAACGTGAATATTGCCAAGGGATTACGTGCAATCACTAACGACACGCTCGAAGCACCTTATCAATTTAGCTTTATCGCAAGCGAATTTAATTCACCAATTATAACTGCCGTAGTGCCTAATTCTGGGGTTTGGAATGGTGGTAATCAAGTAACAGTATTTGGTGAAAATTTCAGCCGTGATAGCGAGATCCGCTTTGCAGGAAAAGAGGTACCACAAGAAGATATTCAATATTATAGTCCTGAAAAGCTTACGCTGATTGTACCGTCACTTAATAAAAAACCAGCAAGCAACAAACTTGTCAGCCTTGAACTAAGTAACATGCACCAACACGATGTATTAAATGGTGCTTACACTTACATCACAGACCCTGAAATACTTGCTATTGGTAAGTTCAATCATGAAAAAGTATTGGTAAATACGCTCGAAACCACTTTTGCATTGAACAGTGCTGAACAAATAGCAATTCAAGCAGAAGGCATAAACCGCCATACCTTGATTGAGATCAATAACCAACCTGCCACAGGTGTTGAGTTTATTCGTTCGAATCTAGTCGTATTTGATTTACCAACTAATACACTTGGACGTTTGTCTGTGAAATTACATAACCAAGACAATCCAGACGTCGTCGCAATTGATAATAGCCTAAGCGTTTTTGTACCAACAAGTGAACACGATAATGGCGTTACATTAATGGAAAGCTTTGATGATCAAATTATTAAGCTGAAGGTTGATGAATTGGTAATTGATAAGCACATTGGGAATAGCTACGTCAACTTGTTCACGCATACATTACCAAGTAAAGGTAAACTGCTGGCGATACAAAAAGATACAGTAGCAGTTCTGTTGGATGATAACTCCGTTGTGGTATATCGAGCGAATGGCAATGCGGCTTATGTACTTTATAACAGAATTCAACTTCCAACTGATAAAACCATCAGTGCGCTAGTGCTGCAGCAAAATACACTCGCTATGTTTGCCGATGGCGAAGTATTAATAACCGATATCTCTGGCCAGAGCTATCAACAACTGGAGGGGACGTATAAAGCATTAACCTTCTACGACGATTTTGTTATTAGCATTAAAGATGGCGCTCTGGTTGCTTTGAGGGCAAGTGATTTAACAACTGAGGTTATCTCAACTTCTGATATACCTCAGTATGCTGAGCAATTACATATTGAGGGTAATCGCCTCTATGTGATGGCACCGTCAGAATTATCACTTTATGACTTAAGCCATGTGATCCGCGGGCAGATTAGTAAATTAGCTTCAACTACATCGTTAGGATCAAATAATAAGTTAAGTATCAATGGTGAACTGGTTAGTTACTTTAATGGTGATCAGTTTGTGCTTGCGGACCTTAATATAGATGAACAAGCATTAAACGCTAACGTAATTGCTAATGTCGACCTAGACCTAAATGCAACACATGTCATGTTATTTGATGATCAAATATGTGGACTCATTCGTCGTGAGGTAATATGTGGTAGTACCATTGTTAGTAACTTAATTGCTGCGCAAACTAACTTGATTACACGTGCGAATCAATCACTTTACTTCGCTATCAAGGGCGATGAGTCTCAGTGGCGAAACAGCAGCTTGAGCGTGACACAAGATGGTAATGATGTCGCCGGACAAACAGAGGTGTTTGATGGATTCATTGGTTATACGCCACACTTGCCTGGTTTTATAGCAAATGCGGCTGTGAAGATTGAACTACATGTGTATCCTCAACAGAGTATAGACGGGGGTCAGGTTGTATTTGATTTACCAAATGCCTTTACCATGCATCCGCTATTTACTGATGAGCCGGTATCGCTTGATTACCTATCCCCGAACACGACTATCACTGGACGTGAAACGCATTTTACTTTATTTGGTGATCAACTTTTTGCACTAGAACGTCTGGTTGTGGGCGGTCAAACTCTATTGCCTGCTGACTTTGAAGTGAATAATAGCGGTACTCAATTAACCTTTACTCGTCATTTTGACAATGCCGGGGTAAATAGTATTACCGCTTATCAAGGGGCAGAAACAGCATCATTAATAGCAGGGCTGAATGTTACAGATGCAATTTCTGTCGATAATTTAACAAGTAATAATGCGCGTGGCACGGATTTAGTTTCTGATACGCAGAGAAATGAAATCACGCTAAAAGGCAAAGGGTTAACTGGTGATATACAAGTTTACTTTTTAGCGGATGAGCTTGGCGATACTATTTCAGATTCCCATATGGTTGAGTACAGAAATATTACGGGAGGCATAGTATTCAATACGCCTAATACCTTACCTGGCACTGTGTATCATGTTGAAATAGTTAAACCGAGCACACAAGAGCATTATAAAGTTGCACAACGTTTGACCGCTATTGATGATACATCGCCGATTGTGACGTCGACCAGTATTGCTTTTAACACACAAGATAGAATCGCTATTTCGTTCAATGATGACATGGTTGTGGGAAGCTTTTCGGTAAGCAAAGAAAACTTTGATTACAATACTCAAATGCATGTCGATGTATCAGATAATTTTACTGTTGCAGTTGAAAATAAGCGTTTAATACTCTCTCCAGTCAATGGTTATCGTTTACAAGATAACGCAGTATATACGGTGGTCATAAATGGCATTAGTGACACCGACGCAAATACTGTTGAAGATTACAAGAAAACAAATGTTACGATTATCGACGGCCAATTAGTATTGAGTCACACTACGTTTGATAGTTTGCCTCCAAGGTCAATTAGTTTGCAGCGAGTTGCAGACCAGTTGCCAATGACACCTGCAATGACCTTAACAAGGGGTCGTACTTATGAATTTGAAGCAAGCGCTATTGATAATTTAACAAGTGACGTAACGTACACGCTGCTTTATGCAAAAGATGGCGTTAATTTTGTACATCACGCACAACCTAGTGGTGAAAATAAATTTAGCTTATTTATTGATGAGTCTTTTGAGCAACTTGGCGTTAGACTCAAAGTTTCCGATCGCAATGACAATATCGCGACTGCGCCATTTAGTGCCGCGATAATCGAACCTCAAGTGAGCGTGTCAGAGCCAATTTTAACACCAACGAAAGCAGAAGAACTGTCAGCGTCGAGTATTCAATTCAAAGTGTTTGGTGATTTTGATCTGGTTAATAGCACAACAATGATGCTGCATAACAAGTGGTATAGAACAACATACCATCAGATGCTTGACCATGGTTTAGTCACTTTAAATTTTGTAAACCCAAGCTTGGCTCAGATTGCACCTGAACAAAATGTTGATGTGGTTCTTAAGGCGGAACTTAATTTTGCAGGTTCACGCACGTTTAATAGTAGCTATAGGCTTTACAAAGACGCGACACCGCCGACAGTTTCAATTGTAACACCTAAAATGAATGATAAATTCCCAATTGGAGAAGTTGCTGATGTAGTTATTCAATCATTCGATAAATACGGTGTTGAAAAAGTTGAAGTGTCAATTAATGAAGGTGCTTTCGAAACGGTTGAAACAGCAAACTTGTATCAATTTACGCCTGAGACAGAGTCACAAGTGACAATTCAAGCGAGAGCAAATGATCCAAACGGTAATATTGGATACTCTGACGTTGTCTCTGTGCGAGCATTTGATCCAACTAAAGGAGAGCCTGAGCTACGTATTATTTCGCCAAGTAATGGTGAGTATGTGAGAGAAGGACAGCAAGTTCAACTTACCGTGTTAATGCGTCATATCGAAAAAGCGACATTGGCAATACTAGTTGGTGCTGAGCAAAATGACCCGCGTAACCCTGAGCCAATTGAAATTATCAAACCAAATGACGACGTAGAGCGTTTTAATGTCACAATCAAGATGCCTTACACAAACGAAGACCTTGTTGTATTACTTGCGTTAGAAGGCGAGGACTATGTTGCTCGTAGCTTTGTCAATGTGATTAAAGATGACTCTCTCGGTGAAGATATTGCAGTTAAAGTGTGGCCAAATGGTGACGTACTTTCTGGCTTGGCGATGCATGTTCGAGGGCAACGTCCACAAAGTATGGTTGATTATTCAGACGAGTCTACCGTTGTAATAACGGACAGTAACAGTACGACTGAAACACTTGCTATGGACACGACATCTATACTTTGGCAAACCGGTATTGAGCCCGGCCAAGTTAAGGTGAGCAGTACCCTAAAAGATGTTTCTGGTAATGAGAAAAAAGAAGAGCTCACTATACAAAAGCATGATTATGTTAGCAGTTCACGCAATGTATTGGCGTCTTTCAACGACACGGAATCAAATCTGGTCGATGTTGCGAGTTTCAATAATCAGCCAATTACATTGCAACAAGGTACAAATCACGGTTTTGAGATTAAGCTAAACGACACTACGGTATATCAAAGACCAAATACCGTCGCTTCGAAATTACATCACTCTGGTGGCCATTATTTTGTTGAATATCGTGAAAATAATCAGCTGTATATAGCTATGTTCGACCCGAGTGCTAAAAAGGAAATCACGCGAAGTGCAATTCATGGCGATGTTTTGTCAGTTGAACAGAACTTGGTTGCAATTCAACAAGGCAATGTGCTGCTTGTAAAACATTTCTCGAGAAACGGAGTCGTAGACTTTATCGGTTATCAAACTACACAACCGTTGCAAGATGCAATGTTTGTGCGTGGAAAACTTTGGCTACTCACTGATGGTCAATTAACCAAGCTAACAGCCGATTACGAAAGTTTGTCATGGCAACCTGTCGCGACTTATCAACATGCAGTAACTGCACCTGTAAGCTTAGTTGCTAATCAAGAAACAATTTACATTACAGAACGTAACGCCGTTCATACGTTTGAGTTAAATCAGAACCAAGAACTCGTTAAGTTCAGTGACTTTGAAGAACTCGGTGTTATTCATGCGATAGACATGGATAACGCAGGTCGCGTTTGGCTAAAAGTTCAGTACCCAATTCAATCACCAATATGGTATGTATTGAAGCAAGATAAATCGTTAGGGGCACTTGACTGGCAATATGATCTAACTTTCACAAACAAAAAGTTATGGTTACATTCACAGAGTGAACTTGCTGAATACAGTGTTGATAAAGCGCTTACTCCAGCATTCTCATTGGTTGCAGAGCGCAAGCTTGGTGGCGTTGCCATTAGTGGGTTTACATCTCTTGAGTCGTTTACAGAGCTCACGATTGTCAATGCGCAAGGCGGTCATTTGATTAGCAGTTGGGCGGATGATAACACCTTGTTTATTGCTAATAATGAACTTACAGATGGTACGCAATTAACTATTTATATCGATGGTGAGACCACGAATGGGTATCAAATTGATGTGCCAGCTGATGCAGGGTTAACAAGTGACCAAGTGAATTGGAATCTGAAGCAATCGTTAGTCAATACGGCGATTGTGCCAACTGTCGCTACATTTAAAAATACCATGGCATTAGCACCATTTACTATTGAAGGTAATACGAGTTCAATGGCAACCGAAGATAGTGTAGCTGGCTGGACTAAAGTAACCATAAATAAAGTACTTAACCTATCTAATGGTTCAACAACGTTTGCACCATTTACTTTAGATGTGCTTGAAAATACAGTTCCGCAAGGGCAGCTATTAATCGCAAACCCACAAAACAACAGCCAATTTACAGAAGGTGATTGGGTTAGTCTCGAGATGTTAGCTAGTGGAGTTGACTTGTCTCAATTCAAGCATGTTGAAGTGACCTTACAAGATTTCAATAAAGTTGACTTGTTATCTTTTACTACAAACTCTGTGAATACCAACACAGCATTTAAAGTACCCGCAGTCGACCGGTATGACACATATACCATTCGAGTTCGCGCGTATTTCGAACAAAGTTACAACTATATCGAAAAATCGGTTGGTATTAAGGTCGTACCATTACGTCAATCTTTAGATGCAAATATTCAAGGTGTTGGCAATAAAGTTTACTCGAATAGCCTCGTTACATTGAGTACAGATATTCCTCAACATGCTGACTTTAAGGTATCGACCTCAGATGGAACGATTATCGCCAGTGGTGTTGAGCCAGTGTCATTTGCTGTACCTAATGGTATCGATAGTTTCACCATTGAAGCACTGTTGAAAGATGGCTTAGGTAACGAAACTAAAGTTGATAAACAAGTGGCTGTTGCTCAACCATATCAATTAAGTAAAAGTAGTTCTGTTTCGCCGTTTGAGTATCAATTTAGTATTGCTAATAATCAGTACACAATAAACCATAGTAAATTGTATAAAGATGGCCTCCCAGTTAGTCAATTCGATGGTAATGTACGCGATGCTAAATTGTTGCAAGACCGATTACTTATTGCGTTAGAAGGCTTAGGTATTGCGTTTATGTCTTGGCAGGATGATTACGCAATATTGGGTATTTACCCTAGTCAGATAGATTTCAAAGCACTGGCAATATATGAGCAACAAGTTTTTGCAATCAGTGATGCTGGTAATATTATTGTATTTGATATTAAAGGAAATAGCTTAGAGCCGTCTGCTCAGCAACTTCCGTCAGGTACACTTGCACAGCAGGTTGTGGTAGCAAACGATGGCATTTGGGTGGCTTATCAAGGCTTGCTAACTCGTTTTAATCATGAACTTGAGGTTGATTTATCTTTTGAACTGTCTGCTGAAGTAGCTCACTTGGTGGTTCATAATGGTCACCTCATCGCATTTGATGAACTAGGTGGCCTATATCGTATTGACAACGGTCGCTTATCTCAACACCAGCTCACTGTCATGGCAATTAATGCCGTGTCGAGCCTTGGTAATGAACTACTTGCTTATGATGGTTTAGCCAATGAATTACTGATTATTAGCTTAAACGAAGCAACACCTTACGTTATTTACCGTGAAAATGTTCAAAGTGACATTAGCGATTTGTTTGTATCAAATGGCGACATTACATCAAATAATGGTGATGTTTGGACGTTAAATCAAAATCAAAATGCGCCATATCGTCAACTGTTTACTAGCAGTAAACACAAAGGTAGCAGTGAGCACATTGTGTTGCATAATGGAAGTGCAATAGTAACTGAAAAAACATATGCACTAACGCAATATACGGGCTTACCAAATCATGCGAGACGTAGCTTTTTCCCTAGTGAATATGCGAGCGAGTTTAGTGCGTTGATAGTCGACAACACAGCAATCTATGCGTTTGATAAAGTGTCAGGTTACCTGTATCAAGTTAACTCAGTCCAATTAAGTGGCAGTCAACATCTTGGTAAGTTTGCTAGCAATAGCATGTTTAGTACTGATGAAGATTACCTTTATGCTGCATCGAGTGATCAGTTAACCATCATAAGTAAAAAAGATTCTGAACAACGCTATACCTTTACTGTAGCCGCAGGTGAAGTGATTACAGCGTTAAAAGCGACTCCGACCGAGGTCTATGTTGCAACGTTAGATGGTACGATTTATCGCGTAAGTCACCCAGGTTTACCTATGGAAGAATTTGCACTGCGTGTTGATAGTGTGCTTGCGACTAACTCGGTTATTGAGGAAATTAATACACTTGGTGATACACTCGTATTAACCTCACGAACAGAGCTTAGCAGCTATAACCTTAGCGAAAATATCTACCAAACGATTCTTTCAAATAAAGTGCAAGATGTTGTAATAAAGGGACAAAGTGTACTTTATGCACTAGATAACGAGATCTTTGAACATAAACTTTCGTCAAATACTCCAGATAAATTAATGTATCAGGCGAAAACTGATATTGCAGGCTTTGCTATCTCAAAAGATCAGTTAGCGGTGGCATTAGGTGTTAATGGTGTCGAGTTAGCATGGCGTGGCGAACAGCCAAGTCAATTAGTTGCAGACCTGAATAAACCAGCTAATAAAACGCATTTTGTGCATGGTCAAGCAATTGACCTCGCTGTTGCACATTCAGCTGATCTTGTGAGCGTCGATTATTATGTTAATGATACGTTAGTCGCGCGTAGCGAACACTTCCCATTTAGTGTACAGATCCCGATCCCAGGAGAGTTACGCAATGGTAATGAGTTTACAGTCCATGCTGTAACCAAAGACCGTATAGGTAACTCAGTTATTGGTCATAAGCGCACAATGCTGCTTCATAGCCAAGACTTGCCGCAGAATAACTTTAACGTTGAGCTACTTTACCGTAACCCAAGTTATGTACCGGCACCGCTAAAAATTGAAGCCCTAGTTAAGAATGCGACACAAGATATCCGTCAAGTTGAGTTTTATCTGTCAGATAATGAATCAGGTCCGTATAAGCTTATTCGCAAACATTATGGCCCTGAGTTTATTGTTCGCAATAATTTCACGTTAGCGCAAAGTGGTCAGTTTATAAAGGCACGTGCAATTGATGTGTATGGCAACGTGACCGAATCACAACCAACAGTGATTGAGCGCCATTTGGATGATGAAGTACCTCAAGTCTCGCTTAGTTTAGAATCGCCACTGAATGATGCTAAGCGTGTTACTACCACATACCCTTATGGTATTGCATTTAATGTTAGTGATACTGGAAGTGCAATTAATTTGGCACTGCTTAAACGTGACAACACTGTGATTTGGGCTGGCTTTACAGATACGCAGTCTCGCATTGAACAACATGCGAAAAACACGGGTGATACTTATGTCTATAGTTTAGAAGTTTCGGATAATGCAAATAACACCAACAGCACAAGTCTTAATGTTGAGGTGGTAGAAGATGAGCGTCCAGTCGTTAATGAAATCAGTGTACCAAATGCAGTTCTGGAACAGAGTGCATTTGAGGTTACAATTAATGTGCAGGATGATATTGAAGTTGCTTATATTGAAGTACAGTGGCCAAATTTTGTTAAGCGTTACCCTGTAAACGATCGACAAACCAATAAAACGTTATCAATTCAAGATACGCGCTCACTACGTGTTAACAGTGACAAAATCGAGACACTAACGTTACTCATCGTCGACTCGAAAGGGCAGCAAACTCGCATCGAAAAATCGATTACGGTTACGAAAGATAAGGCTCCACAGCCAAAACTAAGTAACATAAGCTTTGCTGATGCGGCAATTTACGGTTCTAAACTCAATGGTAAACTTATCGACTTAAATTTAGTTGATGATGGTTTATTACGAGAATTAGCACTTGACCTACTTATTTATCAAGGTGGCGAACTTAAGGTTGCAAAGCCAATTTGTGATATTAACCGCAATATTGTATGTCGTGAAACAATGAACGCGAGTATTCACATACCTTCAACCACTGTAGCTAATGATCAAATTCACATTGCATTACGTGCTATCGATAAGCTAGGTCAAGTTACGGTAAGTGATCAACATGCCATTCAATTATCACAAGTACCTAATGCGATTGTTTTAACTGATGAGTTTGACAGTGCTAACTTATCGCTTGCAAAAGTCGGCGTTCCAGCAGAATTTGCATTTAGGGTCAAAGATTTAGCAAATCGTAGCGTAGCGTTACAAGATGTAGATTTAGTCATTTCGCAGCGTGATTCCGCACAAAAAATATCTAATTCGGTTATAACCGATAGTAATGGTGTGGCGTATTTCTCAGTTGATACTTCGGATCTGGTGGTTAGCGAATATGTTGCTGAAGCGACACTTCGAGATTATCCAAACATCTTACCTGCGATTGTTCGCTTCGAAGTATTACCAGGTGAACCAAGTGCAATTCGCGTTGAGCACATCGCGCCAATTCGTGCTAACGAAACCGCAAACTTGATGCTTGAACTTGTTGATGCGGCAGGTAATAAAGCAACAAATGTGCCTAATGCCAACGTAGCGCTTGTATTTAACCACCCTGGTTTCCATTTTGCGTTTGATCCGAATGTTCATGTTGAGCCTTATTATCAGGGGGAAAATTATGTTGGTGAAAAAGCGTTAATTACGCTGGTAGGCGGAAAAGCGAATATTGAGTTCCAAGCCACCGAAGTGATGGGCGAATATAAGCTTGCACGTTTATCCGACAATCTTGCAGATGTTGGTTTAAGCTATCAATCAGAACAAGATGGCTCGTATCAAATCAGTGCAGATATCCCTCTTAACGTGACTGCCAACGTACCGGCGAGATTGGTGATGTCATTATCAGCTATGAGCAATGATATTTCAGGTCGTGAAGACGTGCTTGAGCAAACTGAAACTGCAACCTTACAATTACAATTGACCGACGAATTTGGTAATCAGATAACCGAAATTGACGGTCAGCCAGCAAATGGAGAAGTAAGCGTATTTGTAAGTGGTGATGCGACGTTTGCAAATGATACTAACCAAATCGTTGTAGCGCTAAACAGTGGTGCAGCGACATTTACGGTGACTAACAATACCGTTGAAGAAGTAATTATATCAGTAACAAATATTGCAAATAATTTAAATATTGATGCTGAAAGCGAGTTAACTCTTAACTTTGCCCGATTACTCGCGCGTGTTGTCGATACGAAACTTGTTCAAGTTGTTGATTCAGACATCACTCCACTTGAAGTCAAATTTAACGAACCTGTTTCATTAACAAGCGGTTTTGCGTGGCCGACTGTGAGCACACAAGGTGTAACTATTGAAGGTGAATTCTCGTTTGATGATGACGTCACACTGCGCTTTATCCCAAATCAGCCGCTTACGCTTGGTGCTGTTTATGAACTAAGTACTCATGGCACAGCAATTGTGAGTAATGAAACGCAAGAGACAATATTTGCGTCACATTATGAATTTACTGGACCAGACCTTAGCTTGCCAGAGCAAACGTTGGGATATTTATTATCAGAACAAACGAGCACATTAACGCTTGCACTTGCTGATAACTATACATGGGATCAGATTAATGAACTCAGTTTCATATCAGACGATCTCAGTCTAGCGGTAGATGCACAAACTCATGAATTAACTGCACCAGTTATTGCTGAGCAAGACGAAGGAAAGCAAATTGTTGCAAGTGTGAGTGCGATGATACAAGAGACATCATTATTTGTTGCAAATGCAAGAACATTCACCCTATTAACTCAAGCGGGTGACTTTGATGGGGACGGCATCAATAATGATCTTGAACATCAATTAGGCTACCACCCACTGAAGCAAGATAGTGATGGTGATGGTGTTTCAGATGCAAATGAAGACTACGATAATGATGGACTATCAAATGCGCTTGAAATTCAGTTAGGTGGCAAAATTGATAATGCCGATAGCGATGATGACGGCGTTAATGATGGTACTGAGTATCAATGGGGCTCAGATATTAATAACGCTGACACTGATGGAGATGGTATTGATGATGCAATTGAAATTGCATCGGGCTCAGATCCAACTGATGCTAACGACCGCGCTATTAAGCCAGAGCTAGTTATCGGTATTGATATAGCCCAAGATGTTGTAACTCATAACCTCGCTGGCAATGGTGACGATGTAATATTCACAATAATTGCCACTGTTTCAATTAATGATCGTACTTACACTATCGATGTAAGTGATGCTAATTTCTATGACTTAGTATTCGAGTCGTTGGATGAAAGTATTGTTATTCCTTCATACCGCGGATTCACACCAATCGCTCTGGGTGAAGCTGAGGTTCGAGTGCATTTCGGTGCGTATTCTGATACCGCTAAAGTGAAGGTGGTAGAAGTCATTAGTTTAGGCGATGTTATTTGGCAGGATGAAAGTATTGAATACAATGGACCGGTATTTGCGAACTCAATCACGATTAGAGGTCAAGTTAATGCATTCATTAATGGAGACCTAGTTGTCGAGAACGACTTCACGGTTGAGCAAGACGCCTATAGCTTTATTGTAAGTAATGCACTAGAAATCAAAGGCGATGCCAATATTTTAGGCGCGCTTAAAGCAGTTAAAACGGACGAAGATCCTAGCCTTCAAATTGTTGAAGCACACAAAGTGTACGACTTGGATCTAGATAGTTTTGGGGCGAAATTTACTATCAGTGACTTAGCGAGTGATAAATTCTTACAAGTACGGTTTGACGTGCCTTCATATGACAGCTCGAAAAAGCATGACATAGAGTATAGCTTAATCCATGACGCGGAAATTCAATGTTCTGAATCATATCAAGATGCATTTGATAATCATACTGAAGGTGAGTTTCTAATTGTTATAATAACTTGCCCGTTAACTAGCATTGGTGACTATATCTTTGATCTAAATAGACCCGTTGATTTCAACGGCTCTATGATGATTAGTGATATCAATAGTCAAAAACTGTTTTTCAGTGTTGCTAATTCATTAGATATAGCGTTAGAAAACACAAATGAAGAAATCGAATTTGTGATCGATGCGAAAAATGAAACAGTTCCTCAAAGCTTTATTCTGCATTCTATTGTCCCGAACAGTGTAAAAATGATAGACCTAAGTACAGGGAGAGAGTTGCACAGTTGTCGAGAACCAAATCGATATTTTTCAGGTTCAGAGATTGAGTGTACTGTACCGTCAAAATCGCAAATTCGAGTTTATGCATCGGCAATGAGTGATGAATACGGATCTTCAATCCAACATGTTAGAACTAAAAACTACAAAAAAGGTATTAATAGTGACATAGCGGTTGCGGGTGACTTAACACTGCAATCATACCTTAAAGTTGGAAATGTGACGGTGAATGGGTCGGTGAGTATTGAGAGTATTGGTGACGAAGTCTCACTCTTTGCGGAGAGTTTAACTGTGCAAACTGATTTAATTGTGGGCAATGATACAAAACTCAATGTTCACACTATTGATGTGCGAGGTGATATGACACACTTCGGGCAAGATAGACCAATAGAAACGACACTCCGTTCGTTGAATGTAGGTCAGAAGCTAACAGGCTATGGACAACTTAATATATTACCAAGTGACTTAGATGGATTGTCCCCTGACTGTTTTAGTAAATATGGCAAAGCGACATGTAATGTAACCAATCATTTATCGGGAAATATAAATGATATCAATATTCAAGCGAACCGCGTTGAAATTGATACGAGTAATAGTTGGTTATTTGTTGGTGACGGTTTTGACAATGACGGGCCTCCACCTTATATCCCAGAAGGTGCTTCCTATAATAATGATAAACAAAATTACTTTATTGATGATTTAACAACTAATGGTCAAAGTGTGTTTATTGATACTGAAGAGCTTGTTGTCAGAAACGTTAAATTCTTAATTGATGCTGGTACGCATAGAGATTCAGGAGGCTGGGGTGAATATGCCATGGCGGGTGAGGGTATTAGCTCAGAGCAAATTAACAGAGGCTCTACTTTTGACTGGCCGGAATATAATTCGCCGTCACGTTATGTTGTGAGTTATGCAACTATCGATATTCAAGCTCAAAACTACTTTGATGAAATTGAACCTTGGGCGTTAGGCATGCAATCCTCAGCTACACAGTCGGATGATTTGACTAACCTCAAGACGCTCTTTTCAACACCATTAGCAGCAAACTTTGACAAAAATAGCTATAACTCAGGCTCAGTAATTTTAATTGATAAGCTGCAACAGCAAAAATCCCTTGCAGTTTTACAAACTGGTGAGCCGTACAACTGCGATTGTGAGAGAGAACGCCCTGATTATTTAGAAGAAGGGAGTTTAATAAAACCAAACTACATTGTACCTTACTTAAGTGTAGGGAATCATATTGTAGAATTGCTAACGGCAGTTGATAACTTAATAGTAAAAGTGACCGTTAGTGGGCACCCATGGGAAAGTAATAAACCTGAATATGACCGCCATTTAACTGGATTAAGTGTAAGGTTATTTAATTCTGAAAATGAGTTTATTGATGCAACTATAACTGCAAATACCAGTAATGAACTTACTTTGGTTTTAAATGAGCCTATCGACAACTTTATGGTTACGCGTTTACAAGGACTACACAAATTTTCGTCTATCGACTTAGCATGGACGGATGCTGACTTCGGTGAAGATATTGTTGAAGTAGAAGCAATATCCTTAGTTAAAGCTGATGTAAAGGCTAATAAGGTAAATCAAAATGCAATAGAATCATTATTGCAGTCCACAAAGGTGGATTTTGGTTTACATATTAATCAGTCGCTTTCATTTGATATTCCAGTGTTAACTGGAAGGGTTAATTCACTCTTGCTGACGGCTGAGAATATTGAATTTAATACGCCTATGGATATCAGGGGTAATTATGAAAACCTATTATATATCTTTAGTAATCAGGATATTGTTTTTCATGAGACGGCGAGAATTGAGGAAAATATTAACTTATTGGCAAAAGGGGATATTATCTTTGAAAAAGAGACGGATATAGATTCATTATCAATCGATTCAAACAGTTTGTTATTTGAGTCTCGTGTAACGAATGCTGATCGGAGTATGTCAATTTCAGGCAACGTGCAAAATGAATTACGTTTTCATCACTTAGGTTTAACTAGTGGAACTTACAATCGTATTGACGTTGAAGCTTCCAATGGTATCTATATCGAGAGTGATTATTATTTTAACCAAGGCCTTATTTTTGAAACGAATAGTGACGTATTCTTTGCTGGAAATGTTGAAATTGGCGATCGAGATCTAAATGCAGATTCGAGTGGTCAATTGCGATTTGAAGGACAAGGTAATCTTTATATCAATGGAGATTTACGAATTAATAGAGGGCGATTAAAGCTTGCTGATAATCATATTAGCGTTAATGGAAGCCAGTATATTAATGAAGCTGAAATTGAAGCCCCTATAAAGAACTCGTTTACCATCGGTAAAGACTTAGTTGTTCTCTCAAATGGTAATTCCTCGGTTAATTACGCAGGAGTGCTTGATATAGGTGGTAGCTTAGTAATAGAACAAGGAACTCGAGATGTTACACGTCTTAGTTTATTTGAAAATGGTGACAACTCAGGTTCAAGTCTTTCACTTAATGTTAATGATACTATCGATAACAAAGGAAATGTGACCATTGAGTTCGCTAATCAACATGGCTTACAGCAAAGTGGACTATCAGAGTTGTTGGGCTATAAGAAATTACCGACTATTGCCAACTTACCTGAATGTGTAGGGTTTGATTGTCCAGAGTTAAGCGAGAAAGTTTTTAGTGTAAATGCTCAGCAATTTATAAACCAAGGCGACTTCACACTCGTAGCGAAAAATACTAATGAAAATATACGTGATAGCTTTGTTATAACAACTCAATTGTTTGAAGGCGCAGGTAATATTAATGGTGGTGGTCGTTTAATTATCGACGCTAAAGACAATACATCTAGTACAGTGTTAACAGGTAGAGGAACGATATTTACCAAAGATGATAATGACTTATATGGGCACTTAAAGATTAACTTTAATCTGCCTTCTTGCAGTAGTTGTTTAAATGACATTGTAAAACTGCCTGAAATAGGAAAGCATACAATTTCATCAATCAAACAAGTTTCTCAAAATAAATGGGAAGTAACAGCCAATAGCGCTCAGTGGGCTTTAGCTCAAGAAAGGTTTGGCTTTGATATTAGTGGTGAATTTATTGACTTAGATGCAAATGATGGGATCACTAAGTTTTATCAGATAGATAGTCATACCTATAATAGTGTGTTTGTTACTACAGAAGATGATTTAACCAGTTATTTGGGAAGGGAGTTAGTAGGTGTACATGCCTTTGATTCGATTTGGGTAACTGATGATATTATTTTTGACCTCGGAGACGACATACTTGTTATTGACGATATTTCATCTAGTCAAGTATCTGATACGTCATATTATCGGTTTACACCTGCAAATGGTGCCGTTTCTAATTTATTTACACCAGCCCAAGAGTATGCGAGTAATCTTGTAATCGAAGGAGATAAGCAACTTGGTTCCAATGAAGTGTATGTAGCTGAAAGTTTGACGTTTAGTGGAAACGTGTCATTACCAAGAAATGTCAATGTAACTCTTCATGTTTCAAAAGACATAGCATTTAAAGGAGACTTGGCCTTTGAAATAGGTAGTGGAATTTCGGGAAATCTACACAACAGTGATATTACAGTTGAAGGCAATTTAGTTATTAGATCTGATGATGCGTTTAGGGAAGTGACATCTGCTATTGGTAATTTGACTGTCGATAATGATGTGATTATTTCTAACTACGGAATTCTAGATATAGAGGCTAATAGTATCAATTTTGGTGATGTTTTACTTACTCAGGATGCAGAGCTTCTCTTGCTATCGAAGAAAAGTATAAATATAGTTAAAGACTTTACTATTAACACATCATACTCAAATCATAAGATCATAACTGATCAAGATTTCATTATAGGCGGGGACTTTAATGCAAAGGATACTCTTTATTTAAATACAGGTGGTAATACACAAGTTGGCAATAATATGAATGTATTCGGCAGCATTATAAAGGAAGCTAAAGACGAATTTGGCTTGGCATTTACTGTTAAAAATACAGCCACAATTTATGATAATGGAAGAATTAGTGTCTCTGGCAAAGCGATAAAACATCAGAAAAACACGACCTTTGGTTGTTTCACCTCTATCAGCCAATATACGACAGGCGACTGTGTAATTGGTGCCTATTTTAATGCATTAACAAATGGTGTGTCGGGATATAACTCTGGCAATGCTTCGGGTTATGGTGGTGGAGTTATACAGGTAGCTGCTGGAAAAATAGTGCATGATGGGGAGCTATTAGCAAATAGTTCTTATTATGGCGGTAATTTTTACCAAAGTGCATCAGGTGGTTCTATTCACCTAAAATCAACTACATCAATTTCAGGTTCAGGCGTTATTTCTGCAAACCCAGCAGTGAATGAATATTATTATAAGCAAGGTAACAGTGGCCGTATTGCGTTGCTAAGTGATGATGTGTCTAACGCTAACTTTGATATTAAGTCTGTACCAATTTCACGATATCAATCAGATCAAGGTGAAGCTGGTACGGTATTTGTTGCTGATGAAAATGGTAAAAATGGTATTTTAACCATAGATAATACGCGTTCCAATTGGAGCACTTCTTACCGTAATAGAATTAAAACCCCAATCCGTGGTGCGGGTAAACACCAAATTGATTGTGTTACAAACTTGGGGGACAATTTATGGCGTTTAGATACCGATTGTTCAGCGGATAACAATACTGAACATTGGAACGATTCAAACATAGATAAAAAGCGTAGTTTGATTGGTCGCATGATTGACCCAGATATATATAACCCACTTGATCACGCTGTTGAAATCATCAGTAATGATAAAAATAGTTTGGTTGTTAAAACCACACAAGATTTAAGTAATTACGCTGGTGCAACATTACAAGGTATTCATTTATTGAGGGGACTAAAAATTATTAATAGTGCAAACGTCGATTTTGGTAACAACCGAGTTGAAGTGAGTGATATTAATGAAGCAGTGTTCACACCTGACGTAAGCATAAGTCTTGGTAGTGCAAATCAAGAGTTAGTTGAAAAATTAAACAGTTCGGGCGCAAATATCATTTGGCATTAACTTTCATTTAGTGGATAATGCCCGACTTATTATATAGTTACACGAATGTAGTTTAGGTTTTAGGGATGAAAATTAGAAAACATAATAAATTTTTAACATTATTTTTGGTGAATGCAGCCTTGATTGGAGGTTGCTCCGACAAACCTAAGTCAGTTGCAACCGTTGGTGACCAGGGGGTAACGCAACAAGAGCTTAATGCGTATTATGAGTTCAAACGTATTGACAAAGATAATGCAGAACTCGTTACTAAAGCTAAAAAACATTACCTAGAATCTCTAGCGGTATCGCAGGCTATTGAGTCCCTACCAGAGTTCGACACGTCAAAATTAGCGGTAGAGCTAAATGAGATAAAAAAAGACCTATTGCTTAGTCGTTATCTAAATCAGTTTCTAGAAACGGCTGTAACCGATGTTGAAATGCGCAATTATTACGCGCAAAACAGTGATAAGTATCAGTCAAAACAGGCTAAAGTATCGCATATTTTAATACGTGTGGCACAAACAGATGACCAAGCAACACGTCAAGCCAAATATTCTAAGGCGCAAGAGGCCTATTCTAAAGTAATTACAGGTCAAGCATTTGCCGATGTTGCTCTAGCCATGTCGGAAGACAAAGTATCTGCAAAAAACGGTGGACAGTTAGGTTGGATCAAAGAAGGAGCTGTAGCGCCAACGTTTTCGGATGCAGTGTTCAATCAACTTAAAGAAAAGCAGATTTCTCAACCGATCTTAACTTCATTTGGTTATCACATCATAAAGCTTGAGCACACACCAAAAACGGTGAGTCAGCCATACGAGCATGTAAAAGGAAACATCAAGCGTACGCTAAGGAAGGCAGCGAAAGATACCGAGTTAGCGCGTTTAAAGTCAACAGTATCAGTTACGTTTTAATAAGGGACTTCAATGCGAAAGTGTTTAGTATTACTAGCATTGTTGCTAGTTGGCTGTGGTGAACAAGACGTTAAACAAGAGTCAGGTTCGGGTGTACGTGACGTAATCGCGAATGTTAACGGTACGCCTATCACAGCGCAAGAACTAGAACATGTGATGCTCAAAACGTTTGGTGAATATGCAGCCATGCAACTTGGCGATGAAGGCCGAAAAAAGTTGCTCGAAAGCATGATTATCAAAAAACTAATGGCTGAGCAACAACTTGCACAATTCAGTGAGTATGAACTAATAGAATTTAAACTCGCACAACAAGCATATCGCGATGAATATTTAAGCAAACGTTATATCCAACAGAACATAACTGCAACCCCCGTTTCAGAAGAGCAAGTTCAAGCGTACTACAACGCTAATTTAAGTGAATTTGGGCAAAAAGTGCAGCGTAGATTTGAAATGATAACTTTACCAAATTCAAAGGCTACCCAAAATGCACTAGACAGTTTTATAAAAGACATAGATTGGCGAGCGCACGCGCAGGATCAAAAAGATAAGGGCACCGCACTGATTTTGTCTCTGGGTACGCAAGGTGATAAAGGATTAAGCCCTTTTTATCGCAACATTATTGCAAACGTAGCGCTTGGGGAAGTTTCAAAAACGTACCGTTTAGATAATAAGTTAATTCGCTTTAAGGTGATAGCTGAACATAAAAGTGATGCAAAACCGTTGAGTGAAGTTAAAGAACAAATAAGAAAGACACTATCACCAATTCAAATCAAACGTGCAATAAAAGAGGAAGCGGCTCGTTTAAAACAACAGGCCAAAATAACCCGTTATGCTATGGATTAGCGAAAACTTAAGCAGTTTAAAAAATTACTTATCGATATTATTGCTGGCAGGTCTATTATCTGCATGTTCAAATCCAGATGATGTAAAAAAACCGCCTAAGCCAGAAATAGATTATCATTCGAGCACGCCGCTAGATGGCCCAATTGCGGCTGTTGAATATGCCTTGTTTGCACCCGGCAGTGAAATTCAACATATTACTAAAGCGCAAGCTATACAAACAGGTAATATGCCCGCAATATCAGCAATGTTATTGGATCCTGAGTTTGTTGGCGCCGCGCAATTTAGTGGCTTCTTTTTCGCTGAAAATGATGAACTTTATCAATTTGAAGTGTTTACAAATGGTGACGCAGAGTTACAGATAAACGGTACTGCCTATATTGAAGGTGAATTGCTTGCGCTCGGCAAAGGGTACCACCATATACAATTGTCATTCGAAAGTGATGAACTGCAAACACAGCCGCGAATTTTAATGTCGTCTGAAAAGACCCAAGAAATAGATTTAGCACAGCAGCAGTTATACCTAGCAACGAGTTCATTAACAAAGGTTGACGCTGTAAACACGACAATTCCTGCGCGAAGTACCTCTGGCTTTGAATATAAATATTTTGAAGGTGAAACGTTAGATTTTAATTCATTAAAACAGATAACTCCGATAGTTCATGGGAATCGAGATGACATAAGCTTACTTGTTCGTCATAGTGATCAAAGCTATGCTGTGACTTATCGAGGCTTTTTAACACTGGAAGAAGCAGCAAGCTACAGTGTAAGAGTGTTATCGAGTGGTCCTATTAAAGTAAGCCTCAATCAAAATTTTCAAGTGGCAAGTGAGTTTGGTTTAATTGAGCAGTTTGTAACCTTAGAACCTGGCGTTCATGAGTTCGAATTTACGCAACTACAACACACCAAACAAGCAAATCCGATGCTTGATATTGCACTTTATACGCCAGGAAGCACAGCGCGTTATTTATCATTAGATAATTGGTCATTTGTCGCTGAAAAAATAGAACAAAATGAAATTCCACCAATCACTCCCGCAGGTGAATATGTTGAAGGCACTAACTTTAGGGTCTTTACTACCCAGCAGCCAAATAATATGGCGCACGCCCAAAGCTTGTTACCTAATCTAGTTGGCGTATCGATAGACAACTTGCCTAACAACGAATGGCCTAAGCCTTATGCAGTTTTATTTGATACCGAGTTAGAGGTAGAGCAAGACGGTTACGTAACACTTTACTATACAGCTGAAAGCCAACTTGAAATTGAGTTTGCTGGGCAAGTTTTAAGTGCTCAAAATGTACAAGAATTAGCAACTAATAGGTCCACTGTTGTAGATAAACACGTGGGGAGAGTAGGAAAATATCACTATCGTACATTCTACCTCAAAAAAGGGCGCCATCGTTTAGTTTATTACTATGTGGTGACGGGCAATAGTGTACGACCTGTAATTAAAATAGCGTTACCAAATAAAATTGCACGCTTAATTGAATTCCTTAAGTTTTTAGCCGAAAAACTGTCTCGTAAAGCAGATTTAGACGGTGATGGCGTGCCTGATGATGAGGATGCTTTTCCAGAAGACCCAAATGAAAGCAAAGACAGTGACGGCGATGGTATTGGTGATAACAGCGATACAGACCGTGACGGTGATGGCATAGAAAATGAAAAAGATGTGTTTCCTGATGACCCAAATGAATGGTCAGATTTAGATAATGATGGCATTGGTGATAACAGTGATGAAGATCGCGATGGTGATGGTGTTAATAACCAAGATGATGCATTTCCAAACGATCCTAGCGAAACAACAGATACTGATAATGATGGTATTGGCGATAATACTGACCCAGACATTGATAATGATGGAATTGTTAACGGGCTAGATGCATTTCCGTATGATGCAACTGAATGGTCGGATTTAGATAATGATGGCATTGGCGATAACTCAGACCCAGACAAAGATGGTGACGGTGTTGTTAATGAGCAAGATCTATTTCCAAGTGATCCAACTGAATGGTCTGATCTGGATGGTGATGGCATTGGTGATAATAGTGACCCAGACAGAGATGGCGACGGTGTTTTAAATCAATATGACGCGTACCCAGATGATCCTACGCGCTGGAGTGACAATCCTGAATTAGATGACCGTGATGGTGACGGGTATCCCAATGAGCAAGATGCATTCCCTGATGACCCTAATGAGTGGTCTGATTTGGATGGTGACGGCATCGGTGACAATAGTGACCCAGATCGCGACGGTGACGGTTACTCTAATGAGCAAGATGCATTTCCTAATAATCCGAATGAATGGGCAGATTTAGACGGGGATGGTTTAGGTGACAATAGTGACCCTGACCGTGATGGCGACTCTTACAACAATGAACAAGATGCGTTTCCAGATGATCCCGATGAATGGGCTGACATGGATGGTGATGGTATTGGTGATAATAGTGACCCTGACCGTGATGGAGATGGCTATGCGAATGAGAATGATACTTTCCCAAATAATCCTAATGAGTGGTCTGATTTAGACGGAGATGGCATTGGTGATAATAGTGACCCGGACCGAGATGGTGATGGCTATAATAACGACATAGATAGTTTTCCAGACGACCCTACACGTTGGTTTGACTCGGTCGCAGTTTCTTTATTTGCACAAAGCACTGATTCTAAAGTAAAGCTTGATTGGCAGATTTCTAATATTAAAAATGTATCGCAGGTTGTTTTAAGTCGCGCAGATTATCAAGGCGAGTTTGAACAGGTAGCTAGTTTCGATGCAAATGTGCGTAGCTACATTGATTCTACCGTTTTAACAAATCAAGCGTACCGCTATATTTTAACAGTGCGTGCTATAGATTCGTTATTAGGTCAAAGTGCAGTGACATCAATTTTCAATATTGGCAAGTATGATCAAGTTAAGGGCTTGAAAGCAGAGGTAGTAAGAAAAAGCCTATCACTAACTTGGCAACCTAACATTAGTCAAAACTATAAAATAGAAAAGCGTTTAGTTGATGGTGCTTGGGTAAAGTTGGCTGAAACTAAGGACACATCATACATCGATTCTGCGGTGACTCCGGGGCTAACTTACGATTACCGAGTTCGGGCATTTAATTATTTTAATAATCCTATCATCCAAAAAAATGTAATCGTTTTAGGTCCGTGGTCTGAAAGTGCGAGTGCATTGGCACGCAGTGTTCCGGAGTTGGTGTTGTACGAATACGCAAAGCATGAAGGTAATCACTTTGATTATTTTGCTACAAAATCAGCCGAAAAATTAGTCATTAATGGGCGGTTACTAAACGTTTCCTATCCATCAAAGCTGACCATCAAAACACTGAGTTCAGAACAAGAATATACAGTTAAAAATGATAAACGATTTAACTTACCGCTTGATTTAACACTTGGCTATGAATGGACGCTCAGCGCAGTTGATGCAACTGGTTGGCAAGAAAATTTTGTCATCAAAGTAATTACTCAAGCGGACTCGCCAAAAATTGTGCTCGACCCAATAGAATCAGAGACAGAGCAAGATAGCATAACATTGTCTGGTCAAGTTGAGTCGCAAACAAATTTAAAAGAGTTATTGGTGAAGTCAGGTGCATTCGAGGACAGTACATTCCATTTGATGTTTAATGAACAGCGTCAATTTACGGGACAGATCCCTCTAAAACAGGGTGATAACGAACTGACTATTGTGGCTGAAGATGCATTGGGTCAAAAAGTTAGCAAAATAGTTAATATTAAACGAGTGTCCCAAATACAGCCGACAATAGAACTAGTATCTCATAAAGATGGGGATACGGTGACCCATGCAAATGTTCAGCTTGAGTTTGCTGTGACAAGTGAAGTTACGCTAACCGAACTAGTGGCAACAATGAATGGTCAATTTGTCGGAACCATTAGTCCATTTGAAAATAATCGATGGCGTTTGACCTTTGAACCAATAATGCTTGATATGGGTGATAACTTATTCAATGTAAAGGTCGAATCAGCACAAGGATATGGTGAGTTACGTTTTATAATCAAACGAATAGATGAGGACCAAGGCATTGCGCCAATAATTGAAATTTCTAGCCCAACTAATGGCAGTTGGATTAATCGTGATAAATTTTTAATCAGCGGTGTGGTTGTATCTAATGTATTGCCAGAACTAACAATTAATAATATTGGCGTTGGCGTAACATCTTCAGGTATAGAGCGTTATCAATTTGAATACCTGGCTCAAAAATCTGAAAATACATGGACGCTGGAAGCTACCAATAAGTTTGGTAATGTAATTCAAACCCTTAATTATCAATTTGATAATAGCGCACCAATAATAATACTGGAGCAGCCTTGGCCAAAAAACTCGTCTACTGTGTTGGTACAAAACCCAGTTACGATTAGCGGTACGGTGAGCGATGCGCAATCAATAACATTAAGCGTTAATGAGTTACCTATACAGTTACGACCTGGTAATAGTGAAAACGAATATCGTTTTACCTCGCAGTTAGATTTGGCGAAAGGCGTTGATACACCAGTTACAATCAAAGCGGTCGATTTTGCCGGTAACACAAGTGAATATGCGTTTAATTTAACCAATCAGTCACAAACTGCGGTAAATATTATTGCACCACGAAAACAGCAAACCTTCTTAATTGACGATGCTAATTTATCACTGCAAGTTGTTGCAGCAGTGGAAAATAGTACCGAACAAATGCATGCTGAAATTCAAGTTAATAATGCCTCGCCAATCGCGGTTGATGTGATTGCAGGATACATAAACGTAACAACTGAAGTAGACTCCAGTTCCACAGAACAAATGTTAACAGTTAATGTCTATGATGGGAGCAATAGCTTAGTTGGTACGTCTACGCAACTTTTCACTGTTAGTAGTAAACAAGCGATACCTTTAAGCATCATTAAGACAACTCCTAAAAATGAGGATGAAGGACATGCCGCAAACGGTTTTATAGCATTTTACTTTAACAAAGCGGTTGAACAATCGGATATTCAAGTAAATGTGTATGAAACATTACACGGCGACACTTATCTGCCTAAACCTCCCCAAGATTCACCGTTTACTATGGGAGGTTATGAAGTAAAGCGTGTAGATCGCGATAGCGAACCTGTACCCGGTGCTATTGCAAGTTTACCTGGTGATCATACGTATGCCTTTTATCCTAGCCGTGAATTTGGCTATGGCGCAACAATCCGTGCCGAAATATTGGTAAATAGTGAAGAAAAAGCGCGATTTACTTTTAAAACTGAAAAAATGCCAACCTTAATAGATGGTAATTTAAAGGACCATTTATTTGTCAGTATTCCAAAGATGTGGGTAACTATCAAAGAGCTTGGTATCAGTACTCAAAGTGACGACAATGGTAATTTTACATTTGGTTATGGAGATCAAAAACTCCCAGAAACATCAGCTAATTATTTAACGCTCGTATTTAACGAGTTTTCGCCTGCATCTGATTTTGGTAACTATATAAAGACACTGGATTATGTACCAAATACGCGACATTCCCTTGGTGTAGTTCAGGTGCCATTTTTAGGTAAAAACATTGCATTTGGTAAAGTGGCATCAGGTCTTCCCAATACAAACCTTGCTAATGGCGATTTAACCTTTGATTTGTCACAAGCGAATATACATTTTAAAGGAAAATCCAGTGTACCTATGCAGTTTAGTATTCAGAACTTTACTGCATCAGGAATGCAATTAAATAATGACGTACCAATATTCTATTTAATGGCAGGTCAACCACAAGGTGTAGAAGTTACAGGCGCAATGAGTCTAACTATGACTGCAGCGAGTTTGTATGGAAATACAAGTTATTTGCCTGACGATGGTGAGTTTGTCCCTTTATATGGCCGAAAGCTCAACTCCAATAAAATGGAATTAGTTGGAGTTGGCCAATTACAAAACAGGCAAGTCATATCTCGTGGACCAGTGCTACTTTCAACATTAGATTACATTGGCTTTGGTCGCTTACACCCTAATTTACAGGAGCATTTGAAAAATTATGCTGACGGTGAAATTGGGTTAGTTCAGCTTTCTGCATTAATAAATAAACGGAATTAAAATGCGGTTCTTAAGACTTTCGATTTTGTTTAAGTACATTGTATTTATTTACTTAATTTTATTTAGCACAGTTACACAAATTAAACCTGCAAACGCGTACGGATACTTAGACATTCAACGAGTTCGCATCGGTATGGTAATGGCGCGCGGACTTGTACTGGAAGGTGATTTGCCGATTTGGGCTCAATATAATGACTCAGGAAAGACGGTGGGAGCCGAGTTTCCTCTTGTTAGTTATCCCAAAAGTTATGTGCTCTCAGCAGAGCATGTGAACTCAGTTCATCAAACACTCGATTCATTAAAACTAAAGCATGGTGACCGCCTCCAAATAATGTCTGTTGATGCATATAACAGTGCAGAATTTAAAACAGGCATAAAAACCGAAATTAAGAAAATTACGATCCCCGATTATTATAAAAGCATAGCGATACTGGACCCTAAAACGTTAGTGTCAGGTGATCAAGATATGGTCTTGCTGTTAGCTCGTTTCGACCTTAACAGTATTGGCGCGGTTGACGGGGGCGTGAAATCATTATTACTTGATTATAAAGGTGCATTAATCGCATCATCTGAATTTAATATCGCATTCAAAGCGGCTTTTTATGATGGTGAACGAGGTGACAGTGCAATCCCGTCATCTATTCGATCGCTGTTTGATAAAACGCCTTATGCTCCGTATACCCAATCATATATTGAAGTTGTAGCACCGTATCCTGGCGGGGCGATACCCGATGAAGAGGGTAAGTGGCGGGCGCCCTTCATGTTAATACCGTGCCCAATGTTTGAGTTTCATTATACAACGCCTTCAATCTTACAATATTACTTTGGCAACTTTAACCATAGAGGGTACAGGGCAGGGTTTTCATATCAAATGTTACCTGGGCATAGCACTTGTATTGGTTATGACGCGATCCAACCAACAGATCTTGCAGGTTTGATGGCAAAAGTTGCCATCATGGGAATACTTGCATCTGTTCAAGATCCTGTCGGAATCAATAACTATTTCGTTGATACAACACTATTACACGGTCGTGGCGCACTCATCGATTTGAATTCAGGTGCACCAGTACCAATTACTGGTCAAACAAAATACGTTTATAACGAGCCCCAAAATCGAGTGATCCCGTCACCTAGTTTTTATTTTGATGGCGATGATCTGAAAGAATTTACTTTACATGGCAACTTAAACGCTGAAGGCCAATTTGTATGTAATGAATCGCCAGATGATGCAACTTATTATGGTGTCTACTTATCATCAAACGGGGTTAAACCCGCGTATGATTGTAAAGACGAAGAACCAGAGCTACCTCAACCAGATTTAGTACGAGTAGTCGACATCGCCACGGACCAAACACCTCAGGGTCTGCTTGCTGAAATTAGTGAAGATGATTTCCAAGACACAGATATTTTTGTTTTCCGAGAATCAACCGGAATGCTAATTACGCAACGCAAAGGTAAAGATCTAAGGGAAGGGGCTAGTCACTACGCCATTGATAATAACAAATTTACCTACCAAATTTTTATGCGAGGCCCTGCTTCTGACGCATTTTATAACTATGCGATGAGGAGAACAGGCGGAGAAGCCGGCTTTATTGAGTATCAAAGTAAATCTCATATGAACCCTGAGTTGCATCGCCGTGAAGCGGATCATTTAAAACCCAACGAAATGTTGCGTATTGTCCTTATTAATCGAAAAACCGGTTATATAGGAACGGCATTACGTTCATTTTGGGGGATATCTGACGATCGTCATTACATGAGTATTTTACATGAAACTCGAATGTATCCACCTAACTTAAAAGTAACAGCGGAGCGCATTTTTGAGCCAAATAAAAATTCAATAAAAACAGGTCAGCAAAAAAACTTGATTAGTTATGAAGGCTCAGCATTATCAAGTGATTCAATGCTAGTGCTGACAACTGAGTGGTTTGATAATGATGGTACCCCTTTACCAGCAGGGTTAGCTGACTTTGGTTATACAGGGCGTTTAGCAAAAGTAGCCGGTAACAATAGTTTAGTAACCGTTGGCGGAGAGCTTGCAAACTTTGCGATAAAACCTGGGCGCAATATTGTCCAAATTAATTTGCCAGGTGGCGCGTCAACTAATGAACACTTTTACGTAAATGTAAGTGGTGAACCCATTTCAGAATCGCCAAGCTTTGAAGAAATAGGCGCAGGTGATGGACCACTGGCACACCGTCCAAAATATTATGTACCATTTAAAGTGCCCGTGTTTAATGAAGAGTTAACGACAGATTTAAATTTTAAATATAAAAAAGCGGTTGAGGCGGGAGAAGCAGGTGACTTGGCAAAGCCAGAGCCTGTTTACCATTATGTTTATCGCCCAGAGTATCAGTTCAGTACATACGAGCTAAAAGTAAACGATATCCTGCGCCAAACAGCCGATGATAATGTGATATCGCTTTACCCCAAAGAGCGCCCATTAATTGGCTCAAGCGACGACATGGTTACCATGATGTACGATTTATTGGCATCAAACAGCGACGCGTTAGAATTTTTAGGTGAAGGCCAAGAACTGGTGTTTTCACTTGGCGCTGATGAAATCAAAGCCACCATTGGCGAATCAGGTCAAGTACGCTTTGAACGCCTTGACCACATTGCAGCGCTAGATGTTGAAGATTTTGTAACGTTAAGTCTCTATAACAACACCGACCCCACGAATGTACTGTGGGATTATGCGTTTGAAGCTGTAGCACTTGATACGCGTTGGGCAGGCTATGACAACATTGGCGAAGATGGCACTATTTATGTGAGTGCAGACGACCCAGTTGTGCCACTGCAAAGCCTTATCGTCGGTTACGCAAACCGTCAGAATAAAACTCCGGTTGAAATTAAATGGGATGCCAAAGGTTCAGGCAGCTTTATTAATTTAGATAATAACAATGCCGAAAACGGCGTTTTTGCCGCAGATATTCAGCTACCGCCGTACACTGGTACAAGTGCAACCCCCTTTGTGTACTTTGCTGGCGATAAAGACAATTACGTTATTATGGATGCCATAGAAGTTGTGCCGGGTGAGCCTGCTACTTTAAGTGTCACAGGGGAGGGGGATGCTTACATGGAAGGGTTAGGTCAAATCAATATTGAACTAGAAGCCAAAGATAAAAACGGCAACCTAGTGGCTGATGGTACCTCTTTCATCTATTCACTAGACGGACATGGCATCGTTTCAGAGGCTTCAGATAGCTTCACCAACGGTAAAGCGTCACTTATTGTGAAGGGCGGTTATTTACCCGACGATGAATTAAAGTTAAAAGTAACGACCGGAAATGTTTCTCAAGAATTAGACTTAGTAATACAACCACTTACGGTTGTAATTGAAGATTACCCACTTAATATGGAAGCGGGTCAAGTATATGAAGTCCGCGCAAAAGTCACTAAACCAGGTGGTGGTGCTGCACAAGGCGTGAGTGTATGGTTTGAAACTAATGGTGGGCGGTTGGAGCGTGGCACGTTAACAACCAATGCTGATGGGTTAGTTACTGCGAAAATCCACACAGGTTTCCATGCCCTAGAGCAAGTGCAAATATCTGCAAGAGTTGGCTTAGTAGAAGGTGATGTTGTTGAGGGGGATATTACCGCTAAACCCATACAATCAGCAGCACTTCGCATGCAAACGGCAAAACAATTTGGCCAAAAAAGCCAGTTTAGTAAAGGGGCGCAATTAAATGCGCGAATAGCCTCTATGGCGTCGCCTGTTACACAGCAAAACGCAGCAAACAGTATTGACGTGTTAGTGTTTGGTGAAGCAGATGTCGATGGTGCACTTGGATTAACCCGTGAAGACGATTCAGTCATAAAGCTCCCTTACAGCGTAACTGGAAACTTAGAGCTAAATGGGCAAGAAAATACCTCTCAGTTTGTCACGTTAGGCACATTATCTGAACCTAATTTACAGCCTATTTCAGCCTATTTCATGAGTGAACTCGTCGAGGAATTAGTCACTGATGCAAACCAACTTCATAATGGTAAAGCAAGTTTTGTTAAGTTAGTTAATGACCACCCAACGCAAACAGGTTTTAGTTACCAATTCAAAAAACACGCTGAGAAAAACCCGGTTGGAGAATGGCTACCGAGTCAAATCGTGGTGCCAGCAGATGAGCGCTTTAAGCCTGTTAATAGTGTCGGTTTTAGGTTAGACCTCAAAGCGAGTGCATTTGACTCGACAGTATTTGATTTTGAAGGCGGCGCACAAGGCTTAAACTTAAACCAAGATGGCACACTGACTTATTACCTTCATAACAAATCTGGCAAAATATCCGTTACTTCAAGCAATGCCGTTAATTTGTCTGAATGGGTTACAATTGCGGGTAAATACCAAGGCGGCGAGCTTCAATTAGAAGTTAATGGCCAGCTAACAACGATTAACGTGCCCGACACACCATTAGTTTATTCGGTTACGTCTCGCGGACTTACTATCGGTAAAGGGCTTGATGGTAACTTAAGCAGCGTTAAGTTTTATGACTACGAGAGTCAACCATTATTAAGCTTTGCAGATGGTACACAAGCAAAGCAAATTGACTTTAATACGGGTCAATCACAAACGTTATTACCAATAAAAAGCACGGGGCAGCTTAATAAAAACGGTGAATCGGCGGGTGTATACCGCATTGGTATTAACGTTGATGGTAAACAGTATTTTGCCAGTGTGATAGGCGAACAAGGCTATTTGCAAATGATGCGAATGATGGCGGCGTTTAATCCGCCAGACGGTTATCCGCCCGTTGCCTTTAATAGCACAAAATATACACCAATCCCGTTTATCCCAGTGGCGCATGCATGGTTTGATTTCAGTTGGGAAGGTGCTTGGGAAGGCTTTAAAGCCGTTGCTGGTGCCATTATTCCATATGAGGCAATTGGCGTAGTCGCTGAGCAAGTGGTTTTCTTAGCCAAAGGTGACAGTCGATTTGACCCACTTGAGTTGGCGTTAAATGCCATAGAAGTACTAACAATTGTTCCGCTCGCAAAGCCGTTGATCCCAATTATAAGGCCTGTAAAAGCAGTATTTAAATCTGTCAAAGCACTTAATCCTAAATTTCTAAAGTCATTAGGTGGTGTAATTGGTAAAACAATGGACCATATTCTTAAACGGGACTTTGATAAGGCATTAACCATTTTACCTTTCTTAATAATTGCAGGTGAGATGGCAGCTGATGCGGAAGCAAGGGAAGGTTTAATGGTCTTAATAAAATCTGTTTCAAGCAGCGATGACATTTTTGCGTGGATGGAATACCTGAGCTTACCGGCTGATGGTTGGGAGGGAGCTGGCGAGCCACCAGACGTAGACCTAACGGCATATCACTCGTTGCAAGATGCCGAGCCTTATTTCTCGCCGTTAAATTCGGTGATGGGGGTTGCTTATGCGAAGAAAAAACCACTCAAAAAAGGTAAGGTAAAAGCCGCCATTCTAGGTAGAAACTTGTTAAGAGCGGCTAGGCAGCTTAATGGAAAAGGCGGCAAACTGGATGACGGAAAAATGGTGGATGCCGTTAAAAATGTCTCAAAATATGTTAAAGATGGTGCGATAGGCAAGCAGCGTAAAATCGCTTTTTCGCCAGTGTCGCTTACGGGCATGTTGGCAGGGGGTAACGCTTTGAGGCGCTACATCACCAAAAACAATAATTTAAGAATGTCGCCACTTACGATATTAGCCATTTTAACCTATCTAGAATCGCGTAATGTTTCTGCTTGTGATGCGGAGGCGATAGGCGATTGTGTGCCATTAGCGAGTGGTATTGATGTAGAGCTTGAAAAATTATACGTAAAAGCTTTCACTACATCTCTTAATGACAACACAAATAAAGTATTTGGAAAATTTGAAAATGGTCACTTATTCCATGTCGGTATGTTGGCATTTAAACACCTTGTGTATGAAACCACAAAACGAGAAGAGGACAGAGTAACTGCGATTGAGCAGAATTTTGAAGTGCAGCTCTATTCAAGCGATCAATTGGGAACATTAATAAGAGGTCAAAGCTTTGAGAGGTTTACAGACATTACTTTAAACGGCGATGACCCTGCAAACAGTACAATTGTAGAAATTAAATCCTACAAAAAGAGTGAAAGCAGCTCTATTAGAAGTCGTTGGAAAAAATTTGACTTAAGCAAACCAAAACAAGGGTTGCACAGGCAATTTTATTTAGACCGAGTTTTAACCGCTGAGCGCGCTAACCAAAGTAAACTCGCTGGCGAAATGCTATGGTATTATCAGAAATTTAACCGCAGTAAACAACTTAAAGGTTATGATGAAGCTGATTTAAAAACAGTAGCTAAATTTGCACGTAAACTGCCACTCAAAGATGGCACTAATTCCTATTACACCAGTTTAGGTTATAGCGATAAGAAAGATAATACATCTCAGTATACAGAAAAAGACGCTTTTAAAGATATACTTCATGGTGATATAAAAACCCTGATTTTAACCACTGGGCGAGATGTAATGCTCGATGGAATCGATGACGAATTAATCACAGAACTAATAGAACAAAGTGTGGCATTTTAATGGATAAATATTTAGCTGGTTGGCAAAACGAAAATGAACAATGGTTTAAAGCGAGAAAAAAAGAGTGGAAGCTCGTCGAACCAGTTATTGATTGTTATAGCCCAAGAGATAAAGAAGAGCGTGCAAAATTAAAAGATTTCTTTTTGACGGGTAACTTAGATTTTAATAATACAAATGGATATTTAGCGAAAACTTACAAAGAATCTCGGAATCTTAGTTCGGAGTTTGATTGTGCTTTGGGCGGTATTCACGGAAGAGTATTTCTATTAATGCTATTTAGCCCTATTCAAACTGAAGAGATGTATAAGTATATAATTGAGCAGGTTAAAAAGCGTAAAGAAGAAATATGGCAGAAGGAGTTGAAACAAGCTAGAGAGTATTACTTAAAATGCGCAGGAAGATATCACTCCTCATTCACACCGAGGTTCAAAGATGAGCTTCCTTTGGCTGGAAGAGAGCAGCTTCTTTTTAACTTTTTACATGGAAATGCATTAGAAAATGATATTCAATTTGAGCTAAGTAAAGATAAAAAAAAGTATGTACAAAATATTGTAAATGACTTTCTTGTAAACTCATTTTATCTAGTAATTAGCCCCTACCCGAGTCCAAAACATTATTATAACGGGTATAGCAGTTACTTGCGCTCCATTGCTTCGTATATTGAGACGGCTGAAGTCATTGAAATACATAATCCTGATTTGGCATTAACCGCATCTATATATTGTTTTAGAGATGTATTGGAAAATAAAGAGCAATATTTACCTATTAAAATAAAAGTGGCAGAAGACTTCACTGAATTTGTTAAAGCTATAGAGAAATACTTGCCTGAACGAGTGACTACCATCTTTGCTAAAGCCCATAAAGACTGGGATAGCGGTCAAGGGAAGGAAGAATGGCAAAAATTGAAACAGCTAGTTTGGGCAGATTGGAGTAGTCAAAAATGGGTTAATAAAAGAGATTTTGATAAATTTGGTAAACCAAAAAATGGGGATTTACAATAATTATCAAAGAAATAACAAAGACACCCACGCTAATTTGATTTAGCTTGGCATCAATAGGGTTTACTAATTAGTCAGAATCTTTGAAAACTAGGTTGTAGAAGTTTACCTAGCTCGCAGAGTTAAGGTGATTGAACCGATGCGCTCTTAGACTAGTTCGACAGTTAATCTAACTACGCATAAATAGAAACAAATTTGATATACCCTCATATTTAGAAAGGAAGCAAATATGAACACATTTACGTTATTGCTGGTTTTTGCGTTGGCACTAATGGTGCCGATCTCTAGTGTAGCGAAAATTTATCAATGGACGGATGCAGAGGGAAAAACCCATTTCAGTGATATTCCTCCTGCGCAGTATGCACATAAAGAAATAAAAATAGCAGCCAAATTGGCGGCTGGCTCTAAGTCTCACCCTAATGTACACAAACATTTTTCTGGCGGTAGCAAAAGTAATGTAAATCGCGTAAATAAGCCAAAAGTTAGTTCTGAAGAAAAAGCAAAAGACATAGCACGCTGTAACCGTTACAAAGAAAAATATGAACGTTATAAACGTGAAGGGATTTTAGGTTACAACGTTGCGACAGGGCAAAAACGCATGATGACGAAATCAGAAGAAAAACATTGGCTAAAAAGTGCCAAAGAAAACATGGAAATAATGTGTTCAGGAATTTGAACGAGCGTAAGTGG
Organism: Pseudoalteromonas sp. ABV4_021; assembly: GCF_056159365.1. Taxonomy (NCBI): domain Bacteria; kingdom Pseudomonadati; phylum Pseudomonadota; class Gammaproteobacteria; order Alteromonadales; family Pseudoalteromonadaceae; genus Pseudoalteromonas; species Pseudoalteromonas sp. ABV4_021. Next base: position 708,940 of record NZ_JBSWVB010000002.1, on the reverse strand, counting down.
ACTTAACACCTAGTGTAAATTTTTCGTTTAGCACGAGTAGTAGCTCCCATTGTTAGAACGGTTAAAAAAACGTTTTAATTCTGGTTCTAGTTGAGTACTAAATTGAATATTTAAACGATTTAAACAGTGATACTCAGCCTTTCGATATGAGTGTATGGCTTTTGATAGTGAATAAAAATAATAAAGTTAACTTTTCACGGTTAGCGGCTTAAAAGGTTTAAAGGATTAAAAATGTTGTTGAATAAATTCTCTCGATTTAAGCAAATACTATTTTGGCTGCTGTTACCTTGCATTTTCATATTTGAGGTGGTTCCCGCGTATGCTTACACTGCATTTGATATATATCGAGCAAGAAGTGGTTATGTTTTAGCGCGTGGCCTTGTCTTAGAAAACGATTTACCAGTTTGGGCACAATACAACGAAAATGGTAAAATTGTTGGGGCAGAATACCCATATGCTAGCAATTTAGGAAGTTACGCGCTTTCAGCTCATACAGTTAACACATCCCTTGAAGTACTATCACAACTAAAAAGTGAGTACGGTGACCGCTTAGTGATTATGTCTAGGGAGCAATACGAGAGCGCGACTTTAAAAACTGGCTTAAAAAATAAAGTTGATAAGTTTAGTTTAACTGAATCCATTAAAAGTGTTGTTTTTTTAGAACCTAAGACTTTGGTTTCGGCAAAGCAACATATTATTTTATTGAGAGCACGTTTCGACTTAAATTCTGTTGGCCCCACCAATGGTAATACAAGATCGCTTTTATTAAATCGCTCTGGCCAACTCATTGCCCAATCAGAATATAACTTTGCGTTTAAATCGGCTTTTTATGAAGGCGATGGTGAGAACCCTTCAACATTACTAGACCTAAAAAATAAGAAAGCCTACGCGCCGTTTAAAGAGGCGTTTGTTGAGGTGATGGCGCCATATGGTGGGATGGCGGTCGCTGGCGAAGACGGGAGGTGGTTAAGTACATATGGATTAGTGCCATGCCCCCTGTTCTTTTTTGAATACAATACGCCAGCATACATGAATTATTTTTACGCTAACTTCAACCCGAAAGCGAAAATGGCAGGTTTTGATTATCAAGTGCTTCCAGGATATGACGCTTGTATAGGTTATGATGCAATATCAGTGTCAAATATAGTAGACGCTATGTTTAAAGCGTATCTTGTGGGTCTTCAAGCATCTATCTCGAAGCCATCTATCCATCAGTACAACTTTTTTGTTGATACCAATATTCTTGGTGGTCAAGCAGAGATCTATGACCCGTTTCAAAACAAAACCGTGCCAATTGGGTCTGAAACAAAATACACCTACCGAGAGCCTGAAATAAAAGCTAATGAAAAACCAATGTTTTATTTTGATGGAGATGACCTTGCAGAATATATTCTTTATGGAAATATAAATAATGAAGGGGAGTTTGTTTGCAAAGAGAGTGTTGATGATTCTAAATATTATGGTGTTTACTTATCATCAAATGAAGTGAAGCCATCAGCTAACTGTGATGATGACAAAGCTGAAATACAACAACCAGACTTAATGCGCGTTGTTGATATTGTTACTGATTTACAACCGCAAGGGTTGCTAGAAAGTTTAAGCGAAGATGATTTGCGCGACACTGACATGTTTATATTTCGGGAGTCAACAGGCATGCTGCTGACCCAGCGAAAAGGCAGAGACATGCGAGACTATTTAGGCTTTTTTGATACTTATGACGTTATAAATAACAAATTCTCTTATCAGTTCCACATGCGTGGTCCGCAAGTATTGTCTAATTATGTCTTCCGAGAATATAGGGGAGAGGAAGGGTTTAATCTGTATCAAAGTCAATCTCATATGAACCCTGAGTTGCATCGCCGTGAGGCAGACCACTTAAAGCCAAATGAAATGCTTAGAATTATACTAATTAACCGAAAAACGGGTTATATAGGGTCTAAGCTACGGTCTTTTTCCGATATCGCTCGTCAAAATGCCTCTGTGCAAGAACTATATGACTTTGCTGATATTACTGAAATGCATCCACCTAACTTAAAAATAACAGCAGAGCGCATTTTTGAGCCAAATAAAAATTCAATAAAAACAGGTCAGCAAAAAAACGTGATTAGTTATGAAGGCTCAGCATTATCAAGTGATTCAATGCTAGTGCTGACAACGGAGTGGTTTGATAACGATGGTACCCCTTTACCTGCAGGGTTAGCTGACTTTGGTTATACAGGGCGTTTAGCAAAAGTTGCCGGTAACAATAGTTTGGTAACCGTTGGCGGAGAGCTTGCAAACTTTGCGATAAAACCTGGGCGTAATATTGTTCAAATTAATTTGCCAGGTGGCGCGTCAACTAATGAACACTTTTACGTAAATGTAAGTGGTGAACCCATTTCAGAATCACCAAGCTTTGAAGAAATAGGCGCGGGTGATGGGCCGCTGGCGCACCGTCCAAAATACTATGTACCGTTTAAAGTGCCTGTGTTTAATGAAGAGTTAACGACAGATTTAAATTTTAAGTATAAAAAAGCGGTTGAGGCGGGAGAAGCAGGAGACTTGGCAAAGCCAGAGCCTGTTTACCGTTATGTTTATCGCCCAGAGTATCAGTTCAGTACATACGAGCTAAAAGTAAACGATATCCTGCGCCAAACAGCCGGTGATAATGTGATATCGCTTTACCCCAAAGAGCGTCCATTAATTGGCTCAAGCGACGACATGGTTACCATGATGTACGACTTATTGGCATCAAACAGCGACGCGCTAGAATTTTTAGGTGAAGGCCAAGAACTGGTGTTTTCACTTGGGGCTGATGAAATCAAAGCCACTATTGGCGAATCAGGTCAAGTACGTTTTGAACGCCTTGACCATATTGCAGCGCTCGATGTTGAAGATTTTGTGACGCTAAGTCTCTACAACAACACCGACCCCACTAATGTACTGTGGGATTATGCGTTTGAAGCAGTTTTACTTGATACTCGTTGGGTTGGGAAAGATAATTTTTCTGAAGATGGGTCAATTTTGGTTAGTGCCGATGATCCCGTAGTTCCTCTTCAAAGTTTAATAATTGGCTACGCAAATCGTGAGAATAAGTTACCGATAAACCTGAAATGGGGTAAAAAAGGCCACGGTGCGTTTAAAAATGAAAATTTAGATTATGTTGATAGGGGAGTATTTGAAACAGACATAGAGCTACCACCTGTAACGGGGAAGTACGCGATGCCGTATGTATACATTGAAGGTGATGAAGAAAATTATGTGACAATGAATACGATAAAAGTGATACCAGGAGAGCCTGCTAGTATAGAGGTTGTAAGTAACGAGGGCGAAGTTTTTATTGAAGGGCATAAAGGCAAAGAAATTTCGCTTATCGTACGAGATAAAAACGGAAATGTGGTAGCTGATGATACGCCAATTAGCTTTAAGTTAGATGGACCAGCTAAACTCATCGCAATTGATGATAACCACGGTAAAACAGTAAATGGTAGGGCTTCTGTTTTTATTAAAGGGCAGTCTAAGCCCTCAAATGAGGCAAAGATAACCTTTTCAGTACATGATGTGTCAACAGCGGTTGATTTTGTGGTGCACCCTTTGGTTGTAAAAATTACCGATTATCCGACTCAAATGGAAGAACGAAAAACCTACCCTATTGAAGTGACTGTTACAGAGCCGAGCGGCACCAAAGTTTCAAATGTACCAGTGGTGTTAAATTCTAATGTCGGTCGGTTTGCTCGTAATAGAGTAATGACTAATAGCGCGGGCAAGGTAAGCGTTAATTTGTTTAGTGGCTTTCATCCAATAGATGATATTCAAATTACAGCTAGAGTTGGACTTGTTTTGGGGGACCTTGCTACAACAAAAATAAAGCCTAAGGCTACAAACTACCTAGATACATCAAAATCTCTGCTCGTAATTGATAAATCCGCTAGCGGTACTTATGAATACGAACGTTATGATGGTGCAAATATTGGCATCAAATATGATACTTCTTCAAAAGTTATTGTCCATGGAAAAGAGAATAGTCAACAAATCATAAGAATAGGTACAACCCCTGAACCGAATATTCAATCTGTGGCATCCTTTACAATGAACTATCTTGCTGGCGATACAATTGCGGATGACAATCAACTGCACAATGGTATTGCCTCGTTTATTCAAGTTGTCGACGATAATCCTATTTTGGGTGGGAAAAGCTTTGCTTTTAACGCAAAGGCACAACTAAACCCCAATGGAGATTGGCTATCAAGTAAAATAACTATACCTCAAGCAAGCTCTTTTAAAATGCCAAATAGCACGGGGTTTAGACTAGATATCAAACCTAAAGCTTATGGAGGCATGATTTTTGACTTGGAGGGAGGAGCGCAATCACTAGAATTAAATACAAAAGGTGAACTGGTTTTTAGTGTTCATAACGATTCGGGCAAAGTGTCAGTTAAATCTCATAGTGTGGTGCTCAATCAATGGAGCACCATATCGGGAAAATATAAAGATGGTCTATTACTATTAGTTGTTAATGGACAAGAGCATACTGTTAGCACTGAAGGTACCCTAAAGTATTCCGTAACAAAAAGAGGTTTGACTATCGGAGAAAAATTCACTGGTAATTTAAGTAGATTCAAATTATACGATTATGATGCAGAGCCTTTAGTTACATTTTCGGACGGTACAACAGAAAAAACTATTCAATTTAACGATACCGAGAAAACCAAGGAAATAAGTTTAATTAGTACAGGTCAGTTTAATACTGCTAACCGGCAAGCAAATGCGCTTAGAGTAGGGATTCAAGCTGGTGAAACAACGTATTTTATAAGTGCCATCAGTGCGGAATATTTTGGACAGCTTGCAGCGATGTACAGTGAAACCGGAGAAATTCCAGGTTACCCCCCAATTGACCTAACTTTTTATAAAGATTATCCGTCAGTGCCTCTTATTGGGGTTGCTAACGCAGGGTTACTTGACTGGGTATTTGAGAATGCGTTTGACATCTTAAGAGAGGCCGTCGGTGTGATGTTACCAATCGACGATGGAATTATGTTGGTCAAACAGATTTACTATTTATCGGCTGGTAAAGAAGAGTTCGACCCGCTTGAACTAACACTAAGTGGAATAGGCGTTATTAGTGCGATACCGGTATTAAAGCCAGTTTTATTACCACTTAAGAATACATTAGGCCGTTTTTTACGGCCAATAAATAAGACTAATCCTAGATTTATTAAATCCATTGGCGGGGTTATAGGTAAAATAGTTGATGAACTCTTAAGTGGACGATTGGATACTGCTTTGTCGCTAGGTCCTTTTATTATAATTGTAGGGCAACTTGCATTTGACGATGATGCGCGAGCAGGACTATTGGTTATGGTTAAGTCAATCACGAGTAGTGAAGATATACTCGCGTGGATTGATTATGTATCTGCAATAATAGAAACAAAAGATGAAGAACCTACCGTTTCTATGTCTACTCCGAATAATGTTGGCAATCTTTTCTTAGGTTATGTGTATGCTAACAACGGCAAGAAGATAAAGAATCCGACGAAAGCAGTTAACGATATGAGAAAGGTTTTGGGCTTTGTAGAGAAGTTCCCAGTTAAGTACCAAAACAAGCTATCAGAATCAGCCTCAACAATGGCAAAGGCCATGGTTAATTCAAACACTCCAGCCATTAAAAAGTTATCTAAAAGTCAGATAGGTTTCGCATCAGCTATGCGTATTGGTCAAAAAGGTTTTGATCAATTAGTAAAAAATGCAAAAAACTTACGCTTACCTACGCCATTAGTACTGGCATTAGTCGCTTATGCAGAAACACGAAGAGATGTTACTTGGTGTGAAAAGTTAAAAGAACAAGGGTGTGTCCCGTTTAGTAACGCTGTGAGAGACAAAATAGTTTCACAGGTATACAACAGAATATTTATTACTGGTGCATTAAAAGACCAGTATGCGCAACCAAGACATTCAGGAGCGTTGTTTCAATTAGCGACTCTTGTTGCACGTCACTTGGAATATGAAACTGCAATTAGTGATGCGTATGTTCGAGATATTGAAAGCCGAAAAATCATTACAATTTATGGCAATAAAGGAGCGGAAGTAAAAGAATTGGCTCAGAAAATAAGAGAAGTAGACCTTGTGTTAAGCCCGTCAGGCCCTCAGGGCAGCGAGCCTGAAGATATTTGGTTTGAACTAAAATCATTAACGGGTCAAACACGTGCAAGCCAAAAACAGAATTGGAAAAATAGCGATTATTCTAAGTTAGCTTGGAAGACGCATAATTTGTCGAAAGGTACGTCTGATCGTGATGCAGATGACGAAGATAAAAGCCCTACGAGTTATCATAAACAGTTTTTCTTTGACCGTGTAGGTACCAATAAATTTAAAAAGAATGGTACTGAGGGGAATGTTATGAAATGGCGTCTTCAGCAATTTAAGCGTCCTACGATTCGCAGTTACACAAAAGAACAAATGGACTATGCGCGTAAAGAACTAACTAAATTGCCTTTAAGTAATGATGGTAGCCATTATAGCTCTTTGGGATATAGTTTTGCCAAGGGAAACAACAGCTTTAAAATGGGCGATAGGTTTGAACTTTGGAATTTCAGAACATGGATGAAAGAAAAGGCAGGTGATAAAGTAAAAGAGAATATCTTTCCGGATTTAGACACTAAAACGATAAACGAAATGTTAAATATGAACGATTAAAATGTACTAGTCCTAGCTGTACTAGCTCAGACTTGATCTGACAGTTACCCGTTTTTTTATCGGTGACTGTCAGCTTAGATTTGAGCTAAATTCTTTTCTGCCCAAATACGTTTTCCATCTTCCAAGGTCTCAAGTGGTGTTCTGTCACAGCACATTTTTCCTTGATGTGTTCGGTCATTATTGTAATAAACCATCCATTCGTCCAGATCCTTTTGCAATTCTTCTAGTGAGCCATACAGCTTTTTACGGTAATAACAAAGACGGTAATAACAAAGACACCCACTCTAATTTGATTTAGTTTGAGTGTTTTTCTATGATGGATATAACAAAGACACCCACTCTAATTTGATTTAGTTTGGGTGTTTTTCTATGTTTAGGGGAGTGCTTTTACTTCGTTTGAGGTGATTTATGGCGGTTCCACGCAAACAGCAGGTGAGTTTGGTTGATACACCTTATTACCATTGTATTTCTCGTTGTGTACGCCGTGCTTTTTTGTGCGGTGAAGATAAAAGCACAGGGCAATCGTTTGAGCATAGAAGAGCTTGGGTCGAAGACAAATTACTCGCACTGAGCAAGGTATTTTGTATAGATGTGTGCGCTTATGCAGTAATGAGCAATCATACTCATCTTGTCTTATGTGTGGATGAGAAGAAAGCAAAACGATTAAAACAAAAGGCCGTTATTATTCGTTGGCACAAGTTGTTTAAAGGCAATTTACTCACACAAAAATACCTATCCGGTAAGCCCCTAAATCCAGCTGAAGAAAACACGTTAGCGGAAATGACCAAAGTGTTTCGAAATCGTTTAAAAGACATCAGTTGGTTTATGCGTGTACTGAATGAAGACATCGCTCGCAAGGCGAACTTTGAAGATAACTGCACAGGCCGCTTCTGGGAAGGGCGGTTTAAATCTCAAGCACTCCTTGATGAAGCGGCACTTGCAGCCTGTATGGCGTATGTTGACTTAAACCCAATAAGAGCAAAAATAGCAAACACACCAGAAAAATCAGATTACACCAGCATTCAACAACGCATCAACGCAGCAGTTAAAGGCACTCAGCCCAAAGCACTGCTTAAATTTTCAGGTAATCCACACAAGCATATGCCAAAAGGCTTACCGTTCGAACTCAAAAGCTATATTGAACTCGTTGAGTTAACAGGACGTATTATCCGCGAGGATAAGCGCGGTGCTATTTCAGCGAACGAACTTCCAATTTTAACTCGCTTAGGCATATCATCTGAAAATTGGCTTAAGCTCACCACGCAATTTACCAAATCATTTCATGGTGCTGTTGGAAAACCAGACAATATGACTGAATATTGTGAACATCTCAAAAAGAAACGACGACCAAATATTGCTAATGCAACAGCCTTACTCGCGTAATTTTAAGAATGAGTTGTAAATAAGCAAAAGTGGTACATTTTTGCTATTCGGCGTGCGCCAAAATCGAATTTAACGCAATAAAGTCTGCAAAACGAAAGAAATCAAAATGGATAGCCCAAGAATAGGTTAGATAAATATTTTCGGTTCAACATAAGGTAGTGATATTAAAATGGGTGTCATCATAAAGTCCGATCCTTTTGTTTGTTACTCTGATATAGAATACATCAATTAAAAATATGCATTTAAGGGAATAAATGTCATCACTAAAGTTAATCATAATCGTATTATGTCTGACAGCTTGTCAGCTAGTTGCTTTTGAAGTACGCGAGTCTGTACCCGGATCTGCATTTCAAAAAGAAGCCATTGAACAAGAACGAAATGTACTCGCTCCTTTCACACATTCTAAACAGCAAAATAAGCTTATTGATGCATATATAAAAAGCTATAGTGACGAACTTAGGCATAAAGCATTGCCAATTCTAAAAGAGCTAGCAGCAAACAATAATATATCCGCGATTCGTTTGTTAGCGCTATTGGAAAGTAACGGTGATTTAGGCTATGTATCATATGCCACTTTCGATAACCATAAAGCGCTGTTGCAAAGATATTTCCCCGAAACGGCAAAGACAATTTTGCAGCCGAATCAAGTGTGGAGCCCTGTAGTAAAGTCAAAATTAGAAATGCTCGATAACATCTATCAAACGTACTTACCTGTGTGTGAGCAACCATTTGAAGACATGCCCGATACACTAATTGGTGAGGAAAAAGCAACACTTTACATGGGATATCTTGAACGGTGTTTGCATCGTTATACTTTTTATAATCCAAGCTTAAGACTTATCGGTTTGTCGGAAATATATGGCATCCATTGTGAGTTTGAGAGTGTAAAAACACCTTGTTTAAAAAGTGGCTATATGTCCCTCGCTACAGGAAAGATGAATAAAAACAATCTGGCTTCAATTGCTTATGCACTGTTTAATGAATACGTGGCACGATATCAGCTTATGCGTCCCAAAAAAGATAAGCCTAAAAAATCGTTAACTCAAGAAGCAGCTGACAATATAGCATATGTGCTGAAATTTTATCAAAATAATGATGTTGAGAGTACTTTAGCTGAACTCGACAAATTGGTTGAGCAACCCAAATTAGCCGAGCAGGACCGCGCTTACTACAATTTTATTCTTGTACAGTTACTTTATGTTGAGAATAAACAGTCGGTTCGCGTTGATGAGCTATTTAATTCTTTGATTGCTTCAAGTTATCTTCCCTTTGATGAGTACTGGACCATCTTCGATAGTTATACACAAATACTGCTCAATGAAAAAAGATATGAAACTGTAATTAGGTTATTGGCCAATGAGTTTTTAAAACACGATAAAAACAACAATGCGTTCTCACAAAAACACTTAAAGAGTATTTTGGCAAGTTTACCTAAGTAATTGTCGGTAAAACAACTAAGTAAGGTCTATTCATTTTGATTTAGGGAAAAATAACGAATAAACCTACTTAATTGTGAAATGTATTTTCGCTTTTATAAGTTTTTACATCATTTCGCATGTTAAATATCTTTGTATCGATAAAATTTTGTAGTATCTAGTTATAAAAAAAGCTGGCGTTATAAGGCCAGCTCTAAAGCAGATTAGTATCGACTATGCTTGTAAAAAATTGCGTTTTTTTACTATTCAACTATTTTTTTATAGCGTCTAATTGACTCAAAAAATGTAGTACCAGAGTGTCGGTAATAGGTCGCATAGTAATAGTTATCATCAACCCACACAAAATTTACGTTGTGTAAATTTACACGTGTTTGAGCTTTTGCATAAGCGAGGCAATCATCAAAACTCTGTTCCTCGTATTCGCAATAATAGTGATGGAAAAACGACACGCTACCGTTTTCATTAAACTTTATTGGGTCAATCTCGGTATAGTCTTCCTGAGCGTAGTATCCACCCCGTTCATTCTCATTTATACTCATAACATAATATTCCGAACTACCACCATGATAGAACTTTCCAATATAGTCTTTCCTTGTAGGTTGGTAGCTTGCAGGAACAATTACGTATATGCTTTTTACATCTGAATCATCGAAGCTAACTGTAATACCAAGATCTCCGTTAGGAAGCGTGTAAAAGTCTTTTACTTCTTTTTTACCATCGATTTCGACCGTTAATTGATCGTTCTCAATTGTATATGAGAAAGGCATAAACGATTCAGAATAATCGTCTGGAGACGTTACAAACAGTTTCCCTTTTGTCGCACTGGATAACTCAAATTTTGATGATCCAAGATGCTCTTGTCCAATCTTTGACATTAACCGTGTTAAATACGGTTTACCCATTTCAAGTTCTGGCACATCAGTTTTTTCAATTCGTCTAAGTGCGTTTATATTGGTTTTTGGCTTTAATGCATCTGCAAGCAAACGATAGTCTTCGATACTTGAGTCTAAACCATCGACGACGGCCGCTGAAACATCAAATTCAACAAAAAGAAAATCATCGGTTTGTCCAATTAGGCTAATTTTATCTAAGGTTAAATTTATCTTTAGATAATCGTGACCTCCAGAATATTTGCCAAATCTTACTGATTCAAACTCTTCAATAAGAACTGGGTTATTTAACTTACCGTTACCATCCGACGTAATTATTGGATTGGCAATAAAACGGGTATTTTCTGTGGCATTGTCACCAAGTTTAGAGGTTGCAAATAATGCTAAGTGCGATGGGGTGTTATCACTAATTTTTAATTCATTTAGTGTGAAAAACATACCTTCAAAATTGTCAGTTGCGCCTACGTAGCTATGGGTAGAAAACGCGTTCTCATTATTTTTAACGAATGTATATGCAGTTTCATCACCAGAAAAGTCGGTAATGACTAAACGCATTCTTGTATCATCTTTAGCAACTGTTCTTATGGTTAACTGGTCATCATAACCACACACTTCTCCGTTATAACAATGCTCTTTACCAAGCTTTAGATCTAGTATTTCTTGATACAGCTTGAAGTTAAAACCGTGTGCTTTTTTATCTTTAATCCAAACTCCGGTATCACCGCTTGAAAAAGTAATTGAAAGGTCACTACTTTTTGATTCCCAAATACCAAAAATTTCTTCTTTGCTTAGGTGATAGCTGCCCCATATTGTTTTATTATCCGCAACCTCAAAGTTGATTTTGTAATCAGATGTTGACTTTCCATCAGAGATTTTTAGATCAAATTCATGAGAACCAATAGCTAAAAGATCTGGTTCAGATGTTACGGTTAGTTGATTGTTGGTTACCGTATATGTAATCCATTCAGGTGTATTGAGTATTGTTGCGGTCAGGCTATCACCGTCTTCGTCATGCATATCAATTGTGGCAGATGATGAAACACCAGCTTTGGCGTTATAAATTCCGGTAATAGTAGCTTTGGGAAGGTTGTTTTCTGCAACAATATTTGTGTTGGATTTATCAGAACTTGAGCCTCCACAACCAGTTAAAACTGCTGTAAAAAGCCACAATGACAATGTTTTTTTCACGTTAATTCCTTTGTATTGTTAACGGTCCGTCTGTCTTTGAGAAATGATGGAGCGTTTTCCAAAAATTTCGCGCAGTAGCATACTATTTAATTATGTAAAAAAACAGGGTTGAAGGAGAAATAGTTTCTCTATGTGTTTGTAAAAATGGGTGATTTTTAGTTGATACATGCTTTTGTAATGGGCTAAATGAATTTCAATTCTTACCATTCCGGATGTATGAAAAGTGGGTATAAATAAAATGCGTTGCAAAAATAAGATTATGGGGGACAGTGCTCCGGAGTTTAAGATATTAAAGTGGGTGTCATCATAAAACTGGTGAAATTTTGAAGTGGGTGTCATCATAAAGTTCGTGGTTTGCATGGCGATGGCCTAAAAATGACGCGTCTTGATCTGCTTTAAATTAATTGCTGTGGCGCCAATTAACTTATTTTTCATAATCGTTTTTGCGCCATTTGTTACACAAAAAAGCATCCGTTTTATAGATAACCCATCCTAATGGCGAGAAATAATCACGAAATTTATTTAACTTTTGCGATATTTTTATGAAATAAATGCTAATATTGCTTTTTGTGTATTAATCGTTTGGTAACGCAGCTGTTAACTAGTTGATTTACCAAGATTACATATTAATTCGATATTGCAAAATAATGATGTGGTTAAAATACAACCCCTTGTTGTTGCGCAAAATTGAAGCGAAACGATTATAAATTACCGATTAACTGTCGTGCTAATCCATTATTAGCAATTACCCGGTATGAGCAAAAAGGCGCTACTTAATGACAACATCCAATTCTTTCTTGCGTTTTAGCAAGTTAAATTCAATCACCCTTTCTTTGATTGCAGCTTCAAGCTTTGCCACTGTGGCGAATGAAGCAGATGAAACGCAAGCAGCTAAAAAAGATATCGAAGCGATTACAGTAACAGCTACCAAGCGCTCGCAGGTTATTTATGAAGTGCCTATCGCGATGAGTGCGTTTAGTGGCGATAAACTGGCTGAACAAGGTATCTCTGAAATTACTGATGTAGGTAAATTTGTTCCTAACCTAAACATCACTGGTTTTTCAGCAGGTCATAACTCATCGGCTAACCCGTTTATTCGTGGTATTGGTTTGCAAGATCACCTGATCACAACGGATCCTGGCGTAAGTGTTTATGTAGATGGTGTTTATTTAGGTCGCCAAGTAGGTCAAAACTGGAACCTAGCAAACATTGAACGTATTGAAGTATTACGCGGCCCGCAGGGTACGCTTTATGGTCGTAACTCAATTGGCGGTGCGATTAACATCATTACCAAACAAGCAAACAGCGAGTCGGTTACTAAACTATCGGCCGAAGTGGGCACGCGCGAACGTGTTAAAGGTGATGTATTTATTAACCGTGGTCTTACTGACAACTTAGCCTTTAATTTTAACGCAGGCTACAACCAACGTGGTGGCTTAGGTGAGTTTATTAATTTACCAGAAGCAAAATACGATGTCGGTGAAAACCGCGAGTTCCACGGACGTGTATCGGTTAAGTACGATGCAACCGATGATTTAAGCTTTGTGGTAACGGCTGACGCAAATGATGCAGAGGGCGGCCTTCGTCCATACACGACATTAATTGATGAAATGCCAAATGGCGCATATTACACAGGCATGCGTTTTGGCAGCCCAACACCAACGGGTCCATTACGTAACTCTGATGTAGCAGCAGACCCATACGACAACGCAACAGGCTCGATTGAAGTAACGGAAGTAACCAATAAAGCAAACGGCGTGTCGCTTACCACTAATTACGACATTTCAAACGACCTTGGTGCGAAATTTATTTTAAGCAAACGCTCGTCTGAATATAAAGCGGGCCTTGATGATGACAGTACAATTTATGCACTTGATCATTACCCAGAGCGCGGTGAAGCTGACCAAACATCTGTTGAACTGCAGCTAAATGGCTATTTAGGTGACTTTGATTTTGTATCAGGCTTATATTGGTTTGAAGAAGAAGGTAGCAACCGTCAAGGTGCTGATTCGCGCTTCAATGGCGGTGCAAACTTACTTGAGCTAGACCAAACAACAACAAGTAAAGCGGTATTTGTGAATGTTGGCTACGACATGACAGACGATTTACGTGTATCGGGCGGTTTGCGCTACACCCAAGATGAAAAAGAAGCAACGGCAAACGTAGGTATTGGTCCAACGTATGCGGAAGATGATTGGAGCCAAGTAAGCTACGATTTATCGGCTAATTACACCCTTGAAAATGGCTTAAATGTGTACGGTAGCATTCAAAGTGGTTACCAAGGTGGTCAGTTCCCAGCGCGTCCTTACTGTTTATTCGGTGATGCAAGCTGCTTTGTTGCGACTGACAATATTACTGCGGTTAACTACGAAGTGGGTTTAAAAGGTCAAGTTACAAGCAACTTTAGCATGAGTGTTGCGTTATTTAACACTAACTACGATGACTTACCTTACCAAGTTAGCACGACATCAGAAGGTGGTTTTGATACGCGAAACTTAGTGGTTTCACAAACGTCACGCGGTATCGAGTGGGAAGGTACCGCTTATATCACTGATAACTTTAGCGTACACACTAGCTTAGGTTATATGGATGTTGATGTAGATGAACAAGACGGTGTGAAACCTGTTGCACCACTTACACCTGATTTAACGGCGTCAATTAGCCCAAGCTATGAGTTTGCGCTGTCAGATGGGTCAATTATCAATACACGTATTGATTACTCTTACCGCAGCGACATGTATGGTGAGCCGAGCTCAGATCCAAATCGTTTAACTGAAGTTGAAGCGCGCAGCCTAGTTAACTTTACCGTGGGTTACTCTCCGGCAAATGCAAACTGGCGCGTTGACCTATATGGTCGTAACATCTTTGACGAACGTTACGATGATGCACGTTTAAATACTGGCGATTACGTATTAGTAATTAAGAGTAATGACGCAAGCGAATTTGGTGTACGTTACTCAATGACATTCTAATTATTACGTGATTAACCTTTTGGTTAGAAATATTGGTTGTGCTTACGCTGTAACGTAAACTTGGTAACAGCGCATTGTGAAAAGTATTTCTAACCCAAACCTGAGGTTACGTAAAAAGTAAAGATAAAAGGCGCTTAGGCGCCTTTTTTGTGTTGATACATCAATAAATTCAGTTAACCACATCATTTAGCTACGCTGTTTAGAGCAGCCGCTTTCGCTTTTATTACAAGCAAAAACAACAGGCATGGATCAGCCAAAATTAACAAGACCTACAGTTACCTACTTTTTGTGATTTGAATAATGCGTGAGTGAATATAAGGGGTTATAAACTAAAGCTCATGTTTACTTGCTTGAGTATATAAATACGCATATGAAATGATAATTTACATTTTGTTTACATCTGGGTTTTAATTGATTTGCAAAAAATGGGAGCTGCATATCGCAATATAAATGTGGTTTTCAACTTGATCAGCAATGTAAGGCAAAATCGGGGTTTTTAGTTAACCTTAATGCATCGTAAATTTATAAAGCAAAAGGTATTGTTTTTTTAAGTTTTTTTACTCATTCTTTTTTATTATTTTGTTTTCTCGGTTACAAACTTTTACAAAGCATAAACTATTTAGAAATAATTACCATTTAGATTTTTGTATCTAATATTTGTGATTAGTAATCTTATTTAAGTATAAATAATTCATCATTCAACACCCCTTTATCGGTACAAATGTTAATAAAATGAAAATGAAACTTTGATGTGTTTATTTTTTGAGCTAGGTTTTTTAGCAGTACTTAACCCCAAAGCAACAAGGAAACGTCATGTTTAAATATTCAAAAACAATGTTACTCATAGCAACGGTGTGTTCTGCTAATTTTGCCCATGCAAATAGCGATAAGTTGATTCAAGTAAATGCCAGTAAACAAGTACCAAACAAGTATGTTGTAGTATTTAACTCAGTACCAAAAAGTCTCGCGAGTGGCGGTATCGCTGAACAAGCTAAAGAAAATGTCGACAAAATTCGTGGCAAATATGGCGTTAATGCCAATAAATTGTTTGGTAATACCCTAAACGGCGCACAGTATACGCTGTCGAAAGGTCAGCTAAAACAGTTATTAAAAGAAGATCTCGTTCAATTTATCGAACCTGAGCAAATCATCTCGGTTGACCCAATCGTATCTAGCAATGCAAACCAATCAAATGCGATTTGGGGTTTAGATCGCATTGATCAGCGTGATTTACCATTGGATAGCAATTATTCATACAACTTTGATGGCTCAGGTGTGACTGCTTACGTAATTGACACTGGTGTTCGTAATACTCATAACGAATTTGGTAACCGTGCAAGCAGTGGTTGGGATTTTGTAGATAATGACTCGGATGCATCTGACTGTAATGGTCATGGCACGCACGTAGCTGGCACTATTGGTGGGCAAAACTATGGTGTTGCTAAGAACGTTAACATTGTAGGTGTTCGCGTATTAGGCTGTAACGGTTCAGGTAGTACGTCGGGTGTTATTGATGGTATTAACTGGGTGAAAAACAACGCTAGCGGCCCGTCGGTTGCGAATATGAGCCTAGGTGGCGGGGCATCATCGGCAATTGACCAAGCGGTTGAGGCGGCGGTGGCTTCGGGCGTAAGCTTTGTGGTTGCAGCGGGTAATGATAACAGCAATGCCTGTAACTACTCGCCTGCACGTGCAACAACGGCGATTACTGTTGGCTCGACTACGTCGAGTGATAGTCGTTCAAGTTTCTCAAATTATGGCACATGCTTAGATATTTATGCGCCGGGTTCGAGTATCAAATCAGCTTGGTATAACTCAGACTCATCTGAAAATACAATCAGTGGTACATCAATGGCATCACCGCATGTTGCGGGTGTAGTGGCACTTTATCTTGATGAAGACAATAGCTTAACGCCAGCGCAAATCGACAGTAAACTCTCAGCTGGTGCTAGCAAAAACAAAGTATCGGATGCTAAATCGGGCTCACCTAACGAGTTGTTATATGCGCTTGAAGGCACAGTCGACCCAGAGCCGCCTGTTGTGACAGAATTGATTAAAGATCAAGCCGTATCGGCTGCAGGTGCTGCGGGCAGTGAAACCAGCTATTTTGTTGACGTGCCAGCGGGACAATCGAGTTTATCTATTTCACTTTCTGGTGGTCAGGGTGATGCAGATCTCTATGTGAAACAAGGCTCAGCTGCCACAACAGGTAACTATGATTGTCGTCCTTATAAAAACGGCAATAATGAAAGCTGTGAGTTTAATACTCCAGCGGCCGGCAAGTATTACGTGATGCTTCAAGGCTACGCTGCATATTCAGGCGCAAGTCTAGTCGCTACGTATAGTGCTGATGGTGGTTGTACGGATTGCTTAGACAACGGTGTACCGATGGCAAACTTATCGGGCGATGCCAATAGTCAAGTGTTCTTCAAAATTGAAGTGCCAGCAAACCAAACACTTACGGTAACCACAGCAGATGGTAGCGGTGACGTAGATCTGTACGTGAAAAAAGGCGCTCAACCTACGACAACCGATTATGAATGTCGTCCTTATCGTTGGGGCAATAATGAGTCATGTAGTTTAAGCAGTGGCGCAACGGGTGGCACCTACCACATCTTACTTAACGCTTACTCTGCTTACGCAGGTGTTACGCTAACAGCAAGTTATTAAACATTAAGTTCTCTGAAGTTAAGCCAGCGTTTTCGCTGGCTTTTTTATGAGCTGACGTTTCAGATGACGACACTGTAGCTGGTTTGTGTTTATCGGAGTATGTGAAATAAATGGTTGTTTGTATTGTAATTAGCGCTATACCTTGCCAGTATAATTCTCTTCACATTAACACGTTACTGTATGGATGCAGATGCCACCGCTTATTCAAAACGCAAAAGCGCCAACACTCGGCTGGGTGATTATCATTATGTTGCTTTTTCTCCTTCCCACTATTTTTTGTATTGAAAGCGGCGCTATTCCTGCGGGGCGTAGCGGTGAGGCAATTTTACGAGAAGAGTCTCCAGTGTCATTTTGGTTCCATATAATTGGTGCGAATACGATTTGGCTATTTATGCTTTATCTTTATATAAAAGCACGTAAAAAATCGTAGATTTAAATCTTCTGAACTTGCCAATAAAGGCGATTAGGGTTACTGTTTTGTACCTATTTTGGTTTTTATGGTTCAGGCGTGTTAGCTTGATAGAAATGTGACCACCTTTTTAAAACTGATAGCGTGTATATTGATTGCCATGTGCTTGTTGGCTATGCCATGCCAAGCAAAAACTCTGAGCATTGCTATCGGCGAATATCCGCCTTATTCAAGTCGTGCCAAAGGCGAGTTTAATTTTGTACCTGCGGTTATTCGCGCCGCATTTCAAACACAAGGTTATCGCGTAAAATTTAGTTATTTCCCGTGGGGACGCAGTTTTGTAGAAGTGCAAAAAGGTCATTTCGATGTTGCTGCCTATTGGTTTTGTACCGAGGAAAAACAACAGGAATTTTATTGCAGTGAACCACTTTACACCGAAACTACCTACTTTTTTTACAACACCAAAAAGCCGCTGGTGGATTGGCAAGACATTGATGATTTTGCAGGCAAGTTGATTGGCGTTACAACTGGCTATAGCTATACCAAAGAATTATTAGCAGCGGGAAATGAATCAAAGCTCACACTCGATTGGGCGAATACCGATAAACAAAATTTAGCGCGATTAATAAAAGGGCGTATTGATGCTTTTCCAATGTCGCTTATTCCTGCTAACTACATGTTGAAAAGAGAGTTTTCTGAGCGTCAACGTAAGCGGCTAGCCTATCGTAAAAAACCGCTGCGCAGCGACACCACCCATTTACTGTTTAAAAAAGATCGCGAAGCGTCAAGTGAGTATCTAAACGCATTTAATAAAGGCTTGGCTGAAATAAAACGAAATGGGGTTTTTGAGAAGTTAGTCAGTCAATTGCCTTCAAACAGCAAACAATCAATCGACAAACAGGGTATGAACTAAACGCTATTTATCGCTGTTTGTTATTTAAGCGCGCAGTGCGCCCTTAAATAACAAAACATCACAGTTTAGTTCGTTGCAACGAGAGTTGTTGGCTTGGTAGATGGCATATAATCTTGCCACCATGCATGTGTATTTGCCGCTTGTCCGAGCTGCTGAATTTCACCCACTATTGGCGTATTTAAACTAACAGCATGCTGTGTTGCTTGGGTTAAGATCCGCTCGAGTGGTTCGTACCATGCGTGAAACGCTAAATCGAATGTGCCATTATGGATTGGCGTCATTATTTTGCCGTTTAAATCAAGGTGCGCTTGTAGACTTTGCTCTGGTGTCATGTGCACATCTGGCCAATCTTTATCGTAGGCACCAGTTTCAATAAAGGTCATATCAAATGGGCCATAGCGCTCGCCAATGTCTTTAAAGCCAGAGAAATAACCAGAGTCACCGCTAAAATATAAGGTGTTAGCGTTGGCCGAAATTACCCAAGAACCCCATAAGCTTTTGTTGCCATCATTCAGCGCTCTGCCTGAAAAATGCTTAGTGGGCGTAAAAGCAACAAAACCGCGTGTCGTTGCTAACTCTTGCCACCAATCAAACTCTTTTATTTTTGTTGGGCTGATCCCCCATTTTGCTAAATCACCTGCAACCCCCGTCGGTACTAAAAATTGTTTAGTTTTATCTGCAAGCAGTTTCACACTGTGTTTATCGAGATGATCATAATGATTATGGGAAATTAGCACCTTATCGATAGGAGGGAGCGCCTCTATCGAAATGGGTGTTGGGTGAAAACGCTTTGGCCCCATAAATCTAAAGGGTGATGCGCGCTCTGCAAATACAGGGTCGAGTAGCCAAAATTCACCATATACTTTAAGTAAAATAGATGAGTGACCAAGTTTTACAATATGGATTTCGTTATCGTCAAGTAATTCAAGCTGTTCGCGCGATAAGGTATTCATCGGTAGTGGCTGTTCTGGTATTGCATTGAGCTTTTTCTCCGTAAAGTAGCGGACAAAAATACCAGCAACCTTGCGTAAACTATTTGGCTCCATTGCGTCGGCGTTATAGAACTTCCCATTTTTGTATAGGCTTTGATTGGGCGTTTTTCTTGTGCCGTCAGTTGCTAAGTTATTGTTCACAGTGCAGGCTCCAATAAATAAAATAATGAGTAAAAGGCTTAACCACTTAATCGTTTTCATCGAGTTTCTCTAAAGATGTAAACTACACGGTGTAGTTTTTCATTAAATGATAAAAAAGTAAACTGTGTAGTGCAGTTTTTTTTAATTAAGTTTAAAATTAGGGAGACTGTTAATGAGAAAACTATGAAATTATCTGAGCAAAAACGCATTCATATTCTAGATGCTGCAGAGCAGCTGTTTTTTGAAAATGGGGTAGTGCATACCAGCATGGATGAAGTGGCTAAAATGGCTGTGGTATCTAAACGTACTGTGTACAACCATTTTGAAACAAAAGATGCGCTTTTTTACGCCATTATTGAACGCATGATGGGGCAACTTAATAATATTCAAACAGTTATATTTGATGAAAATAAGCCGCTTAAAGCACAGCTTTTAACTATCGCGGAGCATGAAGTTTCGCTGTTTCGCTCCGACAATTTTTTACGTGTTGCTAAAATTGCTTTTTTGCAAATGTTGCAAGCCCCCGAATTTGCTAAACAACTGAGCGCCAATTCAATTGGCTGTATGACGTATTTAGAACAGTTTTTAACTGATGCAGTGTCAGCACATAAAATGCAGATTGATGACAAAGAACTTGCAGCCAAGCAGTTTGTTTATCAGTTGAAGTCTCATATCTTTTATCCACGTTTATACGGTTTCGATGTGCTCAGTGAGCAACAAGAAGCCTATTTAATAGATCAAACGATTGAACTGTTTCTAGCGCGCTATGGCTGTGGGCAATAACGCTGTTACTGCACAATTTCAGAATATATCTATACTTTCTGGATATTGATTTAATAAACAAACTGGATTTTATGCGTTTTGATGTTTGTATAATCTGCTTTATCTCTTTGTTAGGTGCATTACCTACAAAGGCCGAACAAATCACTGTTGCAGCGGCACATTGGCGCGAATTTTCAGAGCCAGGAGGTGAGGGGATTTACCTTGAATTGGTCAAGAAAACCTTGGTAAATAAGCAGTTAAAATTTGACGTTGGCAGCTATGCGCGCGCCAAGCGCCTGTTTAAAAATCAAAAAGCAGATGTGCTTGTTGGTGTTTATAAGAGCGATAACGAGCTATTGGGTGATGTAGTTTATCCAAAATATTATATAGATATGGAATTCCCCATTATTGCTATCTACAACCCGCGCACAACAAAACTGCGCCACAGTGAGGACTTTAAAGATTTAACTGTTGGGTGGTTTGAAGAATACGCTTACAACCGTTATGTGCCAGAACATGCGCAGAGCTACCGTTTTACCGATATTCACAAAGCGCTAGTGTTATTGGAATCAGGTAAAGTAGATGTCGTAGTCGATCATATTTACAACTTAACGGAACGGCAAAAACGGATGTTCGAAACCCTCGAGTTACAGGGAAAAACGCCAATTTGGTTGGTTTTTCATGACAATGATCGAGGGCGCTTACTCAAAAATCAATTTGAGTTAGCGTTTGAGAAGCTTTATCACTCAAAGAAGCTGGCAGAGGTGTTTGGTGAGCATTATGAGTATGCTAACTTCCCGAGTCTGTTTTTCAATAAATAACGCGAAAAGTAATCCAACTTAATGGCAACACCATATAACTAATTTGAGATCGGATTAAGCAGTTAACTTACCATTTTTACTCCGAACTCAGGTTTTTTTATTAAAGGTTAATTAAGAGAAGTAATACGTGTCATTAGGTCGCCCTCGCAAGGAAAAAGCACACCCGCAACAGCAGCAATATTTAAAAGCGGTGATTACGGCGCTGCAAGCTGATCCTGAAAAACTAAATATCGTAAAGCAGAATATTGCGCATTATCAAAACCAAGCATTTTTAAAACGTGGTTTTTTGCGTGCACTGGAACGAATGGAATGGCTTTTTGAAGCAAACCTAACCATTGATGAATTTTGTCAACAAATAATGGCAGATGATTACATTGGTAACCGTATAAGACGTTACCCACTAATCTTTAAAGGGGTATTAGATAAGGCGTAAATAAGAATGGTATTTGGTATCAAGGTTATCCCCAGAAATGGTGTGTAAGTCTGTTTAAAAGTGCTACTTTTTAAATGCAATCAAGGTACTAAGGAACGTCATACTTTTGTCACAAAGCATAACGTTGCCTCATTATAAATTATGGTTGTTCTAAATTGGTCGTTTACATATTGCCAAGTTTCACCATCATGGCGGTATACATTTTTAAGTTAAGCGCCATTTGCTCTGGTGTTAAATACTCGTGCTCTGAATGACCTGTATATTTTTTACCTGGCATTGACGGGCCAAACGACACGGCGTTATCAAATAGCTTAGCATTAGTGCCCCCACCAATTGAAACAAAGCTTGCATCTTCATCGCCAGTAAAATGCTTAAAGATGTCTAAAAGCGCTTGGGCGTGCGGTGCATCATCAAGCAGCATCGGCGTGCCAATATGAATTTCCACATCGTTCAACGTCACATTGTTGTTAGCTTGCCAATTGTTAAGCGCGGTATCAATTTGTGATTTTAATAGCGATTCTGTTTTACCAACTGGGCGGCGTAAATTAACCGATAATTTAAGACCCTCTTCGCTGCGTTTTAGAAGTGTTGGCGCGACAGTCATTGGCCCCATAAAATCGTGACGGTAGGCAATGTCACCAAATTGTGCGCCGTATAAATCAAGGCCGAAAAGTTGATTAATAAATTCAATGGCCTGACCGTCGCTGTTATTCTCTAGATCAATACCTTTGAACACTTCTGCCAAGTGAGCGATGGCATTGTGTCCTGCTTCTGGCTCAGATGAGTGCGCTGATTCCCCTTTAACACTGACAAGTACGCTATCGCCTTTTGCCGTAAGTGTTACTTGTACATCTTTCAGTGCATTTATGTTTTGCTTAAGTATGTTAAGCGCTTGCGCATCCGCATTATGAAGTACCACACTGGCATCTTCAGGTATTTGGCTAACAAATGCACCGCCTTTTAACTCGCTAACATAAACACCGGTTTGTGGTGATGAACCTGTAAATGTTGGGGCAACTAAGCTCCAGCCTTTTTCGGCAACAACCACAGGGTAAGAAGCGTCAATGGTCACAGCATATTTTGGTTGTTGATAGCGTTTCATAAAGCGCTTTAGTGGTTCCCAATCTGATTCTTCAGCAAGGTATACCATCAGTTCGATACGATTGTTTAGCGTAACATTATTATCTTTTAGCGCTTTCATGGCATAGAGTGCAGTAGCAATTGCGCCTTTGTCGTCTTCGGTACCTCGGCCAATTAACTTACCTGGCTCAGAGGTGCTATCGAGTACAAATGGGCTCTGCTGCCATTTTGTAGGGTCTGCTGGTTGCACATCACCATGGGTCACTATGGTTACTTTGTCTTGTTGCTCACCCATGCCAATTAATACGGTATGGCCAAAATCTTGATAATCTAAATCAAGCTCCGCCGCTTTAATTTTTAATAGCGATTTAAAGCCAATAAAATCTGGATTTTGCGGTGTATCGATGTCTTTCTTATTAACGGTCGGAAACGACACCATATTGGCTAACGTATGTATTTGCGCATTTTGGTATTCTGCTACGGCGTATTGTGCCAACTCATCGGTAGATGGGCTAACAGATGCAAACGCATGGCTTGCAACTAATGCAGCACATGGAAGAAGAGCGAATTTCAAGGGGCACTCCAAAGGTAATTAAAGGTGTAATAAGCCCCAAGTGTAACACTGCTGAACACTAAAAAAAGGGTTTTACGATCAGCTCGATTTATGTTTTTGATGATTTATAAAACTGGTAAATAGGCGCTGAAATAATTCGCTTATATCGGGTCGCTCTTGGGTGTGCTCAAACAAGCTGGTATGCACATCGGCTATTGCACGATCACCTTGTTGATGATGTTGGTAACACAAATTTACAGGTGCAACTAAGGTTGGCATATCAGCATTTACTAAAATGCAGGCCTGCGCCAGTATAATTTTTCCACCACCTTTTTTTAGTAATACACGTTGGGCTGTGCCGACGATTTTTTTACCTTTAATATTAAGATTGTAATCACCATCGCAATAGCTACCGGGGGTGGCGTGGGTTTCAACCTTAATATTAAACTGTTCAAAAAACGAAGATAAAATAGCGCAAAAATCTTTGTAGGCGTTTGGAATAGAGTAGGGAATATGTTCTTCTAAAACATACATATAAGATACATTAATTACCCCATCACATTGTGGTACAGGGGCGCCGCCAGTTTTGCGGGCGTAGAGTTGCCAATCGGTTTTCTTTAGCTTTGTTTCGAGCGCTTCAGTTTGTTGCCATTTATTACCTGATGGTAAAACCAAAGTTGGCTTATCGCTTTGCCAAAGTAACAGTGCTTGGTCTAAATTGCCGTTTTGCAGTTGGCTAATTAATTCATTTTCTTTCTCAAAAACCGCTTCAACTGAGATTTGGTTGAAACGAAGTACTTTGGCTTTTACTTTTGACATTGCTAATTAAAGATTAACTTTTTGCTTAGCATACCGCAGTTTGTAATTTTTGACAGTGCCTCGTTATATCAACAAACAAAAAGTTTTAATAAGAATAATGTCTTAGCTTGATTTAATAATGCTAGCTGACATATATTTGCGTTGTAATTAGGTGACTATTGTTTTTTTATAAACAATGTTTAAACGGGAATCCAGTTAAAATCTGGAACTGCCCCCGCAACGGTAACTGTGAGCGACAACCACCACTGTCTGTTTATGATGGGAAGGTGCTGTCAAAGCGATGATCAGGAGTCCGGAGACCGGCCTAGTTCACTCGAGTACTGCGGTGGGCGGTGAGCAACGAGAACACAGTCGCTTTTATATCAATTGCAGTAATTTGTGGTCGCGATAATTGATCATCTAATTACCTGAAACCGATATTGTTATTCCTTGCAGTAACAGGCAAAGGCGTGTGCCTTGTATCTTGTCATGTCCTATCGCATCAATTCTAGTATGTGGAAAAATTATAATGACAGATCGTTCAAGTTTATTTACCCCAATTAAAGTGCAACAATTCTCGTTGCTGATTTATGCGTTGTTAGCGCTATTGATGATAGCCACCCGCCAGTATCACTTTGCGTCTGCGCTTCATTTGCCAAGTGCCAGTACAGCAATTTTCTTTATTTTAGGTTTGCTGGGGTCTAAGCACCGTACTTTTGCCGTATTTGTGGTACTAAGTGTGTCGATTGATTTAACCAGCAGCTATTATCGCGGTGATTTTGGCGATTGTATTACGCGCTCATACCCATTTTTATTTGTTGGCTACTATGTGCTGTGGTGGGCGGGTCATAAAAGTTTGCAACTAAAGCTCGATGAAACAAAGCGTTCGGTTGCAGCAAAAACGCTAATGGCACTGGTAAACTTATGGCTTGCAAGCTCAATTGCATTTCTAACCTCAAACGCGAGCTATTATTGGTTATCGGGTAAATTTAGCGATATGTCGTTAAGTACTTACTCAGAGCGTGTAGCACAGTATTACGCGCCATATGTTACTAGCCCGTTTGGCTATGTGGCGATTGCGTTGGCATTGTACCTTGCCTGTTATTACTTAAAACCACACACCAGCATTTTAAAAACAACTCACCATGGCAGTTAATTCGCCGGTATTTTGCCCAGCACTTGTAATTAGTGCGCCAAATTCGGGGGCGGGCAAAACCACAGTGACCGCGGCCATGGCACGCTATTTTACAAATATGGGTAAAACGGTTCAGGTGTTTAAAACCGGGCCTGATTTTATTGATCCAATGATTTTAGAAGCGGCATCAAACCGCCCTGTGTATCAATTGGATCTTTGGATGGTGGGCGAAAGTGAATGTCAGCGTATGCTGTACCAAGCCGCTATCGTTGCAGATCTTATTTTGATTGAAGGCGTAATGGGGCTGTTTGATGGCACACCAAATACTGCCGATTTAAGTGACTTATTTGGTATTCCGATTTTGGCGGTGATTGATGGTTCGGCCATGGCGCAAAGTTTTGGCGCCTTAGTTCATGGCTTAGTTAATTATCAGCCAAGGCTTAATTTTTACGGTGTGATAGCCAATAAGATCGCAGGTCAAGGACATGGCGAAATGGTTTTGCAATCAATAAACGAAAAGGCATTAACGCAAGACTACTTTTTACGAAATTCCCAAATTAGTTTGCCTGAGCGCCACCTTGGCATTATGCAAGCAGGTGAGTTACAACATATCGACTTGTATTTAGAACAAGCCGCACAGCAATTTGCTAACTCACACTTTAATCAATTACCCAATGACGTGGTGTTTTGGCCTTCAAAAGAGGGAGATGATGCAAAGCAATACGCAGATTTTAAACGTGCTAAACCACTAAAAGGCCAACGTATTTTGGTTGCTAAAGACAATGCGTTTTCGTTTTTGTATCGTGCCAATTTGGCGATGCTGGCAGATTTTGGCGCAGAGCTAAGCTACATTTCACCATTACAGGATAAAACCTTGCCAAAGGGTGATGCGCTCTATATTCCAGGTGGGTATCCGGAGCTTTATGCTCAGCAATTAAGCCAAAATAATGCGTTTAAACAAGGGGTAAAACAGTTTTCGCAAAGTAACAAGCCGGTCTTAGCGGAGTGTGGCGGTATGCTCTACTTATTGGATGAATTAATAAGTGAAAATACACACTTTACTATGTGTGGCGTGTTAAATGGCAAAGCAACCATGAATAAAACCCTCTCTAGCATTGGTCAACAATATGTCGATTTAAGCGCTGTTTATCAAAATATTGCTGAACCTTGTGAAGTGCGAGGGCACAGCTTTCATTATTCAAGCGCCGAAATTAACCTAACCGCTTTAGCGTATTCACAGTTTTATCCGCGTCACACGCAAGCTGAGGCAATTTATGCGTGTGACAAAATACTCGCATCTTATATGCATTGGTATTTTCCTAGCAACATGGCGTTTTTTGTTACGTTTTTTAATGGAGAAGTAACACGGGATGAGTGATTTTAGAAAAGCGGAATGGCCTGAGCGCATAATTTGTTTAACGGAAGAAACCACAGAAGCACTTTATTTAATGGGTGAGCAACACCGTATTGTTGGCATCTCTGCTTATACTGTGCGCCCTGAAAGAGCTAAACGTGAAAAGCCTAAAGTTTCGGCGTTTATAAGCGCTCGCATCGATAAAATTATGTCATTAGAGCCCGATTTAGCATTGGCATTTTCTGATCTTCAGGCTGATATTGTGCGTGATTTAATAAAGCAAGGCGTCAATGTGCACTGTTTTAATCACCGCAGTATTCAAGAGGTGTTGCAAATGATCCGAACACTGTCGGCATTGATTGGCGAGCCACAAAAAGGCGAAAAACTAGTTAATCAATTGGTGGATAATCTAAACACGATTAAAGCAAGTGCAGCTCAGCTTACAGTAAAACCTAAGGTGTATTTTGAAGAGTGGTTTGATCCACTTATTACTGGCATTACTTGGGTCAGTGAATTGGTAGAAATCGCCGGTGGCATTGATTGTTACAAGGAATTTGCCAGTGAAAGCCTTGCCAAAAATCGCATTATTAAAGACCCATGCGAAGTAATTGAAAAAGCGCCGGATATTATTTTTGCAGCCTGGTGTGGTCGCCCTTTTGTGCCTGAGAAAATGTTATCGCGCGAGGGCTGGCAAACCATTCCGGCAGTGATAAACAAGCATGTCTATGAAATCAATTCGAGCGATATTCTGCAGCCAGGTCCGGCCGCGCTAACGGATGGCATAAATCAAATTCATCGTATTATTAAAAACTGGAGCACACAGTACGCAACTTAATTTCTAGGGTCTGGCATGTATTTAGCAACTTAGCTTTGTATTCATGTTTTTTCGGTTTTAAACACGAAAAACGCCTAATAATAGTGCAATGTTGCACTAAAAGGATGCAAAGATGACAGTGTACGAAGTTAATTTTGATGGGTTGGTTGGCCCAACCCATAACTACAGCGGCTTATCGTTTGGTAACGTCGCATCTAAAAATAACGCAAAGCAAATCGCCAATCCGAAAAAAGCTGCGCTGCAAGGCCTTGAAAAAATGCTGGCGATGACAAAGCTTGGCTTAAAGCAGGGCATTTTACCGCCGCAGGTTCGCCCAGATACTTACACACTTAGAAAGTTGGGTTTTTCAGGTAGCGATAAAGACGTAATTACAAAAGCAGCCAAACACGCGCCGCAGTTTTTAAAAGCCTGTTATTCGGCATCCTCAATGTGGTCGGCAAATGCGGCAACGGTATCGAATAGTTTGGATTGTGACGATGGCAAAGTGCACTTCACACCTGCCAATTTAAGTAACAAACTACACCGCGCCATAGAAGCCGAGCAAACAAGCCGTACTTTTAAAGCTATTTTTAACAATGCACAGTATTTTACCCATCATGAGCCACTACCACATCATCCATTATTGGGCGATGAAGGGGCGGCAAATCACACACGTTTAGCCAATTCTCATAACGCAAAAGGGCTATCGCTCTTTGTTTATGGTGAAGATGCGTTATCAGAAATAAAACCAAACATTTACCCTGCAAGGCAAACGTTAGCTGCCAGCGAGGCCGTTGCTCGCGCACATGGTTTGAGCGAAGCAAATTGCTTATTTGTGCAGCAAAACCCAAATGTTATTGACCAAGGTGTATTTCATAATGACGTAATCGCAATTGGTAATGAAAATGTGCTGCTTTATCATGAAATGGCATTTTATCAATCCGCACGTGCGGTTGAAACTATAAACACAAAATACCAAGGTGATAAACCACTACACTTAATTGAAGTCAGTAGCGATTATGTGAGTGTTGAAGATGCAGTTTCAAGCTACATTTTTAACAGCCAGCTTATTACATTACTAAACGGCACTATGGCTATTGTAGCCCCTACCGAATGCCAAAATAACGATAAAGTGGCGACCTATCTTGCGACGCTTTGTGATGAAAACAATCCCGTTTCTCAAGTGATTTATTTTGACTTGCAACAAAGCATGAAAAATGGCGGTGGTCCAGCGTGTTTACGTCTTCGCGTGCCACTAAATGAGTTGGAATTAAGCGCCGTTGCCCCTGAATGTTTAATGGATGAAGCGAAATACCATACCTTAACAGCCTGGGTTGAGAAGCATTATCGAGATGCGATTGCAGAAGATGATTTAGCCGACCCAAGCTTACTTGTAGAAAGCCAAACAGCCCTTGACGAATTAAGCCAAATTTTAAAGCTTGGTTCAATTTACCCATTTCAAATGGACTGACGATAATGAGCTAAGAATAGCGCTGTTGGCTTGAAGCGGATTTATGATTACTATACGGCTCTGTAATCATTAAAGTTATATAACGAATGGATTTCTCGCAGTTAAACTTTAAATATTCTTGGCGTCCGTATCAATCCCGAGTGCTTAACGCTGTTGATGAACATCTTGAAGATGACAAGCTGCATATCGTTGCAGCGCCAGGGGCCGGAAAAACCACACTGGGCATTGAAGTATTCAAGCGATTAGCACAAAACGCACTAATTTTGTCTCCGACGCGTGTCATTCGCGATCAATGGATTGAACGTTTAGCTGATTTTGTAGACTGTGATAATCCATTTGAATTGGCTTGGGTCAGTAATGACTTGCATACTCCTAGAAGCTTTACATCAATTACCTACCAAGCATTACACGCTAAAATCTCTCAAAATGAAGACGCACAATATGAGTGTGATGAGCAGGAGAATGAGCCAGCAACACTCGATTCTTGTGAAGTAAATGCGTTTATTTCAAGTTTGAAAAATGCAGAAATAAGCGTACTTATTTTAGATGAGGCACACCATTTACGACAGGAGTGGTGGAAAGTACTTACCGCAGTATGTGACGCACTGCCACAGATTACACTGGTCTCTTTAACTGCTACCCCACCTTATGATTCTGATGGTCATGAGTGGGGAAAGTACGAGCAGTTGTGCGGTACTATCGACGAAGAAATATCAGTACCAGAGCTGGTCAAAGCAAATACCTTGTGTCCTCATCAAGATTACGTTTGGGCTGTTGATGCGTCCGCTAATGAGCGGTCAAAATTGCGTGAGTTTGATGCGCGCGTAAAACAGTTGTTTAAGCATTTATTGGCGAACGAGACATTTTTAGACATGTGTAAGCATCATACTTGGCTTACACAACCACAAGTCAGTACCGCTGATATTATTAAGTCTCCGCATGCGTTGATTGCAATTTTAGTGTTACTTAAACACACCAAACAAGCACTACCACAAAACGCGTTAGCGCTGCTTGATTTAACGTGTGAAGATGTTCCTAAGCTAACTCGGTCGTGGTGGCAAAAGTTAATAGAAGCAATGCTTTTTTCAAAAACATTTGCACAGAATGATGAACAAGAGCGTTTTATTACTGAGCTAAAAAAGCAGCTTAGAGCTTCCGAACTTCTGCACAAACGCGATTTAATGTTAGCGCATTCTAATCGGCTCGAACGTTCACTTTCACTCAGTTCAGCAAAAATTAAAGGGTGCCTTGATATTCATCGCATTGAATACAAGAAAAGACAGCAGCAACTTAGACAAGTGATCCTGACTGATTTTATTAGAGATGAGTCACTGTCCAATAATACTCAAATTGGTGAAACAACACTTGGGAGTTGGCCGGTATTTGAGATGCTCGCAAAGCATTCAAACATTAATGAAGATGTAGCGTTACTGACAGGACGTTTATCAATTGTTCATGAAAGCAAAGTAGCGTATTTCAAAAGTGATGATGCAAGTGAAAAGCTGGGATTTACGCCTATCACTGGGCTTAATGGTTATGTAAAGGTAACCGGCTCTTTGAACGTACTTACTTCATTATTTACCAAGTTACTGTGTGATGGTGATATTAAAACCTTGATTGGGACACGGGCATTGCTTGGAGAAGGTTGGGATGCACCAGTAGTAAATTCTTTAGTGTTAGCAAGTTCGGTTGGTTCGTTTATGTTGACGAATCAAATGCGAGGAAGGGCTATTCGTCTTGATAAGTCGTCACCTCAAAAAGCAAGTAGTATCTGGCATTTGGTTGCGGTTGATAAAGAAAGCTATTACGGATTAATTGACTTTAACAACTTACAAAGGCGTTTTTTAACGTTCGTTGGGTTAGCTGAAAACAGTAACGCGATAGAAAGCGGATTTGAGCGGCTTGATTCAAAATTAGCGTTTTATTTTAACACAACAAGTTCAATGAAGTTTGCGGTATATGCCAACAACAAGCAGATGATCAAACGCTTTAAAAACATTGAGCAGCTACCAGCCAAATGGCAACGTGCATTAACTATTGATAAAACAGGCCGTACCTTGCCATCCGTTGAAACCCAAGCAGTTACGCGGTTTAAAACAGTCCATTTAAAAAATACGTTTAAGTACTTAACGCAAGAGCTCTTGTTGGGAATGATGAGCGCCCTTGCAATGAGTCTGTCATTTATGAAATACCCGCAGTCAGTAACAGTAATGTTATGGTTTTTAGCAGGCGGATTTACGTATGGATTTGTTAAAAACTTACCTAAAACACTCAAAGCGTTGCGCATAATGCTTTTGCATTTACCTGTCGATGGATCATTGAAGCAAATTGGTAACGCGGTGATTGAAACATTAGCGAAAACAAATAAGCTTACAACCCCGCTCAGAATGCTTGATATAAAAACATCCCAGGGTTATGACGGAGGCTTAACAATTGCACTTACAGGCGGTACATTTTATGAATCGTCGTTATTTGCAGATTGTGTGGCTGAGGTACTGGCACCAATTGATAACCCACGTTATTTAGTTGTTCGAGAAGGTGACTTCGCGGGGCTTGCACGAAAAGACTATCATGCGGTCCCAACGTGTATTGGGGTAAAAAAGCAATTTGCAGAGCGCTATGTGGTTGCATGGAATAAATACGTAGGGTCAGCTGATTTGATTTATACACGTAACTTTGAGGGAAGAAAATCGTTACTTAAAGCGAAAATGCATGCGTTTTCGTCGGTGTTTGCCAACGATATGAGGCGTGTTGATAAATGGCATTAAGCAATACCTTATTAAAATTGTGATTAGTGCTTGATACAACACTAATCACATAGTCTCATGCTAATTTCACGTGGTTACCCAGTATTTCGCATACCAGTAGCAATACCTGCCATGGTAACCATTAGCACTTGCTCACTTTCAGGGTGCTCAGGTTTATTGCGTAAACGTTTTAAAGCCTCAATTTGCAACAAATGCAGTGGCAATAAATAAGGCTGGCGTAATCTAAACGAGCTTAAGTTCCAAGGATCGCTTTCGAGCGTATGAGCTTGGTTAAGCAATGTCAGTACTGCTTGTTCATCTTGCTGTAATTGGCTGCGTAGTTGTTCACCTAAACCTTGTAGCTCAGGTTCTACAAGGGCTGCGTCATACAGTGCTGATAACTGCGGGTCGGACTTTAAATACACCATTTCAGTTAATGAAATACGGGCTTTAAAGTACGGCCAGTTTTCCAACATTTCGTTCATCAGCGCGGCATTTTCTTGATAAAACGCTTCAATTGCTTGACCAAGTCCTAACCAACTTGGCAATACTAAACGGTTTTGGCTCCACGCAAATATCCACGGAATAGCACGCAGTGATTCAATACCGCCATCTGAGCGGCGTTTGCTTGGACGCGAGCCAAGTGGCAACGATGATAACTCTTGCTCAGGTGTTGCTTGACGGAAATAGCGCACAAAATTTGGTTCTTCGCGAATATAACCGCGGTAAATTTCACAACTGAGCGATGCCATGTTGTTCATAAGCGCTCGCCATGATGCTGGCGGCACAGGTTGTGGGTGAATTAGGCTTTCTAAAATCGCACTGGCATACAAGTGCAAACTGCGCACAGCAAGGTTTGGCAAACCAAACTTATAGCGGATAGTTTCACCTTGTTCGGTGACACGTAGGCCACCATCGAGTGTACCCGGCGGTTGCGATGCAATTGCATCGTGTGCAGGACCACCCCCGCGACCAATGGTACCCCCACGGCCGTGGAATAATTTAAGTTCCACCTCAAATTGTTTAAATACCTGTACTAGCGCTTCTTGCGCTTGGTATTGTGCCCATGTGGCCGCTAATACGCCCGCATCTTTTGCCGAATCACTGTAGCCAATCATCACATATTGCCGCTTTTTACAGCGTGTTAAATATTGCTCTATGTTTAGCAAGTCGCCCATGACTTTTGGCGCGTTGTTTAAATCATCCAATGTTTCAAACAGCGGTGCAATTGGCATATCCCAACTAAACCCAGTGGCTTTCATTAAAAGATTAACAGCAAGTACATCGCTTACTTTGCTGGCCATCGAGATAATATAAATACCGAGCACTTCACGCGGTTGCTTAGCCACCATGGCAAAGGTATCGAGCACTTCTTGTGTATTTTCACTCCAAGTGACATTGGGTAATAATGGACGCGGGTTATTTATTTCGCCGAGTAAGAACTCAACGCGGCGAGTTTCATCCCAAGTAGCGTAACCGCCTAAATCGAGCGCGTTTACAATCTCGCCAATGGCTTCATCGTGGCGTTCGCTGTGTTGACGAATGTCCAGCTTAACCAGTGAAATGCCGAAACATTGCACCTTGCGAATTAAGTCAAGCACTTGTGAATTTGCAACGCGGGTAAGGCCGACGGCTAATAAGCTATTACGGCATGCTTTTAATGGCGTCAGTAAATCTTCAGAAGATGAAATTGCACCTTTGGTTTTGCCATCACGCAACAGCGTGATTGACTCTTTAAGTTCACTAATTAACTTGGTGATCACCGCGCGATACGGGCCAATATTATTAATATCCGCTTCAATTAAATCATCGGTTGCCTTATGCATAGATAATTCTAAATAAAGTGATTCAAAGTCCGTTAAGTAGAGCTCTGCGGCAATTAATCGCGCTTGTAAAATGGCTTGTTTACTGAGTTTGGCGGTAACAAACGGGTTACCGTCTCTGTCGCCTGCCATCCAGCTGGCCATAGTAATTGGCACAATATCTTCAGCCAGCGGCTCGCCAATCAGGGCTTGTGAAAGATCATCTAATTCGCGAACAAATTGTGGTACCGCATGCCATAAACTGTCGGTAATGGCGTGCAAGCCCCAGCGAGATTCATCAAGCGGTGTTGGGCGCTGCTGTCTAATTTCATTGGTATGCCATGCTTGCTCAATGATTTCTTGCACGCGTTCACTCAGTGGTGCTTCCCCTTTACTGAGTTCATCGGCAACTTCGTTGTATTTATG
The DNA here is from genome assembly GCF_056159365.1 of Pseudoalteromonas sp. ABV4_021. Classification (NCBI taxonomy): domain Bacteria; kingdom Pseudomonadati; phylum Pseudomonadota; class Gammaproteobacteria; order Alteromonadales; family Pseudoalteromonadaceae; genus Pseudoalteromonas; species Pseudoalteromonas sp. ABV4_021. The sequence goes on along the minus strand of NZ_JBSWVB010000002.1, from coordinate 675,078 downwards.
AATAAAAGTGCGGCGGTTAACTTCGGTTGGGTGCGCAGTTAACACCAGTTCGATATGCAGCTTTTTAAGCGCTTGTTTAAACGCGTTTGCATCAATACCGGTTAATTTGTCTGAAAGAGAGTCAAGCGGGTGGGGCAAATCAAGCTCTGCTAAGCCTTGCTCACTGGTTGTGTGTTGTTGCTCTGCCACATTCGCGAGGTTTAAAAACTGGCTAAATGCACGAGCATGAATTAATAAATCTTGTTCAGTACTGTTTGCAAAGATCGTTTGTAGATCATCAATTGCATGGTTTTCACCTGCCACAATGCGCTTACCTAAAAGGCGTACTTCTTCAATTTTATCAACCCAACCATCGCCTTTGTCTTCGGCAATTGTTTGGCCGAGTACTTCACCTAACGCGCGTACATTATTCGATATGGTTTCTAACATAACTTCCTCATTCCCTAATACAAAGCATCACCACCTGCGTTGTTGTTCTGAGATGCAGGTTGTATTTTATGCATTTATAAGTCAAAAATTAGTCTATGCGCGCAGTTTAATAAACGCTAATATATATTTATGTAAATATGTATAAATAAAAATCTATATAGCTATGCGGTTACCCACAGTTAGGCAATTACAGCTCTTAAAAGCGCTCGACCAATACAAAAGTATTTCTTTGGTGGCGCAGCAGTTACATGTATCCCAACCCTCGGTGTCGATTCAGTTAAGGCAATTAAGCGAGACTATGGATATGCCGGTGTATCGCCAGCATGGCAAAACCATTGTGCTTACCGACGCAGGAAAAGCGCTACTAAAGTGCGCTAATGAGGTGTTTACCAGTTTTCATAATTTATCAGTATCGATTGATGAGCTTAAAAGCGTGACATCCGGCTCGCTTAATTTATGTGTAGTCTCTACTGCCAAGTATTTTTTGCCGCTAATTTTAGGGGCGTTTTGTAAGAAACACCCAAAAGTTGATATCAATTTAAAGATTGGTAACCGCCAAGAAGTTAAAGAGCGCATAGAAGCCAACGAAGACGATTTTTACTTTTTTAGTCAGTGCCCTGAACGTCCCGAAATTATAAAAACCCCGCTACTCGATAACGAACTGGTAGTAATCGCCCCTGCAAGGCATGAACTGCATTTGCAACACGAAGTTAGTTTAAACCGTTTATCGCATTACCCATTTATAATGCGTGAAAAAGGTTCTGGTACGCGAAATTTAATTGAGCAATTTTGTAAAGAGCAGCAATTAACCTTGAATGAAAAAATGACCATCGAAAGTAACGAAGCAATAAAATATGCGGTTGCATCGGGTCTAGGCTTATCTATTTTAAGCCGTCATGCGCTCGATTATGGTGAAGTACCGGGTTTGGTAAAATTAGATGTAAAAGGGTTTCCTATTCGTAGTACGTGGTTTTTAGCTAAACGCCAAGATAGAAAACAAAGCTTACTTGCCAGTGCGTTTGAAACCTTTATGAAAGAGCAAGGTGTGGCCATTTTAGAACGCTCGCAAGTGAGTACTAAAAGTGCATTATCCAGCTAGAGTTTTAGTGGGTTTTTCTGCTACTATCCGGCTCAGAATAAATAATTAGAACTAATGGAACTGAGGCAGTAGGTGTCTGAATTTGATAAGGAAAATAGTAATCCTTTTACTGGGTTAAGCACAGAGCAAAGTAAGCAGTTACATACTTGGTATTTAAATGAGATAAATAGTCAATTAACAACGCTGCTAAAAGGCAGCCAGTCAGGGATAATTTTAGAAAGAAAATTAAACCAAGCGCTTACCAAAGCAGCCAGCCCTTTAGTAACTCAAACCACTCAGCACAATACGCACAATTTTAATTTCAAGATTAAAAATGGTAGTGTGCTACAAGAGCTTAAAGACACCCGCGATGTATTACAAAGTGCCCAATTGCGTATTGCCCAATTGCAAAAACAGCAGCTTGAGAAAGGCGAAAATGAACTTGCGTTAGAAGCCGAAGTAAGCCGTTTAAAAGCAGAGAACCGAAGCTATCGTAAGCGTTTAAGTAATTTGCTACAAAGTGCAGATAGCCAAGGTGGCAGCTATTTAAAAGTACATTTTGTTGGGCGTATTTTTGTCCATGCGCTTAAATCGAGTTTTGCCGATTGGCAGCAAACTGAAAAAGGCAAAGCGTTCCAAAATAAAGATTTTTACAGCTTATTTCCGCGTGTATTGTACCGCGGCTTATTAAAAGAATTGGAATTATTAATTGGTCAAAGTGATTACTCTCGGATCAATCAAACACTTTCAAGCTATGTATATCAAACCAAAGGCGTACCAGTAGAAAACTGGCCTGATGAAGACCCAATTTATAACACGAGACTCATAAACCAAAAGCAAAATGAACTGCTGTTTACGCTTCGCACCCATCACGATAAGCGTAAAAACTTTGCTAACTACCTTGAGAAAAAACTCGAGAAAACCGGTTTTACCCCAATGCATGGTCGGTTATTAGTTAATTTAATTCAGCATGCCACCGACAAACAGGCACTTGACCAAAGGCAATGATACTCAAAACCAAACGTACACTGATTGATGTGCCAAACAGTAATGATACACAAGCCCTGTTGTCGTTTATTAATGAGAACAAAGCGCACTTAGCACCGTGGGAGCCAACGCGCGATAAGCACTATTACACTAAAGTGAATGTGCAGAATCTAACTAATGGTTATCAAACGCACCTTAATAATCATAACGCGTATCATTTTGCCGCTTTTGATTTTGAGCGCCGCGAAATAATGGCAATGTGTAACTTTACTAATGTGGTGCGTGGGCCATTTCAAGCGTGCTATCTAGGTTATTGTGTTGCTGAAAAATACCAAGGGCAGGGCATTATGACTGAGGTAGTAGAGGCTGGGCTCGATTATGTCTTTAACGAGTTAAAGTTGCACCGTGTGATGGCAAACTATATGCCACATAATACAAAAAGTGCCCAGTTATTAACGCGTTTAGGTTTTGAAAAAGAAGGGCTGGCTAAACGCTATTTAAAAATAAATGGCATATGGCAAGATCACGTGTTGACTGCCAAAATTAACCCTCAGTTTATAGATGACTAAAAGGCCTGTTTGAATTCATCTCCAAGGTGTTGCAGGGGCTTTTATGTAGTGAGTTATTAAATAGCCCCATGGCAGTACGAGTGGTGTAAGAATAACCCCCAAAGCACAGGCAAATACCAGCTCTTGTGTGTATTCATCGAGAGAGTGATTTAAATACATAGGTAAAGCATAGGCTAAAAGCCAAAACACTTTCCAAATAAGTTCAAGTAACAGTACTGGTAACATTTTAAGTGGGTACTTTATGCCAAGCAGCGAGAGAAGACAAAATCCCATTAACATGGCATTGATAATGGTGTCTGAATCGGCAAATCGGCCCGAGCCAGAAACCACGTCAGGTAGCGTTGTTACTCCTAAGCCAAACGCAATAAACGCATACATTGCCCTTAACAGGTAAATTCTAACTGTGCTGACTTTATCCATAAATATATGCTCCCTAGCTTTGTACTCCTGAATTTAGCTTGATTAAGCTTTTCATCACAGCTTTATTTGTAACAGATATTTTAAAATAGAACCATTCCAGTTCTTGTGTAAGTGATCTAGTTACATTAAAGCCTCGTTTTTTAACCTTACAAATCAGATAAAATATTCACCCCCTTAAAACACTATGATTTTAAACGTGTTTATGATTAATATGAGCAAGTAATTAATAAAAGGGACATACCATGTTAAAACAGATTATAGGCGGTACGTTATTGTTATCAGCCGCGCAGCTTTGGGCTAATACCTTTACACTTACAAGTAATGATATTGCGAACGGTGAAATGCTCTCAAATAAGCACGTTTTTAAGGGCTTTGGCTGTGAAGGTGAAAATGTATCGCCGCATTTGAAGTGGAGCGGTGCACCCAAAGAAACCCAAGCGTTTGCTGTATTTGCCTATGATCCAGATGCGCCAACTGGTAGCGGCTGGTGGCATTGGCAGGTTACAGATTTACCCGCGAGCACTACCGAATTAGTAGCTGGCGCTGGCAGTAGTTCAGGTCCACAACTACCCGAGGGTGCGGTGCAAATTAATAATGATTTTGGAGTAAATGGCTTTGGTGGCGCGTGTCCACCAAAAGGGCACGGTATTCATCGTTATCAATTTACTGTGTTTGCGTTAGCAAAGCCGCTTGGTTTAAAAGAAAATAGCAAAAGCGCGGTGGCAGGGTATGTGGTGAATGCCAATACACTGGCAAAAGCAACAATTGAGGCGGTGTATAAACGCGATTAACTTATTTAAGTTGTAAAGTAAAAAGCCAGTAAATGAATACTGGCTTTTTTGTTTTGACTGTAAAAAAGCAAAGATGTTTACGCTGTTTTAGCCGTTTGTTCAGTTGCAAGCTGCTCTGTGATAAACGCTGGGCGCTTTAATTTATTCATAATGAGGTAAAGTAAAAATACCACCACAGCAATGGCACTACACACTAAAAACAGGGTGCGACCGTCAAACATATCAAACAGTAAACCACCGCCAATGGGCGCAAAGGCATAGCCTAAATCGTAAAATGCGGTTGCGCCAAAATATGCACCACGAAGGTTAGTTGGCGCAATGCGGTCAACATGTACGCTCATGGTAGGAAATAAAATGGCTTCGGCAAGGCTCATGATTACAACCGCGCCTAACCAACCTGCAAAAAACGTAAGTGGATTAAAAGCAAACCAGATTTGCGAGATGATAAGTAACACCAAGCCAAAACGAATACGCACTAAAATTGGCCGCGACGCCATTAATTTAAGCAGTAAAAACTGACAGGTAATAATCACTAACGCGTTAGTAAAGATCATTGATGAAATAAGTTCTAGCAAGTTATTTGCACCCTCACGAGTAAGGTATTGCACCAGTGAACTATCCATTTGACCATAAATAAAAAAGCACAAAATGTTTGCCAAAATAAGGCACTGTAACAGCTTATCTTGTACTAACACGCTGAATGTTTGTTTAAAGCACGTTTTTGTTTTTGGAGTTTCGTTGCTTGGCGCAATTTGTGCGTTATCTATATCCACTTTTGATTGGATTTTATCATGATGTTTAAGCCCCCAGGTTAGTAACACAAGTAAAAAGGCAAAGGCGTAAACAGTGATAAAAAAGCTTGATTGCTCGCCGGTTAAGCCAAGCCAAACCCCTAGCATTGGGCCAACCGCACAGCCAACATTAACCGCAAAATAAAGTGATTGCATCGCAAGTTCGCGGGTCGCTTTTTCTGGAATAATATCGCCAATTAAAGCCGATGCAAGCGGTCGCCAAAGAGAGGTAGCAATAAAACACAGTGTAATCACTATAGTGAACATGACAATTGTGTCGGCAATAGCAAGCAAACTAAACGAGATAATATAAAGCACACCTGTGGCGTACATCATAGGTTTGCGGCCAAGTTTATCTGACACGGTGCTGCCAACAAAACTGACAAACACCGAAATAACCGCAGCGAGCGACAATACCGAGCCCACTTCGGTTGCAGAAAGGGCAAACTTTTTATACAGAATCACTGCCAAAAATGGCCACACCATATAAAAGCTACCGCGCGTTATAAACGAGCCAAATAGCATAATCCACATTAATGGCGGAAACTGCTTTATACTAGAAATTGAAATATCATTGTTCATTATTTTGTTCTTATTACTGTGAAAAATGGCATGCTAAAACCTCAAGTTTGGTTTAGATCAAGCCAGTTTTTAATCAAACCTTGCACTATTGCGCTGCTCATATTTAATGCGCAGGTCTATTGTTTCGCGTGAGCTCAGTGGATAACTTAAATTTACATGAGCAATTAGCTGCACGTAATACTAGGTGTTTAGCGCTTGTATCGCATTGTTTTTGATTAAATAAACGTTAGTAAATTTTCGTAATATGTATCGTTTTTCACTGTGCTTGTTCCTTATTTTCTTGTAAGGTAGAAATTGAAAATGCTCGTAAAATGAGCATTTAATCTTGGTTAACAACAAAAGTGATGTTTATTTTTAGGATGTTAAACATCTGGCCGACGATGGCTTTATGTAATCAAGGTTTGCTGTGAGAGTGCTTTTGAGAAACAAATTCAACTTATACTTCAATAATACAAGGAGAAGTAATGAAATTACCATTAGTCAGTGTGTTAGCTGGCTACTTTCGTTGTCAGCCCACGCGAAAGACCCGAACGTTCTCGCCATTATGGTGGATAATGTGGCACAGGTTTCTTTAAGTGCCTATTCACATGGCATGACCTACAACACTCCCAATATCGACCGAATTGCCAATGAAGGCGCCTTATTTACCGATCATTATGCCCAGCCAAGTTGTACCGCAGGGCGTGCAGCGTTTTTAATGGGGCAATTACCGGTGCGCACAGGACTGACAGCGGTTGGTCAGCCCGGCAATCCTTTGGGCATTAAAGAAGCCGATCCAACCATTGCTGAGTTTTTAAAAGATAAAGGCTACATGACGGGGAAATTTGGTAAAAACCACTTGGGTGACCTTGACGAGCACTTGCCAACGCGCCATGGTTTTGATGAATTTTATGGCAATTTGTATCATCTGAATGTGTCAGAAGAACCTGAGCAGGAAGATTACCCAAAAACTAAAGAATTTAAGAAGAAGTTTGGCCCGCGCGGTGTGATTGAAGCGTATGCCGATGGCCGTATAATTGATACAGGTCAGCTAACGCGTATACGCATGGAAACATTTGATGAAGAAGTGTTGGCGCGAAGCCTAGATTTTATGGAGCGCGCGGTTAAAGCAGATAAACCCTTCTTTATTTGGCATGCGCCTAGTCGTATGCATGTTTACACGCGCTTGAAACCAGAGAGCCGTCATCTTGCCACTCATATTAGTTCTGAAGAAGATGTGTTTGGTAGCGGCTTGTTAGAGCATGATGGTCATGTAGGGCAGCTTCTCGATAAGCTCGATGAGCTAAAAATTGCCGACAATACCATTGTAATCTACACCACAGATAATGGCCCTGAGCAAAGTTCGTGGCCTGATGCGGGTACAACCAAATTCCGCGGCGAAAAAATGACGACATGGGAAGGCGGTGTGCGTGTGCCGTTTATGGTGCGTTGGCCGAAAAAAATTCCAGCAGGGTTAAAGCTGAACGGTATTTCTTCGCATGAAGATGTATTCCCAACGATTGCAGCAGCAGTAGGTGAGAAAAACTTACGAAAAGCAATGGAAAAAGAGTTTAAAGTATATATCGATGGTGAAAACAACCTTAATTATTGGCGTGGCAAAAGCAAAAAATCTGCGCGTAATCACTTCTTTTATTATTACGAATCGCAGTTAACCGCAATTCGTGTTGGCCCTTGGAAAATGCACTTTGCATCAAAACCAGGTGGTCGTTATTACGAAGATTTGGTTACCCATACCATGCCTAAACTGTTTAACTTACGTAAAGATCCAATGGAACATTACGATGGCGTAACAGGCTTTCATCAAATCATGAAAAAGAGCTGGGTATTTCAACCTGCCATTGCGATGCTAACGGAGCATATTAAAACATTTGAAAAGTTCCCACCGCGCCAAGAAGCAGCGTCGCTAAATATTAATGAAGCGATTAAAAAAGCGAAATCGGTATCGACAACACGATAATCGAATAAACCCACTTGGCGTTTGCTAAGTGGGTTTACCTTTTCGATATAATCGTAATGCGCAAGTCTAGCGTGCGGTAAAAGTGACGGTTAGCAGTTATTCTTACGCCTTTTCATAACCGGCAATAATCGTGGTATGCGCAACAGAAGAATCAAAATATTCGGTTTTACCGCTAAGTACGAGTCGTCCGAGAAGAACCTATCAGCGCTTTGTTTTGTTGGAAACACAATGGTAAACACGCGGTTAATCGGCACATCTACTGCGGACTTTAAAACCTCAGATACCACAAAGTCGTAACCAAACCCGCCACCATACTGCTCAAGTATGGGCGTCATCGCATTTCGATACTGCGTATACATTTGGTTGTTTGTTACTTCTAACCCAACTAAATATTCGAACATCTAATAACTCCTTTTGCTATGGGCTGATAAAATTTACGCGAATATCAAAGTTGATGTTGGAGCGTTACAATGCGTATGTGGACGGGTTCCATCGCGGGTACTGTGTATTGTTCACGTTTCATTAGGGTCAGTGCACTTTGCCAGTCTGCAATATTATTATTGTGAATACCGCTAATGAGCTTTGCTGTAATTTCTGTTGGTGTTGTGAACGGCGGGTTACTTTCAACTGTGGCAATAAAGCTATCTAGATCACTTTTTTCTTCGCTGTTCACCGTAATTTTAATGGCTTTCTCGTCGTTTGATTCGTAATACTCAAACCCCGATTTACTGCGAATAATCACTGCATTGCGATTTTTAATTTTTATCGCACCAATCACATCTTCTGGCATCATAAACGACTTAATTGTCAGTAATGTCGACCATGAAACTTGTTCATTTAAGTTTTTACGTAGGTCCTTTGGAGAGCTAGTGTCGTAGTTGCATTTTATGCTTTCTGGTGACAAATCGAGCGATTCTTTTAGCACAGTCACTATATCTAGCTGTTTAGTAACGTCGGTATGTTGTTGGTAGGTTTTGTGAGCGTATAGGTCGACTTTTTGCCACGTGTTTGCTTTTTCTTCCTCAGCGTAGTTGAACACTAACAATGGATGCAGGCCCAATAGGTCAACGGTAACTTGTTTATCATTTTTAAGCACTACGGGCGCGCCAAAATCGTTTGCGTTTATTTGTTTAAAGGGAGTTGCAGCGCCAGCTGAGTAGTTTTGCCACGTTGTTGCAGTGTGAGGTTGCTTGTTGAAAATTTCTTTCACTTTTAAGCATTTGGCGGTTAAATCAAAGGCTAAGCTAGTGTGAGTAGTCGTCAATAACGCTAGTGCCAAGATGTAATTTCGTTTCATAAGATCCCTCTTTTTTTTAAAATCTAAGGTGATACAACACATTTATATGTGCCGCACTAGTTTTGCTTTATTTAATACGAATGTCGTTACAGACACGTGGCAAAATGTCTTCTGTTAACCCTGCAGGCAACTGCTTCAACTTGGCGTCTGAAAGCGCGTCTATATTCGTACCATTTATAATCTTGTTTATCCAAGGCGCAAAAAATGATGTTCGGCTGTAAACCTCGCTAACACCGTATTTGCCAATATTACCGCCCTCGACACGTGAACTAATACCGTAAATAACGCCTGTATTATTTTGAAATGTGTATGCCGGGCCGCCGCTGTCACCGCCACCGGATACGCCCTCGAGTGGCAGCGCGTTCTCACCTTTATCGAAGGTGAACTTTAACAGCGGACCTTGCGCCAATGTCACTTTGTTTTGTGCTTTGCGCATTTGACCTTTGTTTTCAAAATTATCAACTGTTTGGCCCGTTAACCCATTTCCTGTGCCACCAATACCAATAAACCACAGGTTTTTGTTTAACTCATCAGATTTTGTGTTGAATGAGAAAGGCGTGACGCCTAAAACGGGTTGTTGTAATTCAATTAAGGCAATATCGTGGCTTAGCCCCGGAGTGTAATCTTTATGAATATAAACACGCTTAACCGCGTAGTGTTTTTTGTTAAGTAATATGGGAGAGTTAGGCTTCACGCAAAATGTCGCATGGGCTGCTGTTAATACCCAAGTTGGCGCTATAAGCGTGCCATGTGCGCCGTCAAAATAAAATGTAGCTAATTGAGGTAACTCAGTGCTTGGTACTTTGTATTGTGCATCAGCAATATCGTGCCTAATGATTATTGCTTGTGCGCAAACGGATATGCTTAAAAGTAAGGTTAACAGGTATTTCATTCGCGCTCCTTGCAAGTATTGCGTTACAAACAATGGTTCAAATGCCGTTGTGCTTTTTTACACTGTGTGAATGGCAGCAATCCCTGTGTAATTAGCTAGCTTTAACAATTTATAGTTGTACCAGATATTGCAACGTACTGCTACCGCTCAATTTTATCGCTTTTGTAAGAGATTGTAAGCTTGCGTTAAAGTGCATTTTATATTTAGCAAATTCTTGCATGCGAATACCTCTAGGGGTGTATTAAATTAGAGGCTATGTGTTTAATTTCGGTACTTTGTTTACTGTGTTTTTATTGATCTAGAATAATCACGTAAATGTGCTCAACGGTTAAACTTGCTTCGAATTGATGATTATTGCGTCAACATTATTTGGCGTTGTAATAGACGTAAGTGAGACTAAATATGAAGCCAACCGCACTAAGCGAGCCGTATAGTGACAAAAAAGAGCCCTTATCTAAGTTTAAATCGTTAAAACTCAAAACCTACCTTCGTTTAGAAAACAATCCTCTCGTCGAGCTTATTTCATCGCATTCCCATTCAACTGATTTTACGCATAAACGGTCGGATTATATTCGTAGACGTTTATGGATTATGTGTTTGTTTTTCGCATTTTCGGTGCCCTTATTTGGCTTTTTTGATTTTCTAACACTCCCGCAAGCACATGCACAAACCTTACTTGTGGCGCGTATTTCGCTCTCGGTGGCACTGTTTATTATGGCTTATCGCGTAAAACGCTCGTCTTCGGTGAGTTTAATAAAACATGTGATTGCACTGTCATTTTTATGTCCATCGTTGTTTTATTTGTGCATTATGCTGACGTTTAACAGCCTTGATAGTGTGCCGTTAATTTTTACCATGATGCCGTATTTAACATTGGCAATGATCGGGTTATTTCCACTGACTATTCGCGGTGGTGTGATTTTAATTAGCCTGATTTTTATTCCATTTATGCTAGTACAAGCGCACTTTTTTAACGGTGATTATTGGCATTTGTTTAATGGCGTTTGGCTATTTGGTTTGTTTGCCGGTATTAGCCTGTGGCTGCAAATTGCACAGCTTTCAATGTTGATGAATTTGTATCGTGAATCAACGGTTGATCCGCTAACAAAACTGATTAATCGACGCGTCATGTTGCGTCGTATTGAACAACTTAAACAACAAAATATCGGCTTTAGTGTGGTGATGTTTGACCTCGATCGCTTTAAACGAATTAACGATACCTATGGGCATCTTGCAGGCGATAATGTGTTAAAGGTGGCGTCGCACCTTATTAAAAGCAAATTAACACGTAATGATATTGTTGCACGTTATGGCGGCGAAGAGTTTGTGGCAATTTTACCGAATACACAAACCATACAAGCAATTAGATGTGCTGAGCAAATTGCATTGGCGCTAAAAGCAGAGCCGATAAAAATGAGTGATGAAAACAGCATTACAATCACATCGAGTATTGGTGTTACCCAATACCAACGTGGTGAAGCAATTGAAATGATGTTCAAACGTGTTGACGATTTGCTTTACGACGCCAAAGAACTTGGCCGTGATAGAGTAGTATCGGACATAACGTAACCCTTGAAGAGTTACGTTACTAAGCAATTTATGCGTGTTGGGCTTTGATTGCTTTGGCGAGGCTCAATAAATCAAATCCTTTACCTATATCGAGCTGCATAAACGCCAATATTGCATGCATTACAACTAATATTTGTTGATGCGCTTTTGGATTATTAACGATATCTGCTTTTGCTGCGGCTAAGCCATTTTGTTGATAGGTTTTTAACAGCCTAACGGAATGCTCCTCACCAGTGAGCGCTCTTGGCTTGGGTGTATAACCTAATTCAGCAACTACGCGCTCAGCTAAGGTCCACACTGACCATGGATTCTGCCCCGTTATAAGCTTACCATCTTGCACTACTTGCTCTAGATATTGCGGGCCTGGCTGAAATGTTGCGCCACGTGCAATCAGCTTATCTTCGAGCAAAAACGGAAAGAGGGTTTTTGCATCGGAAATTAAAAATAACTCTTCTTCATTGGTAAAGCCCGATACGGTTTTGCCTTCGAGTAAATGCGAGCCATCATCCAAGGTAACATTTACCAGTGCCGCAGGGCCGTGGCAAACGGCACTTACAACCTTGTTATCTTGATACAAGGCTTTGGTGATCCGTTTCACATCGCTGTTATCGGGAAAATCAAACATGGTACCTTTCCCACCAACAAAATAAACCGCCTGATAATCATTTGGGTCAACTTGTGATAGTAACAAGGTATTTGCGACCTGTGCTTGAATGGTTTTGTCGTTTAAAAATGCGTAATCGTAAGCCCCCATATCTTCACCATCAATAACTACAGGCGGCTTACCACCTTTAGGGCTTGCAATATCTACCTTAAAACCGTTTGCAGTAAACACCCAATAGGCTCTGGCAAGCTCGGTATGCTCGTAGCCTGTTGGTTTATCTTGCCCCATTTTGTCAGTGCTGGTGACAACTGCGAGGATTTTTCCGCGATAGGGTACGGGGTTTTCGGTGATATAAGGTAAATCATTGACTTGCGTATTTTTTAGCGCCGTAAAGTGGGCTTTATCGGGCAGTAAGCTTTTAAGCCAAGTTTTGGTGCCGTAAAGTGAAGCAATACCAATCGCGGCAATGACAGCTATTGTAATGACTAATTTTTTAATCATAGTTTCAGTTCCTGTTACGTTGTTTGCCGTTACACTAACGTGCCAGGTGTGAAAAAAGCGTGAAGGAAGATCGATTCAGATTTTTAAATTCTCTATACTGGCGGCAGTTTAAAGCCAAATAAGCAAGAACTATGTATACAATTGAAATTGGGCAACTTGAGCAAATGGTGCAAATCGAGCAGGCGATTCCTGAATTTTCATCGCCAAAAAAACTCGCCGATATTAAATTACGCCTTGCTGATAAACGCCATTTATTGCTTATTGCCTATCACAATAGCGAACCGATAGGTTATAAACTCGGTTATGCATTAAACGATACAACGTTTTACAGCTGGTTAGGTGCTGTGGTGCCAAATCATCGCGGTCAAGGTCTTGCTCAAAAAATGTTATTGCAGCAAGAGAGTTGGCTACAACAACATGGGTTTACTGCTGTTCAGGTAAAAACCATGAATCGTTTTCGAGCGATGTTGGCAATGCTTGTCAAAAACAACTATGCAATAATTGGTCTTGAAAAAGCGCCAAGTTTTCAAGACCATAAAATTCGATTTGAAAAATTACTTGGCTAAAAAAATATGCACGGAGGCAAAGATGTATAAAATAGTAATAGGGTTGGTGATAGCGCTTTCTTTAGTTGTTGGGGTGATTGCTGCCGCAGCGTTTACGCCAGCGCTTGGTTTTACCTTTTTGTTTTTGATATTTGCCGGTGTAATTGGCTATCAAGGTTATTTGCTCTCTGCGTTGATGTTAGTATTTATTAACACATTAGCCGTGTTGGCAAGTCCTGGCATCGCTAACGCCACGCTATCGTCGTTGGCAATGCTGGCTGGCATTTTTAGCGTGGCATTTGGTGGTGTGATGCTAGGTGTTAAAAAACAGTTCGCACTTGGGTCATCATAACTAAAACACCACTTGGTAAATGACTTGTGGAATGCGCAAACGGTCAATTTCGCGTTCTAAATCACGAATATCATGGCGAATTTCGCGCTTAATATCATCGTTTGTTTCATTACGATATTGCTCTTTGAGGCGGTATAAGCGCTCTTCCAGCTGTTTGATTTCCTCGTCGATATCATATTGTCGTTTACCTTTGTTGTAGTTTTTAACGAATGACTCGTTTAAACACACTCCGTTGTATGTTTGTCCGGCACGACCAATGCGATAGCCATTTTCTGGCGTGCAGTACACTTTGTTGCCTTGTTCGTATCCTTCTTGCCATTTTTTGGTGTTTACATCGATGTTTACTTCCGCACAAGTTTGACGATAGTCATTGACCCGACTGCGCTTATAGCCGCTTTGACCGTCACTGTATCCTAAGTTATACCAATCAGCGGTTTTACATTTTTCTGGTGAAATAGCTGCGCAAGCGCTAAGTGATAAATAAATAACGGCGAGGCTAGCTGTTTTATAAAGTGTCGATAAGGTCATAGTCTTTCACAGTTTTGAGTAATTGTTTCAAAAATAGAAAATACGCCATGAATATTAACTGAACACGCGCAACCATTTACGACATATTTTGCAATACTTTATGGCTTTAACTTAGGTACGTTGCGGCGTAACATAAGGGTATTGTGTCAGGTTATAATGACCTGAATGCCTAATTATACCAATTTTTACTGATTAAGCGGCTCACCTAGCCAACGTTATAACCACGGTAAAAATTTATGTATTCAGCTCTTTATAACTTTTAAAGGGCACAATTATGATTAACACACATCCTAATATCGTTATTATTGGCGGTGGCGCAGGCGGCCTTGAGCTTGCAAGTAAATTAGGACAAAAATTAGGAAAGTCACAACGCGCAAACATTACGTTAATTGATAAAAACCGCACGCACATATGGAAACCCTTGCTGCACGAAGTAGCTACAGGCTCGCTCGACACCAGTTTAGATGGCGTGTCGTATTCAGCTCACGCAGCAACCCACGGTTTTCAATTCATTTTGGGCGAGTTTATAAAACTCGATACCAACGACCAAACTATCAGTTTAAAACAACATAATGACGATAACGGCAAAGTATTATTGCCTGAGCGCACTATTCACTACGATAAACTCATTATTGCAATTGGCAGCATTAGTAATGATTTTAATACCCCAGGTGTTGCCGAACATTGCTACTTTTTGGACTCTCAACAACAAGCAGAGCGTTTTCAGCATGCGCTGCTAAATAGCTTTACGCGCGTTCATCAAAACTCAAACGGTGAAGAAAATACTAAATCAAATTCACTTTCAATTGCTATCGTGGGTGGTGGCGCAACTGGGGTTGAGCTAAGCGCTGAACTTATTCATGTTTCTGGTTTGTTAAAACACTATGGCTTAAGTGAATTTAAAAGTACGCAGTTACGTATTCATTTAATTGAAGCCGGGCCGACTATTTTACCCGCATTGCCAAAGCGTATCAGTGATGCAGCGAGGCGTGAACTACTCAATTTAGGCATTCAGGTGCTTGAAAATACACGTATTAGCGAAGCCAATCAGCATGGTTTTGTCACCGCTGAGGGCGAGGAGATTGCGGCTGATCTAATGCTGTGGGCAGCGGGTGTAAAAGTGGCTGATTTTATAAAAGATATTGACGGATTAGCGTTTAATCGCAGTAACCAAGTATTGGTCGACCCGTATTTGCAAGCCAAAGGAGTAGAGCATGTTTATGTACTTGGGGATGCGTCGGCATGTGAGCAATCTGATGGTAGTTTTGTGCCGCCGCGTGCACAAGCAGCGCATCAAATGGCAAGTAATTTAGCGAGTAATATTGTTGCTGAACTTAGCGGCAAAGCTAAAACACCGTTTAAGTACAAGGATCATGGCTCGCTTGTGAATTTATCGCGCTTTAGTGCGGTAGGCAGTTTAATGGGTAATTTAACCAATAACAGTATGTTTATTGAGGGAAAATTAGCACGCTTAATGTACGTATCTTTGTATCGCATGCATCAAAATGCCATTCACGGACCTTTAAAAACCATGGCGCTTTGGCTGTGTGAAAAGCTAATGCGTAGCGTAAGGCCAAAAATGAAACTACATTAGAACAACAGCGCAGAGTCTATTAGATTTTTAGCTTGGTGATTAACAGCATGTTAATCACCTGCTACACTGCAACACAAATAATGTTATTCAAGGTAGTAGAATGAATCCAATTATTGCACTGTTAAAAGAAAACAACATTAGCGATGAGCGTATTAATGAGATTTTTCAGGTGCTTACTGAAAACCCAATGGCTGCAATGCTAACCATTAGTCAATTAGGCTTACCTCAAGATAAACTGCAACTAGTGATGGGACAGGTGATGCAAAACCCTGCACTTATTAAAGAAGCAGTCGCGGAACTCGGCCTTGACTTTTCAAAGGTTGAAGCCGCAAAAGCGCAGCTTAACAAGTAACAGTATTTATCAGCGGTTTCATCGCTGAGTTAATTGCTATATCCAATAGCAAACGTATAAAAGGCCAGAGTAATCTGGCCTTTTTAATTTATCTTGCGCTTTGCTAAGACAAACTCAGTTTGAGAGTTGATGATTCTGGCGAGTTAAATGCCCAGCTAATGGGAATGATATTTATTATTTTAGAACAACACGTTAAGAAGTGTTCCTTGGCACTACTTAATTTACCTAGCGCTATGATTGCCAACATACTTATTAAAATTGGGATTGTTTGATGGCAATCAATTGATTGTTGTTAAACTTAAATGTCGCAAACTCAGTGACGATGGTATTGTCACTTTCACTAATCAACATATTGGGCTCGGCTTGCCTGAGCAAATGAAGTATATCGCTTTTACTGTATTGCGCGCTGCCTTTCACGATTAACTTGCTTAAGTGGTCAATAGTGTGGTTTGCATCTTGATATGATTGGCTTAAGTAGGTGTAGCTTACACCTTGATCAATCACCACATAGAGCCAAAACAGGTTGCTTGTGAATAGCACGAACAAGGTTGTAAAAAAGAGCACTTTCCATTTTTTCATAAACACGTCCTTATGATGACGTTTCTGGTTTATTGTGAGTCGGGTTTTACGGCCTCGGCGTACCAAGTGAATTGTGTTGAATGCGTGATCACTTTACCGACCAGCTGATCATTGATGAGTTTTACTTTATGCACTGGCATCCAAGATTTGGCATGTTTAGTCACACCACAACCGATTAATAACAGCTCATTATCAGCATTGATTAATTCGATTAAGGAAAAGTCACACCCATAGCCATATTGGTCGTGATATTGTCCGCTAAGTTGTCCGTTTTGCTGAGTTAACTCAAAGTGTTTAGGGTATTTAATTTCACCAAAGTAAGTGTTTGGTGTTTCAACTTTAGTGACATGCCATTTGCCTAAAAATGGGTTTGCATAAAGAGGGCTTGCAGCGAGTAACAGGGATGTAACGAGAAAGAAAAAACGCATGATTGTCCTTATTCAGCATTGTTTGAAATACAAAAACCTCACATAAGTGAAGTTTTTGTATGTTACATCAATATGATGCGGCGTTATAGCAATAAGCCACACGGCCTTTAAAAACGCGTCGTTGGCTTTGATTATTGTGCGTGTTTTTGTAACACCAGTTCATTTAAGCAATGTACCACATTGCCACTTGCAACTTCCGCTTGCTCGAAATGATGTATGATGCCGTCAAAAATACCATTGTCTCTAAGCCAGTCTTGCTGCACCAGCTCTATGGCTTGGCGTACATGCTGATGCACCGTTTTATGGTGTTTATCAAGCGCTTTAAAGGAAGCTAGACGCGAGAATACCGCGTTGCCTTCCCCGTGATGATACCACTGACCAAGACGGCACTCAGTGTGAGATTCTTGCACAGCATCAGATTCTGCACCAAGCCCGCCTTTTTCAGCGCCAATGTAGCCATTTTGCATGTAGATGATGTGATCAATTTTAACCAGTGAGGCGAATGCACGATCTTTGGTTTGGCCCACAACATTGATAGTGCGCTCGGCCGATGTGGCTATAGTGTCAAATTCGGCCGAGAAGGTCGTCATTTCATCGCCAATTTGTTTCGCGCTGTTGCTCACTTCATAGGTTTGCTGCACCATGCTTTCTACGCGTGAGGTTAGCCCTGAAATAATTGCAGTAATTTCGTCGGTTGATTCACGTGTTTTTACCGCTAAATGACGCACTTCATCGGCAACTACAGCAAATCCGCGGCCTGATTCACCAGCACGTGCGGCTTCAATTGCTGCGTTTAACGCCAATAAGTTGGTTTGTTCAGAAATATCGCTAATTAATCGTATTGTTTGCTCGATACGGTTACTGTCGTTCGCTAATACATTGGCGGTTTCTTCTACCGTATGCATGCGCTCGTTAACTTGCTCAATAGCATGCTTTAATTCTGCGACGGTTTTGTGGCTAAAATCAGCGCCTTGCTTACTTTCGATAGCCATCGCCGCAACATCGTCCATATCGGTTGATAACGCTGCCATTTGGTGTTGCGTGTCTTTTAAATTATCAAGTAAATTGCTGGTGTTAAGGTGGTGCATTTCGCTTAGCAGGCGATTTTGCCTTGCAAAGTTATCGGCTTGTTCCATTGCTTCAATCGCCACATTAACGTTATTCATGATGTAAGCGAATTCTCCGGGCAAGCCTTGCACTAACCCCTTGCGGTGAAATTCGCGTTTTCCGGCGCGCGAAAAACTGTTCGAAAACTCTTTAAAATTGGTCTCTACGATATCGAGAAAATCATTTAGCTGCCATGCAACTTGACCAATTTCACCAAGCCCTTTGGTGCGGGTTACTCGCACATGTGTTTTGCCTGCAATTGCTTCAGTGAGTGTCAGGTGTATCGCTTTTAGCGCGTTAAGTGGGTGTTTTTGATCTTGGTACGCAAAAAAGGCAAACACCATGGCCAAAAGCGGCGATAAAATATTAATTAAGCTGATGCCACTGGTGACTATATTATTAATGGCAACCAGTAAATTTAAGGCGACAAAGGTTACGCAGGCAATAAACAGTTTTTGGCTCAAAAAAGGAATGTTTTTGCTTACATTGCTTGTATGGTTTGGCATAAAAATCTCCTTATTCTGCGGCGTAAAGGTCTAATACAAAGGCTTCATAACTGGTGTTGTGGTGGGTTTGCAAATACTCATTTAACCAACACCATGCGCCGTTGGCCCCATCACGTTTACCGTGTTGCGCTTCTACTTGCTGCATTTTTTTATACATCTCGCTAATTGTTTTTATTGCTGCGTCAGGCGGAGAACGCCTTACAGAAAAGAAGCCTTGTATTTCGCCGTTAACCAGATCAGGTGTGACATTTGCAAATACCCAATAATAATCGCCATCGGCAGTGAGGTTTTTAACGAAACCAAAGAATTCTTGCTTGGCTTTTAGGGTTTTCCACATGCCGTAATACACACCTCTTGGCATATCTGGGTGACGAATAATGTTATGTGGTTGGCCAATGAGTTTTGATTCAGGAAAGTTACTTACCCGCATAAAGGTGCGATTGGCGTAGGTAATATTTCCACGTATATCGGTTTTGCTAATGATGAGTTCGTCTTCAGCAAAATGAATTTGCTGTGAAGCGCTTGCTAATTTGGTCACGACGAGTGTTCCAACAAATTGATTTAATAACGGTATTTTATGTTTGTTGGCAAGTGTTAAAACTGCACTAAATCAAAAAATTAGTGCATTTATAAAACTTTGATTGTGAAAAGCGTATTTTTTATGTGTTTGATCAAGTTAATCCCACATAATTATTTTAACTATATGTTTAAATGAGAATTATTCTTTCAAAGTGGGGTGGCATTAGCTAAAAAAAACTTAAATGTTAACTAAAAGCCCCTCGCTTAATAGGGTTAAATCAATTAAAATATCGCAAATTTTTTCGCAGTAGTGAGTTGTTATGTCGTTACCTCCATGTCCTAGTTGTAAATCAGAATATGTATATCAAGATCAAGATAATCTTGTTTGTCCAGAATGCGCGTTTGAGTGGAATCCTGAGGAGCAAGCAAAAGAGGATCTTATCGAGGTAACAGATGCGAATGGCGCATTATTGGTTGAAGGTGATAAAGTTACCGTAATTAAAGACCTAAAAATCAAAGGCAGTTCGCAAGTGATTAAAATTGGCACCAAAGCACAAGTTCGTCGCGTGTTCGATAAAAAGGATCACGAGCTTGACTGTAAAGTAGATGGTGTTGGCGAAATGATGGTAACTGCGAAGTTTGTTAAAAAAGCATAATTGCGTTTCACCAAATTTATAAAAAACGGCAGGCGTAATAGCTTGCCGTTTTTTTATAGCGTTTCAATTTAGTTTGAGCAATTTTTCGCAAGCCTATTTAACGGTACTCTTCCATTAGTCTTTGCTTGAGCTCGAAGGTTAATTAACCCCTTGCATCATTCTTAGCTGATTAACCATTTGCGCTATTTGTCGGTCGTTAGGCATTAGACGCGCAAGGTTTTCAGCATAAAATAACGCTTGCTTAAACTGGTTTAACGCAATGTAAATTTGCGTCAGGCTATAGCTAATATCTGGGTTTTTCGGGGTAATCGCATAGGCCTTTTCAAAATAACGAATTGCTTGGTGAATATTCTTTTGGTCTTGCAGCAATAACGCGTAAGTGTATAAGTAATTTGCATTTTCAGGGGCAAACCGAGTGGCATTTTCTAGGCTTTTAAGTGCATTTTTCTTTTCATTGCTGCGTATTTGGCTCATTGCTAATGCGTAGAAAACATCGCTTGCCTCATGATTGACACTGAGCGCCTGCTTAAGAATATTTTGCGCTTTTGATTCATCACCTTGCTGGCGATATAAATCCGCAAGGTTTACATACGCTGGCATAAAAATAGGTTCAATGTTTATCGCATCGAAATAGTGCATTTCTGCGGCTTTAGGCTCTGCCAACTCAAGCGCTAACAAGGCTAAATTAGAGTGTGAAAATCCACGTTCCGCGTTAAATTCTTGGCTTTTTTTGTAATCGTTTAGTGCGGCGTTTAAACGCGTCTTATCTTGCTCTGATAGTTCATTTGGAAAGGGCGCGTTCAACATGCCGGCTAGTGCGCGCGCTGCCTCAATACGTACACTGTGGTGAGTTGAATCTAATAAAACATTAAAAAGACGCCAGCGGTCGGTCACTGGATAGGGGGTTGCAGCATTAATAGCGGCGATGTGTTTGAGTGGCGATGGGTCTTTTACTGCCCGCGCAATCGCAACTAACGCGTTATTACCGGGAGTATCGCGCATACGATTGAGTGCTGAGGCACTAACAATGCTCAAATACTGTTTATCTTGCGCGATACGGGTCAGTAATTCAGCGGCGTTTGGCGCACGCTCGTCGGCACGGTGAAAGCTGGTGGCAAAGTGTGCTTTGCCAATATGTTTACTATTTGGGTGCCACGTTTTAATTTGCGAAACCGCCCAGCTTGCCGTTTGATCTTGGTGACATTGATTACACGCATTACTGACACCTGTTTTAATCGTTAAATCGGGTCTTGGCACTTTAAAACTGTGGTCGCGACGGGCATCAACTTGCATGTAAGTCGTGGTGGGCATATGGCAATCTACACATTGGCTGCCAATTTCATTAGTTGTGTGGCCATGATGTTTTGGTGTATCAAAAGTGGTGCTTGCATGGCATTGAGTGCAGGTTAAATTACCTTGAAGTTTTAACTTACCACTGTGCGGGTTATGGCAGTTAGTGCAGGTGACACCTGCTTGGTACATTTTACTTTGCACAAATGAGCCCCAAACATAATTTTCATCCCATACTTGACCATCGACTTGGTAGAGTTCTGGGGTTATTAATGCCGGTTGAAATGCATTGAAAAAATCATGAGGTCCTTGGCGGTCAGCCAAATTTGAACGTCGGCCGTGACAGGTGGCACACATAGTAACTTGTTTGGATTCTTTTAAAGGCGATACGCTTTTCATCGTGCCATCAGCCTGGCTATGAAATAGCGGGGTTTTTTGCCCAATAACATGGGTAAAGCCTTTGTTTTTGATTTTGTTATTACCACTCGCCCACTTTAAGTGTTGTTCACTGTCGCCGTGACATGCGTTGCAGCTGACATTAATAGCGGAAAACGTTGAGTTAAAGGTGTTACTTTTGAAGTCGAAGTTCTTTTGAAAGTCAGTAGAGTGACAATCGGCGCACATATGGTTCCAATTTTGCCCTTTTTGACTCCAGTGAAAGGCGTCGGTTTCACTCTGCTGTGGATGAAGTACAAACCAGCGCTGACCTCCATGTTGTTTACTTCGGCTGTCCCATGCAAATGGAAAAAACTGGTAATGACCGTTACCAAAATCAAACATATATTGTTGCAAAGGATGATAGCCAAAGGTATATGCCACGGCGTAAGTTGTTAATTCGCCAGTAAGGTTTGGCATTTCAATATAAAAGCCACTGTCTTTTTTGAAAAAGCGTGCTGTTTGGTTTTTATAAGCTAAGTTTGCGTTGTCAAAGTTACCTAAAATTGACGAGTCGCTTGCGACTTCCATGGCATGAAAGTGGTGTGAAGTCTGCCAATCAGCAACTTGGCTTTGGTGGCATGTAGCACAAACCTGTTCCGGCTTTTGCGTTGGTAGCGCATAGGCAAAGGTACAAAATGCGCTGTAACTTAAAATAAAAAAAGCGAGCCAAGCCCTAAACATAATCCATTGTCTTTTTATTGTTTTTCAATCTTATAACAAGTTGTAGGTGTAAACGCAAAGGCAAAAGTGTTGGTAATTAAACGGTTCTAAAGTTATGTAATGTTAATAACAACCTCGTTTGTTTGTAAAGCGAGTGAATAGTAAACATAATCGTGCGTGAATGAGTTTAATGGTTAATGTGTTGTGCTCTGAACGCGTAATTTTCTGGTTAATTTTATCAGTAATTTTGCCATCAAAATATATGGCTAGAACAAGTGCGAGTAAGGTAACTGAAGGGGCATATATAAATGAGGCAATCACATCACCTTTAAGAGTTAGGTTAACTATTAAAGGTATTAAAATAACGATAGCGGCAAATAATCGGTAACTGATTAATATTAGTTGAAACATTGCATAGGCTCATAGTACTTGCTTGAATGGTTAATACTTTAGAGCCTAAATTTGTCAGTGACAAAAGGATAATATTCATCATGATGGTGAATTACATTCATCTATTTGTTGTGCCATATAACTCAGGAGATGTTTTTAGCCAATTTATAAAATGCCTAATCTCTTCACGTCCCTCATCTTCTTCACGACACACAGCGTATAACCCACGGTCAAATGACACAAACTCGTTGAAAGGTGTTACTAATGTTCCGTTTTCTAATTTTTTATTTTCTATAGGGAATATAGCTAATGCTAAACCTAAACCTTGGCTTGCGGCATTAATGGAAGAGTCATATTGACTAAAAGTGAGTACTCGTTTGGTGTTTGTCAGCTCCACCTTCACAGCGCGAGCCCATTGTTGCCAAATATCCTCCATATCAGCTAAGTCTATTAGCGGTAATTTATTAACATCGCTCAATTTACTTGCTTTTTGCGTTGCTAGGAATGTGTGCGAACAGACAGCAGCAATAGACAAGTCTATTAGTTTTTGGCTGACAGTATTGGGCCATTGCCCGTTACCGATCCTTATAGATAAGTCAATATCATCGTGGCGCAGATCAGCAACTTGGTTACCTGTTTCAATTCTGAGTTCAATGTCTGGGTGTTGTGCTTGAAAATCACCTAAGTTTGGAATAATGATACTACTGGCCATGGTTGTAAAACATGAGATTTTTAATGCTTGTGATGAAAAGCGATTACGGGTTTTACGTGTACCTAGTTCAAAGCAATCAAGCCCTTGTTGCACATAATTTAAATACATCTCGCCCGCGTTATTGAGCGCAACTCCCCGGCTTTTGCGATGAAACAAGCTAAACCCTAATTGCTGCTCAAGGGCTTTTATTTGATGACTTATCGCAGAGGGCGTTATACATAGCTCATTACTGGCCGCTTTAAAGTTTTGGTGACGTGCCGCTGCTTCAAAAATACTGAGTAGATGAAGCGGCGGGTATTTATGTTTCATCGAAAACACCATGTGAACGTATTGACTAGCACAATTAATTTACGCTTAAGGTGAATTGTATTCAACCTTTTAATTACAGTCTCTATTTCTTGCCTGAGCAAATCATGGCTTTAGTTTAAAAACACGGTACAATAAAAAATCATAAATTTTAATGAGTTGTAAAATGACCGCTGTGAGAAAAATAATAAGCAAGGTGGCGTTTGAGTTAATTGTAATCACCTTAGGTGTATTGGTCGCACTTGGCATTAACGCTGGGTACAACACTTATCAACAACGACAACAAGCCGAAGTGTTATTGGGTAAAATTGCTTACGAACTCACGCAAAACATACAGCGATTAGAGAGTGCTGCAACTGCTTATAACGATAACATTATTAAGTCGCAGCGTTATGTCGCCGACCTGGAAGAAACCGGTGAATCGCAAAGGTTTGAGTTTGTATTAAAAATGCTCAATGTTGATCAAGGGGCATGGCGTTTTTCACAAAGTCGTGAGGAGTTAAATACCTTACCTGTTGAGCTGTTAATCGCGCTCGACCTTGCCAATCGCAGTAATACTGAAGCCAAACATATGGTGAACACCTTTATATTTGAAGGCCATGACGATTTAAGTGAATTCTCAGATAGCGATTTAAATGAACGTTACTTAGACGGTGTGGAGCGCGAATTTAAACAAATTAAGTTTTATGTGGATTATGCGTTAATGAGTTCACAGCAAGCGCTTTCACGTTTAAAAGAATACCGCGACACGGGCAAATTAGTTGCACGTAAAGAGAATGTAACCCTCTCGACAGAACTGTAATACGTGAAAGTACTTTTCGATATTGATAAGGATATCACTTTGAAAAATTGGGTATGTGCATTGGCTGCCTGTATGTTAGCTGCATGTGGTTATTTTGGAGCACCTGAGCGCGAATTTGATTCCACGGCTAAACAGCTTAATTTAGCCAATACCGTTGAAGGGGCGTGGCAGCGGGTTTGTTTTATTACGCCATACACAGATAATCAGCGAGCCCAGAAGGTGTTAGGGTTTAGCTTCGATGTTGAAAAATTAACTCGTATCAAAACCAATGATGGCGTGACTCTGTTAGTTTTTATCGAGGACAATCAGGTAGAACATTATTTTGAAACACCACGCAGCAATATTGATTTTACTAGCGTTACGCCTACATGCATTGACCGTGAAAATGCCCATTTTAAACTTGAGAGTAACGGCAACTGGACCCGCGCGGTTTTTAGCGGTAGAGGAGAGTAAGCCCCTATGGTTTCGATTGAAAAGTTAAACCAAACCCATGTTATTCGACTTGCCAACGTAACATTGGCAAGTGAGCAATTAAAGTTTGCGTGCAGTGCTAAGGAGTTTATTCAAGAAGTCGATCCAGCGGTGCATTTACATGTAATTAAACAAGATGATGAGATCATTGGCTTTTTTAAGCTCGATACCCATTACAGTAAGCATTACGATTTTTGCCCAACTGACGGTTTAGGGCTGAGATCGTTTGTAATTGACGAAAAGCAACAAGGAAATGGCTTAGGTAAGCAGGCGATTGCTGCATTACTTAAATATTTAACACAGTACTATGGCGATTATAATTGGCTTTACCTAACCGTTAATTGTAAAAATGACATTGCACAACGATGCTATCAAAAAAGCGGTTTTACTGAGGCTGAATCCTTTTATTTAGGTGGCCCTGTTGGCCCGCAACATATTATGTATAAAGCGTTATAAGCAACCAAAAGTCAGCTTCATATTAACGCGTTACAACAACATATACACATTAATCTGTATAAATCGCTTTCTATTTCAACTGGTCAGATATACAGTGAAAAATAAAAGGAATGCGATTATGAAATATACAGGTAGTTGTCACTGTAAAGCGGTGCAATTTGAATTTGAAAGTCCACCTATTAAAGATGCGTTGCAATGTAATTGCTCAATTTGCATTCGTAAAAATGCGATTATGTCTAAACAATGTTTTAGCGCGCAGCAGTTTACACTGATTTCTGGCAAAGATGCTTTGAACACCTATCACTGGGGTGATCACGATGTACATCATTATTTTTGTAAACACTGCGGCATTTATCCGTTCCACGACACCCTATACCAGCCGGGCGAGTATCGTTTGAACTTGGGGTGTGTTGATAATCTTGAACCGCGTGATTTAACAATTACCTATTTTGATGGTCGCAATGAATTGTAGCAAAGTGGGTTGTTGAGTTTTATTCGATTGATAAAACTGAACGTAAATTTCGTATTAATTAATTTTATTGTTAGCAGCGAGTTGCTCATAATAGCCTTGTTACTTAGATAACACTGGAGAACAAAATGAGTACATTAATCAATTCGTTAAAACAAGCACTGACGCCAGGTGCAACGACACCAAAGCAGGTATGCAATTACCCCAACAATTACTATGGCGACCAATGTTGTAAATAATCGCTTAACTGAAAATTGCGACAATATAATGCACTGCTTACGCTGGAAGCTAGCTGCAAAGCAGTGTATTTTACCCTTTTATTTTAGACCGTTAGGGATGTTGTCATTGTGACGCAAAAAAATTTATTAAAGGCTGAACGTGTCGCGTTTATTTTAGATGAACTTGAAAAGCGTTACCCAAATCCTCCCATTCCGCTTGACCACAGCGATCCATATACCTTATTAGTTGCGGTTCTTTTGTCGGCGCAATGTACTGATGAAAGGGTAAATCAAGTCACGCCAAAACTATGGCAACTAGCCGATAACCCGTTTGATATGGCAATGCAAACGGTTGAGGATATCCAAGCAATTATAAGACCTTGTGGGCTATCGCCGCAAAAGTCCAAAGCCATTAAAGTACTGTCTGAAATGCTTGTTGCAAATCATAATGGGCAAGTGCCACAAGATATGACTATTTTAGAAACGCTGCCAGGTGTGGGCCATAAAACAGCTGGTGTTGTAATGGCGCAGGCATTTGGTGTACCGTCGTTTCCAGTCGATACACATATTCACCGCCTTGCACAACGTTGGGGGCTAACCAATGGTAAAAATGTGGCGCAAACCGAAAAAGATTTAAAACGACTTTTCCCGAAAGAGCGCTGGAACGATTTGCATCTGCAAATTATCTATTATGGACGTGAGTTTTGCACTGCCCGTGGATGCCACGGTTTAGTATGCCCGATCTGCACAACATGTTATCCTAATCGAAAGCATCCTAAAGTGATTAAAAAACCTTAAGGTCTGTTTAATAGTGTAGCTTTACCCCGAAGGTAAATAGCGATTTCCTCTTATTGTCATTTAGTTCATTTAAAACAAGCAAACTATACTCTTTCTGTTTTGTTAAAAACATAAACTAAAATATCAATAAAGGTAAGCAGTTCCCCAGTACTTCATATCAATTCGTATTCTGTATTACTAATACATAAATCGTAATGCAGCAGCATGCTCTAATATTTATTCATTGAATGTTATATTTAGGTGTAAATATCGTTAACATTTTGAGTGTTAATACCGATACCAAATAGGTATATTAAATTTGTAACCTGTTATACAAAACAATAATAAAGGCAGTATTATGAAAATGCGCACCAAGTTAATTGCGGGATTCGCCATCACCGTAATTGTGCCTATTCTGGCAATCGCAATGCTCGCACTCTCGCAGGCGAAAAGTGATGGTTTCACTCGGTTTTTAGCAACCACCCATGCTGAGATCCGCCAAGTAGAGAAAGGCTTTAATCTATTTTTTCAACAAGTTAAACATAATGCTGACTTTTTAGCACAGGCCAATGTTGTAAAAAATGTGCCAACAGATGTCACCACATATCTGGGCGCTGAAAAGTCGATGGACCCGCTGGCAGCAGTGGCCGGCGAGGCAGATATTTTTACTCTGTATGAAACCTTTGGCAAAACGCATCAAGAGTTGCTGTTTGTTTATTTGGGCACAGAGCAGGGTGGCTTTATTCAATACCCAGCAGAGCCACTTGGAAATTATGACCCGCGTCAGCGCCCGTGGTATAAATTAGCACAAAGCGCCAGAGGCAAAACCGTTATTACCGAACCTTATCAAGGTGTAACAGGGCAAGCCATGGTGTCAGTGGCCAAAGCGATTAATAACGACAATGGTCAATTTGTTGGTGTGCAATCCCTTGATGTGACCTTAGCCACACTGACCGATATTGTATCGAGCATTAATATTGGGGAAACAGGCTATTTAATTTTGGTTGATGGCTCGGGCACTGTGCTTGCTGACCCCAAAAATGCTGATAACAATTTTAAAGCCATTTCTGAATTGTCGTCACCGATTTATACATCGCTCGCGGATAACCTATCAAGCAAATCATTTACGATTGAAACCAGTAATAACACGTTAGAAGCAACCACTTATTTTTCAGATGAGCTAAATTGGCGATTTGTTGCTGTCATCGAGCAAGATGAAATTCTGCAATCAGCATCAGAAATGAAGGTATTTATTGGCATTATTGCATTGATAATGATTGCGCTATTTGTAGTGGTTGGCGTGATTTTGGCTAATCGCATTGTTTATCCGATAGAAAAAGTTTCTGAAGGTCTTAAAGAAATAGCACAAGGTGAAGGTGATTTATCGAAACGCCTTGATGTGATTGGCAACGATGAAATTAGCCAGTTAGCAAAATGGTTTAATCAATTCCTATCAACAATTAACGATCTTGTTAAAGATATAAACCATAAATCACAAATTCTAAATGATGCGGCCACTGTGTCGGGCGCAAAAGTCACAGAGATTATGAACGCAAGTCACGAGCAAGAGGGAAGCAGTGAAGAAGCTGCAAGAGGCACGGCATCACTTGCTGACGTAGCAAAACAAGTCTCTGATGATTGCACTATTGCTATGAGTGATATTGTGCAAGCAGAAAACTTTGCTGATGAAGGTAATAATGATGTCAGGCTCGCGGTGAATGAAGTAACTAGTTTAAACGACTCGTTAAGCGAATCATCACAGGCCATGACGCAACTTGAAAAAGAAAGTGAAAATATCACCAAGATACTTGATGTGATCCGTGGAATTGCAGAACAAACCAACTTGTTAGCACTGAATGCGGCGATTGAAGCAGCGCGTGCTGGTGAGCAAGGGCGAGGCTTTGCGGTGGTTGCTGATGAAGTACGTACACTGGCAAAACGTTCACACGAATCAACCGAAGAAATCGATAAAGTTCTCAACAGCTTAATTGAACAAACCCGCTTGATGTCAGATAAAATGGCAAGCAGTGTTACGCGCTCACAAGACGCCATCGAAAAGGCAGAAAAAGCACATAACTCGTTTGATGACATTAGTAGTGCGGTTAGTAAAGTTAAGCAACTGATTTCACAAATTTCAGATGCCGCGCAGTCTCAGTATGACGCTGCTGATGAGATTAATCGCGACATAACAGGTATTAGCGATTCGGTAAAATACACCGCTGGCTCTGCCGATGAACTCGCTGAAGGCTCTCAGCAACTCGTTGCATTATCGGAAGATTTACGCAGTTTGGTAAATCGCTTTCACGTGAAGTAATACGCCTATTGAGCTTGGCAAACACACTGTTGCCAAGCTTTAATCTCCCGTTTAAAAAAACCGTAAATCTACCTCTATACTTTACCTTTCTGCACATCATAGGGTGAAAAAGTGGTCTACACTTTAGATGAATCAGCCGTAGGTTAATGCTATGTCACGTTGTGTATTATGTTTTTTTGTTATGTGTTGCTTAGCGTTTTTTGTGCATGCCAACGAGGTTTCGCTGCCAAAAAATAACGCCGATATTTCTGAAGTGATCCATTTTCTTAAAAAGAATTCCATCAACAGTCCAAAAATAGTCATAAGTTATATAGAAGACAACAAGTTAACGCAAAAAGCGTTTAGCAATGAAGAGAAAATTAAAGTATTAAGTTATTACGCTCAGGCAAATCAATTTATAGGCGAAATTGAAAAAGCCAACGCTATGTTAACTGAAGCATTTACCATAATCAGTAAGGGCTCTGTATCAGCAGACACACAGGCTATTGCCTTGTTTGTGCGCGCTGCAATAAGCAGTGAAACGACACAATACACACAAGCAATAAATAATTTAAATATGATTATTGCACTTTACCCTAAAGATAGTAATAACAAAAATATTGGTAAGGCTTATCAAACCCTCGCAGATACGTATCTACAGATAAATGACTACAAAAATACCTTTGATGCGCTATACAAAAGCCAATTTGTTTTTAAGGCAATTAAAGATCAAACCATGCTCGCTGTGAGCTATGGTCGCCTTGGTTCGGTGTATCGTTCAATTGGGGATTTCGATAAAGCCCTTGAAAATATGCTTAAATCACTCAAAGCATTAGAGGGTACCCAGGCTGAAAGGCGAGTTGCTATTACCTATAACAACACCGCAATTATCTATAAAGACTTAGGCCGCTATGATGAAGCGATTAACTTACACAAACGATCGCTCAATCTAAAAGAAAAAATTGGTTATCAGCGTGGCATGGTTTATTCCTACAATAACTTGGGCGAAACGTATCGACTAAAAGGTGATAAAGTACAGGCGCAGCGCTACTTAGATGAAGCACAAGCCCTTGCGGTAAAGCTTAATAATACCATGTTACTTGGTTCTACTTATTTATATCGAGCGCGCATAGCTAAACAAAACAAACAGTTAGAGCAAGCGTTAACGCATCTAGATAATGCCATGGCGATTTACCAAAAACGAAATTCAAAAGCACGTATATCGGAAGCATGGGTTGAATATGGCGATATTTACTTCGCGCAAGGCGATTTTGTAAAAGCTGAAAATAGCTATCAACAAGCGATTGAATTAAGTCAGGCTGTGCAAAAAAATGTCGTGACTTTTGCCGCCTATGAGGGCTTAGTGAACGCGTTAAAACAACAGCAAAATTACCAAAAAGCACTTAACGCATTGATTGTCTATCAAGGGTTAAAATCGGCCTTATTCGATAAGCAAAGCCAACAGCGACTTGAATCCTTAATTGTAGAAAATCAATTATTTAACGCCCAGCAAAAACTAAAGTTTGCTCAGCAAGAGGGTAAATTAAAGCAGGCCGAGTTAGAGCGGGTAGAAACACACCGAAACTGGAGCGCTTTTACCCTGGTTGTTGTTTTTATTATTAGCTGGTTAATTTATCGAAAAGTGCAGCAGCATAATCGTATAAAAGTAGAGATCGAAGCGCGCAAAGCATTAGAAGAAAGCGAGCGAAGACTCAACCTCGCACTTTGGGGCAGCGGCGATACGCTCTGGGACTGGGACTTAACTAGTGGCGAAATTACGCGCGAAAACTTACCGACTTACTCGCGCTTTTCATCAAATGCATCCGGGCTTGATGCAAAAGCACTGAAAGAATTTGTGCACCCCGACGACTATTCATCACTTACCGATGCGTTTGACGCCCATATTCGCAATAAAACGCCGTTTTTTGAAGCGAGTTATCGGGTGCTAGACAAACAAGGTGAATGGCGCTGGCTGCTTGATAGGGGGAAAGTAGTTGATACCGATGAGCATGGTAAAGCATTGCGCATTACCGGAACGCAACGAGATATTACCAAACTAAAGCAACAAGAAGTTGCGCTATTAGAGTTAAACAGCGAGCTTGAGCAGCGCGTTGCTCAAAGAACGACTGAACTTGCAACTATGAATCAGCAATTGATGCATACAATTGAAAAATTAGAAGTTGCTCAAGAGTATATTATTGAAGCCGAAAAACACGCAGCACTAGGCAGTATGGTTGCGGGGCTTGCCCATGAAATAAATACGCCGCTCGGCACTGCGATCACCGCAGTAAGCCATCTTAAAATGCAAACAGTGACCACAGAGTCGCAATTTAAAAGTAAAACCTTATCAAGCCAAGCGTTTGAGAGTTTCTTAAATGATGTAAATAACAGTAGCGAATTGATTGAAAGTGGGGTTGGTAAGGCGGGCGAACTGGTAGAGCGCTTTAAACTACTTGCCGGTAAAAATAGCGCACAAAAGCCGACTGTGATAAACCTTGCGACCCTACTATTAGAAAGCTTTAAAGTGGCGTTAAACACGTTGCAACGTGACCCCGAAACTGCCAACTTAACCATCAGTGGTGATGTGGAGTTAGTTAGTTTTACGGCAACATTAGCGCAAGTATTTAATATTCTAGTAGAAAATGCGTTACTGCATGCTGAGGTACCGTATGTAGAAATAACCTGTGAACTATCTAAAGTAGGCTCAGGTGCTGAAATAAATTTTTATGATAACGGTAAAAACATTCAGGTTGGCGATGAAAAACGGATATTTGAGCCTTTCTATACACGAAAACGGCAGTGCGGATATGCAGGACTTGGTTTGCACATTGCCTACAATAACGTAACCCAAGACCTTAATGGCAGTATTGAGTGTTACCGCGATGCAAGCAAAGGGCTCGGTTATAAAATAAAGTTACCCTCTATTGAAAGTTAAAAATTTAACTGGCTAGGTGTTCAGAATTAATGATATCTGGACGTCTTTATTGCCTGCCTTAAGTGCAAAATGAAACGAGAGAATGCCAGCTTTTCAAGACAAAAGTAATTAACTAAGGTTATATTTATCAACCATTTAAATCTAAGTTAGTGAAGTGCCTTTATCATTTGTAAGCGTCATTAAATACGTTTAAATATAGACAATTTACAACTAACGTTTAATTGCGTTTTATGCCTTACGCTTTCCTAGTATAAAGTTGCTAATTTACCTCAATATGAAAAGAATTTTAGTACCCGTTTTAATTACATATTGTTATAACTTATTGTTTTACTTGCTGTGTAAAATCACATAATCTGGAGATGGCATTCTTATGACAATTAACTAAAGGACGTTATAAGTGACAAGGACGAAATCTCAAGTTTATTTACAAGTTGCAGCTAATACGCAACAACAAAACACAACGGAAATTCTACTTAAAGTACTCGAAACATTGTGCTTAAACGTAAAGGTAGAGTCGCTGTTCCCCGCAACAATCGAATCAACTGATAGTGCAGAGCTGTATTTAATTTGCGCTAAAGATGCGCCGTGGAATGATATGTTACCCAGTGCTCTGATTAATTTGGCGCGCCGCCATAAAGTAGTGATTTATGACGCGCATAAAGATAATATTTGCGAACAATTACTACTGCTTGCTAATGTTAAAGGCGTTTTTTACCAAAACGACACACCCGATGTCTTGTTTAAAGGTTTACAAAAAGTACTGAATAGCGAGTTGTGGTTTCAACGTGGTGCAATTTGTGATGCTTTTTCAAATCTGTTGGCGCTACAGTTACAACGGCAAGATAGTAACGGGCACAATGAGGCGTTAGACAAGCTTACCAACCGCGAACGCACCATTATTCGCTTGGTGTCGCAAGGCGCACAAAATAAAGACGTTGCTGAGCAGCTGCATATTAGTGATCATACGGTCAAAACCCACCTTTACAGTGCGTTTCGCAAAACTAAAGCGCGAAACCGCATTGAATTGGTTAACTGGGCACAACAGTTTTTGCCTTCGCTGGTTAAAAGCGGCATTGATATTAGTCACCAAAGTTAAATCCAATAAATAGCGTTTTGGATTAGCGATATTAATCGGTTAAGCGATTGACATTTAATACAAAAAAAGCAAAATCCGATGAGCTAACAACATCGGATTTTTTATGCCCGTGTCTTTAGTTATACACTAGCTTTATGATTCGAATCTTATATGTAAAACAAAAAAGGGCTTCAACGGGAAATTAGATGAGGTTATTTAAACTAGCGATGACCGTTACAGGTATTTTACTGCTTTCATCTATGCTTTTTTACAATAAGCATGGGATTGCATGCGAAGCAGCGCCGCTGCTTGGGTTTGAGCAAATTGATGCGGAAATTTATGTCGATGCAACATTAAGTCAAACAGAACGAGAATCCCTGATAACCTTTGTTGATAAAGCGAAAGAAAGGGTGAGTACAGCTTTTGGTGATATGAGTTCAACACCTCGTTATATAGTGACAAAAAAGAGTGCTCAATTTGGCTTTAACCCAACAGGCATGGCCAGGAGTTCATTAACACGAGAGTGTGTTTTTATTGGTCCTAAAGGCATCAATGTCGATGTTATCGCCCATGAAACATCTCATGCAGAAGTGTTTTATCGCGCAAATTTTATTACTCAAACGTTCAAAATAAAACCATGGTTGCTGGAAGGGGCTGGCACATATGTTGATTACAGGTCTGCCCTAAAGTTAGAAAATATTGCGCTTGATAAAGCTGTAGTAGAAAAAGTGACAATGTTATCCGATTTTTCGCCAAGCGATACATGGGCTTATCAAGCATCACGAGTTGCATTTGAGAGCGTAAACCCAAAAACGTTTTACAAAGGCATCGAGAGGTTAAACGAAGGTGAACGTTTCGAATCGG
The DNA here is from genome assembly GCF_056159365.1 of Pseudoalteromonas sp. ABV4_021. Taxonomy (NCBI): domain Bacteria; kingdom Pseudomonadati; phylum Pseudomonadota; class Gammaproteobacteria; order Alteromonadales; family Pseudoalteromonadaceae; genus Pseudoalteromonas; species Pseudoalteromonas sp. ABV4_021. Next base: position 641,289 of record NZ_JBSWVB010000002.1, on the reverse strand, counting down.
TTTTTGGTTATTCCAACTAGCGCGTATTTAGCTTAAGTAAAAAAGTAATCATGCCGACTTTTTGCCTTGTTTCAGTCGGCATGATGCGTGTTAATTTGCGCCTCGCTAAATTAGCTCGACTTTAAATTAATAATTACGCGTCTGTCGAAAAACAAACCTTCGTTATCTGCTGTGTCGTACTGGGCATCATCATCGCCACGGGCCATAATACTTACGCGCTCTTTGGCAATGCCGTTAGTAATGAGGTAGTTGGCGATGGCATTTGAACGAGCAAGCGAGAGCGCATGATTGTTCTGGTCGTTACCACGTTTGTCTGCGTAACCAAACAGTTCAACATGAGCTGATTTTTGCTGTGATAATAATGCCAATACTTGTTCTAATTGGGTATTATATAGCGGCTCGATTTCAGCAGTAGCCGTTCTAAATTGCACCATAAATGAAATGCTTGGTGCGACGTTACGTTTCGCACTTTGTACTTTTTGTTGTTTTGCTTTTAACGCGGCAAGTTGCAGCTGTTTTTGCTGACGGGCTTTAGCAAGGGCAATGCTTTGCTGTTTAGTAGTCCACACCCCTTTATCAATACCTTTATGTACCAATTCAGAGAGTGCTTTTTCTATCGCCTGCTTGACACAAATATGCATAGGTTCGTTTTCACTAAAGCCCGCTTCCGCTTCGGCTAAACGTTTGTAGCTTACATAACGGAAAAAGCCCGCACGCATTTCTACGCTGAGTACCTTTTTGGTGGTCGCAACGGAAAGCAACACTTGCCCGGTACGTACATCAACCGCGCGCAGGTAAATTGAAATAATGTCTTCGCGATATAACTCAGATGCACCAATACCAAAATATTCGGCACCTAAACCACCGGTTTTTACATTTGAGTCATAGCTAATCACACCGCCTTCAAGAATAATTTTTGCTGTGGTAAGTGGCGGTAATTGGGAAGCTTCATCTTCTTTGTTCGATAGCGCAGCACGCACAATTTTTCGTTCAGTGAGAATGTTTTGCAGACCTTCACGCTCAACCGGAATAAACCAGTCTGATTCATGCAGTGCTTGCACTAAAATCGAGTTCGCCCCTTGCGTTACTGCGGTAGAAAATGAACTGACATTGGTTTGCGGTTTGTATTGTCCGGTTTGGTCGCGAAAAGAATAAACCGATACAGGAATGCTGCCAGCGGGCGCCGGAAGACCACTCAGCTCACTAAAGGTTTTTGTTTGAGCAAGCTGCTGTGCCACCTCAAGCTCGGGTGGTAAGGTTTTTTTGATGGTGCTGCAACCTGCTAATAACACCAACACAATACTAATAAATACACGCCAAATCATTCGCCAAACCTCGGTACTTCAACAACCACTACTTCGCCCGTAACCATATTGGTGATTTGCACCGTGATGGTGTCGCTACCACTGGTTAAGATTTGAATTTCATAGTCACCGCTGGTGAAAATGGAGTCTTGATTGAACATGCTGTCTTCTACACCTTCACCAAACGCGAGATCGGTGATTTCGCGCACCATGCGGTTAATATAAGAACGCTCTAATGATTCTTGAAATTTTTCGGCGTAGGTTTTTTCGTTGATGGGCGCACGGTGTTTGTTTTGTGATTGTGCTTTATTTAGCAGCATCGCGCCATTGAGCGGACTGCCACCAAAACTTGGATTAACCGGCGTATACACCAACTCGGTGCTGACAACAGAGCTTGAAAATACCAATAAAACGCTGCTTACTATTATTTTATTTATCATTTTTATGGTTACCATCCACTACTTGCTAAGTCTTCACTTTGCTCAGAAAACTTAGACTTGGCGATTGCGTCAATTGTCGCGAAAATCGCTTGTTCTACTTTATCTTTTACCGGCTCGATACGACGACCCATGTAAGTGGCATAAATTGCTTTGCTATTAACTTCAACAAACAATTTAGTACCAGCGCGCGGTACAACCGCTTCTTTTATTACGACATTAATGCCAGTAGTGCTTGGCATGTCTTGCCATAACAAACTGTACGTGTGGTAAAACTCTTTACCCGAGCGACTCAATGTTCTGTCGAGTAACAGGCCGCTAATTTCAATATCTTCGCCATTTGCTTGAGGGCTAAACGAGGCGCCCAAAAGCGTTAGCGTTATGATTAGTTTTATAATTGAATACATTAGAAAAGGGCCGCGGGCGGCCCTACCATTTTGTTACTGCTGAATAATCGTTGCAGTGTTGTAATCACCTGTTTGCGTTACAGTTACGCTACCTGATGCACTGTAAATACCACCATCCACTAAGTTGCCGTCGCCAACTTGTGAAATTGATAGTTCAACATCAGATCCTTGCACTACAAATCCGCCGGTACCCATACCGCCAATCATATTGTAGTTACCTGTTTGCGCGATATTAAGCGTGTTACCGCTGCCTTCAATTAGTAGGTCAAGCGAGTTAATTTCACCGTTTTGGGCAATATCAAGGGTATTATCATTGCTGTCTACCGCTGTGCTAAATGTCACCGCTGATTCGTTTTGATTACCTAGCTGCTGCACGTTAATGTCGTTGTTGTAGCTAGTAAGTGATTGATCAGGGTAAGACGACTGAACATAGCTGCTATTTTCGTTACCCACTTGCGTGATGTTAACGTCGTTATCGCTACCATTGAAATGTGCTAGGTGACTTGCGTTAGCATCACCGTCTTGGTGTACGATTAGTTCGTTGTTATCGCCAATTGCGCCAACATATGAGCTATTGTCATTGCCAAGTTGTGTTACTTGGAAATCATTGTTGTCGCCAACAATGTCACTGCTTGATTCGTTGCCGTCACCATTTTGTTCAACGATTAATTCGTTATCAGAACCAATAATGTAAGTGCTATCAAACTTGTTGCCTGTGCCTTCTTGGTCGATTGAAACAGTGTTATCTGAACCTTCAACAATGGCTGCTGTGAAATCATTCTCAGCACCTTCCTGTACAATGCTGATGTCGTTATCGTCGCCAGTAACTGAGCCAATTGCAACGCGCTGCACATCGCCTTGTTGATTAACACTTAGCTCGTTATTGTGACCAACCAATTCTTGAACGCCAAGCACATTCCAAAAGCCAGACTGTTCAACTTCAATATTGTTTACATCGCCTTGCACGCTTTCTAGATTAGTTTCATTCCACACGCCCGACTGATTAATGTAAACCGTATTGTCGTTGCCTTCCATTGCTTGGTTGTAAGCCCAATGACCGCCGTCACCTTGCTCAATTGTGATATCGTTATTATCACCTGTCACAATGTTTACCGCTTCATTAGAAATACCAAAAAAGTCAGCACCAGACTGATTAACCGTAATTTGGTTTGCGTCACCTGTTAGCTCAGTTAGCGCAATGTGTGATGAGCCGTTTTGGTCGTACGATTCAAGGTTGTCATTACCTTGTGTGTTTAGCAGCAACATATTAGAAGTGCCCACTTGTGTGGTTTGTGTGCTGTTCGCGCTACCTTGCGTTTCAGTTTTAAGGTAGTTCAAATCACCTTCTTGCAGTGCAACTAAATCGTTACCAAATGCCGCACCGGTTTCAGATGTTTGGTTTACAACCATAGTGTTTGCGACATTTTGCACTGTGTTATTTGCTTTAACCGATTTACTGTCGTCTTTTGTACTTGCCATTGCCGAAGTAGAGCCAACAGCCAGTGCTACAGCTAAGGCTAATAAAGATTTATTCTTATTCACGGAGTATCTCCTGTAAAATTATTGCTTGTAAAACGTCACATTCACTTCAATACCGTTACCTATTTGCTGAACTGTAAAGGTTTGTTCGCCAGCTTGAGAGATATTGGCGGTATTGCCGTCGCCTTGTTGCAGTATATGTGCTTGGTTGTTATTTCCTTGTTGTAACAGGTTTACAACGTTATTTGCGCCATACTGAAACAACGCAGCTTCGTTGTTAGTACCGTATTGGGTAACATGCGCTTGATTGGACGTTTCGTTTATTTGATTAACTGTTGCTTTGTTTAAAATCCCGTACTGAGTGATAACCACTTGATGCTGTTGCGCACCTACTCGGTATTGCAGGGAAGTATTTAGACTGAGAGAGAGAGGAGATTCTTGTAGGTCCTTCGCTAATGCTAAGTGAGAATTACTAAGCGCTGCTAAGTAAAATACAGAGGTACACAAAACCGTACCTAACGATTTGCATATACCAGATTGAGTTTTACAGAGTTTTGCTTTCATCACAGAGCTTTAGAGTAAGAACACGACAGCGATTAAATTACTATTTTTACGAAAGCGAGCGCTATCAGCCAAATTTGTGCTTCTTGAATTTCAGCTAATAAACAATAACTTATGTTGTTTTTTACGGTGGTTTTAAATATTTGTGAAAGGCCAGCTACCAAAAAAGTGCTAGTCATAAAACAGTCATATTTAATTGATTAAAAATAGCTAAAAGAAATTAATTCCAATAAAAATCAGCTTGTTAAAGGTTTTATCAGTTTTTATTTATATTAACGCTTGCGCCTTTGTTGGGAACTGTGTTTGATAAAAAGGTTGCTTAAAAATTTAGATTGATGAGTTGTTGAGATAGGTGCTCGATTGTCGAGCGTACATTTTATAAAAAAATGGAATTTCAATAATGAAAGCGAAACTTTCTGCAATTTCACTTGCTTTGCTTCCTTTGGTTGCAAGCGCATCAGCAATAACGACACCAGCGGTTAAAAGCGCTGATGGTTACAAAAATAATTCAGTTATTGTTGTGTACAAACAACATGCTCGCGCAGCAGATAAAGCAGCTGCACGTAAACTTGTAGCAGCGACTATTTCAGATGCAAACCTTGATGAAATAGATGATCGTTATAACCACATTCTTAAAGGTCGTATGGCGCAATACACGTTGAACGATAACGATGTAAAAGGCGCAATATCAAAACTGCAAAATCACCCAGCTGTAGACTATGTAGAGCCTGATCATATTGTGTCGATTAATGCACAACCTGATGATCCACAGTTCAGTGATTTATGGGGCCTTCACAACACAGGTCAAACCGGTGGCACCAATGATGCCGATATTGATGCACCAGAAGCGTGGGATATCTCAACCGGTAGTCGCGACGTTGTCGTGGGCATTATCGATACCGGTGTTGACCATACACATGAAGACATTCAAGCCAATGCGTGGGTTAACCCAAATGAAATCGCAGGCGATGGCATCGATAACGATGGCAATGGCTACATTGACGATATTCACGGTATTAATGCAATCACCGATGTGGGCGACCCAATGGATGACCAAGGTCACGGTACGCACGTTGCCGGCACAATTGGTGCAACGGGTAACAATAGCCAAGGTGTAGTGGGTGTTAACCACACTGTGTCTATGGTTGGTTGTAAGTTCTTATCAGCACAGGGTACGGGTTCAACTTCAGATGCAATTAAGTGTATCAACTACATGGTTGGCTTAAAAAATGCTGGTGTCGATATCAAGGTACTAAATAACAGCTGGGGTGGCGGTGGCTTTAGCCAAGCGCTATCTGACGCGATCACAGCATCTGAACAAGCTGATATCTTATTTGTTGCCGCGGCAGGTAACGACGCGGTAGATAACGACGCGAACCCTCATTACCCGTCTAGTTACGAGCATGACAGCGTATTAGCTGTAGCAAGTACTGATCACTCTGACAATATGTCGAGTTTCTCACAGTGGGGTTTAACAAGCGTTGATATGGGCGCACCAGGTTCAAGTATTTTGTCTACTGTGCCAGGTAATGGCTATGCAACTTACTCAGGTACGTCAATGGCAACACCACATGTTGCGGGTGCTGCAGCATTAGTATTATCGTTAAACCCAACGCTGAGTGCATTAGAGTTAAAAGAGTTATTAATGAACTCAGGTGACGCAAACGCGGCACTGCAAGGTAAAACAGTTGCTGGTACACGACTAAACGTATACAGCGCACTTGAACAGTCTAATCCTGAGCCTGGATTTAGATTGATCACAAGCCCAACATCACAAACCGTAACAGCAGGTCAAACAGCAACGTATGAGTTTGAAATTGCGTCTGTTGCTAATTGGGATGACGTAGTAACACTTACGTTAGACTCATCAATTGCTGGTGCAGCACTGTCAACTGACACTGCCACACCGGGTCAGATCGTTACGCTAACAGTACCTACTGCCGCTGATACGCAGTGGGGTGATTATAGTTTCACGGTAACAGGTCAAAGTGGCGCGTTAGAGAAATCAAGTACAGTTGGTTTATATGTTAACCCACAAGGGCTCGCTGATTTCACTTACGACAACAGCGACGCAGTATCAATTCCAGACAATGACCCAGCGGGTGTATCGTCTGTCATTACTGTGCCAGATGAAATCACCATCTTTAACACACTCGCGACGGTTAATATTACTCACACCTACATTGGTGATTTAATTGTTACTCTTACTTCACCGACAGGCACTGTGACAACACTGCACAATAAATCGGGCGGTTCGAGTGACAATATTAACCAAACGTATGAAGCAGTTATTTTCAATGGTGAAAATGCAGCTGGCGATTGGACCCTACATGTTGAAGATACCTACAGCGCAGACACTGGCTCATTAGACAGCTGGTCGTTAACCTTCAGTGCAATTGGTGATGTTGCGCCAGTAGCACCGGTTGCTGATTTTACCTTTGAGCGTGATGGCTACAATGTGATGTTCACTAATGCAAGTAGTGATCGCAACAATGATATTGTGTCGTATCTGTGGGACTTCGGTGATGGCAATACATCAACTGAAGCAAACCCCGTTCATGCGTATGCGGCTGCGGGTAGTTACAGCGTGTCGTTAACCACAACTGATGCAGAAGGCCTAAGTGATACTGCAAGTAAAGATGTCCAAATCTCAGACGCCAATATTGTGGTTGATGTGAAACGTGCAAACTTATCGCGTACAGGCTTTATGCGCGTTGAGTTATTAATCGATGGCGCAACAGAAGGTACTGTAGACGTTTACCGTAATGGTGAATTGTATGAAACAGTAGAAAACGTGGGTGTTTATCGTGACTTTAGCCGTGGCGTAACTGAAACAAACTTTACCTATAAAGTTTGTCAGGCAGGTGATGTTTGCTCAAATGAAGTAACGGTTAATTTCAATTAATCAATTGTGATTTAATAATCTAACCGATAAGAGTTACCGTACGCTTTATGTTAAAGCAAGTGCGGTAACTCTTTATTTATTTGGACTTGAGGGGCTTTATTAAAAGTTAATGCGTTTAGCCTGCCAAAAAGCGCTTCGCCAATAGCTATTTTTTAACGACGACACAATAACGCCTTGACTGGTAGAGGCATGTAAAAACTGATTATCTTCAATATAAATACCAACATGATAAGTACGAAAACCTGTTTTAAAAAACACTAAATCGCCCGCTTGTAAGCCTGTTTTACTCACTTTGTTGCCAAATTCAGCTTGTTTGAGGGTAGTGCGCGGTAATAAAAAGCCAAAACGGTCAATATAGGTCGTTTGCACGAACGCCGAACAATCAATACCTTTTTTTGATGTCCCCCCCAGTTTGTATGGCACGCCTTGCCAAGCATCTAGCTGTTGATAAAGCGCATTCGCCACAGAGTTATTACTTGATTCGTTTACTTTGTTATTTGGCACAGGTGCTGTAGCGTTTGAGGGGGATTTTGCACAGGCAACGAGTCCTAAATAAAGTGTTAGGCAAAATAATGGGGCGGTATTTTGGCGTAACAGCATACTGATGCAATATCCTTTTGTTATGCGCTGATTTACTCTAATTGCTTTGGCTTTATGTTGTTACATGATTTACGTTGATAATCAATAGCGCGACCAAAAGTATCAAATTCGAAATGGCAACATTCGTCAAACAGTTCTCTAAGGGCTTTTCGACTTGTTTGTACACGCGATTTTAGCGTGGAGTAGTGAATTCCCATGTGTTCTGCTAATACTTTTTGTTGGGCATTTTCTAAATCAACCGCGATAAGCAACGCGCGCTGTGGTTCAGGTAAGTGTTGAATAAATGGCGTTAAACAATCGATTAAATCTTGCTGTACTGACTCTTCGTCATCAGTAATTATAAGCGAATCAGTTATTTCATGTTGTTTTCCGCGGGCACGATAAAAATCAATAATCGTGTTATTAGCGATTTGAAAAAGCCACGATTTGAGTTTGCTAATATCATTTAGCAAATGTAGGTTTTTATGGGTTTTAATAAAAATTTCTTGCATTAAGTCTTCTACATCAACGCTGTTCGCCACCTTCTTTTTTAAAAAGCGCGTTAATGCGTGCTGATATTCAAGCCATATTTCTTCAATATTCACGACAGTTACTACCATTTTTATCATTACTACAAAGTGTGACAAATAAGACGTTATTTTTCATATAAAGACGAAGTTTATTTCGTCTTTTTTAATAGCCAAGCGTCTTACCGTGTGTAAATTAATTGAATTAGGTAGTAATTATGTCTTTTTTACAAAACGAAACATTCACCTTAACACCTGAAAATAAAGAGATGAGCACACATAAACCAAAGGTTTTAATGCTTTACGGTTCGTTAAGAGAAAATTCGTACAGTAAGTTCGCTACACTGGAAGCGGCTCGTATACTTGAATATATGGGGGCACATGTCAGAGTGTTTGACCCCGCCGGCTTACCGTTATTTGATAATAACGCGTCGGCCGAACATGCGAAAGTGCAAGAACTGCGAGAACTCGCATTGTGGTCTGAAGCTCAGGTTTGGTGCTCTCCAGAAATTCACGGCAATATGTCTGCGGTATTTAAAAACCAGATTGATTGGTTACCTTTGTCATCTGGTGCACGTAGGCCAACACAGGGAAAAACACTTGCACTAATGCAAGTGACAGGCGGTTCGCAAAGCTTTAATGCCCTCAATAATATGCGCGTGTTAGGGCGCTGGATGCGCATGTTTACAATAGCTAATCAATCGTCGATTGCAAAAGCTTACCAAGAATTTGATAGTCAGGGCGTGATGAACCCTTCGAGCTTTCGCGACCGCATTGTTGATGTAATGGAAGAGCTAATGCGATTTACATTTTTACTGCGTGACCATGATGGGTTATTGCTAGACCGTTACAGTGAACGAAAGGCGAGCCAACAAAATATCGATGAGTTAAATCAACAATTAGAAACGCATATTCTCTCACCAAGGTGATAGGGCATTCGGTAACTACTCATTCGATCAGTGCAAAGCTCACAAGATAGTGAGCTTTGCATTTATTGTTTAGAAAAAATTTAATGAAATTTTTAATAAAATTAACCACTTTATATTGGTTTAACCTATTGACTCTAAAAGTGCCGCTTTTAGAATGCTCGCAGCTTAATAATATGGAAAAATTTGATGAAAAAATTCGCATGGTTTTTCGCACTCGTTGCGTTAATGTTTTCTTTTTCGTTTGATGCTGAAGCACGTAAAAAGTTTGGCAGCAAAAGCAAAGGTAAAACGAAACAAACCACAACAACACAACAAAAACAGCAAGTTGATACAAATAACCCAACGCTTCCGGCGAAAAAGTCTTCTAAAAAAGGCTTAATGGGCGGCATTTTAGGTGGTTTACTTGCCGGTGGCTTAATTGCAGCAATGCTAGGTGGCGATTTTGAAGGTTTCCAATTTATGGACTTCATTATTATTGCGCTGGTTGCGTTTGTGTTATTTAAGTTATTTAAAGCATTTATGATGAAAAAGGCGCAAAGCCAACCGCAGTTTGCAGGCGTGCCGCCAGTGCAACACGCTCCCTCGTCACAGGCTGCGCCGCAACAGTTTAGCAATCAAGGCTTTGCACAACAAAGCCAATCGGTACCTATGAATTTACCGATTAATTTTGACTTAAACGGCTTCTTGCAAGGTGCTCGTGAGCACTACCATACTTTACAAAAAGCGTGGAATGATAACGACTTTACGGTGATTTCTGAGTACGTAAGTGAGCAACTGTTAGCTGAACTAAAACAAGAGCGAGCAGAGGTTGAAGAAGTAGCAACTGAAGTTATGTTTATCGACGCAGAACTAGCACGTGCTGATACATCACCTATGTTATGGGAAATCAGTGTACGTTTTCGTGGTAAATACCGAGATTTAGGCGATAAGCAAGAAGAGCCAATTGATGAAATTTGGCACCTGGAGCGCAGCTTGTCACAGCAAGATGCACCTTGGGTGATCGTAGGCATTGAAGATAACGCCGCGTAATTTACTGAACAATTTAAGACTAAAAAGCAGCCAAATGGCTGCTTTTTTACGTTTATTAAGACTGATTTTTTAACAGTATAGATAAATGTTGTTGTAGCTCTGTTGGGCTATCTGGGGTATGCAAAAAACCACCTAATTTTGCGCCAGATAATTCTTGCCTAATATCGTATTTTAGCGCGTTTAGGCGTGGCACCACATTGTCGCCTTCGACAAAGTACATGTCCAAATCCATTAAAAATGGTACGCGTAGCGACATAGTAATGCGCGCCATTAAATTGGGGTAAAGTGCCATTAAATCCGAAAAGGTGAGTTGAATTTTCTGTTTGCCGATTATCTTAAAGCCCGCGGCTTTAATTTTATTGCGAATAAAGTGGTGTTTACCAAACAGGTAGGTTTCGGGTTTTAGTAAGTAAAACGAGACACATTTATTCTTAATGAGTTTTCTCATACGCACACTCCCTTACTTCAAATTATTGGCCGCGTTAAGGTTTTAAATTATTTGACCAATATGTTTACTATAGAAGCAAAAGCACATTGCTAACAAATTGTTTTGTGTAAATGATTATTACCACACCGTTTTTTAGGGTCTGTTGATCTTTGCTGTTCTATTTTTGTTCTCTTTGAGCGTGCTTTTATCGCGGCGCTCGATGTGTGGCCTAGTAATCTAAGCGAATATCGAGCAACAATGAGAAAAGTGCGCTCAAAAGAACCGTTCGGCAGCGCTTTATTGGCTTTTCTACTGTGTTATCGGCTGACTCACATAGAATAACTATGCCACGCAGCCTCTGCCTTGTATAAAACCCAATCAAACTGCTGCAAAAACGAACTTGAAAGGTCAACAGGCCCTAGTAAAGGTAAAATACGCTTTTTACAATTCTCGATTAATTTAGTGCTTTGCTATTGAGCGTATACGGTCAATTTTCTACAATGGCGCAAATTAAATACGTAATAAAGAAATAATTATGAACGATAAAACAGATTTACCAGCGTTACCGGATCGTCTTTCAATTAACCCGCGCAGCAAATTCTACTCTGAAGAAGTGCTAAAGCTGGATATTGGTATTCGTTTCAACGGTAAAGAGCGCTCTGACGTTGAAGAGTATTGCATCAGTGAAGGTTGGATTAAAACTGCTGCGCCAAAAGCATTAGATCGTTACGGCCAACCTATGCTTATTAAATCAAAAGGTACGGTTGAAGCATTCTACCGTTAAACTAAAAAGTGCACCTTTTTAGGTGCGCTTTTCCAGCAGCGATCAATCGCTTATTGATTTTGAGTTACTGGGCTTTTCAACACGCCTAAACTCAGGTTGTTTAGTAAGCGCAATGCCTACAGCCATTACCACAGCAATAACCGCGTTTTAAATGCGCCCATTTCGTCATCACACGATAACCGTCTTCATTTAAATAATAATCTAACTTTTCAACAGGAAACTGGTTTTGATATTGCGCAGCAAGCGTAACTAATTCGCTATTTGATTTTGTGTCGTAAAGACGCGCTAGTTCATCGTTAATTTTATCGATTAAGCATGATTTACATAAGCAATTGGCGTCTTTAGTGACTGGTAAAATATTGGGAAGCGAAAAACACCAACAACTGCCTTGTTGGCTTTCGCATTTGAATGGGGCTTGGCAAGAAATACAGTTCATAATTTGGCGCAAAAAAGCGTTAGCATAAGTAAAATACCACACTAACGCAAATTTCAATTTGCGGCGTTTGCACCCTTTGCTGCCTAAATGGCGCTTAACGCTAATCCGCCTAGCATAAAGCTAACAACTAACCAAATAATAGGAAGTTTTAACTGTTTCATAATTAAAAAGCCAATCAATACCAAAGCGATATCTTTTGGTGCACTTACCGCACTTGTGAAAATAGGCGTATAAAGCGCCGCTATCAGCAATCCTACAACCGCGGCGTTAACGCCTGCAAGCGCACCACTTACGCTTGGTTTGTTAGCAAGTACTTGCCAGTCTTTTAGCACCGTTAGTAACAGTAAAAAGCCTGGTAAAAATACCGCTAAGGTAGCGATTAGCGCACCGATAATTGGGGCATTATCAAATAGTTCATAGCCAATATAGGTAGCAAAGGTAAACATAGGCCCAGGTACTGCTTGCGCCGCTGCGTAGCCTGTTATAAAAGCGTCTTGTGATAATTGGTCGCCAACAATGTTTTGCAGTAAAGGCAGTACTACATGACCACCGCCAAATACCAAACTACCGGCCTGATAAAAGTCATTAAATAGGCTTATTTCAGGTGCCAAAGATGCAGTTAAAGGCAGCCCAAGTAACAAGGCTATAAACAACAGCAATGGTATTAGGCTAGGTTTAAATGTTTGCTGATGTGTCGTCGGTATTTTACCTTTTAATGCAACTGCGCCAATAAGCGCAGCGCCAATTAACACGGCAAATTGCGCACTAAGGGTAGGGCTTACAAGCAATACGCACGCTGTAGTGATACACAAAAATACGGTTTTAGTGTCTTTACAGAAGTTTTTAAACATTCCCCATGTGGCGTCTGCCACTACTAAAACGGCGAGTAGCTTTAACCCGTGAACAATGCTTTCAAAAATACTGTTATTAACCAGCGCACTTGAGGTGATTGCAAGCGCTAGCATAATAATCACCGATGGCAGAGTGAAGCCAACAAACGCTGCGATCGCACCTTGTAAACCGGCACGTTTGTACCCTAATGCAAAGCCCACTTGGCTTGAACCGGGACCGGGTAAAAACTGACTAAGCGCAATCAGTTGGCCGTACTCTTCATCACTTAACCACTTATATTTAGTGACGAAGGTTTGGCGAAAGTAGCCAATATGGGCCGCAGGTCCCCCGAAACTGACCCAGCCGAGTAAAAAGAACGTTTTAAAAATACTGAACATACGCGCATAAATATCTGTGTTATCAAACCTGCGCAAAGCTTAAAAAAAGCGATACAATTAATCCAATTAATATTATTTATAATGAATATGAATTAAATGGGATTGGTTAATGGTTTCGATTGAAGAAACGAAATGGCGCAATGTCGATTTAAACCTGCTGGTGGCTTTTTCGTATTTGTATCGCTTTGAAAGCGTCAGCTTAGCGGCAGAAAAGAGCTTTGTTAGTCAATCGGCAATGAGTCACTGTTTATCGCGCTTACGGACATTACTTGATGACGAACTGTTTGTGCGAGTGGGCCATAAAATGGTGGCAACAGACTTTGCTCATGCGGTTTATCCGAGTATTGAGTCGATGCTGCAATTAGTGCAACAGCAGGTACTAAAGCGTGACACTTTTAATGCGAAAACCTATCAAGGGGTTTGTCGAATCGGCTTAACCGATTACGCTGAGTATATTTTTGCGCCGGCTATTTTCGATTTAATTAGAACGCAAGCACCTAATGCGCAAATTAGTTTTGTTAACGTAAATAGGGTGAATTACCGTGAGCTTAGTGAGCAAGAATCACTCGATTTGGTGATTGGCAGCATTCCGAACTTACATAATGCGTTTGAAAGCGAGTTACTGTATAGCGAGCAACACATGTGTTTGCTAAATAAAGAGTTTGCTAAACGCATTATGCCAATCACAAAGCATACTCTTGCCAATATTGAACATGCAATTGTCAGCCCCGACGGTAGTTTAACCACTCAAGTAGATAATTTGCTGAGTGAAGATGGTTTAACACGCAGGGTGACTGTGGCTAGTCGTAATTTTTTAACCGTACAGCGTTTGCTGTTAGAGCGAGAGCTTATCGCGATTGTGCCAAAGCGCATGGCCGAAATCTCATTACCAAACGATGCGCTACAAAGCGTCACACCGCCTATTAAGGTACCGGATTTTGATATCTCTATGCTGTGGTTAAAACGTTCACGGGCCAACGAAAAGCACATTTGGCTGCGTTCAATTATGAAACAAGTCGTAAGTTAGGGCCCGTTGGCGGTTCAAGTTGGTTTTTTAAAGCCGTTTGATTTGGTTTGATACAAGGAAAAGGCTAGGTGGAAACGCTACATTACGTGAGGTATCCGATAACGTTTTTGGACTCCAGCAAAGTTACCTTCCCACATCAATGAGGAGCAATACAATAGGAAGCTGATCAGGCGCCATAATTAAATTTTGCTCAAATAGCACAAAAATAAAACAGCAGCTGAATGTTAAGCTTGGATTAAGGGAAATAATTGAACAATACACACTCCACAGAAGGAAAAAGTTATGAGCAATTTAATTTTTCAAAATAAGCTATCTTTTACATTAACATTGTTAGCCGCTATTGGGCTTGGCGTATTCTTATTGCCAGTAGTGTTATTTTTATGGCTAACCATGATGATGTTTATTGGCCTTAACGTGTTAATTGCAAAGTTACGTGGCGGTACGCCAACGGGAAACGGCTTTAAAAAGCCAAAATACGCATTTTATAAAGGCAAAATCGAAAAAGTGATTAACTAGTTTTAATTGTTTAGTTAACCCGAATTCAAACAAACCTTAATCGCCTGCTACAAAGGGCGATGTTTGTATCGATTAAACGTGCTGCTTTTGTGCGTAACATGCCATTTGTGCAGCACAGGTATATACGCGGTTAGTTACAAAGATAATTAAACATGTAAAAGGAGAGAGAATATGGGAAAGTTTCTTACACCAATACTGTCACTACTACTTGTTAGCATCAGTGCGTTTGCCAGTGCCGATGAATATCAAACTACGCTACAAAATTTTAAACAATCTCACGAAACCAAGCGCTTTTTTAATAGTGCCTATGGCTATGTGGTATTTCCAACCATTGGTAAAGGTGGCTTAGGGTTAGGCGCTGCCTTTGGTAAAGGTCAGGTTTACAAGCAAGGCAAAGCGGTGGGTAAAACACGTGTTAGTCAATTATCGGTTGGCTTTCAAGCAGGCGGGCAAGCCTACAGCCAAATCATTTTCTTAAAAGACAAACGTGCGTTTGATGAATTTACCTCGGGCAATTTTGAATTTGGTGCAGGGGCGTCAGCAGTTGCTATTACCGCCGCGGTTCAAGCGCAGGCAGGCTCTACGGGCGTTAGTTCAAGTGTCGGTACCGATGCGAATTCCACCAAGCAAAATAAAGCCAAATACCGTAAAGGCATGGCGGTGATGACGCTGGCAAAAGGCGGCTTTATGTACGAAGCAGCACTTGCTGGGCAAAAATACAATTACACGCCGTACAAGCAATAATACCCAAAAAACCAGAGGTGACTCTGGTTTTTTAGTTGTTGCTCTCGCTAATTAGCTTGGTTTAGTTGATGATGAATACTGTTTACTAATTCGCGCGGTAAACACAGTTGATTAGCTAAAGTTTGTAAATATTGCTGTGATGCACTTTGGTTTAAATCAATTGCGCTGGCGCTTGCTGCATACACTTCAATGCCCGTTTGTGCGTTAGGCACGGTTGCAACTAGCTCACTTAAGCTCATTGGCGCACGTAATTCATCAAACAACATGGCTTTTTCTTGCGTTGTTAGTGCCATTTTCTCTACTTGAGCGAAAATAGTTTGGCGCTCATTTTCATCAATATGGCCATCGGCATACGCAGCGGCGATCATGGCGCGCATTAAAATTAACTGGCCGTTACCTGTTTCGTCTTCTACAACCGCATCAAAGCTTTGTTCTTGCATATGTGTCGGTTCAACGCGGTATTGGCTACTACGATTTTGCATTGCGTTATCAAACGCTTGCCTATCAGAGGCTTGCTGAGTTTGGCTGCTTTTTTCGCTGTATTGTTGATAAGCTTTCCAAGCGAGTCCGCCAACGGCGGCCAGTGCGCCATACTTTACCGCTTTCTTCCCCACTTTTTTTGACTTCTTACCTGATAGCAAACTGGTTAAGCCGCCACCTGCTACACCACCTAAAAAACCACTTAATGCACCTGATTTATTTAGGCTGCCAACTAATTTTTGTAGATCTTTCATTGCTTTCTCCTAAATTGATAACTTTCATTAGAGTAAAAAAAATGATGCAATAAAGGAACAGCAGAACTGTTACAAAGTGATTCAAACATTTTGTGATAATCGGCAATTAAAATGTGTGGGTTACATTTCTATGCGATAAATTTGTCACATAAAAGGTATAATCTCACACACATAACACAGACAGTAGGAGATGCTATGAGTGATACCAACCAACGCGAAATCTTAGCGGAATTTTTAGCGCAAAGTAAAACAAGCCAATCAGTGTGGGCACTGCAAGATAAAGAAAGTGAAGATTGGGTTGTATTAGATTCTCCTAATTTTGAAAATGCAGAAGTGATGCCTGTTTGGTCAAGCAAGTCGTTGGCCGAAACACACTGTGTACAGGAATGGCAAGCATTTACACCAAGCGAAATTTCAATTAACGACTGGTTAGATTATTGGCTAGAAGATTTAAAAGATGATGATATTGTTGTGGGTGTAAACTGGGCTGAAGAAGGCGATATTGTTGAGCTTGAAGTGACTGACTTTAGCCAAGCGCTTGCCAGCATTCAACCAGTTAAATCATAACGTTATAGCCATTTTCAAGCAGCATTCACAGGCTAAGTGAATTGCTTTAATAAGTCGGCGTAGTTTACGCCGACTTTTAATTTTAAGTGCGTTAATCGTTAACGCCGTCAATATCGCCACGCCTTACCGGGTAGCCTTGATTCATCCAACCAAAAATACCTTCCCACAAGACAGCTGTGCGGGTATAACCACGTTGCCTTAATCGATTAATCGTGTGATCGGCGGCCGCACGCGGACATGAACAATAGGCAACAATTTGTACGTCTTTTGGAATACCAGCCACAGTTTCATCTAAATCTGCGTAGTAGGGGAAAGGAATCGCCCCTTCAATGTGTGCAGTTTGCCATACAGATGTAACCCGCGTATCGAGCAGTACCATGCGTTTTTTGGCCTCAAGCGCTTTGTTTAAGTCTTTTGACAGCACATACATGCCATCTTTTAAATCAAAGTTTGGATCGTCGCCGTTTTTGTTTACGATGTAATTTTCTGGCGTAGGCAGTGCTTTGAGTACTGGTGTTTCATCTTTCCAACCGAGCGACTTACTGCGCAAAAACGCGGTAATATTGTCGATATCAGCACTTGAAAGTTTGTCTTTGAACGCTTGCATTGGCGTATCTTGTCTTCCATTTTCAATGGCATAGCGAATAAACTCATCGGTATTATGAGCCAGCGCTGATTGGTTCATTATGGCAGGGCCGGTGATCCCTTGCCCTTTATCGCCATGACAGCTAGCGCATTCTTTTTGGTAAACTTGCTCACCTCGCTTAATATCGCCGTGAACAGGGTTTGTGGTAACTTTTAAGCGATCGTAACCCGCTTGTTCAAATAGCCAATAGGTGAGGTCCCAGGTTTCATCCAGTGTCATTGGACCGCCAACCTCATCTAAATAGCCACCCATTGCTGTACCTACACGTCCGTACTGCATTGGTCGTAAAATTTGATGGGCAATGCCTGATTCCATTAAGCTTTTACTGCGAAGTGACGGTGCGTGATCGTTTTTATGACCTTCGCGGTTTTCACCGTGGCAAAGCGCACAATATTTTTGATAATTAGCAGCAGCAACTTTGGCTTGTTGTGTGGTTAGTTTGCGTGGAGGTGAACGCAGTTCGCGCTCAGCTGAAATACTGTTTAATGACACAAGTGCCAGCATTGCTGAGCATGCAATGGTGATTTTTTGAGTAAAGGTTAGCATGGAATTCCTTGTAATTTGCCCCAAAATCCAGAGTATCAGGCAGTGGCTTTATTACTAGTGAAAAACAAATTTAGTAACAATTATGTGAAAGTATTTACGTTTATTGTATATGGCTAAAAGTATGACTATTTATCTAACGGTGTTTTGATTAAAATAGCCGTGATGACCTTATTTACTCCCCTTATCTATAGTTTATTTTTGCTCGGCAGTGTCAGCTGCTACGTGCTGCATTCCTCTTTTGCAGTACCAATTGTGTTAGCGGCGACGTTTCCTGCACTTATTGGCAGCTTTATCCCGTTTAAAACCGAGTTTAAACATCACCCTTATGCTGCAATTTATACAGGCTGTTTTGCCGGAATGTGCTCTACTGCAGCCATTACTTCATTGTGGGAACTAATATGTGTCGCCCTGATTGGCACATTTTTGTATATAAAAAGCATTAGTTTATTTGAAGGGTTTGGCGGCAGATTAGGTGGAATCGCATTCACTTGTAGTGCTTTGTTTGTATTGATTAAAGGTGTGTTATGAGCCTAGATTTAATGCTTATTTCACTGTTTGGTTCACTTGCCACCTATTTACTTGCCAAGCGCAATCGGTTTGATGGTATAAGAGCATCCACTTCGCTTTCGATTATTGCTTATTTGTTTTTTTACACCGTGCAATGGGATGTTGCGCTATATAGTTTAGTGTTTTTTGGCAGCACCTTTGTTGGCATGAGCGCACCTAAGCGCTTTGGCATTTATACTCAGGTAATTGCGGCGGTACTGTTTTCATTATTGTTTGAGAACTTGGTGCCGTTTATTAAAGATTACGGCGGCGCCCTTGGTTTAAGCGCGTTTTTCTCGGTGTGTGTGTGCCATTTAGGCATTTTACTTGGCGCACCACGCAGCATTAACGTGGATAAATAACGTTCAAAGTGAACCAACAAACTTAGCGGCGCGTAAAACTAACTACATCAACACAGTTTAAGAGGTGTGTATGAAGTGGTTAATACTTGGCGCACTACTTTTCTTGCAAGGATGCAGCAGTAACTATTTTCTATATAGTCCAAACGACAAAATTGTCTTTTCAAAAGACGACTTCTCACACCCAGTGAAAGACAGTTTTATTCGCTCTCGCTCGGGCAACACGTTACATTTACAACACCATTTGAGCGACAATCCTCAAGGGCTTGTTATTCACTTTCATGGCAACCGTGGCAATTTATCGCAAACCGTTGAAAAGGTAGTATGGCTGGTTGATGAGGGTTACGATGTGATGCTGGTTGATTATTCCGGTTACGGCTTATCAAACGGCAAACCGACCCGTGAAAACTTAGCATTAGACGCACAAACTGTGTTTGAAATTAGTCACGGTCTTGCCCATCAACATAAAGTGATTGTTGCCACGTCAATGGGGGGTGCGATTGCCCTTGATGGTTTGGCTAAAAGCAAACTTGAGCGTTATTTCGACCTGTTAGTAATTGATTCAAGCTTTGACAGTTATCAAAATCTTGCGCGAGATGTAGTAGCAAATGTACCAATTGCAAAGTGGTTTAGTAGTCGTATTCCTGCGCTTGTGAGTGATGAACGCTCACCTGCCAGTAATATTAAACAAATTGTGAATATTGATACCATTATTGCCCATTGTAATGATGATAGATTGATCCCTATTACTCGTGGCAAGGCGCTCTATCAAGTAGCTGGCGATAACAGCCAATTTTGGCAATTTAACGGTTGCCGCCACGCGCGCACCTTTACCGACGAATTTCCCAAGAATCAGCAGCGATTATTAGCGCATATCAGAAAGAATCGCGGCGCAAGTTTAGTTGCAAGTAATACGTTAACCAGTCCTTAATTGGGTTAAAGGTGCCTTTATTATGCTGCGTTAAGCGCATTTAAAGGCACGCTTAGGCGGTCTGAAAACCCAAGTACGAGTTATATAAAGTACCACCCGGTTAGTTCTAGCCCCAGTATTAATGCAAACACTGCGCTTAAAGGTTGCTTGTTTGGAATAACTGGCACTACCGCGTAAAAAGGCTTTTTTTCAAATAGCACACTTAATAAACACGCAAGCACAGTAACTAAGCCACAAAGCAACACAAGCGCGTTTGAAAAACCATTTTCTAGTGTTAACGCAGTGACACTCAAAGCGATTAAAAGCCACGCACCGAGGCGATACCCTGTGCTTTGTTGAGACGACGGTTTGAATTCACGACCGAGCGCTTTGGTGTATTTGGGCATCGCCAACATAAATAAGCAAAGCGCCTGATAAATCAATAAGCTTGAAATTAATAAAATCATGCAGCTACCTCACGCCGTGGTCTTTTACTTGGTGCTGTTTCAGCGTTTACTAAACGGTGTTTTTTCACAAGTATTGCAATACACATACAAAGCACAGAAGCACCAAGATTAACTAAATCAAAACCAGCAAACCCCCAATCGTTTTGCTTGATACTGGTAATTAAACCGCGCTCGGTGGTTAGGCTGTTGGTAATTGGTACTAGCGCAAATAAAGTGGCAGCCATAAGCCATTGCTGGTACCAAGCAACAGCGCTGCGATTTTGCCAAGAATGCTTACACGCATGCAGCAAAAACACTAACCAAGTTATAAACAAGCAGTGCATTTCCCAATTAGCGCGCGATGCCATTTCTATAGGCAACAAACGGTTCGCAATAAAATAAACGGCAATGGCGGCGGGCAATCCGACCACTGTACCTATGTTTAACCCTTCGGTTAGTTTAAAACTAAATGGTAAACCAGCAGGGTTTGAGAGCGCTTTTTTGCGGCGTTTTGTCGTCCAAAGTACCATACCAGAGGCAATCATGGCGCAGCCCGTTAACCCCGTTAAAAAGTACAACCAGCGTATTGGCAAGCTTGCGAAAATACCTTCATGCAACTCTAAAAAGATAGATTGAACATGACGCGTGCCTCCAAACTGTGGTGTATATGCGTAAGTTGCACCATTAGTGGTGTGCAAAATAAGTTTTGCACCATCATCACTTGGTGAGGTTTGCTCAAGGGAAAATACCGCTAAGCTGTTTAAATCGTTAGGGTGATAAATACGCATCGCGTAACTTTGTCGTGTATCGTTATGCTGCGTTAATACATCTTGCGCTTTTTGATAAAGTACAGGCAGTGGTAATTGGGCCGCAGGTATTCCAGCTGCATCATTCGGTGCACCGCGTTGATAATACTCATCAAAAAATTGCTTTTTGCCTTGTTCACCCAAGCCGTAGCTTGCGTTCATAACAAACGGCACATAGGTGAA
Organism: Pseudoalteromonas sp. ABV4_021; assembly: GCF_056159365.1. Taxonomy (NCBI): domain Bacteria; kingdom Pseudomonadati; phylum Pseudomonadota; class Gammaproteobacteria; order Alteromonadales; family Pseudoalteromonadaceae; genus Pseudoalteromonas; species Pseudoalteromonas sp. ABV4_021. The sequence goes on along the minus strand of NZ_JBSWVB010000002.1, from coordinate 620,226 downwards.
CATAAACATGATTAAGCCAGAGTAGGTAATCATTAAATGAAACGGCAAGCTCACAACACTCATTAAATTATGCCCATCTAACCAAGATGTAGCACCTTTATTTGAGCGAAACGTAAAAAACTCTTTAAAGATTTTTTTATGTACCACAATGCCAGTAACTAAGCCAAGCAACATAAACATGGTGAAAATACCCACTAGATAATAAGCAAAGCGGGTAGGCAAGTAATGCAACCGATAATGCATGCGATATAAGGCTTGCCCGCCACCCGTTTTACGGTGCTCAAGTACTTCGCCTGTTTCGCCATTTAGAGTTTTACTAACGCGTGTTAGTTTATCTTCGTCATTTTTTTGTTGATAGTTTAACCATAAATGCGGTTCGCTACGAGTGAGAGGTAAATAAATACGCCACTCTTTGGCATCTTGCCCGTATTGCTGCAAATGGGTTTGCGCGGTTGTTAACGACGTTTCAATATTGGCGGTGTTCTTTGGTAATTCAGGTGCCATCCATGCATCAATTTCACTGTCGAAATAACCTAAAGTGCCGGTAACAAAAATAAAATAAAGCAGCCAGCTTACTAAAATGCCGGTCCAGGTATGAAGCCATGCCATAGACTGGCGAAATCCACTTTTCATATTAACCTCTCAGCCAAAATAAAAGCGTATTTGCCAGAGCGCTAACAGCAAGCACTAACAAGCTATAAATGAAAACACTGCGATAACGTTTTGCTGAAAATACGTACATGATGTAACCCGTATAAAGCGCAAAACTCAGCATTGAGCTCGCAGCAACAGCGTCTTTTTGTGAAAGAGGCAAGAGATAAGAAATTAAAACACTGACCGAAATGGTTAGTGCATAGCCTAAAAATGCGGAAATTAAAATACGGTAGCAGATTTCCTTTTTAAAACTGCTTTTTGACGAAACATGTTCCATAAATAAACGAGAAATAAAATTAGAGACAGCAAATGATAACAGTTATTGTTTTTATTATAAATATGGGGGAGGTGTTTGATGCGATAAGAGCGTAATTATTTGTTGTGTGATGGAGCTTGGTATAAAAAATACTATCACTTAACCAATAAGCATGCCTTTTGGGTGCTGCAAGCCGGTGTATGCATTGCTATTTTTCAGTACACTGCTGAGGCGCAAAATTGGCTGCCAGCTAAAGGGTATCAACTGCCATTTTTAGCGCTGCATATTATGGTTGTGTCGTTTATTGTGTCGGAGGCAGTTAACTATATAATGCAGCTGGTTAAAGGCCGAATGAGTGCAGTATATGGCTGAGCTTCAAATTACTAATCAAATTAAAATGCTGCGTTTTATGAATGGCGAAATGACGCAAAAAGAATTAGCCGAACGCGTAGGCGTTACGCGCCAAACCGTTATGGCAATTGAAGCTGCCAAGTACTCCCCCTCGCTTGAGGTCGCGTTTAAAATTGCTGCTGTGTTTAATTTGCCACTAGAAAGCGTGTTTCAGTATCAGTAACGAGCGACTAAGTTGCGCATTAAATATGCAAATTAGTCATAATAAACACTGACATAAATTACGTTTTAGATTAGGATAAAAATAAAAAAATAAAGGCTAATCAAGCAATGGATTTCTTGTTTAATGGCAAATTCTGGCTAAGTGCCGTGTTTATTGCGGTACTTTTGGGTTTTGCATCACAATTACGCGCCGATGACCGACCTTGGTTAAGTTACCTTATCAATCCGTCGTTTTGGTTCTCTGGTGCAGTCGACGAAGACAAATCAGATTCTTATTATTATTCATACGATAAACAGCAAATTCGTTATTCGCCCATGGGTAATTGGTTCGAGCTTGGCAACACCCTAATTGAAGGGGCAGACGTTGAGACATTTGAAGTACTCGCGCGCGATTTTGCTAAAGACAAAAATAATATTTATTACCAATCAGACGTGATCACCCGTTCAGTTGATTACATGACTTTTTCGCTTGTTAATGAGCTTATTGCGCGCGATAAAAACCACGTTTATGTACCATCCCGATTTGTTGCTGAAAGTGCCTTAGCTGAGCAATCAGATTCCCCGTTGCATATCATTAGTGATGCAAATCCCGCTAGTTTTGAAATAATAAATGATGCTTGGACGCAAGATGATAAGCAGGCTTATTATTATTTTGTGCCGCAAGCGGTTGATGTTGCATCGTTAGCGCTTTTAAATGAATACATAGTGAAAGATGCGCATTCGGTATTTATTAAACACGATGATCGTTTTATTAAAACCCAAGTTGCGGGCCTACATGTTAACGCGCTAAATGAACAGTTTATTTACGACGAGCATAAGCTGTATTGGTTTGATGCTAGTTATCATCAAAACGATAATGGCGATTCACAATCGAGTGTCTGGTTGGAGTCGGTTGCTTATCAAAATATCGATTCTTTTACGCAATTTAATGATGACTATTTTACCCTCGATAACAGCGTTTATTTTGGCAAAAACCGTGTTGAACAAGCTGATGCAAAAACCTTTCAGATTATTAATAACGCCGGCTTTGCCAAAGATGCCAGTCAGGTGTTTTATCAACAACACCGCTTACCTAATGCCGATGCACACAGTTATGCGTTATTGCTAGAACACGGCAGCTACGGCCGCGATAATTCACGTATTTATTACAAAAACCAATTACTTGGTGAAAAACAAACACCGTTAAAAGTGCTGAGTAACGATGATTATTTAGTAAGTGGTGACAAGGTATTTTTCCAAGGTAAAGTAATGGAAGGTGCCAAGGCTGACTATTTCACCTTATTGGAACGCTTTGCAAGTTACGCAAGTGATGGTAATGCGGTTTATTTTCAAGATAAAAAAATTGAAGGCGTTGATTTAAATACTGTGGTTGTGATTAATCGTGATATGGCAATTCGCGATGCGAACCATGTTTATTGGCATGGGTCACGAGTTGAAGGTGCAGATGTAAACACCTTTATGCGTAGTCATCGCAATTACGAAAAATATGATGCAGAAGACAAACGCTATTTTTATAAAAACGGCATTCGCGTTGCGACAAGGAATGATTAGTTGCGCCTAGTGGGTTTACAACAATAGCGTTTAACAGCCGCTAAGCTACTCACCAAATACATGAAGATGTTGAACTTTTCATATTGGTGATGCTCTTATATTAAAAATAATAATAAGGATATAAATATGAAACGCATGGTCTTTTTCGCATCTGCATTAGCGCTTACCGGCTGTACTGCCACGATTAAAGAGTCACGCTTTATTGCACAAGATGATGAAAATTCGCTTTATAGCGATACCTTTATCAACACCTTGAATGCGCAAACACCGCGCCATAATGTTAACGTGATCTCAATCCCGTCAGAAGATAAAACCACTACCTTGTACGGCGTGTTTTTAGATAATCAGAAAACACAAAACACAGTTTTGTATATACCCGGCAATGGCATGAGCGTTGAAAAAGCAGCTACCAACGCCTTGCTTGAGCTTGCCGAATACGATTACGACATCGTGATATTTGACCGTCGCGGCTTAGGTGCGAGCGAAGGCACTGCCACAATCGCTAATTTAATCAGCGATGCTAATGTTACCTTCGACTATACCAAGCAATCCCTTAAAGCCGACAAAGTGATTGTGCATGGTTATTCACTTGGCAGCTTTATTGCTGCGCAACTTGCCAAAAATAAAGCGGTTGATGGGTTAGTAATGCAAGGCTCGGCGACTAATGTAGATGATTGGGTAGACGAAGCGATGCCTTGGTACTCAAAAGTATTTGTTGATGTGCAAATTGATGATGCGTTTTACTCGGTTGATAATAAACAAGTACTTAGTGAAAACTATGTAGGGCCACTGCTTGTTATTGGCGGCGCTGATGATAAACAAACGCCAGCAATCTTGTCAGAGAAACTATTTAACGCAAGTACAAGTGCCGAAAAGCAGCTGGTGATTGCAGAGAATGCCGGTCATGGCGAAATGTTCAAAAGTAAAAATGTGCAAGTTGCTTATCAAACCTTTCTTGCAAAATTTTAGCCTGTAACTTTTAACCTGTAGCTAAGCCCACACAAACGCGAATGCAAAGTGGGCTTATATTCGTTAACAGCGAATTGACCACGCCAATTTATGACTATACTGAGTAAACGACTATTTTCTCAGGACTAGTTATGAACGATCTTAAATTCGACGCGTCTAGCGTTACCCTTGCGCTAAGTTGTAGTTTTACCATTTTAGTTTTAAGTGGCTGTTCAAAAGCCGACCCCGTTCCCGTAACTGAATGTAAAGCTGTGGTAAGTCATGCAAAGCGTGTTTTAGGTGATAAAGCACCGAGCAGTTCACAAATGTTGAAGCAGTGTAAAGCGGCGAGCGATGAGGCAAGAGGATGTGTTATGGCGGCAGATAAGCCAATGAAATTATTAGATTGCGACTTTTAAGTGATCGCCACACTTTGTTGTTCAGTACCCACTTAAGCAAATTTAAAAACTAAGGGAAACCAATCATGATTACAGCTTACGCAGCAAAAGAACCCGGTGGCACGCTAGAAAAACATACCATTGAAGTAGGTGAATTAGGCGATCACGAGGTAGAAATTGACGTTGAATATTGTGGCATTTGTCACTCCGATATTTCAATGATCGACAACGAGTGGGGGTTTTCACAATATCCGCTTGTGGCGGGTCATGAAGTTGTTGGTCGTATTGTAAAAACAGGCAGTCACGTAAATAGTTTACAACAAGGACAGCTAGTTGGTTTAGGTTGGCATTCAGACTATTGCCAAACCTGTTATTCGTGCAATACCGGTGATGAAAACTTATGCGCAGCGGCAACGCCTACGATAATGAGCCATGGCGGGTTTGCAAATAAAGTGCGAGCTAATGAAAAGGCCGTGGTTGCGTTACCAGATGGCATGGATGCGCAATCTGCGGGGCCGCTATTTTGTGGCGGTATTACTGTATTTAACCCACTGGTGCAATTTGATGTAAAACCAACCGACAAGGTTGCGGTAATCGGCATTGGCGGCCTTGGTCACTTAGCACTGCAATTTTTAAATGCATGGGGCTGTGATGTGACCGCATTTACATCGTCAGAAAGTAAAGCTGAAGAAGCCAAAAAGCTAGGGGCACACCATACGCTTAACTCGCGAGATAGCAGCGAAATTGAGGCCGCGGCAAATCAATTCGACTTCATTATTTCAACAGTTAATGTAAAGCTGGATTGGAATTTATACCTTTCAACATTAAAACCAAAAGGGCGCTTACACTTTGTGGGAGCGACGCTAGAGCCGCTTGATTTAGGTGCGTTTGGTTTAATTGGTGGGCAAAAACAAGTATCAGGCTCACCTGTAGGCAGTCCGGCAACGATTGCCCAAATGCTTGAATTTGCTGTGCAGCACAATATTAAACCACACATTGAAACTTTTAAAATGAGTGATGTGAATAGTGCATTGACGCATTTAAAGTCGGGCAAAGCGCGCTATCGTATTGTGCTTGAAAAAGATTAATTGGCTAATAGGGTGTAAATACTTTTTTAGTGAGTAATACGTTTAAAAGTGATATGGCGTTGTCATATCACTTTTAATTTCTAAAACCGTTTTAATTTCAAGCACCGTTTTAATTAATCAGTTTAATACCAACCGAAAACGCGTCTTTAATACCATTGTGATGGGGAATTGGTTACACTCATTGCTTTAAATAGCTTTATTAACCATCCGTATTTATTCATGAATTACTTAATCTCAGTCACAATCTTGTGGGCATTCTCATTTAGCTTAATTGGTGTGTACTTGGCAGGGCAAGTCGATGCCTGGTTTAGCGTGCTAATGCGTGTTGCGCTTGCCGCAGTGGTGTTTTTACCGTTTTTAAACATAACCCGTATTGCTAAGCCGCTTGCGCTTAAATTAATTGCAATCGGTGCCATTCAATTAGGCGCTATGTATGGCTTTTACTACCATAGTTTTTTGTATTTAAGTGTGCCTGAAGTACTGTTGTTTACGGTAATGACACCGCTTTACATCACGCTATTAAACGATGTTTTAGAAAAGCGCTTTAACGCTCAGTTTTTACTGGTAGCCATTATTGCCATTATTGGCGCGGTGGCGATTCGCTATCAGGGCATTGATGGCGATTTTGTGTTTGGCTTATGCTTAGTACAAGGCGCCAATATTTGCTTTGCCAGCGGGCAAGTATTTTATAAGCGTGTAATGAGCGAACAATCGCTTGATCATAAGACAGCATTTGCATGGTTTTTTGTGGGAGCTTTGATTGTTGCGGCAACGTGCTTTGCCTTATTTGGCAACATCAATAAATTACCAACAACTGTCACTCAATGGGGCGTTTTAACTTATTTAGGGTTAATCGCCTCGGGCTTTGGTTACTTTGCATGGAACAAAGGCGCAGTAGCGGTTGATGTTGGCACACTGGCGGTAATGAATAACGTGCTTATTCCGGCGGGAATTGTTGTAAATTTAGTAATTTGGAATCGCGATGCAGATTTACTTCGTTTATCACTTGGCGGGGCAATTATGTTACTAGCGCTTTGGCTAAATCGGGTTTTCACAATACGTCTCGCCCATTCACAATAATAGCATTTTTAATACATAAAAAAGGCACCAATTGGTGCCTTTTCAATTTAATTAACAATTAAAACAGGTAGTTAATACCTAAATTAACCGTAGCACCTTTGCCTTTCACATTGTAACCACTGCCTGTGTAAGACTGAGAGCGAGCAGGGTAGTAATCGTTATTAAGTAAGTTTTCTACACCGCCATATACTTTGAAATCTTGGCTTATTTGGTAAGAAGTACTCAAGTTAACAACATTGTAGCTACTTACCGGGCCATTAGTGCCTGTGTATACGTCACCTACTTTTTCAAAACGGTCACGGCTGCCAACATGCATCATGGTAAATGATGCGTGCCAGTCATTTGTGATGGTGACATCGGCATAAGCGGCAAACTTAGGTGGGTTAATTGTGCTGCCGTTAAGGTATTCATCGGTATCGGTGTTTTTACCTTCTAACCAACTGTAGTTAACACCCAGTGTAAGGGTATCGTTTGGTTTTGCTTCAAGTGCGGCTTCAAAACCGTAGATTTCTTGTGGCGAGCGCACGCTTTCGTATTTGCCTGTTGCTGCATCTTCTACAAGGCTGGTACCGATATTTGATTTACTGATGAAAGTGGCAAACTGATAGTTGAAAATGCCGTAGTAACCGTCAAAACCAACTTCATAGTTTTTAATGATTGACGCATCTGTATCAATTTTGTTGATGCTTGGCGCAGATGCGGTGCGTAACGTACGTCCTAAATCTGTCACATCAAAGCCTTCAGAATAACTTACAAATGGCATAAAGGTATCAAATGCGTTGTAACGTAAACCAAGGTTGTAGGTTGTTGCGCTGTATTCAATATCGCCGCCAGTGACATTGACTACGTCACTACAAGTTTTGCGACACACCATTAGAGTTTGAAAGTCATTCACCGATACATCAATTTCTTCATGGCGAAGACCTGCTTTTACTACCCAATCATCATTAATTACGAACTTTGATTGTAAATAAAGCGCAGCGTTATCCATGTCCATTTCAGGCGTCCAATCGCGGCCATCTACCATGGTTTGTGCTGTTACGTCGTTGAGTAAATCGATACCGTAAGTGAAGTTTGCCGCTGTGTTATCAAAATCAACTGTGGTGTTGAAGTTTGCACGAATACCTGTTTTTTCAGACTCAATCATAGATTGGCCGCCCGCTAAGTCTAGCTCAGGATCACGGAATTTAGTGCTGTAGAAAAACACATTTTCAAGTTTCTGCCAGTAAACATCACTGGTAAACAAGGTATCGGTAAAGATTTCAGCGTGCTCGTATTGTAGCTTTAAGTTGTGGTTGCCACGTGGTCCTTGCGGATCGCCAGGTACAGTAACACCGCTGGTGTTTTTCTCAGCGTAGCTTTTTTCGCCGTCATTAACGGTTTTGTTAATGCTGATATAGTCGGTTTCTTGCTGACCTTCAAAATAGTTGTAAGTAAGCGATAGCGCACTTTGGTCGGTTAGGTCGTAGCCGATTTTAGTAAATGCATTTTTAGATTCAAAGCCTGACATACCATAAAGCAAACCAAGCGGGTCGCCGTCGGCGTCTTTAATAATGCCGTTATCTTCATAAGCGATATTGGCAACAAAACTTAACTTATCGTTACGACCATCTAGAGTTACATCGGCACGTTTGCCTAGGCTGTCGTCGAAGTCGGTTGCTGAGAAATTAGTCGCAAGATTAAGTTTACCGTTAAAGCCGTCTTTGCTGTCGGCATTTTTAGTAATGTAGTTGATGATACCGCCCGCTGCGCCGTTACCATAAATTGAGGTAGCGCCTTTAATCACTTCAACGCGTTCAATAACACTTGGATCAAGAGAACGAATTGCTAAACGACCATTTCTTAGGGGAGTAGATTGCGGTAAACCATCAATTAACACAAGCGCACTGCGGCCACGTAAGTTTTGACCTGAACTACTATTAGTGCCAGTGTTTGGTCCCATGCCTGGTACCTGAATGGCTAAAATGCTTTGCAATTCATTGGTTACTTCCATGTTTCTTAGTAGTGCTTGCTGGTCGACAATCACTACCGATGCTGTTACTTCATCTAAACGTTCTTCAACACGGCTGCCCGTTACGATAATGCGTTCCATATCTTTGGCTTGCTGTTCGGCGTTGGGTGCGTCGGCAAATACGGCACCTGAAACAAAGAGCGCGGTTAGGCTGAGGGAGGTTTTTAACATGGTTGATCCGATACTTGAGTAAAAAATTAGTGCGGATGGTAATGATATTAATTATTAATTGCAATAAATGAGAGGTCTGTTGAGCTTTATTTATTTACTATTTTAATTATATGTATCAAAGAACTAGTTACAGTTTTACTGAATGACTCACCCAGAGAAGCAGTGTATTACTTGTTTTGGTACGTATTAACTAGATTGTAATTGCGGGACCTTGATTCGAGTTGATAACAAGAGACAATTTAAGTTAGTGAGTGTTTACCTGGGGTTTTAGCTGCGTCTAATAATTTAGAAAACTCGTTACTCGAGCCGAGCAATGATTTTTTAATGTCGCGCCATTCGTGGCGATGATGACCAAATTGGTCTTGCCATAACGCAATCGTTGGCTGATCTGGCTTAAACACAGTGCAGCCGCGCTTTATAAACTCCTGTTCACAGCGTGATTCGATGTGACTGACATTACTCAGCTGAGATAAAAAGGTTTTCTCGGCGGCATCGTTCACTGCTAAGCGCAGTGTTTGCGGTAAGGTGTTAAGCCACTTTTGACTGACTACGTTGACCCAAGTATCTGGCACAGAATTAAGCTGCGTAATGGTTGCGATTTCTTCACGTAAATCATTTGGACCTGCATACAGGCCGATTATACCGGGGTCGAGTACCTGAAACTTGCCTAAGCGTGCCATACTCGCGACATTCGCCCAGTTAACCTCCACAATATGTGCACTGGTCATGGCATAAAAGTGTTTTAACACCTTGCTTGCGGGTACGCGTAGCACCATATTCTTTAAATCTGTTGGTGTTTTGATCACTGTGTTGGCAAGTTTTGTGGTACTTAGTGTACGTGCGCCTGTAATGTAGTGATATAAAATAGCCAATTTGCCTTGTTTTGCTATTTTTTCAATTACGTTTTGCTGCCAGTACGGCGAGCTAATGAGATTCAAAAAGGCTTGATTGTTACCTGCCCAAAATGGAATGTTTAGAATATCTAGAAGTGGTAACGCGCGCGATAAATTAGCAACCGAAATAAGTGCTGCATCAACGCGTCCCCGCGAAACCGCCGCCATAAGGTCAGTGCCAATGCCCATTGCGCCTTGTCCTTGAATATCAACATAGATTTTGCCTTGTGACAGGCTTTGAATATTGTGTTTAAACTCGATGTGTAAATGTGGAACTAATGAGGCATCAGCGGTGTGATAGGGCGATGCGAATACTAAGGTGTGCTCTGCAGTTTGTTTTATCGCTTCATCTTGTGCAATATCGTCAGCACTTAACTTTGCTGTTGCAGCGTTTACATTGCCAAACGGAAAAAGCGAGCTTGCAACAAGCGCGCTCGACGATTTGATAAAATAACGACGTGATATTGGCATACGTTAAGTTTAGCCAAGTTCACGGTGCTTTCAATGCGTGCTAGGGCTGTTTCCTTTGCTAGTCAGATACATCTTTAATAGTGAAAGACTCAAATATTTCCTCTTCTTGCTCTAGCTTTTCTGCCCATGCGGTTACACCGTCAAGCGATAGATTAGGTCCTGCCACATAACGTGACACGCTGTCATCTTCACTGATCGCAAATTCAATTAGGTATCGTTTAGTTGTCATCATATTGCCACCGATGATTTGTATGCTCATCTTTTGGTTTACCCGTTTTTGATTACAAATTAATGACACAGTTTGAAGAAATTTTAAACAATTATTTTTACCTCCTGTTTACATTTGTTATCGAAACAGCTAACCCCTTGCTCTGTATGGCCTACAGCAGACTTAATCGAAATTTAAATAGAGTTTTGACTCTAAATGTAAGGGAATTGTAAAGATAATACTTTAAAGTAGCGCAGCAATAATTTCAAAAAGTTGCACAGGAAGCAGTATACAAAGGATGGTATTGATTTGAATTTTTAATAAAAACAAATGGATAACCATGAATCTCTCACGCTTAAAAATCGTAACATCAGTTATTGTTGCAAGTTATGCAACACAGTCGCTGGCAGCAGCACCTGAAAATTACTATCAATCGGCTGATCAATCTTCGCCAACTAACCTAAAACAAAGCCTACATAACATCATTAAAGGGCATACTAAAATTCCGTATACCTCATCAAGCACCGACACTTGGGATGTACTGGAAATTGCGGATCAAGATCCGGCAAATAGTAATAACGTGATTGATGTGTATAAAAACGCGAGCTATGCAAAAGTTGGCGGCGGCAACACTCAGTATAATCGCGAGCACAGTTGGCCAAAGTCGTACGGCTTTCCAAGTGACGGCAGCAATAATTACCCTTACACAGATTTGCACCATTTGTTTATTGCTGATAGCAGTTATAACTCAAGCCGCAGTAATAAACCGTATGCAACGTGCAGCGATGCAGCGTGCATTGTAAAAGCAACGGAGCTTAACAATAATCGCGGCGGTGGCTCAGATAATATTAACTTAACGTTGGGTTCAGGTGCGACGGGAGCATGGCAAACGTGGCCTGCACGCCGTGGTGATGTAGCGCGTGCACTTATGTACTTAGCAGTGCGTTATGAAGGTGGTAGTCACTCAGTCACAGGGGTGTTAGAACCTGACCTTATTCTGACCGATGATCGCATGTTAATTGAAGGCTCAAAAACAGGTGGTAATGAAGCGATTGCTTACATGGGACTAAAATCAACCTTGCTTGCATGGCATAAAGCCGATCCCGTAGACAGTTTTGAAACGCGCCGAAACGACGCAATCTTTGAGCATCAAGGCAATCGCAATCCATTTATTGACCACCCAGAATTTGTTGCATGTGTATTTGAAAGCAGTTGTTCAGGTGAAGGCCCTGATACTGGCACACCGACCACACCAAGTGACAGCACGCCTTGGATTAACGAGCTTCACTATGACAATGACGGCACCGACGTAAACGAAGGTGTTGAAATTGCAGGTGCAGCGGGCCTTGACCTCAGCGGTTGGTCGCTGGTGGCATACAATGGCAATGGCGGCAGCGCTTATAAAACCATAAGTTTATCGGGTGTACTTGCAGATCAGCAGGGCGGTTTCGGGACGCAATTTTTTGCGATTGCAGGTTTGCAAAATGGCGCGGCTGATGGCCTCGCATTGATAAATTCGAAAAACGAAGTGGTGCAATTTTTAAGCTACGAAGGCAGTTTAACAGCAACAGATGGTCCGGCTAATGGATTAACATCGACAGATATTGGTATGGCTGAAAATACCAGCACCGCAGTAGGCATGTCGTTACAGCTTAAAGGTACAGGCAAAGTGTATAGTGACTTTAGTTGGCACTTGGCATCGGCTACATCAAATAAAGTAAATTCAGGTCAAACATTTGAAGGTGGTAGCACAACACCCACCGAGCCAGAGCAGTCAATATTTACCAATATGACATCAACGGCAATTCCTGATAACGCGTCAGTAACATCAAACTTAGCGGTATCACGTTCTGGTAGTGCAAACACTATTTCGATTGATGTGGACATTACGCATACCTACCGCGGTGATATTAGCTTGGTGTTAATCGCTCCCGATGGCAGTGAGTTCATGCTTAAAAGTAAAAATGGGTCAGACTCAGCCAATGACGTAAAAGCGCAGTACGCAGTAACAACCGCATCTGTTGCAAACGGCCAGTGGCAGCTACGCGTAGAAGACAATTATCGCAAAGATACGGGCACGCTAAACAGTTGGTCGATTACCTTTAACTAATGGTACTTATAGTTAGGTAAATCGTAATTTTAACAATGAAGCGCCAATGACATCTGGCGCTTCATTGTATTAACTTAATGCATAGGTTTGGTATTTACTGCTGAATACATAACTTAATTCAAAGGATCACTTTCGAAAACGGCCACAAAGAGCGATTAGTTAGTCTGATAGTAAAAGCTGCTATCCGAGACTTTTCGAACAATATCATATTCCAAACCTATGTGGTTATAATCACCTGAATTTGGAATATTTGATTTGTGGTTAATTACGACTCCCCAATGGTTATCACTTATCCCTCCAAAGATTATGTTGATACTTTCTTCATTTGCTTTCGCGATTGCAGCAACATTATACTTCGCCATTACGTCTCTAAGAGCCTTGGAAACTTCCGATAATGCAATTAGATTTGGAGCATCTTCTGGCTTGGATAGTTTATAGTCACCAGACGGGACAAATCCTGCTTGTTTGGTTGGATAGTAGGTAATAAGCTGTGTTGGACTATAAAACGTATTATTGACGCGAAAAACATGAGGTGCTGTTTGCTGGACGATATATAGATTTGTATTTTGCCTCAACATCTCTAATTCGCTCTTTGAATCGAGTAAAAACTGATTTATCAGCTCCATTCTTTCTTTTGTACATTTTTTATTCTTACATATTGAAATACTTGGTAAATTTGAAAGCTGCTTCTCACTAATATTCAAAAATCTACTTCCTAATACTCCAAAATTAAAATTCGCAAAGGCTTGCTTATCGTTATTTTTGACGAAATTTGTTGGATGAATGTCTAGCAAACTGAAAGGGAAAAATGAAGGAAGATAAGCTAGCTGTTTATCCGTTTTAGGTAGCATCTCGTTAGCATGTTTAAGCAGTTTTCGGTATTCGAGATCAATGTCTTCGGTGAAATAGGGCGGTGTATTTCCATAAGCTGAATTCGCACTGATTAAAATGCAACATAATAAAAAAGCTCTAAACATTTGTTATTTTAAATCCCTGTAAAATTAAGAACTATTATGATTCGATATCATATTGTAATATAACAAGAAAAATAACAACAGGTTTTGCGCTTTTCATGCTGATTCAAGTTTTATCTATGTCAGCTTTTGCTTATTTCCGTCAGAAACATAATTTAAATCAGAGGGGTACTCTCGCGAAGAGCCAACAACTGACATTCGTAACCCCCAATAAACGGCAATAAATAGTTTACTAACATTTGTCAGGCACAACAAAGCCAACTGGTTTTTGTCCGCCTTTTTGATTTGCCTTGTTACATGAATTTACAGTAGAGGTAGACAATCCTTTTTAAACAAGGAACATTTCTAAAGTAATTGTTAAAGACGAAATTAGTGACGTCTAAATTCAGTAACATATTACTCCCCAATAAAAGACTGACTTTGACTAAACTTGTGCAGCGAAGCGGAACTGACATAAGCTTTAACAGTTCTGCATTTAATTGGTGTGTTATATGTGTTTACTCTGGAGTTTTAGTAAATTTATATTCACAAGAAACAACAGCTGCACACAGCCCACTAAATGCTAAAACACATACAGAAGAAACTATTCCCCAAATTGAAACCATAATCGCCGGTCCACTATTATTTGGTACTGTCATAGTCATCCCATTTCCAAGATCTCTAGTACCACCAAAGCCACTAAAAACACCATAAATACCGATGAAAATAGTAACTATTAATAAAATATAACTAAGAACTCCAAGTATGCGAGATGCAATGAGTAATCCCTTAAGGTTTTCAGTTTTGATTTTTGAGTATGGGTATAGTTTCATATTATTCCTTTAATTTTGAAGTATCTCTAACTTGGCGGTGGATATAACGCCTAAATAAGAGACTAAAAATCAGTTAGTTATACTTTAGCGAAGTACGAGTGATAAACCAACTGGTTTTTGTCCTACCACTTTATTGGTTTGTATTTTTATTCGTAAAGCTTAGCTGTTGCTTCTTTGAGCCCTGCGTGTGGCAAAAACTGATCTGTGATGGTCAAAATTGAATGAAGATTATTTTTTAGTTTATCAAGTTCTATGTTTCCTGGCTTAATAGCTGTTTGTAACAAGTGAATTGCCATATCTGCTAACAGAATACGCTGCTTCTCTAGCCACTCGTCATCTCCCTTGGTAGCACAGTTATTGAGGTAACTATTTTCTACCAAGCTATGTAATTGCCAACTTGTTTCTATTAACTTATTTCTTTCAATATCATTCACTGTTTGTCCCTCAAAAATTTCAAAGCGTTTAAATCAGGCTTTGAGAGTTGCTTAGCTTGTAAAAAGGTAAAACCAAAATAACAAAATCGTAATTTATTGAAAAATTAATTAAGTTATAAGAAATAAAGTGAATGTCTGTGAACGTTCGATATTTGCGCATTGCCACTGGATATAAAATAAGTGCTGAAAAGTAGTTTTCTAATATCCGCTAGAAAGAGTCTCAAGTTACCTACCAGATAAATGGATATTTAAAATAGTTATAGGTTAGCCCAAAGCGATTCTAACCTTTTCACGTATCTCAAGCACAATGCTAAGTTGTACATAAGGTTGGCACGTTGAGTTTAATGTGTGCCTAAAAACCTTTGTGTGTTTGATAAGCATGTTACGTAATCAAACCGACTTCTTTTATTAATTATTCAGTAACTTATTTTTCATATTAACGCGACACCATAGGGCGCGAATTTAATTACCGTCACTTATGGAAAATAAAATGGAACATAAAAAAATAAAAATGAGCGCACTTGCGCTGTCAGTATTACTCGCGCTAACGGCTTGTTCAGATGGCGATGATGGCGCACAAGGACCAACAGGGGCAGCAGGCCAAAATGGTACTGATGGTTTAGATGGCACAAATGGTAGCGATGGTTCAGCTGGCAAACTAACGCGTCTTGCTACAGTACCAACAGGCGCAGAAGTGACGGGGATCTTTCTATCACAAGAAGGTGATTTATTTTTCAACGCCCAACACCCATCAGACAGCAACACAGTAACGAATGCAGCGGGTAAAACATTCCACACAGGCACCGTGGGTGTGCTTGCTGGTGTTAATTTTAATAACTTACCAGAAACGCTGGTTGACTCACCTGTACCTGTGAGCGACGAAGAGCGTCAAACGGTGATGAGTGCGTACGGCCAATATCAAATCCTCGGCCAAACGGGCGATACGTACAACGGCAAGTTAGCAAAAGGCTTAGGTCATATTTATTCAATGGTTGGTGATGAGCTTATTCTTGAAAACGACATGCCAGATTTTAACGGCTTTATTCAAACGGGCGCGGGTAAAGGCTATTTATTCACTAACTGGGAAATGTACCCGGGTGGTATGAGCCGTATGGCAATTGAAAAAGATAATCAAGGTAGCTGGACAGTTACTGATGCCATGATGCTTGATTTTGATGGTGTAAAAGGTACTGCTGCAAACTGTTTTGGTTCAGTAACCCCGTGGAATACACCGCTCACGTCAGAAGAGTGGATTGTAGATTCAAAAGTAGATACCACCACCCACCCAGATTGGAATAACCCTGCGGTAATGAATACAGATATCATTGGCTACATGTGGCAACTTACCGCACCGGATGCGCCAAACCCGTATCGCTATGGTTATATTGCCGAAGTACAAAACCCAACTTCAAATGAGCCAATGGTAGTTAAGCACTATGCATTGGGCCGTTTTGAGCATGAAAACGCAACGGTAATGCCAGATGGTAAAACGGTGTATCTATCGCAAGATGATACCGGTGGTGTGTTATTTAAATTTGTTGCCGATACACCAGAAGATTTAAGTGCAGGTACGCTTTATGGCGCTAAATTAACCCAAGATGTTGGTCAAAACGACCCCGCGACAACAGGCTTTGATGTAGCGTGGGTTGAACTTGGTCACGGCGACAACGCAATGATTGAAGCATGGATTGCAGATTTTGACGGTATAGGTACGGATCAATACGTTGAAGGCGAAACGAGCTACATGACCATGGCTGACGTGGAAGCGTGGGCAAATGGTGCAGCAACTTACCCAACGGTTGCTAATGGTGGCGGTAAAGTTACTGCGGGTGAGCCGATGGATAACCGAGCGGTATTCCTAGAGTCACGTCAAGCAGCACGTTTAAAAGGGGCAACAGCAGAATGGCGTAAGCTTGAAGGTATTTCAATTAATACCAAGCGTGCGCAAGAAGCAATTGAAGGCGTAAACACCATTGATGGTGAAGATGTACGTGATGCGTACGTGTACCTTGCAATTGCCGATTTAGATAACACGCTAATTGATAACGAAGGTGATATTCAACTATCAAGCCGTGTTAAAGATTGTGGTGGCGTTTATCGTGCAAAACTAGAAGAAGGGTATAACATCAGCCGCATCGAACCATTAGTAATGGGTTCAACATACCGTAGCAGCTTATCAGGTGCAGCACGTTGTGATGTTGATCAGTTATCACAACCAGATAACGTTATCGTAATGGACGACGGCCGCATCATCATTGGTGAAGACGGTTTCCAAGAAAACAATGCGCTTTGGCTTTATGAGCCTGTGACAAAGTAAGCAATTGTTTTAAGAGAAGTGAATAATACCAATTCACTTAAGTAGCGGATCATCCTAGCGGACTAAATATCATGCTAACTGCGTTAGAATTTATCACTGTAGAACAACTACATAAGAAAAATTCTGCTTTGTTAGCATTTCATTTATTGAGCGTTATTGTTGATCACATACTTAACAGAATTGGTATAAGCACTTCTCATTTAGTTGGAAGAATGAGTATGAAATACCTAAACCTAGTACTTGCTGCGTTTATAACGTTTGCGAGTTTTTGTGTTTTTGCAAACAAACAAAATGCCAGTCATAACGCGCTCGATTACATTAAACACAATGAAATTTATAACCCCGAAGCGGTGATCCCACCGCAGTGTTACACCAAAACCGAAGGCAAAAACAACCCGTGTTATGCCTGTCACCAAACCTATAAGCACAGCGAAAAACGCCCAAATATTATGAATGACGGTGACTTACAGGGCGATTATCAGTTTTCAGATGAAGGCATGAACAACAGTTGGAAAAACCTGTTTATTGACCGCTCTGACTTAATTAAAGGCATCAGTGACGACGCCATTTTGGCTTACGTTAATCAAGATAACTATGGTCAGTTTGCACACACTCACCCTACATCGCCTCAAGCCAATGCAATGTTTATCAATAATTTGGCGTACCCTGAAAAAGCCTTTAATCAGCAAGGGGTTGCAAAAGATAACAGTCATTGGGTTGCATTTAACTACAAGCCGTTTCCAAGTACCTTTTGGCCAACAAATGGCTCAACCGGTGATGCGATGATCCGCTTGCCTAGCGCCTTTCGTGAAATTAACGGCGAATTTAATCTCAATGTGTATTTTGCCAACTTAAGTTTGGTTGAAATGGCAATTAAAGAACTGCCAACAATTTCTACCCCAGAAATTGACGAGCGTATTATTAATGTTGATTTAAATAATGACGGTACGCTTGGCAAAGTGACACAAATCAACAAACAAAGCCACTACTTGGGTGATGCTAAACAAGTGCCACTTCACAGTATGCTGTACCCAAAAGGCACAGAGTTTTTACACACAGTGCGTTATTTAGGGGTTGATGAACAAGGCGAAATTTACAATGCCCCGCGCATGAAAGAAGTCCGTTATATGAAAAAGCACGGATTCAAATCAGCCAACAAGCTGCGCGGTGCGTACACGCTTGAGGCAAAAGAAAAAGAATTTGAGCAATTACCTAAAACCATTTCGATTGGCGAGCGCGGTATTGATAACGGCTTTAGTTGGACCATTAATGGTTATATTGAAGACCAACAAGGCAAACTTCGCCCGCAACATTATCAAGAGCTGATGTTTTGTAATGGCTGTCATAAAACCGTTGGTACGACTATCGACCAAACCTTTTCGTTTCCACGTAAAGTGGAAGGTAAACTTGGTTGGCGTTATATCGACTTAAAAGCGCAAAAAGATGTTCCTACGCTAGGCGAATCGCAAGGGGAATTTTTAACGTACCTACAACGCGTCGGCGGCGGTGATGAGTTTAGGCAAAATCAAGAAATGTTACAACGTTGGTTCGACAGTGATGGCACAGTAAAACGCGATAAAGTTGCTAACCTTAGCAGCATTTATGAACTGATTATGCCGTCAAAAGAACGCGCGCTTAAACTCAACAAAGCCTATAAAACCATAGTGCAAGAGCAAAGCTTCTTATTTGGTCGCGATGCCAATATCAGCAAAGCCAAAAATGTACTTGAGAAGGTTGATGATAAGCAAGCGCCACTTGCGCCAGAGCATCACCATAAATGGGATATAAGACTTGCTTGGTTAATGGGTGAAGACAATGCAGTTCGCCGCTGAATACCTTATTGCCTGTTTACTGATGGGTGCTGCAATTGGCATGGATGTGGCGTTAGTAACAGCGCTTTACAGTACCAAGCTTACGTGCCGTAAAACACGCACGAAATGGATCACCGGCGTGGTTGGCTCACACACACTTTTACCTATGTGTGGGTATTTATTGAGTTTTTACGGTATCAAATGGCTGCCTTGGCTAACGCCGTTATTGGGTGTTGTCGCAATTGGCTTTATTGCGGTGTATTTATATCACGAGATATTTGCCGATGATGAAACTGATCCGCTAGTCGCGACCATTTCGTGGTCGTTGATTGTTGCGGTAAGTTGGGATGCGCTTTGGTCGGGGCCTGCAAAATCGGCGCAAGTGGTTGACTGGCAAACCGTGTTTGTCTGGACATCATTTCTTGTGGTGGGCGCTGTGGTGTATCTATTTACCCTTGCGGGGCTTAAAGTTGGCAAGCGCTTAGCGTGCAGGCAAAACAACACGCCATTTGTTTGGCTGTGGTTGCAATACGCGGCGATTGGTTATTTTGGTTTGCTGGCATTGATGCGCTATACCTTTGCGTTGGATGTACCCGACTGGCAAATTTTTGCGCTAAGCGCGATTATTATTCGTATTGTATTGGTAAAACAACGGCCGTTATTTTCAACTGCCTTATCGTAATTAAAAAAGGGCTCAGGCCCTTTTTTAATTTATTAGCAACACCCGCAACAACAATCGTACTTGTTAACTTGCTTTAACTAACGCCTCACTCAAATGCATTTGGCGAAATTGGTTGGGAGTAATACCTGTTTCGCTTTTAAACGCACGGCTAAATGGCCCTACAGAGGCAAAACCGCTTTCAAGGCTAATCACTAATACCGACCAATCTTGTTTAGTCGTATCGGCCAACAGTTCTTTGGCGTGCGCAATACGCAGCCCATTTATGTACTGATTGAAATTTTTATCACTAATGTGCGTTTTTAACGCACGGCTAACACGGTATTCAGGCACATCTAAATGACGGGCTACATCTGCGACCTTGAGGTTAGCTTGTAAAAATAAGGACTCGTTTTCAATTAATTGACTAATTTGTGCGGCAAGTAACACATCACTGTCAGATGATAAAACACGGGTTTCTGTTGCCGCCACGACATCTTTAACTGTATTTTCTGTACCAGCGTGTTGTTGCCAGTGGGTTCTGCTTCGCCAAATAAGCAAAATGTGAGTATTAACAACTACCATTAAAATAATGGCTGTGATCACCCACTGTTTTGCAACTATATCATCCGCAAAGATGTAGTTGCTCAACTTGCTAATGCCTACCGCTAACGCAAAGGTTGATAAAAACCACACGCGTTGCACTTGCTCTTTTTTTGAAGCGTTTTTAAAGCCGCGACAGCCTTCCCAAAATGATAAAACCAACACGCACGATGACAGCAATATGGTGATTTCAGACAGTGCATGGCGAAATAGCGACTGCTCACTTGCATTAATTAACGCGGTGGAGCTTGCAAACAAATAACCTTGTTTAACGAAAATGAGTAATGAAATGACAAGCGCAAAGGCCAAGTGGTGTCGTTCAATGGCTTTTTCTTGGCGAAAAAAGCTACGCGACAATAACCAATAGCAGTTGCAGGTCGCTACGGTTCCTAAGCCAATTAAATATTTATAAGCGCCAATAGCATCGCCGCTTAGTTTTTGCGTCAGTGTCATGGCGATTGAGCCACAAAATACTGCAAATAAAATGTGCGGTAGTTGCTTTTCACGCACAAACAGTTGCGTAATTAAACCGCCAATGCTGATGCAAAGCACTAAAATATAAAAACTCGAAAGGGTCATAACAATATGTCAAAACCAGAATTAAACTAGCACTAAGTGTAACCAGCTCGCACCTTTCAATCAATTTGCTATTTGTAAGTAACTTTTTCGTATTTTTTGTATGCCGAATTTCAAACTCGGCGCGAAATTAAATATTTGGTATGCCAATTTATTAACTAAATCAATAAATTAAAAATTAGGGGCAGTTATGCAAAGTTTACTAGCAGATGGTGTGAAAAACGGCTTATCACCACAACTAATCTTAGATAAAAGCGTTAAAACCTGGTTTGTTACCGCTCTTTTTGGGCAGTGGATGTTCGCGTTATACATTCTTATTTTATATGTCATGCCCACAATCGCTGGTAACAGCGAGGTGACACATAATTTGCTACCAGGGCAAGGGGTGCAAGATAAACGCGTGTTTGATGGCATGGTGTTTTTTTCTCATGTGGTACCCGCAATTATCTTGGCATTGTGTGGTATTTCACAGTTGGTACCAACAATTAGAAACAACTATCCGCGTTTTCACCGGATCAATGGTCGCATCTTCTTTATTTTGGGTATTAGTGGTGCGGTAACCGGTTTATACCTTACTTGGGTGACGGGCATGCGCTTTAGCGATATTGGTTCAATGGGCATTACGCTTAACGGTATTCTAATTCCTATTTTTATCTATTTTGCGTGGCGTACCGCGTGTAAAAAGCAATTTAACTTGCATCAGCGTTTTGCTGTGCACAGCTTTTTGTTGGTAAATGGGGTTTGGACGTTCCGTTTGTACTTAATGGGCTGGTTTGTGGTAAATCAGGGACCGCTTGGTAATTCACGTAATCTTGATGGGCCTGCGGATATCGCAATGTCTTTTGCTTGTTACTTGTTGCCTATGCTCATTGCAGAACTCGTATTTTGGGCAAAACGTACAAATAACTTTGCAGTAAAATGGCTGGTTGCGTTTATGTCGGTGTTTGGCGCAGCGATTACATTAATTGGAGTAGGGGCGGCAACGATGATGATGTGGCTGCCACGAATAGACAAGGTTTTTAACGCGCTTTTTTAACAGTCTATTTAGTGAAGAGTGTCAACGCGCTCCGCGTAGCAACCATGATTAGCGAGAAGTAAATTTCAGCCACAAAAAAGCGCAACCAAGGGGCGATTCATTAGTTGCGCTTGCTCACATTGAGCAGTGCGAGGGCACGTTAAACGGTTTTAAGCTACTTTGCTTTGTGCAATATTAATCGTGTTACACTGCAAGCGGATTTCGCCGCGGCGTCTAGCAATAATATCAACGTCTAAATTTAGTTTTTTCGCCGCGGTATGCAGCTGCTTTCTAAAACGATAAAACTGCGTATTGATATGGGTTTCTTCCATACGTGTTTGACGCATTAACAGGCTTTTATCAAGCCAACCCGCTTCGCTGTCGGGTACGTTGTTTTGTTTGTCTTCCACGTATTTACGCGCCAGTAATAACACCAAGTAGTGGTGCGTTCTGTCTTCTAAATCAATTGATTGACCGTCAATATTTAAAAGCACACCAACGTGCTCTTCGTTTTGGCTTACTGTAAAGTTCACATCTACGGTGTGTTCGGCGGTCTGTTCGCACTCTTGTGTCGCGTCAATATCGCTTGGCGCAATTAAAATGTATTGATTGCCTTGGTAACGTACTAAATCGCCGTTATGAATGGCTTTAACATTACCTTCTTGCTCAAGTAACCATTGGCCCGAGAGCGTTTGGCTGATCATTTGTTCTTGGTCATCGCAATTAAGCATGTTTACGTGGTGGTTAAGGGCAAAGTCACTCACACTTTCATTGGTGCTTTTTAAAAATGGGCATGGCTGCTCTAAACTCGAAACTTGCCATTTTACGCTTTCGCTATCGCCAAACTGCACAACATCATTTATTTTTAAGTCGTGTTTAATGTTTTTAGCAACGCGTTTGCCATTAATGTAAGTTCCGTTGGCACTGATGTCTTGTAAAAACCAATTACCTTGTTGCCATTCAATTAAACAATGGCTACGTGAAACCGCAGTTTCTCTAATTAAAGTGTGTGCTGTTTCTGGGTGACGGCCAATAATGTGGTGGTCTCGCAGCTGAATTGTTTGCTCTGTAACCGAATTTGTAAATGTACCCATTTTTCCCTCATATCAACGCTTGGTATTGGAATCTTTTGCCGTTATTATGTGGTGTAACTTTGCTTAATTACAATCAACAATAATAAAAGCTTTGCACTATGAGTAAATTATGCCATCACTGTGGCAACGCGTTAGATGTTTCAACCGCTACTTGCACTCGTTGTAACGAAACTAACACGGGCGGTGATTTAGAAATAACACAAGTTATTACACCCGCAAGTGATGTAGTAAAAGAAGCTGCTATTGTCACCCACAGAAACCTTAGTGACTTTGAAGTTTTAGGCACGGTTTCTGGTGGCTTTGCCACAATTTTAAAAGCTAAAGATCCTGTGTTGGATCGTATTGTCGCTCTCAAACTTGTACCAAACAGCGACCAGCAAAGCGACTTAGTGCAAGAAGCCAAACTCGCCAGTAAATTAAGCCACCCCAATATTGTTACCATTCATGAAATTATTCAAAATGATGAACAGCTTGCCATCGTGATGGAGTGGGTTGACGGCGATAACCTAAAAGCAAAAATCGCCACACAGCTACCATTAAAAGAAAAAGCCTGCATTGCATTGCAGCTGTGCAATGCCATTGATTACGCTCATAAAAACGACATTCTGCACTGTGATATCAAGCCTGATAACATTATGTTTGATATACATAATCAGCTTAAAGTACTCGACTTTGGTTTATCCCATGTACTCGGTGGTGAGTCACAGGCAGCAACAATCGGCTCGCCTGCTTATTTAGCACCTGAACTGTATTTAGGGCAAAACGCTAGTAAACAAAGCGATTTATTTGCCCTTGGCGCCGTGTTATTTGAGTTATTTTCTGGTGAAAAAGCCTTTGATGGAAAATCACTTGAAGTGATAAAAGCACAAATCACAACAGGTGAAGCCAAAAATTTTGCTGATAAAGACACCCAATTACCTGAAGCGTTAATCACCCTTATTCAAAACCTGCTGGTGGTTGAGCCTTCAAAAAGACCACTTCTTTCAGATTTAATCGATGCATTTACCGATTTAAACGACGCCTTAGTGCAAAAGCCAAACTGGTGGCAGCGACGTGCGCCTTGGCAAAAAGTAAGCCTATCAGCGGTGTTTTTAGGTGTGATGGCAGTACTTTTACAGCCTATTTTATTCCCGCCTAGCAATCAGCAAATACTTGAAAAGCGCATTAGCGAGAATAAACGTATTGCGGTATTGCCACTACAAAATATTAATGACGACCCGCAAGTACAGCTGTTTAGTCAGGGCTTAGCGGTAACGTTAAGCACCGAGCTTGGCAAAGTCGGTCGAGAAAAAACCAATAGTTGGGTTATTCCAAGCGCCGAAGTAGCCAAACTGAAAAATTTAACCGTTAGCGATGTACATAATCGCTATGGTGCCGATTTAGTATTAACCGGCAGTATTCAGCATTTAGGCTCACAGCGCTTAGTTAACCTAGAGCTGATAGACGGTGCATCAGGTGTTGCACTAAAGCAGCAGCAATTTAAGGTAAATGTAAAAGATTTATTTGCCTCAAACCAAACCGTGTTTGCAAAAACAATTACTATGCTAAATTGGCCAAAAAGTGATATGGCAAGTAAAGGTACCGAGTTTGATGGTGCTTATAAACATTACATAGCCGCAATTGGTTATACGTTTCGCTCTGATCAAAAAAATTATATAGATAATGCCATTGAACAGTTTAACCAAGCCATTAACTTAGATAAATATTTTGTTGATGCCTATGTAAACCTAGCTTATGCGTATTTGAATAAATATCACAAAACAAAAGATGAACAATGGTTATTGCAGTATGAAAACATTGTAAGCCAACTTGCAGAAGTTGAACCGCTTCACCCCGAGGTAAGTTACCTAGAACATAAACTTGCGCTTAGACGTGGTAATGCAGTAAAAGCAAGTAATTTACTTAAAGCATTAGTGATAGAAAACCCAAATGATGAATACCTTCATTTTGAATTGGCTAGAGCCTATCAGCAACTAAAAGAAAATGCATTAGCAGAGCAAAGTTATTTAGCAGCGCTAAAAATTACACCAAATCATTGGAAAGGGCTTAATCAGTTAGGGCGCTTATACTATCGGACTGCACAATACGATAAGGCGATTGCGACCTATCAGCGATTAGTTTCATTAACGCCAAAAAATAGCAGCGCCTATATTGGTCTTTCGGCAAGTTTCTATGGCAAAGGAAAGCTAAAATCTGCACTAGTGTATGCTAAAGAAGGAAACGCTCTCAATCCAACGGTCAGAGGGTATTCTAATATTGGCGTATTTCATTTTATATTAGGGCAATATCAAGATGCCATTTCGGCGTATAAACAGGCCATAAAATTAGATAAAAATGATTATATGAGTTGGGGCAATTTGGCGGATTCGTATTGGTTAATTAATCATCCTGATACAAAATTAACTTATTCACAAGCAGCTGGATTAGCTCAAAAAGTATATAAAATTAACCCACAAAATAGCCGTGCTAAACTCGCTTCAGCATATTATAAAGCGAGGAACGGTGAAAATACAGCCGCGATGAAAATACTGGACTCATTATCGCACAAAGAAAATGCAACGGAATTTTATCTTGCCGCGCAAGCCTATGATGCACTAGATGATAAAGAACGCGCACTTAAAAAATTAAAGTTAGCGATTGCAAAAGGCTACCCAAAAGAGGAGGCAATAACATCTCCTCTTTGGAAAAACTGGAATGAACCAGAACTCAGGTCAATTATTGCGGATTAACATCGTCCACATCAACAATCGGATCCCAACCAATCGTATATTCTTGTTTATCAGTCGGGTTTTGTGCAACCAACATCATAGTTACATCAAGCGTACCTGAACTTACTTGTTGATAGCTAGTAACATTACTGTTTACGCCTAACTTTACAGGTTTCAATGCACTGTCATGAAACCAATCTAAAAATGTGTTTGTTGCTTCATTTCCTGTCGCTAAATCAAAAACTTTGAAATCGAAAATGCTACTGTCACCTTTTAGTGTAATAGTAGGTGGTAAAGATGGTTTCGCTGGCTCTGTAATCGTAATCATTTTCTTAGGATCATGCTCAGTATCGTAAGAAATAAACTTATCACCGACTAATGCAAAGTAATTTTTACAATATACTACTTTCTGGTCGATGTTTTGAAAAATACCGGCGAAGTCAACGATGATTTTAACCGTAGGATTATTATCCATTTTGTTAATTCCTATTTTATTTTGGGAGAGAATTTTAGTTATATTTTATAACGCTTTTTATTATCGGCAACTGCCTGACTTTATTTACTTTATTTGTATTTAAAAATCATATCAGAAGGCACCACAACTTTATGTCGTTTAAACATTTCTGCGAGTGTTTCATCTTGTTTTGGCATGTGTTTAGAATGCATTTGCTTTTTTGCAAAAGTGACATGAATAACATTGTTACAAGCAGTATATTGAGTTGCCATAGTCTTTCCTAAATGACGTGGTAGCTTAAACGCACTGCGATGTCATCAATGTTTTCAGCATTCACTTTCTTAATAATGCCTTGGTATGGTGCGCTGGCGTTTTTTAGCCACTCGGAATAAAGCCCTGTTAAAAACGCGTCACCGTATTCTTGGTGTTCGGGTTTTAAAATAGCACAGAGCGGTGAAATGTAATGTTCAATGACTAAGCCATTGTCTTTTTCAAAAATATTGCAGTGACCCCAGCGACGTTCAAACCAAAACTGGTTTATGCGTTCATTGAGTTCAACTAATGTTAGTTCGGGGTGAATGTCTAACGAGCGGCTGGCATGTTTGCCCATCTTAGTTAAAAACGAAACTCGCTCTTGTGCGGGATAAGATGCTTCTAAGGTGTCGAATAACGAACTTACAAAAAATTGCCACTGCCCTGAAATATTTTGTTTTACTAATGATTTTAAATGCATAGCGTATTGCAAAGTAACCTACTCACAGACATAAATCTTATGCATCCAAGAATAGGATAAGGTGGGTCGTGGGTGTATCACGTTTTATTACACCAAGGTGATTTGTAAACTGCGACATTATGTCGCATCAAAAAGTAGTAACAGATAAATACAATAAACACTAAAAATTAATAATTAAATTAGTCATATGATTAAATCATTTTTGGTGTGGCATAAGCGATTTGCGTTATTTGCATTTGTGCCATTTATGCTGTGGGCTGCGTCGGGTTTACTACACCCTTTTATGTCTCATTTTACTAAAGCTGAACGCATTGATTCCCCGCCAGTTACGATCAATTCTGCTGCTATTGCACATTATGTCCCGCTTGACAGAGTGCTAGAAAAACACGCGATTTTTGCATTTAGTCACGCCAATCTAGTGGGTTACCTAAATCGCTATTATTATCAAATTTCGCAAAATGTTAATGGTGAATTGCACACCAAGTACTTTGATATTGAGACAGGAAAGTTATCGCATAACTTAAGTGATGCTGTTTATGCAGAGTATTTGGCGACAAAATGGTCAGGTAAAACAACGCGTTCGATTCATAAGCTAACTACGTTTACTTTTGGTTATAGTAAAATAAACCGTATTTTGCCTGTCTATAAAATAGAGTTAGCGGATGAGAACTTAATTTACATAGATACTTTGGGTAAACGTATCGCTGCACATAATACGCCATTAAGGGAGTCTGTGTCGTATTGGTTTGGTCAACTACATACTTTCAGTTTTTTGGGAAATACCCATGATTTAACACGTATTTTACCCATGTTTGTTATCAGTGTGTCGTTGTTTTTGATGGCGTTAAGTGGCGTAGTTGCGTACTCCTTACTGTGGCGTAAAATCAAAGACACCCGCTATTCAAAACAACGATTACATCGTTTATTTGGCATTTCACTCAGTGTGTGCTTGTTGGGCTTTTCAACCAGTAGTATGCATATTCTAATTGATAAGCTATATCCAGAAACATTTAGGCAGATTGTTCCTAGTAACACGCTTTCTAGTAAGCAGTTAAAACATGATCCTATTAATAGCTTAAGAAAGTCGGGTGGCCACAATTTCCAGTTGGTTAATATTCATGGCGAAATGATTAGCCAAATTGTTCACTTTCAAAAGCGAAGCCGCTCATTTAGCTATTGGCAGCAATCGCAACTTAAGTTGAATGATCTTGCTTTAGCAGAAACAATTTTGGCGCAGCAATTAAACCTTTCAGCGCCGATCGAAACGTGGCAAAAAATCGATAAATTTGGTCCAAGCTATGCCTTTATCAACAAGCGGCTACCTGTGGTTCAAGTCACTTTTGATAATGATCCCACCATTTATAGTGTTGAGGTCCACACTGGTTACATTGCAGCAATTGACACGCCTTGGCAGCAAGCTCGCAGTTGGCATTTTGGTTATCTGCATAAATACCACTTTTTGAATCCAATTGGTAAAGGATTACGAGATAGCATCATTACGCTGATAATTATCGCATTACTTAGCACAACAATACTTGGTTTGTTGCTTTATATCTCCCGATACAAACGCAGAGCAACATTAACTAAGCGCCGCAGTACATTTAATCAAATTAATAATTAATCGAAATAAGGAATTTTATTCATGACTGTTTGTTTCAAGCGCTCATTACTTGCGCTCGCAGTTTTTTCGCAGTTTAACGTGCTGGCTGATGAAGCGATGAATGAAGACATTGAAAAAATTACGGTTACAGCAAATCGCTTAGGTAAAGCTAATACAGAACAAGCATTAAGTATTGGCAGTGTTAGCAGTGAGGTGATTGAAAAAGACAATGCACAACATTTATCTGAGTCGCTGCAAACGATTTCGGGTGTGTTGATTAACCAGCTCTCCGGTGGGCAAGGGCATAATGCTGCTATTCGCATGCCAATCAATTACGGCGGTTACACGCTTTATTTGCAAGATAATATTCCGCTGCAATCAGCGGCGTTTTATAACCATAACGCGCTTTGGTGGGCGAGCAGTAATTCTTCATTATCGCGTTTAGAGGTAATGAAAGGCGCAGGCACTAGCTTATATGGTTCCGGTGCGGTTGCAGCAACGGTAAATGTGATTTCTGCACCAGTTAGCGCCAATAAAAATGAACTATCAGCAACAATAGGAGAGCATAATTATCAACGTTACAACGGAAGTTATACACGTTTAATGGGAGAGGATAATGGTGTTCGCATATCTGCTGGCTATCTAAACAATGATGGTTGGCGTGACAACAGTCACCTTGAAAAATTTGAATTTAATACATTACATGAATTGCATATTGATGCGCAGCAAAGTATCAAAACCAGCTTTATTGCATCAACATTAGATCAGCAAATGCAAAGTTCGCTTAATGATGAACAGTTTGCCGATGACCCAACGCAATCTGGCTTACCAGAGGAAGTTGAGGCATTAGATCCAAGGCGTAAAACCGATTACATGCGTTTGAGTTCTGAATATCAATATCAAGGTGATGACGTGTTTGCGTCCGTTATTCCATACGCACGATTTAGAGACAATAACTATGTCGCGACTTGGCAGCCTAATATGCCGCAAGTTGAATCGAGTGTGACCACTTTTGGCTTACTTGCGTTAAGTAACTTTGTGCATACAAACGACTTTGAAACTACCGTGGGTGTTGACTTTGAATATTCAGAAGGTGATGCTTATTCGTATCAACCCACTACGCGTACCACAACGGGCTGGGGAGCTGCGACCTATCCAGAAGGGCATGTTTTTTATGATGATAAGACCAGCTTTACTGGCATATCGCCTTACATTCAGCACATTGGTTATCTAACCGATTCACTGAGCTACAGTTTAGGGCTACGTTACGATAATAACCGTTATGAGTTTGATAACAATCTGCCTGTCTATGACGATGACGGCTTCGGTAATCGTTCAATTGCTAGCCGCACAGACAGCTACCAACACTTAAGCCCAAAAGTGAGTGTGAATTATTTGCTTGATAAGCAAATGAGTATTTACGCGCGTTTTGCCAATGCCATTCGTATTCCAACAGCGTCAGAGCTTTATCATTTGAAAACTAAAGAAACCAGCGCACAACTTGGCTCGTTGGATGAAGAAACGTCCGACACCTATGAAGTGGGTTATAAAGCAAACTTAGATAAGCTTAGCGTTGAATTGGCATATTATTTTATGGATGTAGAAGATGCCATTGTGACTGCCTATGATGATTTTGGCGCTAGCTACCGTGTTAATGCTGCAAGTGTTAATCACCAAGGGTTTGAGCTTGGAGTGGATTATCAGATCAATCCTATTTGGTCTTTGGCTTTAGCTTATTCGCAATCTAATCATGAATTTGATCATTACATTCAAGATCAAGGGCGCGTTGATTACCGCACCAAACAATCAAGTGAAGTCGATTTATCGGGCAACAGCTTACCTATGGCACCTGATTATGTTGCCAACGTTCGCTTAAACTATAAGAGTAAAGCTATATCTGGCCTTCATATAATTGCTGAAATGCAAAGTATTGGAGACTACTGGATGGACAGTGAAAACACCCATGAATATTCAGGTTATACAATCGGCAATTTAAAGGCTAATTATGCATTAAACGATGTATTTGAAGTGCATGCGCGAATTTCAAATATCACAGATAAGCAGTATGCATTACAAGCTGAAATTCGCTACGGGAAAACACAAATTCAGCCAGGCATGCCACGTACTGTTTATGTGGGTTTAAAATACCGCTTCTAAACGCATAGCAGCACCGTGTTTACATAATTGAGATAAAATTAAAAAAGCCAAGCACAATGCTTGGCTTTGAGGCACATTGGGGGAATGTGTTAATTGGTTGGAAACGGGTTGGTGGTAAATTCCAATACATCAAAACACGCGCCGAGCGTGTGATAGTCGCACTTAGCGCCTGCTTCGCTTTTTTTATCACTGTATTTTTGATTGTTTTCTTTTAATACGCGATACCACGCACCATGGTCATGGTCGACAAAATGCTGCCAGCAATACTGCCAAAGGGCGTTGTAATGGGTTAAGTAAGCATTGTTTTGTGTTGCATCAAAAAGTAATGCTGCGGCTGCAAAGCTTTCGGCTTGCACCCAAAAGTATTTGTCACTGTCGCAGGTGGCGTAATGCGTATCAAAGCCATACACTAAACCGCCATGGGCGTTATCCCATGCGTTGGCAAAAGCAACATCAAATAAGTGCTGCGCTTTTTCAACAAACTTAGGTTTTGCTTCAAAATAGTTAATCTGCAGTAATAGTTTTGCCCATTCTGTTTGATGGCCAGGTTGAAACCCCCACGGGCGATACAGGTTTTTGGCATCGTCTTTGTTGTAATCAAAATCAGGCAAAAGTTCAGGGGTAAAGTGCTCGTACACTAAGACATTGCTATGGGCTGATAGTTCAAAACAAAAACGCTCGGCAAGATGCTCTGCACGTTTTAAATAACGGCGTTCATTGGTTGCACTGTAGGCACTAATAAGCGCTTCGCAAATATGCATATTGGCATTTTGGCCGCGGTATTCACATAACTCGCCGTTTGCGTAAATGGTATCGGCGTAAATGCCTTCATTGGCTTGCCAAAAACGCGATTCGAGCAGTTCAAAGGTTTCATTAATCTTTCTATCAGATGATATCACGCCCGCTTTGTAACAGTGGGCGTAGCACAGTAACACAAAGGCATAACCATAGGCTTGCTGGGTCATATCCTTAGGTTTGTTATCGTCAAGCGTCCACGCGTATTGCTTGGTCTTTGCAATCCAGTGATGGGTTTCAATATAATCAAGGCCATGCCTTGCAAAGTTTAAATACTCGTTGTTTTTAAAATGCTTAGCGGCGCGGCAAAAGTTGATTACCATGCGTGTACTGCTCACTAGTTGACGAAACCCCGAATTAAACAAGGTGCCATCGTCTAAATAGTTTTGGTAATAGCCGCCAAGGTCGTTATCGACACATCGGTCGGTATAAAAGTTAACAATTGACTGGCTGTGATGTATTAAAAAATCAGCGTTATAAAAGTTCACGTGCGTTCTCTAAAAAAATGCGCTGGTGAGGGCGCTAAATTGCTGGTTAAAAAGGGTGTCTACCTCGTTTAATGAGGGCAGTGCAGGGAATGCGCCTTGACGACTTACGGCAAGCGCACCGCCACAACTTGCAAATGCAATGGCGCTTTTAAGCGCGTTTTCGTTGTTTAAAAGTGCGTCTAAGGTGATGCGCTCACTTAATAAATACAAAATTGCACCTATAAACCCATCGCCGCCTGCGGTGGTATCAACCACCTTTGCTTTGGCTGGGCTAATGCTGCCTCGGTAATGTTTGGTTATGTATTCAATGTCGTCACCACCATTTGTGATAAGTAGCAACTCGCAATTGCCGTTAAAACAGCGGTTTATATAATCTTCTCGCTGATTCTGACAAAGCAGTTCAAACTCTTCACGAGCAAATTTCACCACATGCGCCTTTTCAACAAATTCATTAATAAGTGCGATATTAAGTGCTGAATTTGGCCATAAATTAGCGCGTAAATTGACATCAAAACAGATGGTTAAATTGTTTGCGCTTGCCTGTTCCAGTACTGCTTTTGTGGTGTTTACAGCGTTTTTTTCAGTGAGCGTATTACTACAAAAATGAACTAATGAAGCGTGTTTAAACCACTGTGATTTGATTTCTTCTGGGCGCAGTTTTAAGTCGGCGCTGTCTTTTCGCATAAAGGTAAAACTGCGTTCACCGTGCTCATCTAAATGCACAAACGCAAGTGGTGTTGGGGCACTTTTATGAATAAGCGCACAGTCGGTATTTACACCATAATGACGAAGATTTTTTATTAAAAAATGGCCAAATTGATCATCACCTACTTGCCCCACAAAATGCGCTTTACCATCGAGTTTGGCAAGGGCAACCGCTGCGTTTGCCGGAGCACCGCCTGGAAACTGGCGGTAATCCGATAAATTAATGCCATCTTGTGATTGTTGATGTATTTGTAGAAAATCAATCAAGGCTTCACCGTAACAGATCACCTTGCTCATGCTGGTAACTCCTTTTGAGTGTTAACCCGGTGCTGGCTAATGGCAAAAAACACAATATACAGATACGCCAATACGGGCACTAAAAAGCTAAGCTGCACTGACAATGCATCAGCAACAACCGCTTGGATTAGTGGGAACACCGCACCACCGACAATCGCTTGGCACAGTAGCCCCGAACCTTTTGCAGTAAGTTGCCCTAAACCGCGAATAGCTAAACTAAAGATGGTTGGGAACATAATCGAGTTAAAAAAGCCAACAGCCAGTACGCTCCACATCGCGATTTTGCCGCTGCTAAATACCGTAACAATTAACAGCACAACCGCCATAATGGCATTGAAGGCGAGTACATAACTTGGCGAGAATTGACGCATTAACGCAGAGCCAATAAAGCGGCCAATCATCGCGCCACCCCAATAATAGGCCACCATATGGCCTGCCTGTGCAGTGGTTAAGCCACCGATTTCAGGTGATTCAAAATAGTTTACTAAAAAGCCGCCTATTGATACTTCAGCACCCACATATAAAAAGATGCCAAGTGCGCCTAAAACAAGGTGTTTATGTTGCCAAATCGACTCTTTTGTTTGGGTAGAAGTTTGCTCTTCAAAATCAAGCTTAGGTAGCTCAATAAACTTAAAGCGGCAGGCAATGGTAATGGCAGCTAAGGCGATTAAAAAATAGGGCTGTTGCACTTGCTCGGCGCCCGCACCTTGTGATGTTGCTGACAAAATAAAATAAGTACCAAACAATGGCCCTGCAGTATGGCCAAGTGAGTTAATCGCCTGTGCGAGGTTTAAGCGACTTGCAGCATGTTTTTCTTCCCCTAAACAATTTACATAGGGGTTGGCTGATACTTGCAGCACGGTAATACCGCCTGCAAGTACAAACAATGCGGCTAAAAATAGCGCATATTCTTTAATGCTGGCTGCCGGAATAAACAGCAGACAGCCAAGGGCAAGAGTTGATAAGCCAATAAACACGCCATTACGATAGCCAAATTTGGCAACCACGCGGCCAGCTAGTGGCGATACTAAAAAGTAAGCGCCAAAAAAGCAAAACTGCACCAGCATGGCTTGGGTATAGCTAAGTGAAAACTCTGCTTTTAAAAAGGGGATTAAAATATCATTTAGCGCGGTGATAAAACCCCAAATAAAAAACAAGCTGGTCATGGCGTAAAACGCCATGGTTTGATTAATTTGCTTGGCCATTACTTGCTATCTCCAACAAGCTGAGTTGCAACCGTTGATGATGCTGAAAACGACGGCGGGCGGTGTGCTTGTGCTCGGCCAAACGCCTTATTTGGTGTTGTACCTAGGGTAAATTCAAGGTGTTGTGGTGCGTTGACATGGTTTTCGTTAATCCAGCTTTGCATTGATGGCTTACCATTTACCTTGAGTGATTTAATGTAAATATGATCTGTGCTTGCGTTTGGTGCGCTAATGCTAATATTGCCAATTTGTGCTTTTTCAAACGCTGGGCTTGAAAGCACCATATCGGCGCGACCTGGATAAAACGGGTACATGCCAAGGGCTGAGAACACATACCATGACGACATTTGCCCTAAATCATCTTGCCCTGGAATGCCAGATACCGTGTTATGCCATAGTTGCTTCATGGTTTCGCGCACAGTTTGCTGCGTTTTATAGGCTTTACCGGTATACAAATACATCCACGGAGTCGCAATTGATGGCTGGTTTGAAACATCAGCATATTCGGCTGAATCGCGATACAGCACCCAGCTACCATCGGGTTTACGGAAGTGGTTATCTAAGCGTGATGCCATTACCTCATCGCCTCCTAGTAATTCGTTTAGGCCTTGGCCGTCAAAAGGCAGCATCCATAAATATTGCGCTGGGCTGCCTTCAACAAACAGGTGACCGCTAAATGGGTCGAATTTTTCTTTCCAGCTGCCGTCTTGATTGCGCCCTTGAATATAACCTAATTGCTCTGTGGCATTTGGGTTGTAAAGGTTTTTCCAGTAGCTTGAACGTTCAAGCAGCATTTGGCTGTGTTTAGTATTGCCAAGACGCGCTGCAAGTTGTGAAAGTGCAAAATCAGCGGATACTTGCTCTAGCGTTTCGCTCGCACCTTCCCATGAATTAGATTGATCTGATAAGTAATTAAGGCTTAACCATTCATCCAGTGATGGCTTTTGACCGCGACAAAATACCGGGCAGCCGACGTTTGATAAATCATATTCGGTAGGCTCTGTAGCCGCTTTGTAAAGCGATTGATAAGCCCCTGCAACATCAAATTTATCGGCGCCAAAGGCTTTAAAGTTGGCAATCGCAATGGTTGAAGGGTCGCCACTCATTACCCCTGTTGGGCCATTGTTATGGGTCCACCTATCCCAAATGCCGTTAAACTGATTGGCTTGATTAAACAGTGACTGAGCAATGTCGCTTGCCACATTTGGGTGGGTTAAGCTAATTAATTGCAGCTGCGAGCGATAGACATCCCAACCAGAGAAATTGGCATACTGCGCCGTTTGATTAGCGCTAACGGTGTGAACTTGTTGGTCAAAACCGCGGTACTCACCATTTACATCACTAAAAATATTAGGGTGGAATTGGCTGTGAAACAGCGCCGTATAAAACGTGGTTAATAAGTCGCTGTCGCTTGATTTTATTTTTACGCGACCAAGGGCGTCATTCCATGCGGCATAGGCGTTATCTTTCACTTGTGAAAAGCTTTGGTTACTTTGCTCTTTTTCAAGGTTTTCACGGGCATTTTCAAGGCTTACATAAGAAATCCCCACACGCATGGTAACCGGCTCATTTGCGTTGACGTCTAAATCAACCCAAAGGCCAGAGCCTTTGCCCCACTCAGGTACGCCGGTGTCGCCGTAACCCATACCGCCTTTACTTGAGGTCGCATTTGGTGAGACTGTGTCGTCGACATACGCGCCACTGCCGGTAATTGGCGCGTCAATTTTGGCAACAAAATGCAGTGTGTAGTAATCGCGGCGGTTGTATTCGCCAAGGTAGCCACAGAAGTTACCACTTGTCACATAACCTGACACTTCGCCTTTGGCAACATCGACTTTGGTAAATGCATCGCCACTGCCGAGTTGCGAGTACGCTGTTCTAAAAATAAGTTTTGCCTGCTCTTTTGAGGCAAACGTAAATTCAGCAATACCAGTGCGGTCGGTGGCAGCTAACCGCACATCTATGCCTGAATCTAGCCCTACTTGGTAATAACCTGGAATAGCCGTTTCATCGTCGTGGCTAAAATTAGCGCCATAGTAGGCATTAATTTTATCGCTTGCTGGGGAGTGCTTAATTGCTTGATTAAAAGGCAGCACTGGTACATCACCTGATGCACCTAAACAGCCTGTGCCCGATAAACGGGTAAATGAAAAGCCTTTTAAGCGCGTTGCTTGCCAGTTATAGCCACCGGGCGAAACGGGAATGCGCACATTATCTTCGTTGATACGTTTACTAATGCCTTCACTTTCAGCCATCAGCTCTTTGGTATACGCATGCTCTGGACCAAAGTTAAACATCCCAAACGGCTTAACCGCGCCAGGTACTACGTTTGCTGCTTGGCGATGGTTAAATGGGCCTTTGGTGCCAATAAACGGGTTTACAAATTGTGCGGGGTTTTGCGCATAATCGGTTTGTGCTGTGGCGCTTTTTTCACTTTTGCTGGTATCAGCGTGATGCGTGCCACAGGCGCTAAGCGCCAGCAGCGGGGTTAATAGCATCAATGAACGAGAGAAAATCTGTTTCATAGTTATTTCTTATTAAAATTTTAATGCAAAGTATTTGGGTTTTTCGGGTTGCTAAGTGACGGTGGACGCGACGATAGCGCATTGCCAAAGGTTTTATTTGGTTTTGCAGACATGGTGAATTCAAGGGTGCCACCTGAGATAATATCGTCGTGCGTAATGTAACTGCGATTTAATGGTTTGCCATTTAGTGATACTTGGCTTACAAATTTGTTATCTTTCGATAGGTTCTTTGCAAGCACGGTAAATTGCTTTTTATTGGCAAGTTTTAAAGTAATTTTTGGCAACTGTGGTGCACCGAGCGCATAACTTAAATCACCCGGTGCAACAGGGTAAAAACCCATTGCCGAGAAGATATACCACGCTGACATTTGACCCACATCGTCATTCCCAGCAAGGCCGTCAGGTTTATCTGATGATAGGGTATCCATAATTTGGCGAATACGCGCTTGTGTACGCCACGGCTCGCCTGCGTAATTGTATAAATAAGCGATATGATGGCTTGGCTCGTTACCATGAGCGTATTGGCCAATTAAACCCGCAATGTCTTCATGCTCTTTGATTTTTTCATAGGCAAGTTCCGTTTCAAAAAGCTCATCAAGGCGTGCAATAAAGGCTTTATCGCCACCTTTTAAGTTAATTAAACCGTGCACATCTTGTGGCACATAAAAGCTGTATTGATAGCTGTTTCCTTCGGTAAATGCGCCCATGTATTTGGCTTCTTGTGGGTCAAAGTCTGGGTTCCAAGAACCATCTTTCATGCGACCACGCATAAATTTAACGCTTGGGTCGAATACATTTTGATAATAAGTCGCGCGCTCATAATACTCAGCTGCAAGTTCGTTATCGCCAAGTGCTGTTAAAAATTGGCCAATGGCATAATCATCGTAAGCGTATTCTAGGGTAATCGAGGTTGATTCGGGTAATACATCAAGTGGTACATAGCCATAGTGTTTGTATTCTGGAATCGCATCGT
This sequence comes from Pseudoalteromonas sp. ABV4_021, assembly GCF_056159365.1. Lineage (NCBI taxonomy): Bacteria > Pseudomonadati > Pseudomonadota > Gammaproteobacteria > Alteromonadales > Pseudoalteromonadaceae > Pseudoalteromonas > Pseudoalteromonas sp. ABV4_021. The sequence continues at coordinate 582,880 of NZ_JBSWVB010000002.1, read as the reverse complement.
AATGAGGGTGGTTTGCGGTTGCTAAAATCGCTTCTTTAGCTAGGGCAACATCAAAATCACGAATACCTTTTAGGTAGGCGTCGGAAATAACCGATACCGCATGATAGCCAATCATGGTCCAAGTTTCGTGGCCGTGGAATGACCAAATGGGTAGCATTTTGTCATAACTTTGCTGATAGTGATCAAGCATCGAAGCAATCATGTCTGATACTTTATCAGGCGCAACATACGTTAAGAGCGGATGAAGTGCGCGGTAAGTATCCCAAAGCGAAAACAAGGTGTAATGGGTGTGATCTTTTGCTTGGTGGATTTCACCATCAACACCGCGGTATTGGCCGTTAACGTCTTGATACACACTTGGCGCTTGCAGCGCATGATAGAGTGAGGTGAAAAACTGGCGTTTTTGTGAAAGCGAGCCTTCAATTTCAAATTTATCGAGGGATTTATGCCAAACATCGTCAGCTTGTTTAACTACTTTGTTAAAATCCCAATGAGGAATTTCACTGTTTAAATTTTCAAGGGCATTGGACTTGCTCACCGCCGAAATCCCCACTTTAACCAATAGCGGGTTGCCTTTTAAATTATCAAAATCAGCGACGACTTTAAGGGCTTTGCCTGCGGCTTCTGGAATTTTGTAATTAACTATGGTTGATGGCTTTTTACCGCTTCCTTCGCTTAAACAGCCATTACAGCGATAACGGTTGTTATCGAGGTTAATTAGTTCAATGTCTTTAAAAGGCTTAGAAAACTCGATGGCAAAGTACATTTGACGATTATTCGCCCAACCATTGGTTGCACGGTACGCTAAAATAGTGCGGTCGTTGATTACGCGCACATCGCTCCAAATTACTTTGTTTTTAAAGTTATAAATACCATGGGTTAAATCGAGTAGTACGCTGCCTTTATCGTGTTCTTTAAAGGTGTATTTATGCATGCCTACACGCGAGGTGGCGGTTAATTCAGCATTTACTTTGTAGTCTTCAAGTAAGACTTGGTAATAGCCAGGTTTCGCAATTTCATTTTCATGGTTAAAGCGTGAGCGGTAACCTGAATCAGGCTTTTTGGCTGTGCCCGCATCTAGTTTTACCTCTCCGGTAATAGGCATCATCAGTAAATCACCTAAATCTGAATGCCCTGTGCCACTAAAATGAGTATGCGAAAAGCCAACAATGGTGGTGTCATCATAATGATAACCCGCGCAGCGCTTGTAAATTTCTGGTTGAGGGTCAACACCGCGAAACACCGAATCGGTATCTGGGCTTAACTGCACCATGCCAAAGGGTACAACGGCACCTGGAAACGTATGGCCATCACCACCGGTGCCAATAAACGGGTCTACATATTGGGTATTTGCAAATGCACAGGGAAGTGTGAGCATCATTGCACCGCTTGCAAACAGAGAAAAAGCGGTGTTTTTTGTACGTTGCCAGTGCTGGCTTATTGTTTTCATTGTGTGCCTCATGCCGAAAAAAAACAAAAGTGGAACGTTCCAATTTTAATTTGAATATACTGATCAGTTTGTTAGAATACAAGCCATAATAACGAAATTTATAGCTGGTAAGCTGAGTGGTAAATCACACCTCCTCATTAAATAAATCACTAAAAGCGTCACCTCAACAGGATAAAAAATCCGTTACAGTTCATGATGTTGCCCGCGTTGCTGGGGTGTCTAAATCAACTGTATCGTTAGTTTTACGCGGCAGTGAAAAAGCAAGTGCGAAAGCAAAAGACAAAGTGCTAAAGGCGATTGAAGAAACCGGTTATGTCTATAATCGTGACGCTGCGGCCATGCGCAGTAAATCATCGGACTTAGTGGCCATTGTTATTAACGATTTAACCAACCCCTATTCGGCCAAATTGGCGGTGGCGCTTGAAAAACATATACGTCAGCTGGGGCTAATGGCAACGCTAGTTAACACCAGTGAAGATGTAGAAACACAAACGCAAATTGTTGCGAAACTGAAAGAATATCGGGTTAAAGCCTTTATTATTTGTCCTGCACCCAATACTGAAGCACAGTGGCTTGAAGAGCTGCAAACTCAAGTGGTGAGTATTATGCGTCAAGTAAGCGGCAGCACCATACCCTGCGTACTTCCTGATAATGAAAAGGGGGTTTACACCGCCACCAAAGCACTAATAAAACGCGGCCATAAGCACATTGCGTTTATTGGTGGGGATGATGCGATTTCGGATTACCATCAACGATTATTGGGATTTAACAACGCCATAAATGAACACCCAGATGTAAGCTCTTGGGTATTTAATAGTGCGACTAACCGTCAAGGTGGTCGATTGGCGATGTCGATGTGCTTAGAAAAAGTACCTTCAATTGAATCGGTTATGTGTTTTAACGATATTGTGGCATACGGTGTGATGGAATATTTAGCCGAACAAAATATTAAACCAGGTACGGATATTGGCGTTATTGGTTTTGATGATTTAGACGACTCTAAACTAATGAGTGTGCCGCTAAGTACAGTTAAAATTGACGCGGACGATATAGCCAAAGCGGTGTGTGAAATCTTAAAAGGCGATGAGCCGGAAAACTTAAAACAAGTACCTGTTAGCCTAATTGAGCGTAGCTCTTAAGTTTAAGCGCGTTAAACATCAGCCGAGAGAGTCTCGGCTGATAGTTATTGATCATTAGTCGTTAGTTTTGAGAAGCTTGTTTAGTTGTAACGCATTATGTGAATTTAGCTCAACACGGGTGTTAATCGATTTACGTGTTGCAACGGCTTGCCGACTCACAAAGTAGTCATAGCTTTGCCCTTCATCAGTTGAGACAAAATTAAAAGCTAGTTGTTGCTCATTCAGTGTTAAAACAAACATATTAGCAGAGACAGGCGTGAGAGTTTCGCTATAAGTTACCCCTTGTGCGTCAAGCGCAGGCATGGATACCTGTAGCTTGTCCGATATGTTTGTAATGGTTAAATCCAAACCATAAATGGTGTATTCACCAGCGAATTTATCGAATAACTCTGTGTTAACCGCTGGTAATTCAAACGGCTGTGCTTCTGGCAGCACATTTACATGTTTAAGCGCTGCAATCAATGTACCTGATAAGTTATCTGATTCACCGCTGCTAAGCACTGAAACTGCTAAGTCATGATCTGGAAATACATAAAACAAGCTGGTGTAAGCATTAGCATTGCCACCGTGTTCAAAATGCCTAATTGGGTACCATTTGTTGTCATACATAAAACCATCGCTTACAAACATGCCATAGCCATAATGAACAGGCATCGGGTTGGGGATTAACACGTGTTTGTCGGTAAGTGTTTGTGAGGATGCCTGTGTAAGCACATTTTCATTACCTTGAAGTAAGAGCTTTGCCAAATTAAGCATCTCTGTTGGTGTTGACCAGGTATTGCCACCTGCAGGTAATACTACTTCTGAGCTAAGTAATTCATCAATACTGGTATGCTTTTTAATTTGATCATTAGCGTCATTAATACTAAGCGCAAAATTACCATCGGCTTTTACTTTTTCATTTGAAAATGTTGAACGTGTCATAGCGAGGGGGGTAAGCACTTCTTGCTCAACATAGCTTGCATAATCAAGCCCACTTTCTAACGCGATAACAGCACCTAAATATGAATAGTTAGGGTTTGAGTAGTTGTAGAAAAGACCAGGTTGGTTAAGCACACCATTATCAATGGTGTATTCATCGCGCATAAACGAAATTAAATCTGAATCTTCACTAATACCTTCATAGTCATCTTCAAATGCACCCTTGTGAGTCATTAACCATTCAAGTTCAATTGCTTGCCAAAAAGCATCGTGCTCAGCAGGAAAGTTTATATTGGGCAGGTGATCAACGAGTTTGTCGTTTAGTGCTAAACGATTTTGTTCAACAAGTTGAAGAGTTGCAATGTTGGTAAGTACTTTGGTGGTAGAGCCAATTTGAAAAAGGGTGTTTTTATCAGCTTTTTCGGTACTATTTGGCTGCTTATTGCCAACCGCATCAGCAAATACAACTTCGCCTTTGTGGTAAATGGCAACTGAGATTGCGCCCGCATTATTATTGATACGATCTTGTTCTGCTTGTTGTATTAATGCTGAGGGCGGGGTTATTACAACATCATCGTCTTTTTTTGATGAGCCGCCGCAGCCAGTGACTAATAGTGTAAATGTGATTAAAAATAGCGTGTGTTTCATTCTATATTCCTTGATAAAAAGTAACAGTAAATAGACTATAAAACGCACAGTTTCGGTTTTCTGTAAGTGTTAGTGAGGCTTTGTGAGAAACTGTTGCTTTGTGTAAGTGTGCTTTTGCACTTTTAGGGCAGGATCCATAATCCTTATTGATAACTAAAATAGATATGTTATATTATCTCATTATCTGTGATGAGAATCATTTTGTGCAACAACGTTTAGATAAATTAGCCATTAGTATTTCTTCATTGTGTATCGTGCACTGCTTATTGCTGCCAATAGGTATTGTGCTTATCCCTTCAATTGGTTTACAAACGCTTGCTGACGAAGCATTTCATCAAATGCTGGTTGTGGCAGTGTTATTAACCAGTTGTAGTGCGTTGTTTATGGGCTGTAGACGACATAAAGCATGGCGTGTATTAGGCTGGGGCTTAAGTGGGTTATTACTCTTAATTACTGCAATATCATTTGGCCATGATTTTGGTGAATTCTTTGAAAAAGGATTAACCTTGATTGGGTCGCTTTTTGTAATTATTGGACACATTCAAAATTATCGTTTGTGTAAACAACTTGAATGTAGCCATCAAACGTGTCCCGAATAAACTCTCGCTTTAAAACATGATATACGTGCTAATTATCTAAAATATTTAAATGCTTAACACGTAGCGATTACAAAAGAAGTTACACCAACGTTACTTCTTTTCGTGCCAAATGTGGGTTAATAAACTGACTTAATATCAGTGAACAAAACGCAAGCACAGCACCAAAGTAAAAGACCAGTGAATTATCGTAAAGCCACACTAAACCAAAGCTTGCTGGAATAATTACTGCAGCAATATGGTTGATGGTAAAACTTACGCCAGCCGTTGCGGCAATGTCTTCAGGGCGAGCGATTTTCTGGAAGTAGGTTTTAATGGCAATTGCCATCGCAAAAAAGATATGGTCAATCACATATAACACAGCAGCGCCGGTTGCACTTTCGACAATAGCATAACCAATAAATACAAATATTAGTCCAATATATTCGATTGATAATGCGCGCTGCTCGCCAATCTTACCGATCATTTTGCCAATTTTTGGTGCAATAAATATATTCAGTAGATGGTTAAGCATATAAAGCGCTGAAATTTCAGCAACGCCGTAACCAAATTTTTCAACCATTAAAAAGCCTGCAAACACCATGAAAATTTGACGCCTTGCACCTGAGAAAAAAGTGAGTAAATAGAAGAGGGTATATTCTTTTCTTAAAATCAGTTTTTTGTTTTGTGCAGCGTGTTGCTGAAAGTGTGGGTGTGAGAGCCAAAGCCAAAGTGTCGCAAGTAAGCCAATTCCACCAACAAACAAATAAACAAATTGATACGAGGTTGCCATAAAGGTAAACAAGAACCAAATAATGGTAAATGCACACAGTGATGCAATTGATTTGATAGACAGCAACTTACCGAGCTTTTCAGGCGCTTCTTCTTTACTAAACCACTGCAAACTCAGTGATTGATTAATCGTCTCATAGTAGTGAAAACCAATCGACATAAGTACTGTGGTTGCGTATAAACCATAAACTGTTGGAAATAGCCCCGTAAGTGCTACACCGATTACTAATAGCGCGAGAGAAATAAGTGCAAAGGTTTGCTCTTTTAATACCAGTAATACAAACACCGCAGTAAAGGCAAGAAACCCCGGTATTTCTCGAAGTGACTGCAACATGCCTATGTTGGCGCCGTTAAAATTAGCGGCTTCAATCGCAAAGTTATTTAACAGCGCATTCCACGTTGAAAAGGTAAATGCCATTACTGCACCGGCAATAGCTAAAAAGCTAAAGGGACTGGCTTTATAAGATTTGATAGCGTTAAGCAAAGTGACGCTCCTGTCGGTTTTGAATAAGAACGATAAAAGTGTAAAGCAGTAATGCTTTGTCATGTTATCGAATATATGACATTCTATTTATAAAATCAGACAAAATTATAATACTCATTAATGAACCAATGGCGCTCAACTCCTTCTCGCTTTAAAAAGAAAATCCTTGGCAGACCAGTGTTGCCAAGAGCCACCAATATGCCGCCGTGGGAGCATGTAAAAACCCATAAACATACGTGGGGACAGCTTGCTTATACCAGTAATGGCGTACTTACGCTTTTTACGCCCGAAGGCAAATTTATTATTCCGCCCCAGCAAGCACTTTGGCTGCCACCTGGGCTTGAGCATGAAAGTTTTTGTCGCTACGGCGGTAAATTTCGCAGTGTCTATATTGATGAAGAGTATACCGAGCGCTTAGGCACATCTGCCAAATCAATTGAAGTAGATAGTGTACTTCGTGCGCTTATTTTAGAGATCTGCACATGGCAAGATGACTATCAATTAGATGATAAAACTCAGCGTTTTATCGATGTGTTTATTGACCGTATTGAACTTGCCAAAGAAACTAACTTTGTGATGCCACTAAGTGAAGATGTACGCTTAATGCCAATTATCAGTGAGCTTTTAGCTAATCCGGGAAACAAAATGACCATTGAACAGTGGGGTGAAAAAGTGGGTGCATCAAGCCGTACGCTCAGTCGTTTGTTCAATAAGCAAATGAATATGGGCTTTTCACAGTGGAAACAAAAGCTTAAAGCATTTAAAGCCGTAGAGTTATTAGAAGCTGGATATCGTCAGCAAGATATTGCACATGAGCTGGGGTTTGAATCGGTGTCGGCATTTAACACCGCATTTAAACATTATTTTGGTGTCGCCCCAAATGCCTATGTAAAATCACATCACGTAAATAAGAGCTGACTTAGGGTATGGGTTTTGTGATTACTTAGCACCGTATTTAGCCAAGATAGCGTCAATTTTCCCGCTTTTTTGCAGCACCAAAAACGCTTGTTTTAGTTTGCTAACAAGCGCAGGTGATACGCTCTGCTTGCTGAACGCAAAATAAACCGCAGCCTTATTTACAATAAGCGGATGAATTTTCAAGTTTGGCATTGCCGTGCCTTGTTGTTGTTCAAACATGATATTGAGTTTAGCCTCAAGGTATCCTGAAATACGCTGCGATTTTAATAGAATGGCTTTGGTTTGATTATTTGTCACCCAAACAATTTTATCTTTATTCCGCTCAGACTGTGCCAAGGTGTTCATAAAGGCTTCACCGTAGAAAGACCCTGTTTGAATAGCAACGGGGTTATTTAGCGAAAAAAGCTGTGTTACTTGGGTGATTTCTTCACTCATGGGTGGGCTAACAAATACTAAGGTTTCAAAACGTTGCGGACCAACAAAGTAGGCAAACTGCTCGCGCTCGTCGGTTTTAGTGACCGACATCATCAAATCAATTTCACCATTTTCGAGCAACTTAAGCGAGCGCGCCCAAGGTAAATCGACAAAATCGAATTCACAGTGTGCTTCATTTAATAATAGCTCGGCTAGTTCAACATCGAGCCCTTGCCAGCGGCCCGTAACTTTCTGTGATTGTGCAGAATATTGCTCAACTCGCACGGTAACGTCACATGAAAACACATCACATGCAAAAAGAACCAGTGCTAAACAAACATACTTGAGCATAAGGGCGGTCACAACAACTAAACGTAAAGTAATAGCCTACCTCAAGCATGGGTTGCTTTAAATCAAAAATGACTACTTTTTTGCGTTGAATCACAATAGTGGAAATAATTGTTTGAAGCAAAGGATTACATGTGTAATTATTGGGTTTAAGATTACATTTGTAATTAAAAGGATGTATATGAAATATTTAACGCTCTTATTGTGTGTATTTTTAACTGCGTGTGCCAATACACAATTGCACCTGGTGACAAAGGGCTACTCTAAAAGTGAAGTTGCTGCCTTAAAAAGTAGCCTGAGCGAGCAACTGGTAAAGCAAAAAATAGATGTGGTGTTAAGCGATATTCCACTGCCTGCGATGTTTCCTGATGCATCGCTTGCCTTAAACCCAACCTACAATCAGCCAGAGGTGATTGCGCTGCTTGATAATTGGCTTTTGGCGAACGGCCATAAAACATCGCGCGAATTTCGCTTTAGCGAAGGCAATCATTATTATTCCAAAGCACATTTAGGGCTGTATTTACGTAAACCAGGTACCGAGGGGCAAGTTGACCTGCCGCCTTATTTACGTACGCAGTATTGTGATGTTGCCGACGGCACACTCGCGCTTAACAAAGACGGGCAAGCGGTTTTAGAATATGAACTATTAGGCGATGGCAGCGATAAAATCGACACACTTAGCGGCCAATGGTTATTCGAGAATAATCATCTTACAGTCGTTTTTAAAGAAATAAGCCAAACATTTAAGTTGGCAAAGGAAGAAAAACAAACGCATTTAGGCCCGCGCCCCGCTGATGTGTATAAGCCCACAAAACAAATATCAAAAAAACATATTCTAAACTGTGAATTCTTGATTATTTATATTAACTAGCGGTTTTTAAGCACGAATTTCCATTTTCATCTGGTCAATTCTCGGCTTTTACGGGTGGGAAAATCATTTATTTGATTTTTCCCCCTGTTAATTCTTATTTTTCCCCCACTTGTTGTTTTTGCATTAAAACGCGATGTTTTTGTGGTTAGTCTAGACCCTATCAGCTCATAACGACTAACAACGAGATAACAACATGAATAACAACAACGTAGAAAAACAACTTACTGTACAAAAACGCATTAACGCAGCACTTAGCATTGGCTTAGTTTCACTGGCGGGCTATGTTGGCCTTGCCAAGCCAACGGTAGCTGAATTTGAAGAAATTAGTGTCGAGCGCTTAAACATTGTAGAGAAAAATGGTTATAACCGCATGGTACTCGCTAACTCAGATAAATCGCCAGGTGCCATTAAGCAAGGTAAAGAAGTGTTTAAACACAATTCACCGCGCCCAGGTATGATCTTCTATAACGATGAAGGCACAGAAAATGGTGGCTTTGTGTTTCGCGGCGAAAAGGTAAATGACAAAGTAAATCACGGCTTGCACATGTCATTTGACCGTTACAATCAAGATCAAACTTTAATGATGCAACACATTGAAATGGATGACTACATGATCACCGGCTTAACCGTGATGGATAGACCTGACAGTGCGATGGACTTTGACATGACCAACCGCTTTATGGAAGCGCAAAAAGCGGGCGATACAAAAACCATGAATGAAATTGAAAAGTACATGGTTGAGAATAAATTACTCGGTGCACGCCGCGCATTTTACGGCACGCTAAATGGTGATTCCCGCCTGCAATTAAATGATGCGGATGGTAAAAAACGTATTCAAATGGTTGTAACGAAAGACGGTGAAGCCAAACTAGAGTTTTTAGATGCCAATGGAAAGGTTATTATGCGCCTTCCAGAAACCGCCGAACAATAATAATAGGAATACGCACGTGCCAAAGGCAATTAACTATCTGGTTCTATTTGTATTTTCATTGTTAATAGTGCTTTACGCAGCACTATTAACAACCCCGAATGGGCAAAGCCTTAATATTCATTTAGATGCGCCGTTTTGGATATTTTTGCAGTGCGTGATTGCTCAGTGGCTAACCCTCAAGGTTTATCGCGTTGTAAAACAAGGTAACAGCTCAATTACGGCGCACATTGCTAAAGTTTTTTTTGTCAGTAACTTAGTGTTTAGTACCTTAGTGACTTTGCTTGTTTTAGCACTTGAAACTGCCATTGGCATTCAGCAAGTCGATAGCATGCATATGGTTGCAACACTTGGTATGAATGCCTTGTTACATGCGTTAGTGGGGGCTTATTCGCTGGCTTTTGAGTTGGTAACACGACTACAAAGGCAGCAATTAATTTTGGCGAAAAAAGACAAAGCCTTGCTCGATAGCCAAGTAAAAACCTTGCAACAGCATATCGACCCGCATTTTTTATTTAATAACTTAAATGTATTGTCGGCCTTAATTGTGAAAGATCCCGATGAGGCAGAAGAATATTTAGCTCAGTTCAGCGATATTTATCGTTATATTCTTGAACATAAGTCAAAAAATTTAGTGCCACTTAGCCATGAATTGGCGTTTGCTAACCATTATATGGCACTTATTAATACACGCTTTAATTGTGCTTACACGCTCAATGTGACACAAGGCGAGGGGACAAACACATCTGAAATTATTCCGTGCGCACTGCAACTTGCCATTGAAAATGTGGTAAAACATAACGCAGCGAGTAGCGATAACCCGCTTGAGATCACGATAGATATTCAAAGCGATTGCATCGTAATTACAAACCCGCTTCGCTTAAAAAAGTTTAAAGCACACTCGAGCAAAATCGGTTTGACGCATTTAAATGCCCAGTGCCAAGCCATTTTTAACCAATCTATTTTAGTAGATGAAAGCGACGGTCATTTTTCACTCACATTGCCTCTTGGAGTTTAAGTAGCATGAATATTGTCATTATTGAAGACGAGCCGCTGGCCGCGGAAAAACTGGTTAATTACGTCACGCGCTTTGATGCCAATGCCAATGTGCTAAAAATATGCGACAAGGTTGCCGATGTAATCGCGTTTTTTCAAACAGAACCCGAAGTTGACCTGATTTTTTCTGATATTGAATTGCTCGATGGCCAAGTATTTAACGCCTTTGAAGAAATTGATTTACCGTGCCCCGTTATTTTTACGACCTCGTATAACGCATTTTGGACTGAGGCTTTCGATAACCAAGGCATCGCATACTTATTAAAGCCTTTTACCTATAAGCGCTTTAAAAATGCGATGACAAATTATGAGTCGTTAAAAGCAAATTTAACTCAAACCAAGCAGCTAATTCAAAATCAAAGCACAAAGCGCTATAAATCCCGCTTTTTGCTGAAACACGCCAATGCCGTAAGCATTTTAAATGTAGAAGATGTGGTATGCATTCGCGCTGCGTCGGGCGTACTTTCGGCTTACGATAGTGCGGGCAATCATCATTTGTTATCGGGCAATTCGATGACCGAGCTTGAAGCTGACCTTAACCCCGAGCACTTTTTCAGACTGAATCGCAGTGATATTGTGAATATTCATTTTGTTACGTCATTTGAAAACTACGGCAAAGAAACGCTGGCAGTAAACGTAAGTCACATTAACGAACCCCTTATCACCAGCAAAACACGCACTAGCGAGTTTAAAAAGTGGCTAGCCAGTTAACGGTGCACAGATTGGATTTCACGTACTAGGTGGGTTGTCGTGACCCGTTGAACTCATTTCACTTTTTAGCCACGCTGTAAACGCAGCAAGTCGTTGATTACTTTTAAGCGCTGTAGGGTAAACAAAATAGCGCTTTACTGTGTTTGGGTGCGCAATATTAATCGGCACACATAATTTGTTCTGTGCAATTAGTTCTTTGCATAAGTACTCTGCTGCTAAGGTAAATCCATGACCGTTTAGCACAGCGTTGATTGCCATATCGGTACTTGGCACATAGGTCCATTTATTATGAGTTTGATAGTTTAGGTTACTTTGTGACTCAAACCACTTTGCCCAATCATAAGGGTTGGGTTTATCTAAACTTACAAGCCAAGTGCTCAATAGATCGCTTGCTTTACTAAACCTCTGTTGTTGCTGAAGCGACACAGCACACACTGGCAGCACCTTATCCTCACTAAACTGTTCGCATAGATAATTTTTAGGCGTATGCTGCTCTACTGTTTGCCCAAATCGAATTGCTAAATCAATATCGCTGTTAGCTAAGTCTTCGAAATTAGGTGATGGCACCACGTTTATTTGAATGTTGGGATATAAATTTGCAAATTTACTAAGCCTAGGCATTAGCCATAAGTTAGTAAATGCCACAGTGGAAGTAATGGTTAAACTTCCAAATAGGTCGTTTTCGCGAAGTGTATTAAGTGCCGTTTGCACTGTATTGAGTGCGTTAAATGTGGCCGTATAGAAGCGCTTACCGTGTTTTGTCAGTACCATGTTTTTGTTTTGTCTGTTAAACAATGTAATACCTATAGCTTGCTCTAACATTCGCATTTGTTGGCTAACTGCGGCTTGTGAAATACATAACTCTTGCGCAGCCAAGCCATAACTTTGGTGGCGTGCAGCTGCTTCAAACGTACGTAATAACTTTAGGTTAGGTAGGTTTTTAAACATGACTTTAGGTTATCGTTTTTTAGTATTATAAGTTTATCTTATAGTGCAAGTCGATTTATATCGTTGGTTTAGTAACACTCCATTACGCACACTACGCCTAACATTTATTTAGTTAGGAAAACATAATGACTTATACACACTTCAATCAACTCCATTTTGGTGAAACAGCAGTATTAATAGCTAACGTGTGGGATGTACCTAGCGCGCTCGCAGCAAAACACGCGGGTTTTAGTGCTATTGGTACATCAAGTGCTGCGGTTGCCGCTCAATTTGGCTATGAAGATGGCGAAAGCATGCTGTTTGAAACGTTACTGATGGTTGTTGAACGGATTTTAGTAAATACCGATTTACCACTGACGGTCGATTTGGAATCTGGTTATAGCGATGATCCAGAAGCGGTTGCAGCCAATATTATGCGACTTGTAAACCTCGGTGTCGTAGGTATAAATATTGAAGACAGCAAGGTGAATAATGGTACCCGAGTGCTCAAAAATGCAGATGAGTTCGCCAGTTTTCTTTCACACATTCAACAGGTATTAAAACAACATAACTGTGATGTGTTTATAAATGTGCGCACTGATACTTATATTTTAGAGTGCGACGATAAACTACAAGAAACCATTAAACGTGGGCAGCTCTATCAGGCAGTTGGCGCAACGGGGCTGTTTGTACCGTGCATTACTGACCTTAACGAGATTTCAAAAGTAGGCGAGTGTGTATCACTACCGTTAAATGTGATGTGTATGCCAGATCTAGCTGATTTTGATACGCTAGCGAAGCTAGGAGTAAATCGTATTAGTATGGGTAATTTTGTGTTTGAGAAGCATCAAACTAATTTATCGACACTTTTATCAACAATAAACAAACAAAAACGCTTTACAGCACTTTTTGGTTAATTTAACAGTTTGGGTAATATTTGCTGTGTGAAACAAGGCTAACCATACGGTTAGCCTTTAAATTTTATAGTGCGCTGCCCAGTGATACTGGTGCTGAGGTATAGCCTTTAATTTCATTTAACAAATGCACTAAGGTGTTATGCGTGCTTTCTTTATCGGCAGTTACTGAAATAGCGGTAATGTCGCCATTGGCATCGAGCCGAGCCAAATTTATGGCGATTGAATGTGGGTCAATTTGCTTATTATTTAGCATTACACGATTATCTTCGGTGATATGAAATTGCGGTGTAACTGTTTGCGTAAGCGTTTGTTTGTTTTCTTTCATACGGTTTAAATCAAGCGCAGTTGGCCGATTAAAGCTAGAGGTGACAATAAAAAAGATAAGCAGGATAAACACAATATCCAGCATTGGGTTCATATCTACTTCTGCGTTATGCGTATTTACCTTGTGTTTGGTCATGTTAGACTCCTCGTTGATTGTTATTTTTCCATCAACTTAAGCCTAGGCAAGAGTTGTAACCTGCTATTTAACCCATTGTTAATATTAATGTTTGGTTACATTTTAGTTGTACTGATTAGTTACACGTTAGTAAGAGGGTTGGATATTTAGAAAATGGCTAGAAAAACTGATACGCGGTGAGATTTATTAACGTTGCGAAACTGATAGTGCCGTGTTTTATGGACTACACGCTAACAGTTTCGCTTGTAAAATTCGCAAGCCTTACACAATTACTTTTGCATAGCTAGCGCGGTCAATATCTTGCACTTCCACTGAGATTGAACAATTCGTTAATGAAAGGCTGCGCAAGTTACTTAATACCGTATTTGATAGCATCGTTTTTTGTTCGACTGTGCGCCCTGAGAGTATTTTAAGTGTGACATGCACAAAGTTAAGGTCGACAACGCCAGTTTTGTACTCTGAAAATGAAGTCGCCCTCACTTTGATATCGCTGCCCGTCGGTTCAAACAATTCAGACGCTAACGCCCCTTTATGAACAGCTTCAATTAACATATTTCCATCAATATCATCAGAATGCTCAATTACGCAATGTGGCATTAGATTCTCCTGTACTTAATTTTGCAAAATGCCCAGCTATCGGGCCAGTATTTTTTTGTTAAAAAGGATGAGTTTCGACTCAAACACAGCCATTTCGAGTAGTATTCGCAAATAGCTTAGGTGCTTATTAATGAAACATTCAAGTTTCTAAGAACGTCCTTAAACTTAATGGCTATCTCAGGGCAGTTGCCCCTTTCCGAGACTTTTTGGTAGTTAAGTCCAGAAAAATTGTTGGTTTACCTGCTCCTGAGAGATGTGTTTTAGGGTTGATTATTAAGGGTAGAACTCTATGTGGATATGATTGCTATGGCCTTTATAATGTTCTACTTTGGGAGACTTAGTGCTCCAAGGTGTTAAACCATCTACCAAATTACCATTTTCATCTTTTCCCTTATTCAACAAAGTTTTTAACCACATCTGTTTGGCAACATATACCTTTTTAACGCTTGTACTCGAAGTGATATTGTCAATTGCACCTCTTGCTTCCATGACCCAGTCTTTAACCTCTTTTGCAACAGCAGGGTTATTTACTGTCTCTCCAAGCTTGGATCTTAGATTTATGATTGGATTATTCATAGTTTTTGTTGGGTAACGGGTATCAACTGAAGTTCCATCTCTATGAGAATTATGGTCACGAATGGCTTTAGAGCAACTAGTGTTCTTGTTGTATGAAGTATAATTTGCATCACTTACATAGCACCCACCATGTTCTCTTGAAGCATCGTTATATACTAGCCTGCTATTGCTCATATATTGAAGAGTGTTTGCACGCATCCAATCATCTTGGCCGATATCACGCGAACCATATCTAGAACCTGTTGAATAGCGAGTTAAAGGAATTAAACTATCTTTACCTGCTGCCATTTCCATGATTGACGGCTGACTTGTTGATATTACATTATTTTTGCTATTAATTGCTTCAAAATCACATTCAATTTTTCCATGTGTGTTTCCTAGTGAAGGTACAGTAATACCTGAAAACCCCATTTCAATCTCAGCTTGACCAGGGTTCTTTTTTACAATATTAAAATTATCGATTAAAAACTCTTGAGTTGCAGTCTTAAATTTACATTCTGCTTTATTCAGATCACTTTCTTCTGGAGAATATACAATTGTTGCCGTCCATTGCTTATGAGTACTCGGACCAACACCGATATGCCAACGACCAGTTTTTCCTAACCCCAGGCCTTCCTTGTGCCTAAACTCTTTAATAGATAGTTCCTCGCCAGCTTGGTAGATTTCTAATGTCACAGATGTTGGAACTACATCATCGCCAATATTTGTTGCGCTAGCAAATAGAGTAACCTTTTCTGCGGGAGCATTAGGGTTTTTATTGACTTCGTATACTTCAGAGTTCGATATAGTGCCAGCACTGGCGTGTGTAGAATTTACGTTTCCTTGTTTGAATTTTGTTCTGGTTCCAATTAGATAGCTATATTGCCAAGCATCGTTATACTCACTCTGCACGGTTGTCCATTCAGGAAATTCAGTTGACGTTACTGTCGAAACAACTTTAATTTCAGTAATTTCTTTAGGTATTACGAATGTTTCTTTTTTAAAACAGACACCCCTTGAGACGCACTTGTCGCAGTAATCGTTCCAATTAGTTCTTCATCAACAGTTTTTAGCTGAAGTTCTTTTTTGCCGAAAGAATGCTCTTTAGCGTAATGATACTGAAGGCGCTCTGGGGATGCTTTTAGGGTAGCAGAGAATTTTTCGCCTTAACATCAGAATTAGTATCAGCGTTTTGTAAATCAATTACTTGTGGGGAAATTTCAATATTAGGTGAACTAAAGTCGATTAGCACAGAGCTGACAGCGATTTTAGAGTCGCTTGTCAGAAGGTTGACATTATATGTGTCTGCAGGTAAATCAATAAATTCAAAAGTACTATCTGCTTTGATAATGGCATTATAGGTTTTGCTATTAAATCCTCCCCTGACTTCAATCGTTTCGCCTTCCAATCCTCCATAAGCATTTCCATTTTCATCAACTAAAGTGCCTTTGATCACGCCGTAGCCATAATAAAAACTAATTTCTTTAGAAATATCAAACCCATATGAATCATAGCCGCTAATACCAAGCTCAATTAAATCATTAGTTTGCTGTAGTAGGCTTGTGAAGTTAAAAAGACTTTCTTCTTTCACATACAATAAGTTGTTTGTTTCATCAAAGTTAAAAAAATCTGTAATTTTCACCGCTTCACCTGAGTGCAAAGTAATCTCGGTCTCTTCGTCAAACTTAAGAGCTGCTTCTGTATTGGATGAAAAATTAATTTCAAATTTATTGGCTGATGCTTCTAAGACACCTCGTGAATTAATACTCTCAATTGTTAAAATTAGATCGGAATCGGGGGCTTCTTCTGAATAAGAACCATCATGTTCGGATACATCATTAATAATCTGAGCTGTAGATGTGGGAACTGTGATAGTCGTAGTATATGAAACATTCTCCTTTCCATCATTGACAATTGCTTTTACTTCAAAAATTTGTTCTAAGCCATTGTCTAGCGGCATTTTTAAGGAGAGTTCAGAGTCTGTAGGTTGCACCTGCCACAAAGGAGTTCCTGAAGTCTGCTCCCAGATAATGCTCAAAGCATCATTATCTGCGTCTGATACACTAGCTTTTATTATCAGGTCACCTAATGCGGGAACAATATAGCTCTCGTTTATACCAGAAATAGTTGGTGGTGTGTTGTTCGTTGGATTTGGAACATCGTTTTTTTCATTCCCGCTTCCTCCACAGCCTGCTATGACTAAAGCAATGGCCATTAACATAGTTTTTAACAAAATCTGTATTTTTATTTTCAATCTCCTTTTGTAGAATCCTTCGCATCTTTGATGCTTAACAGATTATAAGACTCCTTCCATTATCAAATTCAATGAAATCATTGATACATATCGCGGGATTTGGAGGCTATATATTGTAGTTTACAATACTTTAGTTAGCGTTGGTTTAGCAAAAATCTTATTCAAATTTTTATTTTTCATAACAATAAGGTGAGTGCTAATTTAGAAATGATACCGTATAACTTTACGGCTGGTTTGGCTAAGCAGTCAAAGCCATTTATCATATTTGGGTCTCGTCGTACATCTAATTATTGGAAACAAAAAGTATTAGGCTTTGGATACGATGCAGAATTTAAAATCTGCACAAACAGATAATGTAAAAGCACTTTAGGAAGAGAGAATTGTAAATAAAGTAAGCTAACCCTTCGGTTAGCTTTAAAGTAAAATTATCAAGCGGTTTCTAGCGCTAATTTAGCTTTGCGTGCGCGATAGTTTTGCCAGCGACGCCATGAAAGCATAATGCCTGTATAAACGAGCAAACACGCTAATAATGAGGCAAGGCCCGCGATGGTTTGTCCGATAATGCCGTATGCTTCGCCTGTGTGTAAAAAGCGAATGTAACTGCGTGCTTTTCGATATGTTGATAAATCATCAAAGGTGAGCGTTTGTAATACAGCGCCAGTCTGGGTATCGACCGTTACCGTTAAGCGCTTTTGTGGCTCGCCACCTGTGCCTGTATCGAGGCTAAACGCTATTTTATCCATAGGTTTAGCAGCAAGTGTAAACTGTGCACGTTGCCAATCTGGTGTGTGGTTAATCGCATTCTCAAATAGCACATTAAGCGATTTTGGTGTGCCGCTATTTAATGGCGACGCTTTTAGCTGCTCAACTTTCGCATCGTTTGATACTACTTCTTTTAAGGTATTACCCGGCCATTTAAAAGAGAAAAAGAAAGCAGTTGCAATAAGTACCGCAAGTACCGGTGCTAAATAAATACCATACACATTATGCCATTGGTAATCGCGTGCATTAATGTTTGGGTAAGACTTAGCAAAAGTAAGTTTTTGTTTAAACGCACGTTTGTTAAAGCGTTTTGGTAACCACAAATAAAGGCCCGAAAGCACTAACACAAAGAAAATAATATTAGCGATGCCATTAACCCAGCGTCCTGTCTCACTAAACTTACCGTCAAGGGTTAGCCAGCGATGAAAAGCACGCAATTTACGCATAAATGTTTTGGTGGCAAGCCCTGGTTCGTTAATTTTTTCACCATTGTATGGGTTTAAATAGGCAAGGGTTTTGCGGCCTTCTTTAATTTGAATAAAGGCGTTTTGTTCGTTTCTAATCGCAATACTTAACGGCTTTTTATGCTCTAAGGTATTGGCAATAGCCTTTATTTGTTCAAGCGTCAGTTTTTGTGTGTTAGCAGAAGGTGCTTGGGGATAATCTTGTTGCTCTGCGCTATGAATAATTTGGCGTTCATAGGTAAGTAGCGCACCGGTGGCCGACATTAAAAAAATAAATAGGGCAGCGATGCAGCCAATAATTAGGTGAAGCCAAAAAAAGGCTTTTCTTATACTCATATTTTATTGCTCATTATAACGGTAGCGGCGAGCTAAGCTTGTGTAACTCGCTGCTTTACATATTTGATGACGGACCAAATGTGCTTTAAACGTTTCAGTGAGGCAAAATGTGGCGGACAAGCTGTATTTTTAAGTTAGCCGTTTAATTTTGCTTTAAGTAAACGTTATTTTCTTTAAAGGTTGCGGGCATTCTAAGCAAGTGGCAATAAAATTGGAATAGTTAATGATAATAATTATTGTTAATTTTGCACTATCGAAACTATTACCTGATACGTTCCTGTTATAGGGTAAGTTATTGTTCTATGGTTAAATCGACTAGGTTTTATTAAAGCGATAAATATTGTTGTATGTAGCATTAAGTACGCTGGCAAATATAAGTTAACACGCAAAATGGCGGTTTTGCGTATCAGAAGACGCGAATACAGCGTAAGCACTTGTTTTACTCTGTATTCGCATTGTGATTTAGTTAAATGTATCTGAACGCTCAATTACTTCAATTGCGTAACCATCTGGATCGTTGATGAAAAAGAATTTCGCAACGAGTGAATCACCGTTATAAAACTCTTTTACGTCTTTTGGTTGATAACCAAGAGAGACGGCTTTTTGATGCAGTGCTTCTATATTTTCTGCACTTACTGCTAGGTGGCCGTAACCGTTACCCAAATCATACTGTGCTTTTTGATCAAAATTTACAGTCAGTTCAAGTTCAAAGTCTGACTCATCATTACCTAAGTAAATTAAGCAAAAGCTATCGAAAGTAATCCGGCGTTTTTCTGTTAAGTTAAGTATGTTTTGATAGAATTGCAGTGACTTTGATTCGTCTATTACGCGGATCATACTGTGAATCATTTTTGCCATTGTTAGGAATACCTTATGTGTGAATTATATGCTCAAGAGCCGCAAACATCTTACGATAGCACCAAGCGTTCAATACGCATTCAGGGGGTGGTGACAAGTATTTCGCTAGAAAATAAAATCTGGCCAATTCTCGAGCGTATAGCAGCCGATGAAAAAGTAACAGTGCCGGAGTTTATTTCCACCTTGTATCAAGAAGTAATTGAACGCCATGGCAGTGTTAAAAATCTCGCATCAATGCTGCGTGTAACGTGTTTAACCTATGCGCTAAATAGTAAACCACTTGGTTAATTAATGGGTAGTATCTAGGTACTACATTGGGTGTAACCATTAATCACCGCATTTTGCCGCTTAGCATTTTTTGCCAAGTTATTTCTCATAGCCAAGTAGTCTGGCCCCAGTTACTTTTATTGAGAATACGATTATGGAAACACTTACTTTTTTTGAAGATCTTTTTGCCAACGCAGATCCGGTGTTTATATTAGCTGTTGCATTAGCAACCTTGGTTTTATGGTTTTTACCGGCAGTTCTAGCGTTTTTCTTTAATCGCAAACATGCAAAATTAATCGCAGCGGCATGTGTGCCAGCGGGTTTTTCACTTATTGCGTGGTCAGGCCTGATGATTTGGGCTGTCACCGGTAAAAGTGTTGAAAAAGCGGTGACTAAATCGCGCAAACCTGCGTCATCAAGCGAAGCAAGCTAATATAAAACGCCCTTTTACAGCATTAGCCGTAAAAAGGGCGAAAATATTGAAAATCATCAGCGGCCGTTAGCGCTGATTTTATTGGTTAAAAGGTGTATTGTACCGAAAGACTTGCGTAGTCGACTTCACCATTGAATTTATCTACATTTGAAAAAATGCCAATCTCATCATCTTCAAATTCAAAGTCGTAGCGGGTGTAATCTAGATTGAGTTGCCAGTTTTTTGAAATCGCAAATGATGCACCAGCGCCGTAAAATAGCTCATTGCCATCAAGTGATAGCGTATTATCAAAGCCGCTTAAATCGGCATCCCACCAATAATTACCGCCTTTTACAAACAGTGTTATACGTTCAGTAACCGGCAAACCAAGCTTAAGCCCAAGCGTATAGCCGTCGAGTTTGGTGTTAAAGTTATCGTTACCAAACTTGCCAAAATCCAAGTAACCCGCTTCTAAACTGATCATTTGATTAAACTGAGTACCAATAAATACATTGTAAGCGTCGTCATCATCATCAAAATCATCGTCGCCGCTAGCGCTTATTAATCCATAACCACCACCCACATAAACACCGCGATGATCTACATCACCTTCTTCTTTGGCGATGGCCGGCGCTACTAAAATTGACGATAAGATTAATGATAATAATGATGTGCTTTTCATAGTAAATCCTTGTTAATGTTAAACTTTTAAAGTCAACTTAAGGTAGCAAACAGTGTTCCAGAAATTTTTTATATAAAACTCATGGAGTTATGTTTTTGGTATGCATCTTTTACGTATTTATTTTTGTAGCAATAACACAGGGTATGAATTTTTTACAGACTGAAAGTCTGCAATAACAATGAGTTAAATTACAGTTTATTAGGTTTGGGTACATCTTGGGTAGTTACGCCCTCTTGCTGCGTTAGGCGCTCAGCGGCTTTTTGATCCTCTTTGTCTGCATCAATATGACTGTCTTGCGATGTTGCTTCATATACTAAAGTTGTTAGTAACGGAAAATGGTCAGAGCCAATGGATGGCAAACGGGTGATTTTATGTAAGGTGAAGTGCTCGCTATGAAACACATGATCCAAAGGCCAACGTGCAAACCAATACTTAGTGTGGAATGTATTAAACATGCCTCGGCCGATTCTTGGGTCAAGTAACCCACTTATCTTTCTAAATAGCCGAGTTGTATAAGACCAAGCTACGTCGTTAAGATCGCCTGAAACCAAAATTGGTTGGTTTGATTTTGCTATTTTTTTTGCCACCACAATTAGCTCAGCATCACGCTCAGATGAATAGGTATTTTCCGAAGGGCTTGGCGGTGCAGGGTGTAAAAAGTGAGCTTGTAACTTAACCCCATTTTTTAGTGTAACCGATGCGTGAATTGATGGTACGTATTGTTCAACTAAATATTCGATGCGTTCATCACTTATGGGTAATGCGGAGAAAACATGCATACCGTAAAGGTTATCTAGAGGACAGTTAACACGGTAGGGATAGCGTTTTGTTATGCCCTTGAGTGCATCTTCCCACCACAGATCGGATTCTAGCGTAACAATAATATCGGGCTTATGTGTTTTTATGAGTTGAATAAGTGCTTTGGCGTTGTGGTTTGTCATCAATACGTTTGTGTTGAGAATTGTAATTTCATCTAATGATCTGTGTTTAGAGGCTGCTTTGACTTCTTTTGGCCAGCAACGGGTATAAGGCAATATCCACAACAATTGCCAAATTATCGCGCAGAGTGTTAAAACAGGTAATACGTAAAATATGTTGGGCTTATCAACCAATATGAATATTTGCCATATCAGTAAACTTATCCCAAGCGCACACAACTGAACCCTTGGAAAATCAAATACCCTAATTACCCAATGCGACTTTCGCACAGTAGGAATTAACGTTGCTGCTATAAATAAAACCGTTAGCGTAATAAGTGTCGCAATCATTGAAATTCCTTATTTAAGTGGCGCACTTTAGTGGTGACTCAGTACAGATTCATTGCACTATAAGTTAGCTGATAGCCCTAACTTTGCGCATTTTTATACTTTAAAGATGGGTAATACGTTCTAACTAATCAATTGTTGTGCCACTGTACATTTATCCGTAGCAATTAACTTGTTATGACGTTTAGCGTTGTTTTAACGCCTTATAACTTAACAAGAAATAAGTTTTAGGCAGAAAGGCATAAGTACTTGTTGCTGGCGGTATTACGCGTTTGAAACGTAATCCTTGCACAGTGGTTTGAAAAATTTACCAGTAGATATGTAAAAGATTCACATAAGCTCACACTAAATAAAACGATAAACAACTAAGTTGTTGATTATATTCAATTTAAAAGTTGGTTTTATTGTTGCATCAAGTCTAAGCAAGATATTTTTACACGACAAAAGAAGGAAACTTGTAATGGCTACATCTAATCAAAATGCATCGAATTCAAAAGCTAAGCAAAACGCATCAAATGGTCATCCGATTGCCGATAAATTGAATAGCTCTATGCATGATTCAGTCGATACCATCACTGAAAAAGTCGGTACAGCTGAAGAAACATTGCGCGAAACCGCACATTCAAGCTCACAAACCCTATCTCAAAAGCAGCAAGAAATGAAAGCTAAGTGGGAAAAGTCAGCCGTTAAAAAATACGCAGTAGAAAACCCAGTAGCAACAGCAGGTATTGCATTTTCACTCGGTATGTTGGTGTCTGCAATTATTAAACGTAAATAATATAGGTTTAAGACGATGGACAACATGGGTCCCGAGCAGGGCGGTGTTAACAATCAAAGCGAGCCAAATCAGCAGCCTGAAAACGAGGCGAAGCTGGCGCAAACATTCGAGAGCGTAACAGCATTGCTTGAAAGTAAAATTGCCAAGCTCATTACGTCAAAAAATTTAGTAGCGGCTGAGGCTAAAGTTAGCCTCAGCGCTGCGCTACTCTCATTCGCGATTTGTTTAACATTGGTCGTGATTGTGAGTGTAATTTGGCTCTTGCTTAATGCAGTGGTTGGACTAACTTTCTATAAAATGTATCCCAGTTTAGCCTTGGTGATTGGCACCTTGTTACTTTTTAACAGTGCATTAGCGGTATGGCTATTTATTCAGCTTAAGCGTATATGGCATCGCGTGGGGTTTAAAGCGAGTGCGTCTTTACTTTTAAACGGAGACTAACATGGAGTTTTTACTTAAAGATGATCTACACCAACTTGAAAAAGCAAAAGCCGAATACCTCGCGGTAAAGGCGTTTGATGACTACAACACGCAAGCTGCAAAAACGAATGTGAAATCGATTTTATCGTCAAAAGAAGGGCTTATGGCATCTTTTGGGGCGGGCTTTGTAAAAGGGTTAATGGATAACCCTGATAACCAAAAATGCAGTTCATCCCATTCTGATCTAATTAAGATTATCAGCTTATTAGTAAAGTAACGCGGTGTTGTTATTTTGCTTTTTCTTTAGGTTTGAGTACTTCAGAGAATTGAAAGATTAAAAAGCCAATAAACGATAGTACAATACTAATTTCATAGCGGCTGTACGCTACAGATACGCCAATTGCACCTGTATTCCAAAGCCCAGCTGCGGTAGCTGTGCCTTTTACGCTGTCTTTATCCCGGAAAATAGCTCCGC
The DNA here is from genome assembly GCF_056159365.1 of Pseudoalteromonas sp. ABV4_021. Taxonomy (NCBI): domain Bacteria; kingdom Pseudomonadati; phylum Pseudomonadota; class Gammaproteobacteria; order Alteromonadales; family Pseudoalteromonadaceae; genus Pseudoalteromonas; species Pseudoalteromonas sp. ABV4_021. The sequence continues at coordinate 559,196 of NZ_JBSWVB010000002.1, read as the reverse complement.
CGCCAATAAATCCCATACCTGTAATAATGCCATACATTACCCTTGCTTTGGCATCAGAACCTTCAAAAACGTTTATACCGACGAGCATAAATGCGCATGAGGCAATGGTAACCAGTGGAAATGTTCTAAGGCCTGCGCCGTTTTCCCTCGACTCCCGGTTTAATGCAATCGGCAACGACAACAAAAAAGCAATACCAAGTTGCTTGAAGTGAAACATTATTAAGGTGAAATCTAAGTCTATCTCGAACATCCGTTTCTCATTTTTAAAATACGGCTAAAACACAGTGTACGCAGGCAAATTGATCGTAACGTTTAAAAGCAGTGTATTGAAGTGAGTATGTAATAAAACCAAACACTTATGTAAGTACGCAGCATGTCGACTAGGGCCACTCGTTTAAAACAGTGTAACGTAATTTATTAACCAAAGTCGATTGGCAACGACGTGATGGGTTTAACCAGGTGAGTTATTACTGTTACCCTAAAGTAGCCTAGACTGTAAAGTTCAACACGCTCTAGTATTAGGCTAGCCAAGTACGAATAATGGCTGTTAATTGAAGTGTTCATAATTAAGGATAGTGTATGAGTAATTCTGTATTGGTAAGTGCAATAGATCGCTTGCAACGAATTGGCGAGCAAGCAAATACCTCCAAGCAAGTGATTGAAGCACTGAGTCATCCACATGCTACATTAGCGTGTAATTTACCCGTACGTTTAGACAGTGGTCGTTTAGCTTATTTTAAAGGCTATCGTTGTCGTTATAACGATATCTTAGGGCCATGCAAAGGCGGTATTCGCTTTCACCAAGCGGTGAATCAAGACGAAGTAGAAGCACTCGCGTTTTGGATGACACTCAAATGTGCTGTGGTGGGGTTACCGTTAGGTGGCGGTAAGGGTGGTGTTACCGTGAACCCAAAAACGCTATCGCCTATGGAGCTTGAACGATTATCGCGAGCGTATGTGCGTGCGATGGCCGATTTTATTGGCCCCGATACCGATATTCCAGCACCTGATGTTTACACCAACGCACGTATTATGGGTTGGATGATGGACGAATACGAAAAAATAACACGCAGTAAAGCGCCCGCGGTAATCACCGGAAAACCGATATCGCTTGGCGGTAGTTTAGGACGCGAAAGTGCAACAGGTCGCGGGGCGTTTATTTGTACGCAAATGTTGGTGAAAAAGCTTGGATTAAACCCACAAGAGCTTACTGTGGCAATACAGGGTTTTGGTAACGGTGGTTACCACTGCGCTAAACTGCTGCAGCAAGCAGGCTTTAATATCGTTGCTATAAGCGATTCGCAAGGGGGGATTTATCGAGAACAAGGACTGGATGCCGATAGTATTTTCCAAGAAAAGCAGCGCAGCAAAAAACTCTCAGCTGTGTACTGCGAACAATCGGTGTGCGAAGTGCAAGAGTTTAAACAGGTAAGTAATGAGGAGCTGCTCACGTTGGACGTTGATATCCTTATTCCTGCGGCGTTAGATAGCGTCATCACCCGTGAGAATGCCAATGACGTACGCGCTAAGTGTATTGTGGAAATTGCCAATGGACCTGTGACTAGCGATGCGGATAGTGTTTTGCAGCAAAACAACGTCACGATTGTGCCGGATATTTTGGCAAATGCGGGTGGTGTTATTGTAAGTTATTTTGAATGGTTGCAAAACAGACAAGGCGAGCAGTGGTCACTCGATAAAGTAGAAGAAAAGCTGCATCAAAAACTTGAAAAAGCGTTTGAAAATGCGTGGCAAATCTATCAAGAAAAAGACATTACACTACGCGACAGTGTATATAACGTAGCGTTGCGTACTTTAACCGAAGCCATTGAAGCACACGGCACAACCGATTACTTTAATGCACAATCGAAACGTTAATAATCGTTTTGGCTATTAAGTTGAATTAGCTAAGCGCGATTCACAATCGCGCTTTTTACACTTAAGTACGTAAGACTTTTTTGTCTTGTTTCGTTTTCTTACTAATTGGCGATGTACAAACAGCTTTTGTATTAATAAACTAAGCGCATAATTTATAAAATAAAAATAACATCTATATGCAGCTATTACCTCGCTTAAACGCTTATTCTTTTGTTCTTTGTGCACTCCTTTCAAGTTTTGTAAATGCTGCTGAGATTGTCGGGAAGTTACCCGAGCAATATGAACCAAGTGATAAATTTGTTTTTTACTCCCATGGTTATATTGTTGAAGGAGACAACCCAACGCCCGTTGAAGTTAAAAATGGTTGGGGTTTGTATGATTTTCCAAAGGTAAAACAAGCGCTTGCTGATGAACGCTACACGTTAGTTGCGGTTCATCGTAAAAAGAACACAGATCCATTTGAATATGCAAAAGCGCAAAGCGCGACAATTCGAAACATGATTAAAAATGGGGTGCCCGCCAACAACATTACCTTGATTGGTTTTTCACGTGGCGCGTTTATTACGGGATTAATGTCGAACCATCTAGCAGACTTTGGCGTAAATACTGTATTACTAGCTGGTTGCGGTCGCTTAATCTCAAGCAAACATGACGATATAAAAGTATATGGGCATGTTTTATCAGTTTATGAAAAAACAGATAAATCAAATACCTGCAAAAAGTTAAAAGACAAAAGTGGGCAGGTTGAATCATTTAAAGAAATTTCGATAAATACCGGTTTATCGCATGGCGCGTTTTACCGCCCATTGCCACAGTGGGTTCTGCCGGTAAAAACATGGATGAAAGAGAAAATGGATATTCGCTAAATTGCGCTGTGTAGTGCAATTAGCTGGTGGCTTCTTCGCTTAAATCGCGCGGTGTAAAGTTTGCTTTAAAGCTGAATGCATAAGGTGTATCACCGTGCTCACGAAGATGGTTTAGTCGTGATATCGCTTCACTTAGCGAAGGAATATGGCCATCTTCTACCCACCAAAGCACGTAATTATCTTCATTTAGCTTTTCAAACCACTCGTTTTTCCTGCGCATAAAGTCACGGTGGTTGGTTCTAAACATAAAGTTTTTAAGGCTATCGACATTTTGCCAAACCGACATATTGACCAGCATATTAGGGTTTTCAAAAGCTTGAATACTGGTTGCATCGCCAGAATCATCTTTAAGGCGCCATACAAAACCATCGGTTTGTTCAGCAAGAGCGTTAACTTTGTCTAAATTATTGACAAAGTCACTAATTTCAGGGGCGTCAAGTGCGTATTTTGCAAGCGCGATATTAAGTTGAGCTAATTGCATCGTTATCCTTAGTTCGTTGTAACGGTATAAAAATTAGTTTTTAACACGCCACGGCGGGTTTAAACGGTTTTCGCCTGCCCAATAAAGCTTGATTTTATTGCCTGAAGGGTCAAATAACACAGCTTCTCGCCACAGGTATCGTTCATCAGTTGGTAGCTGCGAAAATATAACGCCTTTTGCTTGTAAGTCGGCAACCCAGTTATCGAGCTGTGCATGTTCAAAATAAATCGTGGCGCCATTAACGGCGTTTTCTTCAAGTGACAGCGAAAATGTAGAATCGCCCTCTGGGCAGGCAAAACGCGCATAATGCGGTGTGTCGACAATAAGTTCAAAACCGAGCGTTTGGTAAAACCTAACGGCATCGCTCATTTGCGTTACCGGTAATGTTACTTGGTTTAAATTCATTTAAATCCTTAAAACTAAACTGTGGGCATGCGTTTTAAACGCATGCCTACACGTTATTTATTTGTTCTCATTAACTAAAATAACTTTACGGTGAGGGAATGGAATTTCAATATTGGCATCATCAAGCGCTTTTTTAATTTGCTCGGGTACCGAATACAAAATATCGAAATAATGTTCACCATGACAAAACGGACGTACTAAAAAATCGACCGAACTATTGTTGAGGGTTTCAACTTCAACGAAAGGTTTAGGGTCATTCAAAATATGTGGGTGCGCGTCTAATACCTTATTAATAACTGCGCGAGCAGCGTCGATGTTCTCGTCATAGGCGATACCAAAACGCATATCAACACCACGTATCTCATGGTGAGAGTGATTGACAATTTTATTGCCCCAAATATCGCTATTAGGAATGATAATGCGTTGTTTATCAAAGGTTTGTAAAATTGTGGTGAACATGTCTATTTCAGCCACTTTGCCGAATTGGTCGCCCGTTTCTATAAAATCATCCACTTTATACGGCCTAAATATAAGCAGCATTACACCCGCAGCAAGGTTCGATAACGTGCCCTGCAGTGCCAAACCAACCGCAAGGCCAGCGGCACCTAGCAGTGCAATTATTGATGCTGTTTGCACACCAAAACGGTTTAAGACCGCAATACCGACAAATGCCAAAATGGTGTATTTAGCCACACTGCCAAAAAACTTAAACAAGGTATCGTCTAGTTGCGCATGACGATTAGAGATTTTGATGATGGCTTTATTTACTTTGCCGGCAAGCCAAATACCAATAATTAAAATAGCGAAGGCAAGTAATAAGTTAGTTGCCCAATCAAGTGCTGTTGGCAAGTATTGGTTGAGGTCGAGCTGAGCGATAAATTCTTCCATTTTTTGTTAACCCAACGTTAAAAACTATACACTAGGCTATCTTAAACTGTGCTTCAAGAGTCATAGCTATAATTTATACACATAGAAAGTTTATTAAACATTAACTTGCGGTTTGCAGTGTTACATCACATAGTTTGTAAAGTAGTTTTATTCTATCTTGCGTGTTTAAAGGAAGAGGTATGTCCTATTTGAAATTAGCAATACGCTTTCGTTTAGAGCCTGGGTGTTTAGGGCCAACGGGTACTGATTACATTGAAGATTTTTGCCGATTGATAAATCGGGTTGATTTTACCTATCCGTTTGTCACCCTTGATGTGATCCCTCGCTATGATAAAACCTTGCCTGAATGGGAGTTTTTACTGAACGGTAAGTTAATTTCAGAAGAGCAAGCCGAACGTGTGTTAAGCGTAAATGACTTTACGGTAGACAGCATGGAAGAGCAGGTAGAACAATTCCTGACCTTAAAAGTAGAGCAGTTTATGTTGTCGCTTAAAAATAAGCGTTAACACATTTCGCCGTTAAGAATCACTCGCATTTAGTTAGTCGCTTCCGTATACTGCATTTTTATTTAAGAGCCTAGGAACTATATGAATATCTGGGTCGATGCAGATGCATGCCCTGTTGCAATTAAAGAGATTTTATTTCGTGCTGCAGAGCGTAAACAGATCAACACAACCTTTATTGCTAACCACAGTTTCCGCATTCCACCGTCTCGTTTTATCAAGCGATTACAGGTCGAAAAAGGATTTGATGTTGCCGATAACGAAATTGCTAAGCGTGTAGTCGCGGGTGATTTGGTGATTACGCAAGATATTCCGTTAGCCGATGAAGTGATTACTAAAGAAGCGATTGCACTCACACCTCGCGGCGAGTTATTAACCGCAAGTAACATTAAAGCGCGTTTAAATATGCGTGATTTTTTTGATACTTTGCGTGCCAGTGGCGTTGAAACCGGTGGCCCGAGTGCGTTATCAAACACCGATAAAAAAGCCTTTGCTGATGAACTCGATAAAGCGCTTGCAAGGCTCGGTTAGCCTTACTATTTAAAAGGACAGTTGCGCAGTTATGCACGATCTTACGAAAGGAAGCATTCCAAAACACATTATTTCAATGGCAGTGCCAATCGCCATTGGTCTGCTTATTCAAACGCTGTATTTCTTAGTTGATTTGTATTTTGTTGGTCAACTAGGCAGTGCCGCGATTGCCGCTGTGAGCAATGCATCAAGTGTGTTTTTCTTTGTTATGGCATTAACGCAAGTACTCAATATTGGTTGTGCAACACTAGTATCGCATGCGGTCGGGCGCAAAAAGCAGCGCCAAGCCAGTCACGTATTTAATCAAACGTTAGCGCTTGCCAATTGGGCAACCCTGTTTTGTGCAGCGATAGGCTATACATTTGGTCACGTATTTTTTGCGTTTATGACCGCCGACATTGCTACACAAGCATTAGCCGAGAGTTACTTTTATTGGTTCTTACCGTCTTTACTGCTGCAGTTTGTATTTACCGCATTAAGTGCTGCGCTGCGCGGTACTGGTATTGTAAAACCGGTTATGTCCATTTCGGTGATTGGTATTATCGCTAACATTATTCTATCGCCTATTCTGATTACGGGGTGGGGATTGGGTATTGAACTTGGTGTCGTTGGCGCGGGTCTAGCGAGCAGTATTTCAATGTTGCTATCGTTTGTGCTTTTGGTGCGTTATTTCAATAAACAAGAGCAATATCTTCAAGTGCGCTGGTTATCGTTTGCGTTAAAAACGAAAACGATACGCAAAGTGCTTAATATTGGCTTACCGTCGGGCGGCGAATTTTTACTGACCTTCTTGTATATGTCGTTGATTTATTGGGCGCTTAGTCGAGTATCTGCTGAAGCACAAGCCGGCTTTGGTTTAGGTGGGCGTATTATGCAATCGCTATTTTTACCGGTTATGGCCATTGCCTTTGCTGCGCCTGCCATTGCTGGACAAAACTTCGCGGCGCGCAAAATCTCACGGGTATATGAAACCTTTTACATCACCGCGTTTTTAACCTGCTCACTAATGGGCATGTTAATGGTACTGTGTTTGTGGGTACCTGAGCTATTTGTTACGAGTTTTAGTGACAATGCCAACGTGGTGTTAGTCGCAGCAACGTTCTTGAGTTTTGTTGGCCTTAATTTTGTTCCTGCTGGCTATGTTTTTGCCATTTCAGGCATGTTTCAAGCGCTTGGAAATACGTGGCCCGCGTTACTGAGCACCTTTGTGCGCTTGTCACTGTTTGCGGTTTCAGTTATTTATTTAGTGAATCAAGACGACTTTTACATTGAACAAATCTGGTATTGTTCAATTGTAACCGTGTTTATTCAAGCGTTGGTCAGCCACCTGTTAATTCGTCGTGAATTTAGTAAAAAGCTGGTTAAAGCACCAAATAACGCACCAGAGCAAACTTGCGCTGTGGCAAAATAAGTGAGTGGTATAGCTGAAAGGATATGCTAACTGTTGTGCTCAGTCAGTAATTCTTTAATCGTTAACGCATCAACGGGCTTGGCAAACCAATAGCCTTGAATTAGCGAGCAATCCGATGCTGTTAACCAGTGCATCTGCGCATTGAGCTCAACGCCTTCGGCAATTACTTCAAGCTTTAAGCTCTTACTCATTGCAATAATGGCTTTGGTAAGGGCTTGGCTTTCGGCGTTTTGTTCAATGTCTTTAATGAAGCTTCTATCAATTTTGAGTTTATGCACTGGGAATTTCTTTAAGTAGCTGAGCGATGAATAGCCGGTGCCGAAATCATCAATGGCTATTTTTACGCCTAAATTAGCTAACATAGTGAGCTGAGCAATGGTTTTTTTATCGTTTTCAATGAGTAAACTTTCAGTGATTTCTAATATCAGCTTGTTGCTTGGCAAGCCACTGACTTCAATCGCACTCTTAATAGTGGCAATAAAATCATCACGTTGGAATTGAATTGTCGAAATGTTTACGCTGATGCCCGGTGCATTTTCATATTCATCTTGCCACTTTGCTGCGGTAATACAGGCCTGTTCTAATACAAACTCACCAATATTGGCAATCACTCCAATTTCTTCAGCAAGCTCAATAAATTGGTCCGGTGCTATAAGCCCTTTGGTTGGGTGATGCCAGCGTACCAATGCTTCACACGCATAAATAATGTTATGTTTAGCATCAAAAATGGGTTGATAATCAATGAAGAACTGTTGGTTATCGATGGCGGTTCGTAACTCGCCTTCAAGAGTGCGCCTTTTTTGTGCTTTTTCGTCCATTTCGGCGGTAAAAAATTGAAAGTTATTTTTACCTTTTGCTTTCGCTTTATACATGGCGCTATCGGCTTTTCGCATCAGTGTTTCAACGTCTTTCCCGTCGTTCGGATAAGTTGTTATACCGATGCTCGCTGAGACAAATCCTTGTGCGTTATCAAGTTGATAAGGGGTGGCTATTGCCGCTTGAATTTTGTGTGCAACTCGATCAACTTTAAACTGATTATTATCACTTGCGATAAGCACCGCAAACTCATCACCACCAAGGCGTGAAATGGTATCTGATTTACGTAAGGTACTACTCAGGCGCGTTGCGGTTTGCTGTAAAAGGGTATCGCCTTGTGAATGGCCAAGGGTGTCATTTACGTGTTTAAACCCATCTAGGTCGATGAACAACAGCGCCAGAAATGAGTGCTCACGCTGTGCTTTATTTAGTGCTTGCTCAAAACGATCTGAGAATAAGTTGCGGTTAGCAAGTCCGGTAAGTGAGTCGAAGTTAGCTTGTTGGTAAATTTTATTTTCTGCTGTTTTGCGCTTTGTGATGTCGCTAAACAGTGCCACAAATGCATCAATCTCACCATTATTATCACGAAGGGCGGTGATTGAAAGCCATTCATAATAAAGCTCACCGTTTTTACGACGATTACAAATTTCGCCTTGCCATTGGTTATTTTCGTCGAGTTGATGCTGCATATTGGCGTAAAAAGGTTCAGTTTGCAGGTCGGAACTCAGTATATCAGGTGTCCTATTCAATACTTCGTCACTGTTATAGCCTGTGATTTCTGTAAAGGCTTCATTTACTGCTTGAATTCTATAATTTTTATCACAAATCATTACCGCTTCATTGGCGGTACGAAAAACAGTAGAGCTGAGTCTAAGCTGTTTCTCATCCTGCTTTTGCTTTGAAATATCATTGAGAATAAGGACATAGCCGTCTTTTTTTTGCTGGTTATTAATCAGCGGATAAAGATGTACATGTAACCATTGATTACTTGGCGCGAGATTAACGCGATCAATCCATGGCGTGTTTGTATTAATAGCGCTATCAAACTCTGCAACGCGAAGAGTTAAATCGCGCAATACATCAAACAAACTTTGTTTGCTTGACAAAAGTTTGGCAAAAAGAGGGTTATCACTGTGTCTATTCTGATAATCAATGTAACCCTGTAGGTCAGTTGTGATAATTGCAGAGGGGCTTTGCTCCACTATTTGACTGAGTTTTGTACTATATTTTTGCGCTTTTCGGGTGATGCGTAGCAAATAGGTTAAAAACAGTGCAAGCGCAATGAGTAGCACTAAGCCGGCAATGTAAATGGCATGTATTTTATTATTTTTGGTTTTAATAATCGCAACTTGGCTATCAACCATTTGTTCTAGGTTTTTTTGGTATTGCCAAATCTCACTTTGATATTGCCGTTGTGTGGAAATGTCTTTAATGACCGAATAAAGCAGCGTTGCACCATGAAACTCGATGGGTATTGAATAAACTTCAACGGTTTTAATATCCCCCGTTGCAGTTTGATGGCGAAAGATGAAATAGTTACGCTTTTGTCGCTGGGCGTTTTTACGCTCTTCTGCGACTTGCTCTGCGGTAAATAAGTTAATTTCTTGAATGGTTTTGCTTTGAAGTGTTTGCGAGCTGTAGCCATAAAAATCCGCCGCAGCCTGATTGGCTTTTACAATTTCCCCTGATTTTGGTTCAATCAACAGCATCACAGCAGTGTGATCATCAAAAATCTGCTCAAATTCGGTATTGGCATATAAGAAGAGCGGGAAAAATAACAAACAAGCAAATACTACGGGCATAATTAGTTAAATTTGGCTAACGACGGTACATTATTCAACTATAGTCGTAATTATTGCAATAAGTTGATGTAATTAATCGTTAACAAAAGGGGGTACGATCACGTTTATCGCAACTTTATTGCGCTACACATGATGTAACAGCACAAATATTAAGCAGATGTTGCGCCTTTGCTGATTGTGATAATAAGATATTTATAAACAGGTAAGTTATGTGTGACTAGCACGAAGGGAATTCGATGAGACATATTTTACTACTTTGCTGTGTTTTGAGCTTAATTGGCTGTCAGCATTTTCGCCAAGCTAAACAGCAATCTCAATTACTCGAGAGTATTGCAGAAATAAATGGCCGAGTTGATTATCAATCTAACGCAGATGGTGGCGAACTCGTAGTTGCAGTATTAAGCCGTAACAACAACACCTTCTCGATTGAGAAGCAGAAACTACCCGATACCAACGGGCAGTTTAAATTCTACCTAAAACCAGGCACTTATTACGTTGCTGTATACCAAGATAGTAATCACAATTTGACCTACGACGACAATGAAACAGGCGTTGCTTATGTTGATTCGGTTGGCATGTTACAAGCAATTACGCTTAATGATAAAGCCAAATACAAAGCTAAACCAATTCATTTCGCAAAGCCCGTAAAAAAGGGGTATGCAGTTCAATACAGTGATAATTACAATGTTAATAATATTGGCAAGTTAGCGAATTTAGAGCATGCTATGTTTGATGCCCATAATGTTGATATGGGGTTTTGGCGGCCGCTTGATTTTCTTGCACAAGTGGAATCCGGTTTATTTATGTTGTCTCCGTATAACGCTAAAAAAGAACCACTTATTCTGGTACATGGCATGATGGGCAACCCGCGCGAATTTTCCGATTTAGTTGCTGCGCTTGAAGATTCTGACTATCAAGTGTGGGTATTGTACTACCCAAGTGGCGTAGGATTGCATTTGGTTAAAGACTATCTGCTAGAAAGCATTGAGGTTATGCAAAAGCGCTACGGTTTTGATGCGGTTTCGGTGTTAGCGCACAGTATGGGTGGGCTTATTACCCGAGGTTACGCACTAAGTCACCAAGGTTATGCACATAACTATAAAATTAATCATTTCATTACGGTAAACAGTCCGTTATTGGGTATGCAAAGTGCTCGAAAAGGGGTTGAAAGTTCGCCCCTGGTAATTGACTCATGGCGTGATGTTGCGACTAACAGTGACTATGTTAATCAGCTGCATACTCAGATACTGCAGCCAGAAATTAATTACGCTTTGGTATTTTCCTATCAAGACGGTGCAAGTGATGATGGCGTTGTGTCATTAGCCAGTCAAATACCGCTAAATATTCAGCGTGAAGCAAATCAAATGATGGGCTTTAATGCATCGCATGCAGGGGTGTTGAAAGAGCCAAAGTTTATTAATTTTATTATGAGCACGCTTTCGAATTCAGCATCCGCTAACTGAAACATGCTATTAACATGTCGTTAAATACAGTTATTTGAGTTAAAAATAGTCTAAAGTACGCATAAATTTAACATTCTTGCGTTTTAGCATTGCTTCTTTTGCGCAGTTTTTTTATAGTTTCGCCTCATTTTCAAACAACATGGACGCACATCACATGAAAATGGTGCTCTCACATTTTAATTATTGGTGTAAAGCTAAGGACGAAGCACAGCTCGCCAACGCAAAAATTGAAATGTTTGGTCCAACGAGCAAAAGTCCACAATTGGATTGGGTGCCAGCAATGCAGCGCCGACGACTCAGTCACTATGCAAAAATGGCGTTGTTTGTTGCTGCAAATAGCGCTGAGAAAAGTGGTGCGGAATCAATGCCTGTTGTATTTGCGTCGCAACATGGTGATTTTCACCGTACATCAAGCATTTTAAAAGACTTAGCTCACCAAGAAGTGATCAGCCCAACATCGTTTGGCTTGTCTGTTCACAATGCAGTTATTGGGCTTTATTCGATTTTAACGAATAATCAACAGCCAATGAACAGTATCGCAGCTGGTGAGAACACTTTGCTGATGGCATTAATTGAAGCAAGCATTCAGTTAAATAATCCGAATATACCCGAAGTGCTCGTTGTGTATTGCGATCAACCACTACCAGACGATTATGCGCGATTTGATGATGTGAATACTTGTGATTTGGCATGTGCATTTGTCGTATCTAAAGACAATGAACAGGGTATTACGCTGTCGTTAACTCCTAGCGATACGCCTAACAATACACCGTTACAGGCAAAGCAGTTTGTGGAATTTTTAGCGACAAGCAAAACCAACGACGCGCTTGTGCTCGGAAATCAAAGTGCATGGCACTTGCATATTGATGAGGTAACGCCTTGTTAACCAAGCTAGGACGCTGCTGGCGCATTGTCGCAACCGGTTTTTGTTTTGCGGTGTTTGGCTTAGGTGGATTGTTAGTTCCGCTAATTGTATTGCCTATTCAGTACCTTATTTATCGCGATGAAGAAAAACGCCGCAAAGCAGCGCGCTATACAGTGCATTTGTTGTTTAAGTTTTTTGTTGGATTGATGGGCGCATTAGGAATCTTTAAATTCACTATTGCTGATCGTACTAAATTTGCAAATTTAACAGGCAAGTTAGTACTTGCTAATCACCCAACACTAATTGACGTTGTGGTACTTATTTCGCTTATTCCTAATGCAGATTGTGTTGTTAAAGCTCATTTATTTAGTAACCCATTTATGCGAGGTGTGATAAAATCCACCGGTTATATAAGCAATGAAAGCCCTGAGGGCTTACTAACGGATTGTGCAGCATCACTTGCTGCGGGAAATAACTTAATCGTGTTTCCCGAGGGCACTCGTACGACACCTGGTCAAGCGTTAAAATTCAAACGAGGCGCGGCGAATATCGCACTGCGCTGTCGTGCTGATATCGTTTCAGTGTTAATTCATGTTGCACCGTCAACGTTAACTAAGTCAGAAATGTGGTACGAAGTGGCACCTACGCAGGCTAAATTTGATCTCGCAATGACGAAACAACAATTGCAATTACCCAGTTTTGAAGCGTCGAAATTGACGCAGCATGCGCGTAGTTTTACGCGCGATATGCAGGCATTTTTTCAAGGAGAATTAGACAGCTATGAGTGATTTAAAAATTAAAATCAAGAAGCTCATTATTGAATCATTAGATTTAGAAGATATTACCGTTGATGATATTAACGATAGCGAACCACTTTTTATTGATGGTTTGGGCCTTGATAGCATTGATGCGCTAGAGCTTGGCTTAGCGATTAAAAAAGAGTTTGATATTAAAATTGACGCAAACTCAGAAGAAACAAAGCAGCATTTTGCATCAGTTGATGCATTAGCAGCGTTTATTGAACAAAACGCATAACAGCGGGTAGGGTATGAAAACACAACAAGAAATCTTCGCAGTATTAACTGATATCTTGGTGGAAGAATTTGAAATAGATCAAGACGATATTTCGCTTGAGGCAAATCTTTATCAAGATTTAGATCTCGACAGTATTGATGCCGTTGATCTAGTAGTAAAATTGCGTGAAATCACGGGACAAAAGATTGATCCTGAAGCGTTTAAACAAGTACGCACTGTCGAAGATGTGGTAAACGAAGTAAGCAAGTTGGTTTCAGCGTAAAACACATGATAAAAGCAATACTGAATACAGTATTCATTGTATTATTACTGGCCTACCCAGTGCTTATTTATTTTGGCCTGCAGTATGCGAGTATTTCCAGTATTGCACCTGTTTTACTCATCGCCATTGTTGGTCGCTATGTATTTACACGGGCGGCCAGTAGTACCATGCCATGGCTTTTACCGGCAACGGTATTAGGCTGCGTATGTGTCGCATTGGCGTGGTTACTTGATAACAGCAAGGTTACCTTGTTTTACCCTGTGCTTATATCAGGAACTATGCTCGTCACGTTTGCGTATTCATTGTTCAAAGGACCTACGGTGATAGAAACCTTTGCGTTACTCGATGAAAAGCGTAAAAGCAAAGACAAGCAAAATGTAACATTACCAGAACATGTTATTGCCTATACGCGAAATGTCACCAAAGTGTGGTGCCTATTCTTTAGCATTAATATTGCACTTGCATGTTACACCATATACCTTGGAGATATTGCGCTTTGGACGCTATACAACGGATTGATTGCGTACATTTTAATGGGCGTACTAATGGCAGGTGAGTTACTTGTTCGTCATGTTGTAAAGCAGCGTCACGAGCTTAAGCATTAATTAGTATGCATAAAACCAGCCCTTCGATTTTAGATAGAGATATCTGTGCTAATGCGGTAACGGCACTTGCCAATCAATTACGCGTGTTTAAACAGCAAACCGGTGCGCAGTCTTTGGTGTTATACCATGCTGCAAGTGACGTGTTTTTGGTACGTTTGCTCGCGGCCGCACATGCAGGTTTTGATGTTATATTTCCAGCCAACGGGCAGCCAGAAAATATCCAGATCGCCAGTGAAGATGCTGACTATGTGTTGGTAGATGAATTTAGTGGCGACAAACACCTTTCGCTTGATTCCCTCACTTTAACGGAATCGCTACAGCAACCTGCCAATGCGTTAACGCTACCAGAATCGGGAAAACTTACATTTTATACATCTGGCTCAACAGGTTACGGTAAGCCTGTGGTAAAGTCTTGGCAGCATATTAATGCTGAGCTTACAAATTTGTGTAATACCTTTGAATTTGATTCTGATTGCCAAATCGTTGCGACGGTATCTCATCAGCACATTTATGGCCTGCTATTTAAGTTATTTTGGCCGTTACGTGCGAATTACACAGTAAATCTCACATTTGTTGAATTTCCTGAGCAATTACGCGCGTTAGTCGCAACACAGCCTTCGGTTATTATTACCAGTCCCGCATTTATTGACCGCCTTATTCGTGACAATGTATGTGTTTCAGTTAAACACAATATTGCGGGAGTGTTTTCATCAGGCGGACCGCTTAGTGACAACAGTGCAGTGACCTTGTTTCAGCAATTGGGGGTTGCTGCGACGCAAATATATGGCAGCACTGAAACGGGTGGCATTGCGTATCGCCAAGTCTCTGAATTTAAAACTGAACCATGGCAGTGCTTTGACGGTATAACGGTATTAAAGCATCAGCAGCAGCTTGCAGTTAAATCGCCTTATTTTGACGATGCAATGTTTGTCACGCAAGATTGTGGTGAGATTTTAGAAGATGGGCGTTTTAGTTTGTCAGGTCGTTTAGACCGCACCATTAAACTCGAGGAAAAACGCGTTAATTTAGATGCACTTGAGCGTGTATTAAGCGACGAAAGTGCGATTACCCAGTGTAAAGTGGTTTTGTTAACGCAAGGATTTCGCCAGCAACTGGGATTAGTTGCACAATTGTCGGCCGCTGGGCTTGGCGAACTGAATAAAAACGGTAAACTAGCGCTCAATAAGCGCTTAAAGCAAGTGCTTGCTGGGCAGTTTGAGGCGGTGTGCATGCCACGTAAATTTCGTTATGTGGATGAGTTGCCAGTTAACAGCCAAGGTAAGTACGTATTTGCAGAATTGGAGAAGTTATTTGACTAAATTACAAGAATCATTACCAGAAGTACGTGCCGTTGAAGAGCAAGACGATACGGTAAAACTCACCCTTTGGGTTGACGGTAGTTTAGATTATTTTAACGGTCACTTTCCACAAGCACCGATTTTAGCCGGTGTTGTGCAGTTAGATTGGGCAGTAAAATACGCACAGCAATACTTTTCGTTAAGTTCTGCGCTGGTTGATTCTGTTGAAGTATTGAAGTTTCAAGTGGTGATTGTTGCGAACTCAGAGGTTGAGCTTACTCTCACCAAGAAAAACGACAGCAAATTTACCTTTAGTTTTCACTCAGATCATGGTCAGCATTCATCAGGGCGCGTAGTGGTGCACAGCTAACATTATGCACGCGTGTATTGTTATTCCAAATTATAACCATGTTGCTGTGATTGAATCGGTTTTAACGGAGCTAAGTGCCCTCGATTTACCGATTATTATGGTTAATGACGGCTCAACAGCGGATGCGAGCGCTGTCATGCGTCAATGCGAGTCTCAGTTTCCGTTATTAACCTTGATTGAACACAGTGAAAATCAGGGCAAAGGTGGCGCGGTACAAACGGGTTTACTGACAGCCGATAAGTTGGGTTATAGCCACGCGATACAAGTTGATGCCGACGGTCAACACGACCTAACGGATATTCAAACTTTAATCTACCTTGGCAAAAAGTATCCCGACAGCGTCATTAGCGGACAGCCTATTTATGATGAATCTGTGCCGAAAGTGCGTTTATACAGTCGTTACATTACTCATTTTTGGGTGTGGATTGAAACCTTATCGTTCAGTATAAAAGATTCAATGTGTGGTTTTCGATGTTATCCAGTGAAAGCAACTGCGGCGCTGCTACGTGATAAGCAGCTTGGCAAGCGCATGGATTTTGATATCGAAATCATGGTGCGCCTATTCTGGCGTGGCACACCCAGTCGGTTTATGCCAACGAAAGTTATCTACCCAGAGGGCGGCAGCTCACATTTTCGTGCCTTTGAAGATAACGTGCTGATTAGCTGGATGCATACACGCTTATTTTTCGGTATGTTACCACGCATACCAATACTGCTTTGGAGAAAACTGCGTGGCTAAACATTGGTCGACAATGCAAGAACGCGGTACCTTACTTGGCATGCGTATTTTACTGGGCTTTTATCGCTTGGTTGGGCGTCGTGTATTGTGGTTAATGTTGTTTCCTGTGGTGTTTTATTTTTACTGCACAGGTAAAACGCAACGTACGGCAAGCATTGCGTTTTTAAACCAAGTGGCACAGCATAACAATCAACCAGCAAATGCAGGTTTTTGGCAGGGGTTAAAACACTTTTGCAAATTTGCTGATTCAGCGTTTGATAAAATAGACGCGTGGCTTGGCAAAATCCCACTTGATGCCATTCAATATCAAAATCATGAAGAATTTGCTGAATTACAAAAAAGTAAGCAAGGGGCCATTTTCATTGGCTCGCACTTAGGTAATTTGGAAGTATGTCGGGCGCTCAGTCAAGGTCGTTACGCAGTAACCATAAACGTTTTAGTGTTTACCCATCATGCAGTTGAATTTAATAAGGTGCTGCAACAAATCAATGCCGATGCCAAAGTAAACCTCATCCAAGTTACTGATATGAGCCCTACCTTGGCGATTTTACTGAAGCAAAAAATTGATGATGGCGAAGTAATAGTGATTGTTGGTGACCGCACTAGCTCAAGCGTCGCTGGCAGGGTAAACTATTGTAATTTCATGGGTAAACCAGCACCGTTTTCACAAGGGCCATTTATTCTCGCGAGTTTACTCGAATGCCCGGTGTATTATTTATTTTGTTTAAAAGCGCATAACCGCTATTTAGTTATTTTTGAAAAAGTTGCGGATAAGTTAAAATTTAGCCGTAAAACACGACAGCAGGATCTACAAACAACAATTCAGCATTTTTCAGATCGTCTGAGTTTTTTTGCGAGTCAGTATCCTTACCAATGGTTTAATTTTTATGATTTTTGGACTGACGACAGTAAAGTCAGCCGAGATTAGTTCGGAGTAAGAAGTGATTAATCAACAGCAAACAGGGCCACTGACGTTCGGCCAAGGACCGCTTTCAATTGAAGATATTGTCGCGATAGCAAAAGGACACACACAGGCTAAGCTGTCGAATGAGACCGGATTTACTCAACGCATTGACGCAGGCGTTGCTTTTTTAGATAAATTACTCGCAGAAGACGGCGTAATTTACGGTGTAACAACCGGATACGGCGATTCCGTAACGCGCGCAGTCCCACTATCGCTAGTAAATGAATTACCACTGCACCTAACGCGTTTTCACGGTTGTGGTTTAGGCGATGTGTTTTCAAAAGTGCAGGGCCGCGCAATACTCGCGACTCGATTAAATTCATTAGCACAAGGTTACTCGGGTGTTAGTTGGGATATGCTGACGCTGTTAAAAGAATACCTAAACCACGATGTTGTGCCTGTTATTCCACAAGAAGGCTCAGTGGGCGCAAGTGGTGATTTAACCCCACTTTCATACGTTGCCGGTGCCTTAGTTGGCGAACGCGATGTGTATTTTAATGGTGAAGTGGCAAATAGTGGCGATGTGATGAAAGCCCTCAACCTAACGCCACTTACGTTAAGACCTAAAGAGGGCTTAGCGATTATGAATGGTACTGCTGTGATGACAGCACTTGCATGCCTTGCTTATGAGCGCGCCGAATACCTTGTCAAACTTGCGACTCGCCTTACGTCACTTGCGAGCTTAGGGTTAATGGGAAATTCACACCATTTCGATGATATTTTATTCTCTGTAAAACCGCATGCAGGGCAACAACAAGTGGCTGCTTGGATCCGTGATGACCTAAATTATCACACTCATCCGCGTAATGCTGACCGTTTACAAGACCGTTATTCTATTCGCTGTGCGCCGCACATTATTGGCGTGCTAGCAGATACCTTACCTTGGTTACGTCAGTTAATTGAAAACGAGCTAAACTCGGCAAACGATAACCCAATTATTGATGGTATTGGTGAACACGTGTTGCACGGTGGTCATTTTTACGGTGGCCATATTGCAATGGCAATGGATACGCTAAAAACGGCGGTTGCTAACTTAGCTGATTTGGCCGACCGCCAAATTGCGTCATTAGTTGATAGTAAGTTTAACAATGGCTTGCCAAGTAACTTATCAAATGGCGATCCAGAGCGTCAGTACATTAACCATGGTTTTAAAGCAGTGCAAATTGGCGCATCTGCATATACTGCTGAGGCGTTAAAACTAACGATGCCAGCAAGCGTATTTTCTCGTTCTACTGAGTGTCATAATCAAGATAAAGTAAGCATGGGCACCATTGCAGCGCGTGATGCACTGCGAGTCATTCAGTTAACTGAGCAAGTATTAGCAAGTACCTTGTTAGCGTCAATTCAAGCATTGCGCATTCGTAAAGAGCGCGGCGAAGTTGATACTGACAGTCTTGCCAATGGATTAACCGAAATGTACCAAGACATTACTGGTTATTTCCCGAATCTCGATGAAGACCGCCCGCTTGAGCGTACTTTGCGTGACACAGTCGATGCAATTCAACAGCAGAAATGGAAGTTATATGAATAGTCGAGATGCGCTATTAACTACGCAGGTTGAAATTGATGTACCGTTCCACGATTGCGACCCAATGCAAGTGGTGTGGCACGGTAACTATGCCCGTTACTTTGAGGTAGCGCGTTGTGAACTGTTGCGCTTGTTTGATTACGATTATGATGAAATGGCAGCCTCTGGCTTTATGTGGCCGATCATCGATATGCGTTGTAAATACATTAAACCTGCGCGTTTTCGCCAAGTGATTGTGGTAACTGCGTATTTAAAAGAGTACGAAAACCGCATCAAAATTGATTATGTGATCAGCTGTAAAGAAACTGGCGAAAAGCTGACAAAAGGCTATTCGGTTCAGGTTGCGGTGGGCATTAGTGATGGTGAAATGCAGTATGTGAGTCCGCCAGCACTGATTGAAAAACTATCAAAGGTGTTAGATGCGTAGCGCATTGTTAGTTTGTATTGCGTTTGCAGCATTTTTTGCAAACGCAAATACCACGCTTGTTGATGCGTTTAGTGAGCTAAAGCTGGTTAATCAGAGCAAGGTTAGCGGACAATTTGAGCAACACAAAAAAATTAAAGTGTTGAAAAACAGTATTGTTTCCGCTGGTAGTTTTAGTGCCGATCAAAGCGGCTTTGTGTGGCAGCAAAAAACACCGATTGCTTCAACAATTCGCATGGATGAACACGGCATTTACAGCAAAGATCATCGCGGAAATGAAAGCCAAATGACGAATGCTGATCTTTATATTCCGCTGCTACAAGCCTTATTATTGCAAGATCCAGTTAAGTTGTCTGACTATTTACAGGTTCAATCGGTGGCAGATAATTGCATAAACTTGTCGGCAAATGAGCCGCTTGACCAAGTGTTTAGTGCAGTAAAACTGTGCGGAACAGGCACCATCTCGCGAATTGTTCTCAGCGAGCAAGCGGGGCATACCACTGAGATCAATTTAACTTATGCCGCGGCGAATTAAGTTGAATTCTCACAGAATTTCCATCGCGCTTGCCTTTGTTGTGATTGCTGCGTTGTTTTGTGCAATTATTGCAAAGCAGTTCACCAGCGGCGACACGCAATTTAGCAGTGATATTTTAGCGGTGGTGCCACAATCTGATGTACTTGCGTCTCCTGCGATTACGCAAGCGAAGGCAATTATACAGCAGCGCTCATCAGGGCAGCTGGTGTTTAGTAGTGGCAACAAACACGCGTTACTGGCGTTTAAGCAAAGGCTAGAGCAAAATGCTGCGCTGACTTACATCCCGCCACCTGATATTAAGCTCGACGAAGTGGTGGCGTTTTACTCCCGTTATCCAGGCAGTTTAATGTCGAGTAGTTATCCTAGCCAACTGTCAGAGCCAAGTGAATTACTCAACTACACTTTGGCAGAATTAACCAAGCCAGACAGTACCTTAAGCGCAAGCTCATTATCAAGTGACCCAACATTAGCATTGGCAAGTTTTCTAAATGGTGTGTCGCATACGGGCAGTATGGGACAGCAAGACGGCTTGTTTAAAGTTCAGTTGTCACGGGAACAACAACAGATTTTTGCCGCTGATGACGAGCACAAAACCTTTTATCTTGCGCGTTTTATGCTAACTGAAAATGGTGCAGATTTTTCGCAAAGCATCGCATTAACGCAACAAATTACGGATTTAATTCGCCAGTTTGAGGCTGAATATAACAGCCGTATTTATTTCTCAGGTTTTGCGTTTCATGGCAGTGAAAATGCGCAACAAGCAGAATATGAAATTTCGACATTTGGCATCATTAGCTTAGTTGCTGTGGTGTTATTAGTGCTCTTATTTTTTAGAAATTTAATTGTTATTGGGCTGATGCTGGTGACAATTTTAAACGCCTGCATTTGGGGTATGGTCGCACTGGTATTGGTTTTCGATAACATTGAACTGATTGGCTTAGTGTTTTCGGTAACCTTAATTGGCGTCGCCATTGATTACTTATTCCATGTGTTGTGCGCGGAAAAAAACACGATTACAACGAGTTTGGTTCTTGGCTTTGTAACAACTGCCGCAGGTTATGCACTTTATAGCTTTTCACCAATGGCCTTGTTACAACAAGTTGCGGTGTTTATGATTTTTGGTCTGCTTGGTGCGCTTGTGTTTGCACTTTTTTGTCAGTATGCGCTTGATCTTAAAATTAAAAAGCCGCGTATTGCTTGGGCGAATGTGTTAGTGCTATTAAACCGTGAAAAAGCGAAGTTATTGGCTGTATTGGTTGTATTGTTCTCCCTCGGTTTTTTAGTGAAACCGATTGTGCATCAAGATGACGTGGCTGTTTTGAGTAATACAAGTGAGACACTTAAATACAATGAAATGTTTAACCTCGCTTTACTTGGCCAAAGTAATAAGCACCACTTTTTACTGACGGCTGATTCAATGCAGTCGGCGCTTGAAAAACAAGAGACGGTAGTTAAATGGTTGGAAAAAAACGCCAATCAGGTTGAAGTAAACAGTTTAGCTAATTACTTGCCGTCACTCAATGCGCAGCAAACTACCTACACCTTACTACAAAATAAAGTAGTGGCGGGTCACTATACTGAGGTGAGTAATTCGCTTGGCATTAATGTGGGGGTTGAGCAATATTCGCCATTAAGGGTGAGCGAATTTAAACAGTCGCCACTTAAGCAGCTGTTACCGCTTCATTTAGTGTTTGAAGATGCGCACAATGCGGTGCTTTGGTTTAATGTTGACACATTAACGAGTGATACCCTGAATGAATTATTAAACGAACATGGAGATTTCTTGCATTTACTTGATAAACGTCAAGAAATTTCAGATGCATTAGGTCATTATCGCTCTACAGTAATGGGACTTATGGCATTAAGTGCGGTGGTTGCAATGCTCGTTATGGCACTACGTTTTGACTTGGTTACGGCGTTATTGTCAGGGCTAATCATTGGTTTAGTGACGCTGTGTGCATTGTTACTCTCGAGTTGGATACAAGGTGCGGTGAATTTATTTAATTACCTCGCAACAATTTTAATTTTAGCGCTGGCAATTGATTATCTAATTTTTTATCGTAGTAAAGGCTTGTGCCAAAGTAACTTGCAGGCAATAAGTTTATCATTATGTTCATCATGTTTGGTGTTTGGCATATTAATATTGAGTAAAACACCGGCAGTTTTTAGTTTTGGTTTAACCTTAGTTATCGGGTTAGTGAGTCTTTATCTATTGGCTCCCTGTATTGTCAAGGAAAGGAAATGAAGGTAGAAAAAGTTGATGTAGTTGTAATTGGTGCAGGTCCTTCAGGCGCAGTTGCAAGTAGTTTATTAAACAAACAAGGAAAAAAGGTTGTCGTACTTGAGCGTGAAACATTCCCGCGTTTTTCAATTGGCGAGAGCTTATTACCTCAGTGCATGACCTATTTAGCTGAAGCTGGCTTAGTTGATAGTTTAAACTCGCAAGCGGATGCACTTGGCTTTCAGTTTAAAAATGGTGCCGCATTTGAAAAATCAGGCGAACACACCTTTTTTGACTTTACCGATAAGTTTACCGAAGGTCCGGGTACTACGTTTCAAGTAAAACGTGCAGACTTTGATAAGTTACTTGCCGATGGTGCGGCGCAGCAAGGTGTGACAATTCGTTATCGTCATACTGTAATTGAAGTGACTGAACACGCTGATTTTATGCGTTTAATAGTGATCGACGAAAGTGGTGAAACCTATACGGTTGAGGCAAAATTTGTATTAGACGCGAGCGGCTTTGGTCGAGTGTTACCGCGTTTGCTCGATTTAGAAAAACCGTCAAAATTCCCTGTACGCAGTTCTTATTTCACGCATGTTGAAGACAATATTACTGATGCTAATTTTGATCGTAATAAAATTCTGATTACTGTGCACCCAGAGCATCCAGATGTATGGTATTGGTTAATTCCATTTTCAGATGGCACGGCAAGTATTGGTGTAGTAATTGAGCCTGAAAAAGTTGTGGCAGCTGAGCGCGAACACCAAGAGATTTTGTTTGATTATATCAATCAAGTACCCAACTTATCGCAATTACTAAAAAATGCCAAAGCGATTGCACCTGCACGCCAAATTAAAGGCTATTCAGCGGACGTAACACGTTTACATGGCGAGCGTTTTGCACTGTTAGGCAATGCGGGTGAGTTCCTAGATCCTGTATTTTCTAGTGGTGTAACCATTGCACTTCGCTCTGCGTGTTTAATTGCGCCTGTGGTAAATGATTTGCTCGATGGCAAAGAAGTAGATCTTGCTAAACAATATGCAGAGCCGCTTAAGCAAGGTGTTGATTGCTTTAAAACCTTTGTTACCGCGTGGTATGACGGTCGTTTCCAAGACGTTATCTTCCATAAAGAGCAAGATCCGCAAATCAGACAAATGGTATGCTCAATTCTTGCTGGTTACGCGTGGGATACCAGTAATCCATACGTTGCGCATAGCGAACGTCGTTTAGATGTATTAGCGAAGTTATGCAAAGAGTATCAGTAACCTTACTAATACTGTGTTTATTGGTCGTAGGTTGTTCAAGTGCACACCGTATTGATACGGTGTCGCTTGATAGCGCCATTCACTATAAATTACAAGCAGTACCTGAAAATTGGCCAAAAATGTCTGCACTGCAATTGGTCACAGTAACACGGGGTGATGAGCAAAATACCTTGTTGTTACAAAGTGAACGTTCCGAGCAGCAACTCAATTTAGTCGCGCTAACAGCGCAAGGAATAAGTTTATTTTCATTATCGCTGTTCAAAGACGGTAATTATCACGTTGAAAACCATATACCCGGCATTAATTTGTACCCAAGCCATATGCTAGCCGATATGCAATTGGCAACATGGCCGCTTACAAATGTAAAACAAGGGCTACTTGGTGCATCCATTACGCAGCAGCAAGACGCACGCATTATTAGCGACCTAAATGGTGAAGTAATGCGCATTCGCTACACAGACACCACTACGACAATTACCCACATGCGTCGTCACTACACAATCACTATCGAAGAGATAAACTAATATGGCAATCGGTTTAAATGACTTAGGGCTTGTTTGTAGCCTAGGCGACAGTAAGCAAAGTGTGATGGCAGCACTGTCAAACAGTGAACTATCACAGCCGCAATTACTGACCAAATTTGATAAACCGGGCAATGACGGAACTGAATTTTTTGTCGGTGCTGTAAGCGCAACGTTACCAGAAATTTGTGAGCCACATTTTAATACGCGCAATAATCAATTGCTGTTAACCGCGTTCAAACAAATTGAGCACACGTTTACAGCGCTTACAAAACAATTTGAAAAACAACGTATTGCCATTGTGTTAGGCACCAGCACTAGCGCCATAAGTGAAGGTGAAAACGCCTATCAGCAATTTACAGATGAGGGTGATTACCCAGCGCATTTTAATTATCGTCAGCAAGAATTACACGCACCGAGCGAATATTTAGCGCATATTACGGGTGCAAGCGGACCTTGTTACACTATTTCAACAGCATGTAGCTCAAGCGGTAAAGCATTAGTCAGTGCGCGCGGTTTAATTGAATCGGGTATCGCAGATGTGGTGCTTTGTGGCGGCGTAGATAGTTTATGTAAAATGACCTTAAATGGTTTTAAAGCCCTTGAGTCGACCGCGGGTGAATACTGTAAACCGTTTCACAGCGAGCGTGATGGTATTAATATTGGCGAGGCGGCAGCACTTTTCGTAATGAGTAAACACCCTGCTGCTGTGCGTTTATGTGGCGCGGGTGAAAGCTCTGATGCGTATCATGTTTCAGCGCCAGAACCGTCTGGCCGTGGGGCAATTGCAAGCATGACAAAAGCCTTGCAAGACGCTGGCATCGATGCCAAAGAGATTGGTTATATTAATGCTCATGGTACCGGCACACCGAAAAACGATGAAATGGAAGCGAATGCTATTCATTCACTTGGCTTTGATTGTTTAGTGAGTTCAACCAAAGGTGTTACTGGCCATACGCTCGGTGCGGCAGGGGCATTGGAAGCGGGGATCTGCTGGTTGCTACTAAGTAATTTCAATAAAGACGAGATTATTCCTGCCAATTACCCCGTAGCGGAACTTGACGAAAAACTTTCGCCAATTAGACTCGCAGCATCGAATTCTTCTGGTAAAATACGCTTTTGTTTATCCAACTCGTTTGCGTTTGGTGGCAATAATGTGTCACTTGTTTTTGGTAATTAGCGCATCAACGGAAAAACATCGAATTAAAAATGTAACGCTAGGCATCAGTGCTAACACTCAAATGCCAGCGCAAGTAAACTCGATTAAGTGCTCTCGCCCTATTTGGGCGTTGTTTATTTTGCATACTTAATCCGAAACTTAGGTTAATTCATGACACATTATTCGATTGAAGCGGTGCTACCTCACGCCGACCCAATGATCTTACTCACGCGCTTGGTGAGTTATGATCAAGACTCTGCCGTTTGCGAGGTCGATATCTCTGCACAATCAGCGTTCTTTAACGAACAAACTCAATCAGTTGCAAGTTACATTGGTACTGAATATATGGCACAATCTATCGCAGCATACGCAGGTGCTTTAGCACTCGATGACAATGCTGCGGTTAAAATTGGATTTTTAATTGGTTCGCGTAAATATAAGACATTCACTCCTGAGTTTACGCTAGGGCAGACGTTAGCTGTTTCGGTTAAAAAACTGTTTCAAGAAGAAACAGGGTTAAGTGTATTTGAATGCCAAATTCTACATGCAGATACGGTTCTTGCTGAAGCTAAAATCAATGTCTTTCAACCAGATGATCCTGTGCAGTTTTTAAAGGAACAACAATGAAAAAACGTGTATTAGTAACTGGCTCAAGTCGCGGAATAGGCAAGGCCATCGCATTAAGATTGGCCGAAGACGGATTCGATATTACGCTTCATTGCCGAAGTGGCATTGACGCGGCAATGCAAGTAAAAGAACAAATAGAAGCACTCGGCCGTCACGTTAGCCTTGTTCAATTTGACGTATGTGACCGTCAAAAAACGCAGCAAGCATTGCTTGAAGATGTCGAAGCGCATGGAGCGTATTATGGCGTTGTGTGCAATGCCGGTGTAACACGCGATACAGCCTTTCCTGCAATGACAGGTGAAGAGTGGGACGAAGTATTAACTACAGGACTAGATGGTTTCTACAACGTAGTGCAACCTTTGGTGATGCCGATGATCCAAACGCGTAAAGGCGGCCGCATTATCACTATGGCGTCGGTATCGGGCATTGCTGGTAACCGTGGCCAGGTTAACTACAGCGCAGCAAAAGCGGGTTTAATTGGTGCAACTAAGGCACTGGCGCTGGAAGTGGCAAAACGTAAAATTACAGTAAATTGCGTCGCACCGGGTTTAGTTGCAACCGATATGGTTGATGATTTACCAGTCGATGAAATTTTAAAGATGGTACCTATGCGCCGTATGGCAGAGCCAAAAGAAGTGGCGGGTACAGTGGCATTTTTAATGTCAGATGACGCTGCCTATATTACGCGTCAGGTTATTTCGGTAAATGGTGGGTTAGTTTAGTGAAACGCGTTGTTGTAACAGGAATGTCTGCGATTACTGCGCTAGGCGATAATTGGCAAACGTTTAAAAGTGCCTTAAAAACAGGTGAAAACGCAGTAGAGACAATGCCAGATTGGACATTTATTAATGGCTTAAATACCAATTTGGGCGCGCCAGTGAAGCATTTTGAAAAGCCTAAGCATTATTCACGCAAAAAGATCCGTTCAATGGGGCGGGTATCACTTATGGCAACGCGTGCAACAGAATTAGCTCTCGAACAAGCAGGCCTTTTAGCGCACCCATCGTTAACGAATGGCGATACCGGTATCGCGTACGGCTCATCAATTGGCTCTACTGCACCGCTTATTCCATTTGGCCGCATGATGGACAGTGGCGAAATGACGGGAGTTACAGCAACGAGTTATATTCAAATGATGGCGCATACCGCGCCAGTTAATGTGGGCGTATTTTTTGGTTTAAAAGGCCGCGTTATTACCACAAGCTCAGCATGTACATCAGGCTCACAAGGTTTGGGCTATGCTTTTGAGGCGATTAAATTTGGTCGTCAAAAGCTAATGGTTGCAGGTGGCGCAGAAGAATTGTGTGTAACCGAAGCTGCAGTATTTGATACCTTGTACGCAACCAGCTGCAAAAATGACACGCCAAAACACACTCCACGCCCGTTTGATAAAGACCGTGACGGCTTGGTGATTGGTGAAGGTGCATGTACCTTTATTTTAGAAGAATTAGAACACGCACAAGCGCGTGGCGCGCATATTATTGCCGAAATTGTCGGCTTTGGCTGTAACTCAGATGGGCAACATGTAACCCAGCCAACTAGTGAAACCATGCAAGTGGCGATTGAGCAAGCAATTGCCGAGGCAGGTATAGAAAAATCTCAAATTGGTTACGTGAATGCTCACGGCACATCAACTGATCGTGGTGACATTGCCGAATCTCATGCAACTTTCAATGCGTTAGGTAAGGTGCCGATTAGTTCGTTAAAGAGTTATTTAGGACACACCTTAGGCGCGTGCGGCGCTATTGAAGCGTGGGCGAGCATTCATATGATGCAAGACAATTGGTTTGGTGGCACGACGAACTTAGATAATGTCGACCCAGAATGTGCGCCGCTTGATTACTTACCTGTAGAGGGACGTGAAATCGACACCGATTACGTGATGAGTAACAACTTTGCGTTTGGTGGGATCAATACCTCGTTAATCTTTAAACGCTGGTTGTAAATCATGT
The DNA here is from genome assembly GCF_056159365.1 of Pseudoalteromonas sp. ABV4_021. NCBI lineage: Bacteria > Pseudomonadati > Pseudomonadota > Gammaproteobacteria > Alteromonadales > Pseudoalteromonadaceae > Pseudoalteromonas > Pseudoalteromonas sp. ABV4_021. The sequence goes on along the minus strand of NZ_JBSWVB010000002.1, from coordinate 531,782 downwards.
TGATGCGATGGATTGCACTTAGCCTACTGTTTATCTCAACACACAGTGTTGCCGATGAAGTAACGTTTGGCATTGGCGCGTTTTATTCATCGCTCCCCCATTATTTAGGCGCGGAACAAAACGAAAGTTATGTGGTGCCGCTGCCGTACATTCACATTGAGAAAGAACACTATAAAGTAGAGCGCAACGAATTCGAATCATTTTATGAAGTTGCACCTAACCATTATATTAGCCTAAGTGCAGGTGGCGCGATTGCCGTATCAAGTAAAGATAATCGTGCCCGTGAAGGCATGGATGACCTTGCTTGGGTAGGCGAAATAGGCCCGAGTTATCAATATTTTGGCTTTGGAAATCCTACCTCAGACGACTATTTGTATATTTCACCTTTTATTCGAAAAGCGTACGCATTCGATGGCGGAGATATTGACGATATCGGCAGTGTGTATGGCGTTATGCTAGAGGCGGGGCAGCAGATTTATGAAGATGGTCAGCATCAGGTAAAACTGACTGGACGTTTTAGTACCCGTTTTGGAAGTCATGCTTACAACAGTTATTTTTATCATGTTGCTGAACAATTTCAAACAATTGACCGTTTGTCTTTTGATGCAGATTCGGGTTATCTTGCATCGGTATTTAGTTTAGGATTAACTTACGATAACGATTGGCTTTGGGCCGGCGGTTTTATTCGTTATTATAATTATTCACACAGTGCAAATCAGCAAAGTCCCCTGTTGCGTGATAATCACAACGTTGCACTTGGTTTTGGCTTTGCATGGAAGTTCTATTCATTAAAAAATTAGGGAGAAGTAATGAAAAAATTAATTCTTGGTGTTTCGCTTGCACTTGCTGCGAGTACTGCAACGGCGCGTGATGATATTGGTCGTTACTCGGTTGAAGAGCTATTAAGCACGGCAAAAGCTGAGCAAGCGCTTGATCCAAACATTAAACTATTTTTTGGTAAGCAAAAAGCGGGCGAAGTAAAGTCAACTTACGGTGAAGTGCAAACTAATAAAAAAACCAATGCGTTCAACAAAAGCGATAAAGAAGCGTGCCAATGGGTAATGCTTAGCGCATTGAAATCATTACAAGAGCGCGCGCGCAGAGAAGGTATGAATGCCGTAATGAACATCAGTTCGTACTACAAAAAACGCGAATTTGTAAGTGACACTGAATTTGAATGTGGCGCAGGTTTTGTTATGGCCGGTGTGACATTAAAAGGTGATTTGGTTAAACTATAAGAGTTCAACCATTCTTTAAAAAAAGCCCGTTTAGGGCTTTTTTAATATTTAAGGCAGCAAAAATGCAAAACCAACCAAATAACCCATTACATGGCTTAACGTTAGAGAAAATTGTGACACAATTGGTCGAAGAGTATGGTTGGGATGGCCTTTACCGCGAGATTAAAATTAACTGTTTTTCAAACGATCCTTCAATTAAATCATCGCTAAAATTTTTACGCCGTACCCAATGGGCGCGTGATAAAGTTGAAGCTCTGTACCTTGATACTTTCCGCTAACTGATCTAAACGTCCAGTAACTCACTATAATTAAGTAACAATTTGAGAAATCAGGGAGTGCTTAATTATGAGAAACGAGCTAGACGCAAAACTATTATTGAAAGTATTCGACCTTATCTACCAAAAAGGCGAAGACTTTGAAGACGGTAAACTCTATCAAGGGATCACAGCGTTTTCTGATATTGACGGCTATACCATTTACTTGAAAGGAAATGGTGTATTGCTACGTTTTGGCTTTCACAACACTTATCACCTTGATTATGAGCACAGCAAATTAAAAGATGTGTTTATGAGCAAACTCGAATCTTTGGTTAAAGAAGTTGAATAACGAGTTCCTCTAGCTAGCTAACTTACTTAAATCTAAAAATTTTTATTTAAAAAACGCGATACGCGCGAGGAGCTTATGAGACAGATCATTATTTTAATTCTTTTGCTGTTAGTTACTGGATGCACAACGCATTATCCTAACCAAGATATTGAAGGTAAACCATTTCCAAATGTCACCGGCACGAGTTTAGAAAAACAAACTGTTAATTTACCAGCGCATGTTGCTGGCAAGCCGAGCGTATATTTAATTGGTTATAAACAAGATTCGCAATTTGATATTGATCGCTGGTTAATTGGACTTGATATGAAAGAAGTGGATGTGGTTGCTTTTGAATTACCCACTATTGCAGGCATGTTTCCGCGTATGTTTAGTACCCAAATTGATGAAGGTATGCGGCGTGGCATTCCAAAAGAGTTATGGGGTGGGGTAATTACAATTTATGAGCACGGTGAGCGTATTCAAGCTTTTACCGGCAATGAAAAACCAAATAATGCACGTGTTGTATTATTAAATCGCCAAGGTGAAGTGGTGTATTTTTATGATCGTGGTTTTAGTGTTGCTGCGCTCAATGCGTTAATTACCCGATTGGCAGAACTAGATTAATCTTATTTAACCCAGACTCGGGTTATTTAGGTAAAAGAAAAGGCGCAATGTGCGCCTTTTTTACTTTTATGTACCTAACCGCAGGTTACAGCGAAAATGTTCTTGAAATAGAGAACACTAGGCGCTCATCAGCAGTGTCCCAATCAAGGTTTGTATTTTCAGCTGCAAGCTCTAGGTTAAACCCTTTAAAGCTGGTTTGATAAGCTAGACGATAGTGATGGTATGATGAATTATTGCCATCCCATAACCACTTATCGCCATCAAGTGAGTTTGACACATCAAAACTTGCACGTAGCGTATGATTTGGCGCGATTTCATAAGAATGCGCTAGCATAGCAATGGTATGGCCTGCGCCTGTGCCAAAGTAATCCCAGCTGTACCAGAAGTTAAACTCGGTATTACCTAAGGCTGATGAATAACCAAATTTTGCGTATGCTTCAGGGTAGTTACCATCATCTGAATAGCTTGCGCCGTGGTAAGTGTAATACGCGATACCATAATCAAGGCTTAATGCGTCATTTAAGCTGATATAGTGGCCAGCGTAAAAATCCCACTCAATGTTAGTGTCGTCACCAAAATCAACATTTGACGCCCAACTACCTGCATAAAAGCCGTTTTCAAATGATTTATCAAGACTAACCTGTAGCGCAGGGTCGTTCATGGTTTGGCTAACACCGTTGAAGGTGTAGTCAGATGCCCCAGTTACCGTTGTACTCCAATCGGCATGCGCCACGCTTGTCATTACTGCAACCGGGATTAGTGATAATTTAATTAAATTTTTCATATGATTAGCTTATTGTCTCTATTTTATTAAAATCAATTGCGTTTTCTTTTGGAGAGCTTTGAATCGTCTTAACTGTTTTGAATTTATTAACCAAAATAAAACCAAAACCAGCAAAGAAAATCGCAATAACAATGGCACCAACCCATTGGATTTGTAAAAAGTTCAGTTTAAATAATAGTGTTAAAAGTGAAAGTGCAACAATATTTAGCAACAGATAATTGCGCTTACCTAAACGGGCGACGGTTAGGTTAAGGTTATCTGTGTATAAGCGGATCAGTGAGTCTAATGAATTGATCACAAACACAATACCAACAAATACCATTGCAAAATTCACTAGGCCATCGGTTGCAATACCAGCATCATGGTAGTGATACAGCACGGCAAACCAAGCGGCAATTGGAATTGACGGGAAAATCAACATCGCTGCGAGTACTTGGTAGGTTTTAAGTCCACCAACAAAACGAGAGGTGAATTGACCAATCATAATGCTCCACGCAAACCACCAGAATAAATAGAATTCATGGTAGTCGTTAAGCGGCAATACAAAATGGTGAATATTCGCAAAGTAGTCGCCAATTAGTGCTAAGTTATTTGTATAGGCACTCATTTCGCTGTCGCCAAATACAAAGGCGCCTGCCCACATCGCAACAATTAACGCGATAAATACCCAGGTTGTTGTAATACTTAAAAAGCGTACATAACGAATACTGGTACTTGAATAAGCAGCAAAACAAATTGCCGCAAATACAATTAAGTAAAATGTTGGCACAATTGATTCGCCATCACCTACCGCAGGTAGGTACCAAGGCAAGTTACTCAGTAACAAAAAGGCAGTAAACGCACATGTGCCGATAATTACCACGTTGTTAACCAATTTTACCAGTGGAATTTCGAAAAATTTCACTTTAGGTTCAATTACACAGAAATAAAAACAGGTCAAAAAGTAGAAACCCCAAATTAAGAATCCCCAAAATCCAAACTCAATTGCGAGTGGGTTTGTGAAGCCATATTCTGGGCTTGCTTTTATGTCTGCATAACCGGCAAACTCGGTTAGCGGAAACATGATAAGGCCAACGTCGAGGCCAGATGTAAACAGAATTGCAATAAAGGTAAATGTTTTAACTGGGGTCACACCCACTACTTGCATATTGCCCCATTTATATAAAATAAAGGCGATTGAAAGTAAGGTGAACAAAATACCAGCACTAAGCCATAAGGTCATTATCACCCTCCCAGTATAAGTAAAAATAGTCCATAGTTTTCCTATTTGTTGTTGTCATAGTTAATCAATAGCGAGTTGCTATTTGTTGAAAATAACGATGAAAGTTGTGATGCTTTCATCGCTACTACCAATTTTTAGCGCTGTTGCTGCTGCCAATCTGGCTTAATGCCAACAGGCATAGCAGTTGAGTTGAGCGCTGGCTTTGCCAAAATGATGTCAGCCGCTTTTTCTGCAACCATAATGGTTGGCGCATTTAAATTGCCATTCGGTATGGTTGGGAAAATAGAAGAGTCCACCACGCGTAAATTGCTTATTCCGTGCACTTGCGTATTTGAATTTACTACCGCCATATCGTCTTCTCCCATTTTGCATGAGCAACTTGGGTGATAAGCACTTTCAACGGCATCACGCACAAAGGCATCAATTTCTTCATCGGTTTGAATTTGTTCGCCAGGTTGAATTTCACCGTCGCGGTAATCATCAAACGCAGGCTGTGCGATAATTTCGCGAGTTAAACGCACGCAAGCGCGGAACCCTTCAATATCGTCGGGGTGCTGTAAGTAATTAAACTGAATCTTTGGTGCAATACTCGGATCAGACGATTGAATCGTCACCGCACCACGACTTTTCGGTTTATTGTGGCCCACATGTACCTGAAAACCATGGCCATCAAAAGCTGATTTACCATCGTAACGAATCGCCGCAGGTAAAAAGTGATATTGAATATCAGGCCATTCAACGCCCGCTTTTGAACGAATAAAAGCACAGGATTCAAAGTGATTAGTAACTCCAAGACCTGATTTTGCAAACAACCATTGTGCGCCAATTAAGCCTTTTGAAATCAGCCCCAATTTACCGTTTAAGGTAATTGGCTTTTTACATTTGTACTGAAAATAAAACTCTAAATGATCTTGTAAGTTTTGACCGACACCCGGTAACTCGTGCTGCACTTTTACGCCGGCTTGTTCAAGCACGTTGCGTGGTCCAATGCCCGATAACTGCAATATATGGGGGGAGCCAATCGGCCCCGCGCTTAAAATAACCTCTTTATTAGCAATGGCACGATGCGCTTTCCCTTTAATGGTGTAGTTCACACCCGTGGCTTTTTTGCCTTCCAAACGTACTTTAGTTACCAGTGCATTGGTTACTATGGTTAAATTCTTGCGGTGCTTTATTGGATCTAAATAAGCGCGACTTGCCGAGCAGCGAATGCCGTTTTTAACGGTCATATGCATCGGGCCAAAACCTTCTTGGTTTTCACCGTTGTAGTCGTGAGTATGGTCATAACCTGCTTGTTTACCCGCTTCGATAAACGCGCGGTACAAAGGGTTAGCCATTTCATTACCGTTATTAACGCCAAGTTCACCGTCGCCGCCGCGATAATTATCTTCACCTAAATACCAGCTTTCGGCTTTTTTAAAGTAAGGTAAACACGCTTGGTAATCCCAGTTTTCTGCGCCGTGTTCGGCCCACTCATCAAAATCTTTTGCATGACCACGTACGTACACCATGCCATTAATTGACGAAGAGCCACCCAATACCTTGCCGCGCGGACAGTGCATACTGCGATTATTAAGGTAAGGCTCTTTTTCAGTATGAAATTGCCATGCGTATTTATCGCCATTCATTGGAATTGATAACGCCGTTGGCATTTGAATAAAAATACTTTTATCCGAACCACCGGTTTCCAGTAAAAGTACCGAATGTTCAGGATTTTCAGATAAACGGTTGGCGAGCACACACCCAGCTGAGCCTGCGCCGACAATAATATAATCGTACTGCATAAAATTACTCGCTAAAATGGGCTTTCAATTTGGCTCATGCCAACATAAATTGATTTGGTTTGGGTGTAGCTATTTAGTGTTTCTACACCGTTTTCGCGGCCGATACCCGAGCGCTTGTATCCGCCAACGGGCATTTCAGCAGGCGAATTGCCATAGCTATTTATCCAACAAATACCAGAATTTAATTGATGAATCACGCGGTGGGCGCGTTTGATGTTTTGACTAAAGACACCCGCGGCTAAACCAAGTTCTGTATTATTCGCGCGTTTAATCACGTCGTCTTCATCGTCAAACGGCAGTACACACATTACTGGACCAAAAATTTCTTCTTTGACTATGGTCATGTCGTCATTGCAATCAACAAAAATAGTCGGCGCAACGAAGTTACCGTTAGGTGCAGATTCTGGTGTTGCCTGATAACCCCCAGTTAAAACCGTGGCACCTTGCTGTTTACCAAGCTCGATGTAGTTTAAAACTAAGGCTAAGTGTTTTTTCGAAATTAGCGCACCTAAATTAACATTTGGATCGAGTGGATCGCCCATTACAATGTTATTCTCGGTGCGGTTTTTTAACTCCGCGATAAACTCATCGTAAACATTTCTTTGAACATAAACACGGGTGCAGTTGGTACACACTTCACCTTGGGTATAGAAGTTACCGAGCATTGCAGCGCTTACCGCTTCGGTGATTTCGGCATCATCGAACACGATTAGCGGCGATTTACCGCCCAGTTCCATGGTCACTTCTTTTAAGTTACTGGCGGCGCTTTGCATCACTTTTTGGCCTGTGCCCACTTCACCAGTGAACGAGACTTTTTCAATATCTGAGTGTGTAGTTAACCATTGACCAACATCGCCTGCGCCGTGTACCACGTTGAATACACCTGCTGGCATGCCAGCTTCAATAAATATTTTGGCTAGTTCAACCGCACCGCGAGGTGTTTCTTCAGATGGTTTGAAAATCAATACGTTACCTGCCGCAAGTGCCGGGCCCGATTTCCAACAGGCAATTTGCAGTGGATAGTTCCACGCACCAATACCAGCGCAAATGCCTAATGGCTCTTTTCGCGTATAGAAAAAGTCATTACCAACCGTTTGCTGTGAACCTAGTTGTGTTGGTGCAAGGCCTGCAAAATATTCAATAACATCCGCACCCGTTTCAATATCCACACAATCGGCTTCTTGAATTGGCTTACCTGTATCCAATACTTCAATTTTTGCCAAATCGTCGTTGCGCTCACGCAATAGGGCAACCGCTTTTAATAAAATTCGGCTACGTTCAACAGCGCTCATTGCTGACCAAGTTGCAAAACCCTGTTTGGCACTTTCAATGGCTTGCGCTTTAATAAACTCGTCGGCGATTTCAGTTTGGTAAATAACCTCGTTTGTAGCGGGATTGATAATATCAAACGACTGACCTGATTTGTTTTCAAGCAGTTCGCCATGAATAAAGTTGAGCAATTTAGGAAGAGACATAATTAATCCTGACACACGGGAATAAGAGAGTTAACGTAGTTTTTAGCAAGCAACTCGGCATTGCTAAATTCATCTTCGTTAGCTTTGGTTAATACGGCACGTAACCACAGGCCGTCGATCATCGCTGCGCTAAGTGTTGCAGCTTGTAGCGCTTGCTCATGTGGCAATAATGCTTTGAACGAATACAGTAAATTGCTGTACAGACGTTTTGCATTAACCGCTTGCAAGCGGTGTAATTGTTCATCGTGCATTGATTCTGCCCAAAAACTCAGCCACGTTTTGGTGACATGGGCCTGCTTTTGTACAACAGAGAAATTTGCTTCGACGATTAACATAAGGCGTTGTTGCTGACTTATGTTTTCGTCGATTTTTGAGATTAAGCTGGATTTTAAACTGGTTAGTAAGTAACGCACGGTCGCTTCAATTAACCCATTCTTACTGCCAAAGTAGTGACTGATAATGCCCGAAGACAATCCAGCTCGTTTACTAATGGTATTAATCGTTGTCGCTTTTAATCCGAGCTCGGCAACTGAGTTTAATGTTGCGTCAATCAGCTGTTGACGACGTATGGGTTCGTATCCAACTTTAGGCATATTTTTATTAATTGATCGTTCAATAAAAATAAATTCTAATGAACTCTAACTAATATTTCAAATCTAAGGGGGCGTTTACGTTTGTGTTTATGTATGTTTTTGCAATGATTTAAAACAGTAAGTTGCTGAATTTGTTATTTTAAATTTGCCATTAAAATTATTTAAAAATAATTTGTTTTGTTGTCATATTATTACAATTAAAACTATTTCTACTGTAAGTAAATTGGTGTTCCGAGAAATGCGGAGCAGTTTTTAGCTGGCGTTAAATTAAGAAATGGCTTTTAAAAAGAAGCAGTTTGGTTATTGCAGTTTACGTGGATGGATAGGGAGTTAAGGCAACAATACCAATTTACTCAAGTAGCTGCTCATCCTCGCGGACTAAACATCATGCTAACTGTGTTAGAATTTATCATGTAGAACAATCACATAAGTAAAGTTCCGCATTGTTATCAGTTCATTTATCCAGGACTATTCTTGTTCTCATAATTAACAGAATTGGCATAATAAAAAAGAGTCGTGGGAAGTTTATTTTGAGATGGGTAAACAGGGTAACTAATTTTTAATTTAGGTAAGTTACCCTTATTTAAGTGTTAAGCAATGAGTTGCTTTACTACAACAAGTTGTTGTTCGCTTGTGGTGGCTGTTGCAAGTTGCGATGCTAAGTCGCTGCCATTTATGTCAGACAGTAACTTTGCTAATGCATGTTTTGATAACGTTACGTCAAAATAATCATTAAGCTCATGGCCGCCAAACCAAATAAGCCCGGCTTTTTCCAACCAATCAATCGCGGCGCTAATTTCAATTGCTAAATCAAGCGGCGAATCGCAATTAAATCCACCTTGATTAATTAACATGTGCGATAACGTAGAGCATGAAATGTCTATTTTATTGGGAAATGCCGTTTGAGTTTGTTTCATTACATGGCATACCACAGCCTGAAACAAGGACATATTAGGCAGGTTTTTACTGATTGTATCGTTCATATTTCTCTTTAACCACTTGCTGTTGCGGTACTTTTTACTATTCTTAAAACATACATTTTGTAAGTATCATACACTAATAATAATGCCAATATTGCCTTTTCGTTGTGTAAAACTGCTGCCGCTTGCGCTTATGCTAAGTGTGTCTGAACATGCATTTAGTGCAACAAATTCCGATCTCTTCGCGCTCGATTTGCATCAGCTGAGTGAAATTGAAGTCACCATTGCCAGTAATACGCTGGAAACAAAAGCAACGGTTCCCTCTACCATTACGGTGTTTGATGAAAAGCAGCTCACAGCCTTAGGTGTAAACAATGCGTTTGACGTATTGAACTACGTACCGGGTATGCAAATGGCGCGCGGCGATTGGGTAGGTGCTGTGCCAAAAGAGCATGCTAGAGGGGTAAGGTTAGACAATGGCTATTTGTTAATTTTACTTGATGGCGTGCGTTTAAACGAAACATCGTTTGGTAAAGCCACGGTTTATACTCCCTATATTGCCGCATCTGTGCTTGAAAAAGTTGAAATCATTCGAGGTCCTGGTTCGGCCCTTTACGGCAGCAATGCGTTTTTAGGTGTAGTTAATTTTATTACTAAAAAAGCACATAAAAGATTTGAAGTTGCGATTGGCGACCACGGTTATAAAGCGTTCAGTGGCAGTTATGCAAATACACAGGAGCAAATGAGTTTCAGTGCGAATGTCTCGTTACAACATAGTGATGGGCAATCATACGACGTAGGGGAGCAATTAACGGTTAACGACCCTTTAAAACATGTATTTGTAAACGCCCAATTGGACTACCAAAATAGTGAATTGCGTTTTCATTTTATTGAAAATCAACTGGATGAGTTTATAAACCTCGGTGGTTTTAGTAAACAAAATGTACATACCAGTCAGTCTGCCAGCATTAGTTTGCAGCATCAAATATGGCAAAATGATCATCATGAAATTGACGTGCTGGCAAGCTACGCTAATTTTCAAATTGATTCTTCTGGCATGGTGTTACCAACAGAAGCGGGTATTGTAAGTAATGATTTTCTCACTGGGCCAAACTGGCGAACGCAGTGGAGTAAGTTAAAGTTTACCCATAATTACAAGCTATCAAGCGATAAGCAATTAAACTCTGGTTTTGAATACCGCCATGCCAGTCAATATCAAGCGGGTGTTACCACCAACTTTTATGATTTTGATAGTCAGTTAATAATTCCAAACGATGCGTTTTATTTAGGCGGATTACAACGGATTGAGAACATTCCTGAATTTGCAGCGCTAAGTGCTTCGCATGACTTTTATGGCGCATATAGCCAATTAAAGTGGCAGTTAAATCCAAGCTGGTTGTTTTTTATTGGTGCGCGATACGATGACATAAGAGATCTAGATAGTAAATTATCACCGCGTTTTTCAGCGATTTGGCATGCATTGGATAATCAAACTATTAAGCTTCAATACGGCGAGTCATTCAGAACCCCGGTTAATAATGAGCTTTACTCAAGCGACAGTGTTACCAAAGGCAATCCTAACTTAACGTCTGAATACGTTAAAACAACCGAGCTAGCGTGGCTTTATAATGGCAAAAGCACATCACTTGAAGCTGCGCTATTTAACAATCAATTAAGAGACTTTATTAATCTAGTACCAACTGTCGGAACCAGTTTTTTTACCTTTGAAAATAGTGTTAATGAGAATATGTCTGGGGTGGAATTATCCGCTAAAAAGCTCTATCACAAGCTACAAATAACCGCTAACTACACGCAGTTATTTGACGAGCCAATTAATCAAAGCTTTAAGCGTTTTGCTAATTTACAGTTGAGTTATCCAACTGACTTTATCGATTTTCATATCAACGCCTTGTGGCGTGACAAAATTGCAGCCGAGCGCAGTGATGAATTTCGCTATTATCAACCGAGTTACACATTAGTAAATGTCAAACTATCACGAAGTTTTGCGCGTCATACACTGTCACTAACAGGTGAAAACCTATTTGATAAAGACTATAGCATTTTTGATCCGCGAGTTTGGGATGGCGCGGTGCCAGGAAAAGGCCGGCAACTGGTGTTAAGTTACCAATATGCCTTTAACTAACACACAAACGATTGCTTCGCTCTCGTTTAAATAACGTTTTGGTTTAGTTATCAGCGAGCCCTAATCAGGCATTGCTTCAATGCTGACAATCGCAGAGCGGTTTAAGGTAATTTTGTAGCGTTTAGCTGTTTTTGTGCCATTGGCCGAATAGGTAACCACTAAGTTTATCTGATAACGCCTTTCTACCGATTGACCCGATACTTTGCTGCCGTCCAAACTGTAGAGTTTGCCTGCACCTTTTTTTAAGTATCTGACAAAAGGGGTTAAGTTAAAAAACACTTGCTGCTGAATTTCTTCATAACCCGGTAAAAACGCTTTAGCAATTACTTTACTATCACAGCGGTAATGAATTAAATGTGCTGCTTGTTTGTTTTGCTGACGTCGTTTTTTAAATAAATTCTCGACATTATCGGGTAATGCTTTTCGACGAATATGTTCAAGCCATACAGTTTGAGTATGAATGGTTTTATTATCTGCACTGCTTTTAAATATATGACGCCATTTGGGACGCCCTTGCCTTATTTTGCGCCAAATTACGCGAGTTAAATCTTCTTTAAAAGTTTCACGTAGGCCATAAATAACTCCCAACATGGCAATCAGCGCTAATGTAACTTCTTGGAAGTTTGAACGTGCATTTAGAACTAAAAACATCACAAACGCCATCATAACCGCTGTGACTGTGCCTCGTACCAAGCGCTGCAAGTTTAAGTTAAGGTTTTTGGTTTCTTTACTAAACACCACACCATATTCGATTAGCCTTTGCAGTAAGCGCATTTTGTTGGTGATGCGATTGGGATCCTCTAGCGTTTGTTTAGAATTGTACTCACGCTCTTCACGATAGGCGCTTTCACTGCGACAAAAATCACGTAATGTATCACGCGCTTTTGCAAACTCACTGCTTTTTGGACCTTTTGACAACAGCTTTAAAAACATTTGTTCACAGTGCCAACTTAAGTAGTTATCGGCGTTGTCGAAATAAGGTTTTAGTTTTTTGTCGGGCGGTGTGTAGCGGCGCAATTTCTTCAATAACACGCTTGCTTGTTCAACCAATTCAGTGGCTGCGGGATAAAACACCTCGGCATCTTTTATTTTTTGTGTATGTTTAATATCCGCCTCAAGTGCCAAGCGAATTTGGTACGAGTAAAGATTTAAATTCAAGCGATAGTCGGATTTTTCACCTTTTGACTGACTAATAAAACGGCTGCGCACTAAGGGTAAATGTAATTGCTCAGAATAATAGGCGCTGTGGCTTTTCACATGGGCGTGAAAATAGTCTTCTTCGTTTAAGGTGCTGGTGTTGATGCCCATTTCTACGGGCAAAGAAAAATACAGGTCGAGGCGCTGCGTTTCTTTGGGAAGCAATAAATAGCTTAACTTAATTGATAAGCTTTCATCTTGAGCGAGTTTTACGTCTCTGTCGATATTGAGCACTCCTTTTCTGCTTTAGTTATCGCTATTAAGCATAGCATAAATCTACTTTAATAACATGATGTTAAATTATAAAGCGCGTTTAAACCCGTCAATATGCAGTCTATCTTAGGCATGTTGCAAAAATGAATTGAGTTGCTACATTGCCTAAGCAACCAATAAAAATGGACCCTTTTTTATGAGTAAAATAATAAAAACTACGCTGTTAGCAGGATTAGTCAGTTTGAGCGTAGGCCCAGCAATTGCCAGTGACAATGCAACTTGGCAATATGAAGATGTGTTTAACATTGAATATGCAGCATCACCTCAAGTTAGCCCAAGTGGTGACAGTATTGTTTATGAGCGTCGCAGCATGGACATTATGAGTGACAGTACACGCATCAACTTGTGGCAGTATAATCTCAGCAGCAATGCCCATACGCCGTTGCTTTCAGGTAAGGCACAGTATCGCATGGCACGTTTTTCACCGGATGGAAAAAAGCTGGCGTATATTTCAAATGAAGAGGGCGATAATCAGCTTTATGTGCGTTGGTTGCAAAGTGGCGACACGGCTCGCGTAACGAATGTAGAACATGGCATAAGTAATATAAGTTGGTCACCAAATGGTCAATGGATCGCGTTTTCTATGTTTAAACCACAAGAAGCGAAAGGTATTTTTAGCGAAATGCCAAAGAAACCAAAAGGGGCTAATTGGGCCGGTACTGCAAAGTATATTGATCAGATGAGTTATCGTAGCGACGGACGTGGGTTTTTACCCCATGGCTATCGCCATATTTATGTTGTGCCAGCAGAAGGCGGTACGCCTCGTCAAATCACTACAGGCGATTTTCACCATGGCGGCAATATTGCGTGGAGCCAAGATGGTGAGCAGATATTTATCAGTGGCGACCGCCACCCTGATTGGCAAGATAGACCTCGTGAGTCAGACATTTACCAAATTAATGTTGCTACGGGCGAAACCACTAATGTGACAAAGCGTGAAGGTCCTGATGCTGCGCCGGTGATGTCGCCAAATGGTAAAAAAATTGCGTATTTGCGTTTTGATGATAAAAAACTATCGAGCCAAAACAACGACATTTTCATCATGAACAATGACGGTTCTGATGTTGAAAATTTAACAGCGAAACTCGATAGACCAATAGGCAATCCTAAGTGGGATACAAAAGGCCGTGGTCTTTACTTTAGCTATGACGATTTTGGCCAAAAATACGTAGGTTACGTCAATCTGAAAGGAAAAATCACAGAGAAAATTGCCAAACTGGGCGGTCAGTCTTTAGGGCGTCCGTATACTTCGGGTGAATTTGCGGTAGTAGATACGAATGAACTGGTTGTGACACTAGCCAATGCCAATCGACCTGCCGACCTTGCGATGGTTAAAAAGGGTAAAACGCGTAAAGTTACCTCATTAAATGAAGATTTACTCGCCCATAAAACAACCGCTAAAATGGGTGAAATCACTGTTAAATCAACGGTTGATGGTCGTGATATTCAAGCTTGGTATGCGCTGCCACCTAATTTTGATAAAAATAAAAAATATCCGCTGATTTTAGAAATTCACGGTGGTCCACATACTGCTTATGGTCCAAATTTTAGTACCGAAGTGCAGTTAATGGCTGCAAAAGGCTATGTTGTTGTGTGGGCAAATCCGCGCGGCAGTACGTCTTATGGTGAAGATTTCGCGAATCTTATCCATCACAATTATCCTTCGCAAGATTACAACGATTTAATGGATGTTGTTGATGGCATGGTTGCGAAACCGTATATTGATAGTAACAACTTGTTTGTGACGGGGGGCTCTGGTGGCGGTGTTTTAACTGCTTGGATTGTGGGTAAAACTGACCGCTTTAAGGCCGCGGTAGTGGCTAAGCCTGTGATTAACTGGCTGAGCTTTGCTTTGACCGCGGATGGTTACTCGTATTTTACAAAATATTGGATGCCAGGTATGCCATGGGATCATGTTGAACATTTATGGGCTCGTTCGCCACTTTCGTTGGTTGGCAATGTCACCACGCCAACAATGTTATTAACTGGCGAAGAAGATGTGCGTACGCCGATGAGCGAAACTGAGCAGTATTATCAAGCATTACAACTGCGTAAAGTGGATTCGGCAATGGTGCGTATTCCTAAAGCAAGTCATAGTATTGCGGCAAGGCCAAGTAACTTGATCCAGAAAGTTGGCAATATAATGGCGTGGTTTGAAAAATATCGCACCGAATAAAGTGTGTTTTAGGTAATAAAAGTCCCGAAATATCGGGGCTTTTTATTGATTAATTAACTGGGGTTAACACATTAAATTTATTTATTAGCAAGTGTTTGAATACGTGTTTCGGCTCCTGAAACAACATCGTTGATGATTTGTTGTACCGACTTAACCTCATGAATAACCCCTTGCGATTGACCGATAAATTGCACACCGTTTTCTAAATCGCCATCGATGGTTGCAGCTTCAAGCTTTTCGGTAGCGGCACCAAATAATGACAACATTTTGATTTTATCAAACTGGGCTATCAAGCCGACAAGCAGTTTCCACAACGGCATATCAACCATTTTTGCTGCTTTAAATGACTTAATGGTGGCGCTTAAAAAGTTCATTGGTTTTCTAGTGGCTTTTTGTGCTGCGGGTGTTTTCATTACGCGCGCATAAAGACCATCAAAATTCTTGGAATAAATGGTATCTGCGACGCGCTTTTCAATCACCGCATTTTTAACATTTTGGTGCACCGGGCTTTCAAGACTGGTTGCAAAACGAGAGCCCATTGCGACAGCGTCTGCGCCAAGGGCAAGAGCTGCCACTAAACCTCTACTGTCGGCAAAACCACCTGCGGCGATTACAGGAATATCCACAATATCGACAATATTGGGTACTAAACATAGCGATGTAACTTCGCCGCCGTGAGCGGCTGCTTCATGTCCGGTCACAAGCAGTGCGTCTACCCCTGATTTTTGTGCAGCAAGGGCATGTTTTTCAGTCACCACCGTGGCGATTACTTTACCGCCATATTGCTTAGCGCCTTCGACAAGCCAATCACCTTTACCAAGAGAAAAGTTAATCACAGGTACTTGTAGCTCGAGTGCGATTTTGGCGTTTTGCTTCGCGCCAGGCATCATTAACGTAATGCCAATCCCAAATGGCTTATCGGTAAGCGAGCGAATTGTTGCAATTGCATCTCGGGTTTGTTGTTGGCTAAGTGGACCTGACGCCAAAATACCTAAACCGCCGGCATTACACACGGCCGCGACTAATTCTGGTGTTGAAATCCAGCTCATGCCGGGTAATACGATTGGGTGTTCAATGCCAAAAAGTTCGGTAATGCGTGTTTGCATAGGTATTGCCTGCTTAACTGGTCAGATGTGTTAGAGTTTACAAACTATTAACCCAAGATGGAATAGTTTTCGGCAATAAAAAGGCCTGCAATTGCAGGCCTTTAATAAGCTGACTTAACGAGTGTTATTTACACACACCATTTGCATTGGTGATACGGAAGCGAAGCTGCGTATCATTATAGTCGCCATCGCCACCAGTATCGTCACAGTTTATGTAACCTGTGTTATTGCTACCTAAAATGGTTTCACAACTACCATACTTCCACGTACGGTTATTTTCTTTAAACTTGTACGTTATCGAGAACGTATTGCCACCTGTTAGTGTAGCGCGTTCTACCCAACTGCTTGTATTTTCTGGGTATTGCCAATTGGATATCGCAGTACCATTAGAAAGCACTTTATACGCTTGTTGATAATCAGCGCTACGTTTGTGGGCAAATGCAATACTGGTACCTGGTGCAAAAGTTAAGCCATTACCAGATTCTGTAATACATTGGGCTAATGCTTTCGTTACGTTGATGTTCACCTGGCTTGAAGCTGTGCCACCTTTGCCATCACTAATACCGTATGTAACGACCACTAGACCTTCGTAATTTTCAGGTGCTTGATAACGTACTGTACCGTTACTGTTAATTGTTGCAATACCGTGGCTGGCACTAACACTTGTTACGGTTAGGGTATCGCCATCAGGGTCGTTGTCGTTACCAAGTACATTAATTGACGATAAACGCTCACCTTGCGTTACCGATGCTGAATCTGGGTTCGCAACGGGTGCTTGGTTAGTCGAAAGTACTGTCACTTCAAGTACCGCTTGTGCTGTACCGTTGGTTTTACCATCGCTCACGGTGTAAGTAATACGTGCTTTACCAACCCAGTTTGCAGGTGGAGTAAAGGTTATGGTGTTATCACTGTTTATCTGTGCTACGCCAACGTTTGCAACAGCGTTTGTAACGCTAAGGGTATCGGAGTCTTGGTCGCTATCATTTGCAAGCACATTGAAGCGTGTTAGCGACGTATCTTGATCAATTGTTGCAACATCGTTATTTGCTGACGGCGCGTTGTTTTGTTTAACACGTACATCTACTAAAGCACTGTCAGTTAAACCTTCAGGATCTTTGATGGTGTATGTAATCCAATCTTGACCATGGAAGCCAGCATCTGGTGTGTAGGTCAGGTTTTGGTTGCTATCAATTACCACGGTACCGTGATTAGCAACCGCAGAAATCAGCGTTAAATCATCACCGTTAAGATCTGAGTCGTTCCATAGTACATCAACGTTGTAAAGTGGTGTGTCTTGGAATGCTTGAATGCCATCATCTACAGCCACCGGTGGTTGATTTACTGAGTTTACAACTACCGTAATAGAACCAGTTACTGAACCACCGTTACCATCTGACACTGTGACATCAATTTTCGCAGTGCCAACAAAGTCTTTGGTTGGTGTAAAGTAAATAATGCCATTTCCATCTACTGAAACGGTACCGTCATCAGTTGATACTGAAACCGGCTTAGCGTTGTCGCCATCTTTATCTTCAATTTTATCGAGAATATTAATCGCGTTATTTTTTGAGTTTTCATCAACAGCAAGTGATGCTGGTTGCATTGTAGGCGCATCGTTAACAGGCATTACATCAATTGTAATGTAGCCAGTCGATTGGTTTTCGCCATCAGTGATGGTGTACTCAATGCCGACTTCGCCATAAAAATCAGCATCTGGTTTGTAATTAATAAGATTACCGTTAACCGTCACTTTGCCTTTTGCAGTTGTTGCCGATACTAACGAAATTGCTTGGCCGTCTGGGTCTTCATCATTTTGCAGTGCATCAAAGCCAGTAACTGATTCATCTTCATTGATTGAAAGGTAATCACTACGTGTAATTGGTGCATCATCAAGTGGTTTTACGGTTACTTTTACAAGACCTTCTGCTGTGCCACCTTTACCATCTTCTACTTGGTAAGTGATGGTATCGTCACCGTAGTAATTTAGGTTTGGTGTATAACGTAAGCTACCGTCTGATTTTACCTCTACGCTACCGTTTAACGCGGTAGCCGATACAGCTTTTGCAGGATCTTCATCAACATCTGAAATATGTTGAGTTAAATCAACGACATTATTTTTAGAGTCTTCATCAACTTCAATGATTTTTTCAGTTGTTGTTGGGTCGTCGTTTACCGCATTTACCGTAACAATAACCACTGCACTGTCGCTTAATTCACCATCGTTAATGGTGTAGCGAATGGTATCTTTACCAAAGAAGTTGTCGTTTGGCTGGTAACTTAGCGTGCCGTTAGTATTGATAGTAACAACACCGTTGTCAGACTCAGCTTGAGTTACTGTTAATGTATCGTTGTCAGGATCACTATCGTTTGCTAGCACATCAATTACATCGATTTTCTGGTCTTCATCGGTTTGTGCTTCATCGTTATTTGCGTTTGGTGCATCCGTTTCACCTGTTACAAGTACATTGATAATACCAACTACCGAACCACCGTTACCATCGACTACCGTATAGCTAATCTGATCGCTACCAGCATAATTTTCTTTTGGTGAATAGCTAAGTGTGCCATCAGGGTTAACGCTTACTTCACCGTGGTTAGCTGTGGCATTTGTTACCGTTAACGTATCACCATCCACATCATCGGTATAAGGGCTGGTATCAACAATCTCGTTTTCACTGTCTTCTGCAACCGTTAACGAAGCAGTTTCTGCGGTAGGTAAATCATTAACAGGTGCCACTGTTACAGCAATCTTTGCGTTTAATTCCGTTTCACCATCGCTTACCACGAAAAGGATTTCATCGTCACCAAAGTAATTTTCAGTTGGTTTGTAAGTGAACTGTCCGTTACCGGCATCAATTAGCTGGCCGTTTGTTGCAACTGGGTTGCCAATAATTGAAAGTGCTTCACCTTCTGGATCAGTTACGCCTTCAAGTAAGTTAATATTGGTAATCTCAACATCTTCTTTTGTTGTAAGCGTGCGTTCTGTTTGACGTGGTTCGTCATTTATAGCGGCAATCTCAACGGTAACTTGGCTCGTTGCTACACCACCTCGACCATCACTAATGCTATAAATGATAATGTCTTTACCATTGTAATCAGCGTTTGGTTGGTAGTTGATACTGTTGTCGTCGTTTACAGTCACTACACCGTGTAATGATGTGGGCGTACCTAAAATAACCAGCGGATCGAAGTTTGGATCTTCATCATTTGCGATAACGGCAATTGATTCAGCGAACTCATCTTCATTGATTTCAAGGGTATCTGGGTTTGCGATTGGCTCGGCATTGTCATCGTCATTAATAAATACATTGCCAACCACTTTATCTACCACTAACGCAAAGCTTTCAGACTGCTCAAACTCGTCATTCGTGAGTGTTGCTACTTTTACAAGTACAGTATCTGTGTTTTCAGGTAACGTAATATCTTGTGTTGAAGCAAGTAATACTGTTTGCCAGCTCTGGCCTAAGTCAAAGCTTACCTCTACGGTTGTGTCGTAGTCTTCTTGTGCAAGCGCATTACCGTCAACTAACTGGAACGGGAAGCTAATTTCGCGTTCTACTTTGCTATCTAACGTAACCTCAAATGTGGTTGTAGCACCTTCTGACACAGGATCTGGCATTGCTATAACCGACATTACTTGTGGTTTTGGTGCTGTGCCGTCGGTTACTGATACAGCTTTAGCGTGTTTGCTGGTTTCTTCGAACCATGCAGATAGCTCATAAGCTTCATTTTCTTCAACGCTATCATCAACTAAAGACGTTACTTTAATTAATACATTTTTAATCTCAGCTGGTACGTTAACTGATTTATTTTCAACCAGCGACATTTCTTGCCACGTAACGCCGTTATCAAGTGAAACGTATCCTGAATTCAAGAAGTCGTCATTGGTGGTATCATTTAAACCAATCACATTGAAGCTGAGTGATTGCGTTTTCTCTAACTTACGGTCAAACACAACATTGAAAGTGACTTCTTCACCTTCCATCATTGGGTTTTTATCAGTGCTGATAAAATCAATTACCGCATTTTTAGGCGTCGCATCAATAAGTAATACTGGCGCTTCAATTAAATCGAGTTGCTCTTGCTGAGTCCATGCATGTAGTTGCAGGGTTTCAATTTCTTCGTCTGCGTGTTGATCTTTAATAATCGATACGCGAACAAGGAAATCTTGCGTATCTTTCTCAAGCAAGAATGAATTTGCTGCGCTAAGGTCGATTGTCTGCCAGAAAGCGCCATCGTCAAATGAGAATTCGGCTTGAGGATCAAAATCGTCATTTGCTGTTGCATCGTCTGACTTTAGTTCTACAAACACGTTTTGTGTCGTGACTACTTGTTTATCTAAACTTAACTCAAATACCGCGTAGTTACCTTCAGAAACTTCATACTCTCGCGGCGCATTTTCGATTAAGCGTGCCGGTATAGAATTTGGATTATCCAGAATTTGCGCTGCAATAGTATCTTCATTAACGCTGAAGTTATAGGTTTCGGTGTCTTCTGCTTCTTCGTCTGTTAATGTTGCAACCTTAACCTTAAACTGATTAATTCCTTCTGGAATAGTGATTTCCAACTCATTGGTAATCGTTGCGGTTGTCCACGTGCTGCCGTTGTCAGTACTGTAGTTTACCTCGGTAGCATAGTCTTTATTTTGTATTGCAGAGTCATCTTTCAATGCAAGCTTATAAACAGCAGGTGCACTGGTTGCTTCCGCTAATACTACTGTAAATAGGTGTGGTTCACCCTCGGTTACTTGTTTTGTATCAAGGAAAATGCCAGCTACTTCTGGTGCAGTTTGCTGAACTTCATTGTCGATGATAAGCGCTTGTGCTTTACGGTCGATGCCGTCGTCTTTACCCCAAGCTGCAAGTACTAGCTGCTCTTGTTGTTCGTCAAGAGTGTCGTTAGCGGTTGTCACTTTTACATCAAAACAACGCAATCCTCGTGGTACTGCAACCGTGGCAGTGTTCGATAGGTCAATTTGTGTGTTAAATGTGATACCTTGATCGAAGCTGATAAAGGCAACGGGTTCAATGTCAGCAAGCACCGCAGTGTCAGGGTTTACTTCTAAATAATAGTCTTGTGTTTGTGTGGTGGTGCCGTCTAAGCACACATTGAATAGTGCTGAGTTACCTTCAGATACTTTAAATGGCGTTGCCGTAATGCTACTTACTTCAGGGAAGTCATCGCTATTTTCGGTGCGATCTGAAATGGTAACTGTTGTTGTTTGTGTATCCGTGCCACCGCTAATTAAGTAGGCAGTTAAATTGAAATCTTCGCTGTTTTCTACTTCATCGTCGCGCAAAGTATGTACGCGAACATCCACATATTCAGTGCCCTCAGGAATAAGAGGGCGTTGTTTTGATGATAAATCGTATTCCATTGGCCACGTAACGCCGCCATCAAGCGAGATTTCTGCATTTGGATTGTAGTCACGTTGAGCGGTTGCCGCGCCATCATTTAAACGCAAACGCAGTTTTGCATCATCATTAAGTGGTTGATTAAACTGAACTCTAAAGGTTACAAATTCACCTTCTTCTACATTACTATCGAGCGCAAAAACCGAATGCACCGCGTCTTTTGCTAAATCAAGATCTGCGTCTTCGTCATGAATGCGGATAATTTCAAATTCATGATCAGATTGGTCAGCACGGTGCCATGCATTAAGCTTTAATGCCTCAAAACCTTCGTCAATATCATCTTCAAAAGATTCAAATTGGATATCAACATAGCGACCACCTGGTGGTACCAAAATTTCTTTGCGCGAAGATAGGTTTACGTTTTGTACAAAGGTTTCACCGCGGTCGAATGAAATATTCGCATTGGCTGAAAAGTCATCGCCCATCGTAGCCGAAAGTGCATCAAGCTCAAGGTTTAGTAAAGTTGGTAGTACTAAATCTTTATTGAACTTCAAGCGGAATTTAATGGTGCGGCCTTCTTCAACAAGGTCATCACTATGACGTGAATAAACTGCGTTGACGCGAAGATCACCTTGGTTAGTTGATGGGTCGAGAATATCTTGATTAAGTGTTAGGCGATCCGACAGTGTATCTCTGTGCCATGCTTCGAGCGTGAAGTATTCTGTATCCTCATCTTTGCCGTCATCATTTAAATCAAGCAAAATATCGATATGACGACCACCTGGCGGCACTGAGATCTTTTGTGGGCTGGCTAAGTCCACTAAATACGGATAGCTTTCGCCACGGTTAAATGAAATAAACGCTGTGGTATTAAAATCTTGCCCTTTTTGTGCGGTACCGCTGCTTAATTTTAAGTTTAAATCTTTGTCATCATCGAGGATTTTGTTGAATTTAACGCGGATGTGCGCTTCATCACCTTCTTCAGGGCTTTTATCTAGGCTGTAAATTGCACTGATTTTATAGTAGCTGTCTTCACCACCAGAATGATCTGAACCATCACTGCCACAGTTAGCCGATGCTAAATCGGTAAAACGGTGAGCACTGGTTGATAAATAGCTAAGTGATGATTTACCCATGTCGTAAGCGAAAAACTCAGAGCCACCTAAATTATCCTGACGTGAAAAAATGAGTTCGCCTACCTGGTTTTTAGCGGCCCCTGTCGCTAATGTTAGGTTATGCTGGTTAACAATCTCAACGGTTAACGCTGTTGTATCAACGCGATACAAACTGTTTTTACTGACCAAATATAAGTTGTCGCCAATAAAGGTTAAATCACCCCAGTTTTTATCTTGTTCATTGCGAAAGCCTGTAAGCTCTCCATAAATTGCGACATAGCCTGTCGTTGGATCTATGGTGAATAAGGTATCGTCGTGTGCGGCCCACAGTAAATTTTGGCTCGGATCGCTTACCAAGCGGTAAGTGAATTTAGTTTTACCAACCTGATGATGTGAACCCGAGTTAATATCATAATATGCAAGATAACTGTGGCCATTATTTTGTGGAACTGAAACATAGTATAAACGCTGTGATGCTTGATCGAGTGCGATTGCGGCAGAATCATACAGCGCGATTGAGTTTGACAGGCTTTGACCTGTGTATTCATCGAGCTTGTGAATAACACCTTGGCCTGCATCACTAGCAATACCATAAATCGGGCTGTGGCATTGTGAATAGGCCGAAAAACCTGACGTAGCAAGAGCTGCACATACAAGGGTTCTGACAGCGTTTAGTTTCATAGGGGGCTCCAACTGGCTAACAGAGTAAAATATAAGGAAATCTTTTCCGAGATTTTACGTTAAGTTGAAACGTAATGAAAATGTTTGTCGTAAAAAATGATTAGAAAAATATTACACTCTATAACAGAAAAAATTTCTCTAAGTTCTTTAGATACTTAAAACCAAAGCCAGTAAGCTTAGGGGGAGTAGGGCAGGCGTGTACATAATAGTGACTGTATATAATGATGTGTCGACTTTAGCTATAGCAAAAATGTAAATAATCAAATACAGAAACCTTAATTTCTATATGGATATTTTTAATCGCTAATTTATTGATTAGTTGCTCGTTATCGAGCAAGCAGGGAATACTAGGGTCTGTTGATCTTTGCTGTTCTATTTTTGTTCTGTTTGAGCGTGCTTTTATCGCGGCGCTCGATGTGTGGCCTAGTAATCTAAGCGAATATCGAGCAACAATGAGAAAAGTGCGCTCAAAAGAACCGTTCGGCAGCGCTTGATTGGCTTTTCTACTGTGTTATCGGCTGGCTCACATAGAATAACTATGCCACGCAGCCTCTGCCTTGTATAAAACCCAATCAAACTGCTGCAAAAACGAACTTGAAAGGTCAACAGACCCTAGGTGTTTTACGAAGGTAGATTGATTGTTTTAAACGTAATTTTTCACTCTACGAAAAGATATAGGTGTTTAGTCTTTAGCGAATAAGTAGCGCTTGACGCGCTACTTATTGCGTTTTTTCCAACCATTAAAGCGTGCATGAACGCCGCGAGTAAGTGAGGTAAAATAGTCTTCTAGCACGTCTACACCGTATAAAATGCCGACAACTAAAATACTCAATTTAATTGCGCCTAGTTCGCCCGAAATATCAATCGCAACGCCTATTGCGGCGAGTACCCAAATAGTTGCAGCTGAGGTAACGCCAACCACAATACCGTCTTTAGCAAGCATAACACCGGCACCTAAAAAGCCAACGCCAGTGACAATTTGACCGATAATACGCGATGTATCAGTGACATTATTATTCAGTGAGTTTGACGCGGCGATAAACATGTAAGTACCAAGCACAATAAGGGCCGATGTTCTAATACCCACAGGCTTGCCGCGTAATTGACGTTCTAAGCCAATAATAAAGCCGCAACAAATTGCAGCGCCAACTTTTGTCCATTGAAATGGGCTTATTGATAAATAGCTAATAATATCCAATTGTTATCCGTATTAATTACGTATTCGCATCAGTTTGATGCTGTGGTTTAGGGTCAATTAATGTTTCATCAAGCAAACGAGTGATCAACAGCTGATCGACTCGAATGCCATCTATGTCTACTGCTTCAAATTTATAACCTGCATGGGTGACAAAATCCGCGCGCTTTGGAATGCGCTTCATCTTGTAAATAATAAACCCTGCTGTTGTTTCGTACTGACTTTCATCAGGGAATTCATCAATTTTAAGTAACTTCATTAAATCAACTATAGGTGTTGCACCATCAACAAGCCACGAGTTCGCGTCGCGCTTAACAATTTGCTCTTCACCATCAAATTGCACTAAATCCCCCATGAAACAACTCATTAAGTCTTTAATAGTGACAACGCCAACGATTAACGCGTATTCATTTACCACCACAGCAAATTGCGTCGATGCCGATTTAAACGCGTTGAGCGCTTCCGATAGCGTTAAGGTTTCGGGTAAGTAAACAACCTCTTTAGTTAAAATATCGGGATTAAGGTGTGCTTTACCCGTTTCAAGAATTTGTTTAAGAATTACTTTAGATTCAATTGTGCCAACAAGCTTATCTAACTGACCATCACATACTAAAAATTGATTGTGCGGATGAGCTAGAATTTTGCTGCAAATACGCTCACTATCTTCGTTAATATCAAAAAAGACAATCGATTCGCGCGTCGTCATAACCGTTGGCAAAGTGCGTGCTTCTAATTCAAACACGTTACCAATCAAACGATACTCTTGCTGTTGCAATGAACCATCTTGTGCTCCAGCTTCCA
Organism: Pseudoalteromonas sp. ABV4_021; assembly: GCF_056159365.1. Classification (NCBI taxonomy): domain Bacteria; kingdom Pseudomonadati; phylum Pseudomonadota; class Gammaproteobacteria; order Alteromonadales; family Pseudoalteromonadaceae; genus Pseudoalteromonas; species Pseudoalteromonas sp. ABV4_021. The sequence continues at coordinate 506,516 of NZ_JBSWVB010000002.1, read as the reverse complement.
TTACCGCCACAATGTCTTCCGTTGTAACGATTTCTTCTCGCTGGGTCGGTAGCTTAAAAATCCGCAGCACAATATTGCTAATGCCATTAAATAAAATCACAAAGGGTGTTAGTGCAAGTGTTAACCAGTTCATTAAGTTAACCACTCGTAACGCAACCGTTTCAGGCATAATCATGGCAATGCGTTTAGGCAATAGATCAGCAAACAGAATAAACAGCGATGTAATAATCAAAAACGACAGCAAAAAGCTAATTTGTCCCGCTAAATCACCGGTATACACTAGGCTAACAAGCTCTGATGTGTAAGGTGTTAAGGTTTGCTCGCCAATTATTCCGCCAAGAATGGCAATCGCGTTTAACGCGATTTGGATCATCGCAAAAAATCCGCCGGGTTGTTCTTGTAACTTAAGCACAGCATTCGCATTTTTACTGCCTTCGTCAGCCATAACACGTAACTTAATTTTACGGGCGGCAGCAATGGCTATCTCCGACATAGCGAATAACGCGCCGAACAGAATAAGCAAACTAATACCCAATAAATCACTCATTTTATTCTCCAACTAGATGTGAGCATAATTGACCAATTCGCGTTACGAGTTAATTTTGACACAGTCCGGTGGAGAAGCAGCAATCAGGTATTAGTTGCTGTATTTTCACGCCTTGGGTGACGCTTTTAGTGCTTTCAGCGGTGTTTTTAGGCTTAAAAACATGCGAATTGGAACTTATCTGAAAGGTGATAAAAGCGCGCAATTATTATGCAAAACAAAGCGCGCTGCAATCTATTTTTTAATAATTAAATTTTCATTAATAAACAATGTATTAAGGGTGCTTTTGCGGGGCGCTATTAAAAACTTTTCCCGCAATAAGTCCGGCAATAAAACCAAAGAAATGACTGCTCCAACTCACACCCGGAATAAATTGCGTAAGCGAATAAATTACACCTGCGTATAAAAAACAGATGATAATGGCGAGGATCAGGTTAAAAATATTTCGGCTAAATATGGCATTGCTTAGAATATAGGCAACAAGGCCAAATACCATGGTACTTGCACCCGCGTGGTACCCGTCAAAGGCAAAGACCCATACAGCGCTACCAGCAACAATTGAAATAAATAAGTACACTAATATAAAGCGCTTTAATCCTTGTTGTAATGTAATAAACGCAAGCACTGCGAGCGGAGCTGCGTTTGATAATAAATGCTGCCAGCTGTGATGGATCCACGGCGCAAAGATAATTCCTGCTAAGCCGTTTAGCGTTCTGGGGTATATACCTAAACCCGATACCGCGCCTTGGCTAATGGCATTTACGAGTTGCACACTGAACAAAATAGCAAGTAGTGCAAAAATAATTCTTATAGGCTGCTTTATATGCATGATGCGTTTTATGCGTAGTTATGTACGTTGTTTGATTTGTAGTAACTCACTCTATCGTTTTCAATGGTATTGGCAACCACTAATTCTGAATGTTGGCTAAATGCTGCTTTGCCATTTGCTTTTTTAAATGGCGTTTTTGCGCCTTTTGCACGTGTTTATATATCCACCTGGTTAATTTGGTCATTAATTCAGGGGGAAAGTCATGCCCCATGCCATTGATGGATTTTAATTTTGAACGTTTAATTGCTTGTGCCGTTTGATAGCCCGCTTGAACAGGAATAACTGGATCGTGCTCACCGTGAATAACAAGTGTAGGCACTTTGATCGCAGCTAATAAGTGCTTGCGATTTTGGCTTGCCGCAATCGCAGCAAGTTGTCGTTTTATGCCATTGGGGTTGAGGCTGCGCTCTATATTCTGTTTGGCTTGTTGATACAGCGCTTGCTCATTTTGCGGGAAATTAGGACTACCGATCAGCTGATTTAATTTTACCGTGTAATTTATAAATGCATCTTTACATACGCTTTTGGGTTGATGTTTAGCGAGTGTAAACAACACCTTTAAGCCTTGTTTAGAAAGGGGAATATTGTAAGACGAGGACATAATAGAGGTTAGGCTAAGCACTTTCTTTTTATGCTTAGCTGCAATAATTTGCCCAATCATACCGCCCATGGATGCACCAACTATATGGGCTTTTTTAATTTTAAGTGCCTTCATCAGCCCAACAACATCATATGCCATATCATCAAGCGTATAGGGTGCTAAGGCTCCTTTATTGAAGGGCTTTGTTAACCAAATCTTTAGCAGGTTAGGGTTGCCACATTGATCAAAATGACTTGAAAGCCCCACATCGCGATTATCAAATCGGATCACCCGCAGCCCTTTTTGTGCTAATCCGTAATAGAACGGATCTGGCCAAACCGTCATTTGTGCACCTAAACCCATAATGAGAATAACTGCGGGGTGTGTCGGGTCGCCGTAGTCTTCATAGTGGAGGCGCACACCACTTTTTAGTCGTACACTCGGCATAAGTTACCGCTAATTTGGCAATATAACTGTAAAGTATCAAAGCTAGTTTTCAGATAAATGACAACGCGATAGCACGCTAGGCGTTAGCGATTACTAATGTTTTATATTGATTTAAAAGTGTTTTATTTTACACTAACCTTAAGTTTACAAAGGCGTAGGTCTGGGCATGCAATACAGAATACTATTAATTGGGTTGTTGTTAAGTGTTGCAAGTTGTAAATCGACCGTCGATGTAAAATCGCCCAGAGCACTGGAAAAACTCTCTAAGCAAATTGAACAAAACCCCCATGATATTGTTGCCATCGCCAAAGGTGTTGAACAATCAACAGCCGCTATTGAAACGGATACGCGCCGAATAAGGCAACTTTTTGATGAGCTAGATACCATCATTAAACGTATTTGGGGCAATAAACACAGCTCGCTGCCAAGTAATAAACGCTATGTAAAGTATTCAAACAATTATCAAGCGCGCGCTATTGTCGATTTTGAAAAAGGCACAGTAAAAGTAGAAACCATTGCTACAAAAAAAACAGCTTCAAAACTGGCACAGGCAGTGTTTGAAACACTACTAACAACCGACGATCCGTCAACAACCGATATATTTTCAAGTAATGTCCCCAACCTAAGTGGTGAGCCATTTTTATATCCGCAAGTTCGCGACCATGACGGCGAATTAGTGCGCTTTGAATGGCGCGCAAGGCGTTACGCAAATTATCTGGTGGATCACTATACAAAGGTAGAGCACGATGACAACCGTCAGTTTAGTTCTGTAAGTTTTAAACTCGTTAATGAACATCAGCATTTACGTCATTTAAAGTACAGCAATGCGGTGTTAGCTGCAGCTAAACGTTATAATATTGATGCTGCACTTATTTATGCGGTGATTGAAACTGAGAGCGCGTTTAATCCGTATGCGGTAAGTCGTTCTAATGCGTATGGTTTAATGCAAATAATACCTGCAACTGCAGGGCGAGATGTATTCAAACTTGAAAAAGGAAAAGCTGGGCAACCAAGCAAAGCACAGCTTATGCAGCCACACTATAATATTGATATTGGCACCGCTTACTTAAAGATTTTAAACACCCGTTACCTAAAAGCTGTGGCGAATAAAAAAAGTCGAGAATATACGGTTATTTCAGCCTACAACGGTGGCGCGGGCAATGTGTTAAAAACCTATCACAGCAATCGCGATACCGCGATTAAACTGATTAATCGACAAAACCCACATGCGGTGTATCAACGTTTGCGCTATCACCACCCACGTCAAGAGTCCCGCAGATATCTAGAGAAAGTAACAAACGCAAAACAGAAATATGACTAGCTGCGGTTTGATAATGATAACAAGGTTCCTGCGCTGATAAATACAGATCCGGTTAATCTGTTAAAAACACGCATTCTGTTATTGCGATACAACCAATTTGACGATTTAACGCCGAGCAATACGTAAAACATTAACCAGCTTAACTCTAACAACATAAAGGTAATGGCGAAGATACTGTACTGACTAAGCAAAGAGTCATTTGGATTGATGAATTGTGGAAACAAGGCAGTGAAAAAGACAATTGCTTTAGGGTTACTTGCACCGACAATAAAGCCCTGAAAAAAGTTATCTGTTAGTAACCGTTTGTTTGATGAATTGGCTGCTACTTTTGCTAAATTATCCGCTTTTGAGCGAAACGACTGAACTCCCAAATAAACCAAATATGCAGCACCTAAGTATTTTACTAGTGTGAACGCAAGCTCCGATGTTGCGATAAGCACGCCTAATCCGGTAAATGAAAGCGTAAGAATAAGAGTAATAGCAATTAAACTGCCAAGTGCAGCAATAAAACCGCCGAGCGTGCCGGAACTTACCGCGCGTGTCATACAAAATAACGCGCTTGGCCCAGGTGATGCGGTTAGCACCAACACCGACAAAAAGTACATAACCCAGGTATTTATATCCATTGTTATTCCTAAGCGGTTTTTGTTTAAGTTAACAGGTAATTTGCAGTGCGGTAATTAAAAATTTTGCAGTATTTAAATTTTTCAACTTTAACAATTTGAATTATCTAAAAATGGCCTTATTAAAAGAATATGGATAAACGTAGCGTACACATAATAAAAACACTCTTACTGCTGTTAGTTGTAATATCAGCGCTGCTGCCATTTAATTTAACCCGCACGTTAATCTCCGAGCGGCCTCAACCGGCAATGCGTGAAGCCGCATCAAAGTTGGTTTCACACAACAAATATATTCGTAAAAACACAGCTTATACTTTCACTACCAAACTTCAGTTTAAAAGCTTGTTGCAATTTGTTGCCACACGTTACGATTATGTGCCCCCTTTTATTAGCTTTTTAAAGCGCGATACCTACCTCTTTAACAAATCTTATAGCCATATATAACGCGTCCTTTGTCACTAAATTTAAATTTTTAAAAGGAAACGTTATGACACAAGCAATCACACTTTTTGTGCTAGTTTTTGTTTGGGCATTTTTAATGTTTTTGTTTTGGAAAATGGTTGGTTGGGCGAAAAAACGCAAAACCGGCGCGTATGTTTTTGGGGCATTAGTTCACATGGTGTTACCTGACCCAAAAATTGAGCAAACCGTTGCCATTGTAAAGCAGCAAAAAGAACAAAAAGCCGAAGCAAGTGACGAGCAAAACGAGAAATAATGTAAGCCAGCATTTGCTGGCTTTTTTGCGTAAATACAAAATTACCGTTCGTTAGGTGTTTAACACGTTTCAAAACTCTGTTTGCCTACCCAATTAAATGTTCGTTTTTACAATGCATAAGCGCTATTCTTGTATAAAGAGTGTGAAGTTAATAACTTACTTCAAGTAATAAAAAGTAGCTGTTGTTTAAACTATGATTGAACCTGTTTATAGCGTGACATTAAAACATAATCTTGTGGTCGTTAAGATTGCAGGTGATTGGGATATTCAAGCTGATATTGGTTATTTAACCTTGCTTGATGAAACCATTTCGCGGGTTAAAAATGCTCCTTGGGCGCTCTTTGCCGATTTACGTGGATGGCGAGTGTCTGAAGAGGTTATTAACTATAAACATAACAAAACGATTCAACTTGCAAGAAGCAATCAAATAGCGGAGTGTTGGCTGGTTGATAGCAAAGAGCAAGGTCAGCACATTCAACATCATATTGAAAATACAAATATTCCGTTTCTTAAAGTCACTACAGAACAAGAAGCAGAAAGTTGGCTTTCGCAGTATGACTGCAACATCTAATCTACTTAGCAATCTAAACTATGTTTAATGGGTTTTGGGAGTATTCCAAACTCAAGACATGTCACATTTTATTAAAGCCGATTTTCGACGAAGCTGATAATGTGTTTTTGAAAAACTTCCTTACTTAATACGTTTCTACATATCACTAAATTTTGTGTACAGTAACTTAATCTCTAATTGAGCGGTTACGTTTATAAAGAATGGTCAAGAAAATTTTAATAACTAAGGCAACACGCTAGTGTATACCGAACGGCGTACACGCTGGTTTTTTCGTGTTTTCAGTATCGCTACTGCACTGGGGCTGTTAACCATGTTAGATGGTGATTATTCCTATCGCGTTCAGGGTAACGAAGTCATAGTCAATGCGACTGAGCAGCCTTTTAAATTTTACACAAGCGCTATTATTGACGGACTTTTGTTCGTTGTTTCAACGTGGATAGGGTTCTTTAGTAAAGATAGACCGACTATAGGCAAGCGCTAATGGGTTATTACATGCTTTTTGTTAATGTGGTGTGTTTGTGTATGGCAGCTTGGTTACTTGTAAGGCGCATACGGTTTCGTTCAAAAGCCAACATTTATAAAGGTGTCGTAATCGATTTGGTAATCAGAAATCATGATGGCGTATCTAACGGTGCACGCAATAAGCATTTGTTAATTGAATACTTCGATAATCACGAAAGAAGAGAATTCTTATGTGAAGATGCGGTGATTGCAGCTTTTTATCATATAAACGATAACGTTGAAGTGTTGGTAGGTGAAGAAGGCAAACATCCACGTGTACGCATCAATAACGTATTTTCACATGCTTTGCCTTCTATCGTGCTCATTATTATTGGGTTAGGCAGCTTACTTGGCGCAAATTCAATTTTTGGTTGGTGGAGGTGAAGTTTAAAGGTTGTTCTAAATTGCCGCTATTGCTTTTATCGCTGGGGTTTACAAAGCATTCCTTATTAGCCTGTTAAATGGAGCTTGGATTTAATTTACAACCACTCATTACGCTTTGGTGTATTTTTAATCAAATTGTTACTCCTTTGTCACTTCAAAATCACTTAATAGTAATACGTTAGCTATAAAGTTTTATTTGGTCTAGACCAATTTAAAAGTCAAACTAACAGGAATTACTATGAAAACAAAAAACATGTCGTGCAGTTACCCAATAAAGCAAATCGCGAAAGTGTTGTTGTTGATTGCTGGTGTGGCAATGTCCACTTCTGTCTTAGCAAAAACACATTCATTGCTGATAGCCGTTGATGGGTTACGTGGCGACGGTATTGAAAATGCGCATACTCCTAATCTTGATAACTTGATTAGTGGAAATTGGGCGAATGGCTATAACACCGCATTTGCACATTATGCGCAAACTATGAAGGACGCAGCGCCAAACAGTGGTCCTAATCATGTGGGTATTATGACAGGGGTTACATCAAGTAAAAGTGGTGTAACAGGTAATAATGATGTGGCAGGGGGCAATTATGCCACGTACCCACATTATTTAACCTTATTAGAGCAAGCAAACCCAACACTTAACACTGCGTATTTGGTGACTTGGAGCACCGATATGCAAATTACCAATAGCGCAGACGTAAAAATAGATGCAGATGATGCAACGAATACACAAAATGCGATTGATATCATTAATGGCACTTTTACAGCGTCAAATTGGCAGCACGGGACTAATGTCGATGCATTATTTCTATTTCTCGATGACGTAGATGGTGCAGGGCATGCATGTTGTTTTGCGGCGTCAGATGACGGTTACATTAATGAAATAAACGATGTTGATAGTCAAATTGGTCGCATATTGGCTGCCATTAAAAATCGTCCTAACTTTGACAGTGAAGATTGGCAAATTGTTCTGACATCTGATCACGGTGGACGTGGTTCATCGCACGGTATTCATGCAGCAGATAACTATACGATTCCATTTTTAGTGTCATCTAAAACCGCTAAACAAGGGTATTTAGCGGGCGTTCCTCATAATTATGATGCAGCGCCTACAGTACTTGCCCACCATGGTTTAGCGGTGCCGGAAAATATGGATGGTGCTGTGCAGGGTAACTTATTGCGTGTTGTTAACGATAATGGCATAAAGCAAGACCTTAAAACCTATTTACCATTTGATGGCAACTATCTTGATGCATCAGGTAATTCGCTTCACGCTCAAGTAGGCGGGGGCACACCAAATTTGCAAGCGGGTGGTAAGTTTGGTCAATATGTAAAGCTTAACGACGACAAAGAATACCTGACACTAGGTAAACCAACAGAATTGGATTTTGGCTCAGATACAAACTTTACCTTGATGACTTGGTTTAGAGTGAGTGGCGACCAAGCCGGCGATCCCGTGATTGTTGGTAATAAAAACTGGGCAAGTGGGGCTAATCGCGGCACATTATTACTTGCTAACGAAGGCAATGGCGATGACTTTGGCATTAATTTAGCGTCATCAGGTGCTGACAGAAAAGACATCGATCCAATCGATTACAGCTTTAATGGCTGGTGGTTACTGGTTGCAACGTTTGACCGTAACGGTGTTGCCACTATGTACGCGGGAAGTCCAACGGGGGAGCTTAATATTATCGCTGGTGATATTGCTAATGTGGGTGATATTAACTCAGAGCTTAATTGGAATATTGGGCAAGATGGTACCGGTAATTATACTTATAATTTAAAAGCCGATTTGGATGATTTTGCCATGTGGCGCCGTGCGCTAAGCCTTGATGAAGTGCGCACTATTTATAACAAAGGGCAAGGTACTGAATTAAACACCCTACTTAACAATGTGCAAAATCGCTATTTAACCCAGCAATCAAACATTCAAGTTGGTCAAGATGTGTCTTTGGTGATCACAACCGAAGTTAACGGCGAAACGTGTGGTTTGGAATGGGATAACAACCGCTTTTTTAATGAGCGTAATGCAAAATGGGATTGTACTGGCAATGCCGATCCAATGACGTTTACAGTTACGGGCATCACTAACGATGGCAACAAATTAATTGCTGATGGTTATTTAGTCGCCAATGGTAATAAAGGCGCATTTGAATGGGATTCATCTAAGCATGCTAATGAACGCAATGCAAAATTTGATGAAAACTCATCGGGTGACTTAATCTCAATTTGGCTGATGAATGAAAGTAATCAAACACGTATTGTCACCGAAGCAAGCGGCCAGACATGTGGCTTGGAGTGGGATGCATCTAAACTTAGTAATGAGCGAAATGCCAAGTGGGATTGCACACCAAATATGGACACATTTCGTATTGAACTACTCTAGTTAACACTAACCCATTACCGCTTTGGTAATGGGTTAGTGAATTTTATCTCTTTACAGTATTACGTGCTATTGATGTTGTAAGCCGCGTTGTAGTCATCGATTTACAAGGCGTTTTAATTATGACCGCTTATTACGTTTATTTACACAATGGTTTGAATTAGAAAAGAAAATCACCGTATTATTGGCACCTATTTTATTTAAAAGGACTTTCTTTTGAACAAGCTGATTGTCATAAGCACGGTATTATCAAGTATTGTGCTTGCAGGCTGTGAATCGACGCCTGAAGTAAAACCACGCATGGCGCGATTTAATAGCTCCGAAGTTAATAGCCAACCTTTCCATTTTAACATTACCGCAGGCTCTGATAGCTCAAACCAAATCGCCATAAATAAAAATAAAAAGAGCGAACGAGATAATACGCTGCGTTTCTCAGCGGCGATGACACTAGGTAAAGGTTTTGAGGCACGTTTTGTTGATAACGGTGAAAATCAAGTTAGCTTAAAATACCAAATGTTAGGCGCACCGCTTGAAGAGAAAAAAGCGGGCAACCTGTCGTTAGCTGGCAGCCTTGGTTATATTTGGGCTAAGCGCAGCGAAAGCGCTACAAAGCAATATAATGATTGGTCAATGGAACAAAAAAGTTATGATTTGTCGCTGATTGCAGGGTATCGCTTTAATCGCCAAGCGTTGTTGTACGGTAGTGTGTTTTATCAAAATGGTGATGTAGAGGGTAAATATTATCTAATCGAACACTATGATGTGGCGCAAAATAAAACCATTAATGAGGGCTGTGGCTGGGATAAAACCTGTGTAGGGTCTTACTTTTCAGACAAAGGTAATGCGTATGGCTTAAGTTTGGCGTTAGAGTATGAATTGTTAACTTGGCTCGCAGTCACCGGAGAAATTGTGCATCATCGTGCCGATTGGTTTGAACGCACTAATAATGAGACTGGTGCTCATTTAAATGTAGAGTTTAGGTTTTAAAAAGGCTGCAGATGCAGCCTTTTTATATATGGTTAGTCCTGAAAGTAACTTTCTAAATCGTCTGAGCCACCAATGTGCTTACCACCAATAAAGACTTGTGGCACGGTTTCTCGCCCCGACATAGCTTTTAAGCTTGTTAACGTTGCGTCTTTACCCAGAACAATCTCTTCATAATTAAAGCCATGCTTATCGAGTAATCGTTTTGCATTTTGGCAATATGGGCAGTTCGGTTTCGTAAATAATGCAACAGGCTTTGGTTTAACCGCATTAGGGTTAATGTAATCAAGCATGGTATCGGCGTCTGATACTTCAAACGGGTCGCCGTCTACTTCTGGTTCAATAAACATTTTTTCAATTACGCCATCTTTTACCAGCATCGAGTAACGCCAACTGCGCTTGCCAAAGCCAATCGCGCTTTTGTCAACAAGCATACCCATGCCGTGGGTAAACTCACCTGTACCATCTGGAATTAAGCGAATATTGTCAGCTTCTTGGTCATTTGCCCATGCTGACATAACAAAGCTATCGTTAACCGATACACATAAAATATCGTCTACGCCATTCGCTTTAAAGGTATTGGCAAGTTCGTTAAAGCGTGGCAAATGGGTTGATGAACAGGTTGGTGTAAATGCACCGGGTAGTGAAAATACCACCACTGTTTTGCCTTTAAATAAGTCATCTGTTGTTACTGTTTGCCATTCGTTGTTAGCAAAAATTGGTAAAGTGACTTGTGGTACTGATTGTCCTGAAATATCTTTCAACATGGTACGCCCTTCTAATATCTGTATTTTTTAACTGAGCTTAGTATGCCAATTAACTAACTTAAGCTCTAATGGATTAAATGGGTGTAATTAATCTATTTAATCGATGGTTTGACTTTAATTTACCTAAGCTAAAACCTTAACGACGTTAATTCTAGCTAAACACCACATGATTTATAACAGCGATTGATGTAAGCCACTAAGTTAGGCTTTTGCTCAATCGCTGCTTTTATTGGCGTTTCAAGTTTTCCATTTAATAGATTGGTCAATGTTGCATAGGCAGCGCAGTCATATTGAGTCATGTAATCAGATACAAAGTAAGGTTTTTCTCCCAATAAGTTAGCCAAATGCGCTACTGCTTCAATTGCAAAATCATATATTTGCGTTCTTGAATGCCGCCCAAGTCCTTGCGCATAAATGCTTTTAATTAAGTTCTTTCTTACTAAATTTGGCACAAAGAGTTTGAGAATCCCGGGCATTTCAGAAAATAACTCGGCTTTAGTCGTCGGCCAAAACGCGTCATCAACCCAGCGGCTGTAAACTAAGCACCAATACAACTTCTCTTCAATTAATTCTTTAATCAAATAACCGAGTGCATGCTGCTCGTCGCTCAGTGAAGCATCAAGTTGCGCGGTTTGATCTAATTGCGCGAGAATAATATTTGAATCGGCAACTAATTCATTGTTGATCAATGCCACGGGAAACTTCTTTTTTGGCATTTTTTCTGAATCAATACGATATTTGACTTGGTATTCTATCTTGGCCAATTTGCAGTAAGCTTCAAGCTTTAGCGCAAATGGACTCGCGTTGGTAAGGCCAAAAGCGGGCGGAAACTCGTAGAGTGTTATCATAATTACTGTCCTTGTTGTTTATAGGGTCTGTAGATCTTTGCTGTTCTACTTTTGTTCTTTTTGAGCGTGCTTTTATCGCGGTGCTCGATGTGTGGCCTAGCAATCTAAGCGAATGAGAAAGTGCGCTCAAAAGAACCGTTCGGCAGGGCTTAATTGGGTTTTCTACTGTGTTATCGGCTGACTCACATAGAATAACTATGCCACGCAGCCTCTGCCTTGTATAAACCCCATCAAACTGCTGCAAAAACGAACTTGAAAGATCCACAGACCCTAATAATAATGACTTGTTTGTCAGGCGGTGTCAGTAGTGATGTTTATGTATATTTAATGACCAGACTAACTGATAACGCTTCAAAAATCTCTAAAACCATGATTGAATTAAGCAAAAAAGCAAACACTACTTATGTCTGACATTATTTTACTGATTGAAAATAACGCACAAATTGCTTTAAGCCTGATTGTTGTGCTGATTTTTATTATTCTTTTTAAACAGCATCAACAAAAAGAGAATGCGGTTACGGATAATATAGCAGGGCATGCACACCTAAAATTATTCGAAATAACGGCTAACCAACTTCTGGTATTTCAAACGTTATTGGGCGAAATGATTTTTCGTCATAAATCTGAAATCGCTGAACAGCTAGATGCAGCATCAAAAGCCTTTTTAGAAGATACAAATGCTGCGGTAGAGCTCAATAACCCAAATAAAGAGCTTCAGCTTAAAAAAGAATTTCAGGCACTTATCAGCAATACTCGGAAGACGGTTCAAGATGACCAATTAATAATAAGCTTGGCGGTTAAACAAATAGAAATGCTGGCGTCAAATGATCTCACTTTGTGTGTGCTTAATATTCAAAGTAAAGTGACTGCAATGTTGTTGCATACAGATGCATACCTGAATCATTTATCGAACATAGCAGAAAGCCCATTTGATTCGCGTTTGCAAACAAAGTTAGCGCTAAGTGATGATGATCAAACTGTGCTTTTAGCATTAATTGATGAATTAAATGCACAGTTTAAGCAAGAGAAAAAACGTCTGCTAGCGAGTAAGTAAGGAATATGGGGCAACCCTGTGTTTTGTAAACGACGTAATTAAAATAACTCGACAAAACACATGGGCCCGCACTAAATTGTACATTCAAAGTTTAAAGTAAAGACTTAAACCACAAGGTCAATTTGTTGTAATAAACCGACTTGTCCGTTATTACTCAAATAAAATCCCGACTGACGGACGGCGCCTTTAAGTTCACCGTCGTTACGAATATTAAGCGGCGTTTGGGCGTGCTGTAGCCCTATGGCGCCAATATTTGCCTCACTTAGCGATATAAGTTTGTCTTCCTTCTCACTTTTAACCCATACATGTAGCGACTGAAAAATACTGTCATTTTCATCAATAAAGCCGTTGTCGTCTTCATCGTATTGGCTAAGGTCGTTGAAGCCATTACCACTTAGCGCACCAAAAAGCTCGTTACCATTATCAATTTTGCCGTTATTGTTTCGATCAAGTGCTAAATAGCCAAACCCTTTGTCAAGATGTGCAATTTTATCTTGTTCACCATCAGCGTCGATATCAAAACCGTGTTCACTGGCACTTAACGAAACCGGCTTATTGGTAAAACTAATCACGAGAGGGTCTTTCATATTTATGGTTTCAATTGACCGTTGATACTCGGTATGAGTTTGCTCAAACGCCAACTTGGACTCAAACCTAATCTCCCGACCACTTTCAAGCTTGAGCTCTCCCGAAAGTTTTAGGTCGTTACTTTGATGTTCATGGTTTAGTCGTTCAACGATAACTTCGATAGGACCATCGGGTTGACTCGTGTCTGCTTCTATTGGTTGGCTTGCGTCGGGTTGTTCCATTTCGTTTTTGTCAAACCAATCAATTTCTTTGCCGGTAAGCTCTTGAATAAGTAATTTTAGAATATGAATTTTAGCATCATCTTCGAGTGAAATATCCTCTAAAGAATGTTCTACCTTCTCAACATTTGGTGCGCGTGGCGGGGTGATAGGAGTTTCTCGCCGCTCTGATTCAAATTCACTGACATACGTGTTTTCAAGTTTTACATTTGCGCTTTCAATTTTCATGTGTCATCCAATTACAATTATCCATAACTTGTCATCGGCAGTGAAAATTTAAAGTTGAGTGTTTTTTGAACATAAAAACCAAACCTTCGTTTATTAAAAAGTACAATGTGGTTAAAAATGTGAACACAAATGTTTCGATGTATTTAAGATGTCGAATTATTTCAAGTGATAGTTTAATTTTTGAAATTAGTGTGGATTAACATTTTATTTTGAGAGGTTTAATTTCAAAAATGCCTCGTTAATATAAAAAGTTAAGAATACATCTCGATATTGCATTATAATAATTAGAGTACTAAGCAAATTCCCTGACTTATGCAAAATAAAACAAATGTTCTAAATAAAGCGGTTTTTTTACCTGCGTCTTTTGTTATATCGGTTCTTTTGATTGTGGCGATTATGGCGCCAGAATTTTCCAACGAACTATATAACTCATTGCAATCAACCATAGTTACCAATGGTGGTTGGTTCTACATATTGGCGGTTGCCATAATCCTCGGTTTTGTATTGTATTTGAGTTTATCGCGCTTTGGCTCGGTAAAACTCGGGCCGGATCACTCTACGCCAGATTATAAGTTATCAACATGGATAGCTATGCTGTTTGCAGCGGGTATGGGCATAGGTTTGATGTTTTTCGGTGTGGCTGAGCCGATTATGCACTATGTATCGCCGCCAACAGCTGAAGTCAACTCCCTTGATGCAATTAGAGAAGCGATGAAAATAACCTTTTTCCATTGGGGTTTTCATGCATGGGCCATATACGCCATTGTGGCCCTGGTGCTTGCGTATTTTAGTTATCGCCATCGCTTACCGCTTACGCTTCGTTCTGCTTTACACCCAATTATTGGCGATAAGATTTATGGCTGGCAAGGGCACGTAGTTGATGTGTTTGCGGTTGTGAGTACGGTATTTGGTGTGGCCACATCACTTGGGCTTGGCGCAAGCCAGGTAAACTCTGGGCTAAACTATTTATTTGATATTGATGTAAGTGTACTTAACCAAGTGCTTATTATGCTTGCAATTACTGCACTTGCATCTATTTCAGTAGCAACTGGGCTTGATAAAGGCATTAAGATTTTGTCTGAAACTAATATGTTGCTTGCCATTGCCTTGTTGATTTTTATTTTTGTACTTGGGCCTTCGGTATTCTTACTACAGGCTTATGTGCAAAACGTGGGTCAGTACCTGTCTGAAATTGTGTCAAATACATTTAATTTGTTTGCCTATGAAAAGAAAAGTTGGATTGGTGGTTGGACCATTTTTTATTGGGGATGGTGGCTTGCTTGGGCACCGTTTGTTGGATTGTTCATAGCCCGCATTTCAAAAGGGCGTACCATTCGTGAATTTATATTAGGTGTAATGGTTGTACCGACGGCGTTTACACTATTATGGATGACCATTTTTGGTAACAGTGCAATTTACCTTGTTGTAGAGCAAGGTTATGTGTCGTTAATGGAGATGGTAAGTAATGACTCGGCCGTTGCTCTGTTTGTGTTTTTAGAAGCCTTTCCATGGAGTGCATTCTTAACCGGGCTTTCGATATTAATGATTGTTATTTTCTTTGTAACGTCATGCGATTCAGGCGCAATGGTAATTAATATGCTGTGTTCAAATGGTGAGGATGATACACCGCTTTGGCAACGCTTGTATTGGGCTATCGGCGTTGGTGTGGTGGCTGCGGTGTTAAGCTTAGTGGGGGGCTTGAACGCATTACAAACCATGACAATTGCGAGCGCGTTACCCTTTGCTATCGTGTTGCTATTTGCGTGTTTTGGTTTGGTTAAAGCGCTGCAAATTGAAGCTGCAAAGATGGACAGTTTACAAATGAACATAACGCCGACAAATCATTATGTTGATGGTGAAGACTGGCAAGAAAAACTCAATAATATTGTGTCAACGCCTGACAAACAGAACACCGCGGATTTTATTAATAAAGTCGTAAAGCGCGCGTTTAAAGCGTTGAAAAATCAATTCGAACTTAATGATATTCAAACCGAAATTATTGTTAAAGATTCAGGGCTTATTTTAAAAGTGTATCATGGCGACGAACATGACTTTGTTTACGGTGTTCATAAGAAAAAACACGTACAACCGAGTTTTAACAGCGACGAAGATGAGGAATGTTATTATCGCGCTGAGGTGCATTTAGTAGAAGGTGGTCAAGACTACGACATTATGGGATGGTCACAGAATGCGGTTATTAACGATGTAATTGATCAATACCAAAAGCATATGCACTTTTTACATTTGTTACGCGATGAGACGGTTACCGTAAGCAATAACTAAATGAAATGGGGCGAACTGTGTGTCGCCCTTTTTTATGTGTGCTGGCTAACGTTGCTTGATATTTTGCTATCTCGTACCCTGTGAATGAGAGCGTAGCTCATATAAAAAGTTTATTAGACTGTTGAAACAGAAACAAAAGCAATTAAATTTGGCACTGTTGCATAGTTATTGCTCACTACCAAATTAGTTATTTAACAGGACTTATATAGATTTGAATATTACAAACCCTACGTCTGTAATCTGATAAACTGCGTGGTGCTTATTTATATAACTGATTTCCCATCTTAATGATCTTATTTGTAATATTATTTTGCCTAGTAATAGCCGGTTTAGTGTGGTTAAAGTCATTGCCGTTTTGGCTCGTCCCTACATACACCGTGATGAGTGTTTTCACCTTTATTGTTTATGGTATTGATAAGTACAAAGCAAAAAAAGATAAAGTGCGAGTCCCAGAATCGACGCTTCATATTTATGATGTGTTAGGTGGCTGGTTAGGTGCTGTATTTGCGCAAGCGTTTTTTAGGCATAAAACACTAAAACAACCGTTTCGAAAATGGTTTTTGCTGACAATTAGTGTAAATATTTTGTGTGTTGCAGTGCTGGCGTTACTACCTGTTTTAACCGATTTTAATGGCTAACACGCTATTACAGTACCACTATTTTAGCAGTTGAATGCGCGTGAGTTGTTTAATCCGGTTTTATGATTATAACCGTCTCAATAGAGTTAAATGCGAAACACGCTAATTTTATCAATCAACGTAACAGAGGGTTTTAAATGTTACAAATTTCAAATTCAGTCAGTATTGCCGATTGGGAGCTTGAGTTAACAGCGATTCGCTCACAAGGCAGTGGTGGGCAAAATGTAAATAAAGTGGCAACTGCAATTCACCTACGATTTGATATTAAACGCAGCACCTTGCCACAAATTTATAAGGAAAAGCTATTAGCCCTAAATGACAGCCGCATTACTAATGATGGGGTTATTGTTATTAAATCGCAATCATTTAGAACTCAAGAGTTAAACAAACAAGATGCCCTGGACAGGCTTAAAACGCTTATTCAATCGGCGATGGTTGTGCAAAAAAAACGCAGGGCAACAAAACCGACAAAAAGCTCTCAACGAAAGCGGCTAGACAGTAAGAAAAAACACAGTCATACAAAAGCGCTGAGAGGAAAAATTAGATAATTTACTGTTTTAGTATAAAAAATGCGCTAACGATACATTTTATTCAATTTTATACTTGAAAAATCCCCAATTTAGTCTATTTATGTAAATAGTATGTTAAACATATTTACATAATAATTAACTAAGTTGCTAGGGAAATTATGAAAATTAAAGCGCTACGTAAGGCAATACTACTTGCCTGCTCATCAACACTCGTCTCAACCATGTCTTATTCTGCAATAGCAGAAGAAAATAACACCGAAGAGGTTAAAAAAGACGTCGAAAAAATCGCCGTAGTAGGTACACGCTCTGCGCCACGTTCAATCGCCGATTCACCTGTGCCGATTGATATTATCGGTGGTGAGGATTTAGAAAAGCATGGTTCGTCTGACATGCTAGAGTTACTTGTAAGCCAAGTTCCTTCATTTAATGTGCGTCAACAGCCTATCAGTGATGCCGCAACGTTAATTCGTCCTGTTAACCTTCGTGGTTTATCGTCTGACAGTACTTTGGTACTTGTTAATGGTAAACGACGTCACCGTGCATCGGTTATTGCATTTCAAGGTGGTGGTGTGAATGATGGTGCACAAGGACCTGATATCTCGGTAATTCCAAGCATCGCTTTAAAACAAGTTGAAGTGCTTCGTGACGGTGCTGCAGCGCAATACGGTTCAGATGCCATCGCAGGCGTAATGAACTTTGTGTTAAAAGATTCAGCCGAAGGTGGCAGTATCACAGTTAAATACGGTGAGTATTTTGAAGGTGATGGCGACACAACCACAATTGAGGGTAACATTGGCATGCCATTTACCGATGACGGCTTTGCTAACTTGTCTTTCGCATTAAAAAATGCTGATGCGACAAGCCGCTCAGTTCAGCGTCCAGACGCTGGAGGTCTCGCTGATGCAGGTAACACTTACATCAATGATCCTGCGCAAGTATGGGGTAATCCAGAAATCGAAGACGACTTGTCAGTTTTTGGTAACGTGGGCCTTGATTTAGGTAATGATAAAGAATTCTACATGTTTGGTAACTATTCTGAACGTGATGCAACAGGTGGCTTTTATTATCGTAATCCACATAACCGCAGTAATGTTTATTCAAACGATGGCGGCGAAACTTTGCTAATAGGTGATATTGGTCAAGCAAATGGCGGTCCTAGAACATGTGCTGTTGTACCAGCAAACGTACCGAATGTACTTGATACACAAGCATATAAAGATATGGTTGCTGATCCTAACTGTTTCTCAATGAACATGATTTTCCCTGGTGGTTACACGCCTCAATTTGCTGGCAACATCGTTGATACATCGCTTACCATGGGTGTTGAAGGCGAGATTAGTGGTGGCTGGTTAGATGAAGTTTATTTTGATTTAAGCGGCTCAGTTGGTCGAAATGCAGCGGATTTCTACCTTTATAACTCGCTTAACCCATCACTTGGTTTAGACACGCCAGTGGACTTTGATACGGGTAAATATATTCAACTTGAAAAGACATTTAACTTTGATTTAGTTAAATCACTTGAAGTTGGTCTGGACGATCCTCTAAACCTTGCCGGTGGTTTTGAATTTAGAGAAGAATCGTTTGAAATAGTGTCAGGTGAAGAAGCATCATGGAAGGCCGGACCTTACGCAGACCAAGGCTTTAATATTGGTTCACATGGCTTTAAAGGCTTTGGTCCTGAATCTCAAGGAACTAATACTCGTCGTAACTGGGCGGCATATGTTGACGCTGAAGCGTATTTAACAGAAAGCTTGCTATTTGGCGCAGCACTTCGTTACGAAGATTATAATACCTTTGGCGATACAGCGAACTACAAATTAACGCTGCAATATGCTATTTCAGATGATTGGCAGGTTCGTGGTTCAACAAGTACCGGCTTTAGAGCACCGACCGTTGGTCAGGCAAATGTGGTAAACACGGCAACATCACTTGTAGGCGGTGAATTAATTCAAAGTTTCTTAGCGCCGCCAACAGATCCACTTTCTGCATTTTATGGTGGTAAAGAGCTGACACCAGAAGAGTCAACAAGTTATGCATTAGGTACTGTATATGAGTATGATGACTTCTTCTTAACAGTTGATTACTACAACATTGAAGTAACAGATCGTATCGCGCAGTCTAGTCAAATTACAGTACGTGAAGAAGATTATGCTGAACTTAGAGCGCTTGGTGTACAAAACCCAGAGTTAATCTCGGCGGTTACCTACTTTGCAAATGACTTTGATACTACAACACAAGGTGTTGATATTGTTGCTAACTATTCTGCCGATTTACTCAATGGCGCAACAAAATTTGCGTTAGCGTATAACTGGAATGAAACAACGGTTGACGCGTTTAACCCTGCAACTACAAGCGACGGTAAGGTGAAACGTTTAGAAGAAGGCATGCCTCAGCACCGTGCTACGTTCACAATTACGCAAAACTGGGATGATATTAGCATGTTTGTGCGCGCTAATTACTTCGGCGAATACTTCGCAGTGCATGCTGATGATGATTGTTTAGACGGTTGTTGGAATGAAATTGCGGATTCATCATTTACCTTTGATGCGGAAGTGAGTTATTTCATTAATGAGAGCTTTAAAGCAGCTGTAGGTGCGAATAATATTTTCGACCAAGAAGCACAAAAACTACCAAGTGCTTCGTATGGCGTACTAGGTGCTAAATATTACGAAAGTGGTCCGTACGACTACAACGGTGGTTTTTACTACGTGAAATTAAGCTATATGTTTTAATATATAAGTTATATAACGTCAAAGCCCAGCCAATGAAGTGACCCCCAATAGTTGGACATTCCAATTACTGGGGGTCTTTTTATGTCTACATACAGTAGAGAGTTCAAACTAGAAGTAGCAGCTCAAGCCAATACCAAAGGTTCACGTCTGCTTTCAAAACAATTCAATGTTAGTTCACGGCAAATTCGGTATTGGTGTTTAGTGTTTCGTCTTCATGGCAAAGATGCTTTTTTGCATAAGCAAAAACCTTACATAAAAGAAGCTCGCCTAGCGATGATTCAACGAATGAAACGGGAAGGATGGTCTTTAACTTACACTAGTGCCTTTTTTGACTTGTCTTCTCCCGGCATGTTATCCGAATGGTTTTGCGCTTATAATTCGGGAAAATTAACTCACTTGAAACCACTCAGAGCAAACATGCGCAAGCCTGCCAAAGCTAAAAACTCGAAAGAAATGACTGAAAAAGAACTAAGAGAAGAGCTTGAGTACCTCAGAGCGGAGAATGCTGTCTTAAAAAAGTGGAATGCCTTGGCTCAGGAAAAACCAACAACGAAAAAGCAAAAGTAGTGAGTGAGCTAAAGGCTAAATTTAAACTATCGCATTTACTCAAGGCCAGTGAGCTACCGAAAAGCGTTTACTATTACCATCGTAACAAAGGCGATAGTCACGACAAATATGATGCGATAAAGCAGCAAATAAAGTCTATATTCCATGCTCACAAAGGACGGTATGGTTACAGGCGAATAACGTCAACATTACGCAACTCGGGTACGCTCATTAACCATAAAACCGTTCAACGCTTGATGCAGCAATTGTCACTGCAATCGACTGTGAGGCCGAAGCGTTATAAGTCTTATAGGGGCGCACTAGGTAAGCATATCGACAATACGCTTAACAGAGATTTTAATGCGGTGAAACCAAATCAAAAATGGGTAACCGATATTACAGAATTTAAGGTAGCTAACCAGCGTGTCTATCTGTCACCAATCATTGACCTGTTTAATCAAGAAGTTGTTAGTTATGAGGTTGGAACCTCACCGAGGTTAAGTCTAGTTACTGATACATTAAATAAGGCTATTAAGTTGTTAGCATGGCATGAGCGACCGCTCATTCATTCTGATCAAGGTTGGCAATATCAACATCAGTTGACCAGAAAAATCATTGCAGATAACAGCTTAACACAAAGTATGTCCCGTAAAGGAAACTGCTTAGACAATGCCGTTGCAGAAAACTTCTTCGGTATATTGAAAACGGAAATGTATCACGGTTATGAGTACAAAAGCGCAACCGAGCTGGAAAATGCCATTAAAGAATATATAGAATATTACAATCACAAACGAATTAAGCTGAAACTAAAAGGCCTGAGTCCGATAGAGTATCGAAATCAGGCCTTGGTAGCCGCTTAGAAATGAGTCCAACTTAATGGGGTCACTTCACAAGTGCTGGGCTTTTTTATAGCGGGTCTTCTTGTTGAGTGCAGTTATATAAAACATCACTCCACTTTATGGCTTCATAATAAAACGCTGGTAAATCCGCTTGATCAAGTTTTAGTTTGTTACACTGTGATTCTATTTTTTGCCAATTACCAGATTCATAACTAAGCACGAGTTCAAGAATGTTTCTATTGAGATTTTCTTGGCCAATTAATGCATCACTAATGTCTTTTCCAAGTGGAAGCTGCTTGATAATTACGTCCATAGAGCGATCGAAAATGGCGTCTAATAATGAGAAAAGACCAACCAAGAATGATTTACTTTTTAAACTTGGTGCGATTTTTTGCGCAATGACATCGCAAAATTTGGCTCGAATAGTCGACATGCGAATTAGCTCATGAGGCTTGTCTTTAGCAAAGTGTGCGGTAACAACTAGATTCAAAAAACGCTTCGCGTTTTGGTCGCCAAGGTAAATCAAGCCTTGTTTAATTGAGTTAATTTCTTCGCGAGTAGGAAATAGACCCGAATTGATAAAGCGTAGTAATTTGTAGCAAAGCGCAGCATCTTGCTCAACCAGATTAGCGATTTTGTCGTAATTGAGCTCTTCTTTTACAAGTTCGGTATAGAGCAACACCATAGTTTGTGAGTGGCTTACCATATCTTGTTGTTCAATTAATTGCGGACGACATAAAAAGTACCCTTGAAAGTAATCGAAGCCAAGTTGTTTGGCGAGTTCGAAATCTTCATGAGTTTCAATTTTTGTCGCCATTAGTTTGAGGTTTTTTTGTTGCTTTAACTTATTAATATCAGCAATTACCGTGTTTAACGGCGTTCTACTAATATCAAATTTCACCAAACGGCATAAATTGCAATAAGGTTGCCAGTCAAAATCGGGGGTGTAGGGATCAAGTGCAAGCACATAGTTTTTGTGAAATAAGCTACGGCATGCTTCATACACTTCTTGATTAGGCGCGAAGTCGGTCATTAACTCAACGATAAAATCGTTGCTTGGTAATAGCTCAGGCTGCTTTTGCAATATACCAAGATGTGGAAACTTAATTAGCGCTTTTTTCCCCGAGGTTAAGCGTCGTAACCCGATAATAAACTGACTATCGGCGATAAGTTTTGAGGTGGCAATAACTGGGTCTATGGTAGGAAATGAATTAGCGCGGCTATTACGAAATAGCAGCTCATAAGCGACTAATCTTTTTTTGTGATTTAATACTGCTTGACGTGCTGTGTAAATTTTCAATTTATTTTTAAAATTAGCTATTTACCTTTCAATTTAGCTTTTTTTAGCGTTTTTGCAATAATAAAAAAGGGTCAAATGACCCTTTTCCAATTCACTAAATAATGTCGTTATGCTTGATCTTGTAGCGGCACAACGTTGTTTTGAGCGCGTATTTGCTCAAGCTCTAACTTAGCATCATCTACTTCACGTTCTAGGTCGCGCACACGTGCCATCGCTTTTTCGGCGCTGCGTGTTAGTCGTTCTACAGTGGTTGCAGAGTTTTGCTTAATAAATTCAAGTTGCTCTTGTAGCTTCTCGTTGTCATTCTCATAACGCCATGCGTTTTGTTGCTCGCTAACAAGTTTTTCTTCAAGTAGTCTGATCTTAGCGAGGTTTTGATCAGAATTTTGCGTTAAGCGCTGAATAGTAGCGGTTGAATTGTTCTTAACGAAGTCCATTTGCTTAAGTAAGTTTTCTTTTTCACTTTCAAAGCTTGTCGCAATCTTCTGAGCCTCAGCCAGCTGAGTCTGCATTTCTTCGATTTGCTCTTTTGCATCTTTAACCGCTGTTTGCTGATCTTGGTTATGTTGTGATAGCTCAAGGTTTTGTTTCTTCATCATTTCAATGCTTTGCTCAGCTTGTTTAAGCTGTGCTTGCATAGCTTCTTTTGCTTGGCGAAGATCTTCAACTTCCGAGTTATGCTGCTCTGCTTTCGCTGCATGTGTATTTGCAGTTTGCTCTAACTGTGACAGCTGAGAAAGTGTAGAGTTTTTCTCTTGTAATAATGCTTGGATTTTCGAATCTTTTTCTTCAAGTGCCGCTTCAAGAGTTTGAACTTGGCTTGCAACATTCTCAGTAAGCTCACTGACTTTTGCTTCGCCAGACTGTTTTAACTCAGCAATGGTGCGTTCGCTCGACTCTTTTAATTCTGCAACGGTTGCAGCGTTATTAGCCTTTAATTGCTCAATGGTATTTTCATTGGCAATTCGCATATCTTCAATTGTTTGATTTTTAGACTCAGTTAGGTCTTGAAGCTGCTTTTCGTGGTGTTCTTTTAGTGATGCAATTTCAACATCGGCATTGTCTTCGACTTCAGCGATTGTCTGCTTGAATTGGCTTGTTTCTTCTTCTAAACGCGCCTCAAGCATTTGTAATTTTTCGGTTAATTCACCGGTAATTTGTTCTGTTTTTTGTAGGCTTAGGATAGCGAACTTTTCGGCTTCAATAGCACGTTCAAGTTGAACTTCGAAATCACGATTAATAGCATTTGAGAAACGTTTAATCTCGCGGTGAAATGCAGCCATATACTCGTCACTTAATGACCCTGTATCAGCTGTGGCTTGGCGTGTGTCTTGCGACTCACTGCGCCAACGTTGGTAGTGTGCAAGAATACTCGCAGTGCTGCCTTCACATTCTTGTAAAATGGCCTCAACCGACACTGGCTTTCCATCAGAAACCAGTTGGTCGCACAATTCTTTTACTTTTGCGTAATTTGTTGTCATTTCTCTATCCTTGTAGAGCATACATAGTTTTGGGGACTAATTTTTTGCCGTTAATGATAAAGTATTAATTTCAATTCAAGTCGCTTAGACTTTCACTTCATCTAAATGAAAATAACGGCATGGTGTAACAATAGCAATTTTGTCCAGAAAAGATCAACTCTAGTTAGCCTATTAAATTGCCAATTTAGAACTAGTTAGTGGTTTTATATAAGTATTAATTATTTTAAATCCGGTTTTATAACGTTTGGTTAATAATTAGGTACTATAATAACAATTGTTTTGTTTTAACTAATTTAGTCGATTACTCGAAGTTTTAGCATTAAATTTAAGTAGATATATGCATTAAATTGGTTTTACTAGGACTGTTGTTTGCTGTGCTATAGTAGGAGCGTGGTAGTTATTATGAAAAATTATTTTATTAGCCATAACTTACTGTTTACATAAGGAGTAAGGTTAACGAACGTAAACAAGCTGCTACATACATACGCACTTTAAGCTCAGCCAGATTAAATTAACATAAGCTTTTATGCGATTAATACATTAATTCGTGATTTAGCATGAGGCGTAGGCGAAGATTTGCATTAAGCAAGTTGCTTATTATGCTATTTACAAAGTAATTTATGGCTACAACTATAGTGTCTTTTGGGGCTTAGAGCACACCCAAAACCATACTCCTTTGCATATTCTTTTTTATGTTTTCTAATATCTTAAATATGCTCGGTTTAATAATGTGAGATGCGATTTATTTACGCATTAACCGAGACATAGCTTGTTACGTATTTTGTTGTAGTTTTTATCGTGTCATGCTTGAGTTCTTCATCACTTATTATAAAAATGTACGGTATTTTATAGAATGAAACAGTGAACAATTTTAGTTATGGCTGATGCGAACCTTTCGGTCGGAAATATTGCAAAACGTGCTGGAGTAAAAGTCTCCACGCTCCACTTTTACGAAGAAAAAGGGTTAATTCGTAGTTGGCGTAATAGTGGCAATCAAAGGCGATATAAACCGGATGTATTAAGACGGATCGCATTAATTAAAGCGGGTCAGAAAATTGGTGTTAGTTTAAGTGATATTAAAGCAATTTTGTCGCAATTACCTAATGAACGGACACCTACCGTTAGTGACTGGGAACACATCGCTACTGCGTGGCGTGATAAGTTAACCCAACAGATTTTATATATTGAAAAGCTAAAAGACTCTCTCACATCGTGTATTGGTTGCGGTTGTTTGTCGTTGGAAAGATGCCACTTATATAACCAAGATGATTGCTTAAAGGAAGAGGGCGAGGGAGCCGTTATTTTAGAGCGAAAGTAGTGGTGTATAATTAGATTGGATTGGTTTTAAATCACTGTTTTGTTAACAATTAATTTTTATGGCTCGTCATTTTGCATGCGATAGCTTGGTGCGAAATAATCGATAAACACATCAAAAACGCTTTGTATTGCTTTGCAAAGAAAGTGTATAGCATTTGCTATACACTTAAATTATTAAAAGTGCATAACCCCTACGCAGGTTCAGTCAATTTTTCTGGTTGCATAATATCTGCTAGTTGAGATTCACTAAGGATCCCTTTTTCTAACACTAAGTCTCTGATATTTTTACCTGAACTTAATGCGTCTTTAGCTATGTCGGTTGCAGCGTCGTAACCAA
This sequence comes from Pseudoalteromonas sp. ABV4_021, assembly GCF_056159365.1. Classification (NCBI taxonomy): domain Bacteria; kingdom Pseudomonadati; phylum Pseudomonadota; class Gammaproteobacteria; order Alteromonadales; family Pseudoalteromonadaceae; genus Pseudoalteromonas; species Pseudoalteromonas sp. ABV4_021. The sequence goes on along the minus strand of NZ_JBSWVB010000002.1, from coordinate 480,928 downwards.
TAAATGGGTTTAATGCCGTGACAAGCGCAAGGCTATTGTCTAGTAAATAATGACAGCGCTCATGGTTTGCGCTAATGCCTGAAACGCAGTGCTGGTCAAACATGCTACATGCGTTAGTTAGTAGCGCCATTTCTTCCATAATATTATATGCGATTAACGGCTCCATTGCGTTTAATTGCAGTTGTCCTGCTTCAGCCGCCATACTGATTGCTGAGTCTAATCCAATTACTTGATATGCGACTTGGCTTACGGCTTCTGGAATAACCGGATTAACCTTACCCGGCATAATTGAACTACCAGGTTGTTTTGCTGGTAAATTTATTTCGCTTAGCCCTGCGCGCGGTCCCATACTTAATAGGCGTAAATCATTGGCGATTTTAGATAACTTGATTGCAAGGCGTTTAAGTGCTGATGAGTAAATTACAAACGCGCCCATGTCAGAGCTGGCCTCAATTAAATCTTCGGCCTTAACAAATGGTAGTTCAGTTAAACATGCTAACTGCTTGATTGCTAAATCAGCATAGCCTTTTTTGGTATTTATCCCTGTTCCAACCGCGGTTCCACCTAAGTTGATTTCATAGAAGAATGGGCTTAACTGATTAAGTAACTTTATTTCTTCACGTAGCGTTGATGCGAACCCCGCAAACTCTTGTCCTAATGTCATTGGAACTGCATCTTGCAATTGGGTTCTGGCGAGCTTAAGAATATGTTTAAATTCTTGAGATTTTTCAGAAAAACGCTCAATCAAGCCTTCTAGGCTGGCTATCAGCTTTGGCTGTTGTAGCAAGATATTTAGTCGAATGGCGCTTGGGTAAACATCGTTGGTTGATTGCGACAAGTTTACATCGCTATTAGGGTGTATAAATTGATAAGCCCCCAGTGGATGTCCCAACTTTTGCAGTGCGATATTAGCGATTACTTCGTTGGCATTCATATTGGTTGATGTGCCAGCGCCGCCTTGGATCATGCCAACAGGAAATTGATCATGATACTGGCCATCAATTAGATCATTGCATGATGCAAAAATTGCATCAGCTTTTTCATCGTTAATTAGACCTAGTTGCTGGTTTGCGCGAACACAGGCTGCTTTAACGTAGGCGAGTGATTTAATCATCGCAGGATAATGTGTAAGTGTCTTGTCACTTAATGGAAAGTTATTTACTGCGCGCCGAGTTTGTATGCCATAGAGTACATTGTTTTCAATTGTCATTGTACCGAGAAGATCAGATTCTATACGCATTGTGTTTTTGTCTTGTATTGGTGAGAGTCGGCGCAAGATTACTCACAAGCTAGGTTAAAGACTAATGCTTTATATAGGTTCTTGTTATGCAAATTATGCATAGCATAGAAAAGCTTTCATATCACCTAGCGTTATGATGACTACTTTTACTAATGCAACCTTAGTTTAAATCGTCGTTTTCTAATGCCTGCGTTATGCCTTGCCAGTAAATCGATTTAGTATGATCGCTTGAAGGAATTCGATATAAGCTAACGCTTAGATTACTTATGGCATCAAACCCAGTAATAATGCTGAGCTTTTCTTCTTGAAGCTCTTTTTCAATAGCGAATTCAGGCAGCCAAGCCATACCTAGCCCTTGCATCACCATGGTTTTTAAACTGTCTGCCATTGATGAGCTTGCCACTTTATCAAGTTTGCTTTTTGTTTGATGGTCTAGTGCATTATCAACGGTACGACCGAGAAATATTGAAGCTTGATAAGCAAGGTAGGGTACTTTAGTTGCCGTTTGCCACGTATTCACTTGTGAACTCAGTGCGACCGGCAATAGTTTTACCGCGCCAAGTTCAAAACGCTCATAACCTTCACCTAGTAATTCTTCATCATGAAACGCGAGTAAATAGTCACAATTATTACTTTTGAGTAGCTTTGTACAGTCGTCAGCATCGGCGATTTGAAGCTCAGCGCTGACATTAGGTAACTGTCGCTTCAGAGTTTTTAATATTTTCGGAAACACCCCTAGCGCCAATGTATGAGTTGCGGCGATTTTTAGCTCTTGGGCATAGCTTGTTGCCCGTAACTTTTCAGCCGAGTTGTTGAGTAAATGTAACACTGATTGTGCAGTTGGCTGAAACGCAATGCCTTCTTTGGTGAGACTAAGTGGGTTGGTGCGTCTATCAATGAGTTTGCACCCCAAATTTTTTTCTAATGCTTGAATTCGACGGCTAAATGCCGGTTGGGTTACAAATCGTAATTGTGCAGCTAAACTAAAGTTTTTAGTTTCACTTAGAATAAGAAAGTCTTGTAACCATTTGGTTTCTATGTTCATTTAACGTATCAAACTAATTTAAAGTACAGTACTGAGCAATGCTCACATTGATTTAAAAGGATCATACTATGCGTATAACAATGATGTTAGTTATTTTACTCGCAAGCTTTACATTAAGCGCAACTCAATGCCTTAGTGCCCCTCCGAGCAAAGTTGGTTTATCAGATTTACCTGCGAATAATAAATTAACACGCAGTCAAGAAGCGAGTTTGAATCGTTTGTTTAAAGACTTAAGCGGTTCGTGGGTTGGAAAAAGTGATGGGTTTTATTGTATTGGTGAAGAGCTTGCTAATGCGCGTAAGGTGGCCAAATCTCATAGACTGGAAATGGTTTTTACTAATGATGACTCTATGGTTTTAAGAGCGAAAACTAAAGCTCAAGAGCGTGATGAATTTACACAACGAATCCAAAGTTTAACCTTATATGCAAATCAAGGTTACTTGCGGTTTGACCAGAACAACGAGGCTGGCGATGTTTGGATAGAGGCTCTGTCATCTACTCATGTCAGCGTTTGGTCAGTTAGTCGAGCAGGTACTGTGTATCATCTCATTAATCGCGTTATAAAGCGCAGCCCAAGTGCGTTTACATTAACTATGACAACATATAGCAACAACCGTTTGACTAGCCATTATATCGCTCGTATGTCGAATTAGATTATGTTCGGGAACAAAGTCTATTGAGTAGCGTTCAATTTACCGTTATCTTGGGCTTTGTTTTTGGGTAAATAATATTGCCTTTTTTATCAAGCTGATACCATGCCACAGGGCCATTTTCTTGGTTAGGGTATTTCTGTGTGCAAATTAACCTTGTGTCGTTAACCTCAATTACCGCCCCTAAGGTATATTTTTTATCGTCATACCAACAGATTAAATGATTTACCTCAGTTTCTAGCCAAATATGCTTTTTTGGGGTTTGCGCTTTCGCTAACGACGAGACAATCAACATTGGTAGTACTAAAGCCAACACTCTCATTGTTGTTTCCTTATATTTGTGAATTTATTCATTCACTTCTAACCTTAAAGAGTTGCTAAGAGCAGAGTAGCGTAAATACCATGTTATGTCGTTTTTTTGCTTTATTTTTATTCTTTCTAAGTATACCTCTGCACAGTAAAGTGATAGATATCACGGTTGAAACCGATATTTATTTCTATGCTAAGGACATTATTGGCAAAACGCCAATCTTAGATATTACTGATTATTCGGGTAAAAATGCCCAGCGCGATGTCGTTGAATTTATTCTTATACAACAAGCGCTACTATTAGGCGGTGCAGATATTCAATTTAACTTTATTTATGGCAATTACGATGCGCGTAATTTGAAGTTGTTAAACGAAGGCTTGTTGTTGCTATCGTTTGATTCACTTTGGTTGAGTGCGACTGAGCGGTATAAAGATAATTTATACATTAGTGAGCCGCTTATTCGTAAAGGGGAGTACTACGCGGGTGTGTTTACATCTGAACAAAACGTTGCAAACTATGATGCAAAGACCTTATCGCTTTCGGACATGACAATTGTTTCAAGTAAAGATTGGCATGTTGATTGGATCACCTTACAAAGTTTAAAACCTAAAAAGCTTGTGCATGAATCTGATTGGATTGTAATGGCTAAAATGGTTAGCCGAGGCTGGAACGATGGTATGTTAGCGCCGTTTAAAAAGCAGCATAACTTTTCTTATATTGGCCCTGACTATAAAATTTTTGCTATTCCCAATGTAAAAGTTGCGCTTAATGATAGTCGCCACTTTGTCGTTTCTAAAAAACACCCTTTAGGAAAACAAACGTTTGAAGCGTTACAGCGAGGGCTAAAAATACTGCGAGACCGTGGCCTAATTGAAAAAGCCTACCGAGAGGCAGGCTTTTTAAATGACGATGTAAAAGACTGGCGCACTATTAAAGTCGCAGAGCCTTTATTTAATTAGTGTAACTTAGTTTGCATCAAACTGGTTTTCAGGTGCGGCGTCAATAAATGCTTGTATGCTGTTACAACGTTGATAAATCGCATTAATTTTAGGGAATTGTGCCATATCAAGGCCAAATCGTAATGCATTAAATACTTGCGGCACTAAGCATACATCGGCAAGGCTCGGTGTATCGCCACAACAAAAATCCGTCGCGCCAATTTGCTTTTCTAGTTTTTCAAAGCCAATTTGGATCCAATGTAAATACCAAGCAGTTTTTTGTTCTTCGGTGACACAAAGTTCACCGGTTAAATACTTTAATACGCGCAAATTATCAATTGGGTGAATGTCACAAGCAATTGCATAGGCAAAACTGCGTACTTGTGCTTTTTGCCACGGATCATTCGGTAATAATGGCGTTTGTGGGTGAATTTCATCAAGGTATTCTAAAATCGCAAGCGATTGACCTAGCTTTCCGTTCTCAGTTTCGAGCGCAGGAAGTAAACCTTGTGGATTCACGTTTAGGTAATCGTCACTTTGTTGTTCACTTTTTAGAAGATTTACCGGCACCATTTCGTGATCTAAGGCTTTTAAATTAAGCGCAATACGAACACGATAAGCAGCAGATGAGCGAAAATAAGTATAAAGTTTCATAAAATTAAGTCCTTTAAGCACGAACAAAAAAGAACGGTTTTCCGTTCTTTTTATACTAACTTTGTTAAGTATGTGGTCAGCAATTTAAGTGAAAAGATATTACTGACTAAAATATTTCTTAATACCTTTCCAGCAATCTAGGTAATTTTGCTGACGCTCTTTACCTTCAAGTGCATACTTGGTTGGTGAAATAACGTAACGCGATTCAAACATAAATGCGAGCGTGTTTTCATAACGCTGTGGCTCAAGCTCCGCATTTGATGCTTTTTCAAATACGTCTGCTTCGGGTCCATGTGGCGACATGCAGTTATGTAAGCTCATCCCACCTGGTACAAAGCCATGCTCTTTTGCATCGTATACACCTTCAATTAAGCCCATAAACTCACTCATAATATTACGGTGATAATACGGTGGTCTGAAGGTGTTTTCTGCAACCATCCAACGTGGTGGGAAGATCACAAAATCAACATTTGCAACGCCGGCAGTGCCTGAAGGCGAAGTTAATACGGTAAAAATTGATGGATCTGGGTGATCAAAGCTTACCGTGTTCATTACGTTAAAACGCGAAAGCTCGTACTTGTATGGCGCACTATTACCTGTCCAAGCAACAACATCAAGTGGCGAGTGACCGATATCGCAGCGGAACAAGTTGCCATTAAACTTAGCGACAAGTTCATAATCGCCTTCAATATCTTCAAATGCGGCAACAGGGTATTGGAAGTCACGCTCATTGGTATAACCATTTGCGCCTACTGGGCCGCGCTCAGGCAGAATATAAGGGTGACCGTAATTTTCGCAAATATAACCACGGGCAGTAGCTTCAATTAGTTCAACCGAGAACTTAATACCACGTGGAATTACTGCAATTTCCCCGGGTTTAATTGCGAGTTTGCCGCATTCCGTATGAAGTACCATAGCACCTTGTTGTGGCACAAAGAGTAATTCACCATCGGCATTATAAAAGTAGCGACCATCCATTGAGCTATTTGCTACGTAGACATGAATACCAATACCTGTTTGACCATTGGCACTGCCATTTGCAGCCATGGTGATTAAGCCGTCGACAAAGTCAGTTTTTTCAGTTGGAATATCAATTGGGTTCCAGCGAAGCATAGTCGGAGGTGTTGGCACCTCGGTGATTGGCGCAGTGCGCAGCAAACCGTTATCAAGCGGTGAATAATCACCTTGTACAACAGAAGGACGAATGCGATAAAACCAGTTACGACGATTATCTGCACGCGGCGCTGTAAACGCAGTGGTGTTATATTGTTCCGCGTATAAATCGTACTTTACTTTTTGTGGTGAAAACTGGCCGACAGGCAATGCACCCGCAAGGGCTTCTGTTTCAAACTCGTTACCAAAGCCGGTTAAATAGTCATATTCTGGAAAACTCATAGTCACTCCCATTGTGATTTTTAATCAATATAGTCTCACGTGAGATTAAATGCAATAGGCTATACTCGATTAAGCTCAAAATGAAAGTAATTGATTTAGCGGTTCCATTAATAAAGCCATGGATGTAAATTGAAACTGTGAAAGCAAAGTTTATTAAGAAAAGATATATTTATGATTAAGTTGGCTACTTTTTTGCCTTATAGAGTTTCAATGCTCAGCAGTAAGTTAAGTAACAGTTTTGCAGAAGTTTATTCGGATAAATATCAACTAACCGTGCCACAGTGGCGTGTAATTGCGCATTTAGCGGAGAAAAAAACCTTAACAGCAAAAGAAATCTGTATTGAAGCAGGTCTTGATAAATCGACAACATCACGAGCGGTAAAACAGTTATTAGATATAGAGATAATTATTGGTAAACAGGCAAAAACTGATAAACGTGCAACAGAATTAGCGCTGACAGCTAAAGGTAATACGCTTTATCAAGAATTATCAAACGATGCAGCTAAATGGCAAGAAACCTTATTTAAAAGCCTTTCAAGTGAAGAGCAAACTGTGCTTTTTTCTATCCTACAAAAACTTGATGAAAAGAGTAATTGACGGTTAGATTTAAAGTAAGAAAAAAGCCCTGCATGTGCAGGGCTTTACCTATCAAGGGGTATCTAAATAATTAGATTAGAAACGGTAGTTAACACCTACACGCATCTGCCACAGAGAAGCAGAGTTTTGAACGTCTTGCTGTGCAGCATTTTTGTTGAAGCCTTTATAGATGTATTGGTCATTATCGCTGTCATAAGACATTTCAACCATACGGTTACCTACGAATGCACCTTCTTTAAGTACGCCCCAATCATCATTAATAAGGTTGCCTACATTCTTAATTGTGAAGTAAACATTACCTTTGTGACCGTCCATAAGACCTGGGATTTCTTGTGAAATCTTAACGTCAAATTTTACGTACCAATCTGCATTGAACTCGTTACGGCCAACTGTTGAACCGCGTTTAAGACCTTCTTTTTGAACCCATTCATCAAAGCTAGCTTTATCAAAGCCTTCTTCCTTTTCAGGATCCCAAGGTAGATATGTCACATTCGCATCATTCTCTAATGGGATGTACATTAGCTGACGCGAACCATTCCAGTTATTGTCGCCAAATCCACGGTCGCTGCTATCATATGTATAGCTGTAAGGACGACCTTCGCTTGCCTGACCAAATAGGTTAAAGCGTGTTAGGTAACCATCAAAGAACTCATGCTTGTAACCTAGCTTGAATGTGAAACGGTGTGGTACTTCGTAGTTAGAAGTAGCAAGACCAGGGTCATTAGGATCTGTTAGAGCAAGGTTACCAAAGTTAGAACCTGCAACAGAAGACGTCATTGGGTTGATGTCTTTCGACTCTGTGTATGCATACGAAACTGTAAAATCGATACCACTGTCATATTCTTTTGAAAGTGCAAAAGAAAGTACAGTTGATTCACCGTCATCACCATCAACATTTGTTAATAGATATTCATTGAAACGACGAACAGTATTACCTTCGCTGTCTTTTAATGATGTACCTGTGTAAATAGGACGACCATCAAACGTTGTTTCACCTGTATCTGTAAGTGCTAAATCACGGATAATCGCACTGTCTTGCTTCTGTGTGTGAAGTAAATCAGCAGTGATGATGTAGTTATCTTCAGTGAAATATGTTGCACCTAAAGCAAACTTCCATTCTGAAGGGATTTCAAAGTTATGGTCAATTGCATTTACAGAACCTGAACCACCCGTTGAGTTAGCAACTTGGTCATATTGATTCTGAGGTACTTCAAATAGTGGCTTGCCACCATTAACCATTGGTGTGTTGAATAAGTCTACATTACGCTCTTGAGTTGCAATGTTTACAACACCGTCGTTAGAGTATGAGTTAGATACCCAAACGTTCGGGTTACCACCAGAATACAGACCAACACCACCACGTACTTCGATGTTATCAGCTGCTTGCCAATTGAAGCCTAAACGCGGTTGTAATAGATCGATATCATCCATGTTTTTAGTGTTATCGAAGCCATATAGTTCAGTGAATAAGGCGTTTTCACGAGGCTTATCGCTGCTTGTGTACATGTCATAACGAAGACCAAACGTTAAGCTTAGGTCGTAATCGATGAAGTTGTACTCATCTTGTAAGTAGAATGTATGCTGTGCGAAACCAAATTCTGCCGCTGCATCGTCAGGGTTATTTGTACCAGCTGAGTTATTATAGTAAACGCGTGAAGCTAAACCTTGCTCAAAATCATCGATTGAATTGAAACGGAATTCGCCTTGTGTGTGCTGCATGAATAGGTTAAATACATTAACTTTTTCATACTCATAACCACCAGTGATTACGTGCTCATCTAGGTAGTATGTACCAGCAAGCTTAAATGTTGTTGTATCGTAATCAAGGTCATTTGATTGACGAGAATCATCAGGACCTAAGAAGATTGTTTGGCTACCGTTACGGATTTGCACTTCACCCATACCGCTAGCAGCATCAAGTGAACGCTGACGCATATCTACGTCTGATTTACCAATACGCAATTCAGTTGAGAAATTATCAGACCAATCTGAGTACACTGAACCTACAAGTGATTGGAACTCAACACCACGCTCATAGAAATGACTATCAAGCGTTACTGCCCAGTCGTCAGACTGGCTTAAGCGGAAACCATCGTTGTAGTTATATACAACGCTTGCACGGTGATCATCATTGATGTTCCAGTCAAGTTTAACTAATAGCTTTTGGTCATCAACAGGCATGCTTGCTGGTGTAGAACCTGCATCATAGCCATAAATGTCCTGTGCGATTTGACGAACACGATCAAGATCTGCTGGAGTAACATCATCTTTATCGCTTGTACCAAGACGAGGGTATTCAAATAACTCAGCACCTTCTAACTCTTCATAAGCTACGAATACAAAAAGTTCATCTTTAATGATTGGCGCACCAACAGAGAAGCCATAACGCTTTTCTGAGTAGTTACCAGTATCGATGTCTTCACCTTCGATTGAATCACCTTGCATTGAATCGTTAGTGTAATCGAAGAAAACTTTACCGTGAACTTCGTTAGTACCTGACTTAGTTACTGCGTTGAAGTTACATGATGTAAAGCCACCGTAGTTTACGTCAAATGGCGCAAGCTCTACAGCTACTTGGTCGATTGCATCGTATGAGAACGGAGCACGAACCGTTGGGTAACCATTGTCGTTAAGACCAAAATTATCGTTCATACGAACGCCATCAAGCGTTAAGCTGTTAAAACGTGGGTTACCGCCACCACACTGAATCGCACCGTCACCACGGCTGTCATCGATGTAAATACGAGGATCAGCTTGTACAATGTCTTTTAAGTCACGGTTAATCGCTGGTTGGTTTTCTAAGTCTTTTAAGCTGAAGTTAGCAGCGGGACCTGTACCACCAGAGAAAGAGCTAATTGGACGACCAGTTACAACGATTTGCTCGATGTCAGATTTCGACTGTAGCTGAACGCTTACTGGATATTCTTTACCAAGCGTTAGGTAAACGTCTTCAACCATTGTGTCTTCAAATTCTTTTGAATCAACAATAATTTGGTATGGACCACCAACACGTAGACCTTTTGCGCTGAAAAGACCTGATTCGTTAACAGTTGCTCTTTTAACAGAACCTGAAGGCACGTGGATAATTGTGATTTCAGTACCAGATGCAGGATTGCCGTTAGGGCCAACAATAGTACCGCGTACAGAAGAAGCAGTATCGTTAGCATAAGCAGCTGTAGAACCTAAACATGCCGCGATAGCAAGTGGCAATACTTTTTTGCGTAGTTGCGTTTTCATTAGTAGTTTCCCGTGTAACTAAATTTGAAAGTTAGTTTTGTATTTTATTACTTATTATCTTGTTCAAGATAACCAAGTGCATTAACTTGAACTTCTGCTGATTTATCAAAAATTTTATTTAATAAACCTGCTAATCTAATTCCGCCTTGAAGCAAACGTTCTTTTACAATTGGCATTTGTTCATAAACGTAATGGTATTTAAATTCGCCATTGCCAATATCGTAAAGCTCTTCGGCAATATGAAATGATTCGAGTACCCAATCTTTTGGTTCAGACGCTAAATAGCGAGAAATAACTTGCGGGTCTTTGGTATCAATAAATTCAACAAATTCAGTGTAGGAAAGGTTTTCGCTTTCAACCAATCCTTTATCCCAAAGTGAGTGTAAGTTAGTTTCTTTACCGAAAAATTTCACTTTTATTTTGTTTCCACCCCAATCTTCGCTGCGACCCGCGTGCATAGGTTGGTGGATATCACCAACAAGGTGAGTTAGAAAGCGGAAGTAAAACTGCTTCTTTTCAATTGATGTTTTAGGGCTTTGAAGCACAGCGACCGATTTCAAAATGCCTGAATAGATATCAGTTACTTCACCTTTATTATGGGTGATACGGTATTTGTTTGGTTTGAATTCAGCTGCAGAAGAGATATTGATGTAGTGCCACTTGCCAGAGTCGTGTTTCCAAAAATCGGCAGGATTTGAGCGCATTTCGTCGGCCCAAGTAGTTACTTCAGCTAGTTTGTCACCTTGAAGTAAGGGGTAAATAGCGCGACGAGTTTCTATTGTTAAATGGTTCTCAGCAATTTTGCCGATTATACGATGCCCATTTTGACTCCACGCGACCGCTTGAAAGTGCGTTAGCGTAAGAGTGATTAATATCAAAGAACGTAAACCCATAGTAATTTTTATTGTGTGTAGTTGTTATCAACAAGGCTAATTGTCCTTAGTTTTACAAAAATAGAAAGGACTCATTAGGATTCATAATTACTTGTTAACAAAGAAATAAAATCAATGGTTTACGATTTTTAAATAAATTTACCTATTGCAATAAGTAAATATACGTGATGAAATTAAGGCTTGAATTGAGCATAGATAATAACAATTAAAATGAAATATAACTTTTTGTTTTCAAAAGCGGTAATAACAGCTGTTTTTTGTATATTAATTGTTCTTTTTGGTTTTCTAGGGAGCTCTCAATACCCAACAAAATTAAAAGCAATTGATACTTTTATGTCTGTCAAGCAACAATGTGATCAAGCGTTGTCAGAAAATGAAAATACGTTCAATATTTATGTGCCAACAGAGCAGTTAGCAAAGCAGCTTATCCCTTATTTTTGTAATAACCCGATTGTTGCAAAGCAGTTTGGTCAAGTGCAGTTAAACTGGGGCCATAATATGAGTGATGCATTAGATTTTATCGGGCGAGGTAACGCTGATTTAATCATGACTAAAGAGAATTTAATGGTTGCCTTTAAAAGTGAACACACTTTTAACTATAAAACCTTGCTTGCCTATCCTGATTACACGGCATTTTTTATCTCGTTAAATGAAAAACCAAAGCTTGAAAAAGAGTATTTTATTGATAAACGTATTGGCCTGTTGGATTACCCAAGTAGCCGCTCTGGCTACATTTTACCGAGAACCTTGTTTAAACGTTTAAATATTAACGTTGATAGTTTGGATATTGTGCAAGCTAACTCCCATTCTACGCTGAGAGATCTGCTAGCTGAAGGAAAAGTTGATGTAATTGCATCGTATTGGAAGCAAGACGATATGGATCGTTTTTTGGAAAATTACATTACACCGATTAGCAGTAAAGTGAGTGGAAGTCGTTGGTATTTTAAAATGGAGACTGAAAACACAGAACTTGTATGTGCAATTAATCAAATTATTCACCGCCATGCAAATGCCCAAACCTCTCCCTATTTTAAAGATGTAGAAAGTTATGTTGAATGTTAAAAGAAATAAGCAGATTTTGCTGTGCATATTAGTCTTTTTGGTATTTCAGTTAGTCTATGGCGTCGCTAAACGCATAAATCTTGGTGATTCTGAGTACCAGTTAACACAACATATTGAAAATAGAATCGCAAAAGACTTAAATCGCTTACCTTTGCCAGATCCAAATAAAAGCAGTGCGGGCAATGATCTGGCCGTGGCAAATTACATTACAGCGTTAAATGAAAAATTAACGCGCCATCCTTTATCACCAAAGGTATTGGCTATTCAGTCAAATAACTACAAAGCTGACTCAAACCGTAAAGTAATAACCCATCAATTTAGTACACCGACACAAATAGTCCGATTTACTTTCTCGCTTAAAAAGCTGGGTTTGTTTGATTATTTTTCGTGGTTGGCACTCATAGCAAGTATCGGATTTTATTTTTTAGTTAACTACCGTTATGACTTGAAGTTAACGAAAAGCAACTTGGTAGTAGAGAGTATTGACGAAGAGCGAGCAAGACTGGTTATTGACCTTGAACAGAAATTGCTGATCAACAGTCGTACTCACACAAGCGTACCACTTGCCAATAAGCCATTATGTTTTTATACAGCATTGATAGAATATTGCATGGCACAACCGGATGTTTTACTCAACCAAAATAAAGAGCTGCCAGATGAACTTGTTAGCCTTGCAAACAAGTATTTTTATCGTTTAACAGAATTAGGACACACTATTCGTAAAAGGCCGAATTTTTCAAATAGTTTAGAGAAAACGCTAAGTGAAATTCGGGCTGCACTAGATGAAATTCTATTGGATGATATTGAACTAAAAGACATGCTCTATCCACCAAAAGCCCATGGAGAAGGGTCACGTTCAAAACTTCATCATTACGGGTTACGTAATGTTGATACTGATCAAATTGAAATAATCGGTAAATAAATGTGAGAATTCAGTCGATGATACGTATTATGCTTTTAAGTTTCTAAAGTATATGCGTTTATCGACCTCTAATTTGATGAGTTTTGAGTTATTAAGAATTTGGTAACGCGTTTAATCTTTATTCTCACAATTTAGCAAAATCGTGTAGACGTGGTGCAAAAATACGGGCTCTATTATTTTAACGATTTTTTGCTAGGCTTTTACGCTGTTAGCAACTTTAATTTCTACTTCGTCAAGCGCGATAAAATTCATTTGAGGATCGTTTGCAGTTTACTTGGGTAGCTGATATATCTGATTTGGTTTTTATGTTGCTAATTGAATGAAATACTCAAACCAATTAAAAAACTTATTTTTATAGTAGGGCAAGCGTGGGAACGCTAGCTTTATGCTGTGAAAGGTAAAAGACGTAAGTGTTAGCTTACGCCTTTTAGCAGGGAGGTTTTAAATCTTAGTTGCATCAACCGGAGAGTTTTGCAAAAAGTAATTTTTCAATACTTCAGCGTCAATGGTATCAGTTGCAACAAAATGCGGATGCTTTGTCATATTCGGGTAGCCATCACCGCCTGCCGCATTATAGCTATTAAGTGTAAAACGATAGCGTTTATTGGCATCAAAAGGTTTGTTGCCAATACTAGTGATGGTTAATTCATCATTTTCTTTTTTAAATTCGATGCCATAAAACTGGCAGTACGCGCCTGAATCCGGCGGGAAGCTCGCAGCTAAACTGATGTAATCAATTAGCTCTTGGCCTTTTAGTTCAAGATAGGTAATACGGTTTTTAAAAGGGTGAACCTGCAAAATATCTTTGTAGCTAACGTCGCCCGCTTTAATAGAATCGCGAATACCACCACCGCTAATAATACCGAAATCTGCACCCACACTTTCACTTTGTGCTTTGGCAATCAAACGGCCTAGATTGGTTTGTACAAAACGAACTTTGTTACGCGAACCTTCTAAATCACCGATTAACTCGCCGATCGGCTGTGAAATTTTTGCTGAACCTTTTTCTTGGTACGGTGTTAAAAATGCGAGCATTTTCGGATCTTCCGGGATCTTTTCTGATGCAAGTTTTTTGACGGTTTGACCATCTTGCTTTGTTTCGCGCAGCATATTAACCGGAATAAGTTCATAGCTTAGTAGTGTAAGCGCGTTATTTTTCAAGGAAAATTCGGCTTTGCCTACATACTTACCCCATTCATGCGCTTGCATAATCCATGTGCCGTTTTGACGATCAGGACGACATTCATCACCTGGTAGAAAGTCGCTATCAGCAGTATTGTCACCTTCCATACATACAGGTTCTTGTGAATGTCCACCAATAATAAGATCCAACGCACCTGCATCAAGTGTGCGAGCCAAAGTCACATCGCCCGGCGCATTTATGCCATGTTTGGCATCAACGTAATGCCCCATGTGCGTTACGGCAATCGTAATGTCGGGTTGGTAGGTTTTTTCGAGTTTTTCGAGTAAAGGAGCCGCAGCATCTGCGGGTGTACGAAATTCAAAATGACCCACATAATCAGGGTTGGCGATTTTAGCCGTATCTACTGTTGTTAAACCAATTACCGCAATTGTTAAATCTTCACGTTTAATGATTTGGTATGGCTGGTATGCATGTTCCCCCGTTTTTTTGTTAAATATATTTGCCGAGAGCAGCGGGAAGTTTGCCCACGTAATTTGTTTATCTAGAATCTCTAGAGAATTATCAAACTCGTGATTACCGATAGCCATGGCATCGTAGCCAATTAAGCTCATGCCTTTAAAATCTGGTTCAGCGTATTGTAAATCGGATTCAGGCACGCCAGTGTTTATGTCACCACCTGATAACAGCAGCACTTGATGATTTTTCGCTTTTGCCTCAGCACGTAAACGGTCAATAAGCGTTTTTCTTGCCGCCATGCCATACTCACCTTGCTCATTGCGCCAAAAGCGTCCGTGGTGGTCATTGGTGTGCAAAATAGTGAGCTTTTGCTCATTATTTGTCGCGTAGCTGTTGTTCATAAACAGCATAGAGAGTGCTGAAAAAGTGAAAGAGCGCACAGTAATCATTATAAATTTCGGCAGTTAGTTAACAAACGCTATTATTCTAACCATCACAATAAAATTATGTGCGGACAATTGTCCGGTTGCATGGGCCGAAATAGCAAAACCTCGTAATTATTGTTAAAGGAGTGTTATTAATTGTAATTGTCACGTGAGTTTTATAGCCATGTTGGCAAATAATCGGTAAGCTGCTGTCGATAAAAATTAACAAAATATTCACGGGAAATTATGGACAAGCTAAAACTATCTCTCTTAGCTGCTGGCTTATTTACGGGCGCTGCGCAGGCAACGATTGTTGAAGTTCAAACAACACAAGGCAATTTTCAAATAAACCTGTTTGATGAAACTACACCAAAAACGGTTGAGAACTTTCTAAAGTACGTAAACGACGAGCGTTATAACGAAGTGGTGTTTCACCGCTTAATAACGGACTTCGTGCTGCAAGGTGGTGGTTACACCTATGACGGCAGTAAATTTTTACCCATCGATACCTATGGTACTGTTGTAAATGAGCCAGTTTACTCTAACGTACGTGGCACTATTGCCATGGCAAAAGTGGCTAACAACCCTAATAGTGCGACGAGCCAGTGGTTTATCAACCTAAAAGATAACAGCGGTAACTTAGATACACAAAATGGTGGTTTTACGGTATTTGGTCAAGTAATTGGTGAAGGCATGGATTTAATTGACCAATTATCTAATTTTGCGTGTAATGAATACCCACTCGTAAATACAACGGAAGAGCAGTGTACTGACCTTAAAAATGGTAATGCATCGCTCGGTGCTGAACGTTTAATTACCATCGAAAATGTTACGATTATTGATAGCAACAGTGACACTGCAAGTGATTTAACACCAAAGGAAAATACCTTAATAAAAGAGCCACCAAAGCCGCCAGTAACGTCGGATGATTCAGGTGGTAGTTTTGGCCCATTATTGGGCTTAATGGCGAGTGCCTTAATTTGGCGACGCAAGCGCAAGCCTATGTTAGCGCGCTAACGCATAATCTCATTTGTTGACAAACCGTTACAAATAATACAATTAAAGTATTGCATTTAATCACCGCTTTTTTATAGTGGAATAAATGTATATCAAGTCACTTAATTGACTAATCATACTAGCGGGCTAAAGTTATGTTTTTGTATTTCATTTACCCAATGCGCTAGGTGATTACCTATTGAGTAGAATTGGTATTAAAAAACGCTCTATGACAAGACACTAGAGCGTTTTTTGTATTTATAACTCTAGGGAACCATTATGAAAAAAGCACTTAGCCTAAGTGCATTAGCACTTGCTGTTTTAGTTGGCTGTAATGCCACTAACCAAGCTAATACCTCTTCGAATAATCCAAATCTATACGCAGAATCACTGGTTGTTAGCCCGAACGATAACCGCGAATACAAAACGTTAAAATTAAGCAACGAGATTGAAGTTGTCTTAGTGTCGGACCCAAGTGTTGATAAATCTGCTGCAGCACTCAGTGTGGGGGTTGGCTTATTGCATGACCCAATGACACAACAAGGTATGGCGCATTATTTAGAGCACATGTTGTTTTTAGGCACTGAACGTTTCCCTGATACAAACGAATATTCAGAGTTTATGACCAAAAATGGTGGTGCTCATAACGCATATACGTGGTTAGATATTACCAACTATATGTTCAAAGCGAATAACGATGCATTTGAAGAAGGGCTTGATCGTTTTTCTGATTTCTTTAAGTCACCGAAGCTTTACCCAGAGTATACCGATAAAGAAAAGAACGCAGTAAACGCTGAATGGTCAATGCGCCGCGAGCTTGATTTCTTTGGTCAGTTCAAACTGGCTCGTAAAATGATGGGCGAACACCCAGCAAACCGCTTTTTAATTGGTAATTTAGAAACCCTTGGTGATAAAGAAGGTAGCAAGCTACACACTGAAACCGTTGCCTTTTTTGATAAATATTATTCATCAAATATCATGAAAGTAGCATTACTTAGCAATAAGCCTCTTGCTGAGATGGAAGCGCTAGCAAATAAATACTTTTCAGATATTAAAAATAAAAATATTGAAAAGCCGAGTGTTACAGCGAAAGTTGATTTAACGAAAGTAGGCGGTAAAAAGGTTTTTTATAAGCCAAACAAAGACGTTAAACAATTAACACTCGACTTCACAATCGAAAACAACAGCGACCAATTTGCGCTTAAACCAAACCGTTTTCTGTCATACCTTATTTATTCAGAAATGCCGGGCACACCTGCTACGTTATTACGTGAAAAAGGCTGGATCTCAGATCTCGGTGCTAATGCATCGCCTTCACACTATGGTAACTATGGTACGTTCTCAATTGATGTAACGTTAACCGATAGTGGTATGGAACACCGTGATGAGATTGTTGCCATAATCATGCAGTACATCGACCTTATTCGTGAGAAAGGCGTTGATAAAAAGTACTTTGATGAAATCAGAACATCACTTAATAACCAATTCAAATTCTTAGAAAAAGGCGATGAATTTGGTTATGTATCTAACCTTGCTGGCGCAATGCAAGTTTATCCAACGAATCATGTGATTAACGCACCATATTATTATGGTCAGTTTGACGAAAAAGCAATTGAACAAGTGCTTGATCAACTTACACCTGAAACGTTAAAAATTTGGTACGTAAGCCAAAAAGAAGAAACAGACAGTACGCTTCATTTCTATGATGGTAACTACCGCATTGCTGATATTTCACAAGACGAAATTAACAGCTGGAAAGCGCCAACAAACGTTGCAATGAACTTGCCTGCAGTAAACCGTTTATTGCCAGAAAGCTTTGATTTAAAAGCCGCGAGCGATGAAATTAAAGAGAAGCCGCAACTTGTTCACGACACTAAGCATATTAAAGTATGGCAGTTTGCGAGCAAAAACTTCTCGCACCAGCCAAAAGGCATGCTGAAAGTGTATATTAATAACCCAGCAACGCTTAGCGATATGGACACGGCGATTCTATTATCGGTTTGGCAAGACTTATACAGTAAGAATGTTGTTGCATTGAATACAGAAGCAGGTGTGGGCGGTATGTCTATGAGCCTTTCTGATTCAAACGGTGTGGTATTTACTGTAAATGGTTTTACCGACAAACAAAGCGAACTGATTGTAGCCGGTATGAACGAGTTACGTGTTGCGCCAACCGAACTTGAGTTTAACCAAGCGAAAGATCGTTTCTTACGTGCCGTTGCAAACAAGAGCAAAAACTTCCCTTACAGCCAAGCATTTAATGCGTTTTACAAAGTAACAAGCCAAGGCAGTTATGAAGATGCCGCACTGATTGAACGTGCTAAATCGCTTTCAATTAGCGATTTAAATAAGGTGATGGAGCAGGTACTTAATAATAACCAAGTACGCGTATTTATGTTTGGTAACTACGACCAGAATGACGTGAAAACTGTTGTATCTAGTCTTGAAAAAGCCTTACCTAACGAGGTGACAACAACGCAATACGCACGTGCGAAAGCGTGGTTACCAAAAGCTGGTCAAATATTTAGCGTACAACGTGATATTGACGTAGCTGATGTTGCTTTAGTTGATATGCATATGCACCCAGTAAAAGGTAAGAAACAAGAAGCGCAAGGGCTTGTTTTACAAGGTCACTTCAGCAATAAAGTATTTGATAAATTACGCACCGAAGAGCAACTGGCGTACGCAGTAGGTGGTTTTAGCACCACGCTTAACGACTATGTTGGTTTTGGTATGTATATTCAAACACCAGTTAAAGGCCCAGGTGAAATGCAGGCGCGTTTCGATGAATACAAGCTTGAGTACAAAAAAGAGCTCGATGCAATTAGCGAAGAAACGTTTGCGCAACTTAAAAATGCGGTACTGATCAAGCTAAATGAGCAGCCGAAAAACCTAGGTGATGAGCTAAGACCATATCTGTCAGATTGGTATGAAGAAAACTTTGATTTCAACTCAAAAGCTGAGCTGATTAAAGAAGTAGAGCAAGTAACACTTGCTGATGTTAAAGACTTTTACGCAAAAACCGTACTAAATAAAGATGCAGCGCGCTTAAACGTGCAAATGCGCGGTACTAAATTTGCGGACAAGGCATTTGGCAAAATCGATAATCAGACGATTATTTCTGACTTTACAAATGCAGGTCAGGTACTTGATTATCAAAAGTAATTGATAGTTTTTTGTGAAAGGCGAGCAAATGCTCGCCTTTTTTATGCGTCACAATTGTTCAATATAAACTCAATATTCGCGTCACATTTGCTTCATATGCTGAACTTAAAACAGCTTTATGGCCAATGTTATGATCCATGTCGACCAAGTAATCGCAAAACAATTTCCGCAACTTATAAATAACCCTTTGCTTTATAAATCAAGCAGCAAATTATTAAAAAATTTAATGCACGAA
The DNA here is from genome assembly GCF_056159365.1 of Pseudoalteromonas sp. ABV4_021. Taxonomy (NCBI): domain Bacteria; kingdom Pseudomonadati; phylum Pseudomonadota; class Gammaproteobacteria; order Alteromonadales; family Pseudoalteromonadaceae; genus Pseudoalteromonas; species Pseudoalteromonas sp. ABV4_021. Next base: position 461,564 of record NZ_JBSWVB010000002.1, on the reverse strand, counting down.
GGTGATTTTCATCAATTTGAAAATGATTTTCCGCATTTATCAGGGCTTGATTTTGTAGAGCAAGTACTTGATTATTTTGATGTTAGTTATTCTGTGCGAGATAGCGAAAAGCTCCATATTCCCGCATCAGGGCGTTTGGTGATAATCGCCAATCACCCAATTGGCTCGCTCGACGCATTGGCATTAATTAAATTGATTAGTGAAGTGCGTAGCGATATTCGCGTGATGGCAAACCAGTTGCTTTATAGCTTAGCGCCGCTACAAGAAATGTTAGTGCCAGTTGATAACATTAAAGGCACAACCAGCAAAATTACTGTTAATCGCATAAAAGAACATTTGAGCGATGAAGGTGTGTTGCTGATCTTTCCTGCTGGCGAAGTATCACGTTTAAGACCAACAGGGGTGCGTGATACCTTTTGGCAAAAGGGCTTTTTGAAAATCGCAAAAGCGTATCATGCTCCCATACTGCCAATGCATGTTGATGCTAAAAATTCACCGATGTTTTATAGCGTTTCAATGCTTTATAAACCGCTTGCATCGTTCTTGTTAGTGAACGAAATGTTTAAGCAACGTAAACGTAATTTTCCTATACGTATAGGCGCACTTATTCCTCATAGCGCGTTTAATGATTCACCACTTCACGATACGCAATTAACTAAACTGTTTAAAAAACATATTTATGCCATAGGTGACGGTAAACCAGGCTATTTTCAAACGGAAAAATGCATTGCCTTGCCAGAGAACAAAGCAAACTTAAGCCGCTTAATTCGTGAAAAATGTAAACTGCTTGGGCAAACCCATGATGGAAAAATGATCTACTTGTATCAGCATGGTGATAGCTGCGTAATTATGCGTGAAATTGGCCGCTTACGTGAAATCGCGTTTCGTGCGGTGGGCGAGGGCACAAATCAAAAGCGCGATATTGATAAATACGATAGTGATTATTTACACCTAATTTTATGGGATAAAGACGAACTAGAAATTGTCGGTGCATACCGTTTTGGTCGTGCTGATGTTTTAACACAAAATGCAAAAAGCGCTGGGTTATACTCGTCAACGCTTGTGAATTATAAAGACGAAATGGCACCTTATTTTGCAAAAGGACTCGAACTTGGTCGCAGTTTTGTGCAGCCAAAATACTGGGGCAAACGCAGTTTGGATTATTTATGGTTTGGTATAGGCGCGTATTTGCAGCATCACCCTGAAATTCGCTATCTATTTGGCCCTGTTAGTATAAGCGGCACGTTACCTGAACCTGCAAAAGATCAGCTGGTAAGCTTTTATTCCCATTATTTTGCTCATCAAAGCACATTAGCAACATCAAACAACCCGTATCGCTACACAAACACGAATGAATTGCCAAATTACACAAACGAATACAAAGAAGACTTCAAAGCACTAAAAAGCACATTGGCAGGGCAAGGTGTGGCGATCCCCACTTTATACAAACAATATACCGAGTTGTGTGAGCCTGGCGGCGTTAAGTTTTTGTGTTTTGGTGTCGACCCAGATTTTAACAATAGTGTAGATGGTCTTGTTTTAGTTGATTTAAATACATTGAAACAAAACAAACGAAAACGTTATTTAAATCAGTAGATTTACCTGCAGGAATATGTCAGGTTAATAAGAAAACAAAAAGGGTTTTGTTGTGATATCTGTTATTCCTCTTTACGCGGCGCTGCTTGGCTTGATTTACATTTATTTGAGTGTGGCAACGCTAACGCGCCGCAAAAAAATTCTCGTCGCGTTAGGCGATGGCGGCGACAAACTGCTGCAAAAGAAAATGCGAGCGCACGGTAACTTTCAAGAATACGTGCCAATTAGTTTAATATTAATCGGATTTTCCGAATACCTAGGTGCTGCATCACTGTTTGTTCACGGATTAGGTGTTACACTGCTTGTTGGGCGTATTTCTCATGCCTATGGTGTCAGCATGCTACATGAAAAATTAGTATTTCGTGTAACAGGCATGGCATTAACCTTCTCATCTATTTTGCTTAGCAGTATCGCAATACTCTATCTTTTATACCGTTAATAAATCGCTTTAAAATTCAGTGAGGTTAGTTATGGCTAATAATCAGTATACGCCGCCAAAAGTGTGGCAATGGCAAGCGGGAAACGGCGGCAAATTTGCTAATATCAATCGTCCTGAGTCAGGCGCGACACACGATAAAACCTTGCCTCAAGGAACACATCCGCTACAACTTTATTCACTTGCTACGCCAAATGGTGTAAAGGTGACGATTCTGCTCGAAGAACTAATTGAAATGGGTGTTAAAGACGCTGAATACGACGCCTACTTAATTGATATTATGGAAGGCGAACAGTTTAGTTCAGGTTTTGTTGAGATTAACCCTAACTCTAAAATTCCTGCGTTGCTTGATACCTCCACATCACCAGCCACACCTGTGTTTGAATCAGGCGCTATTCTGCTTTACCTCGCCGAGAAATTTAATTGCTTTATTCCACAAAATGCTAATGACAGGGCGAAATGTTTATCTTGGCTATTTTGGCAAATGGGCAGCGGCCCTGCATTAGGTGGCGGGTTTGGTCATTTTTACGCGTATGCACCTGAGCCACTGGAATATCCAATTAACCGATTTACTATGGAAGTAAAACGCCAGTTGGATCTACTAAACAAAAACTTAGCACATAATAAATACATGTGTGGTGACACCTACACCATTGCTGATATGGCAATTTGGCCCTGGTACGGTGTATTAGTTCGCGGCGATTTATATGATGCTGCTGAGTTTTTAGCGGTAGATGAATACCCACATTTAAAGGCATGGGCCGACCGCATATTTGAACGACCAGCGGTACAACGTGGCCGCAGAGTAAACCGCAGTTGGGGCGATGAAAGTGAACAATTGCACGAGCGCCATAGTGCGGACGATTTTAATTAAACCGTAAAGGTTAATACGCCCTAGTTATATTTTATTTATTTTTGGTTGTGAGGATAAATGTGAAAAATATCACGCTACAAGAATTAACCACTGCCGATGCTGAGTTCATTTTTAACTTAGTAACGCAAGCGAGCTTTAAAGAACATATTGGTGATAAAGGGGTGTATGACCTAACCAGTGCAGCAAAGCACCTTGAGGAGAAGTACATTCAGGCCTACCAGCAATATGGCTACGGTTTATGGGGTATAAAAGATCTCGACCGTAATTGCTTTGTTGGCGTATGTGGCTTAGTAACACGCCCTGATTTTGACATTCCTGATCTTGGCTATTCGTTACTTGATGAGTATACAAAACAAGGCTATGTGGCAGAGGCAGCGCGCAAAACCATTGAATGTGCCCGTGATACGCATGGTTTTGACACATTAAATGCCATTACTTCACCCACTAATAATGCGTCAATTAACGTGCTTGAAAAACTTGGCTTTAAGTTTATTAAGCAATTTGAACTTGCCGGTTATGACGGGGTTTCTAACCTTTATCAATTAACGCTTTAAGCTCAGTTGCAACCGCGTTATTGATGTTGTTCCATGCACTGTTTAACGCGCTAACAAGCGGGCCGTAGCCGTCATCGTCAAGCGATACGGCTTGATTAAAGCCTTGGCTATACACGATAGTGGCCGAGGTATGCTCAAGTTTATATACCGTCACTATACCCGCTATTACACCTTCGCCGTTTTGATTAGCTTGAAACTTAGTCAGGTAATAATCTACGCGAAAGGTTGGTAGCGTGGCATTAATTGCAGATTCTAATTGTAGGGGAATAACACGGCTTTGCGACAACTGGTTATCCAGATTAACCACGCTTGCTTGCAGTAATAATTCACTGGGACTGCTGCTCCACAAATGGCCGTTGGCACTTTGAATTTGTAGTGGCGCAACCTCTACAGCAATACCTCGATTGGCAAGATGCCCGGTTAACTTAAGGTTACTGACAATAATATTAGCGCGCGCTTGTTTGCCTAATTTATTTGGCGCAAATTCACCGCCATCAAGCTGGTAATAACTAATAGTGTCAACTTGGCTGCTACACCCGCCCAATAATAAAAAAAGAACTGAAACCAGTAAAATACGCATTGTGTTATTGTTTCCTTGGGGTTGGATCGGTTGCCAATTGTTTATCAAAAATAAACATATTAGGTTGCTCATTTAGGCCTTTTGACAACGGCTGCAATTGCTCTGCTAATTGTTTTAACTGATCAAGTGTGCTGTTTAACTCATGATAAATAGCTGAACCTTTTTCGTAATCTGACATGGTTTTTTCAAACTGCAACATGGTTTCATCAAATGTCGCCATCGATTTTTCTACTTGCGCTAAGGTTTCATTAAACTCATTAGGCAGTGCTTGCGTGTCTTTACGATTTAAAAGCTCACGCAGTTCAATGGCGAATGTATTGTATTCGTTCATTGTTTTATCAAAGCTATTAAGCGGTGTTTGCATATCTAAATTGTTAAACTTCGCTAGTAATTCCGACACTTGGTTCGCCATTACGCTAAAGCCACTAGAGGTACTTGGAAACACTTTTAAGCCAGCAAATTCAGATTGTTGAAATGGCTCAACATCTTGGTATAAATCAAAATCGATATAAATTGAACCTGTGAGTAAATTACCGGTTTTTAGCGATGCTCTTAAGCCTTTTTCAATCCAGCCATCTAGGCTATTTTGCCAGAATTCTTTGGCAACTTTGGTATCGTGGAAGATACGCTTATATTCAATTTTAATCTTAACCGGCACAGCCGTACTGTCAGTTGAAAAATGGGCAGGGCGATTATCAATCACTAACATCGCAGGCGCTTCTTCAACAGTACCAATACGAATACCGCGATATTCAACTGGTGCGCCCGGTGTTAGGCCGCGAATTGATTGCTCAAACTGAATAACATAGTAATCGTATTCGTCGTAGCGATGTTCTAACGCTTTTTGGTAATCGCTGTTTAGTCTAAACGTTTGGTTTTGCTTAGCTAAAGCATCGGGTTTTTCGCCCTCAGGAATAGCAAACGAAATACCGCCTTTAAGCATTTTTGCAAGAGAACTGGTTTTAAAATTAATTCCATCCGCAGATAGGTCAACTTCAATCGCTGAGTTCACCCAAAACACCACATTTTCTGTGACTAGATTTTCATAAGGTGAACGAATAAAAATGCCATAGCGCATAATTTGCTGTTGCCAATCAAACTTTGCAGTTTCAACTTGTCCAACGCTGTAGCCGTTATAATAAATCGTTGTACCAACATCGATTACATTGGTATTTTTACTGGTAAGCAAATAGCGCTGACCTTTTATGTTATCGGGAATTTGGGGCGGCGTATCTAGTAGCGTAAATTGACGGGTTCTGGCATCACTTTCACCCGGTAAAAATTCAAAATAAACGCCCGACAACAAAGTGTTTAACCCTGAAATACCAGTTTCGTCGATGCGCGTTTTAACAATCCATATTTTTGCGTCTTGATTAAGTAAATGCTCATAATCTTTGTCAATTACCGCGCGTGCTACAACTGTGGTTTGATCTTCAGCAAGGCGCACTTGGGCAATGACACCCATTTTTACACTGCGTACTTTAATTTCTGTTTTGCCGGGGATCACGCCTTCTGCATTTGGCATGGTAATGTAAATGCTCGTGCCTTGGCTTTGTTGGTATTGATAAAACATCCAACTTGCTACAAACACGGCAATAAGTGGAATGATCCAGATAGGTGAGAGCGTTCGCTTTTTACTAATAGCGGCAGTAGGGCTCATTCAGAAAACCTCTTTTTATCCCAGATTAAACGTGGGTCGAATAGTTGCGCAGCAATCATAGAGGTGATCACCATAATTGCAAAAAAGATTGCACCAACACCAATTGTTATCGACATTAAAACGCCTAATTGTACTAATGAAACTAAAATAACCACAACAAACACATCGATCATCGACCATTTGCCAACTAGCTCTATTAAAACATAAGCACGTGCTGCTTGTTTTCTACTAATGTGTTGTTTTTTTGTAACTAAATAACACAGCCAAAATAATACAAACAATTTGCCGATAGGAATACAGATACTGGCTATAAAAATAATGATAGCGATTGGGTACGAGCCAATCTGCCACAGTGTAAAAACACCATTAAGAATAGTGGAAGGTTCGTCAATTGAGAAAATCCAAGTGTGCATTATCGGGAAAAAATTCGCTGGTATATAACAAATTAGCGACGTGATGGTAAATGCTAAAACCCATTGAATATGTTGCGTATTGCGTACCGACGTTTTGCTATTACAGCGCGTACACGTATCGTCGTAAGTTAATAACTGACATACATGACACGCGCGCAAATTTTGATTTTTAGCGCGCGAGCCTAAGTTTTCATCAATTGCTATTTTGTTTTGGTCGGCGAGTTGCAGCCACAAACTATGGCTGTCGTAATAATATAGCGTGAGCGAGTAACACAGCACAAAAGCGGAAAACGCCCAAAAACTTAAACCAAAGGTAATTTCAGCCATTGCCATAATTTTAATCATGCTGATCAGCACGCCAATTAGGAATATTTCCGACATAACCCAAGGTTTTAAGTAGTAAATCGTTTTTAAGCAAAATCGCGAAAGCGGCTTAGGTAACACATACAAGGCCCCCATATGAAGCGGAATAAACAGTGTTAATAACACAAAAGGCAAACCAATAATGGTGATATCAATCAGTGCTGCGACGAAAAAGTTATCTTGATAAAACAATATTTTTGCCGCGTCGAGCAAATTGATGGTTTGGCTTAACCCTTGATTGCTAAACGAGATAAACGGGTAGAGTAAGGCGCTAAATAGTAAGATAAGTGACGCGATACTAAGCGCAACCACTTTTTGAGCGCGCGCGTTAATTGTGCGGCTTAATAAGGTATGACAATTTGGGCAATAGGCATGCTCCCCATGGCTGAGCGTTGGGATACTGACTATTTGATCGCAGTGATGACACGCGAGTTGTATTTCCATTAAGGTGCTTACTTTGTCTTGTTACTCTTTGATTTTCTTATATCCTTGATTGTAAGGCAAGAAATTGTGCTAGGATATTTGCTCTAATAACAACAAAGGACAACAACCATGGCGCAATCAATTGGACTGACTAAACGGCTGCTGTGTCGTTGCTATCACATGGCGTTACGCCTTGCCTTGTTTGTTTATCCTATTCCACGACCAAAGTGCTTTAAAAGCACGCAACTTGATAGTTGGCTTGCTGAACTAAAACAACAAGGTATTGAACGTCTATTGGTGGTTACCGACAAAACCTTGCTTACACTCGACATAGCAGCACCTGTAATTACGGCCCTTGAAAGTGCTGGCATTCGCACCTCTATTTATTCAGATATTTTACCTGATCCCGATATTAACGAAATTGAGTCGGGTTTTACGCTTTATACACAAGATAAGTGCCAAGGCATTGTTGCAATTGGTGGTGGCTCGGTGATTGATGGCGCAAAGCTAATCGGGGTGCGTGCAGCAAAGCCGCATAAAACACTCACGCAATTACGTGGCTTGTTTAAAGTGATGCGCCGTTTACCGCCGCTAACGGCAGTACCAACTACCGCAGGTACAGGCTCAGAAACAACAGTTGCAGCGGTGGTTTCAAACCGCAAGCAGCAGGATAAATTCGCAATTGCAGATTACTGTTTAGCGCCCAAATACGCGTTATTAATGCCTGGATTAAGCCAAGGCTTACCGCCTTTTATTACCGCTACAACCGCTATGGATGCGTTAACACATGCATTAGAAGCATTTATAGGTATTAACGGCACACAATTTACTAATCAAAAAGCGTTAAGCGCATGCAAACTCATTTTTGAGAATTTCCCATTAGTGTTGCAAGAACCAAGCAATATTAAGGTACGAGAAAACCTGCTAAACGCATCCTTTTATGCGGGCGAAGCGTTTACTCGTACATCGGTAGGGTATGTGCATGCTATTGCCCATCAGCTTGGCGCGAAATATCACGTCGCTCATGGCCTTGCTAATGCGGTATTGCTGGATGTAGTGTTAACGGAGTATGGCGAGACAATACATTCTAAATTGGCACTTATTGCTGATTATTGTGAGCTAGGTGATAACAAAATTGACGACCGATCACAAAAAGCAGCGCTGGTGATTGAAACAATACGTGAATTAAAAGAATTGGCGAATCTTCCAGCCAAAGTAGATGAGCTTGATGCTACGGATATCCCAGATATAACAACCGCCGCTATGAAAGAAGCACACCCCGATTATCCTGTACCAGAGTTCTGGTCAAGAAACCGGTTTGACCACGTTTTACAGCAAGTTTTAAATTAAAGCTTGGGGTACTCTTATATTGTTGTTGGTTTTAGGGGGATATGTGTTAGGTGGAGGGCTGTAGTGAGTAAATAGCGGTAAATCACAATTACTTTTCTATTTCGTCAAAGTATATTGCTTGCATAGTCAGGAAACAACCCAATCGCTCGTTTTTGTCCTAAGATAAAAGCCATCACTGCTGCATTTTGATTGCACTAGCAAATAGTTATGAAGTTTGTTACAAATGAGCCATTCACGAAAACGAGCGATGTTGTGGTAGAAAAACGCGCGATTAGCTCACTATAAACATGTTATAAGCCTTTGAGAGATTTGTGTTAAATCAAAAAAATAAACAACTACTAAGAGTTTTAATTGGAGCTTCAGCTCTGATTTGCTCAATTATATATGGTAAGTTATCTAGTGATAACGAGTTGGAGGGGCTAGAACAAGAAATCTCCCAATTACATTTGAAGGATGGGAATACTGCCAAGCTAATATCCTTTTATGAATCAGGAAAAATAGTAGCTTTAAAGATCGGCATTAAAGGGTTTAGTCGAGATGAGAGGCAGTTTGAAACAAAGAGAACTCTTTATAAAGAGCAAGCACTTACATTTGTTTGTCAAAACCAAGTACTTTATAGGTATTTAAGATCAGGTAAGCGAATTCAAGTTGATTTAAATATAGAGGATAATTCAGTAGACATATTTGCTAATTTAAATCTCACAACAAGTAAGTGTGGTAAGTTCAGCTTATAACAAACGCATCAAAAATGACGTCAAACGCTTGGCTGACGCTCATTCTTCGCTAATTATAGCCAAGCATTATCCGCATTTTATGCGGGCGTTAAGTAACAACTTATCTGAATTAAAGGGAATTAAAAATGTCGGAAGAAGTTAGACGAGAGTTCATTGTAAGAATTGATGATCTTAGGTCTCAAATATCATCGCGCTACAACACATTGAATCTTGAAGCTATATGGCTTTTTGTTGCGACATTGGGTTGCTGGAGTGTAAATCAGGTTTATGTTCAAATGTTAGCTATTATTCTAGTGTTAATGTTTTTTTCATCGAAGGTAGCGAAAGATCAAAACTACGACACTACATTTGCTCGTCTTCTAAAGGATATACGTAAAGATATCGAAGAGTCAGTTCTCGAAGGTGACACCAAAAAGGCTAGGTTGCATGAACTAGAAGAGATTGATAGAAACTTGTTAGGGTTAAAGTCTATCTATAAATCTACGCCTATGTTCCTAATGGGGTATGGTTTTTGGACTATCTCAGTATTTGTGTTTGGCTTTCGTTTATTCGGGGGTGCAGTTGCTTAACTTTAGAATCAATGGGATCAGTGACGTTGATTTAAGTTGTTAAATCCAATCAGCGGTCGAGTTTGGCAAGTATCTGCCTGTCAGGTTTTAATTATCCCTTTTAGACAACTTTGGTAGTTCAAAATCAAATTTAATTAGCGAGTAGTTAATATCAAACGCGGCACATCGTTGTTCATACGATTGCGCCGCGATTGACTATTATTTATAAGCTAAGGTTACTCGGCAAGGGTTTTTAGTTGAGTAATTTTATAGCCGCTTGTCGCGCTTGAATCTTCTTCCAGAATCAAAATGTAATTACCGGTTTGTGAAAAGTCGATATCTGCCATTTGTAAAACGCTGATAGTTTGGTTGTTTACTTCATAAGTGACGGTTACATCGTAACTTTGAGAGTCTAATGTCAGCGATTTTGTCGCGAATGCATCAATGTTTTTGATGTAGCTTGTGGTGTCGTCAATGGTTTCATTACCCTCCGTAAAATAGATATCGACTTTGGCGATATTGGTATCATATGGTGAGTGATCAATCAGGTTAACAACCTGCACATTATGCGATACCGCGTTTGGCGTTAAATCCTCAGTAATCGATATCATTGCAGGATAATCGTTAGTATGTTGATAGAAAATACTGATAAGAGATGTGTTTTTGTTAACTGCCTCAACAAAATTATTCACGATAGGGTTATTAGAGCTATCTAACATCGATAGTGTAAAGGTGCCTGCGTTCGCTGGAAAATAATCGGTTACTGTGTCGGATGGGGTTGCAGGCGTTGTAATATCGTCTTTGGTGCTAAGCGCATTAAAGGTAACGGCTGGGTACTCATCAATCGCATTGTAAAAACGCATTTGCGACATGGCATCAACATGGGTGAGCGAGGTAACGCTTGAACCATCAGAAACTAAATCAAGTGTAATGCCACCTGGTTGCGATGAAAAGCTCGGGCGTAACATGGCAATATAGCTTTGTTCATCATCTAGCTCCACCATGCTCGATTGAAAAATAACCTCATCGCTGCCAGTGAGGGTGATGTAAAAGGTGTAATGATCTTCGCTTTTTTCTTGTAGCTCAGGTAGCGCTAAATATTGGGTTGAAGTTAATAGCTCGGCATCCACAAAAGCGTAATCGTCTTTAGCAAGGTAAATATCGTATTCTTGCTGATCTGAAATGGTATTAATGGCGCTGATTTGAATTTTGTCTTCGCCGTCGAATTCGCTAATTGCAAATTCGTCAAGGCGTGGCTCGCTGTAGTCGCCCGATAAGACTTTTAGCAGCTTTACATCGCTTTTAATGGCAAGTGTGTCGTCATCACTCAGCAGCGGTATATAGTCATCATTATCGTTTAAATAAACGTAGTTTAACGCGTAGTCGTCACGGTTATAGTTATGGCGGGTGGTTACTTCACCAAACGCTGCACCGGTGCGTACGGTATTGTCGATTTCGAGATAAACCGTTGGGCTGTTGGCACTGGCATTATACATTTGTACGAAACCTGTGCCGGATGAATCGTCACTACTGCCGCAGGCTGCAAGCATAGAAATGGCGAGGAACAGCGTTGTATTTTTAACATTTATCATTATTGTTTTTCCATGAGTTGGGTTGTTATCTACCCTGAGTATGTCATGGGAAAATCAATGCTATAACCATTTTTACTTACTATTACAATGGGTTACAATAAGTCACTTGAGTAACATATTCTCACAGTTTTAGTAAGTAAAACGTACCCCTACATAAAAGCGCCTGCCGTTACGATAAACCGCTTTTGGTGAGTAATGACTGCCTTCGTAGAGGTAGCTAATTTCGTCACCGAGGTTTAACCCTTCAAGATTAAGCGATAAATTCGGATTAATATGATAGCTAAATGTGGCGTCAATTTGCGAAAAGTCATCTTGCATTTCAAGGCCAACGCCGGTAGCGAATTCTGTGCGATAGTTGTGGGAAATACGGGCACTCAGCCATTCATTTTCAAAGTAACCGGTTAGGTTAAACGTATGCTCTGAAGTACCTGGAATAAAAGCTTGCTGCTCGGTGTTACCATCGCGTTTACCATCAACAAAGGTGTAGTTTGTAATAATGCCAAGGCCTTGTAAAAACTCATGTTGATAGCTCAACTCAATACCCCAAACATTACCGCCTGCGCCATTAATCGGTCGGTCAATGGTCATTAGTATGTCTTCGTGTACTTCTAATTGACGTTTAAACTCAATAAATGATTTTACGTCTTTGGCAAACGCGGCAACCGATAGCAAACCAATATCTGAAAAATACCATTCGAGTGACATATCAAATTGAGTCGCGCGGTATGGGTCGAGGTCGGGGTTGCCGCCTTGTCCTTGTGCTTGTGTAACGTTGTAATTGGTTGATGGCATTAAATGATTGTATTCGGCGCGCGCCATAACTTTTGCAGCGGCAAAGCGAAACGCGAGGTCGCGTTTTAAATCAAAGTTCAAGTTAAAACTGGGCAGAATATCCGTGTAATGCTTGCTTTGTTCTTGCCACACAAAATTAGTTTGGGCAGTACTCGGCGATGCGATTTGCTGGTAGGCGCCCGCATCTTGAATGGTATTAACAATGCGCACACCTACATTAGCGCGGAATAAATCGGTTAGTAGATTTAGCTTGGTGTATAAAGCACTGGTTTGTTCTTGAATATCAAAACGGCTGGCTTGCTCTACCTGCTGTTCAAACGGGTAATCGCCATAGGCGTTTGCAAGCGATTGCGTATCGGCAAATGCATAGTGTTTAAGTGTTTCATCGGAACCTATGCCGTGTAAATAGTCCTTCGGAAAGGGCGCACTAAAATTTGCAAGTGTCCAATCGAGTGTATCTTTAATATCGCTGTAACTGCCGTTATTTGAACGTAAGCGTTCAAAATCACGTTGGTGATTTCGATATTTAATACCAAAATCAACACTGTCTATAAGATTATGAATAAGGGCTTTTGAAAAATCAGCTTGTAAATACCACTCTTGATCAACGGAGTGCTGAGAGTCGTTTCTAACTTCGCTTATCCACCAGTTTTCAGCTTGGCTTGGATTGAGTTCATAGTGGGTTTTAATGTCGCGTTTGTCTCGGGTATCGACGCTAAACCCTGTATTTGCCGACCACTGCGATGTATTGTCGTCGTAAGTACCGCCGCTACCGCGGGTAAAGCCGAGCTGGTATTCATTTTGCCACAAGTTAACAGACTGCATTGCTTTAACGTTAATACTGCTAGTCTTAATGCTTGATTGACGCCAAATTGCTTCCATAGAGGTACTAAAAGGTTCTGAGTTTGTGGGGTCTACCTTCGAATAATCGGCGTACGCTAAGGTATTATTGATGATTTGATATTCGTTAATTACACCATCGCGTGAAAATACGTTTGATGGTTGCCATAAAAAGTTTTGATTTGTGTTGTCTGCATCTAACTGTGAATACAAGGCATCAAATTCAAATTGCCATGTGGCACTCGGCTGATAATCAATCGCCATGGTTGCGCTGGTACGCAAGCGCTCTTGTTGGAACACCGCAGAGCCGCCACCACTTGGGGTCCAAATGTTTTTTATGTCAGCGCTGTCATAGTTGCTGTATGCTAATTTGCCATCATCGCGTGTTTTAAAGTGTGCTTGATGCCAACCCCAAGACTCCAAACCATCTCGGCGCAAGGTGCGCTGTTGGCGGTTTAACGTAAACAACATACCAAAATCGCGATTACTGTTTACATAGTTGTAAAAGGCAGCAAGTTGCGGGTCAAGCTCGTTTGATAAGTCGCTATATTGGCTTTGCAGCGTGACAATAAGTTGGGTGTCGGTTGTAAGTGGCCGGTGGGTTTTTATATTAATCGCTCCGCCAAGAGAGCCTTCGTCTTGGTTCGCTTGTGGCGTTTTAAATACCTCTAATTTGCTAACAAGTTCAGCGGGTAGCATGGTGTAGTTAAAGCCACGATTTGGCTGCGATGAAATCCACCAATCCGCTGATGCGATATTTTGACCGTTCAAAAACGTTCTATTTTGCCCCGGCGTAGTGCCGCGTACACCAATACGCTCGCCTTCGCCCATTACACGCGTAAGCGAAATGCCGGTAACACGCTGAAGTGCTTCGGCAACGTTTTTGTCGGGAAATTTTCCGATTTCTTGGGCACTTAGTACATCGCTAATTGCCGAGTGTTGTTTTTTATCGGCAAGTGATTGCAATAAGCTCTTATGAATGCCACGTATTTCAATGGTGTCGAGATCGATGTCGGGAGTATTTGCAAACGCACCGTTCGAGAGAAACGCAGCTATCGACGCCATAGACATTGCGCGTAATTTAAAGCGAAGGTGTGCTACCTGTTTATTATTGTGTGTTTGCATATGATCCCCTTTGCACTTTAAACGACTGAATTATATGAACTGCGTGTATTTACTGAGCGATAGTTAACGCTTAAAATGCAATCACCATAATACTGTTATACGTGCTATAAGGCTAGACTAATTTTGTCACTCACTTCGTTACCTAACTCATTAATTCAAATAGACAAAATTTTAGTTGATTTCAGCGCAATGCGAATTAAACGAGCGGGTACATGGCATAAGGTTGAAAGCAAGCAGCTGATATTGTTGGCGCTACTGATTGAACAGCAAGGGCAGGCAATATCGCGCGATGAGTTGCTCGATAAAATTTGGCCAAATGTGATTGTTAGCGATAACTCGCTTAGTAAGTTGGTAACGCAATTACGCAAAACGATCGGTGACGATCGTAACGATCAAAGTATTATTCGTACCGTACCGCGAGTAGGCTATCAGTTAATTGCGACTGCGACACACCTTGAACATAAAGCGGCATCGTTTAAGCAGCAAAATTTCGCGATTGTGGGGGCATTATGTTTAATGTTAGGTGGGTTATTTAGCTTAGGGCTTTCGCATCTAAGTAAGCCTTATGCGCTTGGCGATGATTATACCGAGCGACGCATTACTCTGCGAGGGGGCGTAGAGCAGGGCGCATCTTTTTCAAATGACGGGCGCTATATGGTGTTTAACTACCGCGCAATTGGTAAAAGCAATACCGACTTAGCAGTGATGGACTTACAGCAACAGATTTCCCATGTTATTAAAAATGCCAATTACTCTGAGCAACGCGGTGTATTTTCCCCTGACCAAAAATGGTTGGCGTATATTCGCAACGACGCGTTGCAATGCAATATTCGGGTGATATCAACGACTAGTGCGATAGAAACATGGCGTTTATCACTCGACAGCAAACTAGCCGATTGTCCGTCTGGTTTGCATAAAATGGCGTTGAGTTGGCCGCAAGATAACCTACTAATAGCCCACTTTAATCACAGTGTTATGCGATATTCATTAAACTTTGAACCGTTTCCTCGAGCGGTTGATAGTCCAAACGTAATTGTTGAGAATGTTGATGAAATAAGTGTGAGCAACGATCATTTATTCACACTTAATACGGCAACAAACACCGTGGAAAAACGCGATTTTTATGGCAAGCTTTTGACAACGCTGTCTCATGAAGAGCGCGGTATTAAAAAGCTCGCGGCCGACAATAACACGCTGTTGCTTGTATCCGACAAGTTGGCGTTTTATAAACAAAATAAGCGTATTGGCGCTATGAAGATTGAGGGTGGCGATATTGATGAAATCAGCATTAATAGCAAAAATGGTGATATTCTATTAAGTAAAAGTCAGTCAAATACGGGGTTATTCTCGGTTTCATCCGATGGTGTTGAACAACTTGGGTCGTCAATGAATGCGGTACGTGCGCCGATTATATCGTACACAGGCAATAAGTATGCATTTTTAACCTTAAATAAACGCTCAAATAAGGCTGAGGTTTGGCTTAGCCATGTTAATAGTGACAGTGTGCAGTTTATTACGTCACTTTCAAATTCTCACGTGCCTGAACTTATGTCGTTTTCACCAAGCGGCAATTTTTTACTGTTAGGCTATTTAGATTCCCATCTTTCGCTGATTGATTTAACAACTAAAAATAGTATTATCGTGGCAGAAGGGCAGTTTGACAATGTGTATTGGCAAAAAGAAGGCGATGGCGTGTTCTATGCAAAAAACGATGGCAATACCAGCACTAATTGGTATTTTGACTTGTCTACTGGGTTAGCGCAGCCGAACGCGCAATCGTTAGCATTAGATTTTATGCTTGCTAATAAAGAATACCGAACGCTTATGACAACGGGCTTTCGAAGTTATGCTAATCATGTGGCTAAGTATTTAGCTGAACGTGTTTTTGACCCTTTGTTAATTGATAATATTTTACCCTCAAGCCAATTATTCAGACCAAACGTCTATCGAGACGGTATTTATTTTATGGTTAAAAAAGGTGAAACCTTATTATTGTTTGATTATCAATTTGAAAGCCAAGAATATCGTGAAGTTGCGGACCTGAGTCAATTTAGTAATGCGCCAAATCACACGCTGACTATTACCAGCTCTCACGATGGTGATGTCGTGCTTGTGAATCTCGTCGATAATCTACAATCAGATTTGGTTTTAATGAGTAAAACCCAAGCCAATTAAGCCATGCGATAGTTAGCCTAAGTACCTAGGTTAAGGTTTAGCAGCAAGCTTTCGTTTTAGTGCTTTCATTTCACTGAAATCAATTTTTTGAGCATTGGCGTTATCAATTGCTCTGTCTAACTGTTTGTTTGCACTTGAAATGTCACTTTGTTGATACGAAAGTTTAGCCTTTAAGAACCAGGCTTCGGCGTTATTTGCGTTTTGTTGTAGCACAAAATCGATTTGCTGATGCAGTGTTTTGTATTCTTTTTCTGAAATATTAGCTTGGTTAAGTGCCAATCGGATGAGCGCGGTCTTTGCGAGCAGATGGCCTTTATCACTTGCTTGTGTTAACCATAAGCGCGCTTTTTCCATATCGTAATGAACAGATTTTTTGACTAACAACTCGATGCCTAAACGGTACTGCGCCGATGCAAAACCATTTTGTGCGCTTAGTAAAAGCCAGTTAAGCCCCTTTCTACGGTCTTGAGCGGTTTTATCGCCAGCAAGTAACTGCGTTGCAATGCGATATTGTGCGAAGGGATAGCCATTTTTTGCAGCATTTAGCATAAGGTTTTGCGCTTCACTTTGTTTAGGCCAGTGGTATTTAAGCAATTTAGACGCGTTGTGTTTATCGGTGGTAAGCCATTGTGCAATGCGGTATTGCCATAAAGCGTTACCATTTTCTGCTTGTTCAATTACCTCAGCAATGTGTTTTTGATATTCACGTTGCTGACGCGAAAAACCTTGCTGATAACGTTTTCCTTTAAATGTGGTGAAGTGATAAAGCAAACTGCGACGTTTAATGGGGAGTTGCTTGCTTTGTTCAAAGCGCCAGCGTTTTAACGCCATTAGCATGGCGTTATCAAATGTTTTTTGAGGGTAGCTATCAATGATCTGCGCGTTGATCACGGCTCCTGCACCATCAATATCATATTCAACCCATACCCAACCTTCTATACCGCGATCGACCGCATGTTCTGGATAAACAGGATCAACATTAAATGACTTTATTGGTTGAATTAATGTGTTAAATGCTTCGTTAAATTGAGGCGCTAATGTGGCCACATAGTGTTGATAGCTAAGTTCTGTGTCGAGTTGTTGCTTTGCTTGGTGTAACGCGTCGCTGTTTTGTGTCTGCGTGGCGATGTACTCTGCGGTGTTTTTAGCATCGGTTATTCCAAATTCTCCGGCAAGTGAAAACCATGCATACGCTTTGTTGATGTCTTTTTTTACACCACGGCCGTGTAAATGCATAACGGCAATATTAAACATGGCATCGCTATTACCTAGTTTTGCAAGCTGCGAAAATTCGTTTAAGGCTTTTTTATATTCACCATTGGTATAGTTAACTGATGCGCTCAGTAAATCGGCTTTTAAGCTAAAATGCATAAGCGAAAAACACAGTAACAACAATGTCGTAATTAGATAACGCAATGACAAAACCAAATAAAGACCAAGGAGGTTTAAACGTTTTGCAACGAAAAAACGAAAAAGTGGGTTAAGAATACGCAAACTTACTGCGGAATTAAATTGATATTTAGATTTTTTAAGAAATTTTAATGGCTTGTAGCGCAATAATAGAAAGCTAAAAAAACAGCGAACATTACGTCCGCTGTTTTGGGGGGTTCTGAAGTGTAAGAGTTTTCTAATAGGGGGCAGTCCTGTGTTAGCTCTGCGCAATTAAGCGCAGTGAAACTCTTTTTCAGAATTAAAAGTTAAATCGAACACCTGCAACATAGCGACGGCCATCGGCATAAACACCGGTTAGTGCTTGTTCAACGCCTTTTTCTTGGTAGCTAAATGTATGCTCGTCGGTTAAGTTAATGGCTTCAAATACTAAGGTAACGTTTTCGGTTACATTGTAGTTAAGATTGGCATCAATTTGTCCGTAATCGTCCACATAACCCGGCCAACCAAGGCCTGTATCATAGCCCGTGCGGTAGTTGTATGAAATACGACCGTTTAGGTACTCATTTTCATAGTATGCACTTAGGTTAATAGTATGCTCAGAGTTACCAGGAATAGTGATATCTTCACCATTTGGACCTTTCGCTTCACCATCAACATAGGTGTAGTTAGCCATTACACCTAGGCCTTGATAAATATCGTGCTGTACCGCAAGCTCTAAACCTTGAATTGTACCGCTACGACCATTCACCGGGCGATTTACCAATATACCAACACCTTCGTGAGTTTCAAGCGTTAGCTGTGAGTCTAAGAAAGATTGAATATCTTTATGGAAAAGCGCTGCTGAGAATAAACTTGCTTCATCAAAGTACCATTCAATACTCACATCAAACTGGTTTGCACGATACGGGTCAATATCTGGGTTACCACCTGTACCAGTTTTAGTTTCTAGGTTGTAAGAAGTAGACGGAGTCATTGAGTTATAATCTGGGCGAGACATTACGCGTGCAGCTGCTAGTCGCATAATTAGGTCATCATCTAAGTCAATCGCTAAGTTAAGGCTTGGTAGTACGTCAAAATAGTCTTTTGACTGCGTTTGCCAACCTTCACCAACGTAAGCGCCTGTATCTTGGTTTGTTTGTACTAAACGTACGCCTAAGTTACCACGCAAGCTATCTGCATCAATATCCGCCTTAATGTAACCAGCCAAGATTTGCTCTTCTACTTCAAAGGTACTTGCTTTTAATAAGTTGTATTGCCAACCAAGGGCATCACCTTCACGACGTACTTTGTTTGAATCAGTAATGGCGTAGTTTTTCAGTGTACCATTTGAGCCTAAGCCAGATAGATAATCTGACGGCATTTGGAGCGAATAATCGGCTAATGACCAGCCTAAATCGGTACGTGTTGCAGTTTGACGTTTCTCATTATAGCGACTGTGGTCGCGATATTTAGCACCAAATTTAATATTACTAAATACCGCAACATCAACTGGACGGTTAAAGTCTACTTGTAAATAATGTTCATCGTCTTTGGCGTTGTTTTGATCGTAACGTAAGAAATCAAGTGACCATTTAGTGCCATCAGCTGGATCAGCGCTATAGCTAGTTTTCATATCTTCAACACTTGACGCATCATACGAATGCACGTAGTTACCGCCCCAACCAACGCTACGGTCAGCGTGTGAACCACCTGAACCCTTGGTATAACCCAAGTGAATGGAAGTTTGCCAAATATCACCTTGATAATCTGCTTTTAAATCGTATGACTCAGTGCTAAGTTCTGAGTTACGTACTTTAGTCTCATCAAGAATATTATTGCCATCTGGCGATAAACCGAGTGTACCTGCAATTAGCATTTTGCCAACTTTGTCATGATCAATAATTGTCACGTCTTGATATTTTGAACCGCCATAACCTGGTAACCACAAGAAGTTTTGGTTTTCATTGTTAGCTTCCAATGTTGAATCAAGGGCATTAAAGGTAATGTCTAAGGCGTCACTTGGACGGTATTGTAGTGATGCATTGAAACCTGTGCGGATACGCTCTTGCGAAAACATAGCTGATCCACCGCCACCAGAGCTATAAACATTCTTGTGAACTGTACCATCTTCCATTTCAATATCGCGATGCGTCCAGCTCCATGATTCAATACCATCTCGGCGTAGATTACGTTGCTGACGTACCACTGAGATTAGTGCACCAAAGGTTTCATCTTCATTTTTCCATGAATATAAACCACTTAGTTGTGGGTCAGTTTCACCTGATACTTCACTGTGTTGAGCCATTATGCTACCGGCGATTTTATTGGCTTCTAATTCTAGTGGTTTGCGGGTACGAACGATCACTGTACCACCAATCGAGCCCTCATCAATATCGGCTTCTGGTGACTTATATACTTCAAGTCCAGATACAATTTCTGAAGGAAGCATAGTGTAATTAAAACCACGACTAGCAGGGGAGTTTGTCCACCAATCTACTGAGCCCACAGCTTGGCCATTTAATAATGTTCTGTTTTGGCTTTCAGACGTACCACGAATACTTACTCGTTCACCTTCACCAAAAT
The DNA here is from genome assembly GCF_056159365.1 of Pseudoalteromonas sp. ABV4_021. Taxonomy (NCBI): domain Bacteria; kingdom Pseudomonadati; phylum Pseudomonadota; class Gammaproteobacteria; order Alteromonadales; family Pseudoalteromonadaceae; genus Pseudoalteromonas; species Pseudoalteromonas sp. ABV4_021. The sequence continues at coordinate 441,555 of NZ_JBSWVB010000002.1, read as the reverse complement.
TACGTGAAATCGATACGCCAGTAATACGCTGAAGCGACTCTGCTACGTTTTGGTCTGGAAATTTGCCAATGTCTTCAGCGGTTACGGCATCAACAACCGAACCTGAAAAACGTTTAGTATTAAGTGATTTCACTAAGCTGCCACGGATCCCGCGGACCTGAATTACCTCAACGTCGCTTTGTTCAGCTGTGTTTTCTTCTGCAGCCTGTACATATGTTGTGCTTAAGCTTGCAGCCAATAATGCCTGACTAATAGCTAGGCTTAATTTATTCTTAGTAGATATAGCCATTGTTTCCCCTTGCGATGTAAAAACCATCAGTTGTTATTTTTTAACGGTAACTGTTTGCTTAAATCACACACCGTTAACAATTGCCCAATGCGGAATGTGTTTTAAGCTGGGGTAATAGCTACATGATTAGTTGTGAATCGTATTGATTGGTTATGAATAGTTCTGAATTTGACAAATAAATTTTAAATAAATATTAAAAACAATAGTTTGCAGTTTTGTTTGTTTTTAATAAGTTAAATTTACTTAAAGAGGTTTGTAGAAGAGTAATGGGTTTATATAGTTATTTGATGTTTAAATTGGATGAAAATCGGGTTTGCGTGTTATTTAAACGTTAAATTTTTCTGTTTTGGCTATTAAAAGGCTATCGGTGAGTGTGTCGCTTGATTGGCCGTTTTAAAAATAAGCGTTTTAAGTAACCGGTGAGTTGTGTTGTTCACTTTTCGCGTTTACTAAGTGGATTTAAATAAGCGCTTGATGTTGTAAATCCGTAAAAGTGTCTCAATTAGTTCAGTAAAAATTAATCATACGATAACACTTACACCATTTTTGTGTTTACAGAGTTAAAAGGCTATAAAAATGAGAAAGTATTGAGTTTTGTTGTTAATTTTTGCAGCAGATGAAGGCATTAGAACGCTGATATAGAAAGCTGAGCGATTGCGCGTTAGTTGTTTTATATAACCAAATTGATAACACAATTCAAAAAACAAACATACAGCTTGGTACAACACATTTTGATTTGAAAGAAACTTATATTTGAAAGTAGTTATACAGCTAAGAACAAGGTTCTCTTATTAGTTGGATTTTCTTACGCTGGTGGTATTGGCTGACAAATTAAGACAGAGCAAAAGCAGGCTCAGCTTGTTCGAGCAATGAGTCGTTCGATCTCATGATATTGAAAAAGCTATTTAAGGTTTGAGATAGCCGTAACATGGTTAACGAATAAAGCGGGTGGAAAAGGTGAGTCGCCTAGTGTTGGCGACTCATATATCTTAAAGACTTTTCTTTGGCGGTAATGCCACGTTTGCAAATATCAGTCCGGCGACCAGAGACATAAAAATAAGAAACGTTTGTTGGCCAATACCTGTACTTGCAATAAACTCTTGCCCCGAGATTAACGAATTTAATCCGATATAGGTTTTACTTCCGGGAACCAATACGATCAAACCTTGCATTGCCACAATACAGGCGGGTGCATTGGCAACACGTGTAAAGAAGTTACTGTAAACACCAACCGCGAATGCGCCAACAAACGTGCCGAGTGCATAATCTAAATACATGGCACCCGCGATACTAGCACCGTAAGCGACAAACCCCGCCACAATTGACCACACCGCATGTTTTGCCTTGGTACGAAAGATAACGATTAAGCTCATACATAAAATAGCGATGGCAAGCCAAGCAGTCCATTTTGGCATTTGTGGTGGTGCAACAAAGTCGGTTTGACCAAATAGCGAAAAGCCTACTGCAATACCTAAAAAGGCGCCAAAATAAAGCTTAAAGAGCAGCATTAAGGCATCCATTACGCGCGCAGTGCCAGAAACTAAATGACGAGCAGATAATTCAGCTAGGCCAAGTGTTAACGCCAAGCCCGGTATAAATACAATTATGGCGGATAATATAACCATACGTATATTGATGCCGGGGTCGATGTAAACGCTTATCGCACACGCTAAAATGGCGGCAACAATAGAAACCACAGCTTCAAGCATATGGGCGACACGTTTTGAACGCTCTGACCAAAGCACAAACAAATAAATAACACTGCTAATTAACGTTGACCAAAGTACATCATTCCAACTTGTCCCCATCAGCATGGCAAATGCACCCGCCGACATTACGAACGCGATACCTGTGATAAAACGGTTATAAGGATTTGGGAAATTAGCTATTTCATCAAGCGCGTGATCGGCTTGTTCCAAGGTAATCGTGTAGTCAGTTAGTTTATCAACGAGTTCATCACTGCGCGCAAGTGCGCCTAGGTCTAATTCACCCGGAGAAACACGCGCCGCATGGGTATATTCGTCTTCGTGACCTTCTGTCCAGATAACAAATGTTAATGCGGTTGGTGTAATTATAAACGACGCTTTTAAGCCTAAAAATGTTGCTAAATTTTCTAGATGAGCCTCTAGTCGGTAAGCAGGCGTACCGAATTTGTGCAGCATTTTACCAAGCTTTACAATAAAGCGGCGTTTTTGCGTAAAACTAGCTGTGTTCAAGGTTTTAAATCTACATATACAGTGATGACTCGCAAATTTTATGTTTTATTTACGGTTTGTCTAGTTTTGTTTATGTTAAATATCAACAATTGTAATAAATCCGCGTCAAGATCAATAAAACATCCATCAATTTATACATATTGATAACAAAGGTAATTTATAAAATAAATCATTAATTTTATGTTAACGTTAAAGTAACATGGGTCAAAGCACAAGGCCGATTGTTATGGAATGACGTGATTAAATGTGTGTAACTAATTGGTTAGGTATGGCCGATTAGTGTTGTTTGCCAACGTATTAATGTGCAAATAGTATGGTGTGGTATGAAAAGGATATTGAGGTGTAAACGTGAACTGGATGGTCAAACTTGTCATTATAACTGTATGTTTTAGTAATTTAGTGCAGGCGTATGAGAATGTAACCGTCACTATTTATACTGAACACTTTCCTCCTTACAACTTTCGAGACGGCGACAAAATCAAAGGCATTAATCATGATATTGTTGCCCGCGCATGCGAAGTCGCAGGTATAAAGTGCAAATTTAAAATGTATCCTTGGCAGCGTGCTATGGCATTGTCATTATCAAAACGTTTTGCTGGCCTGGTTTCAACTTCACGATTGCCGGACCGTGAAGCACATTTTCAATGGGTTGGGCCATTAGTGTCGAGTCCCGCATGTTTTTACAAGTTAGCTCATCGGAGCGACATTAGCATTGCGTCAAAACAACAGCTTAACCATTACACAGTGGGCTTAAACAAAGGCGATGTTTATGAACACGTGCTGCAAAATTGGGGCATGCAAGAAAACGTTAATTACGTTATTTATTCAGAAAAATTTGGCGAAGTTGACGCGTTTAAAAAAGGCAAGTTAGATTTATTTATTGCATCTGCCAATACACTTCAATACCACATAGATAGCGATAGGCTCGCACTGCACGAAGTTGAACCTGTATTTGTAATAAGCGATGAGGCATTACTTGGCAATTATTTAGCGCTTAATTTGGCAATGCCAATTGAAATAGTCGAGAAACTACAAAATGCGCTGGTTGAATTAAAGCAAAGTAACGAAATTAAGTTAATTAAAAAGCGTTATATTCCGACAGCACAAAGTGTGATTTCAGAATCAGAACTATCGTTAGCCAAACGCTGTATTTATGGTTAGTTTATTACGTTAAATTTAACCTTTTGATTTAGTAATTGCGATTTTGCTAGCGTTATAAATCGTCTTCACTATTGTAAAATGGCATATCTAGTTTTCACACCGGAATCTGACGCAACACCCAATCGGCATTATTTTAGGGGAATAATATGTTTAGAGTGGTATACGAATGGAAAGTGCCAGTAGCGCAGCAACAAGCATTTCAAACTATTTGGCGCACAACAACCGAAACGATTCATGACACTGTAGAGGGGGCGCTTGGTAGTTTTATGCTGCGCTCTAGTGATGAACCAGAAAAAATACTCACAGTCGCTAAGTGGCATTCACGCGAACATTGGCAACAATTTTGGGGTAATTGTAATCCCCATCAAATGCAGAAGATGCGAGCTATAGCCGAGCGTATTTCGGTTGAAACCTTTGATGAAATAGAAGATAGAAGCAAGTGATTAAGGTTACGTAATACTGATTCTAAGTACTTAAACGAAGCGTATTGGTTATGTCCTTAAAACAGTATTTGAAAAGTGCCCAGGCTCTTAAAAGCACATCACTTTCAATAATTTGGGCACTTAAATTATTAACTCAGTTTAGCTAAGTTTAAATTTAGACCCGATCACATTTAATTCATCGGTAAGCGCTTTTAGCTGTAAACTGGCGTCAGCAATGAGCTCTGCGCCTGCAGCGTTTTCAAGTGCTGCATTGTTTATTGCGGTAATGCTTTGGGTTATTTCTTCAGCGGCAATACTTTGCTGTGCAGCCGCCGTTGCAATTGCTTCGGTATTTTGCGTCATCATATCCATATCAGCTAAAACATCGTGCATGGTTGCTTCACTGTGTTTGGCTTTTTCAAATGTGGTATTAGCAAGCTCGGTACTTTGCTCTATCGCAGTAACGGCGCACTGTGTATCTGATTGTAATTCATAAATTATTTTCTCAATATTGGCGGTAGATTGCTGCGTTTTGAAAGCAAGTTGTCTAACTTCATCTGCCACCACGGCAAAACCGCGGCCTTGCTCGCCTGCGCGGGCCGCTTCAATTGCGGCGTTAAGAGCAAGTAAGTTGGTTTGCTCAGTCACGCTTTGAATTACTTCTAGCACCGAATTAATACCAATACTTTTTCGTTCTACTTGATTAATAACACTGTTAGCTTTGTTTAATGACGTTTCTAACTGTTCGATAGCACTGAGTGCCTCATGAATATCACGATTTGCCTCCTGGCTTTTAAGGCTTGCTAGCTGTGTTTGTTCAGAGCAGTCTTTTGCGTTATTTGCCACTTCTTCAATGGTAATAGTCATTTCGTGCATAGCAGCAGATACGCGCTCAATACTAACGTGTTGCTCCTCTAAGCTAGATTTGGCTTGAATACTGGTTGAGCTTGTTTGCGACGCCATGCCCGTTAGTTGTTGGCTTGAAGAGATAATTGAACTAATAATGCTAAGTAAACTTTGGTTCATTTTTTTCATCGAGTTAAGTAAACCAAAGGTGTACTGATTGCCAAATTGGTGTGTTAAATCACCATCAGCGATTTTCATCGCCAATTTATGAATGTCTTTTGGTTCGCCACCAATTGGTTTTAAAATTGAGCGGGTAATGAGTAGCGCAGTAACAACAATACACACCAAGCTAAACAGCGAAATTATTAAAATCGAAGACTTTAATGTTGCGGTTGCTGCAAAGGCCTCGGCTGCGTCAATTTCTGAAATAAGTACCCAGCTTATATCACCAAAGTTGATTGGCATATACGCCGACAAGACAGCGTTGTCATTATAGTCTTGAATAATTTCGGTATTACTGATGCCGCTCAGTCCTTTGGTTACAGCAAGCGTGCTAACGCCATTATCGGTTATATTACCAGCGAAACTCGCTTTAACGCTGCGGCCAACGGGGTCTAAAAATGAGTCAGAGCGCATGCGATGATCTTGCCCAACAATATAAGACTCACCAGTTTCACCCATACCTTCGCGTTGCTGCATTAATGTATTTATTTTGTTGATTGATAGTTGTAACGCAATCACACCTTTTATTTCGCCGTTTTGTGTAATTGGCTGCGCGATAAAAGCAGCGGGTTCATTGTTACTCGGTGCGTAGGCCGAAAAATCGACAATATTAAAGCTCTGGTTTAGCGTTGTTTTGTTAAACAGGCTGGCTAAGCCAGATTGCGCGTAAGGGCCATCAAGCAAATTTGTTTGATAGTCTGATTCTTTTGCAACGCTGTATAAAATATCACCATTTAAATCAATTAAGAATAAATCGTAGTACTGATTAGTTTCGATAAAGCGTTTAAAGTAGTCGTGTTTTTGCTCGGCTAATTCTGAGTTTGTTACATCATCCATGTTGGTCCATGACGATGCAATTAACGATAAATCGGCTTTGCTTTGGGCAAAGTAATTGCGTATTTCCGTGGCTTTAATGTTTTTGATCGACGTTAGTTGATTAAATGCTTGTTGTTCAAGTGCATTATTAGAGATTGTAATTGCGATAAGGGTAATAATAAACACTGGCACTAATGCCAGCGCTAAAAAGGAAAATAACAGTTTTTGCTTAAGATTCATACGGTTTGAAACGATTAAGAGTAAAGTAAGTCCAATATGTTACATTGTAATATAACTGTCATATAATGAGAATTGTTACTATTTGTAAACGAGCAATAATGTTAAATCATTAATAATACTCATTTTATAAATATCGTTTTTATTCGTCGTTGTGTCGCGATTTGTTTTTTTCGGTGATCCATTGCGACATATATTTTGTGCTCGCATGCATATGATGTTTAAGCATTTGCCCGGTAAAATTGTTCAAGCGATGTTGTTCTAAGTCATTACGTACCGAGTTGATTCTTTCATTTAAATCGTAAGCTAGCGGTGCTTTGGCAAATTTTTCAATCAGCTTGTTATGGCACAAAGATGATTTTTGTTGCCACAGTGCTCTGTTCGAATATAAGTTTACTGCATCAGTAACAATATTTTCAGCGTGCTCACTCACAAGACCGGGCCAATTCTCATTGTCGAACATGCCTTCAATGCCAATTGGTGTTGTGATAGAAGGGGTTTGACACACCATGGCATCTAAAAACTTTCCTTTTATACCAGCGCCAAAACGGAGTGGACTTAACATCACTTTGGCATTTTTTATTACTTCATAGGCGTCATCACACCAGCCTTTTACAATAAAACCGGTTTTTTCATTAGAAATAGCAGTGGCTTTTGGTGGTGGATATGAACCATAGATGTGCAGTTCTGCGGTAGGAAGTTGTTTTCGGATCTGTGGCCAAATTTGCTGCAAAAATAACACACTATCCCAGTTGGGTGCGTGGCGAAAATTACCTATGGTGACAAAGTGCTGGCGCTCTTCAAAGCTTGGGGTCTCTGCTAACTTATCGGTATCAAACATAAAGGGCAGGTGATGCAATAAACTTGGCTCAAGCTTGTATTGTGTTTGCAGCAAGTTCATTTCATAGTCTGAAATAATAAGTGATAAATCACAGCGTAAAATGGCCGCAATTTCACGCTTTGCCAGATTAGATGACCAGTCTTGTGCTGTTAATGGGCGTCCCGCTTTGTGTGCCAAATGGCGTGCGTTTCTAACGCTCTGTAAATCTTCCGTATCAAGAACTTTCAACGCGTTAGGGCAGTATGTATCAACACGCCAGCCGAATTGTTCTTCCATCATAAAACGGTCAAACATCACAATATCTGGGTTAAAAGCCGCAATATAGTCATTAAAACTGTCGCAATTAAGGGTAATTTCAGCGCTTGAAACGTGAATGCTGTTAAGGTCAAACATATGCGGCGTTTTTTGAGCTGGTGAGGCAAACTCTACCTGCCAGCCTTGCTCTAAAAATGTTTGCATAATCGACAAAATATGGCTGCCTGCAGCAGATGATTTAGGCTCCGGCCACACATAACCAATAACAAGAACTTTCACGGTGTTTCTCAACAAAAATATAATCGGCGCATTTTATCGTAAATTTACCGCAATTGCTTGAGTAAGCTACGCATAATCAATAGTCTTAACGTCGTTTTACCATTCAAATGATTGAATGGTAATCAATTAAAATAAAAAGTAAGGAAGGGAAGGCTAACATAGGCTGCAAAATTAGGCTTATATTATACCAATTCAATTAAGTAGCTGATCATCCTAGCGGAGTAAATGTCATGCTAACTGCGTTGGAATTTATCATTGTAGAACAACTATACAAGAAAAATTCTGCCTTGTTATCATTTCATTTATCCAGCGCTATCACTGATCACATAATTAACAGAATTGGTATCACTTCTCGTTTGCTTGAATAATAAAATCACTACCAAGGAACAGTAATGAAACTACTTAAATTATTGGTTGTTGCGAGTGTGTTTTGTGGTTCGTTTGCTCATGCTAATGAGCAAGATAGCTATCAAACACCCAGTAAAGCATTGGCCGATTTAGTTGATGCGAAACTAGCGCCAACAACGCGATTATCGCCAGATAATCAATGGATGGCGTTTTTGGAGCGTCAACGTATTGCAACACTGCAAGAGCTTGCTAAACCAGAACTTAAACTTGCGGGCATAAAGTTAAATCCTAAAAATTTTTCGCGAGCGCGACCTCGTTCAAAGTATTTGTCTATTACGTTTAAACACTTAGAAAATGGTCAAAAGTTTACTGTTAAAGGCCTGCCAGAAGGACGTGTTTTATCGCCGTCGTGGTCACCCGATAGTCAACATCTTGCATTTTTTATTGAGCAAGCGCATGCGGCACAGTTATACCTTTTCAATATTTCAGAGCGCCGTTTAATCTCAGTTGATAACGCACCACTTAATTCGGTGATTACATCACGCCCATATACCTGGTTACCCAATAGCGAAGGATTATTAATTAACCTTGCCGCGAATGCAAATAATCAAGCACCGTCGGCAGAAAACGCCTCGATTATACCCGTTATATCGCAAACAAGTGGCGAAAAAGCACCAGTACGTACATACCAGAACTTACTGCAAACACCACACGATAAAGCACTTTTTTCGTTTTATGGTTTAGGCCAGTTAGCCAAAGTGTCGCTTAGCGGTAATGTTACAAAGTTGGCAAAGCCGGGCATTATTCGCTCTTTTGTACCTTCGCCAAATAGTGATTACATTTTGCTTGGGCAAATAGAAGCACCGTTTTCTTATTTAGTGCCGTATTCACGTTTTGCAACTAACTGGCAAGTAATTGATACAAAAGGAAAGCCAGTTGCGAGTGTTGAAAAACAAACGCTTGCTGAAAATATTCCGCAAGGTTTTGATAGCGTAAGAACAGATCGCCGCAGTTTTTCATGGCGTGCCGATAAACCAGCAACGCTAGTATGGGCACAGGCGCAAGATAACGGCTCAATGAAAACTGACGTACCGTTTCATGACTTTGTTTATAGCTGGAAAGCGCCGTTCAACAATGACCCAAAGCTATTTGCAAAAGTTGAACGCCGCTTTGCTGGCATTGAATGGGCGAATGATAATGTTGCCATGTTGAGTGACTGGCGCTTTAGCGACAGAAAGATTCGCACGCAAATTATCAATCCAGAAAACCCTGACGGTCCGCGTGTACTGTTTAATGAACGTTCGTACAACGACGCGTATAACGATCCAGGTAACTTTGTTTACGAACAAACTGAGTTTGGTACGCGCGCGGTGAAAGTGGTTGGCGAGCGATACATGATGCTAACCGGTACTGGCGCATCAGATAAAGGCAATATTCCGTTTTTAGATCAGTTTGATATTAAAACCGCATCGTCAAAGCGTGTTTGGCAAAGTGAAGCGCCATACTATGAGCGTGTGCGTGCGGTGCTTGATGACGCAGGTGAAAAGCTGATTACTCTGCGTGAATCTAAAACAGAACAACCGAATTTTTACATTCGCGATTTAAAACAAAATACGCTGACGCAATTTACCGAATTTGCACATCCTTACCCAGACTTTAAAAACATTAAAAAAGAGCAAATTAGCTATACCCGTGATGATGGTGTAGCACTAAGTGGTACTTTGTATTTACCTGCAAATTACAAAGGCGGCAAAGTGCCGGTGTTGATGTGGGCGTATCCGCTTGAATACAAAGATAAAGCAGTTGCATCGCAAGTACGTGATTCACCATATGAATTCACATATATCGGCTATTGGGGACCGATGCCATACTTAGCTAAAGGCATTGCAGTATTTGATGATCCGAAAATGCCGATTATTGGCGTTGATGGCAGTGAGCCTAACGATACGTTTAGAATGCAATTAGTGAGCAGTGCCCAAGCGGCGGTTGATGCATTGGTTGAAAAAGGCGTAGCCGATGAATCACGCATAGCCATTGCAGGTCACTCGTATGGTGCATTTATGGTAGCGAATTTGTTAGCACACAGTGATTTATTTAAAACAGGTATTGCCCGAAGTGGCGCGTATAATCGTACATTAACGCCGTTTGGTTTCCAAGGTGAAGAACGCGATTTCTGGCAAGGACAAGCGGTTTATGCGGCAATGTCACCGTTTTTCCATGCGGAAAAAATTAATGAGCCTATGTTAATGATCCACGGTAAAGACGATCCAAACTCGGGTACTTATCCAATGCAGTCTGAGCGTATGTATAACGCGCTTAAAGGCTTAGGTAAAGAAGCAAGATTGGTAATGTTACCGTATGAAGGCCATGGCTATCGTGCAAGAGAAAGCATTTTGCATGTGCTTTGGGAGCAAGAGCAGTGGCTTGAGCAACATTTATTGAGTAAATAAATTCAATAGAGGTTAAAAAACAGAAAAATCGCCAGCATTAAGTGCTGGCGATTTTTATTGTTATTTTTGCAATATTTCGTTTTAAAACATATAACATTGATAATTTTGGTCTATGCTTTTTATACTCAAAACCAAAATAACAATCCATGAAGCTTTCAGATATCAGTATTCGCAATGCACTAATTGCCACCATCACACTTGCACTTGTTTTAAGTACACTTTTCTCAACGCTTTTTAGCAGTAATCAGTTTAATTCTGTGTTCGACGAGTTTAACGAGCAGGAATACTTCCCCGCGTTACTTGGCAAAGTAGAAGCCAGTATTCGTGCAGAACTTAATACGCCAATTGCGTTATCGAAAGGGCTTGCACAAAATGACTTTTTAATTGATTGGGCGTTAAAAGGCGAAAAAAGTGATGACTGGCCGCGTATTCAACAGTATTTTGCCAATGTTAAAAACACCAACGACGCAGCAGTGGTGTTTTGGGTATCTAAGCAAAGCTTAAATTACTATCAAAACGATGGCATTTTAAAAACGCTATCGGCGAGTAGCGACCGCGATAGCTGGTTTTTTCAATTTATGAGTTCGTCAAATACCCAACAAGTGGCTGTTGATGTAGACGAGCAGTCAAAACGCTTAACCGCCTTTATTAATGTAAAAGTAAACGCCAACGGGCAAGATTTAGGCCTCACTGGGCTAGGTTACGATATCAGTAAAATTATCGATATTGTTAATAGCAATAAGATTGGTAAAACAGGATATGTATTTTTACTGCGCCCAGATGGCAAAATTGCAGCACACCCAAACCAAGCGTTTGTAGGTCAAGATTATCAAGCTATCAACAAATACTCACCATTATCAGCATTACTGTCTGGATCAGTTTCACAGCAAACGCAATTAGAAAAAATTAAACTTGAAAACGAAACCTATTTTGCCGCTACGCGCAACTTAGAAGACATCGGTTGGCAGTTGGTTGCCTTGATGCCAACCAGCGAAATGAGCAGCAAAATTTCCAAAGCGATGATGTTAACAATTGCAGTTAACAGTGTAATTGCGGGTGTGTTTATTGTGCTTATGGTGTGGATTGCTAATCGCGTGTCGCGCAGTATTGCAAGTATCGGTAGCAAACTGCTTGAAATGGGTAATCAAGGTGGCGATTTAACCATGCGTTTGGATGATTCGCGTCAAGATGAACTTGGTGACTTAGCGCGAGGGTTTAATGCGGTTATTGCTAACAATCAAAAGATGGTGATTAAACTTAAAGACATCGAATTGCAAATGGCGCAAGACATTCAAGCTTTAGTCGACTCGTTCGATCAAGTCACGAGCCTTTCATCAAACCAAGATGCCCTAAGTGAACAAGTGGCATCGGCCATTACTGAAATGGGCACCACGGTTTCTGAGGTGTCAAACCTCGCATTAGATACCGCCAACACCAGCGAAAACGCAGTAAGTGATACGAAACAAAGTATCGACCAAATGCAGTCAAGTACATTGGCTATGAACCAGTTAACTCAAGTTATGGGCGAAGCTTATCAAAATATTCAAGAACTTGCTGGGCAGGCAGAGTCGATTAATTCAATTGTCGATGTGATTAACGCTATTTCAGAACAAACTAATTTACTCGCACTTAATGCAGCGATTGAAGCCGCGCGAGCAGGCGAACAAGGACGCGGATTTGCAGTGGTTGCTGACGAAGTAAGAACGCTTGCAAGTAAAACGCAAAGCTCGACGCAAGAAATTCGCGGGCAAATTGATCAATTCCAACGTTCAACCGAAATTGTGCTCAATGCTATGGCACAAGGTAATGAAACCACCAGTAAAGTAAGTGAAACATCGGCTCAATCGGCAGAAATTTTAACCACAATTGACCGCAGTATTACTGCGGTAAAAGATATGAATCAGCAAATCGCCACAGCGACTGAAGAGCAAAACGTGGTGGTGCAACATATTAATGAGTCGGCAGTACAAATCGCTGATCTATCGAAGCAGTTCAACGAGATAGCGGTGGCAGATCAACAACAGCTCAAACGGTTAAATCACTTAGCAAGTGAGCTGTCATCACTTATTTCAGAGTTTACGGTATAAACACCAAATAAATGTGCTGCCCTGAAATGTCGTTTGTTCAGGGCAGCGTTTTTTGCGCTTAATCTATACCAATTCATTCAATTAAAAATGGTGCGTCGAAATTATTATTGTATTAACCGCCGTTAACTTTGTTGGTGTCGAATAGCGCTAAAACTCTATTATCGCGTTGTTTGTGTGTTGTTTATTCGGTCTGATATTCCATCACATTGTTGCGTAAATTAACATTAACTGCTCGAAATCTTGTACCAATTATAATAAACTTCAAACCTATTTGCCTGGCAATTGATGCCAAGTGTTACTAATTATCAAACAGATAGCAGTAGTATGATAAAACGTCTCAATATCAGTATTCGCAATGCGCTAATTCTTACCATTACGTTTGCATTAGTGTTAAGCACCTTGTTGTCCACGCTATTTAGTAGTGTGCAATTTAACCGTGTTTTCGAACAATTTAACGACCAAGCCTATTTTCCTGCTTTGCTGGGTAAAGTTGAAGCGAGTATTCGTGCAGAACTAAACACCCCACTTGCACTAGCGAAAGGTATGGAGCAAAACAGCTTTTTGATGAAATGGGTTCAAGATGGTGAAAACACACAGCAGTGGCCTGAAATTCAAGATTACTTTGAGCATATTAAAAACGAAAACAATGCGGCAGTTGTATTTTTAGTATCAAGTGTGACGGGCAAGTACTACCAAAATGATGGTATTTTAAAAACCATATCAAATACCGATCCGCGCGATGCATGGTTTTATGCCTTTATGCAAAAGCCAGTTGAGCAACAACTTGCGGTAGCGGTTCACCAAGAAACGAAAAAGCTGATTGCTTACACTAATGTTAAGGTTAACCTAAATGGCAAAGACTACGGTTTAACGGGCCTTGGCTACGATATTAGCCGTATTACCGATATCATTAAAAGCAATAAGATTGGTGAAGCTGGCTATGTATTTTTGATTAAGGATGATAACACCTTTGCAGCGCATCCAAACGAGCAGCTAGTTGGTTCTGATTTTAACAAAATTGAAAAATACCAACCGCTTAAACAGCTAATCAACACATCTAAACAGTTAGAAGATGCACAAATCGATACCTTCAGTTTACAAGGCGAAAAGCACTATGTGGCAAGCCAATCGCTAGAAGGTACAGGTTTAACGTTAGTGGCTTTATTGCCTACTTCTGAATTGAGCAATCAAATCACTAGCGCGTTATTTAAAACGGTTGCTGTAAGTTTGGTAATTGCGATTGGTTTTATCGTTGTGATGGTGCTGCTTGCAAATCGTATTTCGAAAAATATATCAGGTATTTCAGATAAATTACTCGCAATGGCGCAGCAAGATGGTGATTTAACGGTACGACTTGATGACAGTCGACATGATGAATTGGGAACCTTAGCTAAAGGCTTTAATGCGGTGATTGAAAACAATCAGCGTATGATCACACGCCTTAAAGATATTGAAACTCAGCTTGCAAACGATATTCAGGTACTGGTTAAGTCGTTCGAACGAGTTACCGATTTGGCGTTCCAACAAGACGGTTTAAGTGAGCAAGTTGCCTCAGCCATTACCGAAATGGGCACAACAGTGGCAGAAGTATCGCACCTTGCGCTTGATACTGCGAAAAGTAGCGAACACGCAGTAGATAACACTAAGCAAAGCATTAGCCAAGTTGAATCAAATGCCAGTGCAATGAAAGCATTAACGGGCGTAATCGAAAAAGCGCATCAGGATATTCAACAATTAGCGAACCAAGCAGAATCTATTAACTCGATTGTTGATGTGATCAATGCAATTTCAGAGCAAACAAACTTGCTTGCGCTTAATGCTGCAATTGAAGCGGCGCGTGCTGGTGAGCAGGGGCGTGGCTTTGCAGTGGTCGCTGACGAAGTTCGTACATTAGCAAGCAAAACACAAGGTTCAACCCAGCAAATTCGCAGTCAAATTGAGCAGTTCCAGCAATCAACCGAAACCGTACTGTCAGCAATGGCGCAGGGTTTTGAAACGACAAAATCAGTGAGTGAAAGCTCGGTTGAATCAAGCCAAACGCTTAACCTGATTGATGCGCGTATCACAGAAGTAAAAGACATGAACCAGCAAATTGCCACTGCGACAGAAGAGCAAAATCACGTGGTTCAACACATTAATGAGTCGGCAGTAGAAATCGCCGATTTATCACGCCAGTTCCATGGCATTGCGATGAAAGATACCGAGCAATTAAAGCAATTGAATGCACTGTCAAATGAGCTATCTGAATTGATATCACGCTTTAAAGTGTGATATCAATTTATGTAATCTGTGAATCTTTCTAACAAGCTTAATAATTTGCTAACAATGCGTAAAATTTACTGTGTAGAATAACTACATAAATAAAACGTTACCTTGTTAGCATTTATTTAGCCTGTTAACACTAAGGCATTTTACAAATTCCAACCGTTAACATGCTTGAAATTCAATTAAACAGTTTTGTACGACGTATCGCGCGTGCGAATGAGTTAAAAACGCTTATTAAAGCTTCTGGCGCAAAATTAACGCGAAAAGGGCGGTCTCGAAACTGGCAATTGCAAGGCGAGTGGTCTCAGTTTGCGCTAATTATTGAATTGGCAGAAACGCAAAATGAGCCGAGTTGGTTATGGGTGATTACCCAACTAAAAAGTGTAAAGCCAAAGGCAAGTGTAAGTGAGCTGATTGAGATTGTACGGCAAAACCCAACAATTACCCTTACGCAACTCATGGCAAAAACAGATTGCACCCTGATTGAAGGGCGACAGGCACTCGACAGTTTAGCGTTTGATTAAATGTAGTAGCGCATATTTGATCGCGCAGTGTCTATAAATAGGTTTGGACTTCACCTGATGGGCTGCCATAATCGAATTTGTGACTTTGATAAAACTATTAAACATAAACCTCCCTTTCTATAATAAAGCCCATCCATGGGCTTCATGTTACTTTTCTTTGCTTCTGTAAATTCAATTAATCAGTGCAACACTTTATTTAATCATAAAAGTGGAGCCAGTTAATGAGTAATAGTTCAGCTGTTCGTTTTACCGATAAAGAAAAAGATGAAGTTTGGCGAAGATGGAAGTCTGGTGAATCTTTGAGTGCTATCGGCAATATATTGGGACGCAAAGCACCTTCAATTTATCATGTTTTATCTAAACATGGTGGTGTAAAACGCTTTAAACGAAAACGCTCTAAGAATCACCTATCTTTAAATGAGCGAGAAGAAATATCACGAGGTATAGCTCAAAATAAGTCTTTTAGGGTAATTGCTAAAGAACTCAAACGAGCGCCTTCGTCTATAAGTAGAGAAGTATCACGTAACGGCGGCATTCATAAATACAGGGCTTGTACCGCTGACGATAAAGCTTGGAAACGTGCTAAAAGACCTAAACTTTGTAAACTAAAATTAAATCAAGAACTCGCATTATTAATAGCTGATAAGTTAAAAAATTTGTGGTCACCTGAACAAATAGCTGGTTGGCTAAAGTTACAATACCCAAATGATAAGAGTTGGCACGTGTCTCACGAAACAATCTATAAAAGCTTATATATCCAAACTAGGGGAGTATTGAAAAAAGAGTTACTTAAATGCCTTCGCTCCAAGCCAAGAATAAGAGGAGCTAGAACTAAAGAAAAAAACCAAAGAGGTCATATTCAAGAGCTAATTTCAATTAGTGAACGCCCCGCTTCGATTGAAGATAGGGCTATACCAGGTCATTGGGAAGGTGACCTTATTGAAGGTAGTCAAAAAAGCTATATAGCAACATTAGTTGAAAGGCAAACTAGGTATGTATGTCTTGTTAAAGTAAAAAATAAAAGCACGCATAATGTCATTCCTCAACTAATAAAGCATGCTCAAAAATTACCTAGTAGTTTATATAAATCGTTGACTTGGGATCGAGGTACAGAGCTCAAAGGTCATAAAACGTTTTCAGAACAAACAAATATTGATGTGTACTTTTGCGATCCTCAAAGTCCTTGGCAACGAGGCTCAAATGAGAATACTAATAGATTGTTAAGACAATACTTCCCGAAGGGTACAAATTTATCAATATATTCTCAGGAGGAATTAGATGATGTAGCACAAGCACTTAATAGTCGACCGAGAAAAACTCTTGGATTTTGTACACCGTTAGACAAATTTAAAGAGTGTGTTGCATTGACTGATTGATCACACATCGCCAAAGATAAAGTAACCAAAAGAAAGGCGACCGCGCTATTAAACTTTATCCTCAAAGCAACTTTGAATTTTTAGATAAACGCCATGGAGCGGCATCCGTGCCTAAGCATGGCTTACTCGACTCGCTACGCTTCCTGTCTCGCATTATCAATTCAAAATTGATTTTCGGGTTTGATAAAAGCGGAAATGATTTTATGCAACAGCCTTCAAGGTCATCAATGAGTAACGGACGTTTAGATTTTTTAAACCCTTACTTTTCAGCCTCTGAATTTAAACCTTTCCCCCATATTCAAGAAAGTGCGCAAATTGCGCACTTTTATCTTTCTCAAAAAATTAACCGCATGTATTTTTAATAATACTGGCAACTAGTTATCAACTTTGTTAAAACTAAAGCATTCAGAAAAGTGCGCGATTGCAAATCAGAAATATGCGCAATTTGCGCACTATTAAATTGTTATATGCCTTGGAGGGAATCATGCATATTGCCATTAGCTTCAAAACATCAAAGTTTGATGTATCAGCTGAAAATAAGAATCCGATCAATCCAATCTATGGTGAATCATTGTTGAAATGGCTCAAGCAAGAATTAGGTTCAGAATATGAAATCACTGAACCTGATGCTGAAGATTGGGGGTGGTATAGCTATATCAATTGGAATAATCGCCAATATATGCTCGGCGCATCAACCTATTTTGAAGAAGGAGATGACCCTTCTGCCGAGCTAGAGTGGATCTTCCAAATAGATAAACCACGCACACTCAAAGAAAAGCTGTTGGGTAGAGAAAAAATATCAAACACCGACGAGTGTGTGGTATTTTTTAAATCAAAGTTTGAAGCAGAACCAGGAATTAGCGCCGTAGCTTTTGAGTAATCGGCATATAACAAGGCCGTTAAACCAAGGACACAAAACAGCAGGCTGTGCTCCTTCGTCGCAAATTTTAGCCTGCTATTTTGTGCCGTTTACGGCAAGCGTTACGAATGGCAGCTGTTGGCACAAAGCGGCTATTCACTGGCAGATTTGATTCAGTTCTATAAATCAAATCTGGTAGTTTGAGTTAAGGCTTATTCAGATTAAACGATTTTTTGACTAGACGACAAAGCGTATTCAATGCCTTCTAATGCTTCGCTATACGCGTCTTTATCGTTGTATTTCAGCGCTTTTTCAAAGTAATCTGCGGCTTCTTCAATCGAATGATATTTGAACATAGCCGCCGCGCCGCGCAGTTTATGTAACGCTTGTTGTAAATCTTCCCAGCTTTCGTTGCTATAAAGCGATTTTATCGCAGCTTTTTCGCGTTCAAGTCCTGCTGCGAAATTAGCAGCAAGATCACCCGTGTCGACTGTATTTGAAATATTGATCGCTTTGTGACTGCGAGATTTGCTGTCATAGCTAACGTATTTTCTAAGTGTCGAGATAAAGTTTTCTTGTTCGAGCGGCTTTTTAATGTGATCAGCAAAGCCCTGTTCAAGATAACTCAACACTTCGTGTTGCATGGTATTTGCCGTAATGGCGACAATGGGCTGGGTAAACCCTGAACCTTGAAGTTGCTTTAATGCGCCTATGCCATCTAATATCGGCATTTGAATATCTAGCAGTACTAAATCAAAGCGTCCGTGTTTGCATTCTTCAACGGCTTGCGCACCGTTTTCCACTGCAACGACTTCCAAACCCAAATGTCGCAACAAACGTACAATTAATTCGCGGTTATCATCGTGATCTTCTGCAATCAATACGCGGCCTTCAAAAATGGCTTTGTCATCGCGTTGCGAAACGGTAATCGGTTTAGCGACTTTACTTTTCTCAACATTTAAATGAAGTGTAAATTCGCTGCCTTTGTGCACTTCACTGGTGACAGAGATTGAACCGCTCATTAAATTGGCGAGTTGTTCTGATAGGCATAAACCTAATCCTGAGCCACCAAATCTACGGGTAATACTACTGTCGCCTTGGGTAAAGCTATCGAATATCTCTTCAAGCTGTTGCTCTTCCATACCAATGCCAGTGTCAATAACGTTAAATCGTATTCCGGTAAACGTTTCACGAATTGATAAGGTAACACTGCCTTTGTCGGTAAACTTAACGGCGTTAGAGCATAGGTTGAGTAATATTTGTTTTAACCTGAATTGATCGGCTTTAATTGCAAAGTCATCATCAAGGGCATTAATAATGTAAAAATCGATATTCTTTTTATTGGCCAATGTAGTAAACATTGTGCCAATTTCTTCAATCAAGCCACTTACATTAAATGTACTGATATCAAGCTCTAATTTGTTCTCTTCGATGCGGCTGATATCGAGAATATCATTAATTAAATCAAGTAAGTGCTTACCATTGTTGTTTATGATTGCCAGATCTTTATTAAAGTTGCGCAGATCATAATGGGTATTGCTCATCGCCTCTGAATGACCAATAATTGCGGTGAGCGGGGTGCGTATTTCATGGCTCATGTTGGCAAGGAATTTTGATTTAACTAAGCTTGCTTGGCGTAAATCTTCACTGGTTTTTTGTAGTTCTTGCGTGCGTTGCGTAACGATAACTTCGAGTTGCTTCTTTGCTTTACGTTCGTGGGCACGGCGCTGGGCTGCAACTATCAACAAAATGCTTAAAAGACCTGCAACGATAAAAAATATGCGCTGTTGCTTTGATTTCTCTATGGCGAGTTTTTGAATTTGTTTTTCTTTTTCAAGTTCGGTGACACGTGTTTCGAGTTGGTTACGCTCTTCAAAGGCTTGTTCTTGAGCGAGGCGCTCTTTTAAGTTTTGCTGCTTGATTTCAGTATTGACAAGTTGTTGCTGCTTGCGTACGCCATACGCTTGAGACACCATATTATTGGCGCCATAAATGATCAGCGCTTGGGAATATGCTTTTTGTAAAAGTTGTTTGTTACCCGTTTTTTTTGCGATATCGATAGCGTGATTAATTTGTTCAAGTGCCATTTCTGGCTCTTCTAACACAATAGCGACGCGAGAAAGGTGATATGCGACGCTAAAATTTACAGTTGGGTTATTTAGCTTCTCACCGATTTTTGCTGCATTAGCAATGTGCACGCGTGCTTGATGGTAATCCGTTAACCAAATATAGCTATCCGCGAAGTTTAGTTCGACAGATGCTAAGTGATAGGCGTCATCTTTATTCACTAAAATCGCTTTAGCATCACTTAAATGTTTTATTGCACGGTTGTATTTACCAAGCGCATTTAACGACACAGCTACGTTACTGTGCGTTAAAAATTGCGTGTCTTCATCTAACTCGTGGTAATGATTGTTAAGTAGGTCATCGTATATTTCTACCGCTTTATAATTGTGTCCGAGCTTAGCAAGCAAGCCTGCGCGATTTAGTTTTACATCCAGTACGTCTTGCTTTGTACCGTATTCAACATAGCGGGGTTCGGCTTGCTGATAGTAATCGAGCGCGCGCGAGAATTGGTTGAGCTTTTCGTACGCAAGCGCAATATTATTTTCAAGGTGAGCGGCTTTAACTTGGGCATTATGTTCTAAATGAAATGCTAATGCTTTGGAATAGTAGGCAATCGCTTCTTCGGGTTGGTCACTGTAATAGTAAATTAATCCAAGCAGTCGGTTAATGTCTGAGCGTTTACGGGAGTTCTCTGTTAACAGTAGTGCGCGTTTAAGTGGCGCTATTGCGTTTTCTAGCTGACTGATTTTTGCGTAATTAGCCCCGATTAAATGTAAAATGCGTGCGGTTTGTTCATTGCTGAGCTGATGCTGTGTTTGTATTGCCTGGTATGCGTCAATTTGTTGGCTAACATCATCGAGTTGTTTGATGTTGTCAATTTGTTGCGTCAGTACGTCGTCTTCTAGCGCAAAAATCAATTGAGAAAAGCAAAAGCCAGCAATAATTACGAAGCGTAAAATTCCTTTTTTTATAATGCTGTCCATTTTCACGTCTTTTGCTTGATTTAATAGGCGTTTACTGTAAGCAAGTGCGCGCCAGAGTTCAAGCAAATTCGGTAAAATCTCGCCTGTTATCTAACGCTAAAGTATGAATAAAAAGGTATATAAATGATGGGTTTACAAAGGCATGTCATTGGCACTAGAATTGCTTACATGGAAAATGTTAACAAATTATTAAAATAAGTAAGGATGCGTCGTGAGAAAATTGTCGTGGCTAGTCGCAATTTTTTTATTGCAGGTAAGTGTTTCACTGTTTGCAAAACAAAATTTTGAGCTGAAATATATCAACCAACCGATTGTTGTTGATGGCGTATTAGATGAGGCTCATTGGCAAAATGCGACGTTTGTTGATTTAGCTTGGGAAGTAGAGCCGGTAGAAGGTGTTCCTGCTTCAATAGAAACGCATGTTTGGATGTACCAAGATGGCAACAATCTGTATGTTGCGTTTAAGGCAAGCGATCCAGAGCCGGGCAAAATTCGCGCGTCGATTCGCGACCGCGATGACCTGTGGTTTGATGACAATGTCATTGTGATGCTCGATACCTTTAATGATGAGCGCACAGGTTACCAGTTTTATGTAAACGCCCTTGGTGCACAAGCCGATGCACGCATGACCGATTATGGTTCATGGGAAGAAGACTCATCATGGGATGCAATTTGGGATGCGAAAACCCAAATTACGGATACGGGTTATACCGTTGAAATGGTTATTCCGTTTACAGCTATCCGCTTTCCGCTTGTCGATGGTGAACAAACATGGGGTTTGTCGCTATACCGTAACTATCCGCGTGGTGTGTTAAATCAATTCTCAAATATAAAATTTGATTACGACATTAAATGTAGCTTCTGTCAGTTTGATAAAATTACTGGTTTTGAACATGCAAAACCTAGCCAAAACTTACAATTAACACCGACATTAACGGCAAGTCGCAGTGATGTACGTGACAACGACAGTTGGCAAAATGGTGATGCCGATATCGAGCCCGGCTTAGATATTCGCTACGGCATTTCATCGGATGCGGTACTTAACGCAACGATAAATCCCGACTTCTCGCAAGTTGAAGCTGATGCCAGTCAGCTTGATGTAAACAGTACATTTGCCTTGTTTTATGAAGAAAAGCGCCCATTTTTCTTAGATGGAGCGGATACGTTTGAAACGGAGTTATTTAACTTTGTTCATACCCGCAATATCGCGGATCCAGATGTCGGGGCAAAATTAACCGGTAAATCGGGTAATCACACGTATGGTGTGCTTTATGCCAATGACCAGCAAAGTGCGCTGATTTTACCTGGTACGCAAGGATCTAGTTTAGCCGTTGTCGATGAAAAAGCGCATGCAGGGATTGCCAGTTATCAACTTGATTACGGCTCACGCGACAATTTAGGTATGTTGGTTACTAGCCGCCAAAGTAGCAACTACCATAATAATTTAGCATCGGTTGATGGCGCGACGTATTTGTCTGAACAAGACCAAATTCGCTATCAGTTTGCCTATTCAGATACAAAAAATACCGAACAATTAGTCACCGACTTTGACCTTACTAAAAACCAACAGGGACATACCGCGTATGTCGAGTATCAACGAAACACTAAAGCATATGATTTAAAAGCATCGTATCGACAAGTTGATGCTGATTTTCGTTCGGATTTAGGTTTTGTAACGCGTGCCGGTTATGAAAAAGCGCTCGTTGGTGGCGGCTATCATTGGTATATGCCACAAGGCGAGTCGGTAACAGATTATTGGCTGAAAGGCGATTATGATATTAATTACGAACGTCACGGCGATAAATTAGCCAGCGAACTTGAAATATACGCAGGCCTTGAGGCTATCTACAATATTTACACAGAAGTAGGGTATATCGCAGGTGAAACGAAATATGGAAATCGTTATTACGACGAGCAATATGGAGATTGGTGGTTTTCAGGTAAGCCAACGGGCGATGTAAAAATATCACTTTATGCGCGCGAAGGTAAACGCATCGATTACCGTAATGCGGAGCTTGGTGATTCATTGTATTTAAACCCAAAAATAACATGGGATTTAAATCAGTTTTTACAGTTTAAACTTGCGCATACTTACAGTGAAATGAAACTTGATGACGCTCTGTCGTTTCGCGTTAACCTAACCGATTTACGTGTAAACCTTAAATTTAATATGCAAAGCATGTTGAAGCTTGTTGTGCAGTATGAAGTGGGTAAGTATGGTGATTCACCGCTTGAGATTACTAATCAGATCAATAAAGAGCGCGATTTTGCCACCCAATTGATTTACTCATATAAGCTTAACCCGCAAACATTGTTTTATTTAGGGTATTCAGACAACGGATTTAGTGATGATGACGAACAACGTCTAAAAGCCAATGAGCGTACGTTCTTTACCAAATTTAGTTATGCATGGCAGCTTTAAGTCTATGTATTAGAGTGTGTTGTTCTTTAAGGAACACATAAAAAAAAGTGGGCAATGCCCACTTTTTTGTTTTTAAGGTACTATTGAGCTAGTTATTTAGCTTGATTCTCAACCCACTGAGTCAATAAACGTACACTGTAGCCTGTACCACCTTTTGGCACTTCATTTTTTGCTGATGACGCAAGTGCATTACCGGCTATGTCAATGTGCGCCCATTTGGTATCGCCTACAAACTGTTGTAGGAAAGTCGCTGCAGTTGTTGCGCCCGGCCCACCTGAACCAATATTAGCGAAATCTGCAATCGGGCTTTTAAGCATATCTTTGTAGCCAAGTGGTAAACGCCATAGGTTTTCATTTACTTGTTTACCAGCAACTGTCAGAGATTCAACTAGGCTGTCATCATCTGAAAATACTGCAGCATAACGATTACCAACAGCACGTACTTTTGAACCAGTAAGCGTTGCAATATCGACCATAACTTGAGGTTTAAATTGCGTGCGTGCATACCAAAGTGCATCAGACAGTACTAAACGACCTTCTGCATCAGTATTTAGAATTTCTACCGAGTGACCCGCTGCAGTGCGTACTACATCGCCAGGGGCTACAGAGCTTTCCGATACCATGTTAGCGGCCATGCCCATTACTGCAACTACGTTAACTTTCGCTTCGTTTAACGCAAGCGCTTTTACCGTACCAAGCGCTGCTGCCGCGCCTGCCATATCAGATTTCATGCGCGCAATTGATGAACCTGTTTTAATGCTGTAGCCACCTGAGTCAAAGGTTATACCTTTACCAACAAGTGCAATGGGTGCATCGTCGCTGCCTTTATAATGGGCAACAACTAAACGAGAACCTTCATTGCTGCCACGGCCAACCGCTTCAAGCGCACCCATGCCAAGTTCTTTGATTTCTTTTGGTGTTAATACTGATACTTCGACACCAATCTTTTTGAGTTTTTTCGCTTCATTTGCAAAATCAACAGGCGTCATTTCTGTGGCGACTTCAGAAATTAAGTCACGCGCAAGAAATACACCTTTTTCAATGTTAGCTAAGTGCGCGTATTCTTGTTTTGCAGTAGTTGCGTTTGCTGAAATAAAGGTAAACGCTTTTTCATCACGCTTTTCTTTTTGGTATTTGTCAAAACGGTATGCACGTAAGTTAATGCCGTGAGCAAGTTGCGCAAGATCAGAGCTTGCAAATGATGAGGCATCAATAGCAATATTCTGAATGTACTTTTGCTCTAACATGCCAGAAAGCTTACCGCCTAATTTTGTCAGCTCTGATTGTGTCAAGCTGTTGTCATCGCCAAGACCGATAACCATTACGCGCTTATAAATACTGTTTTGTGGTGCAACGACTTCTAACTTAGTGGCAAATTTACCACTGAATTCATTTGCAGCGATTGCTTGATTAAGTTGGCGTGCAAAAGGGTAGTTTGAAAATACGTTTTCGCCTTGCTTTTCATGGGTGAATAAAACAAGCGTATCTGCGTCGGAGGTCGTAGCGTTTGAAAAGTTAAACTGCTCAGCTGCAACAGGCATTGCAGTACTTGCCGTTAGCGCAAGTGCTAATAAAGACTTTTTCATGTGAGATCCTTCAAATATAAATTTGTGCATGTTTACATTAACGCCAGCAAAATGTTAATCGATAAACGATTAGTTGCCAGTTTAGCGAGGCGAATAACAAGAAAAAGGCCACTTGGGTAGTCGTTTGGTTACATTTTGTCAAATATACATTACAAAAATAATGCAATTTTGTTGATTAAACACACAAAATCACCGTCGAAACATTGAGTTAAATCAAAAATTTCGATAAAGTTTGTACTACTTTATGGGGACATTTGTTACCTAGAGCCCATTCTCCTCTATAAAAAATTAACAATTCATACGTGGAAGGCTCTAAATACAAGAAAGGTTGGGGCATGGAATTATCACAAGAAGAGTTAGCTTTTTTCTCTAATATGTTTGCAGACAAATCAACACCTGAGCAAACTGACGAGTCAGGCCATGCGCTTAGCATAAAATCTGAAATTCCAAGCAATCTTTATCAAGTATTTGAGCAATCTAAACTGACACTACTGGCTGAGATTAGTCATTATCAGTTGTGGTTTCCGCTCGAAATGACAATTGAGAACGGTGAGTTCAAACCGGTTCTTGGTACTCCTGAAATTGTCGATATTCAAAATGGTGAGCGCAGTTGGCGTGGTGGTGATTTTGTTAATGTGGAATTGCAAGACCAAAAAGGCAAAGCACACGATCTATTGTCACTTTCAAGTACTGGCATTGCGTTTCGAGTGAGCGACCGTCGCAGCCTTAAGCGCATTTTAAACGAAAAGTCGTTATGTATTAGCTTACCTAACGAAGAGCAGGTGGCGTTAGAATTTGAAGCTGTGCGAGTAGAGCGCGATGTTGTGGCAGCGAAAATTGCTAAAGTTCAACGCGGACGTGACCGTTTAAGAAAGTTTTTGTTTAATTTACATCGTAATGAAAACCAACAACTGTATCAGGGGTTGCAGTCGTAAAGCGCAGCTTACACTAGCAAGCTGCGCCTTTGTGTTATGCCAAACCAAATGGGTCGTCTACGCTATGTGCAGGCTGTGTAAACCACTTTGGACCTTCATCAGTCATGTAAAAATGATCTTCAAGTCTGACACCAAATTTACCCGGTAATACCAACATCGGCTCGTTGCTAAATACCATACCTTTTGCAAGTGGTGTGGTGTCGCCTTTTACCAAGTAGGGTGATTCGTGAATATCCATGCCACAGCCATGCCCAGTACGGTGTGGTAAACCGGGAAGCTCGTATTCTGGACCAAATCCAGCAGCATCAATTACCACGCGGGCAGCAGCATCAGTCACTTCGCAAGCTTGTCCAATTTTGGCAGCATTAAATGCCGCGATTTGCGCATCTTTTTCTACTTGCCATACAGCACGCTGTTCGTCAGTTGCTTTGCCATACGCATAAGTGCGCGTTATATCAGAATGATAGCCTTCAACAATACAGCCGGTATCAATCAGTACCCAATCATTTTCTTGCAGTACTTGAGGATCTTTTACTCCATGAGGGAAAGATGTCGCTAAACCGAACAGCACAATGCAAAACGATGAACCTGATGCACCAACCTTTTTATGAGCTTGGTTAATAAACGCTTCAACTTCGCTTGTTGTAATGCCTGGTTTTAAAATGCTTGCTGCGGCTTTATGCACTTCTAATGTCATATTTTTAGCGGTTTGCATCAGGGCGATTTCCGCATCAGATTTACATTCACGGCAAGGCGCGGTGATAACATCGGCGTTAATCACTGTAAGTTGCGGGTTTGCTTTTATAATGCCGTCGACAAGAAAATAACCAGCGCTTGGATCGACAGCTAGTTTGCCTTCGTTTATCCCCTGTTTTTGCAGTATTTCTGCAATCAACGCGTAAGGGCTTTGATGTTCATGCCAGCCAAAAAACTCGCCATTCAGCTTCATGTAATCGTTCAGTGAACCTTGTTCGAAATGCGGGGCGACGTAACATAGCTCGCCTTTTGCAGGCAAAATAGCACCAACTAAACGCTCGCTTTTGTACCATTTTAAACCGGTGAAATAGGTTAGGTTAGTACCCGCATCAATATACATAGCTGCAATACCTTGCTGTTGCATTAGTGATTGCGCTTTTTGTAAACGGGCGTTGAGTTCGTCGTTTGAAATTGGCGCAACTTGTTGCGTCATATTATCTAATTTGGCTAAAGCTTGTTCTATTGTGCTGCCACCTACACCTATCGTCATATGAAAATACTCTTTATTGTATGCAATATGCAAAATCTATCATTTTATTTTAGGTTTTAGAAGCACTAGGAGTGATTTTATGAAAACTAACCGTTATAATTGAAACACTATAACATTTTAGTTTCTAACTTATCCCCATTCATGACAGATATCACCACCCATAAAACTGCACGGCGCCGTTTACTTATCGCCCTTTCAATTACAAGCACTTTTATGGTGATTCAATTTATTGTTTCGTTTTTTGCCAACTCAATGGCAGTACTGGCTGATGCCGGTCATTTATTTGTTCATAACAGTTCGTTAGTGGTAGCGTTAATCGCCTCAAGCATTGCGATTCACTTAGCAAAAAACTATAACGCGGGTTATAAAAAAGCAGAGCTCATTGGCGGCTTAATTAACGGTATTTTGTATTTAGCCATCGCAGCGACAATTATTTTTGCCAGTACCAATAAGCTTGTAAATCACGCAGAACACTCTCATGAGGTAAATACCTTTTTAATGACGGCAGTCTCTGGCCTAGGTTTTCTATTTCATGCTGCATCGGCTTATGTGTTGTATCAAGGACGCAAAGAAAGCGTTAACGTTTATGCAGTATTTTTACACAGCTTTTTAGACTTGTTATCGACGGTATTAACATTCAGCGCTGGCATAGTGATTTACTTTACTGGCTGGGTCGATATCGACATTTTCTCAAGTTTAATTATTGCTACTTTTGTACTGATAACGGGTTTTAGAGTGATCAAAAAGTGTATTGATGGCTTAGTTGAAACTGATAGCGCGATGCCAGCAGCGACCGATATCGAATCGCGATTAACTAATCTGGAACACATCAGTAGCGTTCACAATGTAACGGTTGATAAGCAAGGCAGTAAAACGATCGTCGGCGCACACATTGTTTTAAAGCCGAGTTGTACCAAAGAACTTCATCACGATTTATGTCAATTAGCCGTCGAAAAGTGCTTGTTGCAAGAATTTTTGGTTAAGCACAGCGTGCTGCAAATTGAAGCGCATCAATGTAAGCATTGTTGATTTATTAATACGTTAATCGTAATCTGATGTGTAAAAGGGCCTTAAAGGCCCTTTTTTGTTTGTTAAAAAAACTATAGCAATGGTTTAGAGCGCTTAACGAGGTGGATTATGTTTACTCTAGCGGTTGATAACACGTTAAAACTAGCGTTAGTTGATGCCAAGTTTGCAACTGCGTATTTTGATATCGTAACAAAGCAACGTGATTATTTAAGTCGTTGGTTGATTTGGCCAAATCATGCCGACAGCATTGAGTTTTTCTCTAATTTTATTACGCGCTCACTGATTGATTATGCTAATGGCAAGTCGCTGGTGTGTGCCATGATATATCAAGGCGAATTAGTGGGAAATGTGAGTTTTAATTCCATTGATCATACGCTTAAAAAAGTTGAAATTGGTTACTGGCTTAGTTGTGATTTTCAGGGCAAGGGCATTGTTACGCGCGCCGTTACTAGATTGATTGAATTGGCATTTACACAATACGAAATGGAAAAAGTTGAGATTGCAGTTGCCGTTAACAATACTGCAAGCCGAAATGTCTGTGAGCGTCTTGGGTTTTCGTTAGAAGGGGTTATTACTCGTGCCGAGAATCTTAATGGCAAAATAGTCGACCATGCTATTTATGGTTTAAAACGCGGTAGTTAATCTAAGCGTTCGGTCAGTGTTTGTTAAAGGTTGGGATTGCGCCATTTTAGCGCACAATCCCGAATTGTGTGGTTAGCTTAATACCTTAATTTGCTCAAGTGACGACACCATGATATGAGTTTGGAAAATAGTATTTGCCCGTTCTTTTTCCATTTGAAACAAAATCGATAATCACTATTCTTTTCAAAAATTATCAACTAAGTATACTGCTGGCGATAGAGTGTCTAAAGTAATACCTGTGATGTTATTTAACACGTTTTAACCGCTCTAGTTGTTTTATATTAGCAAGTAAGTCACGTCGTGTTGGGTTTTCACGATACGCATTATTCAGTAGTGTAATCGCGCGTTCATATTGTCCTTGGTCAATCGCGATTTGGGCGCTGAACAACCACGCTTGCTCTTTATAATTATCAAGGCTACTTGCCCGCACAAAATAATTATTTGCCTGCGAGATTTGTTTTTGATGTTGATAAAGTTGGCCAAGTTGAAGTAAGGCTTTGCCGTTACTGGCATCGGTTTCAATTGCGCGGGTTAAGTATTGCTTTGCTGTTTTGGTCTTACCATTTCGCTCAGCTAACAGCCCTAGATAAGTTAACAGCATGCTTTGATGTTTAAAGTTAAGCTTAGTGCTGTGTTTTTCAAGCACTGAGGCAAGTACTTGTGCTTGCGATACGTTATTTTGGTTTATCAAAACCGTTAATGCGTTAACGATTTGTGTTAAATGAGCGGGGTCACCTTTGTTGATTATTTCTGTTAATAATTTGACAGCGGCGTCACTGCTACCGTGGTTTAAATGGAGTTGGGCGTTAAGTAATAGATTGGTTGGGTTATTATTGCCAAGACGTCTTGCCACTTCAATACTTGCGAGGGCGTTCTTTTCTTTACCTTGCTGCAATTGAATTTGGCTAAGATGCAACCAAAGATCAGCCTCGTTAGGTGTGTTTTCAATTAGTTGGTTTAGTAAAACCGTTGCTTCGTTTACATCGCCGGCTTGGGTTAACGCCCATAACAATCCTTTTTTGTAATCAAGACTATCAGGTTGTAAAAAAAGCGCTTGTCTAAACCCAGCAATGGCGGCGTAAGGTTGAGCTTGCTGCATATGCAAATAAGCTAATTGTGCAAACAAACTTGCATCTTGGTCGCCTAATGTTAATGCACTAGCGAGATATTTTGCAGCTTTTTGATTATCTTCCAACTTTAAATAAATTGCGGCAAGTCCGCGGTGGCTCGGTAGTAAATCGGGTCTTTTTGATAGTGCATGGCGAAAAGCACGCTCAGCGTGCGCTAGCTGTTTTACTTGTAGTGCTATTTGACCAACTGCTTGTGCAAGTGCTGGGCTTAACGTGTTTATTTCTAACTGCTTTACGGCTTGCCACGCACTATTGTAGTCGGATTTGGTTAGCAGTGGTTTTATTGTTGTTGCAATGGTTTGTTCGTTAGCTGTGAGCTTAGCGGCATCTTGTGATAATAAACCGTATTTAATTTCAAAATCCCAACTCGGTTTAGTTATCGCGATATCGACATGTGCGTTGCTAGAAGTTGCACTAGTACAAACAAATAGCAGTGTTAAGAACAGAGTAATTTTCATATGGTTTCTACTTCAATAGGCCAGTTAAAGCGCGCTTTTACGTTCTCGCCATTTTTTTTAGGCGGGGTAAAGCGGGCAATTTTAACAATACGTTTAATTTCTTTTTTAAAGCTGGGAAATGGATTTTCTTTAATATCAATTAGCGTCACTTTGCCTTGTTCGTTGATTAATATATCAAGCACAATGTCAAAACGCTTTACGCCGCTGCGTCGTATCTTTTTGGGTACGTTGAATTTGAGATTCGCAAGTGATCGTGGCAAGGAATCTAAGTCACTCAAACCAAATGCCTGCCAATCAACATCCAATGAGTCGCTCCAGTTGATGTCATCTACCTGAAAAGTGATATCAATTGGCTGTTGTGTATAGGTCACCTCTGGTTTTACTAAACTCATGGTGATTTGTGGGCCATCACCACTTGCGCTAATAGCAATTTGGGGTGTGTCTATTTGTGGCTGCGTCATTGGTGGCGGGGGAGGAGGGGGCGGCGGTAAACTCACAGTCTCAATATTGCGCACTGTCAGCGGTTTTTGTATCCCTTTAGTCAAAAAACGCGATAGCATTACAAGGGAAAGTGCCGACGTGAGAATCGCAAAGGCAACCAGTAAGGCAATTGAATGCGAGGTTACTTTCTTCATTGTGTGGCAATGCTCACGTTGCTCGCGCCAGCGAGTTTACTTTCGTCAATTACCTGTACCAAAAGCTCGGTTGGTACCAGTTTATCAGCCTGAATAACCACCGCGCGTTGCTTGTCTTTTGTCAGCTGGCTAACAATTGAGCGGACGCCGGCAACGCCAATATTACTGCCATCGTAAACTACTTCTTTAGCGTTAGTAATGGCAATCATAATTAGATTGCGCTCTAGTTTTTGTTGCGATAATGCCTGAGGCTTATCAACGTCTACGCCTGTTTCTTTTACAAAAACGGTGGTAACAATAAAGAAAATAAGCAATATAAACACCACGTCGATTAATGGCGATAAATCGATGTGTTGCTGCTCTTCGTTTTGCAATCGTTGTTTTAGGTTAGCTTGCATGGCGCTCTACTTCATTTAAGCTGCGATTAACTAGGCTGTAGAGGATCCAAGCGGGTACGGCCAATAACAAACCAAGTTGTGTTGTAAATAGGGCATCTGAAATGCCGGCGGTTAAACTATTGCCCAAGGCCATTGTTTCGCCATAGGACATGGCAACAAAGGCATCTAATAATCCCATAATTGTGCCAAGCAAACCTAATAGCGGTAGCGCGCAAATACATAAATTGAGCGATTGTTGCCAAAAGCCAAGGCCACAGCAACACACCTGTTTGCGGGCAATGAAGGCATACACCAAACGGTAATAAACAAACAGCGCGAGCACTAAAATGGCGATTACAATTGGATGAGATAATTCGTTTAAAGTGATCATGCCGCACCTTTATGTAATTCTATGTTTTGGTTGAAGTTAAATTGGCTAAGTGAAATGGCACACTGTTCAAGTTGATGATAGTGACTTTTAACTTTTCGTGACAAAAATGCATGACAAAGTAACGCCGGAATAGCCACAACAAGGCCGAGCTCGGTTGTTACGAGTGCCTCTGAAATGCCACCTGAGACAGCAGCTGGGTCGCCAGCGCCAAACAAGGTCATTAGTTTAAAGGTTTCAATCATGCCGCTTACTGTTCCTAAAAGGCCAAGCAGTGGCGCAACAGCAGCTGTTACAGCAATTGCACCAAGTAGGTTATCGAGTTGCTTCTTTTGCTCGTTTAAGGCATTGAACAGTGAGTCATCTCTCAATTGACCAATTGGTGTGCGTTTACAAATTTCCACCAATTCGGTTTGCCAGCTGCCCAGTTTCAATGAGCTGTGATCACCATTGAGGTTAGTTAAGCGCTCTGTTACTGCGGGCACGATTTTGTCGAGCCTTGCAAGCTGCACCAGTTTGTAAATTGAAATAAGTAACGCGAAAAGTGCAAACAGTAATATCGGTGCGACCCAAACACCGCCTTTGCTGATGTGCGAAACAATGCTTTCTTGCTGTTTTAAGCTCATGGTAGCGCGGCCGTTACTTGGGTCGATTGGCAATAACGTATTGCCGGAGTCTTTTAACTGCGTTAATGCATCATGCGCATTTTCTAGTAATACAGCGACTTCATTGTGCTGGCTAGATTTATCAATTAAACCCGCAGCATTATCGCTTTTAAAATAAGTGAAAGGGCCAATATCAATTAGCTCAGCTAGATGTGTATTCCCATCGCTAAATACAACTTCACTTTGATAAAAGAGCCCCTGCCTTTGTTGTATTTCGCTAAAGCTTTTTTTCGCAAGTGCTAATAACTCTGTTAAGTCGTCACTTGTTGTCGCGATTTCGCTTTCACTTAAATAACGAGTTAACAGGTGTGTTTGATATTGCGACTGCTGCTGCCATTGTTTTAAGCGACTTTCAACGTCTTCTATCGACAGTGCCGCTTCGTCTTGTGCGCGTATTACGCCTTCAGTTTCTTTACGCAATAACAGAACAGCGTTTTCAGCGTTACGTAATTCGCGGCTGAGTTTATTATTCTCACGTGCCAATTGTTGTTCGGTTTTGTTGAGCGCAGCTTGCGCGCTTTGAATATCGTGTTGTAACGACTGGAGCACGTCGTTTGCTTTGAGCGGGGTTACAACACAAAGCACCGCAGTGACTAACCATAAATGCAGTTTCATTGTGTTTGCTCCAAGGTTACCGGCAGAGAAATAAAGTCGGCTTCTTGTCGGTGCTGTAACATGGCTTTTGCTTTTACAAAGTCGGCAAAACGCATTTCATTATTGAGCTGCCACTGCCACTGATTGTTTGCAACAAACCCAATACCAGTCTGTGTACCATCTGGTGTACTCGCATAGGCAAGCTTTTCACCGATGTAGATTTGTTCAAGTAACACGTTTTCGCCTGTTGCAAGCGTGATTTTGGACTTTTCAAAATTTATGCGCTGATTAAACTCACGGCGTTTGCTTTGTAGTAGTAACAACACTTCAAGGGTTTCACTGTCAGTCGATGCATCGGTAATTTGTAAAAGTGATTGCCGCCATGTATTTGCCAAAGGAGGAGGTAGACTTGTTATCTGGCTGTGTGCGTAACTAATTGATTGATCAAGCCACAATGCGAGCTCGTGTTGCTCGGATTCAAGTTTAGATTGCGCGCGTAAAATCTGATTACGGCGTTCACTAACGGCGTCATTGTGCTGCTTGCTTTGTGAGAGTTTTTCTTCTAATCGCTGTTTTTCAATATTTAATAGACTTAATCGTTGTTCGAGTAAAGGTTTTTGGCTTTGCCAATCGGCTATTAGTTGATTACGTTGTTTATGTAAGTTAAGCCATTTATCGACCAGTAATTGATAGTCTTTGACGGTACTTGCGTGGCTATCAAACAGACAGGCGGTAGCAATTAATAGCACCAAGGTTACTTTTTTCGGAGTCTTCATAGTGACAAAAATTTGCCAGTAATGACATAGCGTCACACCAGCGTTAGCTATAAATTAAACATATTGCAAATGATAACCGTTATCATTAGTATCTACAACTAAAATAAACTCACTATTAAACTTAAATTCTTGAATCGTGCATTGCCGTTACATATAAATGAGCAATGGTGCGAAAACCACACACGTAACAAGAGTTCCCCTTACTTGTTAAGAAAAAGGAGTTTCAACAGATGATAGCGTTAAATAATCAATGGCAACAGTTTGCAACTGATTTTGAAAATCGTAACAACTATGTTGTGGGTAAATCGGAGATAGATCGCATTAAAACGCGTCTTTCAAAGTTTTACGGTACGGGTCATGTGCTAGAGCTCGGTTGTGGTAATGGCACTTATACTAGAGTGATAGCTGATAATGCAGAGTCGGTTACCGCAACCGATGTAAGTAGGGAAATGTTAAATGTATGCCAAAAGCGCTTATGTGATTGCGATAACGTAAAAACCCAGTTGGCAGATGGTTTTAATTTACCTTATCGCGATAACAGCTTTGATACCTTGTTTATGGCTAATTTACTACACGTTGTACCTGAGCAAAATAAACTGCTTAAAGAATGTCATCGCGTATTAAAACCGTTTGGTCAAGTGATTGTGATGAGCGTTACCATGTACAAAATGTCACTGATTAATCGTGCAAAGCTGTTGTATCGTTACCATAAAACCTATGGTAAAAAACCTGCGCACAGCACAGTGCTCACCCCCGATTTATGTCAAAGCTTGTTTAACGCTTCTGGTTTTGAACTTAAATGCCAAGAGTTGTTAGGTACTAATACCCATGCTTTGCTGTGCCAGGGCATTAAACGCTAATTCAAAGGGCGGTTTTATAGAAAACCGCCCTTAGTTCCAGTAGTGTTAACGTTAATAAATTGTGTTTAATAACTAGGGTCTGTTGACCTTTCAAGTTCGTTTTTGCAGCAGTTTGATTGGGTTTTATACAAGGCAGAGGCTGCGTGGCATAGTTATTCTATGTGAGTCAGCCGATAACACAGTAGAAAACCCAATCAAGCGCTGCCGAACGGTTCTTTTGAGCGCACTTTTCTCATTGTTGCTCGATATTCGCTTAGATTACTAGGCCACACATCGAGCTCCGCGATAAAAGCACGCTCAAAGAGAACAAAAATAGAACAGCAAAGATCAACAGACCCTAGCTAATACAGATCGACTCGAATGCGTTTAGCCTCGATAAGTGATTGGTAGACGTTCTCTTGCAAAATTGATTTAAGACAGCTGATAACTGATTCGCCAAACCCTTTTTGTTTTCCACATAAATAAATCATTGCGTTATCGTCAAGCATCCACTTTTCAATACTGTTAGCATGTTGTTTTAGTTGCTCAGTAATATAACCGCCACCGTCGCGAGACCAGGCTGGGGTAAACTGAGTAAGTGATTTATCGCTAAGCATGGCATTAATTTCATCTTTAAAATAAAAATCTGTGCTACGTGATTGCTCACCGAAGAATAGCCAAGCGGGTACACGTTGCGCATTGACTGACATACATTTTAGCAAGCTAATAAGAGGCGCAATACCCGTGCCAGCGCCGATTAAAATGGTAGGACAGAGGCGGTTAGGCAAATGGAAGTTTGCATGTTGCCTAATACGGGCACTTATCAGCTCATTTTCACTCAGATCACACAGGTAATTTGAGGCAAGCCCCGGTTTACCAAAGTCATCGAAATGCCTACGCACAAAAATCTCTAATTGAGATTCGTGTGGTGCGCTTGCAATTGAATAAACCCGTGGCGCTAGCGGCGTCAACACATCGACAAGTTGTTGAGCTGATGTTGCGCTTTCACCAAGCCAGTTAGATTGCCTTACCGCTTCAAATAGCGGCATTTCAGTATTCTGAAAAATGATCTGTTGCTGACAATCAAAGCCTTTTTCACGCAGCATTCGTTGACACTTAACCGCGTCGTATTTGGGTATTACTTCTAAAAGATCGCCAGGCTGATAAGTGAGTCCCTCGTTTTTAAAGGTTATTCTATGTGCAGCGCGCTTAGGCTTTTGCGAGTTCACTCGCGTGTTACTGTGAGTATTAAGAAGGTGATAGTTCTCAGCCAATAAAATGGTCGATTGCTCCTTGCCAATAAAGTGGCTAATTTGTTGCCACCAATGACCAATGGCATCACTATCGCCGCGGTCCACTTCAATAACATCGGTAATTTGCTTTGCGCCTTTTGATGATAATAAATCTGCAAGCTGGTGGCCAAACGCACAAAAATGCTGATAAGTACGATCGCCGAGCGCCAAGATCGAAAAATTCACCTTGCTAGTTAGCGTTTGCGTTTGTTTCATTTTATTTAGAAATCTCACTGCCGTTTCTGGCGGTGCACCTTCGCCATAGGTGCTAGCAATTAAAAGCACTTGGCGATACTGACCTAAACAATCGGGTGTGAGAGAAGATAAACAACGCAGATCAAAGGTATTCGGCAGCTGTTTATGAAAGCGCTCTGCAATCGACATCGCAGTACCTGATTGACTGGCGAATGCAAGCAAGGTACTCGCTGTTTGACTGCGTGCATTTAGTAAGCTGTAACAACAAGCATAAAATACGAAACACGCACTCAATATAGCTATTGATACATACAGCGATAAGCCGTTGTTTACATCTAGGTTAAATAAGGTGAAGCAGCCACTAAATATGGCACATACGACAAAACAAAAGGCAAATAGAGATAGCCTATGCTGCTCTTTTTGCTTCCAAAGGAGCAATGAAATAAGCACAATTACAGCACAAAATAATAGGCCGATTTGTTCTAATTGATGGGCGATGGCGAGTTGTTTGCTAGATAGATAATTGATTATTTCAAACTCTTGGTTAAGCACAATTAAGCGAGTTTCATCGAAAAATTCAAGTTGTTTAATGGTAAAACTATCGAATACTTTCTCACCATTACTGTGTTGCGTAACCCCCTCAATTGAAAAGCGTGTTTGAGTATGGCTTGAATTTAAAGAAAACATCCACGCCCATAAAACAAAGCCCAATAGAAAAAGCAATTTTATAAATAAATTCAATAAATACGATAAGTTAGCGTGCTGAGAGTTAATAAGGTTTTTACCGTATTTGACTAGCTGAAACATGTTTAATTTAAAAATCTAAATGAAAATAATTATCATATGCTATTGCAAAGTATCAGCGAACGCTAGTAGAATTTGCCCGACAAATAAGTAGACCGAAGATTTTTTAGTGGTATGGCAAGGTCAAACAGCCAAATGCAATTCGATGTTAGTTATGTATCTCGCATTATGCGAAAGGTCCATATTTTCAGTGCAATGCCGGTATTGGTGTTGATGGTGTTTTTTGCAATTACGGGCATTTACCTAAACCACCCCGATTGGAAAGGTGGTGACGTTGAAAAACAACAGCAAACCATTGCGCTGCCAAAAAGTCTTACCGATTTACCCGACTGGCCAACTCACTATGCGAGCCACAGTTTAACCTTGTTGCATTGGCTTGATGTTGAGCATGGCGTATCGGGCGTTGACTTCGAAATCGATTGGGATGAATTAGATAGTCTGGTCATTTTGAATTTATCTGGGCCAAATGGCAGCACGCTAATCGAGGCATTTATTGAAGAAGGGCAAGCACATGTTGATACACGACGCTTATCCCTAATCGATATGCTGAATAATGTACATCGGGCAAAGCACGTATCAGGTTTATGGCGTGTGCTTTCAGATATTAGCGCGATTTGTATGGTGCTGTTTTCGATTAGTGGCTTTTGGTTGGTTTTGGTTAACCGCATGGAGCGCAAAAACGCCAATATTGCGCTGCTACTCGGCAGTAGCTTGTTTGTCTTTATCATAACTTTAATGCATTAGGAGACGTATCGATGCTTAAGCAGTTAATTGCAGTGACTTCCCTTTTGTTTGCATCTGTCGCTGCGCATGCAAATACCTTAACCGTTGAATTTGAATTACCGAGTTTTACCACCGGCGACTATCACAAACCTTACGTTGCAATTTGGGCTGAAAGTAAAGCGCAAAATCAAACATTGCTGCTTTGGCACTTAACTAAACGAAAAGAGGATAAATGGCTGGTGGATATTCGCCGTTGGTGGCGCAAACAAGGGCGTTATGGCGATACACCTGATGGCGTGACTGGCGCGACAAAAGGCCCAGGCAAATATAGCGAAACACTCGATGTTGGCGATTTAAGCCAGTTCAAACTGTTTATCGAAGTGGTACGTGAAGACGGCGGTCGTTCATTGTTAAAAACGCCAATCGACTTCTCAGATAACCATGAACGCTATCACTTAAACGCTGATAAAGAAATTGGCGCTGTAACAATTATCAAAGGAAAATAATAATGAAATCCAAATTTGTTAACGTAACCGCAGGGTTGACACTTGCTTTGGCATCAGGTTTAGCAAGTGCCCATGATATTTATATTTGGCCAAGTTACTTTACGGTGAATAGCGAAAAGGCGGTTGACGTACCAGTTCAAATTACTGCGTCACACACTACATACAGACCGGATTTTGCAATGCCAAGTGAAGGCGTAAAAGTATTTTCTGCCGACGGTAAACAAGTGCGTCGTATTGGTAGCTTTTATCAAGGTGCGCGTTTTTCAACATTCGATTTAGGGATTGAGGGTGAAGGCACATATGCACTTGAATATCATCGCGGTCCAAACTATCACTCACGCTACAAAATTGGTAAGCGAGACACTGAAAAACGCATTCGCGGCAATAAATCACACGCTAAGGCTAATGCACCAAAAGGTGCACGAGATTTAGAAACGGCATCATACACAACCATTGCAATGTCGTACGTGACAAATAAAGCACCTACCAACGACGTACTCAAAGCAAAAAATAAAGGCTTTGAAGTACTGCCAATCACCCATCCGTCAGATTACGTGACAGGTGAAGATTTAACGGTAAGCTTGTTATTTAACGGCAAGCCAGTGGTAAATCAAGATGTGGTGATTGAGCGCGAAGCGCCTCAATACAGCGAAAACCCAAAAGCCCTTGAACTGAAAAGTGATAAAGATGGGCTTGTCAGCTTCAATTTCGCAAAAGGCGGGCGCTACATGCTGAAGGTCAATCATAAAATTGATAGTACCGATCCTGAAGCGGACGTTGAAATTACCCGCGTGTACTACGCGTTTGAAGTGATTTTTGAGTAAATCACGATGAAAAAGCTGATTTCCCCTGTGATTGGCATGTTGTCTTTAGCGCTATGCGCTAAAGCACATGCCCATTTTCCAACATTAAACTGCCATATAAGCAATACGGATGCAAAACTGCTTAGCTGCACCGCAGGTTATTCTGATGCAAGTTTAGCGGGTGAAGTAATACTCAAAGTGTACTCATACGATGAAGCGTTACTGCGTGAAGTAAAAACCGCGAGTGATGGTAGCGTGTCGTTTAGTAAACCAAACGGCGAGTTTTATATTGTGTTTGATGCGGGTCATGAAAGCCCAGCCGAGTTTGATTATGCCGAACTTGAATAAACGCGCGTTTTACCAAGCTGGCTTTGTGGAAATTGTGCCGCAGCAAGATGGGCGTAAAGAAAATGCCTATTTTGTAGTGGCAATCGTATCAATACTCGCGCTTGCAGCATTACTTCTTGTGCTCACTGTAGGCGAGCGAAGTAAACATGTTGCACTGCCGGCAAATATTGTAAGCCTTAGCACCCAATTACAAAATGCCGCAGAAGAAATCGCTATTTTATCCAGTGTCGGTGAATTGGCTATGAGGCCCACATTAGACGAGCTGATCACATACCAAATTAAACCTTTTTCCGAGCGTGAATTTGAATCACCGAAACCAGGTTGTTTTATACATCAACACGATAACCACCAATTGCGCCTTAACTTTCACGATTCAGGTTGGCAAGTGATGTGGCGCGAACAAACCCATAGCGCGACAGCGCACGCACATCATGACGATAACGCGCTTTGCAATAACAATAATAAATGGCAACACGTAAGTGGCCAGACTAACCAAAATTAGAGGTTCGCTTGTTTTATAAAATTATGTTTAGTGTGATGGTGTGTTGCATCACGTTATCAAATGCATTTGCACAGCACGGTAAGTTGCATGTCGGTACGACCTTACACCCTTATTATGCCTATGTCGCAAATATTGTGGGTAACCAAGGTGAGGTAATTCCGTTAATTGAAACGGGATTTAATGCACACAATTACAGTTTAAGCCCTGCAGATATTAGCCGTTTAAAAAACATGGACGCGCTAGTTGTTAATGGTATTGGTCATGATGATTTTGCGCTAGAAGGTTTTAATCGCATAAAACCGAAAGGCGTTAAACTGATAAAAGCCAACGACCAAGTGCCGCTGCTGCGCAAAAACCATAAGGTGAACCCACATACCTTTGTTTCTATTGATGCGGCAATTCGTCAAGTTTATGCCATTGCAAAATCTCTTGGTCAATTGGCGCCAGAGCACGCTAAATACTTTAGTAAGAACGCGTTTTTATATGCCAAAAAATTGCGGGCGTTAAAAAAGCCAGTGCAAGATATTTTAATCAATCATGATTTATCGAATGTGCGTATCGCGAGCACACACAACGCATATGGTTATTTATTGCAAGAGTTTGGCTTAACCGTTTCAGCCGTTGTTGAGCCCGCGCACGGGGTATCACCAAGTGCGTCGCAGCTACAACAAACGATTAATGAGATAAAAAAAGCCGACATAGACGTGCTGTTTACAGAACTTAATATGGCAAACAGCTATGTTGATGTCATTGAAAAAGCGACCGGCATTAAAGTGTATCATTTTTCGCATATGACCCATGGTGAGTACAGCCAAGACTTGGTTGAACGAGAAATGAAGCACAATCTAACAATGCTTGCCAATGCATTGACATTTGCAGCATCAAAGTCAGGTAACCCGCTATGACAATTCATGCCCCTATCGTATGTGTTAGTGACTTAAATATCAGCATTAACAACAACCAGCTATTGAATGACGTTAACTTGTCGGTGCCTGCAGGAGTTTGGCTGGGCGTAGTTGGGCCAAATGGCGGTGGTAAGTCAACATTGATTAAAGCCCTTATGGGGCAAGTGCCACACCGCGGACAAATTGCATTAGAGTGGCCTGAACAAAGTGGCAGGCGAATTGGTTATTTACCACAAATTGCGGTTATCGAACCCTCTTTACCGATAACTGTAAGCGATTACCTCACTATGGTATGTGATACCCGCCCGGTTTGGTTTCGTTACAAACAAAAGCAAGTAATACGTGATGTTATGACGCGTTTGCAAATTGAAACCTTTAATAACAAACGCCTTGGTACATTATCGGCTGGCGAAAGGCAGCGCGTTTTACTTTGCGCCGCGCTTATTAATCAACCGGATATTCTGGTGTTAGATGAACCACTTGCCGGTGTAGACAAAGAAGGCCATGGGTTAATTCTTAATGTGTTATCCGAATTTCATCAAGCGGGTGGCAGTGTGATTATGGTTGAACACCACTGGCATGTGGTGGAGCAGTATTGTCAGTTTGTTGCAGTGATTGATGGGCAACTGGTTGACTATGGTCCGATTGAACACGTATTTGGCCGCTTAAAGCCGAATGTCGCACCATTTGAGTTAGCAACATCAGCGTAGGAACATTATGTTGGACCTAGTACATACATTCTTTTTAAATCTAGTGAATATTGGTCTGTTGCCAGAAATGTTCAGCTATGGTTTTTTGGTCAATGCCTTTTTGGCGTCTTTGCTAATTGGCCCTTTGTTGGGCGCATTAGGCACTTTAGTGGTGGTGAAACGCTTAGCCTTTTTATCTGAAGCTGTTGGCCACTCAGCACTCACAGGCGTATCCATTGGTATTTTACTTGGCGAGCCAATTACCGCACCTTGGATCAGTTTATTTGCGTTTTCTTTGTTATTTGCCTTGTCGTTGCAGTGGGTGCGAGGGCGTACGACCGTGCCTTATGATGCACTAATTGGTGTCTTTCTGGCGTTTGCATTGGCAATGGGGGCGGCGCTTTTAATGTTGGTTGCACAACAAGTAAACGCCCATTTGGTAGAGCAAGTGTTATTTGGCTCGGTACTTACCGCCAATGAACAAGACTTACTCATTTTAGTCGTGATGTTTGTCATTATTGCGGTGCTTGCGTGGCGTTTTTCAAATCAAGCATTTTTAACCGCAATTGCACCTGAAATTGCAAAGAGCCAGCGCATCAACACTAAATTGCATGATT
This sequence comes from Pseudoalteromonas sp. ABV4_021, assembly GCF_056159365.1. Lineage (NCBI taxonomy): Bacteria > Pseudomonadati > Pseudomonadota > Gammaproteobacteria > Alteromonadales > Pseudoalteromonadaceae > Pseudoalteromonas > Pseudoalteromonas sp. ABV4_021. Next base: position 399,906 of record NZ_JBSWVB010000002.1, on the reverse strand, counting down.
ATGGCTTTGTTGTACTTATAGCCCTGATGACAGTCGCTGCCGTGAAAATCATCGGTGCAATTTTAGTCGGTGCATTGTTGCTTATTCCTGCAGCAAGTGCACGGTTATTAGCCCATAACTTACGCAGCATGTTGTTATGGTCAGTAATGATTGCAACAACCAGCGCATTAATTGGCGTGCTACTACCTATGTATATGCAATGGGCTGTTACAACTGGGCCTGCAATTATTTTAACCGCCTGTTGTTGGTTTGTGTTTGCCATTAGCGTGCACAGCGTAAAAGGAGTAAGCACCCGTGCGTAAACTTATGTTAGCTATGTTGTTAACCTTAATGCCTTTGGCTTTAGGTGCGTTAGAGGCAAGAGAAAGTAAGCCTTTGAAAATTGTCACTGTGAGTCCAATAAGCCATAGCTTAGTAACAGCGATGGTCGAAAATACGCCTATTCAAGTGACTTATTTACCCCCAAAACGTTTACCTGTAAGTCGCATCCCAAGCTGGATTGAGAAAAACAAAACACGCAAATTTGACCAGTTTGATGCGTATGTATCAATGCGGGCAGTAAGGCCGCAATTTGATTTATATGCCAGTGTGCGCCAAAGCAATATTCGTGTGGTTGAAATTGACATTGCCGAGGCTCTGTTGCCAAAGGGCGAGAAAGTCGTGTTACTAAACCAACAAGAGTATTTTTGGCTTAATAATAATAACTTACTGCTTATGTTAGGCATTTTGAAGCGTGATTTAGTGAGCCTTTGGCCACAATTTTCTGCGATGTTTAATGCCAATCAACAAGCGCTATCGTCGCAAATTCGCAGTATTAATCGCGCGAGTAATGAGTTGTTAATTAAGCACGACGTCGCATTTATGGTGGCAAATGCGAAACAGGCGCCGTTTGTTAATGGCTTTGCCACAGATTTAGCGACCCAGCAAGACGCACAAGCCCTAGGTCTAAATTACTTATTAGTCGATAAAGTTAAGAAAACGCCATCGCCCAATACCTGGCATATTGATGATTTTAGTCGATTTAACAAAGCGCCATTAATTGCGCGTTTAAAACGTAATTTTAATGCATTATCCCAAACACTTTCTCAATTATAAAAGAGGTTGAAAATGAAAGGTCCAATTAAAACCTTATCGGCCATTGCTGTGGTTGCAGCAATTAATAGTTTTTCAGTTGTAGCAGCAGAAAAATCCCATTTTAGCTATAGCTGGATTGATACTTGGGATACAGATAACAACCAACAAGTAACGATTGAAGAGTTTTTTAAAGCACGAAAAACACGCTTTGACCTTGCCGATGAAAATAAAGACGGCATTGTGAATCTAGATGAATACCGTAACGAATACGAAAACCGTCTCGATAAAAAAATTGCACAAGAGCGTATACAAAGCGTTAAGCAAACAAAAATGCGCTTCAACTCAATGGATAAAAACGACGACGAAATTATGTCGAAAGACGAATACATGAATGTTGCAAAGCGCGGTTTTGATTTTTTTGATACAGATAAAAACGGCATGATCACCGATGAAGATCCAAAACCTGAATATAAACCGCGCAAAAAACCAGAGCAAAAAAGTGAAGAAGAAATTAAAAAACAACAACGTGAGCGCAAAATTGCAAGTGCCAAACGTGTTGTAAAAATGCCAACAACTCATAATAAAAAGGGCATGGTTGCGATTTACGACGCCAACGGCAATGGCAGTGTGTCTTGGCAAGAGTACATGGCAGTACGTGAAGAAATGTTCGCAAGAACAGATGAAAATGGTGACGGCCAACTGGTATTTGACGAATATTTAGCAGAATTTGAAAATCGACTCGATACGCAAATTGCAAAAGCCCGTGAAAAACGCGTGGCACGTACCGATAAACGCTTTGAAATCCTTGATGTAGACAGCAATGGTATGACATTTGAGGAGTTTCAATTGTCAGGTGTGCGCAGTTTTGTACGTTATGACAAAAACAAAGACGGCAAAGTTGAGTTTGACGAAAAGGCTAACGCACAAGTAGCTAACCGCGATGCCAAAAAACAAGACAGCAAACTGTAACGGTTGCGGGTCAAAAATCAAAAACATTCAGGGGGAGTAATCCCCCTTTTAAACTAAAAAGGTAAATGATGCGTTTTGTGGTTTTAATCGCAGCACTCGTATGCGGATTTAACGCAGTGGCGAAACAGTACGCCACAATGGCCTATTTAGGCACATCTGTTCAGTTTACTATAGAGGATGTCACAGCGACTGAACAAGACCTAGCGTTTGAGTTAGTTAAACAAGAGTTAACACGCTTGGACACGATTTTATCGCGCTATAACACAAGTAGTTCCCTTTCGATTTTAAATCGTGAGAAACAACTGAAAAATGCACCTATTGAGCTTATCGACGTACTCAAGTTATGTCAGCAATGGCAAGTAAGTACCACTAACCATTTTAGTTGTCGATTAGGCAGTGTTTTACCGATTTGGCAACAGGCTGAAAAAACGCAAACTTTGCCATCGCGTATTGAGGTAAGACGCGAAGCCCGTTCGTTGCGTGATAAAACAATCTTAATTAATGGTTCGCACATCACCCTTGATGAGGAGCTAACGCTCGATGTTAATGGTATCGCAAAAGGGTTTATCATCGATAAAGTGTATGACATACTTGTTGCCCACTACAGCGAAAGCCGCTTTAAAATTGATATTGGCGGCGATGGTCGTCATTACGGCGCGTGGCCAATTGCATTTACTAACCCAAATGTGAAGAATGCAAAACAGGTGATGTTAACTAATTTGGAAAATCAGGCATATGCTGCAAGTGGCCTTGCGTTTCGTCATTTTAAAATTAAACACAATACATTTAGCCATATTTTTGCCCCCCGCGATGGCTGGCCAATTACAAAGCCTATCGGCGCTGCGGTAATTGCAAAAACAACTGCAAATGCCGATGCTATTGCAACCGCGTTAACCACGATGAATGGTGTAAACGCCATTGATTGGCTTAATAAACATGACGTAGCAGGCGTATTATTTTTGCCTGACGGACGCGTTGTTTATTCAAAAACATGGCAACAACTGGATGTATCAAAACACAAAGCAAAGCTGACATTTGATTACACGTTACCTGAATTTGATATTGCCGATTACCGTAAACCTTATGTTGCGATATGGCTATCAGATACTAAAGGTAACCCTATAAAACAAATGGCTATTCTTGGTGATAGCGAAAGATGGTGGCAGCAAAGCAGGCGCTGGTGGCGAAAAGTAGGGCGCAAGGAGAATAGTGTTTTTCCACATCTTGCCCATGCAACGCGAAAGCCCGGTCAACACAGTATTACCTGGTTTGGCGAGGACGATTTTGGCCAAGTCGTCATTGAAAATGAATTGATATTGCATATTGAAGTTAGCCGAGAGCACGGTGAAACCAGCTATCAAAAGTTGCCATTTAATGTTACGAAACAAGCCACAACAACTAACGGCGGAAAAGGGGAAATAGGGCAACTTAGCCTGACGATTACGCCGTAAAAGCAAAGCGCTAAGTCAAAAGTTGGCAACAAAAGCGCTATAGAAATTGGTTGTACGGTTCAACACGCTCTAGCGTAAACTACATAAAGCGACATAAGGATTTGCCGCTTACTCTTTCAAAATGCTCACTTCACTTAAATGCTGTCTTGCACAAGCGACTCAAGTTTAATGTGCAAACTTGGTTTAATGACAAATCACTACACCACATTTTAAGGTTAGTTTAGATATATCAATTGGTTATCGATTTTGCTGAACTGGATTTAGCGCGATTAAGTATATTGCGAAAAAAAGTATAATTTACCTTGCATTAAAAACGCGAATCATTATCATTACGGCCTGAGTGCGATGACTATGAATTTTAAATGTGAGGATACTCTTTTGCGCTTTACTCTATCTAAGCTAAGCACCGCAATTTCATTTGCATCAGTTGTTTCAATCGCGGGCGTAAGCCCATATGCGTTGGCAAATACGCAGGTCACAACACTAGAAAAAACAAAATTATCAGCCAACAAGCGCGTTGAATCTAAGTCACAAACGGAACTCGATAGCGTGTCAGTTTCGTCAAATCTTATGCAAGATATTAATGATGTCGCTGACTACATTCCAGGTGTAGACGTTGCAAGCATGGGCCGTTTTGGTAATAACGGTTTTAATATTCGCGGTATGGAAGGCGATCGTATTGCGATTACGGTTGACGGCTTAACCCAAGGTGAAACACTCGATCCCCCTTCATTTGCGCCTTATGAGTATTTTCGAGCGAGTCGTAACTCCACTGAAATTGAGCATATGAAAGCCATTCAAATTGTTAAAGGTGCAAACTCAGTAACCAGTGGTTCAGGTTCGCTTGGTGGTGCAGTGATGTTTACCACCATGAGCGCATCTGATTTACTTGACGGCAATGAAAATCAAACCCGTGGTTATTTCAAGTTTGGCTATGATGAGCGTGATGAACAAGCGCAAGGCACAATTGCAGTGGCTAACAAGTTTGGTGGGCTAGAAACACTACTAATGTACACAAAACGCCAGGGCAGTGAATCAAGTAACCACTCTGGAAACCCAGATACAACAGGCGCATCGCGAGAACAGCCAGACCCACTCGACTTTAACAGCGACGCACTGCTATTTAAAACCCAGTATCAATTTAACGACGTTCATGAACTAGGCTTTGTCGTTGAAAATGACGATAACCTGTCTCAAGTCGAAAACCTATCGCGCGTTTCAAGCAGTATTCAGCGTCGCTTTTCAGATGATGAACAAAATCGTGCCCGATACGGTGTATTTTATTACTTAACGCTAGATACCGTAGCATTCGATGAGCTGGAGGTACGTTTTGATTATCAAGATATTTTCACCTCTGGTGTAACTAATATGCACTACGCAGCGTGTCTTGAATACTCACCGAGTTACCAATGCTTAGCGCTAGGGGAAGCGTATTTACGTCAAGAGCAGCGCGAACTAACGCAACAGACTTCGACGCTTGCATTTGATTTTTCAAAGCAGTTAGTTACCGGACAAATGCGCCACGATATTGTTTACGGTACAAGTTTTGAAACGCGTGAACTTGAAAATAATATGTGGGATCACCGTTACAATGGGCTGACAACTGATTCAGGTTATCAACAATTAAGACGCCCACTTGCTGATGGTACAACCCATTACCCGATTAAAGATGCTAACTTTATTCCTCAAACAGACGTTGCGATTTGGAATGTGTATTTACGTGACAGCGTGACTGTAACAGACGCGTTAACGTTAGCAGCGGGGTTGCGATATGACGATTACAGCTATCAACCAGAGTTCGATAACTATTTCACCAATGATCAAGGCCTTGTTAAAGACGTTGATATGAATGCATTTACTTGGCAACTTTCTGCAAACTATGAGATAACACAAAATCATTCAGTGATTGTTGACCTTGGCACAGGTTTTAGAGCGCCATCTGTTGAGCAAGTTTATTATGGCTCACGCGGAGCAACGGTTGATGATTGGCAACTTGTACCAAACTATGATTTAAAACCTGAATCAGCATTTAATATGGAACTCGGTTATCAGTGGCAAAATGATAACGGCCGAGTACGTGTGTCGGTATTTGACAGTGAATACACGGATTTTATTGATAATGTCACTTATACCCGCGATTTAGCGACACCAACAACAAAGCGTGTGTATGACCCATCATGTGGTTGTTACAAGCAAATGGAAGTCACTACAGATGACTACCAGCGACCTGAAAACATTGGCGAAGCTAGTGTTCAAGGTGTTGAGTTAGATGCACTTTATCGCTTTAACAATGGTATAGAGTTGCGTGCTGCTTACACCCACTCTGAAGGCGAATATGACAATGGCGACCCAATGCTAACCGTTTCGCCAGACTCGGCAGTTGTCAGTGTTGGTTATGATTCCAAGTCACTATGGCGTGTTATGGCGCAAGTTCGTCACCAAGCTGAGAAAAAGGCAAGCGATGCATACACCACAAATGCACAAGGTGAGCAGGTTCAAGCAACCGATTTCCTAAGTGATACATCGACCGTAGTTGATTTAATCGCTAATTTCGATATCACAGATAACATGGTGATTAATATCGCGGCACGTAACTTATTTGATGAAGAGTACTACAACTGGCAGCGCATTCGTTTTGTTTCAGAAGGTTCAGGCGGTTTTAGAGGCGGAGTTGCAAACGATGGCATTAAACGTTACTCAGAGCCAGGTAGAAGTGTTTCTGCCAACATTAACGTTAGATTTTAAGCGTTAATCAATCATAAATTTCCCGTTGGTTTAATACCAAAGCCTGCAATCTATGCAGGCTTTTTTATTTATACGCAACCAGTTACATACTGGTAGAATGTTGTAAGTAGTCAATGGCTTTGTTTAGGGCTGGATCACCACCTTGATTATCTCTATCTGTTGGGATTACTAATATATGTGGCTCAAAATCTTCTCTAAAGGTGCCATTTACATGGTATAAACGCTCAAATGCCATTTCTAGCCACGCATCACTTTGTTCTAATGTCACTGTTTTAATACCACCGAGTAAGTCGGCCATGGGTGCGCCAATCACGGTTTGTGCGCCAAGAGCGTCAAGTCCAATAGTCATACCTTCACCCATACTACCGGTCCAACGACCAGCAAGTACAATAAATGGCTTTGCATAATGCGGTTTAGTTGGCGTAACAAACGCTGTTTGTATTGGTGCGTTTTGATACGCCATGTTAGATGTTTGCGTGCGATAGGTTTGATAAGGTGTTTTTTCGGTGACAAAGTGGCCAATAATGGGCTCTGCAACGCCAGTATTGCCGCCACTTGGCGTGTTGCGTAAATCAATAATCAGTGCGCGCGTATGCTTTAGTGCGTTAATCGCTTTTTTAAACGAGACTGCCGTTTGGTTGTTACCAAGGGAGTTATTAAAGCGGATATAGCCGAGGCCATCTAAATTACGGTAGCTTAATGTTGGACCATCGTTTAACGCATTAATCGCATCATAACTGGCGGCAAGTGTAATAGTGTGCGTACCCTTGTTATTTTTATAGGTAATCGCTCGCGTTTGTTTACGAAGGCCGCCAAGTACAACATTTAACCCGTACTCAATTTGTTGTGGTGATAGGTTTTCAAACCCTTGACCAAATAAGTTGGTTATTAGAGGTTTTATTGGCTGGTTATCCATTTTGACAATTGTTGAACCTAATGTAAGAGTGCTCTTGTCTGCAGCTGAACCCGCTTTGATATCTTGCACAATAAATTGGTCGTTTCGATAAATAGCACGGATATCAGAGCCGGTTGGAAATACACTAAAATCATCTTTATCGTAGGGGCCAAGGTTTAAATGCGGATCGGAAAAGGTACGCATAAGTTGCTGGCTAATTTCATTAAACTCAGCCTTGTTTTTAGCACTAAGCGCTTTACTTTTAAACTGGTTCAATACTGTATCTGCATTGTTTAACTTATCAAAATAGGCGTATTGCTTTGTGAGTACGTGTTCAACCTCTTGCCATGCGTTTGTTGCGTTAAACGCTGTGGCAGCGCTTATATTAAACGTTGCGAGCGTTAAAATGGGTAAGCTAAGGCATAGTGGTGTAATTAATTTGGTTTTTAGTGATGAAAACATGTATCGGTAAACCTTTGTTATTGTTTTATTAGTTATGTTGTTTATTACTGATTGTTGAGTGCTAAAGCGAGTTAAGCGAAGTAATAATGTGCTGCTCTGAGACACTGTAGTAACTTGCTAGTAATAAACATTTTTGTTCGATGTAATCGGGTGTTAGGTCAAAATCGGCACACTGTTTTTTAAAGCGCGTTAATGCAGAATTTAAGTTGTCGCTGTTTAACGTGATTTGGCTACGCTCAATTTCACAAAGGGCAATAAACGCAGTGAGTTCATGGTTTGGTAAAACTGCGCCTTGAATGTTTAAGTGCAGGTAACATTCTAGCGGCGTCAACCCATTTGATTCACGTTGGCTTAGTGCTTTTGGTAAAAATACGTTACTTTCGAATAATAACAGTGAGCGAACATACGTAAAGGGCACATTTGCGTGTACACCGCGAGCAACAAATAGGTAATGTAAGACATTGCGCTTCATTGAATCTTGCAGCGAAAAGTTTGCCATTTTCTGCAATAACGGCGTAAAAAATGATAATGCTTGGCTATTTTTAAGCTGCGATACTAACGGAGTGGGCATTGGGTGTTCGCCGTTTAGGGTGACACTTAAACGTTGAAAATAATCAAAAGATTCAGCGCTTTTATTGGCCTGCAAGTTCAAAAATAGCATTATGTGTGCTTGACTCTGAGGCGTTTGCGTTAAATAAAACGTGGTGACGTCTTTTATATTGGCTGTTTTAAGCAAACCGATGAATTGGTTAACAATTTGATCCATAATGTAATTTAATTAATTTTATACGCATGTACATTAACACAGAAAACAGCGCATGGCTGAGCGAGAATAGTAACTGTTTATGTATTCTCGCGCGGTGATAAAACGATACTTAATAAAAACTAAATCGATGAGCTTATTACTCATCAAATTTTAGGTTGTAATCAACGTCGTCAAAATGTAGGTAAATACATACGCCTTCACCTTCAATACTTTGAAATTCGATTTCACCTTTAAGGCGTTGTGTGACTAAGTTGTAAACAATACTCAGCCCTAAACCGGTTCCGCCTTTCGCGCGTTTTGTTGTCACAAAGGGTTCGAAAATTTTGTCGAGCAATGATTCTTTCACACCTGCACCGTCATCCATATAACGGAAATGCAGTGTTGCCCCCACCATTTTTGCTACGATATTAATGTTTAAGGTTTTATTTGGCTCGCTGCCGTGACGTAAACTGTTAATGATAAGAATTGTAAATATCTGATTAAACGCACCTAAATAGCTTTTGATTACCAGTCCATTAGTTGCTTCAACACTAACGTTAACATCATATTTATCAAGTTCGTGTTTTAGGCTATCAAACAGGTTATTTAAAAAGGTTTCGACATTAAACTCGACTAATTCGTCGTATTCTTGATGTGACGCAACTTGCTTAAAGTTGTTAATTAAATTAGCTGAACGGTTTAAGTTTGATTCCATCAAACTTAAACAATTCTCCGCATCCAAGATCATTTGCTCAAGGGTGTTTTTTTGTAGTGTACCTTGGTTAAAGGAGTGTTTAAGTTGCTCTACTTGATCTCGTAGATGGGACTCGCTGGTTATCGCAATACCTAGCGGTGTATTTAATTCATGGGCAAAGCCTTTTACCATAGTACCAAGACTTGCCATTTTCGCGTCTTCAATTAAGCGCTTTTGCGCCAAACTTAATCGATTAATTAGTTCCTCAATATGGGCAAGTAGGTTATCAATATTTTTAGCCAGATCGGTTACTTCGTCATCACCGCGTATATTACTGCGCATTGAAAAGGTATCAGATTGGCAAATTGAACTGATAAATGCATTTAACTTAAATAATCCGTAACCAATGCGTCGATTAATTAAGAATGAGCTTAATAAACTAAATGCTAAAAATACAAATGTAACGCTGAATGTGATGAACAACACTTGATTACTGGCGTCTTTTGCGCGTTCGTTTAATAGTAAAGATAGGTTTGTAAAGCGCTCATTGATAACCTGTGACAGCACTTTATTTTTACCGGCAACACCGAGGGTGGACGACTGCCCCATGGTGTCTAGGAGTGCGGTATATTGGGTAAAGTTGTAATCATAGTCTTTTAAATTATCAATTAACTGGGCTTTTAATTCGCTGTTATGCGTTTGTAGGTGCACCTTTATTTGCACTAACGTTTGTTTATGTAGTTCTAAGTACTTTTTATTCCAGCGTAATAGGTAGTCTTTTTCTCGGCGTCTTAATTCTAATATCATTATCTCAAGCGTTTGATCGTCAATTTGCTGGCTAACGGCTTGAATTGCATGAATGGATTTTCTAAAGCTGCCACGAATACCTTGATCTTCATTAAAACCAAGTTGTTTTTGAATGGCGATTTGTTTATTAAGATTTTGTTCAAACTGGCGCATTGCCTCTTGAATTTGCGTAAGCAGTCGCGCTGCAATTTCAAGGTCTGCTACTTGTTTAAATAGCGCAAAATGCAGTTGTGAATAATCATCAAACTGCTCTTTTGACCATTCCAGCATTTGCTCGTCTTTATCAAGGGAAAATTCTTGTTGTAAATTAACGGTGTCAGACAATACCTGTTTAAAGTCGGTTAGCGATTGCGTAATACGGTAGTGACTAGCGACTTTTTGATAAATTATGGCGCCACACGTGAGCACCACAATAAAACTGATTAACAAAGCGACTTGCGAGCTTATAAAGGCTGTTTTTAGTTTCATATTTGGCTGCCTGATCCATTTTTATAAAGTGTAGGTCAAAATATTTAGGTGTAAACGGTTGAACTTATGTTAGTTTCAAACGTGAAATTTGTTGCGCCAGTTAAATGGCCAGTAAACGGTACTTTTCTTCAGCAAGCGAAATGGCTGTTGGCAGCTGGTTTAATAATTGCGCAAAGTTAGCGTGCTGGTTTTGCCAACTAAGTAGAATTTCATTGCTCGCGATTAACTCATTTAATACATCACGCTCAAGTGCCTGATGCTTGCAATATATTTGGGTCGTTAAATCGCAAAACTGCACTCGTCGGATTGTCTCTAACAAAGGCATAAACTGTTTAAATTTATCGGGCAAGTTATCGTGGTGATGGAAATAAATTATCTCGGGAATAGGGCTTGGGATATGCCATGTTTTACAAATTTTCGCGCCATTAAACGCGTGTTGACGCTGTAAATAGGCAATACGGTGCTTTTCATAGGGCTTTGGTAAATACCAAGTTAAATCGTCAAGCGATTCAAAGTACTTGGCATACAGTTTGTGGTTTAATGTGATGTCTATATCGTGTAATAAACCAACCAAGTAAGCCATATCAGCGGTGATCACGCTGCGTAACAGTACGTCATAGGTGGTTTTTAGTAATTCCGCTGAGATTAACGATTGACGCCACAATTGTTTTTCAAATTGACTGGTGGGCACAAATACCTTGGTCAGTGCCACTAAGTTTATTAAGTTAAATACCTCTTTTGTGCCCATTCGTACAATCGCATCTTTAATACTGCGAATGGGTTTAATAGCGGCTTGTTTGGCGGTGTTGCTAAGTTGAATTATTTTGAGGGCAAGGGGCGGATCGCGCTCTGCGAGTTTTTCAATTTTGTTGAAGTAATCTTTATCATCAAGCGGAATGCTCAACAATTCGACCAATATTGTCGGTAATATTGGCAAATCGGATATCTGTTCTTGTGGTGATGCTTGGCGTGTTGCCATTCACAAACCTTAAGATGAAAGTCATTTCAATTTGCCAATAAGTATAGTTAACCAAAACTCGAGATAACAAATTACATCAAAAAAGTAATGTTTACTTATTCGGATGGTAGTTGTTTGCAGTAAGCTTACGGTTGATAAGTTCAATTGCCTTTTTAAGTGATAAATCAAAGTATTTGCTTAACGCGAATTTAGCTTAGTTACACTATTAACGGGCTGGTTGCTTACTTATAAACTTCAGCCACTTTAAGTAAAACATCCTCATGTAATCTAACTTTAAAATTAGGGTTTACGTAGTTAAACTGCACGAGCCCTTGCTCATCAATCACGTAAATAGCGGGTACAGGTAATACTAATCGAGGTTCGCCGGCTTTATTACGTTTTAGCGGATTGGTTAAATTAAGGCGCTTAACATAACGTTTAGTCGTTTTGGCGTCGGTAAAAAATGCAATACCAAATGCTTTGCTAATCTCACTGTTGTAGTCAGACAATAAATCGTATTGCAGTGACATGGTTTCAACGCTTTTGTTGAGGTCTTTTGGAGCGTCAGTGGAAATGCCAACGAGTTTAAAGCCAAGTTGTTTTAGTTTTGGCTCAATTTTTTTAAGTTGTCCCATTTGGGTATTACAAAACGGGCACCAGCCACCACGATAGAAAAATAAAATTGCTTTATCGCCATTTAGATACTCTTTTAGCGATGTGGTTTTACCGTTTATTTGAGTAACTGGAACATCAGGAATGATCTGTCCGTTCAATAAAGGGGTCACCTCATCACTCGATTCAGCGATTGGCTTTGCGCTAAGTAAAAACGGAACAATAAGTACAATGCAAAGTAAAAAACGTTTCATATTTTGGGGTCCTAGTAATTACGTTACTTACTTGACCCGACAAGCACTTATTAAATTTCATAAGGTTTTAAAAAGATAAAAAAGGTGCTTCGAAGCACCTTTTTTAGTGAGATAAATTAAACCAGTTCTTGTAGCATCTCTTCGCTGTATGGCGTAAGTTCTTCACCACTTTTTATGCGTTCAACGTAATTTGGGTTAGCAATAAATGGACGACCAATGGCAAGCAAGTCAAAACGCCCTTGATTAATTGCCAACTCACCCGATTGGGCACTAAAACCGCCGTTACCCACTAATGTATGCGGATAATTTTCGCGCACGTAGTCAGATACGCGACCACCTAGGTACTCGAAGCGTTGCTCATCGTCAAAAATACCAATGTGTAAATAAGCAAGTTCGCGCTCTGAAAGTGCATCAAGCAAGTAGTCAAATACTGCGCGATCGTCCGTATGGGGTTCAAGGTTAAAATAGGCTCCTGGTGAAATACGAAGCGCTGTACGTTTAGCGCCAATTCGCTCGGAAATAGCGTCTACCACAAGCAGAGCAAAACGTGACATGTTTTCTGGCAAGCCGCCAAATTCATCAGTACGATGATTGCTGTTGTAATGTAAAAATTGGTCTATTAAATAACCATTTGCACCGTGAATTTCAACACCATCGAAACCTGCATCAATGGCGTTGCTTGCCGCTTGCGCATAGTCTTTTACTAATTGCTCAATTTGCGCAACGGTAACAGGGGTCGGCTCAATATATTCAAGTTCACGCATCCGCGGTACAGTACCTTCAACTTTTAACGCACTTGGCGCTAATACATTGTTGCCATTAAAAAAGTGAGGATGAGCAACACGACCTGTGTGCCAAAGTTGCGCAAAAATTTTGCCGCCGTTGTTATGTACTGCCTTTGTAACGCGTTGCCAACCTTGGATTTGTTCCGCGGTGAATAATCCCGGTGTATTTGGGTAACCTTGGCCGTCGGCGCGAATGATAGTCGCTTCTGAAATAATGAGGCCCGCTTGTGCGCGCTTTGCGTAATATGTTGCCATTTGCTCTGTAGGTACGAGGTTTTCATCAGCCATACAGCGTGTTAATGGCGCCATTAAAATGCGGTTTTGTAATGTGATCTCAGCGTTTAACGCAACTTTGTCAAAAAGTGATTTAGCCATGTGTTTATGTCTCGTTAATTTGAATGCTTATTCAAGTTAGCTTTATTTGAATGTTCATTCAAGTGCTTTTTTGAACAAATATTCAAATTAAGTTATATTGACGCACTATTGATTGAGAGGTCCGCTATGAGAAGTGCTGAATTTGATCGCGAAACGGTGTTGCGATCTGCGATGAACGCGTTTATGCATAAGGGATACAACAAAACCAGCATGCAAGACCTAAAGACTGCAACGGGTTTGCATCCAGGCTCTATCTATTGCGCTTTTGAAAATAAAAAAGGGTTACTGCTTGCCGCAATTGGTCAGTATAACCAAGACAGCACGGCATTTTTTAACGCCTTCTTTGAAAAAGCGCCATCGCCATTAGCAGGTTTAAGTGCGTATCTTAACCATATTGTTGAGCAATGTTTAAGTTGCGAACCTGCAGCGTCGTGTTTATTACAAAAAGCACTCAATGAATTGGCGGAGCAAGATTCCGACGTGCAAACACTGGTGACAGAGCAACTTCATCGTTGGCAAGCAGGGTTAGAAGCAATCATTGAGAAAGGTATTATCGCGGGTGAAATTGTTGGTCAGCGTGATGCAAAGTGCAGGGCACGTTCGTTGGTGATGAGTATTTATGGCTTGCGTACGTATGGTTACACACACCCAGAGCCAGATGAGTTAAAAGCACTAGCAAAACAGGTGATTAACGATATTTCTGTTTAGTTATTTGCGTTCAATAATAGGCTTTTATAGCGAAATTAACCTAGCGAGCAATAAATAAACGAACGCTTAATTACTGCGGCAATGAGCGAGATTGAAAGGTGGTTGTTTAAACTTAATGTTTAAATGCGACGGTGAGGCATTTTATAAACAAGGTAGAGCGTAGCTAAAGCAAATATTTAATGTGTTCAAGTATTGCGGCTAATATGGATAGGCTAGGTTTTACCAAGTGAGTAGAAAAACAGGCACAAAAAAAGCGAGTTAAAAACTCGCTTTTTTCTTGTAGTGACTAATTAAAGTACTACAACGTTCGCAGCTTGAAGACCTTTTTGACCGTCTTCAACTTCGAAAGAAACCGCTTGACCTTCAGCAAGAGTTTTGAAACCTTCTGATTGGATTGCACGGAAATGTACGAATACGTCTTTGCCGCCGTCGTTTTGTGAAATAAAGCCAAAACCTTTTGACTCGTCAAACCATTTTACAACGCCATCTACTTTGTTAGACATGTTTTTAACCTTTTTTAAAAGTGTATATATTTTGGTGAATATCACCGTCGGGCTTAATTTATATTTCAGCTAATATCGCATCTAGCATCTGGTACAACTTTTAAAAAGGAGTAACGAAGGAACAACGCAGTAATAGGGATTGATCTATGTTTTAAGCGCTTTGAATCTTAGTCCTTTAGGGGTGTTTTGTCCAGTAAAATTGGCATTTAATAGGTCGGATTAGTTATTAAAGGCTCGATTTTGCGACGATTTACACAAGTGTTACGCACAAATTACACACCTTAATAGCATGACTTGGGTGAAACACTGACATATTTTAATGAACATGTTTTAATTACGTGCGTCTCTAAGATATGCTTTTGGGTTATACCTCATCGCATATGTTAGGCGTAATTAAACGCAAGTATAAAGTAGCGCCGTATAACGCATAATAATAAATTTTGGAGCTTAGCTATGTCGTGCCCACATCATAACTTTCGTGAATTAGAAAAAGACATTCACACCGACTTTAAAGACGATATGTCATATGGTGATTACCTTCAGTTGTCGCAAATCCTCACCGCACAAAAGCCACTATCAAATCAGCATGATGAAATGCTGTTTATTGTCATTCACCAATCGAGTGAACTTTGGTTAAAGCTAGCAGGGCATGAATTAAGCGCCGCAATAGATAATTTAAATAATGGTGATTTTGGCCATGCGTTCAAAGTTATTTCTCGCGTAAAACAAATTTTTAATCAATTAACTCAATCGTGGAATATTTTATCAACATTAACACCGGTTGATTATTTAAAGTTTCGCGATGCCCTTGGTCATTCATCTGGTTTTCAATCATATGGTTACCGCAAGCTTGAGTTTTTACTTGGCAACAAAAACCAAAGTTTATTGAAAGTACATGAGAGTGATGCGCAAGTGCACACTGAATTATCTACTATTCTTAATGCGCCGAGCTTATACGATGTCACTTTATCTATCCTTGCTAAGCAAGGGCTAGAAATTGATGAAAGCCATTTGCAGCGTGATAAAAGCCAGCCGTACGAGAAAAATGAGTCAGTATTAAATGCATGGCTTGAAGTTTATAAAGACGCTGACAAATATTTTGAACTTTACGAGCTTGCTGAAAAATTAGTGGATATTGAAGACAGTTTCCAACAATGGCGTTTTAAACACATGTACACAGTGCAGCGTATAATTGGAAATAAGTCGGGTACCGGTGGATCATCAGGCGTGGCGTTTTTGAAAAAAGCGCTGGATATTAGCTTTTTCCCAGAGTTATTTGAACTTAGAACCAAGCTTTAATAGGAGTAAAGCCAATGACAACCGCACACCAGTTACAAGGGTTTTATTCTGAGTTTGATGTGACCAATCGTATTCTTTTGTCAGGTCACTCGCACCAAGCGTGGCCAAATGCGGCAAAACAAGGGTTAATTGATTGTTTTAACGATGCGGCAAAGCATATTGATGATAAATGGGGCGCAGCATTTGAAAAGGCCGATAAAGTGCGTGATTTTTATCGTACTTTACTCGGAGAATCACAAGGTGAAATCGCGTTAGGCCAATCCACCCATGAATTGATTTTACGGTTCTTATCTGACTTAAGCTGTTTTAAACATAAAAAACAAACACCGATAAAAATCGTCACCACTAATGGTGAATTTCATTCAATGCGTCGCCAGTTAGATCGTCTAAAAGACGTCAATATTGACGTTAAGGTGATTGATACTCAACCACAAGATACTTTGGCAGAGCGTTTAATCAGCGCATTAGATAAAGACACTGATGCAGTGTTAGTGTCTGCAGTGTTTTTTGCATCCAGTCGTATTTTCCACCAAGTTGGCGACGTTGCCCTTGCTGCAGACGCGTTAAACATACCGTGTTTAGTGGATGTGTATCATGCGCTTAATGTAATTCCATTTAGTTTAGCGAGTTGGCAACTTGAAACTGCGTTTATTGTTGGCGGTGGATATAAGTATTGCCAAGCCGGTGAAGGCAACTGCTTTATGCGCATTCCAAAAGGGTATAATGGTAGCCCAATTATTACCGGTTGGTTTGCTGAATTTGAAAGCCTTGATCAAGCACCTGGACAAGTCGGGTATGGCAAAGGGCAAGGTGCATTTGCGGGTTCTACATACGACCCAACAAGTCATTACCGCGCCGCGGCTGTATTTGATTTTTTTAGTGAGCAAGGCTTAAGTGCAGAACGACTTGCTGAAATTAACAAACAGCAAATTAAGCACCTTTGGCAAGGTATTGAAACTATGGCGTTAAATACCGATGTGTTGGCGTTGCCAGATCATGGTATTGAAAATAATGCAGGGTTTTTGTCATTGACGACACCTGAGGCTGCAACTTGGGTGAAAAAGCTAGCGCAGCAGGGAATTCAAACCGATAGTCGTGGAAACCAATTACGCCTAGGGCCAGCACCTTATGTAACAGATGAACAGCTTGATAATGCACTTAATGTAATAGCACATATCGCAAAAACAATGGTATAAACATGTGCTTCAAAGCAGTATTGCCGCCTTTTTTATGAAAAAGCGGTAATGCACAACATTTAGATTTGTGAGGTTGAATTAGTTTATTCGGTATCTCTAAATCCTGACGCTTCGATTAGTAACGTAGATGCTCAGGTTAAAACTCTAAACTTCCTTCTGACAAGGTAGACCTAAACACCTTATTAGACTAATAGCTATAGGCTTACGTTATTACCCACATTTAAATTAAAATGAATCTAAGTGGTTGATTTAAAATTACTAAATTTAAATTATGGCAATGGTTGGTTAAATTTGAAGCGAAAATAGGCCATTTTTCAAATAGCTACTCGACTTATGGCTAACTTTCATTACGCAACGACTCCGTTATGGTGTTTTCATAATAAAAATCTCATCTGTAGTAGGAGATGCAATGACAACACCAACAGACACCAATTGCGATACGCATACCGCAAGTTATGAATCGCTTCACAAACCCAGTTCTGAGTTCAAAACGCGTGATGAATACTTAGAGCATGAATTACAAATTATGCAGCCTAAACGCTGGCGCCCTAATTTACCGTTTCGTGATTATCGTTTTGAATTAGAAGATACCATTCCAGCAATGGCCGGCACCATAGGTAAAGTGGTTATGGTGGGCGCAATTGCAGCGACGTTTGCTGGCCCATTAGGGTTAAGCGATAGCTTTATACTTGAAAACGTGCGCTACGAGTTATTACTAGTTTCACTATTTATTTTACTGTTTTCCGGTTTTTTATTACCTACGGCTAACCTTGCAGGTACCCATGGACCGCTTATTCCGCTAATCCCAATTGTGGTAGCCGCTGGCGGTCACCCAATGGCGTTTGGTTTATTAATTGGCGCATTTGGTTTGCTGCTTGCGATAAGTAAGGGCGGCAGTGTGCTTGCAGGGTTGACCAGTCGGGGCGTATGTGGGGGCTTGTTGCTTTACCTTGGTTTTATTGGCACGACGTCGCAGGTTAAAAAGCTATTTGCCTGGGCTGAAAGCATAAATATGGCGCATATTGCGTTTGTTATCATTTTCACCACAATTTTACTTTATGCACTACTTGAACACTTTAAGAAGCGTTGGCTTGCTGTGCCGCTAAGTTGTTTACTCGGTGGTGGCCTTGCCTTTATGTTAGGCGCGCCGTTTGAATTTAAAACAGGTCCAGGTTTACCAAATATGGAACCTATGTACTGGTGGGGTGAAAGCACCGGTTGGATGTTAGGCTTACCCACCTTAGAGAGCTTTATTGTAGTGCTACCATTTGCTGTGCTTGCAGTGGCTATGTGGTCTCCTGATTTCTTAGGCCACCAAGTGTTTCAGAAAATTAGTTACCCAGAGCGCACTGAAAAAGTACAAATGAACATTGATGACACTATGTTAAGCGCATCGGCACGACAAACATTCGGTTCAATTATGGGCGGTGCAAACTTTACATCGTCTTGGGGCACATACATTGTACCTGCGGCTATCGCTAAGCGTCCTATTCCAGCAGGTGCGGTGTTAACTGCGCTGTTTTGTATTATTGCTGGTATTTGGGGCTACCCAATGGACCTTGCGATATGGCAACCTGTGCTGTGTGTTGCACTCATTGTGGGAGTGTTTATTCCATTACTAGAAGCGGGTATGGAAATGACCCGCGAAGGAAAAACCACACAATCAGCGGCAATTGTTGTGTTCTCATCTGCGTTGGTAAACCCTGCATTTGGTTGGTCTTTAACCATGTTGTTGGATAATTTGGGCTTAATTGGCTGTAAAGAGCGCTCTAAAGAATTAACGTCGATGAACCGCTGGATTATTCCACTTATTATGTTTGTTGTGCTTACGGGCGTGATGGCATTAGTAGGCTTGCTACCGGGTCTTCCGGCAATTATGCCGAGCTTTCGATAGTTAAAAAGGTTATTTCGCCAAACGTAACTGGTTTGGCGTTTTTCCCGTTAAACGTTTTAGCAGGCGACGAAAATTGGTTAAATCATTGATTGCCAGTTTGTCGCAGATGGTTTGATTTGATGCAGAAGTTTGCATTAAGTGAAACAAGGTCACGTTTTTAAGGATCTGATCTTTTTCGTACTTAAAGCTGGTATTGTGAGCCTGTAATTTACGCTTTAATGTTGCCGGGCTCATTGATAAATGGGCTGCGGCAGTGTCTAACGTTGTATTGGGTTTACAGGCAATGTGCTGCGCTAGAACGGTAAGTAGGCTGTTTAATTTTTGTTTTTTAGTCAGCTTATAAAATGCTTGTCGTCTTAAAATAGTGCTGCTGTCTTTAGCCGGTATATCCAATTGTGCGCTGTTTATCGATATCAACAGCAATGGCTTATCAAATATCACAGTGTGTTTTATAAACGTGTGGTAATACTCAAGGTGTTTAGGCGCTCTAAATGGCAATTGTATGGTGATATCAAGTTGTGGAAACCGCCAGTCAATAAAGTGGCACACAATACTTATTAAGGTTTCATAAAAGAAACGTTCAACGCGCTCGCTGCAATGTTTAATTCCCACATCAATAACAAAATGCCGCTGTTGTTCGCTGTTAAATTCGCTAAATTTACAAAAAGGAAAAAACTCATTATTAAAGCATTTTAGCAGCTTGAAAACATGCGTTAGATTGCGCGCGTTTTCAATTGCGGTTTTTATCTCAGAATTGTAATGATTAAAAAACTGTTGACCAATTTGAAAGCTAAAATCGTTATGCGGCAGCACATTCATACTATTGTGACAACAGATCGCTAACTGATCAAAGCTAATGTTTATGTCACTTTTTAAAAGGTCGTAATAAGCCAATTTGCTGCCGTTTAGCACTTTACCAGTATCTACGCCTTGCTGCTGACACAGTTCAAGTAAAGGCAATAACAAAAGTGCACTCGGAATTACCTTATCGCTGCATTCAAAAAAGGTCACGTTTGCCACACTATGCCACCTGCTTTTGTAGCGTTAGGGTGTGGTTTAATCGCATCAGCAAAGAGGTCACATCATCGCCACGCGTTACCTCAATACTTGACTGATGAATTGCGTTAAAAAGGGTTTTATTGTCAAAATACAAGACATGTTGCTTGACCATATTTGCAACATGGGTGTTAATTACTTGGGCTTGATGCTGTTTAGTATTTGGCATCAATACAATAAAACGGTCTCCTGCGTAGCGGCAGGCTAAATCGGTGTCGCGAATGTTTACTTGAATTAAGCTGGCAATATCATGTAATAGTTTATTGGCTGATAGTCGACCTTGTTCGCGCAAATAAAGGTTAAATGATTTGATGTCGAACACACTCACGCAAAATGGTGTGTTATGGGTATTGAAGTGAACAAGCTCAGCGGCAATTTGCTTTTTCATGTAGCTGGCTGAATACAAACCCGAAACCATATCGTAAAAACTGTGTTCTCGATAAAAACGCTCGCTTTTGATTAATCGATTATTAATTATTTGCTGCTCTTTATGCCAGTAGTAAAGCGCGAAACTCATCATCACCAGTCCAAGTACTGCGGGAATTGCCTCAAGCCGAGAAAACCACGCATACTCATTTTTGTAGCGAAAAAATTCATCGAGCAGGTCAAGTAACATGGAAAAATGCACCATGCTGATGCCAATAAATAACAGCGTTGTTAACTTTCCTTTGGGGCGGGTGTAAAGCGTGACAATTAACCAGCATAACGTAATTACAGCAATGCCGCCCTCACCAATAACATCGAGCCATTTGATACTGGCAACGGGTTTTGCGTTACTCATGTGTATAAACGATATGATCAAGAGTAGTAAGCAGGTGAGAAAGGTAAATACTAAATGTTTGTGCAGTGTAAGGTTGGTGGTTTTCATAACAATTGAACAGGTTTTTTGTTCATTTTCTTGGGTTTTAAGCAATATGAGTAGGGTTAGATTAGCTCATAAAAGGTATCAATTTTATGACAATCATTGTGTCCTTACAGGGATAATGGAGTTTTAGCTTGATGCAAGGGGGTTAATTCAGCTCATAACACAGTAAATCAAATGGATTTTAAGCTATATCAGTGTCTAGTTGATTGTACTGCAATATTTTTTTCATATCTCCCAAGTAGGGTAACGCTGTCTTTGCAACGAGCGCTAGACAACAGAATCTCTCGGCATATGCCTTAACCCCTGAAAGAGAATAATAATGGAAAGTAATAAACCGTCAGTTTTTAAGCGTACGCAACTTACTCTTGCTGTACTTGCTAGTTGTTTATCCTGCCAAGTAGCAGCGAATACCGTTTCTGGTCGCGTTAGCGATGCTAATCAAAAAGTGTATTTCGAAGGTGCTAAAGTCGAAATTCAAGAACTCAATAAAAGCGTTGTGACGGCGCGTGATGGTTCGTATTCGTTAACTAACTTGCCTGCGGGTGACTACACGTTAGTCATCTCGTACCTTGGTGCTTTGCCTAAAAAAATTAGTATAACAATTAACGAAAGTGGCATTGTAGAGAAAAATGTGCGCTTGTCGTCGGCTCAAACCGCAATCGAAGACATGATAGTCGTTGGCACTAGAGCGGGACAAGCCGGTGCAATTAACCGTCAGAAAAACGCATTAAGTATAAAATCCATTGTGAGCAGTGATTCTATCGGCCAATTGCCTGATCAAAACGCGGCAGAAGCGCTGCAGCGTTTACCTGGTATGTTTATTCAACGCGACCAAGGAGAAGGGCGCTTTGTTGGTATACGTGGTATTGACCCGAATCTAAACAACGTAACGATTAACGGTGCAAATGTACCATCGCCAGAAGCTGGCGTGCGAAGCGTTGCAATGGATGTGATCCCAAGCGAATTAGTGCAAAGTTTAGAAGTTAGCAAAACCGTGACACCTGATATGGACGCAAGTGCAGTAGGTGGTTCGATTGATGTTAAAAGCTTAAGTGCATTTGACCGAGAAGGGCAAAGCTACAGTGCCACGGTACAAGGGTCATACAATGAGCAAGTAAGTGAGAGCAGCCCAAAAATATCAGCAAGTTTTACTGACGTATATGAACTAGATAACGGCAATGAACTCGGTGTTGCAACTGCGGTAAGTTGGTTTGAACGCAAGTTTGGCTCACACAATTCAGAAGTTGATGGTGGCTGGAATGAGATGGAAGTTGAAGGCCAATCAAGTGGTGACGACATAAACTTTTTCGGCGCTGAAGAGATTGAACAACGTCATTATCTAGTAACCCGTGAACGCTTAGGTGCTGCACTTAACTTAGATTATAAAACAACGGGCAACTCTGAATATTATTTGCGTACTTTGTGGAGTGAATTTGCTGATGATGAATTCCGTTTACGCAATGAATATAAGTTTGATAAAGGTACTGTGCTTGAAGATAGCATCAGCGACAGCACAGCGACATTTGTTGACGCAGAAATGGACCGCGATACAAAAGACCGCTATGAGACACAGCAAATTCTCTCTATGGTGTTAGGCGGTAAAAATCACCTAAACGATTGGTTTGTTGAATACGATTTAGGGTATTCGAAATCAAATGAAAAAGAACCTGATCGCATTGATGCGGACTTTGCAGGCGAAGGCTTTATTTTAGGCTATAACACGACAAATGATGCACCTAATTTAGCCCATTCACCCAACGCACATGATTTATCAAACTTTGAGCTTGATGAAATTGTAAGTGAAAACAATGTGTCGGAAGATGAAGCGCTAAGTGTAAAGTTTGATATCAGTAAAGATTTTGTGTGGCAAAACAACAATGCTGAGTTGAAATTTGGTGCAAAATACCAAACGCGGGAAAAATTTAACGACGTAAACGTGGTTGTTTTTGATGGCGGCTTTAACGATGCATTAGCGAGTCAATTTGCAGCGGGTGCACCAGATTACGATTTGGGCTCATTTGGACCAGGACTATCGCGTAGCGATATTGCACAATTTGTTAACGCTAATAAATCAAATTTTGATGTAAACACCATTGATTCGAAAATTGATAGCTTTGGACAAAGTTATACCAGTGATGAAGACATTTTAGCGGCATATGGCATGATCACGATGGATATCAACGCTTGGCATATTGTTGCAGGTGTGCGTTATGAAGACACGTCATTTTCAACCGCAGGTAACCGTGTTGAATTAGTTGCTGATGACATTAATGACAGTGAATTTGTAGAAATTTCACCGTGGCAAGTAGATAAAGATTACAGCCACTTTTTACCGAGTTTAAATGTTAAGTATGACGTAAGCGAAAAGCTTATTACGCGTTTTGCTTACACCAATACCATTGCTCGCCCAACATTTGGCGACAGCGCTGCGTATCAATTAATTGAAACCGAAATTGTTGATGAAGATGGCGAAACAATCACTGAGCGTAAGGCAGAGGTGGGTAATCCGGATCTAGACCCGTACGAGTCACTTAACCTTGATGCATCAATTGAATATTACCCAGGCAATATTGGTGTAATGTCGGCGGGGCTATTTTACAAAGATATTGATAACTTTATTGTAATGGCTGAAGTGCAAGACAACGGCTCGTGGAATGGCTTTGCAGAAGTAATGCAGCCAATTAATGGTGGCAGCGCGTCACTTATAGGTGTTGAAATAGCGTGGACCAAAAACTTTAAAAATGGTTTGATGTTTTCAGCCAATGGTACTTTTGTTGATGCTGATGATAAGTTGCCAAATCAATCAGATACCGTTGCTAATCTTATGTTTGGCTATGAAACCGCTAAAATTAGTGCACGTTTAAGCGCTAGTTACAAAAGCGAAGCGTATCAATATGAGCTAGGTGATAAAGGGGTTTACGAACAAGCTCATACCCAACTTGATTTAAGTACTAAATACTATATTAACCAACAAACCCAAGTGTACTTTAACGCCGTGAACATTACTGACGAGCCATATTACTTGTCGCATGGTAATCAGCGTTACAGCCTACAATATGAAACATACGGACGTTCGTTCGAACTCGGATTTACTTTTACATCTTTCTAAATGAGGTGCCGCTAGCCAAGCGCTAGCGGCGATTTGTATGAAAAAAATAACCATTTTAACAAGTTTTTTATTGGCAACGAGCGCATTACCAGCGCACTCAAACGAGCGAATTTCGTTTTTAGCATTTGGCGATGGCGGTTATCACCCAGATTATCCAAAACAAAAACACGTAACAAAGCCAAAAACTAAAGCTGAATTTATTGCTGCTGAAAAAAAAGATTGGCTAGAAGAACACCGCCCAATCGAAGAGTTTGGTCATGCGCCAATTTATGTTTATCCGGGCACCGAGATTGCCACTGAGGACACTGGAGCTTCAAGTGTAGGCAAGGCAATGGCAACGCTTTGTAAAAACGTTGCATGTCAGTTTGGTATTCAACTGGGTGATAATATTTACCCTGATGGTGCAGATGCGAACGATGGAAAAGACGACCAAAAACGCATGAACGACCTTATTTTAGCACCGCTAAAGCCTTTGTTTGAGCAGCAACCGGAGTTAGTTGTGTACTCTGCGTTGGGTAACCACGACTGGAAAACATCGCGTAAAGGGGTTGCATTACAAACAGCTTGGATGGCAAAACAGCCTAATTTCCACATGGATAAACAAGGGTATTATCGTTTTACGAAAGGCTCGCCCGGAAATGATGTGGAATTTTTTGTGTTAGATACCAACATGCTGCTATCAGGTCAGCATTACTATGAAATTCCACTAGCGAAAGATGGCAGTGAGCAAGGTTTAGCAACGGCACTTGCTAACGGGCAAGCAGAAGTCGAAGACATTGAAAAACACGAAGTACCACTTGATGGTGAAGATCATAAACAGCTTGCATGGCTAGCTAATGGCTTAAAAACCTCAAAAGCAAAATGGAAAATTGTCTATGGTCACCATATCTTATGGTCAATTGGTGGCACAAAATACGATGAAGGCCATGTATTAAGGCGCTTAATTTTGCCTGAACTATGCCAATATGCGGATGCGTATATTGCAGGACATGAACACGACTTAGAGTTGTTAGCTGATGATTGTTCGCGCGTTTCAACTGAAAAAAAACCACCATTACCGCTTATAATTAGTGGCGCTGCGTCTAAAATGCGCGGTGTACACCGCGGCCTGGCAAACTATCAAGAGCGTCAATATCAGGAATATGATCTCATCTGGAACAAGGCATTCACTTGGGGATTTGCCCATATTGAACTCGATAATCAACAAGATGAGTTAAACGTTAACTTTTATACGACACCAACCAATAAAAGTGGTGAGTTAGTAAAAGAAAAGAGCTTTAGTTTTAAACATCGCAGTAACTAACGTGATTTTTGACTAAAAGTTTTTTAAACATTATTTTTGAAAAATGACCTTTAAACTTAAGTTTTTAAATTAGCCCATATTTGATTTAACGTTTTGGATATGGGCTTTATTTTTACAGATAGGTAGTTCTGAGTGAGGGTTGGTTGCTGATAAAGCCTTACTCAAACCACAAAATATAATGTGTTAAGTGTACTAGCTCAAACTTGAGCTGACAGTTACTCGTTTTTAAATTTGGCTTGGGAAAGCACATTCGTCTTTAAACTTTCTCTCACCTGCTAAGAGGAAGCTCCGCCAGCTTATTTAATTTATGCCTCAAAAAATGAGTTAACGTATCTACTTAAAATGAGGCTTTACTCGTGTGTTTTTGCCGAGGCTATTATTTGTTACTTATGAACAACTAACGTGTTCTAATTTTCATGCCCATGTTAGCATACAAAAAAGTGATTTTTGAGTATATGGATGAATACAGTAACTTTTTCTCGTTATGCGACATTATTTGTATATGGTTTGGTAACCTATTTCATATTTGCAATTTTTTCATCGGTAACGAGTATCCAAACTCTTTGGCTGGGGTGGTCTAACTTTCTTCAAAAAACATTAATTAGTACTAATTTATCGGTCATTAATGGTTACGCAATATTATTGTTTTTAGGTGGTCTAACCGTTAATAAGATTGCAGGAAACTTTTCTGTTTATGATAAGGAAAGGTATTGGCATTTTAACTTGCGCTATCCTTCTTTGATGCTTTCTGTAATTTGCTGTATCTCTATTTGGCTAGTTTATGATTTTAAGTCTAATTATAGATTGTTAAGTTACGAATTTATCCTCACATATTTTCCTCTGCTATTGGGGTTAATATGCATGCCTTCTCTTGTGCTTATTCAAAATGTTCTCAAAAATCTGCGCTCTATTTTAAAGCACTCCAGCAGTACTCATAACTCGAATGAACAAGTACCTCAACTTCATAGCTCGACACAATATATCTCTGATGAGATTGCCTCTGCTTTAAATAACAAATCAGGAAAAAGCATACGTATTGCCGTGTGTGGGCCGTTTGGTGTAGGCAAAACAACCGCTATAAACTCGGCTATTGAAACCATAAAGTCTAAAAAAGAGAGTCCAAAATTAGTTCATTGCAATATCGAATTATGGGGCGTTGAGACGGAGTCTATTATCCTGTTTGTTCTTGATGAAGTGTTAATTGCGCTAGGTAAAGAAATAGATATGTGTAAGTTTAGGTCTTTGCCCTCACATTATATTTCAGCCATGAATGCCGGAAACACATCATCTAAAGTAATAGCTGCATTTATACATAAGCCAACTTCACCAGATGTGATTTTAAAAAGTTTAAGTAATGTAATTGATGCTGCTAATTTGAGGCTAATAGTAACAATACAAGATCTCGATCGAAATAAAGAGGCTTCAGCGAGCCTTGAGGCACTAGCTGGCCTCCTTGATAGGCTAGAAGAAATTAAAGGAATTGATTATATTTTTGCAGGTGAAAACACCCCTCAATTTTCAGATACATTGCTACGTATTTGTCCTATAAGGTTAGATTTCCCAGTACCAAATTTCAAAGAAGATGTAATCAATTTGGTAGATGAATTAATTGATCAAGATTTACAAAAGTATTATGAAGATGTGCTGCCATATTCTGAGCAAAAAAAGTGCCCAACATTAATTAACAAGCTATTGCCTTCACACAGGCATTTTCAGACCTTATCAAGCCAAATCGAGTCCTCATGGGAAAAAGTCAAAGGTGAAGTGATGCTCTATGACTTTATCTTAATTCAGGCTTTAAAAAATAATCAACCAACACTATATGACCTTCTATATCAGATGTTAAATGCTGACATACTTAGTAAAGAAATAAGATTTAATGCATTCATCGATAAACATTTTCCTAACTCTACTCCTCAAATGGAAGAAATTGTAAAGGATACACTTAAGCACTTTAATTTTATCGAGTTATTTGGAATGCCAGATGACCAAAATGAAACACTAGGTAGAGTTATTTCTTTACAAAACATTGAGAATCATATTTTTTCACTAAATAACGAACGAATTCAAAGTATTTTATTTTCTGGTTTTATCAATGATGGTGAGCCTAAGCAATTTATGGTGTATGAGACTATTTCTCAAGTTGTACAAGGCAATGAGATTGCCTTAGAAACTTTATGTAACGGGTTTAAAGATGGAGTAAATCGACAGTTTTGGGTTGATTCAGTAAAGTCATATGGATGGGCTATGTTACATAATAAAATCGAAGAGGTTGATATTGCTAAATCTTTAGTCCATCGTGCAGTTATGCTTGATTCAAAAGAGGGTTCTCAATATCTACTTGATAGTTTGAGAATAAGAGGAAGTATATCAAATAACTCAAATAGTGGTTTAAGAAGTTATCTATACTCAGAGGCCGCCGTAGAGGATTTTTGTAGCCTAAGGTCAAGTTTTAAATTTAATACTTTTTTTGAAATTGTAAATATTTACTTGAGTTATAGTCGTTATCGTATATTCAACAATGATGAATCAGAGCCAGTTGAAAAGTATCTAAATTTGATCGTAAATCGTTTTATAAACAGTGATAGACAGGGTCAAATGATTTTACTCATCTTTTGTACTATTGTGCCTAAAGATACTGCTTTTATGCTGGAAAAGCATACCTTGTATTTACTTTTAAATACGCTTAAAAACATTGAGTTAGAAAGTGTTCGTGATCGCGACGAATATGAACGCTTAATAATGATTAATCAAAATAGTAATAAAGAAGATATCGATAAAGGTTTCAGAGCCGATAAAAATAAAGCCATTGAATTTGTTAATAAAATAATAAAATCAAAGTAAGAATAAATTAACTAAATTAATGGAATCAGAGTTGCTGTTATTTAGCAGAGCCAATAAACGCTTTTGGCCGCACAAAGCGACTCCTCCGCTTATGAGTTAGATAAACGTCTGGTTTGCAATTGAGTTTAATACATAACGTTGCATTTGAGCGGTATCTATTAGCACACATACGACTACAAAATTTCTAAAATCTAAAAATTGAATCTGACAAAGTAAGTTAAGCTTTTCCAATACAATAAGACCCAATTGCTGTTTTACATAGCGTTTAGTCTTGCTGCGCATTAATAATATTTAAATTCTGTTTATCTACAAAAAAGCCGGCTTGGGTATAGGCTTTCTCTATTGCGCCTTGGTTGCATAACATGTTTAGTCCTTTTTCAAGGGCTAGGTATGCTTGTGAGCCAAGAGGGTGATTACGGCTAATAACAAAGTGACGACTGTCTTTCAGCTCTATTGCAACATTTGGTACAGGTACCAAATTGATTTTATCGAGCTTAAAACTTTGGTCAGCAGTTGAATTAAATGGCATTAACATAAAGTCTACCCAGCCAGTATTGACCATACGCGCCATACTGATCCACTCGTGCTCAATGAATAACTCTTTGAGCGGTAAATCTGAGAGTGTTTTCCAATCGGTGCGCCATTTTGGCGTTGATACCGCACTTAAACGTTTAAAATCGCTCATTTGAGTTAAGCTAAGAGATCTTTCTCGCCCTGCTTTAGTATAAACCCCAGCAATATATTCACCTTGGCGGATCACCGGTTTGCTAATGTGCAAATATTTGGCTTTAGCATGTGCGTCAGTTAACCAATAAGTGTCGAAACTAATCAAGAGCTTACCGGTTTCTAGCATACGGGTATTACGAAAATTCACTTTACCTGGAATGTAATTGAAACTGTGGTGAAAACCGCCTAATTTAAGTGCCTTTTGTGCAATTATCATATCGACTACATCGCGTCGAATTGCATCTCCTTTAAAATTGGAGATTGTGGAAATGTCACGGCCATTGACAAACGTTTGATAATCCTTGTACACATCATCGCGAATATAAATATCGATGATCTGAGCAAAGGCTAAACCATGATTGAAAAGTAACAAGCTAAAAAGTACTGCGCGCATAAATTCTCGCGGTTAGGTTAATACGCTCCGTATTTAACAAAGTCCCTACACAATAAATATGGCACAAACGACGTGACAAATGAATACACTATCAGTTATATACGGTGTAAATCTTCTCAGGATCATATTGACGTGTTTATGCGTATTGCACCTAAAACTTATATGACTTTAGGTGCAAGATATCAGGTGGCGTAAACCAGTACGCGCTAGTATTTGCGTCTTTCTAAACCGGTTTCGGCGAGGATTTTCGCGGAGATTTCTTCAACTGAAAAGTGTGTTGAACTTAGATGAGGAATTTTATTTTTCTTATAGAGCATTTCAGCTTCTCGTACCTCAAGGCGGCACTGCCTTAGCGACGCGTATTTACTGTTGGCCATACGTTCGTTACGAATCGCAGCAAGGCGCTCAGGGTTTATTGTTAAACCAAACAGTTTCTTTTTGTGATTTTTAAGCGCGTTAGGCAAACGCATCATATCTAAATCATCTTCAGTCAGTGGGTAGTTAGCCGCTTTTATGCCGTACTGAAGTGCTAAATATAAGCTGGTGGGCGTTTTACCACTGCGACTGACACCGACCAATATAATATCGGCTTCGTCGTAATCTTTTAAATTGCTGCCATCGTCGTTGGCAAGTGCATAGTTAACGGCATCGATTCTGAAATCGTAGCTTTTTTCATGGATTGAGTGAGTTCGGTGTGTGCGTGGCACGGGTTCAACGCCAATCGTATCTTTTACTTGGCCGCTGTACGCGGTTAAAAAGTCAAAGCATTGTCCTTGTGACGATAAAATGATGTCGCTTAACTGAGGATCAACAAAGGTAAAAAACACTAAAGGCTTTTCACCACTTAATTTAAACGCTTTATCAATTTGCAATTTAACTTCGTATGCTTTTTGTTCAGTTTCAACAAACGGAATGGTGATGTGTTTAAATTCGACAGGAAATAACGACAAGGTAGCATGACCAAATACTTCACTGGTAATTGCTGTACCGTCGGATATATAAAATGCGCTGCGCATAATAACCTTATTTTTGTTGTGAGAGCGTTTATATAAGAGCAAATAATTAAACACGACACAACCTAAATTAGGTTGCAGGCATTTAATTTCCTTTAAGGAATCTGTATCAAATATCAGGTATTCGCCAACGCTGCACTTCGCGCGGTGAACAGATATGAAAAATGCATTTTGGTAACAGCTTTATTATAAAAATTGCAGCAATTATTAAAATAAGCGCGTGATTATTTAATTGTAAAACGGCTGCTACGCAAAGCACTGAGAGCAAAAACCATGGCATAAATCCCATAATCCGTGATTTCTTATTAACGCTGTGAATAAGGTGCGCGGGTAGGTGTTGTGCGATTTGAGTTAATGCGTGATGTTTTAACCCGTAATTCATAAAGCTAAGTTTATAGGCTCGATTCGCGGTTGATACCAATAATTTTGGTGAGGCATATTCACTTTCAATTGCGCTAATATCTGCGATATCAATTGCGTAGATATTAGGGCGTTTAAGCTTTGCAATTAAATCGTCTAAACATGCTTCTTGTTGATAGAACTGAGCCAGCATTTTAGTTTGATGTTTTTCAAAGCGGATAACGATGATTTGCGTATCGGTTAACCAAATCAGTACATTGTCGTTAGTATTTAACCAAGAGTGTTTAGTATAAAACCCTTTAAGCAAGATGTTTGCGCGAGTTCGAACAAATATAAGCATTAGCAGCGCGTGGATAATTAAAAATACCGGCACAGTAATGATGGCGGTTTTAGATAAATAATAAACAAGATGTGATTGCGCTAGTTGATTATCGATATTGGTTTTTAAGTTGTGCTGTTCGCCATTTTTTGCGATGTATACTGGAACTGACTTACCTTCTCTCAAACTTGCATACACATTCTGATCTACATAGGCATTTTTTTTAAACAGTGCGTTATTGATTTTTACACTGTAAGTAATCGCGAAAGCGGTATGAAGTCTTGCCCGCTGCAATAGCGTATTTAGCTTACTTGGTTTGTTATCAATATTTACGATTGTTCCCTGTGCTAAGTAGCCATTTTTTACCCAAGCAAGGGATTTTTTATGCCATTCTGCAAGGATTAAACTTATTAAAATGGTCGAGATGA
This sequence comes from Pseudoalteromonas sp. ABV4_021, assembly GCF_056159365.1. NCBI lineage: Bacteria > Pseudomonadati > Pseudomonadota > Gammaproteobacteria > Alteromonadales > Pseudoalteromonadaceae > Pseudoalteromonas > Pseudoalteromonas sp. ABV4_021. The sequence continues at coordinate 368,595 of NZ_JBSWVB010000002.1, read as the reverse complement.
TAAAAGCGGCGCACGATGCCAAATGCACCATACGTTTTCGGTTATAAAAGTCTGCGCGTCTCATTGCATATTCCATGTTTTTCAACTGCTTGCTAATGAATTAATTGTAAGGTTTTGGTGTATTTAAACGGCGACTCCTTTGCCGAAATACACGTTAACAGAAATGTTAAACCAATTAACATATCCTGACAAGGCACTTTAATCGTTGCTGTTCATGACAAACGTTACTCGCTTTAGGCTCGATTTACTGGCTCTAAAATATATGACCTTGGCATAAGAACGTATTAATGTGTTTAAAGGGTATAAGCCAAAAATAATCGGGTTGCGTTCATAGGTGAGTCTATTGGTTCAAAAACTGTTTTTGCTTCAAATTAGGTCTTTAAACACTTATTTAATATCATATTTAAAAAAAATTTATTGTTATGATTTATTCTAATTTTGCTATTGGCACCGGTGTCACTAGCATAAAAATGCAGTTTTAACGCATTTAAGGTTAATTTTTACTTTTTTTCGGGTATTTGTCCTTGATTTTGTCGTTTTTGCTCGCTTTACCTGGTTTGTTCATCTATGTAAAATCATGCTCGCTTTAAACGAAACCTTAATCCCTGCTACCCGTTCAAACTTATCGCAGATGTAATAGGCGTTCACATTTAGCAACTTGATGTTATCTCAACTAGGATTAGATAACACACTCTCACAACCTTTTGCTTATGGAGAATTTCCGTGCAATATATACTTTGGTATCAAGAACTTGGTATGAACGACGTACCACGTGTTGGTGGTAAAAACGCTTCCCTCGGTGAAATGATTTCTAACCTAGCAAACGCAGGCGTAACTGTGCCTGGTGGTTTTGCTACAACATCTGATGCTTTTAATGAGTTTTTAGAGCAATCAGGCCTCAACGATAAAATCCACAATGTACTTGATACGCTTGATGTTGATGACGTAAACGAATTAGCACGCGTTGGTGGCGAAATTCGTCAATGGATTATCGATACCCCTTTCCAAAGTAATTTAGATTCTGCAATTCGTGAAGCGTATGCAACGCTTCATGGTGATGAAAATCAAGATGTTTCGTTTGCCGTTCGCTCATCAGCAACTGCTGAGGATATGCCAGATGCGTCTTTCGCAGGGCAACAAGAGACATTCTTAAATGTGCGCGGTATTGACGCAGTAATGGTGGCAATTAAGCACGTATTCGCGTCGTTATTTAATGACCGCGCAATTTCGTACCGTGTTCACCAAGGTTACGATCATCGTGGTGTTGCACTTTCAGCGGGTATTCAGCGCATGGTTCGTTCTGATAAAGCCTCGTCAGGTGTAATGTTTAGTATTGATACCGAATCTGGTTTTGAAGATGTAGTATTTGTCACATCAAGCTACGGCCTTGGTGAAATGGTAGTGCAGGGCGCTGTTAACCCAGATGAATTTTATGTACACAAGCCAACACTTGCGGCGAATCGCCCTGCGGTTGTGCGCCGTACGCTGGGTTCAAAAGCAGTTGAGATGATCTATTCAAGCGATGAATCTCACGGCAAGCAAGTAGAAGTAGTGGATATTGAACAAACCCGCTCAAATCAATTCTCGATTACTGATGAAGAAGTAATGGAACTTGCTAAACAAGCCGTGATCATTGAAAAGCATTATGGTCGCCCGATGGATATCGAATGGGCTAAGGACGGGAATGACGGCAAGCTGTATATTGTACAAGCGCGTCCTGAAACAGTACGTTCTAACGAAGACGCTAACGTAATGGAACGTTTTCAGCTAAATGGTTCGTCAAACGTGTTATGCGAAGGCCGTGCGATTGGGCATAAAATTGGTAAAGGTGTAGTACGCGTACTTAACTCAATTGATGAAATGGATAAAGTACAGCAAGGTGATGTGCTAGTAACCGACATGACCGATCCTGATTGGGAGCCAATTATGAAGCGCGCTGCAGCGATTGTTACAAATCGTGGTGGCCGTACGTGTCACGCCGCAATTATTGCACGTGAGTTAGGTATTCCTGCTGTAGTAGGTTGTGGTAACGCAACTGATACCATTGAAAATAACGCAGAAGTGACAGTTTCTTGTGCCGAAGGCGACACGGGCTACATTTACCAAGGTTTACTGGATTATGAAGTATTAACATCTCGCGTTGATGAAATGCCTGAACTGCCAATGAAAATTATGATGAATGTGGGTAACCCAGACAGAGCATTCGACTTTGCGCGTTTACCACATGCAGGCATTGGTTTAGCACGCGTTGAATTTATCATTAACCGTATGATCGGTGTGCACCCAAAAGCACTGCTTAACTATGATGCTCAGTCTGACGACGTAAAATCTGAAATTGACTTTATGATGGCAGGTTACGCAAGTCCGGTTGAATTTTATATCAGCAAACTTGTTGAAGGTATTTCGACACTAGGTGCAGCATTTGCGCCAGAGCGCGTAATTGTGCGTATGTCTGATTTCAAATCAAACGAATACGCGAATTTAGTGGGTGGTGAGCAATACGAGCCGGAAGAAGAAAATCCAATGATCGGATTCCGCGGTGCATCTCGCTATATTTCAGAAGATTTCCGCGATTGTTTTGCCCTTGAATGTGAAGCGATAAAACGTGTTCGCAATGATATGGGCTTGACCAATGTCGAAATCATGATCCCATTTGTACGTACCTTAGAAGAAGCAGCGCGCGTCATTGAGCTACTTGAAGAGCACGGTTTAAAACGTGGCGAAAATGGCTTAAAAGTAATTATGATGTGCGAATTGCCGTCTAACGCATTATTAGCTGATGAGTTCTTAGAGTATTTCGATGGTTTCTCTATCGGTTCTAATGACTTAACTCAGTTAACACTTGGCTTAGACCGCGATTCAGGACTAATTGCCCATTTATTTGATGAGCGTAATCCTGCAATTAAAAAGCTATTAGAAATGGCAATTCAAACCGCTAAAGCAAAAGGTAAATATGTGGGTATTTGTGGTCAGGGACCGTCAGATCACGAAGACTTTGCAGCCTGGCTTGTAGATCAGGGTATTGATTCTGTGTCATTAAACCCAGACACAGTGCTTGAAACTTGGCTATACCTTGGTGAGAAGCACGCTAAATAAATTGTATTAACCAGTTCCTTTAACTGATATGTCATCAGTATAAAGCTGACAAAACAAAAGGCGCTAAATGCGCCTTTTTTTCATTTCATAAAACTATTTTTTCTTTTTACCTTTGCCCTGAACTGCTTTAAAGCGTGGGTTTGATTTGCAAATAACAAACAAGCGACCGCGACGCTTTACGATTTGGCAATCAGGATGGCGTTTTTTCGCGCTTTTTAATGAACTTAAAACTTGCATTATTTGCTTCCTAATTTACCAAAACGCTTATTGAATTTCGCAATACGGCCGTCAGATTGAGCAGCGCGTTGTTTACCTGTATAAAACGGGTGCGATTCACTCGATACATCAATCGCCACATAAGGATATGTTTTTCCTTGATAATCAATTGTGCGATCGGTTTTGATGGTTGAACCAACTAAAAAATATGCATCTGCTGCTGTGTCGTGAAAAACCACTTTACCGTAATCAGGGTGGATACCAGGTTTCATAAAAGCTCCAATTAATATGTTACAACATCACGTAATATAAATTGTTATAACATAACAATCAATATCAAATGATAATTATTATCAAAAATAAATAAGTTAGTTTGCTAAGAACTTGGATTAATTCATTTACAACCTAATCTGTTAGCGTATTTTTGTTGTATAACGCTAAAAGCAATTAACACAGAGGCAGTATGGAACATATCAAAGGTGTAATTTTCGATTTAGATAGCACACTAGTAACGTGTAGCTTGTGTTTTAAAACTATGCGAAAGGAAATTGGCTGCCCGTTAGACCAAGATATTTTGCAGTTTGTTGATGCGTTAGATGAGCCTAAACAGTCTTTAGCGAATCACACAATAAAGCGTTTAGAACTTGACGATGCTCACAGTGCAAAGTGGATTGAAGGGGCAGAGCACTTCGTTCAGTATTTAATTAATAAAAACTATCCCACCGCGATTATTACGCGAAACAGTATTGAAGCAAGCTCAATCAAAATAGCCAACAATCAAATACCAATCGAAACCGTAATAACCCGTGAAGACGCGCCGGCAAAACCCAATCCTACAGCATTACTTATGCTGGCAGAAAAGTGGAATATCGCACCCGCTAACTTGTTATATATAGGGGATTATTTGCACGACATTAACATTGCGAAAAATGCTGGGGTGGAAAGTGCGCTATTTTGCGAGTTCGAAACACCAGACTATGCACATCAAGCAGATTATGTATTTGAAAGCTACGCTGAGTTACAGACGCGTTTCGCTTAAATTGCTGAGTTGTTAGGAGTGAGGGGGAGTTTAAAATGGATTACGGCACGAACTATTAAGCTGCTAGTTTAGCTAGCAGCGTAAATGTACGTTTTAAAGCCAATTTTAACGTTAACGCCTTGCTAATTTTTTATCGATAAACTGGCAAGATGATTTAAGCGCTTTTTGAAAATGACTTAAATAGCGTCTTGCCCAAGGATAGTAAAACGCTAACAACAGTAAACCAGCAATAAAAAAGATCAGTGATGGGCCTGGCACCACCATAAATAGCAAGCCAAGCGCTAGAAACATTACTGCAAATACATGGTTTATCATTTTTTTCATTTGTAGCACCCTAAACGCATAAATTTACGTATAAACACGATATTTATTCATAGTATAAAAAATTAGGTTTAGTGCGCGAATAAATGATGTTACAAACTGTAAATATGAAGCAAAACTCGCTGTATTTCTTTGATATAATGAGTGCAAACCCTGTTCCCCGTCACCGAGCAAGTAATGATTGAAGTAATAGATCAAAAAGATACTTTATCGCCTTTAGCAGAGGCGTTTTTAGCTGAGTTAAAAACGACACACTATAGTGGTGAAATCGACATCAGCTACGCAACGCGCATTGTAACCGCAACTGATAACAGCATTTATCAGGCGTTACCGCAAGGTATTTTGTTTCCAAAAACAAGCCAAGATATTCAACAGATTTTTTCCCTCGCAAATCAAAGCAAATATCAGCAAATCAAATTTACACCGCGTGGCGGCGGCACAGGTACCAATGGTCAATCGCTAACACACAGTATGGTGATTGATTTATCGCGCCACATGCGTGAGATTTTAGAGATCAACGTTGAAGAAAAGTGGGTGCGCGTACAAACCGGTGTAATTAAAGATCAGCTTAATGATTTTTTACGTCCTTATGGATTTTTCTTTGCGCCGGACTTGTCGACCAGTAACCGTGCAACCGTTGGCGGTATGATAAATACTGATGCGTCGGGTCAAGGCTCACTTGTGTATGGTAAAACATCCGATCATGTACTGGGCTTAAAAACCATGCTGGTAGACGGTACTGAACTTGATACCGCTCCGGTTGATGTTACGACCGCAAAAACTTATGCCGAAGAACAATCAACACGCGGAAAAATCTATCAACAATTACTCGATACCGGTATAAACTTACGTGACCAAATTAAAGCGAAATTTCCCCGCTTAAACCGTTTTTTAACAGGCTACGATTTAGAAAATATTCTCAACGATGAACTAACCACGTTAGATGCAAGCCGCATTATTACGGGATCAGAAGGTTCGTTAGGGGTTGTTTGCGAAGCCAAACTCAATATTACCCCGATTGCCGAATTTAAAACGCTGATCAATATAAAATACGATAGCTTTGATTCAGCGCTTCGTAATTCACCGTTTTTAGTGGACGCCAAAGCGACTTCGGTTGAAACCGTCGATAGCCGTGTACTTAATCTTGCTAGAGAAGACATAATTTGGCATTCAGTTTCAAGCCTGATTGAAGATGTGCCGGGTAAAGACATGCAAGGCCTCAACATGGTTGAGTTTAATGCGACAAATCAGGCGGATATTGATGACAAAGTAAATGGCTTATTGGCTAAACTTGATGACTTAATGGCAAATAACCAAGCAGGGATCATTGGTTATCAGGTAACGCATTCTAAGGCCGACATTCTAAAAATTTATGCGATGCGTAAAAAGGCGGTAGGCTTGCTTGGCAATGTAAAGGGTAAAGAAAAACCATTGGCGTTTGCCGAAGATACGGCAGTACCACCAGAAGCGCTTGCAGACTTTATTGCTGAATTTAGGCAATTACTTGATTCACATAACTTAAACTACGGCATGTTCGGCCATGTTGACGCTGGTGTTTTGCATGTAAGGCCTGCTCTTGATATGTGTGACCCAACACAAGAAAAATTACTACGTCATATTTCGGATGAAGTGGTAAAACTAACCGCTAAATACGGTGGTTTAATGTGGGGTGAACACGGAAAAGGTTACCGCAGTGAATATGGCCCAGAATTCTTTGGCGATACCTTGTTTACTGAACTTAGAAAGATCAAAACAGCATTCGATCCGCTTAATAGGTTAAACCCAGGTAAAATTTGTACGCCACTCAACTCAAAAGAGCAGCTTGTCAGCGTTGACGATACAAAACGTGCCCATTTCGATAAACAAATCCCGGTCACCATTAAAGACAGTTTTGATAATGCCATGGGGTGTAACGGTAACGGTCTTTGTTATAACTATGATAGCCACTCACCTATGTGCCCATCGTATAAAGTAACAAAAGACAGACGTTATTCACCAAAAGGGCGTGCCAGTTTAATGCGCGAGTGGATGCGTTTACAAAGCGAAAAGGGCATAGATCTGCTCGAAAGCGAAAAAGCGATTGCGAAAGGCGAGACTAAGTCGTGGTGGGAAAAGCGCATTTTCGCAAAACGAAAAGCCAAAGGTGCTTACGATTTCTCCCATGAAGTGAAAGAATCGATGGATGAATGCTTGGCATGTAAAGCGTGTACAACGGCATGCCCAATCAAAGTGGATGTACCGACCTTCCGTGCACGCTTTTTAAACTTATACCATGCCCGTTATAAACGCCCATTTAAAGATTACTTAGTGGCTAACATTGAATCGCAAGCGCCGCTTTTAAGTAAAATACACTTCTTAGTAAATCCTATTTTGAAATTAGGGTTTGTAGAGCGCTTTTTGAAAAACCAAATCGGTTATGTGGATTCACCATTATTGAGCGACAACGCCATTATAAAACGCGTGTCGAAGCAGTTTGCGTTTAATCTAAATCAGCTTAAAACACTGGATGAATCGCAAAAGCAGCAAACTGTTTTAATTGTACAAGACCCGTTTACTAGCTTTTATGAAGCTGAATTATTGGAAGATTTTTGCCAGTTACTGGTAAAACTTGGTAAAACGCCAGTGCTATTGCCGTTTAAACCAAATGGTAAGCCACAGCATGTAAAAGGCTTCTTAAACGAGTTTGCAAAAACAGCGAAAAACAGTGCTGCATTTTTGAACCAAATAGCACAACTGGATATTCCTATGGTGGGCTTAGATGCATCGCTTGTGATGTGTTATCGCGACGAATACAACCAAGCACTTGGCCAGCAGCGTGGCGATTTCCACGTGTTGTTGGCCCACGAGTGGTTTGAAACGCAACGCTTTGAGCAAAAAGATGCAAATTCAGATAGCAGTTTTGTTTTACTAAACCACTGTACCGAAACCACGGCAATGCCAAATGCCAGTAAGGTGTGGCAAAACCTGTTTGCAAACTTTGGTTTAACACTCAATGCTAAAGCTACCGGCTGCTGTGGTATGGCGGGCACTTATGGTCATGAAACGCAAAACCTAGACAAATCCCGTGCGCTTTATGAAATGAGCTGGCAACAAACGGTTGATAACACACCAATTGAACAGCTTGTTGCGACCGGGTTTTCCTGTCGCTCACAAGTTAAGCGTTTTAATAACGGCAACAAACCAAAACACCCAATACAACTGTTAAACAGTTTGCTTTAGCTAAACGGCTTAACGTATAGAGGCAAGTAATATGATACGCATCACATTGTTAATGTTTATGGTAACTTGCCTTTATGGCTGCGGCGGCAACAATACCGTGCAAATTAGTCCATACGCTAACATAGTTGCGTTTGGCGACAGCCTTACACAAGGAGTTGGGGTCGATAAATCAAATAGTTATCCTACAAAACTGGCGAGCGAGTTAGGCATTGAAGTGATAAATAGCGGCATTTCAGGCCAAACCAGCAGCCAAGGGCTCGCGCGTTTAAACACTGTGTTAACTACGCATATGCCGAGCCTTATTATTATTTGTTATGGCGGTAATGATGTACTGCAAAACAAAAGTAAAACCCAGCTCGAAGCAAATCTAAGGCAAATGATTATCCGCTCTAAGCAACACGGTGCGCAAGTGATGTTAGTTGCCGTACCGCAATTTGGCTTGTTACTTTCACCGATGCCAGTGTATAAAAAACTGGCTGATGAATATGATTTGGTGCTTATTGAAGATACCTTGCCCGATTTATTAGGTGATGCCAGCAAAAAATCCGACCGAGTACACCTCAACGCGCAAGGCTATGCGTTATTAGCCAGTGAAATTGCTAAACACATCGAAATTACCGATTAAAGCGTAAAAATAATAGAAACTAATTATTCCCTCTTTCGCAAGTTTGTACTATTTTCAAAGGGTTAAATACCTAATTTGAATTGCGATTTAGAGGGAAGACTATGGCGCAAGCACCTTTACAACCCAACTTTATTCAATTTCCCGGCAATGTTATTGCCGAACCACCGTGTCGCATGTTGAATGCTATTCAATATGGCTTTTTCGTTAAAGGCTGTAGCGAAAAAATTCAAACCTATATCGACACAACACTCAACGCGGTTAAATCAGATGAATTTCGCTTCAAGGCGCTAAGTGCATACACCTTGCTTACCTTTACGGATATTGAAAATATCGCATCTAAAGTACCTCCGTTTAATGAACAAGGTTGGATGCAAGAGACCGACATTATATTTTGGTTACCAGTCGCCAAAATGGTGAGCAAACGTGGCAAAGAAAAAGTTGACCATATTTATTGGTATCCAGCGTTTATCACCGTAAATAATATTTATGCATTGATAAATGGACGCGAGACCTGGGGTTATAACAAATATTTGTGTGACTATAAGATGCCAAACATTGGTGAGTTACCTCAGTTTTTTGAACTTAGCCTTGATGCCTTTCAGCCTTTTTCGCCGAATACCAAAATGGCAAAACATAAACTGCTGGAAGTAAATTTAGTTGAGCAAGGCGGCGAACACCCTGTGAGTGATTTTGTCGAACTAGTGAAAGAAGCGTTTGAAATTCTAAAGTCCGATACTGACTTTTTTGATCTTGATTTAAACGCTATCAAGCAGTTGCTTGATGGTTTTGTAAACCCGCAAATGGACCAGATCCTATTCAAGCAATTACCAAATGGTGATGGCAGTAAAGCAGTTTACCAAGGCGTTGTGCATTCTCCGTCAATTATTAAGAAGGTACACAGCGCTAAAATCTATAAGCATGAATTTGACGTGACCGTGTATCAACTAGACACGTTCCCGCTTGGTGAAATGTTTGGAATTTATCCCGGCACCCATCGTGCGCTATTACCATTTAATGTTGTAATGGATTTTGACCAAGAAAAAGCGTGTGAAATTATAGCTACAAAAGGACTGTAACATGGCAAAAGAAAAAATTGTGATACTTGGCGGTGGCGTGTCAGCGATGACCGCCGCAGTGTATTTAACAGACGATGAAAACTGGCAAGATAAGTACGATATCACTGTGTATCAGCAAGGTTGGCGCATTGGTGGTAAAGGCGCTAGTGGTCGCAATCCTTATTTGGGTCAACGTATCGAAGAGCACGGACTTCACGTATGGTTTGGCGCTTATGTAAATTCTTTTAAAACAATTCAATCAGTCTACGATAACTTAGCACGCCCCGACAACATGCCGCTAGCAACCTGGCAAGAGGCGTTTAAGCCTCATAGTTATGTTGTATTACAAGAGCTGATTGATAACGAGTGGCAAACATGGCCTGTCGATTTTCCGCTCATTCCGGGCAACCCTGCGGATGGCACATTGGATTTACACTTTTGGGAAATCGCGCGATTATTGTATTTTTGGATAAAAAAGTTTATCGGCGAATTAGAACATAAAGCGAACTCATTGAATAAGGCGCGTGATATTAAAACGCCTGAAAACGACGAAGAGCAAAACCTTTTTGCCCACTTTATTGATGAAGTAAAAGAAAAAGTCGACGATATCAAAGACGAATGGCAAGAGTTTAAAGACGATGCCGAAGATTCGCTAGAAACGTTCTCAAAACATATTCAAGTAACGCTAAGTGAGCTTAGTTACTTTTTTGATAAGCGCGCTAGCGATAAAAACCTTTCTAATACAAAACACCCATCCGCGATTCAGTGGATCATCCGACGTTTTAAGCGTTGGTTAAACGAGGAGTTTGAGGACTTACTTGAAGATAACGCAGATATTCGACGCCTTTATATTTGCGCTGATTTAGCCCTTGCCATGATGGAAGGCTTAATTGAAGACAAGGTGTTTGAACGTGGCTTTGGCGCAATTAACAATCTTGATTTTAGAGCGTGGTTAGAAAAACACGGGGCAAACACACAGTTTTCAGTAGATTCTGCGCCGGTTCGTGGCTTTTATGATCTTGTCTTTGCTTACCAAGACGGGGACTTTGCAAAACCCAATGTTGAAGCGGGCGTCGCGGCGTTGGCAATGCTGCGCTTATCGCTTTGTTATCACGGCGGAGTTATGTGGAAAATGCAAGCAGGTATGGGCGATACCATATTTAGTCCGATTTACGAGTTACTCATTAAACGCGGCGTTAAGTTTGAATATTTCCACCAAGTTACGCAACTTGTGCCAACGCAAAGCAATGCAGGTGAAAACAGTGTCGATGAGATTAAACTCATTAAGCAGGTTGCACTAAAAACAGGGCAATACCATCCGCTTGTTGATGTAAAAGGGTTACCATGCTGGCCGTCATTTCCACTTTATGAACAAATTGATGATGAGCAAGCAGCGCTAATAAAACAGCACAATATTAATTTGGAGAGTTTTTACAGTGATTGGCCAAGCGTTTATAAGCAGCACTTTGGCGAAGCCCTGCCAGAAGTGACGCTAAAACAGGGCGTTGATTTTGATAAAGTCATTTATGGTATATCGGTCGCAAGTTTGCCTCATTTATGCGAAAAGTTACTAGCAAAAGACCAAGGGCTAAGTTTAACTTCACAAAAAGTAAAAGCCGTTGCAACACAAGCGTTTCAATTATGGTTAGACAAACCGCTTGATGAAACAGGTTGGGCGTATACGCCTGCAAGTGGTGAGCAACCAATTTTAAGTGGCTTTAGCGAACCTTTTGATACTTGGGCGTCAATGGATCAGCTGATTAATAAAGAAGATTGGCAAGGTGATGTCGAGCCGAAAAATGTCGCCTATTTTTGCAGTGCATTTACGCAAGACAGTTTTCCACCAAGTACCCAGAGTGATTTTCAAGCTGTGTGTAATGCACGCGTAAAAGCCAATAGCGTTTTTAAACTTACGCAGCAAATGTATCCACTGTGGCCGGATATTGCCAAACAAGGCGAATTTGATTGGCAAGCACTTATGGATACAACAAATGCAGTAGGAGAGGCGCGTTTTGATAGCCAGTATTGGCGCGCAAATGTCGATCCCAGTGAGCGATATGTAATGTCGGTGGTTGATTCTAGCCAATACCGTTTAGCAACGGATGGGACGCAATTTGCTAATCTGCTGATTACCGGAGATTGGATCAAAACCGGTGTTAATGCAGGTTGTGTAGAAGCCGCAATCATGGCGGGCATGGCAACATCTCGCGCTATTTGTGGTTACCCGAATCATATTAGTGGTGAATTTGGTTTTGAGCCTGACGAGCAATAATGATTCTGTTTTAACGTGATCTTTCAGATTTGATTAATAGGATTCAATCAAATCTGAAAGTCACTTAAGTGCCATTTTGAGACGTTCGGTTACTAGTCCATTAATACTCTTGGATAGTGAAAGCAGACGTTCAGTAACGCCCAATTAAGGTGTAAAGCACGCAACCACAGCACTCAATTTGACCACCGTAAACACTAAGCTTAACTCAAACCAAAAATGCCAAGCGTGCTGAATCACTCTTAAATTGTTTGTTATGCTTACAATTTAAAGCGCCTAATAAATTCTAAAGCTCCCCCAACTGCAAGCGTTGTAGCTAAATCTTTGGTGCAGAAATAGACGATTAGATCTATTGTAAGGTTTAGACCTACCCAAATCGTGTTGTATGCTAATTTTAGTTCCGTTAACAGATGCAACGAAGCGTGGTTTAATTTATATAATGTCGCTTTGTCGTCATACTCTAAAGATTTAGAGTCGACCCTTTTTATTAGCTTGTATTGATGAAGGTACTTTATTCGAAGTAGTCGTAATATCGAATCCTTTAACTTAGCATTCAGATATGTCGAAGGGATGTAGTCAATCAGTGGTTTTTTCCAACCATTCGACTCGCTACCTATAGTCAGTTCTTCAGTCTCGTGATTATATGATGCGGTATTGGAAATCATCTCAAGCAACTGCTCACCTAAGTAGATTTCTAACAATGTAATTTTCAACCACACACAAAAGCTAATCTTGTGATTTTTAGATAACATTATCTTAAATACGCTATCTCTCATTCAACCTCCTTGTAAGCATAACGCTTGCCTAACAGGCGCAAAATAGCAGGCTAAAATTAGCGACGAAGGAGCGCAAGCCTGCTGTTTTGCGTTTAGGCACTTGTTATGTTTTTGGTAGCAACTTGTTGAATAACTTCGCGTAATACCAATAAGTGCAAACAAAAACTATGGTTAAAATGCTTAATGAAACTATTGATGATGGTTTGTCTACAGTATAAAGAAATGCCTCTAGATTACTTAACATCAAGCCTAAGCCAATCCCCAATAGCAAAGTCACTATAGGAAATAAAAAGGCAAAAATTTTAAAATCTAATTTTTCTTCCGAAAGCTTCATTCTTTTTAATGCTTTTTCCATGTTGAAAACTCCTTAATAAAAAACATAACAATTTAATATCGACCCATTGGGTCGTTTTTCTACCGAGCCTCGGGTCATTTTTATCATTGTACCAGTTCTACCACATTAACTAACTTGTTGCTACAGATAAGCTTTTAATCATTTTAGAAATAATCAAAAGGATAAAAACGACCAAATGGGTCGTTTTCCTGAATATAGGAGAAAATCATAACAACTGGACATAAAATCAGTGCTGAAAAATATTTTTTTTAATAACCGTTGATCGCTCATAGTAGACCTAATCAACTGTACGATTTGAGCGGACCAAAAATTTAAAAATGTCAGTTTAGATAGGTGCTACTACAAATAATATGTTTACAAAGGCTGGTTTATAACCAGCCTTTTTGCTGTGCAATACGCGCTGCATCCACACGATTTACCGCGTTTAATTTGCTGATAGCTTCTGACAGGTAATTGCGCACTGTGCCTTCTGATAAAAATAACTTAGCGGCAATGTCGTGGGTTTTAAGGCCATCACCCGCTAATTTAAGTGCTTTACGCTCTTTATCGTTAAGTGGATCGGTATCTGATAGTGCGAGTAGGGCAAGTTCAGGGTCAATCACCTTTTTACCTTGTTGCACCGATTTAATCGCATTAATGAGTTGCTCTGACGGGGCTTCTTTTAAGATAAAGGCATACACACCTGCGTTCATCGCGCGCTTTATGTAACCTGCTTTTGAGAAGGTAGTCATAATCATGGTTTTTAAACTAGCGTTATTCTTTTGCAAAGATTCCGCTAATTCAATTCCGGTCATATTTGGCATTTCAATATCTGAAAGCACAATATCGACTGTGTTTTCATGTAAAAACGTGAGTGCTGCTTTGCCGTCTTGTGCTTGGCCAACAACATTAATAAAGGGGTCTAAACCAACTAGCGCGCTAATTGCTTCTCTAACCATTTGCTGATCTTCAACCACAAGTACATTTATCATGATAATTCCGTTTTAAAAGTCATGGCTAAACAGAAGCCATTTTTGTTGCTGACAAGGAGTTCACCACCCAGTGCTTCAATGCGCTGCTTTATACCGCTAAGGCCATTGCCGTTTGTAAATGTGTGCACTTTGCCATTATCTGTTACTGAAATTTTGTTTTCGCTAATATCAATCGTTACTTTGTTACCTTTGCTATGACGTAAAATATTGGTCGTTGCTTCAGTTAGCACAAGTGATACGGTATTTTGTAAAGCTGGAGAGGCGTTTTGTAAGTTATTTTTGATGTTTACCTGAAAGCCGTTTTGCATTAGTTCGCCTTTTAGGTGGTTTAACTGTTCGTCTAATTTAAACTGCTTCATATTGGTAACCGCTTGACGAATATCACTTAATAATGCACGACTAAGGGTTGCCACTTGATGTATTTCGTTTTGAGCCAAGCGTACTTGCTCGTTCGAGATAAGTTTTTCAGCAAGCTCTGCTTTTAGGGCGATTGACGATAAGCTGTGGCCTGCTAAATCATGCAAATCTCGGGCGATGCGCTCACGCTCTGCCACCATAGCTAATTGTTCTATTTGTTGTTGGCTTTGTTCTTCACTTAATCTATGTTGGCGTTCGCGGCGCTCAGCACGACCCATAAAATATAAGCCAATACTGGTGATAAGGGCTGGCACTATGTAGTACAAATCCATTAGATTAAACAAATAGGACGATAACGCAATGCCAAGTAATACGCCTATTAACCCTTGTAACCCTTTATGTTGCCTAAAGTTAAAGCCACAAAAATAGCAGGCAAAGCCAAACAGTGCTTGTGTGCCGGGGGTAATATAAGCCCCAAAAGTTGCAAGGGCTACGATTGTTAATACGGGTGCGAGTGCTTTTTCACCTTTCGCGTTTACCGCTTTTACGTAACAGACAATAAATACGCAATACAACATAAACATAGCGATAAGTTTAAATAGCGTAAACCGTTCAAAACTAAAAATAAGGGGTAAAAAATAAAAGCTAGAAAAGGCAAGTGGCCCCCACACCCAATATGACTTTCCTTCTACTGCGAGGCTCTGTTTAAAATTATCCATTTTGACCTACGTTTAATGCCGTTGAGTGTGTTTGCTTAAGTTGATTTTGCCAGCGTGAATACAATTGGTAAATACTAAATAAATAGATGAGTACAATAGCAAAAGGCAGTACTACAAATCTATCTTCCGGAAATAAATACCACAAAATAACAAGGGATACTGTGCGTGTAACTGTATGAATAATACCGAGTGGGTGCTGTAACGTCCAAGAAAGTGGAAGCCACATTAACCCAGATATAATACCAACACTTAACGGTACGGTGGTGTGATCAAGTTGAGTCATTGGGATCACTAAACCATAACCCATCACAGACATAACAACTGTACTTAAAAACAAATTATCAAATGGGTTGCGCTCGGATTTTTTAACAAACAAGGTTTCATTCGTTAACTTGGCGACACCTAACGCGATGTAAAAAATCATTCCGGTACCAATAAAGGTGATAAGCCCCATGTATTGGCTGTTGATAAAGGTACCTAAAATACCCAATACGGCCCATGTGAAACAGCCCGCGATTGGCATAGCGAGTAGTTTTTTCTGTTTATATTCTTCACGGTACTGATCTAATGTTTTCATGATATGTCCTAAGTAGAGAGTGGGCAGCATGCTGCCCATTAGCTGTGTTTTGGGCGGTTAACCTTGATTATTGCTAATAAGCATTTGTGGCCAGGTGTAGTTTGGTGCAATCTCCAATGATGCCTGCCAATCATTAAGCGCACTTTGTACATCGTTAAGTGCTAAGTGAGTAAGCCCACGCCAAACCAATGCTTCAGCCTGACCCCACTGATAACCGAAATTATCGTCGTTTTGATAGTGGTTAATTGACTTATTGAGTGCCTTAAGAGCTTGTTGTTTGCTACCACCAAAAATATTTGGTGTGTTGTAAGCTATAATGCCCTTAATTAAATGCACACGGGGGTTTGTTTCATCGCTTTGACTCGCGCTTTCAAGCGCGTTAGACGATTTAATGCCGTAGTACATACCTGTAATAGGTTTTATCGAAATGCGGTAGCCGTAAACTTGGGCAAGTAATGCATTAACCTCTGTTTCATCTTCGCTAAGTTTTTCATCTGTTAAAATCATTTGCGCGCTATCGAGTAAGCTTATCGCTTTGTCACTCTCGCCCATAATGTTATGTGCGATAGCTAAGCGATAGTTAACGAGCGCCGCGTCATAGCCTTTGGCAGTGCTTGCTATTTGCGTAAGTTGAGCCACATTATTTTGCTGTGACGCCAATTCAATCTCATCAATAGTCGTTTGATCAGCACTTGCATAGTTAGCTGTAAACGTTGCAGTAGCAATAAGTAATGCGTAGATGTTTTTCGTAATTAGGTACATAGTAATTTCCTTTATATGATTAATGACTGACCGTTATTTCTAGTCAGTTATAGTTTCATTAAAAAGGAGCTTGATGGTTAGAGACGATTGTCAGCAATTGCATATGACAAATGTCATCTTGTGGCGTTAGAAACAATCAGCAAAGAGATGTTTGCGTTGATAATTCTTTTTAATTGATAATCATTTGCATTTGGTGTGCATCTATATTAATCTCGCTATTAATTGATAATAACAATCATTTACAAATGAATGCGAGCGACACTCATAGCCACTATTCAGTGCTTTTAACTAAACTAAGCAAATGTTCATCTGCATGTGCATATCAAACAGTGGATGAATTGGTTTCGACCGGTTTAGTACTTGCAAATTTCTATGGTGAGCGCCAACAATCTTTGCTACAAGAGCTCTTTTTAAGGCGTTTATTCTTTGATTTACTGGGTAAAGTATGCGACCCACTTGTTGGTAGTGTGGTGCAACGCATCTGTCTCGATTTTACATATCAACCGTTGTTTGCACTCAAACGGTTTTATCGTACATATCATGGTAAGTTAGAGGCATATTATAAGTTGGAACGAGAGTTACGCATTTTAAGTAATGAATTTTTAGCGTGTAAAAGGTGAACTATGACACAGTACCGAATTGAAAAAGACAGCATGGGCGAATTAAAGGTACCAGCCAATGCCTTGTATCAAGCTCAAACGCAACGTGCAGTCGATAATTTTGCAATTAGTGACTTAACCATGCCTGTATGGTTTATTCAGGCATTAGCATACGTAAAGTCTGCGGCAGCTAAAACAAACCAAGAACTCGGTCACTTACAGCCACATATCAGTGAAGCCATTGTTGATGCATGTGAAAAAGTACTGACAGGGGAATATGACAACCAATTCCCAGTCGATGTATTTCAAACAGGCTCGGGTACCAGTTCAAATATGAATATGAACGAGGTACTTGCCACATTTGCTTCGAATTCCCTTGATGAAAACGTAAGCCCTAACGACCACGTGAATATGGGACAAAGTTCTAACGACGTTATTCCAACCAGTATTCAGGTGAGTTGTTGTATTGGTGTGTACTACCATTTACTGCCAGCGGCAAACCACTTAATTAATGCGTTAACTCAAAAATCGAAAGAAGTAGGGCATATTTGTAAAACAGGCCGTACTCATTTAATGGACGCGATGCCAATCACGTTTGCACAAACCCTTGATAGCTGGAAAAGCCAAATTGAAAATGCTATTGCGGGTATTAACACATCGCTTGAACAGGTGAAGCCGCTTGCACAAGGTGGTACGGCGGTTGGTACGGGTATAAATGCGGACCCACAATTTGCCGATAAATTTGCGAGTAACCTGAGTGCAACAGTTGGTATTAGCTTTAAACCAAGTGAAAACTTTTTCTATAATATTGGTTCGCAAGATGCCATTGTTGCTTTGTCAGGTCAGTTAAAAACACTGGCAGTTGCCATTGTCAAAATTGCAAACGATTTACGTTGGATGAACTCAGGCCCACTATCAGGTTTGGGTGAAATTGAGTTACAAGCACTACAACCGGGTTCGTCTATTATGCCGGGTAAAGTAAACCCAGTTATTCCTGAGGCAGCTGCAATGGTGGGCGCACAGGTCATTGGTAACGACGCGACAATTACGGTTGCGGGTCAGTCAGGCAATTTTGAGCTCAATGTGATGTTGCCTGTGATTGCCCATAACGTATTAGAAAGTATTAATCTTCTGACCAACACGTGTTACCACCTTGCGGATAAAGCAATTACGACTTTTGTGGTTAAACAAGAAAACATTAATAAATCACTCAACAAGAACCCGATTTTAGTCACAGCACTAAATCCGGTAATTGGTTATTTAAAGGCGGCAGACATTGCGAAAAAAGCCTACAAAGAAAATCGCCCAATCATTGATGTTGCGCTAGAGGAAACAGAACTCACACAACAAGAGCTTGAAAATTTACTCAACCCTGAAAAGTTAACACAAGGCGGTATCGCGTAAACGATAAACGCCCGAGTTCATTTTTAAATAGCAAAAGCCCGTAAAAAAAACGGGCTTTTTTGTTGCGGCGATAAGATCAAAGTTAATGAGAGAAGCGTGTCATCAAGTGCTGTAACTCGTTTGCTCGTTCGGCCATATTATTACTGGATGCATTTGCACGCTCTACTAGCCCATTATTTTGTTGAATAATGCCATCCATTTGCTTAATGGCGGTATTGATTTGATTTATTCCGTTGGCTTGCTCCGCACTGTCATCGGCTATTTTAGCCATATTCGCCGATAATTCTTGAATGTTAGATACGATAGATGCAAGCGTATCACCCGATTGTGTTACCAGCGCCATACCGTGTTCCACTTTTGTTGCGCTATCATTGAGTAAATCAGCAATATTTTTTGATGCATCGGCGCTTCGCTGTGCTAAAGAGCGAACTTCCGCCGCGACAACCGCAAACCCTTTACCTTTTTCACCAGCTCTTGCCGCTTCTACAGCTGCATTTAACGCAAGCAAATTAGTTTGAAATGCAATTTCATTAATTACCTCAATTATGTTCGATATTTCACTTGAGCTTGTGCTTATTTCTTTCATTGCATCGACTGTATTTCCAACTAATCGCCCGCCTTCTTGCGCTTGTTCATCTGCTTGTGTCGCGAGTTGATTTGCAACTTGCGCATTTTCAGAGTTTCGCTTAACAGTTTCAGTGATTTCGTGCATTGATGCGGTTGTTTCTTCAATTGATGCGGCTTGCGATTCGGTTCGGCTGCTTAAATCGTTGATGCCGTGTTTTATATCATCAGCAGAATCAGTGATGTTAGAGGCGGTATCGGAAATTTGCTTTACCAATAGCGATAAGTTTTCAACGCTACGATTAACCGCTTGTTTTAATGTGTCAAACTCCCCTTGATAATGACCATGAACAGTTTTAGATAAATTACCATCAGCCAGCGCTTGCATTACATCTTGGCATTCATTTAATGGGTGGGTAATTGCATCTAAGGTGTCGTTAAAGCCAATAACTATTTTTGCAAAATCGCCACTGTGCTTATTGCTGTCGGCGCGAGTTGATAATTGCCCACTCGATGCAGCATCAACTAATAAGTTAGTATCTGATATTAACCCCTCAATGGCATTACAACAGGTTTCGAGACTGCGCTTAACTTGTAAAAAGTCGCCCTTATAATCGTTACTAATGGTGTTTGGTATATCACCCTTAGCTATTTGGTCTAAATATAAAGAGGTATTGTTTATTGGCGTAACGATGGCATCAAGTGTCGCGTTAATGCCCTCAATAATCTTTTTATAATCACCGTTGTGACTATCGGCGTCTGCCCGTTTTGATAATTCGCCAATAACAGCGCTTTGTACAATGGCGTTAGTGTCATTAATCAGTTTTGCAATCGCGCTGGTGGATTGCTCTAAGCTTTCTTTAATTAGTAGAAAATCACCTTTGTAGTCGCCTGATATGCTATTTGGGATCTGTCCATTGCCAATTAAATTTAAATATTCTTGCGTTTGTTTAACGGGCTTTACGATGGCGTCGAGCATTTGGTTAATGCCGTTTGCAAGTGTCAACATAAAACCGCCAAATTCACTTGCATCAATTCGTGTTGCCAGTTTGCCTTCTACTGCCGCTTGTATAATTGTTGCAACTTGCTGTTCTGCACGGCGTTGTTCTGATAAATCATTAAGTTCATAAACAATGCCTATTACGTTACCGGAGTTATCTTTAACTGGTCCTGCAATTACAAATATAACGCTATCTTGGTATGTTAATTCACATTCAACTTGTGTCGAAATAGCATTTTTCAATACATCAAATTCTGGCTGGTTATCAAATAACAGACTATCGGCATGGTCTATCAAAGCTGAACTGGTAAAGTGTGGCTGGGTAGTTTGAATATTGGACTGGTGATTGTTTAGCAGTGACTGACATTGGTTATTACAATAAATAACCTTGTGCGAGCTGTCAGACATCATAACGGGCGCGGCAACGTTATCAAGTGCTTGTTTAATGCGCCCATTCACTTTTGCGATCTCTTTTTGGTGTTCCATTTGGTTTGTTAAGTTCGTATTTGCCTCGTTTAAATTTTGTTGCATGCGCGACAATGCATTTAACAATAAACCAATTTCATCACGGTTATGTCCAACTATTCGGTTCTCCAAATTACCGTTTGCGATTTCGTTAGCGACTTTTGCTGCGTGATTTATAGGTTTTGTGATTAAAATTCGTATGTATCTAAGCAATAAAGCTATGGTTAATAGCGTAATTACTGAAAGGCCGAATAAGGTGTAATTAATTAAGCTGTCTTTTTGCTTTGTTAAACGAGAAGTTTGGCGTAGCGCAATTTGATTAATCTCTTCACTAAGCGCGTTAAGGGCGGCGACTACAGGGCGATCTATACCTTTAACTGCTTTATCGCCAGCTTGTGTATTAAATCCGGCGTTTTCAAATTGCACCAAGCCCTCACGATATTGCTTACCCAGTTCTTTATGCTGTGCTTGAAGTTCAGATATTTGGTTTCGTAACTTGGTTGGTAAATAATCATTAGTATTAAGAGATGCTAAGTCGTTTTGGATTTCCGTTTCTTTATCTTTAAATTTCTGCAAATATTTTTCATACTGTGTTGCATCGTGACCGCGGATCAAGATATTTTTCCACTCTTGCACTTGGATTTTGAAATTACTCAAAACCTTATTTACTTGCTCACGTGAATCCAGTTCTTGGTTAATAACATTGTCAAAGTCTTTAGCGAGCGAGCGTAAAATAAATACTGAGATAAGTGCTGCGATAAGAATTGAAAAAAGGCCTATCAATACACTTGTCATTAACTTGGCTTTGATACTTTTCATATTTCGTCCCTGAGTGTGACAAAAGAAACATAAGTCTAACCCCAATTTTGTTAATTATGCTGTTGAGTAATGTTTAAGCCCATCGACAAAATTAAAACAATTGGTATAACTACTCTAGTCAAAGAATCGAAAATCGGCAAAAAATGAGTGTTAATTCAGAGGCTTCAAGGAGAAGAGGGAAACATAACGGAAATTATAAGGCTCAACTGAGAAGTGGAAAAACCGAGTTAAGCCATAGTTAACGGGTTATAATGCGTTTGTTGCTACTTTTTGTAACCAACCGCTTGGGGCCTTAATACGACCTTGCTGCATATCACTGTAAAATTGGTGGAGTGCTAAAGTGTGCTTGCCAATCTCACCGTTTCCAACCGTATAATGCTCGCCATTTTCTAATATGTATTGGCCTACGGATGCAGTGACTGCAGCAGTACCAAAGCCGCCAGCTTCAATTATCTCACCTGATTTTATATCGTTTAAGAAATCTGTAAGCGCTATTTTTTGTTGTATCGGTTTTAAGCCAAGATCTTTAGATAAACGCTCTTCCAACGCCAAAATAGATTCAGAAGTAATTGATTTTAAGATGGTGTCGGTAAATTCTGGAATGACTAAGTGGCCACTTTTAGTAATATGAAAGTGGTTCATTGCGCCAACTTCTTCAAGATACGTGTTGCTTGCGTCAAGGTACAATACTTGGTCGGCTGAGAAACTTGCAGCTTGCTTTTGCGCACGTAATGACGCGGCATAGTTACCTGCCGCTTTAGCAGCTCCAGTACCACCTGACACCGCTCGGTGATAAGTGTTTGAAATAAGTAGCTTGAGCGAGGTTGTCATTCCTTTTGGATAATAAGAACCGCTTGGACTTAACATAACCGCGTAGGTATAGCTGTTACTGGCTCTAACCGATAGGTTATCTTCAGTAGCGAATAAAAATGGGCGAATATACATCGATGCGCCATTTGCACGTGGCATCCATAATCGCTCTACATCAAGCAGCGCGTGTATTGCCAACATTTGCATATCTTCGGGTACACTAGGCATCGATAAAATACTGGCAGATACATTCAAACGTTGGCAATTTTTGTCGAGTCGAAAGGTATAAATCTCATTGTCTTGGTGTAAAAACGCTTTTGCTCCTTCAAAAACCGATTGGCCATAATGTAATGCCATTGCGCCTGGTGCTAACTGCAGTGCTTGATAAGGAACTATGCGCGGCGCTATCCATTGGCCATCTTTATAGTCCATTAAGAAAATATGGTCGGTTCTTTGTTGTCCGAATCCGAGGTTATGGCATTGTTCAAGCGGCGCTGTACGTCTTAGTTCTGGTGACAGTAGTTGATAGTCGATATTCATTATTATGTAATTTTGTTGGTGATGACTGCATAGTGAAGCTGTGCGATTAAATAATCAAGGTAAAATTAATCAATTTAAAATTAAAACGTAAATAAATTTATCAAATAGTGTGGCGCGAAAATTCGGGCATAAAAAAAGCCAGTCGAAACTGGCTTAAAATGGTTGGGAAAACGGTCAATGTCTATCTGGCGTTAAGGCAGGGTAACCTGATTGTTGTTCGCCAATTACTACTTTTAAATTATTTATATTTTTCAAACCACGCGAGCGTATGTTCAATTTTACTAATCATGCGTGACGGTTTACTTGCAATACCGTGGTAAGCACCTGGGATTTTTACCAATACGCTATCTATTTTTCGTAGTTTAAGCGCTTGATAATATTGCTCAGTTTCTGCCATCGGCGTACGTAAATCTTTTTCACCTGTGATCAGCATAGTCGGTGTTGTTACATTACCAACAAGCGAGAGCGGCGAACGCTGCCAATAGTGTTCTACGTTATCCCAAGGCATACCCGGGAATTGCGTTGGAATTTGGCGAAGGCCACTGTCGGCGGTTAACACTTTACTTAGCCAGTTAATAACAGGTTTTACGACAACCGCAGCCTTAAAGCGGTCGGTTAAGCCAATGGCGTAGGCTGTTGCAATACCCCCTGCAGAACCACCTGCAATATAAACTTGGTCAGGATTAACAAAGCCTTTCGCTATCATCGCATCAACGCCTGAATTGTGATCGGCAAAGTCTTCTTTTGACGAGTACTTGTACTTTAAAAGCATCGCAAAGCGCTCACCGTAAGAGCTGCTGCCGCGATGATTATCATAAAACACAACATAGCCTTCGGCCGCGAAACGCTGTAGCTCTGCCGAAAAATGCGGGCCATAGGCTAAATGCGGACCACCATGAATTTCTAAAATCATTGGATATTTTTTGTTGGGGTCAAAATTAGGTGGAGTGATATACCAACCTTGAATTTGCTCCCCATCAAAAGACGACTTGTAGTTAATCTCGTGAACTTGACCTAGTGTTTTATGGTTTAGTAAGTCGTTATTAAGCGCCGTGAGTTGTGTAACTTTACCTTTTGTTGAAACTATCGCTACATCGGCAGGTTTTGTTGCAGTGCCGTGCGTAAATGCAATATCACCTTGGTAATTTGCACTAAACTCACCACTGATATATGGGCGACCTAATGTGGTTCCCGACAACGTATCAGTTAAGTCTTTTAACTTGCCTTTTGTAGTTATAGTGGCAACTTTACGTTTACCAAAATCATCATAGCTAAATGCGATGGTGTTTTTACCAATCCAACTTGGCTGGTTAACTGAGCGGTCAAAGTCTGGCTTAATTTGGCTTGATTGCTTCGTTTGCCAATCCATTACATTCAAGATGTTATTGCGATACGGATTCAGTGCATTAGAGCTTTGTAGATAAACGAGCTTGTTACCATTTTTTGAAAATTGTGGGCTGAACTCGCGTCCTGGCGCGTTTGTTAGCTGGGTTAGCTTTAAGTTGTTCACATCTACTTGAAACAAGTCGCCTTCCAACGTTTTATATTCCCAGTCAGTTATACGATTCGCCGAAAACACAATAGCTTGGCTATCTTGGCGCCACGCTAAACGGCCTTTGTGATGATAATTGCCAGAAGTGACTTGGCGCGGTGTACCTCCTTCTGAAGGAATAACAAACAGCTGATTATATCCGGGCTTTACTAAGCCACTGCCGTCAGCTTGATAATAGGCTTTATCTATGATAATGGCAGGCTTTGACCATTTAGCTCCTTTGGGTGCAGTAGGTATTTTTGCGATGACGCTAGGTTTTTCTGTCACTTTTTGGCTAAAAGCGAGCCATTTTCCATCGGGGGACCAGGTTAGGTTAGTAACGCCACTTTGCACATTACTAATTTTTGCTGTGCGGTTTTGTTTAAGGTAGTGGACGTGTATTTGTTTGTTTCCTGAGAGGTTACTAATAAATGCAATTTTATCGCCACTTGGTGACCAAATAGGCGAACTGTATTGTTTATCATCAGAAAAAAGCGGTGTTTGATCACCTGTTTCAGTATTTACCAACCATAAGTGCTTATCTGTGGCGTCACGCATGATGTTGTTGCTATTTCTAACATACACAATGTGTTTGCCATTGGGTGATACGCTAAGTGAATTTGCATATTCTAGCTGAAATACGTCATTTGCTTGAAATGTGTTTGCAAAACTGGGTGCTGCATGCGCGGTTAACGCACCAATTAGCATAATTGCTTTGGTTGGAGTAAACATAAAATGCCTTTTATTACTTTAGTTTGTAGCACCTTATCTTAGTTAATTGGCTTTAACAGCGAAATCAGGACGAATGGAACAATTTAGTAGACAAACAACCGTGCTAACCGCAAGATGAGTCTTGTTTTTAAAAGGAGTACAAAGTGACAGAAGAACAAAAAATCGTTTTTTTAGAAAAGGAATACTTTCATTTACAAGCCCGTGTAGAAAGCTTTGATGCTAAGTCGCTAACCATTAAGGCGTGGAGCGTGTCATTGGCAATGGCTGTTTTAAGCTCGGGGGCATTTAGCAAAACGTACAATGTGCTGTTGTATGCAGCGATGGCGGCATTATTGTTTTGGCTAATTGAAGGGTACTGGAAAACATTTCAAAGCGCTAATTATCAACGCATTGCAGAGATAGAAGGGTATTTAAACGGTACAATTACTGAGATTGATTGCTTACAAATAAATGCATCTTGGAGTCGTGAATATAATAAGCAAGGTAGAACGTTGTTTTACAGAAGCTTGTTTTGGCCTCATGTGATGTTACCGCACGGTATTATGACCTTGGGCTTTGCAATTAGTTATTTCTATTTTATTTAAATAATCAATAAGAACACATCATACTAATTAATGACTCACTGTAATCGACGCAATGGTGTGCAGTTTAGGTAATGGTTTTGCAAAGGCTGATGTTTATTTCGTAATAACACGAAATCGATGTCGTTGTTGTGACAACAAACGAGTACAATTAGCAGCATAGTAGTTATGAGAGTTTAAATAGTGGAATATCAGTTTATCAAAGATCCGATCGATGGATTTCGACTATTGATTAGCGATGAACAAGCAAATATCGCCCGTTGGCTTGTCGACGAAACAGGTATTAGTAGTAGCGCGGTGAACGATTTGCTCGTTCGAGTAAACCAAAAAACAAGCGCATTTACCCATGATGTAGAGTTCCGTGGTAAAGAGATGGTGATGTCGATTGTCGATGGAGAAGTGGCTGTACGTGTGAACCAACATGGCGTTAGCGATTTTGAACAAGAGCGGTTTGACCAAGAAATGCTATCGGTTGATACAACAAATGATCTAAGTGAATGCGGCTTAGATGATTTTGTGTCTTTGTTACAAGACTGGTATCTTTTTCTTAAGGATAATCGTGTTTAAATAACCTGATTGTAAGACAGCACATTGCGACGTATCAACGTCTTGAAAAGATAAAGATACTGAATAGTTCTAGCGAGTGATTTGCTACTGAGTTAAAGACTGAGGTCTGCTTAAGTGAGAGTTATAAGCAAATGTGTAATTTATATTTGAGGTTAAATACTAGGAGTAGCTCCAATGAAAAAACTAATCGCGCTGTCGGCGCTTTTTATGTTAACTGCGTGTGGTGACAACGAAGTTAATAGCAATAACGACGTAAAACAAGAATTAAAACAAGAGTTAAAGCCTCAAGCACAGCAAAGCGTTAAAAAAGTAGAGACCTCAGACAAGCTTAAAAATTTGGATAAAGAAGTTAGCATTGCAAAAATGGATAGCAAAACGCTAGACGGTTTTAAAGAACGTATTGAGCTTGCGCAATCGGACGTAAGTTGTGACACAAGTGCGCAATGTTATGTCGTGTCAACCGGTGTTAATCCATGTGGTGGCGCAAGTGGTTATGCAGTTTTATCATCTAAAACCAGTAATAAAGATGAAATTGAAGCACTTACTGCTGAACTTATTCGCTTAGAAAAAAGTAAACATGCGTTAGAGGGGGCAATGGGGATTTGTCAGCACCTATTTGAACCAAAAGGCATGTGTAAAAACGAAAAATGTGTAGCGGTTGACGGCCCGCAAGAGGTTTATTAACACAAGCAAGGAAAGTGGCTAGCCACTTTCCTTGCTTTCAAATGATTAAGATTTTTGTGGTGCTTATGGGTTAGCTTGCACGTTTAGTGTAATACCACTCGCTGCGCGATAACCGTATACATCAATGTACCAAGTACCTGCCTGTGGTGTGCTGAATGAGCAAGATTCATTGTTACCACTTTCATATGGGCGACAATCATAGCTGCTTGTTGTTGATTGAGCACCATACGTTACATATAAGTCTGCATCACCGGTACCGCCAGACATAGTTACATTAAAATCAGTGTAACCAGCTGCTAGGTCAATTGTATAACGCTGCCAGCTGCGACGTGAAACTGATACGTCGTTTACCGAATCGTTAATTGGCGTAAGTTCACCTGTACCACCGTCGTCACTTTCGGTGTAGCTTGCAGTAAGACTTACATTGGCAAAGCTACTGTAAGCTTTTAAGCGTACATAATAAGTACCGCCAGATTGCGTTAGATTACACGTTTCGTTATTACCTGACTGGTATGGACGACACTCATAATTGCTGTCTGTAGGCGCTGCATTAAATTGTGTGTATAAATCAGCATCACCAGAACCACCGCTCATTGATACTGTAACATCAGTAGCACCTGCTGGTACTTCAAATGTGTACAGAATCTCTTCATTAGTATTTGCACTAATACCAGATACAGTCTGACCGTTAACAAGGACATTTTCACCTGGGGTAGGTGGTGTCGTATCGCCTGAACAACCATTTGCTTGTAAATAGTCGATAGCGTCTTTCGCTTGTACTAAACCGTGACCGAATTTAACGTCACGCCCTGCTGCGCCTAAATCTTCTGCTGTTGTATTTAATGCGCTACGAATATCGTCTGCGCTACAACTTGGATGGTGGCTCCATACTAACGCTGCTACACCCGCTACATGTGGTGATGCCATAGACGTACCGCTCATCATGCCGTAGTTACCAGTACCAATATCAATTGTTGCTGATAGACCAGTTTGAGACAACATTGTTGCACCATCAGTGTCGGTTGCTGTTACAGCAGGAATTGATGTTTGGTTTGTATCGCCTAACGTACCGCCGAAGCTGCCTGCTGCATTGTTATAGATTACCGCGCCAACGCCGCCGCTGTCTTGACAGTTTTTAACTTTGTCGTGGAATGAGATGTTACCGCGCTGAATTAGACATACTTTACCGTTTGCGCCAGAGTCAGTAGATTCACCCGTAGCAAAATCATAAAGTGGTGCAGTAACTGAGCCGCTGTTTTCCATTGCGTTAACACTGTATGCATTGTTGCCAACCGATAACGAAACAACTTGGCCTGTACCTTCTGGGTAAGTTGAGTACACATCTACACCTGGTGCTGCAATTTCAACTTGGCTATTCTTTTGTGAGAAATCAGCCAGAGCTTTAGCACTGTCAATCGCCGCTACAGACATTACTGAATCATATGATGCAGGAAAGCTTTCAATATCAGTGGTATTTGATGGGTTACCGTCGTTACCAGCAGCCGCAATTAATAATAAACCAGCGTCAGCAATTGCTTGAATACCGTTACGCTCTGATGTGCTAGAACCTGAGCCACCAAGACTCATGTTAATAACGTCGCTGCCTGCGTTTTTACATTCGTTCATTGCCGCAACAAGATCTGATGAGTAACCCCAACCGCTTGCATTAAATACTTTAATAATATGAAGTGATGGATCTGAACCAATTACACCGCGTACACCAACACCATTGTCAATGGCTGCAATCGTACCCGCTACGTGTGTACCGTGAGGACCACCTTCTTGATACCAGTTACCTGTACCACTGTTGTTTGTGCCAGTTACGGTACCGCCATTAGTACCCATATCTTCATGTGGAAGATCTAAACCAGAGTCGATTACACAGATTTTTTTACCATTATTCGCAGCCGATGCTACTGAATCATCAACCTGATCAGCTTGTACCATTGCAATGCCGTAAGGCTGTGTTTGCGCCATTAAGCGGCGTGGTAAGTCTTCTTCAATGTATTCTACGTTAGGGTCGTTTTGTAATTGCTTTAATTGCGAATCTGATAGGCGCGCAATATTTGCGTTAATAGATGCATTGAATAGTGCGTTATCTACGCCCATTTTTGATAAACGATCAGTAGTTGCGAACTCAGCATTTGTTGAGTTTGCGAAATTCATAAACGCTGAATTGTTCTTATATTTAATGATATAGCGCTTTGGTAAAGGCGATTTTACGGCTGCACGGTCAGATAGGTTAAGAGTTAATAAGCCTTCAGCTTCAGTCGCTACTGCGGTGTTAACTGCAAGCGCTACCGCTGCCAGTGAACAAAGCTTAAGAGGTTTGTTTGTCATAATAGTTCCCAGGTTGTTGTCGTTATAGGAACTTGGAATGTAACAGTGAGTTACATAAAGTTACAACTATTTAACATTTGCTAGTGTAAACAATTGTTAATGTATATTGTTTTTAAAACCTTTAATTACTTGACTCGTGAACTTATTCCATGAAAAAAGACGCTTAAAATTATTGTTAAAATGGCAATGTCGACTAATTGGTCTGAGATTCCGTCTAATTGCTGCAATAAAATCAATGTAAAAACAACCGAAGCTAAACCTCTAGGACCAAACCATGCGAGTAAAAATCGTTGTTTAAGGTTAAGTTGTGTAAATAGCAGAGACAACAACACTGGAATGATGCGCATAATAGTTAACGCGCATAATGCATAAAGTAAAACTAGTAGTGATACACTATCAACCAAATAACTAAAAGCAAAGTTACCAAAAATAAACCAGATTATGAGTGCACAGGTGTTAGCTAAGGCATGGGCGTTACTGAGTCGCTGAGGTTTAAATGCTTTTTTAAATTTAAAATCAAACAGTAAGCCTGCGGTGAAGGCGGCAAAAAAACCACTACCGCCAAATAGTTGTGCAACTAAAAAGATTAAAATAGCGATAGCAACACAAATGAATACTTCATTTTGTTTGTTGTAAAGTCGGTATTTTTCAGAAAATATCACAAGCTTAAAGACGAGTATTGAAATAACAATAGCAACGATAACCGCAACGCCAATTTCTTTGACTGCAATCGTAAATGTATTTGTCAGGTTTATGGTTTGTTGATTGCTCGCGGAATATAAAAGCAATAAAAATACCGGGACCGCTAAACCATCATTTAATCCGCTTTCAACGTTTACAGCCTCGCGCGTTTGCGCCGGAATTTTTTGATTGTCGATAAAGTTGCTGCTAAGCGCTGCGTCTGTTGGTGTTAAAATAATCGCTAACAAAGCTAAATGGATAAAGGGCTCGTCAGGAAATAAAATGGTGCCGATATAGGTGCCAAATAAAAAGGTTAACGGCATTGCTATAAGTAACAATAAAAGCGGATAGGCGTAGCTGTGCGTTAACACCGATATTTTGGCTTTCGCCGCATCGCCAAATAAGATGAGTGCCAAGGTGAGTTCGATATAAATTTGAAATGCGGAAACATCAAATTCTAAGTGGTTAGGTGCTCTAAAAAAATACGCAAAACAAAAGCCAAAAAACAGCATAAACATTGGGCCTGTAATGCTTACTTGCCCAATGCGTTTGGCAAAAAGCGAATAGACGATAACTAAGCTCGTAATTGCCACGAAAATTGCGTATTCATTTTCCATAACTAGCTAATCTCTTTTTCTATGGCGGTGATTAAACGTCGCAACTGCCTGACTTCATAACTGCCATTGCCCCTTTCTCGGTGAAATAAGGGGGCATCTGCCGTAAGCGCACTTCCGCGAAGCTGCTTGTAACATGTTGCGATTTGTAACCCAATGTCACACAAATGATGCGGGGTTAACTGATTATTATCGAAAACATAAAGTACCTGTTCGGTAAGGTCTAGGTGGGCTAATAGTGGAGCGAAACCAGCGTTTTGTTGAGAAAATGCTTGCAGCGGCAATTGCGCTTTCTTAACTAAGTAAAGCAAGAATAAGTTTCGCATTTTATGAATGTCGTTTTTGTAGCGCACAAACACATTGCGTAAAATGGTTTCGTTTATCGCTTTTGATTGTGTGATTGGCTTATTTTTTTTATTTAAAATAGGGTCGCTTTTTCGAAGCGTTTTTACCGGATTGTCTTTAATAATGGCAGCTTGGGTTAAGGCATCGCAGAAGTGGTTAAGCACAGTAAACATAGACGCGCGAGATTCATAACTCATTACCGCTGATTTAAAGGGGCGCCAGTTTTCATTAACATATCGCTCGCCATTACGTAGTTTAAAGCGCGCATTATGCTGTAATGTACACCAAGTGGCGTCCGGGGATTGGCAAAACAGTGTATATGTGGTTAATAACTCTTTATTAATCGACGCCAAGCCGCAATTATGCTTGAACCAAAGCCATAGCAATAATTTTTCTATTTCATTGCGAAAACGATTAAAACTGTTTTCACTTTTTATACCTACTTTTTGTAAGTACTTTAAACAAAACGTTAAGTCGTCTAATTGCGCCTGCGTTAAGCTACTTAAATGTGTATAATTTCCAACATTAAAATGATGTTGTGCGTAATCGATTTGATAAGGCAGTTGAGCAAAAGTGTCGAATAACGGTTTAATCATTACACACGTCTTTTCCATGTTGGCGCTAAATTATTCTGGGGATCGTTTATGTCTTTAATTCAATACTATAGTGAACTACCTGACGCGTTATTTCAATCGATTAAACCCGAACCACTTGAACAACCCAAAACTATCGTGTTTAACGATAAGTTGGCTTCAAGTTTGAATTTGCCTACGAGTTTTAATGCACAAAATCCAGCTATTTTAGCGGGTAATGATTTTATTGATTCGTGCAATCCTGTTGCACTTGGTTATGCGGGGCATCAATTTGGCAATTTAACGCCTCAGCTTGGTGATGGTCGTGCGCATTTGCTCGGTCAAGTGAGCGCAGAGAATACGTTACATTACGATTTGCAACTTAAAGGTAGTGGGCGAACGCGATACTCGCGCGGTGGAGATGGTCGTTCAACACTTAGAGCTGCGCTACGAGAATATGTCGTAAGTGAATATCTGCACAAGCTGGGGATTGATACAACGCGCAGTCTGTACGTGGTTGCAGGCGACGATAAGATAATGCGCGATGATCTTGAGCAAGCCGCAGTAGTATGCCGAGTTGCAAAAAGTCACTTACGCATTGGCTCGTTCCAATTCGCAGCGATGCATCAAGATAGTGGTGTGTTAAAATCACTTGCCGATTTCGCGATAAAGCAACTCTACCCAGAACTTATTGACCATGAAAATCCATACCTTGCATTGTTTGATGTTGTAAGTGATCGATTAGCTGATTTAGTCGCAAGTTGGATGGCCAATGGCTTTATTCACGGGGTTATGAATACCGATAATATTTTATTAAGTGCCGAGAGTATTGATTTTGGACCATGTGCATTTATGGGAGTGTACAAACCTGAGCAGGTGTTTAGCAGTATCGATAGGCAAGGGCGCTACGCGTACCGTAACCAACCAGGCATAATGCACTGGAATCTTGCACGCTTAGCCGAGAGTCTCATTGGGCTCGTTGCGCAAGATGAAGACAAGTCGATATCATTACTTTCAAATGCATTGAATCTGTTCCCACAAAAATATGAAAACTTTTTCCACCAGCGAATGTGTGAAAAGCTCGCCCTTGACCCTAAAGAACCTCAATCGAAACCAGTTGTGCAAGGATTATTGAAGTATCTCGAACAGGAACAAAAAGATTTTAATGGTGCGTTTAGTCAATTGGCAATGTCCGAAAAAAACATACATGATGATTACGATATTGTTAAGTCAGAATGGTTTAAGTTATGGCAATCACAGCGAAAATTGGACTTAATACCACGAATGTGTCATGTTATACAAAATGCATATTTTTCCAACAGCGACATTGAAACCTTGCTTTATAAGTGTGTAACTAATCCCAAGCAGGCACCTCAAATCATTTCGCATTATTTTGCATTATTAAACAATCAAAGCGCTAACGAACTTCACGCTAACCACCATTTTGATACAAGTTATCGTACGTTTTGCGGCACATAAGCACGTTAACCCATTGCACACTGCTATACTCTGAGGAAAACCCAACTAGCAGTTAAGTAGAGCCGAGAGCAGTTATGATAGACGTAATAAAACAACAAATAAGAAAGCGTATGTTTTGGGACTTAATTGCGCTGATTGTGTTATTTGTTGTAAGTTACTTTCTATTCTTGTTGTTCAACGTGATTGATTGGCTTCATCATATTAGCCACGAAGTTGGGGTGAGGGGGATTGCAGAAGTTATTCCTACGTTATGTGTGTTGTCGTTAGGGTTTTCAGCTTACGCCTACAGACGTTGGCAAGATACTAAAGCGTTTTCGCTTTATGCCGAAGAGTTGTCAATGATTGACCCAATGACAAACTTGCCTAACAGACGTGCTGTGCAACGCATATTAAATCAAGTACACGAAAAAAAAGAATACCCAGTAGGGGTGTTATTAGTAGATATCGAAGGACTTGAAAATATTCGCTCGTTACTTGGTCAGACCGTTATTGAACATGTTTTAATTGAAATTTTATACCATATCTCGAAAGAGCTAACTGGCGAACAGCTTGTTGCTTATTGGCAGGCAGGGCAGTTTATTTGTGTATGCCCAGGGCTTGAACAAGGTGATGTAGAAACGCTTAAAAAACGCTTTGAAGCAATTTCAATCAATAAA
Source organism: Pseudoalteromonas sp. ABV4_021 (assembly GCF_056159365.1). Classification (NCBI taxonomy): domain Bacteria; kingdom Pseudomonadati; phylum Pseudomonadota; class Gammaproteobacteria; order Alteromonadales; family Pseudoalteromonadaceae; genus Pseudoalteromonas; species Pseudoalteromonas sp. ABV4_021. The sequence goes on along the minus strand of NZ_JBSWVB010000002.1, from coordinate 335,255 downwards.
GACAAATTACTTGGACAGCCGTTAAAATTCAGCTGCGCAGCGAGCTCTGTGTACAATAAAGCTGAATTGGAAAACCTATTTACTGAGCTTGAAGACCAATTGATTTAAGTTTATCACTAGGTTTTATTGACCTAATTTTGATGAGCAATACATGTTAGTCTTCAAGTTAATTTAGTACCAACACAATAATATCGTTGTTTTTAATGCCGTTGCATTGATGCTGATGTGCATCGCTTTTACTCGTTTTTAGCACACATGACTCAAACCCGAGTGTTTCACATTTGTCGTAACACGCCAATTTTTTAGTCCAGCCAGTGTATTCTGTCATAAGAATATTGAGTAAAAGCGTGCTTGTGATAACAAACAATAATATAACTGCAATGGCTTTATTAAATGCAATTTTCATAGCGCTCAACCTTTACCACCCAATATTCCAAGTTTAGTACATTGCTAAAAATTGCATAGTTCAAACTTGGTTACTAAACCAATTAACAATCATTTTCAATAGCCTTTAAAATTGCTTAAACATTTTAGCTAGGTTATTGAATTTTTAATATAAAAACAGTCTTTTAGAACCCTTGTTTCTCATTTTATATGCGCTAGAGTTAGTACATCTAGTATCGCGTAGAGTAATCGTAATGAAAGGAAATAAAGACGTACTGGTAACGTTAAATCAAGTGCTTACACACGAATTAACGTCAATTAATCAGTTTTTTTTACACGCACGTATGTTTAAAAATTGGGGCCTAGAGGAATTAAATGAAAAGGCCTATAAAAAATCAATTAAAGACATGAAACAAGCGGATGATTTAATTGAACGCATTTTATTCTTAGAAGGTTTACCAAACCTTCAGCATTTAGAGCGTTTGCGTATAGGCGAAAACGCCACTGAAATGCTTGAATGTGATCTTGCTATGCAAATGGACCAAGTTCCTTTGTTAAAACAAGCAATCGCATTGTGTGAAGACAAACAAGATTATGTCAGCCGAGAACTACTCGAAGATATTCTAGAGTATGAAGAAGACTATATTGACTGGTTAGAAACACAGCTTTCACTGATCGGTAACATCGGTATAGAAAATTACCTACAAAGCCAAATTGAGGAGTAAGTGATGAAAGGCAATCAGAAGATTATTGATTTACTTAACCGCCAGCTTACACTTGAATTAACGTCAATGGATCAGTATTTGGCGCACGGTAAAATTTATGAAGATTTAGGCATTGAAAAGCTACACAAGCAATTAGCTCACGAATATGAAGAAGAGCTAGAGCATGCCAACAAATTGATTGAGCGTATTCTATTTTTAGAAGGATCACCGGATACAGCGTCACGTAAACCAATTAACGTCGGCAGCAATGTGCAAGAAATGCTCGAAAATGATTTAGCAGCAGAGCACACGGTTCAGCAAAGTCTTATCGAAATCATTAAAGTATGTGAAGACGAAAAAGACTATGTAACACGCGAAATACTCGAAACCTTACTTGATGATACCGAAATGGATCATATCTATTGGTTAGAGCAGCATCTGAACTTAATTAAACTGATTGGATTACCAAATTATATTCAGTCGCAAATGAAAAGCGATACCCCTTAAAAAAGGCCTTTATGGCCTTTTTTATTTTCGCGCGGTTTTATAGTCTTGTTTAAATTACAGCCTGCGCTTTGTTCTAATACGCAAATTTAGCCCAAAAAAACATTCCAAAACAACGTTTCAGCGTACATGTGTGCATATTTAAAAATATAATCAAATCAATTGCATAGTTGTTAAATGTAATAAATTTATTAATTTTTTTAACTAGAGTAATTGATCTAAACAAAATTTTATGACGTAATGTATAAAAATTATCTGGTCGGATGAGTAGCCATGAGTTTAAGAACAAGTTTGAAAAAAGTATTACCAAGTATCTCAGTAACAGAGCAAGAAGCCTTAGATGCAGGCGATGTTTGGTTGGAAGGTTCTATCTATCAAGGTAAGCCTGATTTTGATGCGTTACGTGCTGTGCCTGAAGCAAAACTAAGCGATGAAGAGCAAGCGTTCCTAGATGGTCCAGTAGCGCAATTGTTAGACATGATTGATGAAACTGAGATCCAAAGTTCAAATCATTTGCCTGACAATATTCTTGAGTTTATTAAGTCAAATCGTTTCTTTTCACTGATTATTCCTAAACAGTATGGTGGTTTAGAGTTTAGCCCGTATGCGAATTCAACAATTGTTGCGACTATCGCCACCAAAAGCACAGCCGTTGCAGTAACCGTAATGGTACCAAACTCACTTGGTCCGGGGGAGCTATTAATGCACTATGGTACGGAAGAGCAGCGTCAGCACTACCTGCCTAAATTGGCTATCGGCCAAGATATTCCATGTTTTGCACTAACAAGCCCTGAAGCGGGTTCTGATGCTGGCGGTATTCCAGACCAAGGTATCGTAACTATGGGCGAATACCAAGGCAAACAGGTACTTGGTTTAGAGTTAACGTGGGATAAGCGTTATATCACGCTTGCACCAATTGCAACAGTACTTGGCCTTGCGGTTAAAGTAAAAGATCCACAAGGTCTACTTGGTGGCGAAGAAGATTTAGGCATTACCTGTGCGCTAATTCCAAAAGACCACCCAGGTGTTGAACTGGGTAATCGCCATAACCCAATGGGCATTAAATTCTACAACGGTACAACACGTGGTCAGAGTGTTTTTGTACCGATGGAATTTATCATTGGTGGTCAAAAGAACATTGGTCGCGGTTGGCAAATGCTTGTAAGTTGTCTCGGCGCGGGCCGTGGTATCTCATTACCAGCATTAGGTTGTTCAACTGCACACGTAGCACTTAAATCAGCATCAGAATACGCAGCAGTGCGTGAGCAATTTGGTTTAAGCATTGGCTTATTTGAAGGTATTCAAGAAAAGCTTGCTGATATTGCGGGTAAAACGTACTTACAAGAAGCAATGCGTGTATTAACAACAGAAGGTTTGGGCTTAGGCTTAAAACCATCAGTTGTAACTGCAATTGCAAAGTACCATATGACAGAGCTTGGCCGTGATGTACTAAATTCAGCAATGGATATTCAAGCCGGTAAAGCAATTCAATGTGGTCCACAAAATACCTTAGCGCAAGGTTACCTTGGTCAACCAGTTGCAATCACAGTAGAAGGTGCAAACATTCTTACGCGTAACCTTATGATCTTTGGTCAAGGTGTAATGCGTTGTCACCCGCATCTACAAAGCATGGTTGAATCAATTCACAGTACTGAAAAAAATGCAGACGCTACGTTCCGCGGATTGTTAACTAAAACAATTGGCTACAGTGTTGGTAACAGTTTAAGTGCATTTACTAAAGGTTTACTGCCATTTACTGCAGGCGCGAAGTCAAAACTGTCTGAAGTGCGTCAGTACGAAAAAGCGGTAAATAAACTTTCAGCAAAACTTGCAGTATACGCAGACTTTTCATTACTTGTACTTGGCGGCAAACTTAAGCAAGCTGAACTACTATCAGCGCGCTTAGGTGATGTAATGAGTTATTTATACGCAGCAATGGCATCAATTCGTTACTACGAGCAAAAAGTGTCTGTTGAAGACCGTGCACAAGCAGCACCGTACTTCCATTACGCAACACGTTGGGCCATTGCACAAGCTGAAAACGCAATAAGCGATTTCTTAGCAAACTTCCCATCAGGTGCAACACGTAAGTTTATGCGACTAATTACAGTAACTTACTCTGAAAGCACAATGCGTATCAATGATGATTTGGTAAGAGAACTTGCGCATCAGTGCCAGTTAAATACCAAATTTAAAAAGCAATTAACGCACCTAGTACATGCTTCAAATGGCGATGGACACGACATTAACCAGCAAGCGTACCTAGCTAAACTAGAGTGTTTAGATATGCTAGCTAAGATTAAAAAGTCGCTGCGTAAGAAAGAAATCAAAGCAGGCGTACGTTTCGCTGAAACACTCGATAATGCATTGGTAGCAAACGTTATCACGGCAGATGAGTATAAAATGCTGGTCGACTACAACGTAAAACGTGAGCTGGCAATACGCGTTGATGAATTCGATTTTGATATGAATTTACTAAAGCCAGAACAGGCAAAGCTAAAACAAGTTAGCTAATTAGAATCCTAACGTACTTGCAAAGCCAATCTATGTGATTGGCTTTTTTTATGTTCTTGTTACAATGGGCGCGATTTTTAATATCGATTCTGTTAAGTGTGAGACTAGGGATAGTACTTAATAAATGATACCAAGGCGGAATGTTTCTAATGCAATTGTTCCACATTGATACATTCTAACGAAGTTTGCACGATATTTATCCCGCTAGGATGATCAGCTATTTAAGTGAATTGGTATTAGTATCACGGCACTATTAATTAGAATACTTAGCGATTTAGGTAACAAGAGAGCAGTATGAAAAAAACCTTCCTTTTATCGATTTTTATAATGTGTTTTTCACTCTCAGCTGAACAATCAGAGCTAGCGTTAGTGATGAAAGAAATGGCACTAAGTTACAAAGAAGCCAAAACAGCGCAAACATCAGATGAGTTGCTTACTCATTTAACTGATATTGAAAATGCCTTACGTAAGTCGCAACAAATTGGCTTTAACCGTGAATCGGAGAAATCGAACCAAGGAATCGAGCGTGTACTTAAACACGTTGCGTTAATTAAGCAAAACGTAAACGACTTGCCAACTGCTAAAAAACAATTGACCGAAATTGATAAATTACGCAAGCAATATCACAAGATTCATGAGCCGAGTTTCTGGCAGCTATTATTTGGTAACTAACTGTTAATAATTGTAATTTTACTTGATAAATCATTTTTCAATTTGCATTATATTGCGCCGTTATTCGGCGTTTCTTTTATAACCTTGATAACGTCTAAGCACTTATCTTACAGATAAGAGTGTTTTAATCGGTTCTGGTGCGCGATCACCGTTTATTTTCATTTTAAGGACAATAATGAAACCCTTAACTTATTTATTTTTTCTCATTGTCAGTGTGTTTTCACTTAATTCACATGCAAAAAACCACAATCAATTTGCATATTACGGTTTGAGTTTACAACAGCAACAATTTAAATCGCTTGATTTTAAACCATCGGTTGTGGACGAAAACCTCGGTGAATATAAGTATAAATCCAGTGATAGTGGTTTTGGTGCACGGATTTTAGTTGGCTTTCAATTTAACCGATTTGTTGCCATAGAAGGCGGTGTGTCGCGTTTTGGGGTAGCCGATTTCAAAGTGTCAGAACAAACCACCGATAGCAAAGGTAAAAAAACAAGTACCACAAAGCATAAAGGCAAATTTGAAACGTTAGCGGCAGATTTACGTTTGGTCGGTACTTTACCTATTAATGATAAGCTATTTTTAAAAGCGCAAGTGGGTGTGATCGGTTGGGACAATAAAATGGAGCAACTGATATATCAAGATAGCGCATTAGCCACACAAAAAATTGACGACCGCGGCACGTCTTTAGTCAGTGGTCTGGGAATCGGTTACGGCATCAGCAAATCAATGGCGCTTACCCTAGATTATGAGAAAACTGAAATTGCTGAAATTAAAACCGATACATTAAGTGTGTCGTTACTGTTCCGATTTTAGATTTAGGACTTAGCGATATTTTTAATATCGCTAAGTACTCGACTATAAATCTTTAAGGCGCTTTAGTAATTTATGCGCATTTGATACACAATTTAGCTGCTGTGGCGGGTAGCTTAAAGTGCGCTCAAGTAGGCGCAAACATTTACTTAACTGTTCGTCACCTATTTCACAGTTATTAACTAAGTAATCTACCGCTTCTAGCGCAACAATTTCATGTATAAAACCATTTGCTGTGATAACGCCATATTTACCCGCCAAAAATAATTGCCAATGGTTTTGAATTTGCTCTTCAAGATTTTCGAAATATTCGGCGTTAAGTTCAAAGCCTTTTGCCGCCAAATCGTTTACTGATTTTGCATATTGCTGATAGAACAAGGTATATGCTTGCGCTGAACTTAGCTCTGAATGATTCTTTAATAAGTCTATCCATTTAGTATAGCCTCGGGCGTAATACTCTTGTTCTTCATTGAAATCACAGATGCCAAAAAACGAGCTCGACTGCACTTGGTTTTTTAAATGGTAGGCGGCGCTTGGCAAAATACAGGCGTCTTGCCACTCATTTAAGATGTGCTCTTTCACCCCCGTGTGCAAAGAAAGCTGTTTTAACGAGTAGAAATAATCTTCGAAGTATTCAGATATAGCCATTGCAAAATAATTAACTGTATATTTGTACAGTTATCTTATCGTAACTAATAAAAATAACAACAAATTTTAACTAAGACTTGTTACCTACTTACGTGACACCTTGTTTATGGTTAAAATAGTGCAAATTTTTATAACGATAAGTAGCTATGACAAACGTTGCCACAATTAAACAAGCGAGTCTAATCACCGCAATAAAAACGCCTTACCACAGCAATGGCGAAATTGATTTACCCACTTACGACATGCTAGTTGAAAAGCAAATCGAAGCTGGTGTAGATGGCATTATTGTGGGTGGTACAACGGGCGAAGGCCAGTTAATGAATTGGGAAGAGCATTTAATGCTTATCGCCCATAGCGTTAACAAATTTAAAGGCCAATTACTTATTATTGGTAATACCGGCAGTAACAATACTAAAGAAGCAATTAAAGCCACAGAGTATGGTTTTGCTACAGGTATGGATGCAGCACTGCAAATTAATCCTTACTACGGACGCACGTCAAATCAAGGAGTTATTGCTCACTTTGAACGTGTATTAGCGATTGGTCCTGCATTTATTTACAACGTACCGGGGCGTACGGGTCAAGATTTAACTCCTGATATTATTGAACAGCTTGCTCAGTCAGAAAACTTTATTGGTGTAAAAGAATGTGCCGGTAATGAGCGAATTGAATATTATGAAAGTAAAGGCATTGCATGTTGGTCTGGTAACGACGACGAAGCCCATGAAAGTCGTCACAAAGCCAAATCACATGGTGTGATTTCAGTTACGTCAAATTTAATTCCGAGTGTCTTTCGTGAATTAATGGACCGTGAAAATAATGAACTTAACGACCAATGCCAACAGTTAATGGCGTGGTTATTTTGTGAGCCAAATCCAATCGCGATTAATACCGCATTGGCGTTATCGGGGGCGGTTAAACCTGTGTTCCGCTTACCGTATGTGGCGCTTAATGATCAGCAAATCGAAACAGGCATGGGATTAATGCGCCAGTTTGAAGATAAACTCGTTGGCAATTCGCTTAATCAACTCGCACAAAGCGATTTTATCGTTACCCCATAACACCCGTTTTTATAAAAGCGATCGGTTAAACGATCGCTTTTAGCTATTCTGCACAGTACTTTCCTTGTTATAATTAACGCAATTCCCTCAATAGGTTTCCAATATTATGAATTTCAAATCCTTTAGCTTTGCTGACTCGATTTTATCAGCACTAGAGAAAATGGGTTATGAATCACTAACGCCAGTACAGAAAATGGCGATACCACATGTGCGTCGTGGTCACGACGTGCTTGCAAGTGCGCAAACAGGCACAGGTAAAACAGCAGCGTTTGCGCTGCCGATTATTCAAAAGCTACTTGATAGTAACGCCAAGGGCGAGTCAATTCGTGCTGTGATTTTAGCGCCTACGCGTGAACTCGTTGATCAAATTGATCATAACATTAAGCAATTTACGGCGTTTAACAATTTAAAGTCGGTTGCAATTTTCGGTGGTGTAGAGCACGATAAACAAATTAACCGTGTTAATAAAGGCTGCGATATTCTTGTCGCAACGCCAGGGCGTTTAATTGAACATTTACGTAAAGGTAATTTTGCGCTTAATAACGCGTGTCATGTCGTACTTGACGAAGCAGACCGTATGCTAGATATGGGTTTTCGCTCTGATATTGAAACCATCTTAGAGCAATGTGACAAAAATAAACAAACATTGTTGTTTTCAGCAACGTATCCGTCGGCAGTTAAACAGTTTGCTACAAAAGCACTTAAAAATCCCAAAATTGTTCAGGTAAGTAGAGATAACGAAACGGCTAGTACAATCACCCATGTTGCGTATCCCGTATCAAACGACAGAAAATTAGAGCTATTGTCAGAGCTTATTTGTCGTAAAGGATGGAAGCAAGTATTGGTTTTCGTCAACATTAAAGAAGATGTACAGTTAATTGTTGACGAGCTTACTCAATACGGCGTTACTGTTGGTGTGATGCATGGCGATAAAAGCCAAGGTAATCGTCGCCGCGCATTACGTGAATTTAAAGAGGGGAAAACCACTATTTTAGTGGGTACAGAAGTTGCGGCTCGCGGTTTGGATATTGCCGGACTACCTCGCGTAATTAACTTTGATTTGCCATACCTTGCTGAAGATTATGTTCACCGTATCGGGCGTACAGGTCGCGCGGGTCAAAAGGGCTTTGCTATTTCATTAGTTAGTCGTGAAGAAGAGCATGTACTTGCGCAAATTGAAGACTTAATTCAAGACAAGGTTAAGCGTATTTATTACCCTGGCTTTGAAGTAAGTAACCGCGATGGCTTAATAAAGAAAATCGGTAAGAAAACCTCACTGCAAAAGCGTATTCGTTCTAATAGAGCAACACAGTACGGTGCAGAAGCTAAGATGCAAAATCGTCAGAAAATCAGAAAAGCATTTAAGAAGTAACAAGCAAGTTTAATATTTCGTTGTTCTCGAATAGTTAAGAAAGCGAAATTTAAATACAAAAAAGGAGCATTTACTGCTCCTTTTTTTTACCCTAAATTGCGTAACCTATTTTTATTTAAAATAGATAACGCCAATGGCGCTTAGCAGGCTCAACCGACTATGGCGTGTAGTAGATTGGTGAATTAGGGCCAACTGGCATACCCAGTACGAATACCCATAAGTAGAATAAACATACCCAGCCCACAAAGAAGAACATTGAATATGGCAGCATGGTTGCGACAAGTGTTCCTATGCCCATATCTTTTTTGTATTTGGTTGCCACCGCGAGTATTAAGCCAAAATAGCTCATCATTGGCGTGATAAGGTTAGTTACCGAATCACCAATACGGTAAGCTGCTTGAATTGTTTCAGGCGCATAACCGATAAGCATTAACATAGGTACAAATATTGGCGCGGTGATTGCCCACTGTGCCGACGATGAACCTAAACTCAAGTTAACCACGGCACACATAAATATAAACAGTACAAACACTTCAGGGCCAGTCAAGTTTAATGCAGTTAACATAGCTGCGCCCTTAACCGCTAAGATAGTACCTAAATTGGTCCATTTAAAGAATGCAACAAATTGCGCAGCGAAGAATACTAACACAATGTACATACCCATTGAGCTCATACTTTTAGACATGGCATCAATGATATCGCGGTCATTTTTCATTGAACCAACAACGCGTCCGTACACAAAACCAGGAATAGCAAAGGTTACAAAGATAAATACAACAATCCCTTTTAAGAAAGGAGAACCCGCCACTAATCCGGTTTCTGGGTGACGTAGAATACCGTTTTCAGGCACGATTGTTGTTGCAAGTACGGCACACGTCGCTAAAAAAGCAAGACCAGCGTAACGTAAACCTTTACGTTCAACGTCAGTTAAGTGGTCGATTTTGTTATCCGCTAAATCAATGCTTGCTTCATCATTGTTGTATTTACCTAAGCGAGGCTCTACAATTTTTTCCGTAACCCAAGTACCAACAAAGGCGATTAATACTACTGATATGGCCATAAAGTAATAGTTTGCTTCTGGGCCTACTTCATATGTTGGGTCAATCATTTGTGCTGCTGGCGTTGTAATACCCGCAAGTAATGGGTCAATTGTACCCAGTAACAGGTTAGCACTGTAACCACCCGAAACACCGGCAAACGCGGCCGCAAGACCTGCTAACGGGTGGCGACCAAGGCTGTGGAAGATCATTGCAGCTAACGGAATAAGTACGACATAACCAAGTTCTGACGCTGTGTTAGACAAAATCGCGGCAAACACCACCATAAACGTTACTAGGCGTTTTGGCGCGCCCATTACCATGCCGCGCATTGCTGCTGATAACATACCTGAGTGCTCTGCAACACTTACGCCTAATAATGCGACGAGTACCGTACCAAGCGGCGCAAAACCTGTGAAGTTAGTAACAAGTCCAGTCACGATTCGTTGTAAACCTTCAGCGCTCATAAGCGATACAACTTCAATCACACCATCTGGTGCGCGGCCTTTAGCACCTTCTGGGCGAGGATCAATAGCACTTACCCCCATCCAATCTGCAATACCACTGAAAATAACAATAGCAACACAGAACATTGCAAATAGGGTGATTGGGTGAGGCAGTAAATTACCGAGGAATTCGACGGTTGCTAAAAAGCGATTAAACAACCCTTTATTTTGGTTATCTTGAGAGTTTACTTCTATCGTTGACATGAATAATAACGGTTAATATAAAAATGCCCGCAACATACCATAATACGTAGATATTACCAAGGCTGATGCGGTTAACCGCGCGTTACACCGCCAAGTCGCGGTGATTATTGCTGTGCTAAGAAGTCAAACCACTGTTGTTGATATGTGGCGAGTTTTATGTGTTTTTTCGACATTAAATGGCGTTGCTTGTTTTCTTCAGATGTAAACGGGCCGACACGACATAGCGGGCAATAACCGGCTTTATTAAAAGCAAAAGGGGTAAATTGATTTATCACCGATTCTGGCTGTGATACATCGGAGTAGCAATAAATAAAGCCTTTAGTGTCTTTAACCTGTTTATCACGGTCAACATTGCGAATTTGATAGTCAGGAAAAAGTGAATAGTTAAACGCTTGTTTACCCAAGTAAGCGATTGATGTGTCGTTGACAAGATCGGTCTCAATCTGCCAATGACTATAAGGTTTAACTTCTTTTGAAGTGATGTAACTTAGACGCGCACCGTTTTTATCTAAAAAGTAGTCAAAACATGCGAGCAAATATTTACGTAGCAAGTTACGATTTACAATATTTTGATTTGGGGCCTGATCAAACGCATCTTTTGACTTAACTGCAGGTACAAGCGGAAATTGAAAAATTACTAAATCAAACGCACCGAAAAGGGTATTTGGCCAGGTTTTAGCGTTTGTTATATCAAGTTCATAATGAACATTGGCTTTTAACCTGTTTAATCCGTTAATGCCATTTTTACTGTATTTATCCATGATGGTTGCTTTCGCATCCAATACTGACGCTGATAAATGTGTTATTTGGTGATGAGCAAGTAACGAATACGAAAAGGTGAGGTCGCCATCGCCAATGGTAAGAATACGCCAGTTGGGTTTTAAGAACATAAAATCAAAGTGCTAAAACAAAAACGCTATTCTAACATGTGCATTTACCTGAGAAAACGCAAGCGTTTTAAATGTGGCTGAATTACAATAGCGCTATAGATTATTTAGTTGTTTAGATATGAGTGAATTAAAGCGCTTAAACAAATATATCAGTGAAACCGGTATTTGTTCACGTCGAGAAGCCGATACGTTAATCGCAGAGGGTAAAGTTACGGTTAACGGAACAGTTGCCGAAATGGGCTTAAAAGTATCTGATGCTGATACCATTACGGTTAACGGTAAGTCATTAAAGGCAAAACCAAAACGCGTTTATATTGCTTACAACAAGCCTGTGGGTGTTACCAGTACAACCGAAAAGAAAATTAAAAGTAATATTGTTTCTGCAATCAATTACAAAGATCGAATTTTCCCAATAGGACGCCTAGATAGACCCTCAGAAGGGCTTATCTTTTTGACCAACGAAGGTGATATCGTCAACAAAATATTGCGAGCGGGTAATAATCACGAAAAAGAATACATAGTCACCGTTGATAAAGAAATTGACCAGCATTTTGTTGAAAAGATGGCGTCAGGTATTCCTATTCTCGATACCATTACAAAACCGTGTAAAGTTAAACAACTTGGCAAGAAACGCTTTAATATTATTCTAACACAAGGGCTTAATCGTCAGATCCGTCGTATGTGTGAATACTTAGGATTTGAAGTAACTAAGCTAAAACGTGTTCGTATTATGAATGTATCGTTAAATGATTTAGCGGTGGGGCAATGGCGCTTTTTAAGCGAGAGCGAAATGGCGCAAATTAATGCATCAATCGCTGATTCAAGTAAAACGCAAGAACGTTCAACGGACCATAATAAAAAAGCGAAAAAAACGTTTAAACCTTTGTCACATGACGGTTCAAAAGTGAGTGAAAAACCGCGTGATAAACATAAACGTCAGGAGCAATCTAGAAAACCTGCGAAGCGCCTTTCAGGTACATTAAGTTTAAAACGCAAATAAATTTATGTTTTAAATAATGGGCGCATGCCGCCCATTATTGCGTTGAAATACCGTGTACAACGCATTTCTGTGTAACATTTAGCTATCTTGCCTGCGATTTATTACACATTGATCAAACAGCTATCTTCATAACATATTAACATAAATTAAGCATAAGTGACTACATTAGACTACGCTTTTAACACTAAGTTAAAAACTGAGAATAACTGTGCGCACACTGATTTTATTAGCTTTGTTTGTTGTTTTTTTAGGGCAATTAACGCCACGCTTTGAGATCATAAAATCGATTTATCAAGTTGATTTGTTGGCCAGTCTACAAACCCAGTTTGCCCTGCTATCAATCGTGTTAAGTCTACTGTTGGGTTTTTGGAATCGCACCGTAATGGTAATTTTTCTGCTTGTTAGTGGATTATTGATTGCTGCAAATTTTAATGCCTATCTAAACAGCACATTGTTTATTGGCAAAACAGAAGAGTTAGTTAACCAGCGAGAGAGCGATGCGATAAAAGTGTTGCAATACACGTTTGATGACTCGCTAGACTTGGCGCTTTCACCGATTTATCGAGAAATAACACAACACAATGCCGGGTTAATAATTCTTTTCAATGTCAATGAATTGCATATCAATCAATTAAAAGCATTAAGTGAAGGGCGCTTTAATTACGGGATTCGCAAAAAAGAAAGTCTGCCGAGTAATATTGCTATTATCAGTAAGTATCCAATCAGTAAAAAGCAAAAAACATCCTTTTTAGATGAAAGAGGTGATTTGGTGTCACTTGGCATAGTATTTAACAAGCAAACTCTCGATGTATTTGCAATGCACCCACCAAGACCGACGACAGAGGTTAATTGGCGACGTCGAAATTTAATGTTGAATACATTAAAGGCGCGATTAAACAATGGTGATAATACGTCGCCTTACTCTTTGGTTGTTACCGAGCTGTATACAACGGTGTGGTCTAAGTACTTTCCAAATTTAACGAACTTACGTTCATGTGCTTATACAATGGGACTTTATGGCACTTGGTATGCAAAGCCTTGGTTAAAGTCTTTGGGTGGGCTAGGTGCGATCAATACAAGTCATTGCTTTTTTAGTTATCGATTAAAAACAAATAACTTAGAGACCCACCAAGTGGCACATTCAGATAATAATATTGTTACATACTCGGTAACAATACCAACAACTTAGTGACTAAAAATTTTTTGATAAACAAACACCAGACTAATTAAGATTGTGCTTACGAGCGGCAGCAAACTAAACATAAGCCATACATCATAACTGACTAAACTGCTGGCGCTGAATATGTTGCGCACGTTACCTGAAAAAATTAACGATACCGGAAACCAACTTAATGCAGCGTATAGTCCAATATTGGCAATGCTCTGTTGAAAAAATGTTGGACGTGCGATTAATTTTGCAGAGCAGGCAACGGCAACTAGGCATAACATAATAACAAAGGAACGATAGGGAACATGCCAAAATATCTCATTAGAATGTTGAAGAAAATCAACATCTAAAAGAATAAAACACCCGCTGACAAGCGCTGTCATAAATGAAGCTAGCAGACAATTTTTATGTGACATGTGAGAGAAATAAAATACTAATGAACAGGCATAGTATAATTTAGTAGGCGTTGTTTCCAGTGTTTCGTAAAGTCTTCACAGATTAAAATTGAATTTAACGTTAAATATAAGCTGTTATTTTGGCTTTTAGGCAACATGATATGGCGAGTAAATGTATCGTGATGTTTTTCTGCAATGTAGAAGTCGTTGTGGTTTTGTTTACTTAAATAAAGAAAGGTGTAATAGCTCAATATCGCAGTATCAATACGTTCTTTTTTCAACATATCAAATAATTGCGTTTCGCTTTGTGTATTTACACGGGTTAATTTTTGCTGATTTGCTAACGAATCTACACCTACGTATTTAAAGCCATGAATGCCACCAACCCGTTTGCTTTCAAGATCTGATAATTCGTTCACAATCACAGGATGCTTACTTAAGCTCACAAATATATCTTGATCGGACATTATTTTCGGCGTCCAATGATAGCGTGATTGAGTAGGATCTCTAAACCACTTGGGATTTACACCAATAACTACACCGTTTAGTTTGTTTTGCTTTAAGCGGTGGTCAATGCGTTTTCGTGGCATGTACACCAATTTAAACTGATAGCCAGAATTCATTTGATTGAGTAAATCGACGAACTCAAAATATAATCCTGATTTTTGTTCCAAGTCGATAACGTAAGGCGGCATATTATGATAGGTATATACCTCAACTTGGCTTTGTCTTGCGGTTAGTTGCAACGGTAAAAAAAATAAAAGCAGTAAAATATATTTCATCAAACGGTATTTAGGCTCTCGATAAACCCGCTTTTTTAAATAATAGCGGCAGTTACAACACAGTTTATTAAGTATAGTGAGCGAATAATAAAAAACGAGCCATTGGCTCGTTTTTTATTATCTACCAATTAGCGTGCGTTGGTACTTTCAAAAATTTTGTCTGCCGATGCTGCAACAAAACCGGTGTAAATATCACCATCTGGTTTTGCGTAACGCAGTGCAAATTCGTAAAAACAGCTAGGGATCGCTTTAACACCGTCGCTAAATGTTACGTCTGCTTTATCAGCAAGTGTTGAAGACTGCTCTAGCAGTACTTCTGGTGAACCTTTAATTTCGCCACCTGAACTGTTTAGTTCAAAACCTGCATCTTTAAGTGCTGTGTTTACTGCTTGAATTGTTTCAAAGTTAGCGAGGTGATTAATGCTAACAGTAAAGTGATTTGCACGATAACCCCAAGCTGCAGTCCACGCCGCGTATTCAGATTCTTCTAATAGTTTTGCGTAGGTTGCTGAGTCAATTTGCCAATGCGCACCTGAATATAAGAAATTATCAGCAGTAATTGCGTCTTCGTCAATTTGTTCAACTAATGCGTGAATTGTTTTTTGTAGCTCAGGCGAAAACTTTTCAACAAGTAATTCAGAAATAAACACTTTTGGTTTGGTTGGATCGCTGTGCTCAAAATGCTTTGCATACAGTTTTTTGGCTTCAAAGTGATACTCGCCACACTCTGTGTAGCCGACAGCTAAAAAGTGTTGTGCAAGTTTTTCAAGCCCCACTTTTTCAATATTAAATGTACGTAATGCAATGTGGTCATTAATCACATCTGTTTGCTGCGTATCACCTAATAATTTGTGAACTTTAACTGCCGATGGCGTTACGTCCAAATAGCTTTGCCATAAGTTTTCAAATAATGTATCTACATTGTTGTGCATAATATTACCTTTGTATTAGTGAACAGGGCGACCTGAACACTTTAATTGTGTATTAAAGTAGGTTTAAGCACGACCTAACTTAATTTTAAAATTCGTATTGAATCGCCACACTCAACGTTAAGCGCTGATGCTAATTCACTGTCGATGATTGCCGTATCATCATTATCATCAATTGAAATATCACAGCTAAATACAGCTTTAAATGCATTGACTTCAAGGTTTGCAATCGCATAGGTATCAACACTTTGGCCTTTACCAATTTTCACTGTAAGCAAACGGCTTTCGCGTACACTTTTTATGTTATCCATTTGCGCTTCAACGGTTGGTCCAGCATCAAATAAATCAACATAACCGCGAAATTCAAAGCCTTCTTTTTCTAACAATCTTAACGCGGGTTTTGTTTTATCATGAACATTACCGATGACGGCTTGTGCGTCTTTGCTGAGCAAATTGGCGTAAATAGGGTATTTAGGCATTAACTCGGAAATAAATACCTTATTACCTGTACCAATTAAATGGTCAGCAGTTGGAAAGTCAATTGAAAAGAAGTGTTCTTGTAACCATTGCCAAAATGGTGAATGGCCATTTTTATCAGAGACACCTCGCATTTCTGCGATTACACGGTTTGAAAAACGTGCTTGATGCTGGGCCATAAATAAAAAGCGAATGCGTGATAGAAAACGACCTGCCAAACCACTGCGGTGTGACTCTTTTAAGAACAAAGTACAGATTTCAGTGGCACCTGTGTAATCGTTACACATGGTTAGAATGTCAACTGTGTTGTATACACCAAGTGTACTGGAGTGATGAACTGTCTTGCCCATATGATAATGATAAAGTGGTACATCGAGTCCAACAGCAGCTTCAATTGCAGTTGTGCCTACGATTTCACCTGTTTTGGTGTCTTCTAATACGAATAAGTAGCCTTCATCGCGCGGCGCGCTTACGTCTTTTTCAAAACTCTCTACAGCACGATTAATTTTACTTTCTAGTAAATCATCGCAAACAGGAAGTGATGTAAAGCCGTGGCCAGACGCTTTTGCTACTTCTTTCAAAGCAGCAAAGTCGTCTTTTGTAATTGGTCTAAGTACTAACATAGCCAGCTTGGTTATTAACCGTTAACAACCGCCGCTACGGCTTTTTCAAAACGCGCAAGACCTTCAGCAATATCTTCATTTGGAATAACTAATGAAGGTGTGAAACGTACTACATCAGCACCTGCTACAAGCGCCATAAGGCCGTTATCTGCAGACGCTACTAGGAAATCGCGAGCACGACCTTTGTAACTATCGTTTAGAACTGCACCGATTAATAAACCTTTACCACGTACTTCACTAAATACATTATATTTAGCGTTAATTGCATCTAAACCTTCACGGAAAAGCGCTTCTTTTTGGCTAACACCGTCAAGTACATCCGCTTGGTTAACCGTATCAAACGCAGCTTCTGCAACTGCACACGCTAGTGGGTTACCGCCATATGTTGAGCCATGAGTACCAATTTTTAGGTGTTTAGCGATTTCAGTCGTGGTGATCATCGCGCCAATTGGGAAGCCGCCACCTAATGCTTTCGCTGTTGTAAGGATATCTGGCGTTACACCTAAACCTTCATACGCGTAAAGTGTACCTGTGCGGCCAACACCTGTTTGCACTTCATCAAAAATAAGTAGGGCATTGTGTTTATCACATAACTCGCGAACACCTTGGATAAATTCAGGTGTTGGCGAAATAATACCGCCTTCACCTTGTAGTGGTTCAAGCATTACAGCACATGTGTTGTCGTCGATTAGTTTTGTAAAGGCATCTAGGTCGTTGTAATCACAATGAACGATATCACCAGGCTTAGGACCAAAACCGTCAGAATAGGCCGCTTGGCCACCCACCGTTACGGTAAAGAACGTTCTGCCGTGGAAGCCTTTGTTAAATGCGATAATTTTTGATTTTTCTGCACCGAAGTTATCAAGGGCAAAACGACGTGCAAGTTTAAGCGCTGCTTCGTTTGATTCAGCACCTGAGTTTGCAAAGTAAACTTTGTCAGCAAACGTTGCATCTACTAACTTCTTAGCAAGACGAAGTGCTGGTTCGTTTGTCCATACGTTCGATAAATGCCAAATTTTTTCTGATTGTTCTTTTAACGCATTTACCAAAGCAGGATGACAATGGCCTAAACAGTTTACAGCGATGCCGCCTGCAAAATCGATAAACTCTTTATCGTTTTGATCCCATACACGTGAACCTTCGCCTTTAACTGGAATTACCGCTGAAGGGGCATAGTTAGGTACCATTACATCATCAAATAAAGCACGATTTACAGCCATTATTCTTTCCTCAATCTTGTTGTCTAATTACTTAAAATTTAATTATTTCAATTATTGAATCTATTAGGGCCATTTTGTAGTGTAAAAATAACCATATTAACGATATTATTTAGCAAATTGTTTATACTTTTGGTCAATATGATTAGCGATACAGATAAAAGTTTAATTAATGCGCTAAAAGAAAACGCGCGTTTGAGCGTTTCAGACTTAGCGAGAAAGCTGTCTTTGAGCCGCTCAACCATACAAAATAGGCTTGCCCGACTTGAGTCTACCGGTGTTATAACTGGTTACAGCGTAAAGCTTGGTGAAGATTATTTAAAAAATAGGGTGAGCGCGCACGTATCCATCAAGGTTAAACAAAAATTAACAACGCAAACCAATGTCGAATTAAAGCGATTTACCGCTATTTCACAGTTGTATGCAATAAGCGGTGAATACGACTTAATAGCTGTCGTAGAAGAAAGCTCGTTAGAGCAACTGAGTCATACGCTCGACGAAATCGGTAATTTAGATGGCGTAGAGCGCACTACATCTTCTGTTATTCTAGAAACCAAGTTTAAGCGCTAATTGCAAAAACTTGGTTTAGAATATGACGCCACACAATGTTTATGCCCGTCTACTGGCTGGGATCAGCTCTCCCGAAATCATTGGTGTCGGCTCAGTGGGGCTATTGGTTTTAAAGTACTCCAGTAGATTATTCATATTGTTCGCACGCTCAGCCATTAAATTGGCAGCTGCCATAGTTTCTTCAGTTACCGCTGAGTTTTGCTGTACGATAGTCGCTAATCGCTGCACAACCACATCAACCTCTTTTAAGCTATGGCTTTGATTGTTAGAGCTTTCACTGATTTTATGAATACTTTGGTTTACTTCTTCAACACGCGCCACAATTTGTAATAGCTTCTCACCAGATGCAACCGATAATTGACTACCTAGATGTACTTTATCGTTACTGTCAGAAATAATATCGCGAATTTGCTTTGCGGATTTTGCACTGCGACTTGCAAGTTCACGTACTTCATTTGCGACCACGGCAAAACCGCGGCCATTCTCGCCAGCACGCGCAGCTTCCACCGCGGCATTTAGTGCTAACAGGTTAGTTTGAAAGGCAAGTCCATCAATTACTTCAACAATTTCATTAATACTTTTACTGGATTTTTCTACTTCTTCAATGGATTGCTGGGTTTCAAGCGACAGTGACTTGCCTTGTTTCGCACTTTCAGTGGCAATGTTACTTTGTGATACCGCACGTTTTGATTGTTCGACGACGCCGTATACTTCTTCGAGTAATGTTTTGGTGCTTGCGCTTGCTTGTTCTAGGCTTGCAGCTTGTTCTTCCGTGCGTTCGCTAATTTCCGTATTACTGACCGAGATTTCTTTTGCACACTGTTTTACTTCTTCGGCAGACGCTTGAATATTGCCTATTACATCAATTAGTTGTTTTGTGGTGCGATTTATATTCTGCTGTAGCTGCGAAAAAATACCGTGGAAGTCGCCTTGCATCTGCTTGCTCAAATCACCGTTCGCTAA
The DNA here is from genome assembly GCF_056159365.1 of Pseudoalteromonas sp. ABV4_021. Classification (NCBI taxonomy): domain Bacteria; kingdom Pseudomonadati; phylum Pseudomonadota; class Gammaproteobacteria; order Alteromonadales; family Pseudoalteromonadaceae; genus Pseudoalteromonas; species Pseudoalteromonas sp. ABV4_021. Next base: position 315,821 of record NZ_JBSWVB010000002.1, on the reverse strand, counting down.
CGCCTCTAAACTGGTAGAAACCTCGTTAATGGCTGTGGCCGTCGCAGTGACAGAGCTGTTAATATCTGTTTTCAGCTGCGCTAAATCACCTTTAAACTCAAGTTCAATAAACTGCGTAAAGTCACCTTTTTTCATCGCTTCGGCGACATCGCTAAGTGATGTGATTACTTCTTTAACGCTGTTGACTGAGCTATTGATATTGGTTTTTAACGCATCTAACTGTCCTTTCATAGTTGCGTCTATTTGTTGGCGATAATCGCCTTGGCTAATACCATTCATTACTGCGCTAATATCGTTGATGGCGTGATTTACCGACTTGATACTGATATTGACATCGTCTTTAAGGCGCGCGAATTGACCTGTCATTTCACTTTCAACCTGGGAGCTAAAATTACCTTCGCTGACGTTTGCCATAACAAATGAAATGTCGTTAATAACAGTAGAAATATTTAGAATGGTTTGGTTAATTTTTTGTTTTAACAGATCTAGTTGGCCGTTGAGTGGTAAACTAATCTGCGCGTCAAGGTTACCATCACTAAGTTCTGCCATAGTGTAATCTATGGTATTAATGGCGTTGTTAATGCTTGAAATAGTTTGGTTAATGCCTTGTTTGAGTTCGTCCAATTTACCGTTACAGTCAACCGTTACTTGTTGCTCAAAGTCGCCTTGAGCCATAGATTGCATAACGTTAACAATGTCACTTATTGCTAAATCTAACGTTGATAACGTTGAATTAATATTGTCTTTTAATGTATTTAAATCGCCTGCCATAGGTGAATTGATGGTTTTATCAAATTTACCTTGAGACATTGCGTTTACGACTGAGTTTAACTCTGACATCGCTAAGCTTATGGACTCTGCACTATCATTGGTTGCTTGTTTTAGTAATGCCAATTCGCCTTTACATTCAGTAGTTATCCGAGCGTCAAAATCACCTTTAGCAAGTTGTTGCATAACGCGATTGGTGTCCATTATTGATGCTTGTAAACTTGCAAGCAAGTTGTTGAACGCACCTGCCGTATCGCCAATTTCATCGTTATTCATTTCGGTCGTACGTTTCGAAAAATCACCGGTATGTTCAACACTTTTCATTAATTCAGATAAATGTTTAATCGGTGCGGCTAGAAATGCAGCAAATTTAGGCGCAGTGTATGCAACAGCCGCAATCACTAATAACAGTACTAAGGTAAGAATGAGTGCGAGTCTATCAACCGCAGCGAAAGCTTCACTTTCATCAATTTCGGCTAGTAAGCTCCAGGTAATATCGAACACTTCAAGTGGTTGATAAGTTGAGAGTACGGGGTTACCGTTGTAGTCATCAATAATTTTTTGTCCCGCTACGCCTTGTAATGATTGTTCTATGGCGTAGGTATTTACAGTGCCTTTCTCAGGGTTTTTAAATGAATTAATTACCGAATGATTTTCTGGGTCAAGATATGAGTCTGAGCGCATTAATTTATCAGGGCCAACAAGGTAGGTTTCACCAGTTTCGCCTAAACCATCACGATTGCTCATAATGTTATTAAGCGCATTTATCGAAAGCTGGAAAATTAAGGTAGTTTCACCATCGATTGGCATTGCGATAAAACTTGCTGGATTGTTATATGAGGGAAAATAAGGTTGATAATCAATAAACGCAACGTCATTTCCTGTTTTTATGCTCTGTGACTTCTTGAAAACACTGGCAATGTTGCTGTTTGCATACGGGCCATCAAGTAGCGATGTCGCAAAATCTAACTCTTTATAAACAGAATAAATAATATTTCCGGTGCGATTATCAACAATAAACAAGTCATAAAACTCATAATATTCCGTTAGATTGGTAAAATAGTCATGATACTGGCTGTGCACATTATCGTACGAATCACCTATACCGCTGCTACTTAGCTGTTGTTTACTACCGATTGGATTAGCATTGTCTAAAATGTAGCGAGTTTGTAGCGCAACAGCCGTCGAACTTAAGGCATCAAAATTGACATTAAGCTGCTGAATATTCGGGTTTGTTTTTTTAAATTCATCAAAAAAGACATTATTGTAATAGTTTTTGAGGGCAGGTTTTGAAATATTATTGATATTAACTTCATCGAACGCTTGTCTAAATTCGATGGCGGCTGACTTTGTCGTGGGGCTCAGTGCGGTGGTCACTAGCTTGAGCTCAACTTGTTTAAAGTAGCGTTCGAGCGCGCTTTTTTTTATACTGCTTATTGCAGATAACTGGTTATAAACTTGTGATTTAATTGCGTTTGAAGAGTTGTAATAGGCAATAATAAACACGATCAGCAGCGGAACGACTGCAACAACTAAAAACGACAGAGTTAACTTTTTTGATAAGTCAATGTTTGCAAAGTATTGGCGTAAAGTTAGCGGTAACCTAGTCATAACCTTCCTTAGTGCTAATCCATGAATTAATTAATCAGTATAAAGTCCTAACTAAGTCTAAAACATAAATTGACTATCGCAATTTTGCTGCTATCCAAAACGGTTTTTTAAGTTTTATTTTTTGTGAAAATGGCTAAATAAGTTTACACATTGTGTGTTCATAACAATACGTTATTGCTTGTTTGTTCGAATCGGACCATAAAATTTCAAGGGTGTCTTGGTAATTAAGCCATTTAAAATCTAAGTGTTCATTGGGATGCAAAACGATAGATTGTGTAACTGGTACCAACAAATGAAATACAAACTCAGTGTTTATAGTACAGTTAGGTTTATAACGACTACGCCACTGTGGCCTAATCTCGTAATGATTTGTAATGTTTAAATCATCAATTCTCATACCTTGTTTGAGGCAATTAATGCCTGTTTCCTCAAGCACTTCGCGATATGCACAGGCAAGGGCAGTTTCATCTTGTTCAATGCCACCAGTAACAGATTGCCAAAAGGATGGGTCATCTGCACGTTGCATCACCAAAAATTGATTTTGAGTATTTTGAATAACCACAAGCACAGAATAGGGGTCACGAAGCATAACGAGGCACACCGTTTTTTATACACAGTATACCTATTACAATAACGAGTTAAACTAATGTGTTAATAAACTTAGTTTTACGTTTAAAGTAATATGTTGGAAAGTGGATGTCCCACGCTAAGAGGCCTTAACGTGGGAATGTTGTAGCTAGACTTAGTTGTTTTCTGGTTTTACGTCAAATACTAAAGTGTACAGCGCAGGAATTACCAACAAAGTAAGAATGGTTGCAAATCCTAAACCGAACATAATGGTCACTGCCATCGATTTAAAAAACACATCGAACAGTAGTGGGATCATACCCAGAATCGTCGTTATGGCGGCCATAGACACCGGTCTCAAACGACTCAGTGCAGAATGATAAACGGCCGTGTATGGGTGTTTATTTTCACTCAGCTCGAGTTCAATTTGATCCATAAGCACAATGCCGTTTTTAATCAGCATACCCGATAAGCTCAACAAACCAAGTAATGCCATAAAGCTAAATGGGCTGCTCATGGTAAATAAACCAATGGTAACGCCAATTACCGCAAGCGGGACCGTCGCCCAAATAATTAACGGCTTTTTAATCGAGTTAAATAACAGCACCGTGATAATAAACATCACTAGGTAGCCAAGCGGTAATGAGCCAAAGATAGCTTTTTGTGCCTTAGATGCAGATTCAAACTCGCCGCCCCAATCTAATTGGTAACCTTGCGGCAGTTTTATCGCTTCAATTTTTGGTTTTACACGCTTTAATAAATTTGCCGCGGTTTCATCACCTAGAATATCCGGATCGGCCATAACCGTTATGGTGCGTTTACGGTCGCGGCGCAATATTAAGTTATTTTCCCATTCGGTATTAAAGCCATCAACGATTTGCTCTATTGATACGTAAACACCGAGCGTTGGGCTAAAAATTTGTAAGTCATAAAGCGAATCAACGTTAAGACGCTCTGATGCAGGTGAGCGCGCGATTATCGGCAACATGCGTGTGCCATCACGGTACAAACCAACCTGGCGTCCCGACAAGGTCGTTAACAACACATTGTCTAAATCGGCTTTACTAATGCCTAATCGACGGGCTTTTTGTTCATTAAACTGCGGACGGATAACTTTTGTTAATTCGCGCCAATCGTGTTTAATGTTATACGCCGCGCCATCGGTATTTAATATTTCAATTGCTTGGTTAGCTAAATCGCGCAGCACTTTTGGATCGTGCCCCTGAAAACGTGCTTCAATCTTTGCGTCGGTTGATGGGCCAATCTCCATGCGTTTAAGTTTAATAACCGCATTATGTAAATTTTCATCGGCATAACTGCGTACATCAGCTAACAAATCATTAAGTGATTCAAGATCCGTCGTTCTGATAATTAATTGACCAAACGCAGGGTGAATCTTTTCTGGCGCGTAGGTCAGCATAAAGCGAGGAGCACCTTGCCCAATTGTGCTGGTTACTTCAACAACCTGTGGCTTGGCAAGTAAGTACTCTTCTAACGCAGAAATATCTCTCTCCGTTGCTCTTATATCAGACCCTTGATAACGCCAGTAGTCTAAGTAGAACATCGGCGTGTTAGACGGTGGGAAAAATGACTGTTTAACATTACCGAACAGGACTAATGCACCAAGTAGTGACACGAACATAATTGCAAGTGTACTTTTTGGCCACGCTAAAACGGTTTTAAGTACTTTTCCGTAAAAAACAAATAATGCCCCTTTATAAAGTTCATCAGTATCAACTTCATTGTCAGGGTTATGTTCAATTTCACTTTGTTTAAACAGCACACTGGCTAAAAATGGGGTAATCGTAATAGCCGTTACCCAGCTCAACAGCAGTGAAATTAGCAATACATAAAATAGGCTTCCTGCAAATTCACCTGTTGCGTCAGAGCTGAGACCTATTGGCGCAAACGCTGTGATGGCGATAATTGTTGCGCCCAATAAAGGCCATTTAGTTTGATTAACAATGCTGTTAGCCGCTTTTACTTTGCTGTAACCCTTTCTAAGGCCGACCAAAATACCTTCTGTAATAACAATGGCGTTATCAACGAGCATGCCTAATGCAATGATCAAAGCACCTAAAGAAATACGTTGCAGGTCAATTTCTTGAACCAACATAAAGATAAAGGTACCAAAAACGGTAATAAGTAGTACCGCACCAATCAGTAAGCCACTGCGAAACCCCATAAATAGCAGCAGTACCGCAATGACAATTGCAACCGCTTGTGCCAGCGACATAATGAAATCATCAACTGACTTCTCAACTTCTTTTGGCTGGTTGTAAAGTGTATTAATTTCAATGCCGTACGGCCGTTGATATTCAAGTGATGCAAGGTGGTTAGATAAACGCTCACCCACATCAACCACGTTAACGCCTGATGCGAACGATACGCCTAATAGCAGCGTTTGTTTACCTGCATAATGGGTTGGATTGTTTGGGATTTCTGGGTATTCGCGCTTAACCGTGGCAACATCACCTAAGTAGATAATTTCTTTTGCGCCTGGTTTTGAGATCAGCAAATCTTCAAGTTCCGACACATCTTTAAATTCGCCAGTAGGGTGGAGACGAATTGATTCGCCTTCTACTGTTACTTTACCTGCGTTTGATACGGTATTTTGGTTTTGTAATAACTGGTATATCACGTTGGCTGAAATACCAAGTTGCGCGAGTTTATGACTCGAAATCTCGACGGTCACTTGCGGTTTTTGTTCGCCAGCAACGGTGACTTTACCAACGCCGTCTACTAGTACTAATTCACGGCGTAAGTAATCGACGTAATTTTCAAGTTCTTCATAAGAGTAATCATCGCCGTTAATTGCGTAAAGCACACCATAAACGTCGCCAAAATCATCCATTACACTTGGCGGATAAACACCCGAAGGTAATCGCGGTGATAAATCATTTATTTTACGGCGCAATTCATCCCAAATTTGCCTTAGTTCTTCTTTGCGATAGGTACTTTTCATCTCCACCGCAATTTGCGATAAACCGGGTGAAGAAATAGACGTAACATAATCAACATACGGCAGTTGTTGAATAACGTTTTCAATGGGGTAAGTAACTTCCTGTTCAACTTGCTCTGGCGATGCACCTGGGTAGCGTGTTATCACCATGGCCTTCTTTAGCGTGAATTCAGGGTCTTCCAAACGACCAAGTTGCTGATAAGAAAACACACCGCCGAGTAATAAAATTAGTGTAAACAGCCAGCTTATCGTGCGTTTTCCGATTGACGTTTCAGCAATGCTCATATTATAAGCCTCGCTCTTTAGTCCATGGACGTACAACGCTTTGTTCAGATAATTGATGTACGCCGGCACTTACGATTTTGTCGCCCGGTTGCAGGCCGCTTTCAACTTCAATACCACTTTTATGGATTTCACCTAAGGTAATTTTAACTTTTTCTATTGAACCGTCGTTAAAACGCCAAACAAACGAGTTTTCACTTGCATCACTAAATACTGCGGTCGTTGGGATAGTGAATTTTTGTTGATCTGAACGGAACACTTTATTTAAATCAATCAGTACATTGCCCGTCATGCCTGCGAGCAAATTAAAATCGCTCGGTAGCGGTAAGGTAAATACCACTCGATAACTTAACGTTAACGGATCCGCTTGAGTATCCCATTCTTTAAGTGACAGTGCATACGCTTTATTTGGAAAGCTATCGAACACAACTTGTGGCTTATAATTTGTTTGTTTATCGACACGCGCTACCAATTTTTCAGGAATTTGAATAGTTACGTCCATTAAATCACGGGTTTCGATACGCATAATATTTTGTTTCGCAACAACACTCTCAAAATTCTTAATAAATACTTTACTAATGGTGCCTGAAAACGGCGCTCGTAAAACCGTGTATTCTAAATCAGTTTGCGCTTTTTCTAACGCAGAGAGCGCAACTTGCATATTGGCCTTTGCTTGATCTAATTCAGCTTGTGATGCAATGCCTTTTTGTTTTAGTGTTTCGGTACGTTCGAGCTGATTTTTCGCGAGTTTGTAGCGCGCTTCTCTGTCAGCGAGCTGCAGTTTAAAATCTTCTGGGTCCAGCTTGGCAAGCACATCACCTTTTTTGACCGCTTGGCCTGCAAGTGTAGGAAATTCAATTAGCTCGCCATTCACTCTAAACGACAAATACGATCCTTGATTTGCCTCTACTTTTGCAGGGAAACGCCTGATGTTCGGGCTTCCCGAATCAGGTACGGTAAAAAGTTTAACAGGACGAGAAATGACAGATTCAATTTTTTCTGGCGCTGCATCTTTGCAGGCAGTTAATAGCATTACTGGTAAACACAGTAAAAAGGCGCGCATCTTATTATCCTAAGAAGAAAAAGTTAATTAACTATAGCCAGAATAACGAAACACAATATACAATAATATTTATTAAAAATTACGAACTATATAAGTTTTACTAATGAAGTTAAGTCAATTGAAGATTTTAGACGCAATTGTCAGTTCTCAAAGCTTAAAACAGGCAGCTGAAAAGTGTCATAAAACCCAGCCTGCACTGACCATGGCGATGCAAAAATTAGAACAGGACATCGGCTTTACCTTAATTGACCGCAGTGGTTATCGTTTAAAATTAACGCCAGCTGGGGAGCGCTTTTATAAACAAGCTAAGCGAGTGTTATCAGGATGCGATGAACTTGATAAAATTAGTTCAACATTAGCACTTGGCTATGAACCAAGTATTTGCATAGCGTATGAGCAATTGGCGGGGGATCAGCGTGTAAGCCAGCTCTTTGGTAACGTTATCCAGCAATTTCCCCGTACACAATTCAAAATAGTAGGTGGATCGCGATTTCAAGCAGTTGAAAAACTAGCAAAAGGAGAGGTTGATATTGGCATTGGTCCTTGGTTTGATATATTTCATGCGTCAGGGGATTTCCAAAGCGTTTTACTTAAACCGATCGACGTAATTTTAGTGGCGTCACCGCAAATTTTACCAAATGGCCGAACAACTTTAGCAAGTGATGAACTTGATGCTATTCCATGTTTAACCTTAAAACCCACGGAATTGCCTTTTGACGATGAAAAATTGTCGTTCGCAAAAGGCTCGCAAGTGGTGATGGTGGAAGAGTTGGCAACATTGCGCTCATTGCTATTGCAGGGTGTTGGCTGGGGATTAGCTGCAAAACACGTGTGTAAAACTGAACTGGAAAATGGCGATTTGGTTCAAATAAGCTTAAGTGACGACGAAGACCAATTTCAATCTGAGTTACGTGCTTTTCGCAGTAATCGTAATTTTTACGGACCGGTTGCCAGTGCAATTTGGCAAGGGCTTCAAGAACTCTACTAATTTTAGGTTTCAATATGACGCAAGAAGAAAAAGTACAAGCAATTTTACTCGTGGTGGCGTCCATTCCGAGCGGCAAGGTGTGTACCTATGGCAAAATAGCAGAAATGGCTTCACTAAATGGGCATGCCCGTTTAGTGGGCACCGTGATGAAAAAACTGCCAACTGGCAGCCGTATTCCTTGGTTTAGAGTGATTAATTCACAAGGTAAAATTAGTTTCCCCGAAAACAGCGAAAAATATCAACAGCAAAAATCGCTGCTTGAACAAGAAGGAATTGTGTTTAAAGGAACAAAAGTAAATTTAAAAGTTGCTATGTGGCAGGTATAACACGATAGTAAATTAATATTCATTTGTGTTTTCGCATTATAGACGTTACGGTTTACAATTAAGCATTATTTAAATTGAATCGCGGTAGTATGTTTAGACGATTAATTTCAAAGGTTTTTCCAACTTTAAAACAAGAAATTGAAGCGAATCATTACTTCTTTGAAGACACCAAAGATGTGCCTGAGAACCATGATATTCAATATAACCAAAATACTGCTGACGTGTCTGACCTTACCTTTGAATTAAACAATACAGTTCATTATCAAGACCGCTTTTTTGAACTGTTGTTTAATAGCGCAATCACTACATCTCAGTGCGACCCGATAAATGAATTTATTGAAAGTAAAATCTTACAGTTATTACGCCAACCGCAATATATCTTGAAAGCGTTGCCACTCGTACCAAGTTCGCTAACCCAAGTGATGAATACGCTCAATCAGCCGGAATTTGATGTTGAAATACTTGTCAATCTGATTAGCGATGACCCTGTTATTGCGGCCAAAGTCATTGAACTGGCAAACTCTGCATTTTACAACCGCGCAAACAAACCTATTTCAGATATAAAAGCAGCATTTATGTTGCTCGGGCAAAAAGGGCTGTCTGAGGGGGTGATTAACGGCTTTGTGGCACAAATGGTACCCAAAGCACAAATCTATTTTAAAAACTATGGCAAGCATTTATGGTCGCATAGCCAAACTACAGGGCGCTTAAGTCAACAGTTAGCCATTAAATATCAAATCAACCCAGAGCAAGCTTATTTAGTTGGTTTGCTCGTAAACTTGGGCAGTATGGTTATTTTTCAATTAATGATTGATGCGTTTTCAAGCGTCTGTCCTGATACGCAGCCAAACGCCCAAAATATTAAACGTTTAGTAACGGACTATGGTCAGCGTTTGACCCTGGACATCGCAAAACTTTGGAATTTTCCGCGCGAAATATTAGAAAGCTTAGCAGTACAAAGTAAAATCAGCACTGAGCATGAGTTGTTAAAATATTCCGAGCGATATCCTATTGGTGCCTGTGTTTATCAAGCTAGTCAACTTGCCATGTTATCGTTATTGTTACAACACAATAAAATCGAATTAGAGGATTTCGATTTCAAAAACGCAACAATAACACTACTGACAAAAGAAGAAGCGAGTTTACTGATAAATTATAGCGCTAATGCTGCTATTTAAGTCATTAATGCGTGTTAGCTTTTTTAGAGCGTGTTGATCTTTGTGGTCTAAATTCTGTTCAAATCCAAAGCTTTTTGATCGCGGCGTTGCTTTGTAGGCCTAGCGGGCTAAGTCAAGAAGCGACAACAAAGAACAAAACGCTTTGGGTTGAACCTGTTAGGCAGCGCTTGTTTGGCGTTTATACTGTGTTATCGCTCATTTATGTAAACTAACTACACCGCAATCGCTCTGCCTCGTCTAAATGCCAAACAAACTGCTGCAGAAATAGACAGCAAAGGTCAACACGCTCTAGTTAAAAACGCTCTTTTTCTTGTTGTCAGTATGCTTAATCGTTACACTTGCAATCCATTTTTAAAACACGTGCTTTAAATGAATAGTATCGACGATTTGTTTGGTAAATCAGGCCCGTTCGCCCTTGCGATAAAAGGGTATGCACCCAGGCAACCACAAATTGATATGGCCAAATCGGTCGCTTTAGCGATTGCAAAAGATGAGCAGGCAATTGTTGAAGCAGGAACAGGGACCGGTAAAACATTTGCTTATTTGGTCCCTGCGTTACTATCAGATAAAAAAGTGATGGTGTCGACTGGCTCCAAAGCATTGCAAGAGCAATTATTCCATCGTGATTTACCTGCGTTGAAAAAGATTCTCGGAAAAGGCAAAAAAATTGCGCTGTTAAAAGGGCGTTCCAACTATTTATGTATTGAACGTTTAAATCAGCACGTTGCCCATGTACCAGTAGACGACCCCGATGTAATGCATCAACTTGCCATGGTGGCAAAATTTTCAGGCGAAACGCGCTCGGGCGATATGGCCGATTGCAGCGGCATTGAAGAAGATGCCAAAGTTTTACCTTATGTGACATCTACAACGGATAATTGTCTTGGTAAAGAATGTCCATCATTTCAAGATTGTTTTGTCAGAAAAGCCCGTGTTAAAGCCATTGAATCAGACTTAGTGGTGGTTAATCACCATTTATTTTTGGCTGATGCAGTTGTTAAAGAATCGGGCTTTGGCGAACTTATTCCAAATGTTAATTGTTATATATTCGATGAAGCACATCAGTTACCAAACATTGCATCAGACTATTTTGCCTCGCGCGTCAGCACACGTATGGTCATTGAGCTTGTTCGCGATATTCGCTTAGTGTATCGCGCTGAGCTATTCGATATGATCCAGCTAGGTAAAACATTAGATAAACTTGAAACTGCGGTATTTGATTTACGCTTGCAATTTCCAAGTGACAGCCAACGCGGTGACTGGCAACAAATGATCAAACAAGCCAATGTGTATCGTGCGATTGAACGGGTAATAAACGATATTAGCTTTTTATATCAAGTGCTTAAATTATGCCTTGAACGCAGTGACAAAATTGAAAAATTGTTTGAACGCACAGCCAGCCTAAAAGGCCAGTTAGAAACCATGTACGACGCACAAAAACCGGGATTTAGTTTTTGGTTTGAAACAACTAAGCGCCATTTAACGTTCAGTATTACGCCTCTCAATGTATCAGAACGATTTCGGGCACTTGTTGATAATGCAACGTCGAGCTGGGTTTTTACCTCGGCAACCCTTGCGGTAAATGGCGATTTAACCCACTTCGCCAAAGATTTAGGCTTAAACACCAAGATTATGGAAGTGTACGACAGCCCGTTTGACTACGAAAACCAAGCCTTACTGTGTATACCGCGTTACTTACCTGAGCCGAGTAAATCAGAAATGGGTTTTTCCATTGTTAGTATTGCAAAACAAATGATTAAAGCGGCAAAAGGGCGTTGTTTTATCTTGTTTACCAGTTATCGCATGCTTAACTTAGTGGCAGATGGCTTATCGCACAGCGTTGAATATCCGCTTTTGGTTCAAGGGCAAGCGTCAAAACGTATCTTGTTAGAAAAATTTGTGATGCATGGTAACTCTGTGTTGCTTGGCACAGCATCATTTTGGGAAGGGGTTGATGTACGTGGTGATGCTCTGTCGTGTGTGATCATTGATAAATTACCGTTTGCAGCGCCCGATGATCCCTTATTACAGGCTAAGATGAAATCCCACAGCGGGCAGGGCAATGATCCGTTTTATTCGTTGCAATTACCTGGTGCTGTTATCGCGTTAAAACAAGGTGTTGGCCGCTTAATTCGTGACCGAAAAGATAAAGGCGTTCTGGTGATCTGTGATAATCGCTTAGTGACTAGGGAATATGGTAGAATCTTTTTAGCAAGTTTACCCAATATGGCGCGCACTCGCGATCTCGCAAAAGCGTCTGCATTTTTAGAAAAAATTAAATAGATTATGTCAAATATACTTCTTATAGATGCTGCTACAGAAGCGTTGTCTGTAGCCGTTAGCTGTGATTTAGAAAACGCTCACTTTGAGGTGTGCCCTCAACAACATAGCCAAAAAATGTTGCCGTTGGTCGATAGTATTTTAAATAGCGCAAACACGAATCTAAAAGCACTTGATGCTATCGCGTTTGGTCGCGGTCCTGGTAGCTTTACCGGTGTGCGCGTTGGTGTTTCGGTTACGCAAGGGCTGGCATATGCCGCAAATTTACCTGTGATCGGTGTATCAAATTTACAAATGATGGCACAACAGGCATTTGACACGACAGAGGTGGATTATGCAATCGCAACGATAGACGCGCGTATGGGCGAAATTTATTACGCAGAATTTAAGCGTGATGAAAATAATCTTGCAGCGTTTGTGTCAGACGAAATGGTCATAAAGCCAGAAGAATTAACCCTACCAGAATACGATGCCGTAGTTGTGGGTACCGGTTGCCAAACGTATAAAACGCACTTTGACGCAACAAATTTAACGATTTTAGATGAGATAACGTTACCAAATGCACGTTTTATGACGAAACTAGCAGAACGTGAACTGGTCGCTGGCAATACGGTGATAGCTGCAGATGCACAGCCTGTTTATGTACGCGACACGGTAACCTGGAAAAAATTACCGGGCCGAGAATAGGTTAAGTATAAAGACTGTGCCGATAATTATCGGCACAGTCTTTGTTTGGGTTTATCTTTGCTTAATGTAGTTAATTAACTTATTTGCAATTTCGGTATTGTCTAAGTGGCCTTTAAAGGCGTCGGCACCTTTACCATACGCTAAAATTGGTACATCAATTGCGGTGTGACCGCCAGTTGTCCAACCTGTATTTGACGCATCACTAATTAGTTGTCGTACATGTTTTACCAATGCTTCTTTTTCTTTATGCTCATCATCTTTTTCGCTCTTGGCGCTGGCGGTAAGCATAGCCAGCTGCTCTGCTTGCGATTTATCTAATTTAATGCCAGTTTTATCTGACCAAGTAGTTAAAAGGTGATCACTTTTCATCAGCGCTTTGGCAATTTTAGTAATGCTCGCTTTAACGCCTTTAATTACATCGGTATGCCAAGAATAGTGGCCATTGGCACCAAGAGTTAATCCACCGGTACTGTGATCTGCGGTAACCACAAGCAAAGTATCAGGGTTTTGGTCTACGTATTGTTTTGCATGCTTAATTGCTTTGGCAAAATCATCCATTTCAGCCATCGCGCAGGCAATATCGTTAGCGTGACCACACCAATCGATTTGCGAGCCTTCAAGCATTACAAAGAAACCATCAGGCTTATTACTATCAAGTAACGACAGTGTTTTCTTTGCCATATCAGCAAGTCGTGTAGGGTTTTGGTCAATTGCATACGCAAATGCGACATCAGAGAATAAGCCAAGCGCTGGCAGCGACTTAATCGATTCTAGTTTGTCAAAATCATCAACATATTGGTAACCCGCTTGTTTGAATTCAGAAACAAGATTTCGATCATCACGAATAAAATATTTAGTACCGCCACCAAGCATTAAATCGACTGCTAGCTTTCCATCTACTTTAACATCGATGTAATCGTTAGCAATTTCATCATAGTTACGGCGGCTTTCGTTATGCGCGGCAAAACTTGCAGGTGTAGCATGGTTAATTTGTGATGTCGCAACTAACGCGGTCGTAAGACCTTTAGATTTAGCAATTTGCAGCATAGTAGTTAATGGTTTTTTTGCTGTATCAACAGCAATTGCACCATTGTAGCTTTTAGTAGCGGTAGAAAGCGCCGTTGCACCCGCAGCACTGTCAGTAACCACTGTATCGTCATCAGGACTTGTGCTGGCAAGACCTACAAATAGCTCATCAAAGATAGTACGCTCTACGTATTTAGTACTTTTGTCATCTTTAAAGTAACGATAACCAGTAGTGTAGGCGGGTCCCATACCATCACCAATCATATAAATAATATTCTTTGGTGCATCTGCATACGCTAAACTGCTGCTTGCCAATAATACTGTTGAGGCAATTAACGATTTTTTCATGTGTATTGTTTTTCTGTGTTATTTTGCGCTAAACATAACGTATTTATGCGCTAAATTACATTTTTATCGGTGAAATTACATTGCAAGTTACAATAACAGAAACATCGTACGAAATTGATGGATTAAAAATCGCATGTCAGCGATTAAACAATACCAATACAAAAATTATCGCACTTCATGGTTGGCAAGATAATAGTAATTCGTTTTTACCCCTTATTAATCAAATGCCTCGCTATGATTGGTATGCGATTGATTTCCCAGGACATGGACTTTCAAGCTGGCGCAATAAACAAGCGCATTATTATTTTATCGATTATGTAGATGATGTTTATCGCGTGTTGCAGCAAATCGCGCCAAATGAAAAGGTGATTATTGTTGGTCATTCAATGGGGGCTATGGTTGCTAACCTATTTGCTGCCTGTTTTCCTGATAAGGTTAAATGCGTTATTGCAATTGAGGGGCTAGCGTGTGTTACAACACCAGACTGTGAAGTAACAGCGCAATTAAGAAATGCCATTGAAAGCCGTGCTAAACCAAGTAGTAAGCGAGTGTTTAAACGCTTTGACCAAGTTGTTAATGCGCGACTTGCAGTAAGTGACTTAGATTATGACAATGCAGCGCTCATTATGAAAAGAAACACACAGCAAGAAGAAGATGGCATTAAACTTTTTACTGATCCTAAACTCAAACATCACTCTGGTTTTCGCTTTAGTCCAAGCCAATGCCAAGCAATTTGTAAAGATACAACTATACCAATTCTCCTAATAAAAGCGCACAATGGATTTAAAATGATATCGCAAGCGATTGAAAATTATGGACAACTCTATACAAACTTAGGTGTAATAGAGGTCCCTGGTGGGCATCATTGTCATATGGAATATGCGCAAGCGATTGCAAAGGAGGTTGACGTTTACGTAAACGGTGTAAACTAAAGTTTGTATAACGTCACTAAATATGTGAATATTAGCCCTTTAGAGTAATTACTCAATTGTTAAATTGCCTTACATGAATTAAGGTTTAAGTTGAACACAAAAACACAAACAATAAATATAATTTATAGGAGCCTATCGTGGAAAAGATTTGGTTGAAGCGTTACCCAGCAGGTGTTCCTGCTGAGATAGATCCACAGCACTATGACTCCCTGCTTGAACTATTTGAAAAGAGCTTTCAAGACTATGCAGATCTTCCTGCCTTTGAAAATATGGGTAAGGTATATACATACCAACAGATGGATGACGCAACTAAACGATTTGCTTCATATCTTCAAAATCAGCTAGGCGTTAAAAAAGGTGATAAAGTTGCGGTGATGATGCCGAATTTATTACAAACGCCAATTGCAATTCTTGGTACACTGCGTGCGGGTGCGACTGTTGTAAATGTAAACCCGCTTTACACTACGCGTGAGCTTGAGCATCAATTAAACGACTCAGAAACAAGCACCATTATTATTCTTGCTAACTTTGCTCGTACACTTGAAGAGGCGCTACCAAAGACGAATGTTAAAAACATCGTAGTAACTGAAATCGGTGACATGTTAGGCGGCGTTAAAAAGCACTTAGTTAACTTTGTTGTAAAGCATCTTAAGAAGATGGTGCCAAGTTATAGCCTACCAAACATTATCGATTTCACAGATGTGATGAAATCTGGTGATGTATCTAAATATACGCGCCCACATTTAACGCAAGATTGTTTAGCATTTTTACAATATACCGGTGGTACTACCGGTGTATCTAAAGGCGCCATGCTTACCCACGGCAATATGGTGGCAAACCTTGAACAAGTAACAGGTTGTTTAGACCCACTACTTAATAAAGGTAAAGAGATGGTAGTAACAGCGTTACCGCTTTATCATATTTTTGCCTTAACGGCGAACTGCCTAACTTTTATGAAGTACGGAGGCCATAACCTTTTAATCACTAATCCGCGCGATATGAAAGGCTTTATTAAAGAACTTCAGGGCAAAAAGTTTACCGTAATGACAGGTGTAAATACCTTGTTTAACGGCCTGTTAAATACGCCTGGATTCTCAGAAATTGACTTTTCGTCGCTAAAAATATCGCTTGGTGGCGGTATGGCAGTACAACGCCCTGTTGCTGAAAAATGGCAAACGGTTACTGATTCTCGCTTGGTTGAAGGTTATGGATTAACTGAATGTGCGCCACTTGTTACTGTTAGCCCGTATGACCTTGCAGCATTTAATGGCTCGATTGGTTTACCCGCGCCAAGCACAGAACTTAAAATTGTAAAAGATGACGGTACTGAAGCAGAACTCGGTGAAGCAGGGGAGCTTTGGGTTAAAGGTCCTCAAGTAATGAAAGGTTATTACAATCGTCCAGAAGCAAGTGCAGAATGTTTAAAAGACGGCTGGTTTGCTACCGGTGACGTTGCTAAATATGACGAAGAAGGCTTCTTCTATATTGTTGACCGTAAAAAAGACATGATTATTGTATCTGGCTTTAACGTATTCCCAAATGAAGTGGAAGAAGTGGTAGCAATGCACGAAGGTGTGCTTGAAGTTGCGGCTGTCGGTGTACCACATGAAGTAAGTGGTGAACAAGTTAAGATTTTTGTCGTGAAAAAAGACCAAAGTCTGACAGAAAAAGATATAATCAAGCACTGTCGTGAAAACTTGACCAATTATAAAGTGCCAAAGTTTGTGGAATTCCGCGAAGATTTACCAAAAACAAATGTTGGTAAAATTTTAAGACGCGCACTTAAAGAAGCAAGTTAAATAGGGAATACCCTAAAAAGAAAAACCGGCAATCTGCCGGTTTTTTTATGAGGAAAAGTAGTGCAATACTCATTTATTACAGAACAACAAGAATTAGACTCAGCGGTCGCTAGTTATAAAAAAAAATCGGTACTCGCGGTAGATACCGAGTTTATGCGACGCCGCACCCTTTACCCAGAACTTGCATTATTGCAAATTTACGACGGCGATCGTATTTGCCTTATTGATCCAACGTTAGATCTTGATTTGTCATCGTTTTGGCAGCTGATGGAAAATCCAAATATTATTAAAGTGTTGCATTCGCCATCTGAGGACCTTGAGGTATTTGCACGCCACGGTAATTGTACTCCAGCGCCCTTGTTTGATACTCAGTTTGCATTAAGTTTATTAGGCGAGCGCAACTGTGTTGGTTTTGCCAATATGGTTGAAATGTTACTTGAAGAGCAAATCGACAAAAGTGAATCACGCACTAACTGGTTGCAACGCCCATTAACGAAAGCCCAGTTAGATTATGCAGCTGCCGATGTATTTTACTTAATGCCTTGTTTTAACATTATTAACGAAAAACTAAACGATGATAAGCAAGCGATTGTGTTTGGTGAAAGCGCAGTTGTTGCTAATAAGCGCAAATATGAAACACCGTTAGAACTTGCCTATCTAGATATTAAAAACGCGTGGCAACTTAACCCGAAACAATTAGCAGTGCTTCAGCAATTAGCAGCTTGGCGCTTAAATCGCGCCCGTGAGAAAAACTTAGCACTTAATTTTATCGTTAAAGAGCACATTTTATTTGAGATAGCCAAAACACAGCCAACTCATTTTGGTGCATTAAAACGTTTATGTGAAGGCGACCAAGGCTTACTTAATCGTTATGGTAAAACCTTGTTAAATCTTGTGAAAATCGGTTTAGATAAAGACGAAGCCGAGCATCCAGAAAAAATCCAACGCTTAATAGACTTTCATGGCTACAAAAAAACGTTAAAAGAGCTACGTGCTGAACTAGAAAAAATCGCCAAAGACAATGATATTCCACTTGATGTTTTAGCAAGTAAAAAACAAATGAATCAATTGATCAGCTGGAAGTGGAAAGGCAAGTCTAAGTTTGATGAAGGTGCGCTCTTAAAACCCGATTTAATGACGAGTTGGCGCGGTGAAATGGTTAAGCATTCACTAAAAGACTGGTTTTAAACTGAGATTATAAAAGCCTGCTTCACGCAGGCTTTTTTATGTTTACTTATCGTCAGGCAAAGTGACATTGAGTTCGAGTACAGCCAAGTCATCTTCGTTTTGTTCAAGCTGAACTTGAACCTGATCTTGTTCGATATTTACGTATTTACGGATCACTTCAAGAATATCTTGTTTAAGCTGTGGTAAATAATCAGGCGTACCACGACTTGAGCGCTCATGCGCTACGATGATCTGTAATCGTTCTTTAGCTAAACTTGCTGTTGTTTTCTTTTGTGAGCGAAAGTAATCAAGTAATGACACATTAACCTCCAAATATCCGTTTAAGTAGGCCCTTCTTCTCAGCTTCTAAAAAGCGAAAATCTACTTTTTCACCTAATAAACGGTCAATCGCATCAGAATACGCTTTACCCGCATCAGAATCTGAATCAAGAATTACAGGCTGACCCGAGTTAGACGCATTAAGTACTGCTTTTGACTCAGGAATAACGCCCAATAAATCGATTGCTAGAATATCTTGAACATCTTCTACCGACAGCATTTCACCAGTAGCAACACGCTCTGCGTTATAACGTGTTAATAGCAGGTGCTCTTTAACATTTTCAAGCCCTTCTTCAGCGCGTTTTGACTTACTTTGTAAAATACCCAAAATACGATCTGAGTCGCGCACTGATGAAACTTCAGGGTTAGTCGTAACAATTGCTTCGTCTGCGAAGTAAAGTGCCATCATTGCACCTGCTTCAATACCCGCCGGCGAGTCACATATGATAAAGTCGAAATCTTTCTTAAGCTCGTTTAATACCAGCTCAACGCCTTCTTTGGTTAACGCGTCTTTATCGCGCGTTTGCGAAGCAGGTAAAATAAACAATTTTTCTACACGCTTATCTTTGATCAATGCTTGGTTTAAGTTTGCTTCATTGTTGATTACATTAACGAAATCATAAACAACACGGCGCTCACAACCCATAATCAAATCAAGGTTACGTAAACCAATATCAAAGTCGATAATAACGGTTTTGTATCCTTTTAACGCAAGCCCAGTGCCAATCGCTGCACTTGATGTTGTTTTACCAACACCGCCTTTACCTGATGTGACAACAATAACTTTTGCCATGAAATCTATCCTTTAAACCAAAGCTGAAATTTTTAATGATTCGTTTTCAAGTGAAATACATGCAGCATTGCCCCATGATTCACCTTGCAGTGAGTCGCTCAGCCAGTAGTTTCCGTTAATTGAAACTAACTCAGCATTAAGCTTTTGGCAGAATATAACGGATTCTTGCCCTTTTGCGCCAGCGATAGCGCGGCCACGTAATGTGCCATAAACATGAATATTGCCATCGGCAATCACTTCAGCGCCTGGACTTACAGAGCCTGTAATAATGAGATCCCGGTTCTTCGCATAAACTTGCTGACCACCACGCACATTGCCACTAATAATTTGCGCGGGTACAAATACCTCTTTTTCAACAATTGATGTATTTGCAGCTGATTGTGGCTTTGCTCTAGGTGCTTGGTCTTTACTGTAATTTAGTATTGATAGTTTGTGCAGTTTAGCGGCAGTGTTTTGCTCGTCCGTACCGTTACACACACCTACAGGATTAAGCTGTAGGTCGATTAAAGATTGCTTTAACTTTGCAAAGTCAATGTGTTCGTTTGGTACAGACTGAAGGTTTACGACAATTGGCGCACCGAAGAAAAACTTGGGTACTTGAGCAATTTTTTCGTCAAGTTGACTAATCAAACTATCTAGATCGTTTTTAAATAGATGCAATACAGATAGTGTAAAAAGGTTCCCTTTTAGTTCAAAAATTTGTTCCGACATAATCTCAATTATTATTATAAAAATCACAGGCCGATTTTATAGAAGAATCCAGCCATTAAGCGCAATTTATCTCACTTTTTGTGTATGCCATGGTATAGTGTGATGCAGTGTTACGCAAGAAGTAAAAGGTGTTTGAATGCTCAGCGCAGTGTATAAAAGTAAAAAAAAGGCAGATACCTATCTGTACGTTGAAAAAAGAGATGATTTTTCAAAAGTTCCGGAACCTTTAATGGCAACTTTTGGTCAACCAAGTTTTGTAATGCTAATTAATTTAGCAAAACGTGAACAACTTGGTACTGCTGATCTAGAAAAAGTGAAGCAAGAATTAGCTGAAAAAGGATTTTATTTACAGCTACCGCCAAAACAAGAAAGTTTATTAGATGAATTTAGAAAACAAAATGGAGTCACTGACTAGTGTTTAAAAAACTCGCCCTAATCACAGCAAGCCTTATTTCGGTCTCTACCTTTGCAGATGAAGAGCAAGCCAAATTTAACCAGTACGTTGCAGATTTAAAAGTAGAAGCGATTGAAAAAGGGTTTTCACAAAAGATCGTTGATAACGCCTTTGCAACCGTCAAGTTTAAGAAAAAAGTTATTAAAGCGGATAAAAATCAGCCTGAAGTAAAAGAAACGTTAGAAACTTACCTGCCAAAGCGTGTACCTAAATGGAAGATCGATAGAGCCCGTAAACTGTATAAAGAAAATCAAACAGAGCTTGAAAAAATTGCTGCTAAGTATGGCGTACAAGCGCGTTTTATCGTAGCGCTTTGGGGCCTTGAAAGTAATTTTGGTAAAATCCAGGGCTCGCATCCGGTTATCTCTTCAGTGGTAACGTTAGCATACGACGGACGTCGCGAGGCACTGTATAAACGCCAACTTTGGGCCGCGTTAACGATTTTAGAAGAAGGCCATATTGATCTTGACCACTTTAAAGGTTCGTGGGCCGGTGCAATGGGTCAAACACAATTTATGCCAACGTCGTTTAATGCTTACGCTGTCGATTACGACGGCGACGGTAAAAAAGACATTTGGCAAAATAAGCTCGATGCCTTCGCATCTATTGCAAATTATTTGAATAAAGCAGGCTGGAATGACTCACTAACATGGGGCCGTCAGGTAGTATTGCCTGAGGGCTTTAATAGTGAACACATTTTGCAGCGCGGCACGCGTACACGCAAACAATGGCTCGAGAATTGGAATAAATCAGAACGCGGTCTAGCTGATTGGCAGGCACTGGGTCTTCGCCGTACTGATGGCACTGATTTACCAAATGTTGGTATTACCGCAGCGCTTGTAATGCCAGATGATGAAAATGGCCGTATGTATTTGGCATATGACAATTACAAGGCGCTAATGCACTGGAATCGCTCTTATTACTTTGCGACTTCAGTTGGCTATTTATCCGACCGTATCGGTTACCCTAAAATCTAACCACCTATTTATCGGTGCCAGTGGTTTTATCTGGCACCTTTTTCTCTTCGCTTTTCTTACATAACTAGCTTAAAATGTCGCCCTGAAATTTAGGGGCACATATGTTAGAAGATAAATTTTGGCTTAAAAAATCGTTGGCAGAGATGAACAACGATGAATGGGAAGCCATTTGTGATGGCTGCGGTAAATGTTGTTTACACACTTTTATTGACAGCGATGAACAAGACGAAAGTTTTGAAAGTACCGACGTACTGCGCGAAGGCGAAGAGATTATCTATACTGCGATTGTGTGTCGCTATCTCGATACTAAAAAATGTTTTTGTACTGAGTATGAAAACCGCACAACTTTAGTGCCTAGCTGTGTAAAACTCACTAAAGATAACATCGATAATATCTTTTTTATGCCACCAAGTTGTAGCTACCGTCGTTTACATGAAGGGCGTGGTCTTGCGTCTTGGCATCCACTTTTAAATAACGGCAGTAAAGCGATAATGCATCGTATGGGGATTAGCGTTAAAGGCCGTGTAATGAAAGATAACCAAATCGATATGGATTTGTTTGAAGACTACATAGCCGATTGGCCTAAAGAGGACCACGATTAATGAGCAAGGTACAAGTGGTACTGATTAACCCAAAAAGCGCAACAAATGTGGGTGGCGTAATGCGTGCTGCAGGGTGCTATGGCGTTGAAAAGGTTCACCACACAGGTAATCGTTATGGTTTTGCGCAAAAATTTGCAACCGACACGAAACAGCGTATCGATGAAATACCACTGTGTGCACTTGAAAATATCGAAACACTAGTAAAGTCCGATACTAAAATGATCGCTGTTGAATTAATTGATGGGGCAACACCGTTGCCGCATTTCGAGCATCCTGAAAATGCCATTTATGTATTAGGGCCCGAAGATGGGTCAATTCGTAAAGACGTACTAAAGCACTGCGATGATGTTGTTTATGTGCCGACAGTTGGCTGTATGAATCTTGCTGCAACGGTTAATGTTGTTTTATACGATAGACTTGCAAAGGCTAAGAATACCGACTATTCAAGAGAGTTTTTGTTACAAAACCGCGATAATAATAATCGCGTTACGTTTAAAAAGAAAAACTAACTGGTTAGTATTTAGTCAACAGGAAATGAGAAATGAACGTCGTTATCCGTTTTAATACATTTATTATAATGATAACAGCTGTTACAGCTTTTGACCTAAATGCTACCGAACTTGAAAAACAATGGGGTATTGGTGCAACTATTAGGCAGGCAAGTATTCCATTTAATACACAAAGTGACACAGTCAGTAGCTTTGTGCCCATGATGTTCTACAAAAATGACTCTTTTTATATAAAAGGTTTAGAAGCTGGCGCTTATATCCACACCAATGAAAGCCATTATTTTAATGTTATAACGCGTATGCGCTTTTTCGATATTCCAATTGAATATCAAAATCAAGTTCAAGGTGACACGTTCGATTTCGGTGCACAACATAAATATCAAATTGATCAATCACAGTATTTTATTAGCGAACTAATGTCTGACTTAGAGGGCAACCCTTACTTGAATTTTGGTTACCTTTATAACTACGATGAAAATAATTGGGATATTAATCTATCAACTACATTGCGTTATAAAAGTGCTTCATTTAACAGTCACTATTATGCACTTAATGAAATAACCAATGAGAAGACAGGTGCAGGCGCGGATATTACATTAAAAGCAGAAGGGCGTTATCATCTAGTTAGTAACTTATACTTACTTGGCTCAGCATCTGTTACTGCGTTTAATAACAATGTAAAACGTGTTAGCGCAATCGGTGATTCATTCTCTCATGAGTTATTTCTAGGCTTTGCCTTTTTTAATAACAAACATAACGCACCCAAGCGTATTGATAACGACGCTTATTGGCGCATCTCACATGGTTGGGCCACTCCTTCTAATATAGGTGATATCCTCCGTGGAGATAGCGAAAAAGATCCGTTTAATAATCAGTTAACCTCAGTTTTTTATGGCCACCCATTAACCGATAATCTCTTTGGCTTACCACTTGATATATATCTAACATCAGGCATAGCATGGCATTGGCAATCTCAAGTGCAATCCAATATTCAAGAGTATGTTGTAGCAATCAAAGGTTACTACACACTGCCTTTGCCGTGGCGAATTCGACTTGGTATCGCAGAAGGCTTAAGTTATGTTTCTAATGTTACTTATATTGAACGTACTGAAATGGAAGAGAAAGGATATCGGCCAAGCGAACTTATGAATTACTTAGACTTCTCCTTAGATATAAACTTAGGTGACATATTTAATACGCAAAGTCTATCTAGTACTTGGTTAGGCTATAGTATTCATCATCGTTCATCTATCTTTGAATCAGCGCAACAATTTGGCCGCATAAAAGGCGGCAGTAACTACAATACCCTATACGTTCAATTTAATTTTTAGTCCACGTATAAATTACTCAACGTCAGAAATTGTTTTAACGAGTATTCATCAATCTAGTGAGCTTTGCTTTACCTACCCTAAATATGACTAATTTGTAACAAGGCGATAATACTATAAATGATTATCTGTCATCTCAATGAAAAATCTTGGTTATAATTTAGTTAACATTTCTTTTCATAATCTATAATTCAAAATTTCAACTACCTGATTTTAATAAATTAAAACATCTTCTTTTACAATTATATTGACATGTAATGTAAATGACATGTTTATGAAACCCTTGTGTCATTTTGTGCCTCTAGACTATGCGCAATCATTTAATAGGGTTACATAAAATGTTTACAACTAAGTTTAGTAGAAAGATATTGTTAACAGCGCTAGTTGGATGTTCGCTAACTGCCGTTGCTAATGAACAACTTAAGCCTGTGATAGACAGCGCAGATAAAATTAATAAATCAGCGCAAAAGTCGCAAGCAAAAATAGATAAAATTGCTGACACAATGCAAGGTCGCCTTCAGCAATTTAAAACTGTTAATAAAGAGATTGATGGTTTAACGATTTATAACAAGCAATTAGAAAAACAAATCGCAAATCAATTAACAGAAATGGACAACATTAACGTATCAATTGACCAAGTATCGGTTATTGAACGTCAAATTACGCCATTAATGCTTAAGATGATCACCTCACTTGAGCAGTTTGTAGCATTAGATGTGCCTTTCTTACCTAACGAGCGCGCAGAACGCTTAGCCACATTAAAGCAGTTAATGGACCGCGCAGATGTCGCATCAAGTGAAAAATTCCGCCGCGTATTAGAAGCTTACCAAATCGAAGTTGACTATGGCCGTACCATTGAAGCGTACACCGGTCTTATCGATGTTGATGGCCAAGAGCGTGAAGTGGACTTTTTACGTATTGGTCGTCTTGACCTTATTTACCTAACGAAAGATGGCAAAAAAGCGGGTGTATGGAATACCGACGCTAAGGCGTTTGAGCGCTTACCAGATAGCAATATTTCACAAATCAATAAAGCAATTCGCATTGCTAAAAAGCAACTTGCACCAGACATGTTAACGCTACCTGTTAAAGCAGTTTAATTAGAGGCCATTATGTTAGTTAAGAAATTCGTAAAATCTGTTATTGCTGCAAGCACGCTATTCACAGCAAGTGCAGTTGTAGCACAGCCAGTCGACCTTGATTCACTGTTAAAAACACTTGAGCAGGGTAACTACCAACAATCACAAGATAACCAACGCCGCGAAGCTGAGTTTGCTAAAGCAAATAATCAACAAGCTGCGATGCTACGTTCGCGTATTAATGAACGCGATGGATTAATTTCTACATCGACGCGTCTTGAAACTCAGTTTGAAGAAAATGAAATCAAACTCGCGAATATGAGCGAAACGCTAAACAAACGTATGGGGTCATTAAAAGAGTTATTTGGTGTGTTACAGCAAGTAGCGGGCGATACACAAAGTAAATTTATTACTTCAAACGTATCTGCTGAATTGCCAGGTCGTGGTGCTTTCTTAAGCGAACTTGCGCAAAAAATGGGTTCGAGTTCAAAACTTGCGTCAATCGAAGATATTGAAAAAGTATGGTTCGAATTACAACGTGAAATGACCGAGCAAGGTAAAGTATCGCGCTTTAACCGTGACGTGATTGTTGCTGGCGGCGAAAAAGTAAATAAAGAAGTGGTACGTGTTGGTTCATTCAACTTAATTGCGGATGGCAAATACCTTACTTACAACGAAACCACTAACACACTCTCTGAATTGACGCGTCAACCAGCGTCACGTTTCCAGTCAAGTGCGGCAGATTTACAAGCAGCAAACTCAGGTTTTGTTGATTTTGCCCTAGACCCAACAGGTGGCTCAATCCTTGGCTTATTAGTTCAGGCGCCAAGTACTGAAGAGCAAGTACACCAAGGTGGTGCAGTAGGCTACGTTATTTTAGCGGTAGGTTTAATCGGTCTATTAATTGCGTTAGAGCGCTTTGTTTCTCTTATGATTATGGGCGGCAAAATTAAACGTCAGCTTAAAACCGATGTTGCATCAGAAGACAACCCACTTGGCCGTGTAATGAAGGTGAAAGATCAGTACCCAGATGTAACTTACGACACCCTAGAACTCAAATTATCAGAGGCCATTTTACGTGAAATGCCGCGTATTACACGCAACTTGACGCTAATTAAAATCATTTCTGTCGTTGCACCGTTACTGGGTCTACTTGGTACTGTAACCGGTATGATTAACACCTTCCAAGCAATTACGTTATTCGGTACTGGTGACCCGAAACTAATGGCTGGCGGTATTTCAACAGCGCTTGTAACCACAGTGTTAGGCCTTGTTGTGGCAATTCCTACGGTATTTATTTACACATTACTTAATACCCGCTCTAAAAACCTATTGGTAATTTTACAAGAGCAAAGCGCAGGCATTATTGCTGAGCGCAGTGAGAAAGGTGCGCAGTAAGATGGTTATCTTTGCGGACTTCATCAACGCGATACGCGATTTTCTAGACACCGGCGGCTCTGTGCTGCTGGTGATCGGAGTCCTGATTTGCGCAATGTGGTTATTGGTAATTGAGCGCTTTATGTTTTTGTTTACAACATACCGTTCAAGTAAAAAATCAGTGATCACCAACTGGTTCGCACGCGAAGAGCGCAATAGCTGGGAAGCGGAGCAAATCAAACAAGCAAATATTTCGCGTATTAGCTTAAAGCTAAATCACAATTTACCCATGATCAATATGTTAGTAGCCCTGTGTCCATTACTTGGTCTACTTGGCACGGTAACCGGCATGATTGAGGTGTTTAATGTGATGGCAATTACCGGTACGGGCAGCGCACGCTCCATGGCATCGGGCGTATCAAAAGCGACTATTCCAACTATGGCAGGCATGGTAGGTGCGTTATCAGGGGTATTTGCCTCTACGTATTTACAGCGTAAAGCAAAGCGCGAAGTAGCGCTACTTGACGATAAATTGGTCTTAGACCACTAACACCAATTTTAAACGAATTTTAGGAGCTAGTAATGAGAGCACCATTAGCAAATGTATTTCAAGAAGAAGAAAACGAAGAAATTAATATGACGCCGATGCTCGACGTTGTATTTATCATGCTGATTTTCTTCATTGTAACGGCCACTTTTGTTAAAGAAGCCGGTATCGATGTAAACCGACCTGAAGCTGCAACAGCAGTACAAAAAGAACGTGCCAATATCCTTGTTGCAATATCAGATAAAGGCGAAATTTGGATTAACAAACGCCAGGTAGATGTACGTGCGGTTCAAGCGAACATCGAACGTTTACATGCAGAAAACCCACAGGGCAGCGTGGTTATTCAAGCTGATAAAAAAGCCACTACTGATACCTTAATTAAGGTAATGGATGCGGCGCGTTCAGCAGGTGTGTTTGACGTATCAATTGCGGCTCAGGAAGCGTAACAATGCGTTATTTAATTTCCACTTTAATCGCGATTGTTGTAACTGCTTTATTGTTTTTCGGCATGCAGGCGCTAATTCAAAGTGGTGATGGTGTGGCAAGTGAACCGGTAAAAGGTAATGTACTAGATTTTGTGCGTCTTAAACAAGAAGAGACTGTGCAAAAGAAAGAACGTAAGCCGCAAAAGCCGCCAAAGCCAAAAGAGCCACCACCGCCAATGGCGCCACAAGCGAGCAGTAGTGAAAGCACTGATACAGCGAGTAATTTTGATTTTTCTGCCAATGTTGACACCAATGTTGATTTAGCTGCAGGGCTTGCGCTCGATTCCGGTGATGGCGAATACCTACCAATTGTTAAGGTATCACCTGTTTACCCTCGTCGTGCGCTGAGCCGCGGTATTGAGGGTTACGTTATTGTTGAATTTACCGTAACTAAATCAGGCACAGTAAGTGAGCCGCGTGTAATACAAGCTGAGCCAGAAGAAATCTTTAACCGTGCCGCTATGGATGCCGCGCTTAAGTTTAAATACAAACCGCGCGTTGTTAACGGTGAAGCCGTTGAAGTAGCTGGTGTACAAAACAAAATTACATTCCAAATTAATGGGTAGTTTGTTAGCGGGAACGTCCCGCTAACACTTTAAATAGTTAGGTTGAATTACAATGTTGAAAAGAAATTTAATTAGTATTGCATTAGTTGGTTGTGTATTTGGCGCGCCAATGAGCGATGCGATGTTCCACACACAGTTTGCTTCAGTATCTGCTGAAGAAGTTAAAACTAAACGTGTTCCGGCACTTCGCAACAAAGTGTATACGCAACTAGCGCGTGCACAAAAACTTGCTGACGACGGCGATGTAGCAGCAGGCCTTGAAGCACTTGATATTGTTCAAAAGAAATCATCAAGCATGAACAGTTACGAAGTAGCCATGATGTACAACTTTTACGGTTTTATTTATTACAATGAAAACCGTGTTAGTGAGGCCATGGCGGCATTTGAAAATGTGGTAAAGCAAGACCCGATCCCAGAAAGCTTAAAGCTCAATACCATTTTTTCGTTAGCGCAATTAGCAATGGCTGAAGGCCAATTCGATAAAGTGCTAAGTTATCTTGATAGTTGGGAGTCGCTTAATACCAAACCGCCTCAGGCAAACTATTATGAGCTAAAAGCCAACGCCAGTTATCAAGCGAAGGACTACCAAAGCGCAATTAAATACATTAATACCGCAATTAACCTTAATAAAGTTGATAATAAAGACGTAAAAGAAAACTGGTTTATTTTACTGCGCGCGTCTCATTATTCATTAAACCAACCTAAAGAAGTGGTACGTGTACTAGAAGAAATGGTGCTGCGTTTTGACAAACCCGAATACTGGGTGCAGCTGGCTGGCATGTACGGCGAAGTAGGCCAGGACGATAAACAACTGGCACTCATTGAAACAGCAAAACAACGTGGTTTCTTGGACGATGCAACTAAGCTTAAAAATCTGGCACAAATATATATGTATTCAGGTCTTGCTTACAAAGCAGCAAACGCGATGGAGCTTGGGTTTGAAAAAGGCAATATCGAAAAATCAGCTAAGAACCTTATCTTTGTAGCAGAAGCGTATATGCAAGCCCGTGAAGATAAAAAAGCGGTGCCGTATTTTATTGCAGCCGCAAAACAAACTGATACTGGTGAATATGACCGCCGTTTAGCAGAAGTGTACTTAAACTTAGAACTATTTGATGAAGCGGCTGATTCTGCGCGTGCTGCGTTAAGTAAAGGTAGTTTAAAGCAAGAATCAAACGCGTATATTGCGCTTGGAATGGCGCAATACAACTTAGAAAACTTCGATGCCGCGATCTTGGCATTTGAGCAAGCTAAAAAATACAAAAAGTCAGAACGCTTAGCGGCACAGTGGCTGCAATATGTGAAACGTGAAAAACTTGATAAAGACACGTTAGCCAAGGCTTATTTGTAACATACCTATCAAAATAAATTTGTAATCAACCCTAAGGGACCTTCATGGTCCCTTATTTCTTTGTATTTCATACACTTTTAAAACAACTAATTTATACATGTAAGTTTGTTGAATTTAAGAAATCTGACAAGAAACTGTCACGCATATGTTAAGTAAGTGTAACCCATTTGACACATAAACCCTCTAACTTAGAGCCAGTTCTAAATTAGTGCACACGCACATAAAAAGCGAAAAAGCTTAAAAACTATCAACGGAGAAAACAATGAAACTTTCTGGTTTATTTAAAGTGAGCATGGTTGCATCAGCACTTACTCTTGCAGGTTGTGGCGGCGATATCAATATTACACCAACTACAGTCGATAACAGCGTAGACAACTCTGTAACAAACCCAGGTGGTTCAAATCCAGACCCAATCTCATGTGCAACGTATACGCTTGACGGTGCATCGTTCACAGGTGAAGCAGACGGCGTAAACTGTGTTTACAGCCAAGCATTTGCCAGTAACGCTAAAGACATCACAAGCTCTTTCGTAATCCCAGCACTTGAAGATAACGGCGCACATATTTTCGAAGGTGCTTTATTTATCGGTGAAGACATCGATACGTCAACGGGCGCAACAATTGATGATAATGGTCCAACACTTTCAATTGAAGCGGGCGCAACTATTGCGTTTACTAAGCCAGAAAGCTTTATCCGTATTGCACGTGGTGCAAATATTGAAGCAATTGGTGAAGTAGACAAGCCAATCGTATTTACCTCAATTTCAGAGATTGATGGCGATGATTCAACAACAGCACAAATTGGTGACTGGGGTGGTATTCAGGTAAATGGTCGCGGTCACTCAATCCGCTGTACAGCAGATGCAGCAGCGCAAGATCTATGTAACCACGCAGCTGAAGGTATTGTTTCATACTACGGTGGTAACGACCCACAAGATAACAGCGGTATTTTAAAGCACATTGTTATCAAATACGCAGGTTTCGGTGTTGAAGGTGACGAGCTTAACGGTTTAACACTTAACGCAGTAGGTTCAGGCACTACAATCGATTATGTTCACGTTCACAACGGTTTCGATGACGGTATCGAGTTATTCGGTGGTTCAGTTAATCTTAAACACATCGTTGTAACTGAAACTGGTGATGACGGTATCGACTGGGATGAGGGTTGGAAAGGCATGGGTCAATACATCCTTGTTCACTCAAAAGAATACGGTAACCACGGTTTTGAAACTGACGGTGCGAAAAAAGATCCGCTTTCTGATGACGGCCAAGGCTTAGTAACAACAGTATCAAACCCAATTATCGCAAACGCGACTGTAATCGGTACAGGTTCAGCAGGTGCTGAAGGTCGCCGTACTGGTGCCGGTATGGAAATGAAAGAATGGGGTAAAGCAACAATGGCTAATATCCTATTCGCAAACTCATCTACAGAAGCAGGTGCAGGTTGTTTTGACCTTTACAACGAAAAAGATAAGTCAGGCGCAGCGGGTGTTCATGCAAACGCGAAAAATGGTGACATCACGTTTGAGAGCGCAATTTTTGCATGTGGTCTTAACTTTGAAGACGTTAACACGGCACTTGAAGGCGATTTAGCTGGTTTTGACATCGCAGCGTGGTTTGCGGCAGGTAACAATAACCAAACCATTGGTTTTGCTAATTTTGAAAACATCTTTGCAGCAGATGGCGTATCAGCGAAAACAGCAATGATGGATAAAGACGGCAACGCAGTAACTGTTGTTGCAAAAGACATGAGCGAAGTGAACTCATTCTTTGATAACGCAGGTTTCGTTGGCGCAATTCAAGAAGGCGCAACAGGCGATTGGGCAGAGTTTGTTAAAGCGTCGCTAGAGCGCGCTGGTCACTAATCTAAGCCAAGTAGTGAGTTTAGGTGTGGCGTTAGCCACACCTCTTTATAAAAACTATAGGTTTAGAGGATTATATAATGAAACCAAAAAAGCAGTTTAAAGCTAATTTAGTTACGCTTTCAGTGCTTTGTGCGTTTTCGTCATTTTCCTCAATAGCAGATGAAAATGAACAACCACAAGTACAAAAGGAAATTGAAGAAGTTGTTGCAACCGCAAGCCGTTTAAAAGGCAGTGCAAGTGCAGTAATTGAAGAGCGTAAAAACCAAGCTTTCGTTGCCGACATTATGGGTGCTGAGCAAATTTCACGTACGGGTGATTCAGACGCTGCATCTGCGCTTCGTCGTGTAACAGGTTTAAGCTTAGTCAACGATAAATTTATTTATGTTCGTGGTTTAGGTGAGCGTTACTCGAGCGTTCGATTAAATGGCGCATCTGTACCGAGCCCAGATTTAACGCGTAGCGTTATTCCACTTGATATCTTCCCATCAAGCATTATCGAATCACTTTCAGTACAAAAAGCCTATTCACCAAATATGCCAGCGGCGTTCGGTGGTGGTGACGTAAATATTCGTACTAAAAGCATTCCTGATGATCGCGTGTTTAAAGTGGATATCGGCGCAAGCTATAAAGATACTAATGATGAAGGTTACACCTATGAAGGTGGCAGCGATGATTGGTTAGGTACAGACGACGGCACACGCGCGATGCCTGGTACGGTGCGTGCTGCACTTAATCGTTATGTTAACGGTCTATCGGATATTTCTATTCGAAACATTCGTGATATTGAGTCAAAAGCGCTTGGTGAAGATATCGGCCAAGACGCCGCGATTGCGTTAAACAAAGACCTAATTAAAGCATTACCGCGTGATTATGGATTACAAGAAGAAAGCCTAAATCCAGATTTTGGTATTAAAGCGGTTTATGGTGACCGTTTTGACGACGTGTTTGGCTTTGGCGGGTCACTTGGCTTTTTAGCGAGTGTTGCTTACGATAACGAATGGTCAAACTCACAAGAGTTTTCTGCTGTATTATCGGCAGTAGATGCGGCGCAAAGTGGCGACTGTTCAAAACAAAGCTTTGCATGCTATTCAGCTAAAAATGATAAGCAAACGACCAAAAATAATATCAAGCTAAATACCTCTTTAAATTTAGGTTATAAACTTGATGGCCATGAATTAACGGCAACATACATGAAACTTCGTGATACAGAAGACGAAGCGTCAGTTGCTATTTATCAAGAGCCATCAAAATCATTAAGCATTGATGATGGTCAAGTACAGCGCAGTCATACAACGTCATTTGAAGAGCGTGAATTAGATATTCTTCAAGTTCGCGGTCAACATAACTTAACATGGAGTTTGTTAGATGGCGTTGGTGTAGATTGGCATTATACCGATTCAACAGCGACGACTGAAATTCCAGGTGAACTTGAAATAACTGTGCGCGATGCGTATCAAGACGGTCAATACCAACGTACCTTCTATAATGGTTCACTCGGTGGTAACCCGTATTTATATCGCTTTGTTGATATGGAAGATCAGGTTGAAAACTGGGGTGTAAATGTAAACAAGGTATTTTACTTTGATGGTTCTGACATTGAGCTTTCAGGTGGTGGTTACTTTATAGAAAAAGCGCGTGATTATCGCACTGACTTCTTTAACTACCGCTTTGCACAAACTCAACAAGTAGAACTGGCTCAAAGTGAAGATGATGCATTAAACATTGGCAGTTTCTTCAGTAACGACAGCACAGTAGATAACACAGATGTTGAGCTATTATTCCAAGAGCCAACAGCAGATGACTACTTAGCAGCGCAAATGATTGACGCATATTTTGGTGCATTCGATTACACCATTAATAACAACTGGCGTTTAAGCGGCGGTGTGCGTTATGAAGATTTCCGTCAAGTTGCGTTAGCGTTTTCACGTAGTGCATTTGACCCTGCATTGCTCGAAGATAAGCTAAGCAGCGAAGCAATTGAACAAGCGACCGTAATGGAAGACGACTACTTTGGTTCACTTTCTATGACATACAGTCAAGAAAGCTACCAAGTACGTTTTGGTTACGGCAACACAGTTGTTCGCCCAGATTTACGTGAACTTACGCCTGTTCAATATCAAGACCCACTTACTGATTATCGTACCCTTGGCAATCCGTACCTAGAGTCAAGTTACCTTGATAACTTTGACACGCGTGTGGAATTTTACCTAGATAACGGCGATAACTATTCAATTGGTGCGTTCTATAAAGACATTGATAGCCCAATTGAAGCATTACTTACTGAAAGTGATGGTCGTTTTACGCTGCAATTTGATAACGCAGACAACGCAGTTGTTTACGGTATTGAAGCAGAATGGATGACAGAACTGAGTGCCGATATGTTAGGTGGTGCGTTCTTTACTTCAGGTAACTTAACGGTAAGTGATTCAGAAGTAACTATTTTAGAGAGTCAGCGCGGTGATTTAACAAACCTTAAACGCCGAATGACAGGTCATTCTAAGTACGTTGCAAACGTTCAGCTTAACTATGATTCTCACAATGGTAATCATCAAGCGTCCGTTATCTACAATGTATTTGGTGACCGTATTCTTGCGGCTGGTGTTAATAACTTTGACGATGCATACGAGCAACCAATTAACTCGTTAGACCTTGTATATAGTTATTATCCAAATTTTAACTCAACAATTACGTTCAAAGTTAAAAACCTGTTAGGTCAAGACTTTGAAGTTGAGCAAAATGACGTGTTAATTCGTCAAAAAGAAATGCCAACGGAAATCAGCTTAGACTTCTCATACGAGTTCTAACAACATAGACTTTCAACTAAACCTAGCGTATTAATTTACCTAGCCAAAAAGCTCAACTTCGGTTGGGCTTTTTTTTATGATTTTTATTCAACAAAGCCTTTTATACTGTAGATTTCTAGAAGTCTAAATGATAGATTCAAATTTCTGCACTTTGTAGAACATTAATAACTCTCACGCATCAAAGTTATTACATTTTATTTAGGAATTAGAATTATGTTAAAAGTTGGTTTAGTCGGTTGGCGTGGTATGGTTGGCTCCGTATTAATGGAGCGTATGCAACAAGAAGGTGATTTTACGAAAATTGATGCGACCTTTTTCACCACCTCACAAACCGGCCAACTTGGACCTGATATCGCAGGTGACGCAAAACCATTATTAGATGCAAACGACATCAATGAGCTGGCTAAAATGGACGTAGTACTCACGTGTCAGGGCGGCGATTATACCAAAGCTGTGTACCCAGCATTACGCGAAACCGGTTGGAATGGTTACTGGATTGATGCTGCATCTGCACTACGTATGGCTGATGACAGTATTATTGTATTAGATCCTGTAAACCTTGATGTAATTAAACAAGGGTTAGAGCAGGGGGTTAAAACCTTTGTTGGCGGTAACTGTACTGTTTCACTTATGCTTCTTGCTTTAGGTGGCTTGTTTGAGCAAGACCTTATTGAGTGGGTAAGCCCTATGACTTACCAAGCAGCATCGGGTGCAGGCGCACGCAATATGAAAGAACTCATTGCGCAAATGGGTGAAATTCATCACGAAGTGGCCGACAAACTTGATCCTGCATCGGCTATTTTAGAAGTGGATAAACTGGTTTCTGAAAAAATTAAATCAGACACTTTGCCAACCGACCAATTTGGTGTGCCGTTAGCAGGTAGCTTAATCCCATGGATTGATGTGCCAATGCCTTCAGGTCAAAGTAAAGAAGAATGGAAAGCGGAAGTTGAAGCAAACAAGATTTTAGGTAGCAATAAGCAGCCTATTCCAGTTGATGGATTATGTGTAAGAATTGGCGCTATGCGCTGTCATTCACAGGCGATGACAATCAAATTGAAAAAAGACATTTCGGTGGAAGAAGTTGAATCAATTTTAGCGTCACATAATCAGTGGGTAAAAGTTGTACCTAATGAACGTGGAGTAACAAGTAAAGAACTAACGCCAGTTAATGTAACCGGAACATTATCAATTCCTGTTGGTCGTATTCGTAAATTATCGATGGGCCCAGAATATATAAGTGCGTTTACGGTTGGTGATCAGCTGCTTTGGGGTGCAGCGGAGCCACTGCGTAGAATGTTACGTATCATTACTGATTAATATTAATCATCTATTGTTTAAAGCCACCTGCGGGTGGCTTTTTTGTACCTTCAATTCAAAAAGTAAATGTCTGAACGTATTATTTACTTTCTAAGCACTTGTTTATATTTAGAATAAAACTATACCTATTCTAAATTAGAGACTCGTATGTTGATAAGGCAGGCAACACTTGAAGATTCAGTGGCGATTAGTGAACTGATAAGTAGATTAACGATAAAGTACGTATTACCATCATGTGAAAGTAAGACTCACGATAGATTACTGAGCTCAATGATTCCCGAACAGGTAAAACAAAACCTACAAAGTGACTACTATTATTTGCTTGCAGAAAACGCCAATAAACAACTAATCGGTGTTGTCGGGCTTAAATATTATAGCCATCTCTATCATTTATTTGTCTGTGATAATCACCAAGGGCGGGGCTTCGCTAAAACCTTGTGGCAAACCATAAAACATGATGCAGAGCGTATCAATAATACTAAGCAGTTTACCGTTAACTCAGCAATAACTGCTGAAAGTGTTTATTTATCCTTTGGATTTAAACGACTGTCAGGCATACGTAATAGAGACGGCATGGTAGATATACCGATGACATTAACCCTTTAATTTTATAACAATTATAGTTAACTACGAATTAGAGATTTCATTAGTTTAACAGTTGTGCAATAGTTAATCGATAATAACAATAAACTCGCGACTATGCGTGTAGATAAAAACGGAATTTACTTTGAAATCTTACCTAACTATATTTGCTTCAGCGATACTAATAATTGGTTTTATTCCGGTTTCATATGCAAATAATGCAACTGAGTTTGTAAAGGAATTAAAAAAGCACTATCAAAATACTCGTTCGATAAAAGCATTCTCTCTAACCCATAGTTATCTTGGGCAAAGTAACCCGTATCAGTCGTGGGATTTTAATGCGCCGACTCGCTATAAGGCGTTTAAAATTACCGATATTGATATGACAAACCAGCATTATTATCAAAATGTAGTGCACCATTACACTGGAGGTTTATATTTCGATGAGGTGCATTTTCAAAATGATACACAAAGCTTGCGATACGAACGAAACGGTATCTCATTAGGTAAACGCGCTGCGCCGCAAAATATGAAAAGTTATGACCGCTACAAAAACCTTACTTTGATGAATATTGATTTTTTTGCAGTAAATCCATTGCTAGAAGAACAAAACATCGAACAAAATGTAAGTTATTCAAAGGCAAATAATAAAGTGACTCTAACTCACCACGCATCACATGAAAGTGAAATAGAATATACATTTAGTACAAATCCGACACGCTTAACCTCAATTAATAACAAAACACGCAATCGCATTTTTATTTACGATGACTACAAATACAATAATGGTTTTTTGTTAGCGCATTCACTTATTAAACATTATAACGGTGACGCGTTACCGAACTTTATTACACGAATTGAAGCGTTTAATACGATAGATAGAATTGAGCCTGAAAAACTCGTTTTACCACAAGGGTATTACCTTAAACAAAGCCCAAACAATAGGGCGCTTAAAGTAACTTCTATTGCTAACAAGCTTTATTTAATTACTGATGACAGCAATCATTACAATACATTATTTTACGTAAATAATAATGGTATTACTGTTCTAGGTGTACTTAGAAATGCCAATATGGCGGTTGATATCATTGAAAAAATAAAACAAGTTCAGCCAAATAAAACTATTACAGGCGTATATGTAACACACCCATATAGCGATCATATTGCGGGCTTATTGCCATTTGTAGACAATGGCGCAACAGTTTATGCAGATAACTACACCATAAGTGCGATTAAGCAGTATGTGAAATTTAAAAATGATATTTCACGTTTTAAGTTTTCACCAATTAGACATGGCCAGAAAATGCATGACATACAGTTTTTTGTATTAGAAAACGCTCGCGCAAAAAGGCAAAGTTTTGCGTACTTTAAAAATGCAGGCATTATTTTCCAAACTGATTTTTTAGAAGTCGCTAACGACAACACCATAGCAAAATTGCTACCAAGCTATAGCCATCAATTTATGAAATTTGTTTTACAAGAAAAACTCAACGTAAAACGCATCGTTGGCTACCACAGAAACAACAACATCACTAAAGACGTAATGGAAAAATCACTTAAAGCAAATACGTTATAGTCCAGTATGTTTTTAAGAGTTCGTTTGGTAAATTTCAGCGTTAAATTGATAGCTCTGTTTTAGGTTTCAATTAAGCTATTTACAAATTACATATCATTGGCGGAATGCAACGAGAAATACATAAATTTATTTGAGAATACGTCGTAGCGTAAAGCTAAGTAGATTTGAAAAAGTAAGGAAAATACATTAATAAATGTATGAAATATTCAATTTAACATAACGTACATTATAGGATTTAGTGTGTGTAGCTATACTAATTCTTTAGTGCAATTTTCGAATTATGTTCTTACCTATATCAAGAATAAATTATTTTATAAATTACGTTTTACGTGAGTGACATAAAAAAACAACGTCAATTACTCAGCATATACACAATCGCGGTTATTGTAACTGCTATCGCGCTTACATTTGTATCACTGTATTTTTATAGTCAGGTTGATAAGCAATGGCGTTTGTATTCAACTAATGCACAGCAACTATACCCATTACATGACAAGCTCACACAAAAATGGGATACGGCGAATTCATTCATAATTTTAAAAATTTAGTATTACGTAAAGATGTTGAGCGTTACCTGCCATTGCTAAATCAAAGCCTACAAGACATAAAATCTATTTTAGAAAGGCTTAAGCAGTTTAATCAGTATACGCCTGAGTAAATTAATATCATTAGCAAAACGGTTAATGCCTACGAACAAAAGCTAAATGTCGTTTTAGTTATGGTTAGCCAAGGTAAAACCAGTGAACAAATTGATGCTGTTGTTAAAGTTGATGATTTACCCGCACTTAAGGCCCTTGCACAGTTTAATAGTGAACTTAAATCTCGTTTAACAAAGGAAGGAAAATTAATTAACAACCACTTTTCTGTGGCCTATAGCGTACATCTTGCCAGTATTGTGATTTTTCTTTGTTTGTTCGCGATTTATTTCATTAAATTAATATCGGCAAATAAAAAAGAACACGAGCTAACAAATAAAGCTTTGGAAGGCGCACGCGTCAAATCTGATTTTCTGGCGAATAACACCGCTGAACGGCATTATGGGAGCGTTGCAATTATTACAAGGTAATTTAAAGCAATGTAAAAACATCGACTTAGCTTCAAAAGCGCTGTTCTCGTGTAGGTCGTTATTAACCATTATTAATGATATTTTGGATTTTTATAAGATTGAAGCAAAGCGAATCAATATTGAACAGTTGATTTTTCTTTGGCTGACGTTTTAGAAAGTTTATCGTCAAACGTTTTACCGTTAGCGACTGAAAAACGCATTTCATTTACCATAGAAAAAGATAAAAATATGAGCGATTTATGGATTGGCGTTCCGGTGCGTGTCAGTCAAATCTTACTTAATTTAACGTCAAACGCAGTGAAATTTACAGAAACCGGTGGTGTTACGGTGTCTGTTTGTCGCAAACAATTACATAACATAAATGGCGTGAGTTTTGTGGTAACCGATACAAGGACAGGGATTGGCATGAGTGAAGAGGCATTATTTCAACTATTTGAACGGTTTACCCAAGCGGATTCGAGTATTACCCGCAAGTTTGGTAGTACTGGTTTAGGAATGGCAATTACAAAAGCCTTGTTACTATAATGGGAGGGGAAATCAGCGCTACAAGCACCATTAACCAAGGTACGCAGGTATCTGTGTTTTTACCATTAGCGAAAAGCAAAATAATACGCTGGTGTGTGAAGAACTACCATTACCCCACCCGATTTAAAGCATCTATCAATTTTAATAGCGGAAGATAACGCACTTAACACCGTTATTATTAAAGCTATGATGGAGGTAACCAATGCAACACTTCACTTTGTCACTAACGGCGCTGATGCGGTTGAACAATTTACAGCGTTATCACCCGATTTAATTTTAATGGATATTCAAATGCCCAAAATGGATGGAATGGAAGCGTGTCGTCGTATAAAAAGCGAAAATGCCGATTTTTCAATCATTGCGATAACGGCAAATGTGATGAAAAACGATGTATTAAACTATCACCACATCGGGTTCAATAGCCACATCGCTAAACCAATTGATAAAAACGTGTTGTATGAAACGTGAATAAGCTTTGTTGATAACTCAAATGCACTGGATCACTAAGAGTCGTAAGTTTCTTGTATCGCTTTAATATGTTTAATGTGTTGCTCAGACGCAGCATCAATATTGTTAAATTGGCTTTCTAGCATGCCGGTGCTTACGCCTACTGCGATAATAAGTGCTGATGCAATCGTAACGGATGCCTTGGTGGTACGAGAGGTATTAGTAAAGAAATAATAAACGAGCCAAAGCAGAAATAAGTAAACAACAATCTGCCAAGCATAATTAAAAAGGGACTGAACTAAATCCATAGTATGTACTTCTTTACTAATCGTGAAGTTATTCTACCAAGAAGCGAATTTAAATTCCTATTTATTTTTGCCCGCTTTCTTGGCTAAGAATTTTCCAAAGAGATTGAGTAACAAAACAAACAGAATTACTACAGAGAGTAACGCAAGCAATTTCATAATAAGCACTGACTATTTATTCATAGATTCTACAAAACTACCCTACTTATTTTCACTTTACTAGTTTTAGCGTTAAATACATTTGCGTGTGTAAATTAGATATAGGTATTAGAAAACAAACTATTTATGAAGTGTTAATAGCCTATTGCCAAACAAGTGCCAGTGTATAAACTAGGCAAAGTAGTTGTTTTGAAATATAGAATTCGTTTTTATGATTGTGAATTTTGGCAAAATCTCTACAATATAGCCCTTTAAATGCGTCGTTAATCATCTCAATTACAATTGATTGAGGTCACTGGCTATCGTTCAGCCATATTTAGGAAGTAACATGATTTCCAAAGAAGCCACTCTTGTAAAAGAAGCGCTTATTGCTAAGGGGTTAGAAACACCTCTCAAAGACGTAGGCCTTAGTTCAGAACAAAAATATGACAAACTAAAAGGCTTATTTACTGAAGTTGTTGATACACTTGGGCTTGATCTTAATGATGATAGCCTTGCCGAAACGCCACATCGCATTGCCAAAATGTATGTGCATGAGATTTTTTCGGGACTTGATTACGAAACCTTTCCAAAAATTGCGTTAATTGAAAATAAAATGCAAGTAGACGAAATGGTTAAAGTGAATAATATTTCACTGACGAGTACCTGTGAGCATCATTTCGTTACCATCGATGGTTATGCCAAGGTTGCTTATATTCCAAATGACAAGATTATCGGTCTGTCTAAAATCAATCGTATTGTGCGTTTTTTTGCTAAGCGTCCTCAAGTACAAGAGCGATTAACTCAGCAAATACTCATTGCATTACAAGCCTTGCTTGAAACTGACAATGTCGCAGTATCAATTAATGCAACTCACTATTGTGTTAAAAGTCGCGGTGTTATGGATGCCACATCTGAAACATCAACCACTGCATTAGGTGGCGATTTCAAAACCAACAGCAATACTCGCGCTGAATTTCTTACGAATTAACACAAAAAAAGGTGTGACTAAAAATCACACCTTTTTTAATTAAATACAATTCAACTTTAGCTTGCAGTATTGATGCTTTTCACAAACTCAGAGACTGGCATACCATTACACGTAAGTGCTTTTACATTCTTGCTGCGTTTAGCAACAGCTTTAACACCTAACTTAGCCGCTTTTGCACATAATTGCGTCGCATCACTGTCATCTACTAAATTAAACTCTTGCGTTGAGTTTTGATTTTCTTTTTGCGTTTTAGCAAAGGTTTTAAGTGAAACGCCATTACATGCGATATCTGAATAATGTTCACTGATAAATACGCCCTGCTCTTTTGCAAATGCTTTAGCAGCTTGAAATCCATTGGTTTTGGCTACATTACATACAGAAGTATAGAATGTATCTTTAGACACATCGTTGCTTGCAAAGGCAAATGACGACACAGTGAGAGTAAGTACTGAAATTAACTTAAGCATAATATAGCTCCTAAATGAATTTTGAGCGAATTATATACACTAAATTTAGTTTAACAATGGAAAATATAGCCAAAACCAAACTGTCTACAAATTAAACCAACTCAGTGATCATTAAGCTCACATCATTAACAATTTGTTTTCATGTTGACGATGAAATTGGCAAGCTAAAGGTGAACGATTTGTACAAAGTATTTAAGTTAACAATTTTGATAATAAGCGTCTGGTGTTTAAATGTTGCAGCCAGTAGTAATTGCGATGCCACACTCTCAGCTGCACATGAACCCAAAAATACGATTACTGTAATGAGCGCAAACATCGCCCACGGACGCGGTACCAATTTCTCTCAGCTAACCAGCTCAATTGAGCAGATTAAAATAAATTTAAACGCGATTGCGACAAAGGTGAATCAAATTAATCCCGATATTGTCGCGTTTCAAGAAATCGACAAAGCGTCTTGGTGGAGTGGTCAATTTAGTCATGTTGATTACTTATTAAAACGAACAAATTTTCAAAATTACGTCGCTACGAGTCATGTAAATGCCTGGTGGGGAGACTATGGAACCGCGCTTTTTTCAAAACTTCCGCTTATAAATTGTGATGGCATTACGTTTGCGCCAAGTTGGCCTACGACTAATAAGGGCTTTAGTTACGCTAAGGTAAATTTAAATAATCTAACTCAACATATCATTGTGGTTTCTTTGCATTTAGACTTCTCGAGAGCGTCTGTACGTAATAAGCAAATTAAAGAACTTCTTAGTGCACTTAAAAATTTGGACGCCCCAATTATAATTATGGGCGACTTTAATACCGATTGGCGTTGGCAAAATTCAATCGTTAAAACCTTATCAGATAACTATGGCTTACGTATTTATCACGAACAGTCGAATAAACTCAATACCTTTGGCTCAAAAAGACTCGATTGGATAATGGTATCTAAACACTTTACTTTTAAGTCATATTACAATGTTGAAGGCGCGTTATCGGATCATGCCTTTGTTGTTGCGGAGCTAGAATTCAGTGAACACTAAAGTAAGTATATTACTATTATGTTTATCTACGTTTGCCCACGGAACAATGCCAATAGAGGTACAATTTCTAATAAACGAGATAAAACAAAGCGATTGTTCATTTATACGTAACGGCGTTTCCCATTCAGCGAAACGCGCCGCTGAGCACTTAACATTAAAATATAATAATGGAAAATCATACGCACAAAACGGCAAATCCTTTATTAAAAACCTGGCAAGTAAAAGCTCGTGGACGGGTATAGCCTATAAGATAAAATGTCCTAATAAAGAAGCTGTTAACAGCAATGGCTGGTTAAATAATAAACTTCTGGATTTTAATAAATCAACGCAAAACCGCTAAATTACTTGCATTGGCAGTATATTACTGTATAGTGCACCAACTCCGGCAAGCGCTGTGTTTTGGGACTTTATCAGCCAATCGTCGGAATGAACGCTAAATCAAGCGTTAACTGTGTGACGAGGTAAAGACCAAACATAACTTAAAATAGCTAACGCTATTTGGGTGCTATATGCTGCCATGTATATTTCTACAATTTGGCCTCTACCTCCGTGTATCTTAATTAGGCGAAAGCCGCAAAAAAGTTGAGTAGTAGATGTCAAACGACAAAATTTTATTCGAAGAACTAAACCTTCCTACCCCTATTCTAAGTGCAATTACAGAACTCGGTTTTGTAGAGCCAACTCCAATCCAACAACAGTCAATTCCGGCATTATTAGCAGGTAAAGATGTACTAGGTGAAGCGCAAACTGGTACAGGTAAAACAGCGGCATTTGGTTTACCGTTATTAGCGCGCCTAGATGCAAACCTAAACGCACCACAAATGTTAGTGGTATGTCCTACACGTGAGCTTGCTATTCAGGTAGCAGAAGCAATTACAGATTTTGCTAAGAACATTCGCGGTTTAAATATTGCGACTGTTTACGGTGGCCAATCTTATACTATCCAAAACCGTGACCTAAAACGTGGACCACAAATTGTTGTTGGTACGCCAGGTCGTATGATGGATCACATTGAAAAAGGTCGTTTAAACCTAGACAACCTAAAAGCATGTGTTTTAGATGAAGCAGACGAAATGCTTAACATGGGCTTCCTAGACGATATTGAATGGATCTTAGACCATGTGCCAGAAGATACGCAGATGGCGTTCTTTTCTGCAACTATGCCAGCACCTATTAAAAAAATTACGTCTCAGTTTTTAACTGATCCTGTTCACGTTAAAATTGCTGTTGAAAAACAAGCAAAAGCTAACATCACACAACGTGCATGGCGTGTAGGTGCTATTGGTAAAACAGCGGGTTTAGAGCGTATTGCAGAAGTAGTTGATTACGATGCAATGATTGTTTTCGTACGTACGCGTAACGACACTCTAACGCTAGCCGAGCACCTTGTAAACAAGGGCTTCAAGGCAGCAGCTCTAAATGGTGATATGCAGCAGCAAGACCGTGAACGCATCGTTGACCAACTTAAAAATGGTCGTATTCACATTCTAATTGCAACCGATGTTGTAGCACGTGGTCTTGACGTACCACGTATCAGCCACGTAATTAACTACGACTTACCATTTGATAGTGAATCATATGTTCACCGTATCGGTCGT
This sequence comes from Pseudoalteromonas sp. ABV4_021, assembly GCF_056159365.1. Lineage (NCBI taxonomy): Bacteria > Pseudomonadati > Pseudomonadota > Gammaproteobacteria > Alteromonadales > Pseudoalteromonadaceae > Pseudoalteromonas > Pseudoalteromonas sp. ABV4_021. Next base: position 272,008 of record NZ_JBSWVB010000002.1, on the reverse strand, counting down.
ACTGGTCGTGCAGGTCGTGAAGGTGAAGCAATTTTATTTGCATCACACCGTGAAATGCGCCTTCTTAACCGTTTAGAGCGTGCAACTGAAGGTCAAATTACGCCATTTGAAATGCCTGATGCAAGCCAATTAAGCAAGCACCGCATTGAAAAAACAAAAGAAAAGCTACTAAGCGTTGCCGCAAGCCCGAACCTTGAGAAATACACTGAGGTACTTGCTAAGTTCACTGAAGAAAGTGAAATTACAACTGAACAATTAGCAGCCGCAATGTTGTATCAGCTACAGCAAAAACTACCACTATTCCCACAAGCGGATCCGGTAGATAAGCGTGGCGCACGTGATGGACGTCGTGAAGGTGGCCGTGAGCGCGGTGGCAGAGATGGACGTCGTGAAGGCGGCCGTGAACGTCGTAATCCAGGTGATTTCGCTACCTATAAATTTGCAGTTGGTCGTGCACAAGGTGTTAAACCAAGTGACATTGTTGGCGCAATTGCTAATGAAGTACGTATTAATTCTCGCGAAATCGGTAATATCAAACTGTTTGATAACCACTGTCACGTGGAACTACCAAAAACGTTGCCTAGCCAAGGTTTTGAAAAATTAAAGAACGTGACAATTCGTCGTCATAAAATCAACCCAAGCATTGTTGAAGGTGCAACGGGTCATTATGATTCTGAAAATCGTGGTAAGCGTCCACCTCGTAAACGCGAGCGTAGCAACGACGATCGTTCTATTAAAACATTTAAGAAGAAAAGCAGACCAAGAAGAGATGAGCGTTCAATGCCGACGTTTAACTAATTAAGGTTAGCTCGACAAAAAGCCATGCAATGCATGGCTTTTTTGTTATTAATCACTTACAAATTTCAACAACATAAAACGTGAAATAAACTATTTAGACGCTCATACTGTATATGAATTTAATTTAAAGAATATGGCTGTTAGGTGAAATTTGCGTTTAGTATTTCATGCTTCAATTATTACATGTGCACTGGTGTTTTTGTCTGCTTGCAGCAGCATAACCAGCGGACAGTTATTTTCCAACTACACTGAACAACTCACCCCTGCTCGTAACGCATTACAGAGCGCTAATATGCAACGAGCCGCTAGTTTGCTACCAACACATTCGGCAAATAACGTATCTAATACGCTAGGTCAGCTTGAAAACGCTAGGGTGTCACAACTTGCTGGAAGTTACACAGATAGTAAAGTCGCATTTGAAAATGCCCTGTATCAGATTGATAAACAAAATTTTGCAGCAAATATTGAAATCAGTGAAGGACTGCAAACAACGGCGTCGTTTTTAACTAATGACAATGTAAGAGACTACCGCGTCCCCTATTTTGAACAGACTATGGTGCACACACTGCAATCGCTTAACTATGTCGCTTTAAATAATATAGAAGGAGCATTAGTAGAAGTTCGACGCGCTAATTTAGTACAGCAACAAGCACTTAAGAAAAACCAACACGAATTAGAAAAAGCAGTAGCAAATACATCGTTAGATTTAAACGACCTATACAGCCGCTATCCAACCATGGACGATATGATTGGCTCGGTTAAAAACGGCTTTCAAAACGCGTTTACGTTTTATTTGTCAGGGTTTTTATACGAGGCAACGGGTGAGTACAATGCCGCTTATATCGATTACAAACGTGCAATCGATATTTATCCTGAAAACACCTATTTACAGCAAGATATTTTGCGCTTAGCTAAATACCTTGGCTTTGATGACGAATATGAGTATTTCAAAGCGCGATTTGATGCTGACTTGCCGCAAACAAAGAATAACCAAGTGCCAGTGCTTGTGTTAATAGAGCAAGGCTTAATTCCTGAAAAAACAGAATCGCGTATCGATTTGCCAATATTTACATCTCGCGATGATATTCGTTTTTATAGTGTCGCATTACCAAGTTATGCAAATAACCGTGAATACGTAGCGCCTTTATCTATAAAATTTGGCGAACAAACATTACAAAGCGAAACAATCGTTAAATTGTCAGCCCTTGCGGCAAAAGATTTAAAGGAGCGTATGCCAGGAATTGTTGCAAGGCAAATAACACGGCTAATCGCAAAAGAACAATTTAGAAAAAGCGCCGCGCGCAATGGCGGTGATGTTGGCAATATAATCGCAACACTTTACAACCTTGCGAGCGAGCGTGCAGATACTCGCTCGTGGTTAACGCTTGCGAATAATTATCAAATTGCAAAGACGTATATTACAAGCGGTGAGCATACGCTTTCGATAAATTTAAATGGGATAACATATCCCGTTTCGTTTTCAACAGATGGTAACAAGCCCGTTATGATTAATGTCGTTAACCTTGGTTCGACACTAAATACAACGGTTTATACGATATAGGTAATGAATATGAAAAACATAATTGGCATTTTAATTTTATTTGTGTTGTTACAAGGTTGTGCCGGTAAGCCCGTCACATCTGGAACAGGAACCGAACAGATCACAACAAACGATAATTGGCAGGCACATTTAAAAGTTGATAATTCAACACTTGCAAAACGATTAGTCATTTCAAATGTACTCACGCGTACAACCAATGGCCTGCTTGACGTAAATTTAGAATTAACCAGCAACTATAAGAAAACGCAAAACCTTCAATACCATTTTAATTGGTTTGATAAAGACGGCTTTATAATTGAGCAAGGTAAAGAGCCGTGGAAGTCATTGCCACTTCACGGCCATCAAGTTGTAAATTTAGGTGCGATTGCGCCAACAAAAGACGTTGTAAAATTTCGTTTGTATGTACGCGAAATCAACGAAACAATTTATCGTTTTTAGTACATAACCTCTGTGCGAAAAATATTAAGGAATTACTATGAAAAACAGTTTACTTACATTAAGCCTATTAACAACGTTAGCGATTAGTGGGTGTGCAAACCGAGAAGTGGTGACATACGGCGATGCAACAGAAGTAGAAACAGTCGACATTGGTTTTGGTTCAACCGACTTACAAAAAGTCGCGGCAGAAATGACGGATTCCCTATTGGTTTCTGCTGCGATGAAAGAATTTAGTCAAAATGGCAGACCTATCTTTTTCGTTGAACGTATCAAGAACAAAACCAGCGAACACATAGATACAGAATCAATTACAGACTCTATCTCAACTAAACTATTACGCTCAGGGAGCGTGCGTTTTGTTGATATGGGACGTGTTGAAGCAGCCCGTGAGCAATTAACGTTTCAGCAAGATGGTGGCATGGTAGATCAAAGTAAGGCGATTGCTTTTGGACAGCATGTTGGCGCTGAATATATGTTATATGGCAACCTTTCAAGCATTGTAAAGTTTAACAAAGACAAACAAGATGTTTATTACAAATTCACCATGCGTTTAATGGACCTTAAAACTGGCTTAGTTGAATGGGCTGATGAAACAGAGATCCGTAAAAACCGTGAGAAAAAACGTGTAGGTTGGTAATGATATGAATATGCGCATTTTTGTCATAATTTCGACACTCGTTTTAGCTATAGTGAGTTTTCAAACGCTTGGTTATGAGCGTAATAAAGCGGTTCCCGTAGAAAAAGTGGTTTATGGCAAAGTAGAGACTATTCGCCATATTACAGAAACTGAATTAATACGCGATAAATCAGCCGGTTGGAAACACTTTGGCGGAGCACTCATTGGTGGTGTTATTGGTAACCAATTTGGTGATGGCAGCGGTCAAGTTGCCGCGACCATACTCGGCTCAATCATAGGTGCGTCGATAGCTAAAAATAATGTAGAGAATTATAGCCAGCGCACTGTAAAGCTGATTGAAATGATGATTTTAACTGAAGATAAACAACGTGTTATGGTAATACAAGATTACGATAGCCAAATGCAATTTAGCAAAGGGTCAACGGTGAGAATCGTTTATCTCCAGTCAAATACTGTGCGTGTTGATACAGCTTACTGAATAAATTGAAAATATAAGATTGGAATTGCGGCGATTGCCAATACAAGAATAAAGTACAAAATGATGTCTTTATGAACAGATCCTTTGCCTTGTGATTTTGCCATTATTAAACTCCTTTTAATGTGACGTTATCATAAGTATAAACTAACTGAAAAGAAAGGGTTAAATATTCTTTTTTATTTGTAGCGGATTAGATATCGGTTTGTTAATTAAGGTAATATTTAGCACCTTTACTAAACTAAGGTGCTAATTTTATTTTTAACTTTGAGCTTAATGTTTTACTTAAGTTTAATTTTTAAATTTGGTAACGCTGCTTCCAGTTCTATTTCATGACCTAAGCGCAACACTTTAAACGTTACTTTATCTCCACCTTTGAGTGAACGCATATAATTTAGAATATTAAGATAATTTTGCTCTTCACCCGTTAACATATGTGGACCAATCGACAAAACAACATCCCCCCCTAAGATAATCGGGTTGTTATCGACAATTGCTGGCACGATCCCGCCTTTAAGTCCCAGCTTTTCTGCAAAACTTTGCGTTGTTACTTTTTCAACCAATAACCCTGCACGTTGCGGAATATTAAGTGCTGCAGCCATGACAGGTGTTAAAAATGTGTATTCAAAACCAAACCACACCATAGGTTGCGCGATTAAGATATCTTTAACCATTGCAGTGCTTGCAGCAAAACCGAGGCCTTCGTTACCGCCAGAGCGCGATTGAATGTAGCTGACAACACCAATTAATTCACCATTTTCTAAGAATAACGGGCCGCCGGAATTGCCTTGGTTTATTGCAGCGTCTGTTTGAATAAACTCAATTTTATTAAATCCAGGGCGCTGATAAATGCGTTTACCACTGAAGTGCCCTACTGTTAATGTGTGTTCTAACCCATAAGGCGTACCAATAACAAACACCTCATTACCAATTTCAGCTTTGTTTGAATCTCCCAGTTTTACAAACGGAAAATCAGTTTCGTTGCTGATCAATTTAATTAATGCTATATCTGCAGCTTCAAAGCTAGCCAATACTTTCGCTTTGTAAGTACCGCGTTCTTTTACCGTGACCGTAAGTTCATCTGCACTATTTACTACGTGCGCCGCGGTTAATATTAAGCCTTGCTGATTTATCAGTGTGCCTGAGCCCAAACTGCTTGCGGTTTTGGTCACTAACTTGTCGTCTTCAGCCCTTACTTCTTGGCTATCTGAATAAATAATAACGACAGATTTATCGAGCTTTTTATAAAGGCTACTATAATCTTTTGAAAAAGTTGAAACACTGACAAGTCCAATCAATAAAAGCAATGACTTAAGTATATTTTTAAACACGTCTATTCCTTAGGGTGTAATTGAGTCGTGTTATTTTTAAGTGTAATACAGTCAAAGTAAACAACTAATTTTCAAAACGTTATTTACTAAGTACGTTTAGTGGAAATGAATAATAACAGAAATGGTTTATTGAAAATAAAAGTAGCGTGCTCAAAATCGGTTTGAGCACGCCACTTGATAGTAACTTATAAGCTCTTAGGGTAATCGACACCTAACCACGCTTTAAACAATGCTTTTTGTTTGCGAGATGGTTTTTTTACTAAACTAATAACCTTGGCGCTACTCGCTTTTTCACTCAGCATTAATTTAGTTGAATGTAAGGTGTCACGTCTAAAATAACTGATATCAATTGATTGACCTGGCTTAAAGCGTTTTAGATATTTATCAAATGGTTCGCTAATTCGCTGACCGTTAATCGCAACAATAATATCGCTAGTAGTTAATCCTGCTTTCCATGCGCTTCCTTCGCGCTTAACTTTAGTTATAAATACTTGACCATCTTTATAATCACCAATTAAATCTGCACTTGCTGCAAAGCTTACGCCTTTTGGATAATCGAACTTAAGGCCAACTGTGTTTAGCATGTCATCAAAATTAAGCGTTGCGGGGCTATCAATATTTTGTTGCCACCACGCAGTGTAATCGTTGCCAGATACCGCTTTTAAAATCGATTTTACATCACCGCTGGTGAATCCTTTTGGCAAAGCAAAGTCTTTATAAAGCGCGCGATGTACATCGCGATAACTGACGTCACCATTACTATCTGAAATTAGTTTTACATCAAGTGCCCATGATAACAACGCACCTTCACTGTAAATATTGGTCGAAAAGTTAGTATCATGGTCGCCACCTTGATTTATCCATTTATCAAAGCTGGTTTCAGATGCCGATTGGATTTCACGACCAGGGCGTGCAAGATGTTTATTAATGTTTTTAGACAACCCCTTAAAGTATTCTTTCAACGTAATAATATCGCCGCGAATTAGCAATAAGTCGTCAAAATAGCTGGTTGAGCCTTCCGCTACCCAGAGTAAATCTGTGTAATTATGGTCTGTATAGTTGTAAGGCGTTAAGCCTTGTGGGCGATACCCTTTGACATTCCACGTGTGAACAAATTCGTGAGAAGCGGTGGTAATAAATCCTATGTAATCATCTCTTTCACGAAAAGAATCACGCTGACGTTGGATAATCGTTGAGTTAAGATGTTCTGTCGCACCTCTTGCGCCACTGGTCGCATGTACCATAAAAACGTAACGTTTATATGGGTAGGCGTGCCAAATATCTGAACCTGTTTTAACTAACTTTTTAAGGTCAGTAATCATTTTATCAGTGTCGTAGTTACCTTCACCCCATACAACAAGCTCATAGTCGCGACCATCTACTTGCCATTTGAATAGCTTGTTAATACCGGTTTCAATGGGTGAATCAACAAGAATATCGTAATTATCGGCGACGAATTGATGTGCGTGCTCACCATTATCCATGCCAGATACACTGCGCCAATCAGATGGTACGTTTAAGTCCACAGTCACCTTTTGGTCACGATAGGCTTCTGAAAACATAAAAAAGCCTGATGCATCGATAAATGCATGGCTATCATCGATATGACGTGAACGCATGCCTAACTCGTTTGCGTAAACTTGATAGCTGATTTTTACTTTTTGATTAGGTGTGGTGCTAATCTGCCAAGAGTTAGAATCAATTTTTTGCCAATTTAACGCTTTCCCGCTTTCGTCTTGTGCGCTAAATAAACGAATGCCGTTTGCCATATCCAGTAATTCATAACGGCCTGTACGCCACGAAGGTAATTTTACGATTAATTGTTCTGAACCACTCGGAAACTCAGCGCTGACATTACCTAAATGATGTTCACCTTGTACAATCGTTAGTTGATAATCAACCTTGGCAAATACCGGACTTGTATAAAATAATGACGCCGTAACAAACGGAAGAAAAGCAGGAATAAAACGTTTCATAATACCATTAAGCAAAGTAGAAAATTACGTAACCCTAGCAATTTTAACTTTTTAATACCAGCATCTGAGGTAGTCGCCTACTGTTTATATTCTATATGTAACGTTATGAATAATTGAGTAACCATGATGTAACAAAATGATTGTAACCGTTTAGTGTGATTATCATTAAATTAACAACAATCAACTTGCAACAAAATCGCTATACCTTTGAAGATTCAAAACCTTAATCCAAATCATCACAACAATAGCTAAGCTAACTATTTAAATTTTATATATTTAATCGAATAAGAACAAATTCTTAAAAAGCAACTATGCTTTAGTATAAGCATATTTTGACTCGAAATTGACAGCGCATTGAGATAAACTTCAACTGCTCAAAAGAAATAGGTAAAAATTACGGTGTCTCAGCAAGTTAGTATTCTACGCACAAAGTTAGACTCAGCAATCAAAGGGCGTAAACAACTCGAACATGCTTATAAAGTACAAGTTGACTATTTAACTCAATTCATCGCCAAACTATCGTTAGTTTGCAAAGGTTTAGACCTTGAATTAGATAATCGCTTAGCAAAGTATCGCAGTACGATTCAAAAAGGTGTTGATTACGAACAGTTAGTACCGTTGCTTGAAGAGATCTCGAAACTATTTAAAGAGCAAGCCACTCGCGCAGAAACCAATCTAAAAGCATTACATCAAAGCGTCGATTCCGCTGGCAGAAAACTTCAGCGCCAAAAAGGGTTGCCTGATGACTTGCGTCGCAATCTTCGCATTTTACTGACAAGTGATTTAGAAAATGTAAAAGCAACTACCGAATTTATTCCCGTTTTAACGCGTCTTGTAGAAATTTACCATGCGGTATTAGAGAAAAAGCACAAAGCAGACAGCAGTGACGCCATTGCTGAATCAGCAGAGCTTGCGCAAGAGTTACAAAATTTACTCAGTGAATTAGCATTTGAAGGCGAAAGTGGTAAACGCATTGATTTAATAAAACAAAAAGTGTCACAGGAATTTAGTTTACCTGTACTACTGGATTGTTGCGTCGAAATTATTCGAATTATTGTTGAAACAATTTCTCAAGAACGTGCCTCTGCACAGAAGTTCTTATTTGCAATCAACGAAACACTAAGTTTATTACAAGCGAGTTTAATGGAGTCAGTAAAACGCTCTGGCCAAATAAACTCGCAAATGGAAGATTTAAACGCGCAAATTCAGCATAAAATGCACACCATTAGCCAAGATGTTGATGAAGCCCAAAATATCACCACGTTAAAACAGCTTATTTCCGAAAAAATGGAATCGTTAACGGTTGATCTCGCTAATAAAGAGAAACTTGAACAACAAGAACGAGAAGAGCTAGTTACAACGTTAAAAGAAATGGGTGAGCGTGTTGATAAACTCGAGAAAGAAACCGAGCAATATCAAGAGCGTCTAGCCGAGCAACGTTTCAAGAGTTTACAAGATAGCCTTACTCAACTGCCAAATCGCGCCGCGTTTGATGAGCGATTTGCTCTTGAATACAACACCTTTAAACGAGACCGTCATGATCTCTGTATTGTCGTTGCAGACATCGACCACTTCAAATCAATTAATGATAATTACGGCCACAGTGCCGGCGATAAAACTTTGCAGGTAGTTGCTAAAGCACTTAAAAAAGCCATTCGTGTTACCGACTTTATCGCTCGCTTTGGCGGTGAAGAATTTGTACTTATTATGCCGCATAGCAAGTTAGAGCAAATTTCTGTACCGCTCGAAAAGTTAAGGCGGTCAGTTAAGGCAATTCCATTTAAATTTAAACAAAAAGCAGTAACCATTACTATATCGTTTGGTGCAACACAGTTAAAAGAAGGCGACTCAATGCAAGAAGCCTTCGACCGTGCAGACGAAGCTTTGTACCAAGCGAAGAACTCAGGACGTGACCGCATTGTTCTAAAAAATTAGCTTGCTTAGTGATGATAAAAAACTATATTTAAATTAAGTGCTTATTATAATTTGCATAATTTAAATATAGTTTAGACGTACAAGGAGTCGCCTATGCAAGTACAGATCAATCCAACAGGCGCGTTAGATTTACTTTCACAATTAGAAGTTGAAGCGCTTAAACGCTCATCAACTAGCGAGCTTTATCGCTTATTCCGTAATTGTTCGCTCGCAGTTCTTAATGTCGGTAGTCATACCGATTCTAGTGTTGAAATTTACGATAAATACCAAGACTTTGATATTAACTTACTGTGTCGTGAACGCGGTATCAAAGTGGAACTTATTAACCCCCCTGAGCATGCATTTGTCGATGGTAAAATTATTACCGGTATTAACGAACATTTACTCGCAGTTATTCGCGATATTGTGTTTATTAAAGACAAATATCAAGATGGCAAAATTAACCTTACGAGCTCATCGCACATTACCCATGTTGTATTCGATATGCTGCGTAATGCTCGGGTATTAAAGCCAAGCGAAGATCCCAACATGATCGTGTGTTGGGGCGGGCATTCTATTAAAGAAGTTGAATATAAGTACACCAAAGAAGTTGGTTATCAACTAGGTTTACGTAATTTAAATATATGCACTGGTTGTGGACCAGGTGCAATGAAAGGCCCGATGAAAGGGGCAACAATTGGACATGCAAAACAACGTTTTACGCAAAACCGTTACTTAGGGCTAACTGAACCAAGTATTATTGCGGCCGAGCCCCCTAACCCAATTGTTAATCAGCTGGTAATTTTACCTGATATAGAAAAGCGCTTAGAGGCATTTATTCGAACTGCGCACGGTATAATTATTTTTCCGGGCGGTGCCGGTACCGCCGAAGAACTACTTTATTTGCTTGGTATTTTGCTTCACCCAGATAATGCAAAACAAGCACTACCAGTGGTTTTAACAGGTCCCGAATCTTCCCGTGCCTATTTTGATGAGTTGGTTAACTTTGTAAAAGAGACCCTTGGCGACGAAGCACTCTCTAAATTTAAAGTGATCATTGATGACCCTGAAGCGGTCGGTAAATATTTTAGTCAGAATATGGCAAACGTTAGAGAGTACCGTAAAGAACGAGGCGATGCTTACCATTATAACTGGTCTTTAAAAATTGAACCTGAATTTCAATTACCGTTCGAGCCAACACATAAGAATATGGCAAACCTTAATTTAGCCTTAAACCAACCAAAAGAGCAATTGGCTGCCAATTTAAGGCGTGCGTTTTCAGGTATTGTTGCTGGTAATGTTAAAGATGAAGGCATTAAAGCAATTAAGCGCCATGGCGTGTTTGCACTTTCAGGCGACAAAGAATTAATGACTAAAATGGATAAACTGCTCGCTGCATTTGTAGCACAGGGAAGAATGAAACTACCAGGTGCGGTTTATACCCCCTGCTATCGTATAGAAACTTAATATTCTAAATAAAAACAGGTAAAATGGCGCTTCATTAGCGCCTTTTTTATGTTCATAATTAAGTTCATATATAACGCGTATTAGCTTTTCTTAACGTTAAGGTATTCATGGCAACTCATTTACTACTTATTGATGCGCTTAATTTAATAAGGCGAATTTATGCTGTTGATAGTCAGCAAGCAGGAAATGATGCAAATTTGGCAGCCAAAAACACTTATTTTAGGGTCGTTAATGCGGCGCGAAAACTGTTAAAAAATACGAACGCTACGCATGCTATTGCCGTTTTTGATGGTGATACGAGCTGGCGCTATCACTATTATGCAGATTACAAACAATCACGAAAACCAATGCCTAATGAGTTGGCTGACGCATTGCCTAAACTTTACCAAGCATTTTCAGAACTTGGCATAACGGTTTATGTACCTGAGCACGATGAGGCAGACGACGTAATCGCAACACTTGCAAGTAAAGCGTCTACCAACAAAGTTACGTCAACAATAGTCTCTACCGACAAAGGTTTTTTGCCTTTACTTGGCGACTATATTCATGTGTATGACTACTTTAAAAGCGAATATATTTCGATTCAGTCTGTAATTGATAAATTTTCGTTAGCCCCCTCACAACTCACCGATTTTTGGGCGCTCAACGGCGATAAAACGAATGATATTCCGGGGGTAAGTGGAATTGGCAAGCGAGGCGCAGTCAATTTATTAACGCAATTCCCGTCAGTTGAAGACGCTCTTTTAGCGACTGACTATCCAGATGAGTTAAAACGTGTTTTCAACAAGTTAAACGACAATCATGATGCTTATATTCGTGCTAAGCTATTGGTAAGTTTGCGCCAAGATATTCATCTTGGTTTCAGTTTGAAGGCACTACGTTTACCGAGTTCTTAGTATGAATAATAAAATTCTGAAATACATTGTCTTAGGGTTAGGGATTTATGCGATTGCCGCGGGCCTTATTATCAACTTTTATAAAGACGATCCACAAGGCATGTATTGGCAAGACAGGGAATCTTTCAATAAACGGTATCTTAGTAAATTAAAGGCCGACTCTCCTGTATTTTTAGACCAAGTATTCAATAATTTAGGTTCGCCTGACTTAACGTTTGCAAAGCGCAAAGGTGACGACGTATTTCAAATTATCTATTACCGCACGCAGCATGAACATTCTGATGGTATTACTACCAAAGATGAATGCACGGGGATGTTTTTCAAAAATGAACAACTCATCGCGTGGGGTCCTGGCGCAGAAATTGCGTATGATAGAGTTAATTAACGAAGAATAAGTGAACATTTGAGTGGATTTAGCCCAGCAATTAATGGAGAGCGTGGATAGTTTAGACAAACTATTTAACGTTTATAATGACAAAACCCAATGGCGCTCAGCCTACCCATTACTTGTTGATGCCGCGACACGCATTGAAGAAACATTTCACGCTAATCAACACGTTTCGATAGCAACCCTTGCTGTTTATAACGCAAAGTACAGTTACGCAACTAATTTGATTAGTCGCCAATGTATTTTAATTTGTATTTTTGCAAAGATAAGCGGTTTAAATCGTATCGCATGCGTAAAATTACTGCAAAGTGCGATATCGCATTGTGTATCCATATCTAACGAACTTAATTGTGTTGCTGCAAAAACATTGTTAAATGCAAAACAACATGAGCACTACAAAAACCGTTATCGCTACACCTATCAGTTTGTTAAACCACATTTAAGCAAATTGCCGTTATTGCAAACGGATCTTGTCGCTAAAATAAAACAGCAACCGCACTATTCTATCGATAACCGAATTGTGCGTTTAAGTTACGTACTGGCTAAAGCGATTACCTGTGTTGATGATATGCCAGCGCGCACCTTACGTGACGCAATACACACTGTTTATTTAAAGACAACACGTACTGAAGATAAGTCAGTTTTAACTGAACTTGGCCAACTATTTAATGCCCCATTACCCGGAGAGACGGTTCGAAACGAAGGACTCGAATTACGTGTGTTGGGACAAGTATCAAACAATAAATTACTGTGTTACCACACCGATAGTAAGTCATTTAAAGAAGTAAAAACCAGTGCACGTGTAGTCAAGCATCGCGTTGCTGCGACCAATCAAATTGAATCGCTTATTAGTTTGTGGCACAAATTGCCCGAGCTAGAGAAGCCCGTCAAAGCACCTCATATTAATGAATACTTTACTACTCATGATTTACACGTAATTCGAAAAGCAGCACATTTTAGTATTGGAAAATTACTTGGCGAGCTTGAAAAAAATCCAAATGCCAACACGTTAGTGCTTAATTTAGCACAGCGATTTTCACACAATCCTATATCAGATATTAGGCACGCCATTGCACTGGTAGGCATCGAGCAACTACCTGACTTATTGGAAAATCAACAGTTATTGCAACGTTTACGTAGTTTAGGAAAGCTAAATTGGCATTACGTAGAAAATCGTGTTTCGCTGTTGATTACGTTTATTGAAAGCTACAAAATAATAGAGCCGCATTTTCCATGTCAAAAAGTCATAAATTACGCATTAAAGTACATCGCATTTACATTTAAACTGTTTCCGCACGGCATAGTTTTGCCGATAAACACCACTACGCCCAAACACAGCATTACAGATATCAATTCGTTAGTTAATTTCTATGCGTTACATAACCAAAAATTACCTGATCAGGTAAAAGCAAATCCGTTTTTTGAAATTAGCCAAAGCGGGTATCAATTAACTGAGGGTACAGAGGTACACAGTGCATGTTTTGTCCACTTAGTATTTTGTAACTTGGTTTACTTAGGTCAAACGTTAGAACAACAGCCGGCGTACATAAAGCAGCAGATGATTTATGCTCAACAACAACTTCAAATAGAAAATTTAGATAATTATTTAACCAAGTTATTAGACTTTAGTCCTGTTAACAGGGTTTTATAATTACAAATACCGGCATTTTTACGCCTTTTGTGGATTATTCTGCTAAAAATTGCTATAAATAGCTGTTGAATAATAATATGAGCAAGCATTAATAACTAACCAGTTGGCATCATGATGCTATGCTTGTTCGTGACAATCTCACGTACACAGTTACCCAACCGGGTAGCTCGATTCAGTTAAAGGAAAATTTAATGTCTAAGCAAACCATTACGGTTATTAAAGGCGATGGTATTGGTCCAAGCATCATTGATTCAGCGCTTGAGATCCTAAATGCAGTTGGTTGCGATTATGAGTATGAATTTGTTGATGCGGGTCTAGCTGCACTTGAAAAAACAGGTGAGCTTTTACCACAAGCAACCCTTGATGCAATCGAACGCAACAAAATCACTTTAAAAGGCCCGCTAACGACACCTGTAGGTGAAGGCTTTACGTCAATTAACGTTACATTACGTAAAAAGTTTAACTTATACGCTAACGTTCGCCCAGTTAAGTCATTTGAAGGTACTAAAGCGCGTTACGACGACATTGATATCATCACAATCCGTGAAAATACTCAGGGTATGTATTCAGGTCTTGGCCAAGTTGTATCTGAAGATGGTACTGAAGCAGAAGCAATGTCAAAGATCACACGTGAAGGCGCTGAGAAAATCGTTACTTTCGCTTACGAACTTGCAAAGCGTGAAGGTCGTAAAAAAGTAACCGCTGTACACAAAGCAAACATCTTAAAATCGACATCAGGCCTTTTCTTAAAAGTAGCGCGTGAAGTTGCTGAGCGTTACCCAGAAATTGAATCTGCTGAAATGATTGTAGATGCGACATGTATGAAGCTAGTAATGAACCCAGAAGAATTCGACGTAATGGTTACAACTAACCTATTCGGTGACATCCTTTCGGATCTATGTGCTGGCCTTGTTGGTGGTTTAGGTATGGCACCAGGTGCAAATATTGGTAAAGATGCTGCTATTTTTGAAGCGGTACACGGTAGTGCACCAGATATCGCAGGTAAAAACCTTGCAAACCCAACATCTGTGATTCTTGCGTCTATTCAAATGCTAGAGTATTTAGGTGAAGCAGAAAAAGCTGAGCGTATTCGTAAAGCCATTGCTCACGTAATTAAAACAGGTGACCGTACTACTCGCGACTTAGGCGGTAGCCACGGTACGACTGACTTTACCCAAGCAGTTATCGAAGCATTATAATTTTTAAAAAGGTGACGTAAGTCACCTTTTTTTATCGCATTTTCTTGCCTTTTACTTTCGTCATTTTAGACTACTACTCGCTGACAATCAGTAAACGAGGACACAATGAAACTAATCAAATCAGCATTAGCTGTCGCGCTAGGTTTATCTACAAGCGCTGCCTTTGCTAATGACACACTAACACTAGAAGATTTAACAAAAATCCAATCAGTTGGCCAAACTGCAATTAGCCCCGATGGCGATGCAGTTGCATTTACTCGCTCTGTGCCACGTGAAATTTATGTAGAAAAAGATGGTTTTAACTATAGCGAACTTTATCTTACTGATGCTAAAGGTAATGAGCGCCCTTTCATTACTGGTAAAGTAAATATCTCAAGTCTTGAGTATTCTGCGGACGGTAAGTTTGTTTACTTCTTAGCAAAGTTTAAAGAAGACAAATTTAAAACCCTTTATCGCATTCCGGTAAATGGTGGTCAATGGCAAAAAGTAATTGCCTTAAAAGGCACGTCTATTTCGTCTTATGATCTAAGCCCAGACAACAAACATGTTGCGATTATTGCAAAGCCTGCTAAACCGAAAAAAGACAAAGAATTAGCAAAATTAGGCTTTAAAGCAGAAACTTATGAGCTTGGTTTAACAACTGCAGAGTTAATGGTTGTTGATTTAGCTGTTAACGAAAAGCCAATCGCCCTTGAAGGGGTAGGAATTAACCAATACGTAAGCGATGTTAACTGGTCAAGTGATGCTAAAAAGCTACTAGTTAAAACACAGCCTTCAGCACTTATCGACGATAAGTACATGAAATCAACATGGCACATCTTTGATCTTTCAAGCAAAAAAGTAGTTACTTCATTTGCAACTGAAGGAAAACTAGGTGCTGCAGAATTTTCACCAAATGGTAAGTACGTCGCAATTCTTGGTGCACAAGACAAGCACGACCCAGCAACAGGCCGCTTATATTTAGCGGATGCACAATCAGGTAAAATTGAAAACTGGTTACCTAATTTTGAAGGCCATATCAGCGATTTCGAATGGGCAAATAAATCAAATACCTTGCACTTCGTAGCGCAAATTGATACTGAGAGCTTTATCGCAACAATTAAGCCGGGCTCAAGCAAATACAAAACCAAGCTTAAACGCGGTAAATTGATTGCTGGCCGTTTATCAATTTCAGATTCGGACAAAACAGTTGCGTTTGCAGGTCACTCACGTAAACACCCGACTGAAGCGTTTATGCTACGTGGTAAAAAAGATATTCGCGTATCAGATTCAAACGCGTGGTTAAACGACAAGCGTCTAGCAAAACAAGAAACTATCTCGTTCAAAGCCGAAGATGGAACACGTTTAGATGGCGTACTTGTTTATCCGTTAGATTACCAAGAAGGAACTCGTTATCCGCTTATTATGTCGGTTCACGGTGGCCCTGAAAGTCACGACAAAGATGGATGGGTAACAAACTACTCTCGCCCTGGTCAAGTAGCTGCTGCACGTGGTTACGCAGTACTTTACCCTAACTACCGCGGTTCAACAGGTAAAGGCGTTGACTACTCTAAACTTGGACAAAATGACTATGCAGGCGAAGAGTTCAACGATCTTGTTCGTTTTAAGCAACACCTTGTTGATAAAGGCTTAGTTGATACTAAACGCGTTGGTATTACAGGTGGTTCATACGGTGGTTATGCATCAGCATGGGCTGCTACAAAACTCACTGAACATTTTGCGACATCAGTAATGTTTGTTGGTGTAACTAACCAATTATCAAAATTTGGTACTACCGACATTTCAAACGAAATGCACCTAGTACATGCGCGTTCTTACCCTTGGGATAAATGGCAATGGTATTTAGAGCGTTCACCTATTTATTGGGCTGGTCAATCTAAAACACCATTACTGATCATGCACGGTAAAGACGATCCTCGTGTTCACCCAGCGCAATCAATGGAACTTTACCGTTATATGAAAGTACAAGGTAAAGACGTACGCTTAATTTACTACCCAGGTGAAGGCCACGGTAACAAGCGTATGGCTGCTAAATATGATTACAGCCTACGTTTAATGCGTTGGATGGATAACTACTTGTTAAATGGTAAAACTGAAATGCCAGAGTACAAGATTGACCACGCAGCAAATTTAAAAGCGAAAAAAGAAGAAAATAAATAATTATTTTCCTATTTGAATAAAGGCCCTATTTGGGCCTTTTTTTATAAGCAAAACACCGAAATTAATTAACGTAATAATTCAGCAACAACAATTTATTGTATACACTTTGAAAAGATTGCATTTTCAATTCACCAGCAATGAAAGATAACTACAAAAATCACATTTTGATTTTAATACCGATAATAATGAATTATTTATGTCAATTGAAGAATTCACCGTTGACAACAGTTAACAAAAATAATACAAATAAGTTAATCAATTTTTAGAGCAAATTTATATGACATTATTTCTTCTACTAACAGTATTCGTCCTGGTCTTAATTAAGTCGCCAGCGGGGAGCTATTAGTTAATTTTGTCATACTGAATTTAATAAGCCCCCGCAACTAGCGGGGGTTTTTTTTATCTACTGCACAGAGGAATGAGGATGGACAGTAATAAAATGTCGGGTGCCGAGCTTGTTGTTAAAGCGTTAAAAGCACTTAAGGTTAAATATATTTTTGGGTATCCCGGTGGTAGCGTATTAGATATTTACGATGCCCTATTTGCCGAGAACGAACTTGATCATATTTTAGTGCGTCACGAGCAAGCTGCCACACATATGGCCGATGGTTTTGCGCGAGCAACAGGTGAAGTGGGCGTTGTACTCGCCACATCGGGACCTGGTGCAACTAATTGCGTTACTGGCATTGCAACTGCTTACATGGATTCAATTCCAATGGTGGTATTATCTGGCCAAGTACCAACCAATTTAATTGGTGATGACGCCTTTCAAGAAACTGATATAGTCGGTTGTTCACGTCCAATCGTAAAACACAGCTTTAACTGTCGTGATGCAGAAAAGATCCCAGAAACCCTAGCTAAAGCGTTTTATCTTGCTGCGTCAGGTCGACCTGGCCCCGTTGTTGTGGAACTACCAAAAGATATATTGAACCCAGCACTTGCGTTTGATTACATTATGCCAGATGACATATCGATGCGTTCATACAGCCCCAATACCAAAGGTCATCCAAAGCAAATCAAAAAAGCCGCATCAGCTATTTTAAATGCTAAACGTCTTGTTATTTACTCAGGTGGCGGCGTTGTATTATCAGACACATCAGAGCAATTAACAGAGCTAGTTGAAAGCTTGAATGCACCTTGTACCAACACCCTAATGGGTTTAGGTGGTATTTCAGGCACGCATCCTAACTTTATAGGTATGCTTGGCATGCACGGTAATTTAGAAGCAAACAAAGCAATGGCAAATGCCGATGTTATTCTTGCTTTGGGTGCACGCTTTGATGATCGTGTAACGAATAATGTTAAAAAGTTTTGCCCCAACGCGACTATTGTTCAGGTTGATGTTGACCCGACGTCTATCTCTAAAACCATTCACTGTCATATACCGGTTGTTGGCGATCTTGCGACTGTATTTACACAATTGCAAAGTGCGATTAGTAAAAGCGACGTTCAAATTGACCGCGCTGCGCAAGAAGATTGGTGGCGACAAATTAATAATTGGCGCGAACAGCGTTGCTTAAGTTTTGAAACTGACTCTAAGAAAATTAAACCACAAGCAGCAATTAAAGCGCTCTACGAAGTAACCAAGGGTGACGCGTATATTAGTTCGGATGTGGGCCAGCACCAAATGTTCGCCGCACAACACTATCCTTTTGCAAAACCACGCCAGTGGATTAACTCTGGCGGCCTAGGCACTATGGGTTTTGGCTTTCCAGCAGCCATGGGTGTAAAACTCGCTTTTCCTGAAAAAGAATCAGTGTGTGTTACCGGTGATGGGTCTATTCAAATGAATATTCAAGAATTATCAACCTGTATGCAATATGGCTTGCCCGTAAAAATTGTGTCTTTAAATAACCGTTCACTTGGCATGGTACGCCAATGGCAAGACATGATTTATTCAGGTCGTCATTCGTGTTCTTACATGGAATCCCTGCCTGATTTTGTAAAACTTGCCGAAAGTTATGGTCACATCGGTATTCGAATCGATCACCCTAGTGAGCTTGACGAAAAGTTAAAAGAAGCATTTTCACATAAAGACAAGCTGGTATTTATCGACATCAATGTAGATGAAAATGAACACGTCTACCCAATGCAAATTCGTCATGGGTCAGTTGATGAAATGTGGCTGAAAAAAGGAGTAAAAGCATAATGCGTCATATTTTAAGCATTCTTTTAGAAAATGAACCAGGCGCCCTATCACGTATTGTCGGTTTGTTTTCGCAGCGCGCCTACAACATTGACAGCTTAACTGTGGGTCCAACTGATGATGACTCGTTATCACGCATCACAATTACCACCACAGGTAATGACCGAATTCTTGAGCAAATCACCAAACAAGTTAATAAGTTAGTTGATGTACATAAAGTGATTGACCTGAGCGATGCCAGTCATATCGAACGTGAGTTATTGTTAGTTAAAGTAATGGCTCATGAAGAGAAAACACGTGCGGCCGTAACCCGCGTGGTTGATATTTTCGGTGCATCTATTTTAGATATGGGTAAAACAACCTATACACTGCAGTTAGTTGGCGCAGTTGATAAGCTAGCATCCTTTATTGATACCTTAAAAAATGAAACCGAAGTGATTGAGGTGGTGCGCTCTGGTGCCGTTGGTTTAAGTCGTGGCGACAAAGCGTTAAGACCAAAGTAGTCATAAAGCGTTTTTAGACAACTACGCCTAATGCTAACGAGGTTGGATTACCCAATGTAAATAACGACATTGGAGGTTCAGCCCTGTTAGCATGTATTTTATCCAACCCCATTTTATTGAATAAGTACCAAATGGGTTTAAGCCACAGAGTTGAATAAAAAACAATAAAAAAGGAGCTGAATGCTCCTTTTTAAAGTTATTGGGATGATAACTTTTACAAATTAGTTAACGCTGTCTTTAAGACCTTTACCTGCTTTGAAAGTAGGGATGTTAGCTGCAGCGATTTGAATTTCTTCACCAGTTTGTGGGTTACGGCCAGTGCGCGCAGCACGTGCTTTAACAGAGAAAGTACCGAAACCAACTAGCGCTACAGAGTTACCGTCTTTTAATGATGTAGACACTGCACCAGTGAATGCGTCTAATGCGCGAGCTGCTGCTGCTTTAGAAATTTCTGCGTCCGCAGCGATTTTTTCAACTAATTGTGCTTTGTTCATTATAGATTCCTATCTTTATTATTTTGCCTTTGCAGACCCTATAGTTATGCATTTTTTCTGGCTTGGCAATACGTATTTGTCATTTTTTAAACAAATTCACCAAAAAAATTGATTTTAAGTTAGTAATTTAATGATCTTGTTGCTTAAACAGCTTGTTGCTTAGACTTTACAAGCAATTGCGTGGCGATAAAACAAAGCCACAGGCTTACAACCGGTGAAAGTAAAAGGCTTAGAAGGTCTACATAGTTTGCTAAAAAGTAACTTAAATCCATTTTTATCATCCCAGATAGTGAGTATTTATTACTTAGTCGCAGCGAGATCAAAAAAGGTTGAAAATTTAATTATATTTTTAAAACGTAGAGGTGACTCGAACAGATTTGAGCTCTTTATGCCGCGTTATAAAATAAAAAACCCGCTAGCCCAGCGGGTTTTTGCTTTTCATAAACTCATAAATACTCGGGATATAAACTTAAAATCATCGTTTTGGCTTTAAGTTAGAATCATCATGCCAAAATTAAACTGAACATTAAGTGAACCAAGTAAAACACGCTAGAATCCGTTTTGCCTGAGTGTTAAATTGTAAAAAACAGCAAAACGATATCGCTATGGATTTCAAACAAAAAATAAATGCAAAACGACCGTTCAATCAGACAACCAATACAAAAACCGCACTTGAGAGCGATCGTGGACGTATTATAAATAGCGCAGGACTACGACGATTACAGCAAAAAACACAAGTATTCCCTCTTGAACGCAATGCTGCGGTCCGTTCGCGTCTTACCCACTCTCTCGAAGTGCAACAAAATGGTCGATTTATTGTACACACCATATTTAATACACTGAGCGAAGCCCAACTAACCCAATACGGGTTGAAGCCTCTTGAACGTGAGTTAGAAAGTTTAGTTGAAATGGCGTGCTTGATGCACGATATCGGTAATCCAGCGTTTGGTCATTTTGGTGAAGCCGCGATAAATACTTGGTTTAGCAAATACTTAAAATCTCATCCGCTTTCGAAAGACGCTTTTGCGAAAACTATTGGTGAAAATCACCCTCTTTCACCTATGCAAGCGATACTAAACGAACTTTGTCATTACGAAGGGAATGCGCAAGCGATACGAAATGTTCACAGCTTATTTGCGCTAAACCTAACCTATTGTCAAACAGCGAGTATCTTAAAATATACTCGCTGTGGCACATTACCCAAACAGCAGGTGCCAGCAAACAAACAATATTTAATGAAAAAGGTTGGCTATTACTTCAGTGAAAGTGAATTTATTGAAACCTTATGTAATGAACTTGGCATGAAGTTAGGTCATCGCCATCCTGCCAGTTACATTATGGAAGCCGCTGACGATATTGCTTATTGTCTAGCCGACATAGAAGACGCTGTTGAAAAAGGCTTAATCACCATCCCTTTTTTAATTGACGTCTTAAACACTGAATACCGCCATGTACTATCACTGTTTAATATTGATGACGATGAGCTAGGCTCGTTTATGCAGCGTAAATGCGAACATGCTTACGATTACGCTAAAAAAGAAGCCTACAACATTGAGAATAATTTCTTCATACGCCTGCGCGTTAACTTACTTCACCCGTTAGTAAAACACAGCGCTATTCGCTTTTGCGATAATATTGACGAAATATTCCATGGTAGCTTCAATGCCTCTCTACTTGAAGATAATAGCTATCAACATGCGATTACTAAAGCACTTAAGTCAGTTGCGTTTAAATATGTATTTTGCCATCACGAAGTGCAACAACTCGAATTACAAGGACACAAGATTATTACTACCTTGCTTAATGAATATGCGTGTTTGCTTGATTATTCACACAACGACTTTAATAAACTATTAGCCGGTGAATTTAATTTTTCGGTTGAATCGCGCTTACTAAACAGAATTTCATCGAAATATCTGTCCGTATATAAAAAATCCGTCGATGCAATGGATACTTTGAAACAAAACGACCCAATCTACGAGTTTTATTATCGTGCACGTTTAATACAAGATTTTATCGGCAATATGACTGACCAATTTGCCTATGATACGTACCGAAAACTGATGGTAATTGAATAGATTTAAACACAAATTGCGTCGCAAAATGCGAAAACCTCATAACCCACCCTTAGTACTCAATAAAAATCAAAGAGTTAACTAAGGCACGTTCATTGCTCAGATAAAGAAAACCATTATTTGAGTACCTGATATGGCGCAATTTAGTCTTAACGTAGCAAAATCTATTGGAAACGAAATTGGCGAATGGTTTCAAGCAAACATCACCGACTTTAACACTAGTCTCGCCTCAACCTGTCACTCGACACATCTGTTCGATATTTATATTTGGGGTGATGTTGCCTATCGAAACCAAGGTAGGCAAATAACCGCTGATCTACTGAATGGACTAAAGAAGTGTTATCCGGGTCGCTCTTGGGTACTCGTTAATAAAGAAACCCGCATTGTTTACGCCGCGAGTGATGAGTTTGGTACTTTTCCGCTACTGGTGTATCAGCATCAACAACATACCGTCATTGCAAGCTCGCGAACCGCACTAGTCACGTGCTTAGAAGGCCGCGTTGAATTTAATCAGAAAGCCTTACGTAACATGCTTGCACTGGGCCAGCTTTTTAACAGCGATTGTATAATTAAGCACACCCAACATTTTACTGGTAAATCTTTGATTACGTTTAACCTTAACAACCACACTCTTGAGAAACAAAAAGTACAGGCGCAATATGTTAAATGTTTGAACAAAAGCACCAAATATAGCCATGCAAAAGACGCGTTTATTAAAGCAGTAAGAAAGTGCTTCAAAAGCGATAGTAGCCCGTTAGTGTCATTGTCAGGCGGTTTAGATTCTCGCGCTATACTATCCGCTTGTGAGGTTTTAAACTTGAAGCCCGATGGACTGTGCTTTGGCGAAGTTAATAGTACGGATGTTCAGTATGCGATTAAGCTTGCTAATGCATGTAATTTAAAACTGTTCCATTCAAAAAATTCAACCACGCATTTTGATACACAAACGATAAAACGAATAACGCAAGCGAACATTGGCGAAGTCCCGTTTCATCATGCGCATTCGCTAATCGACAATCATTTACTGGACCAAACGCAAGGACGAACAATTATAACCGGTACGGGCGCAGAAACGTATCGTGCGTTTTACTACGACAGAGGCATGCCAGGTTTTCGTTTCTTCGGGCAAAGCTCACTTAACAAATACACAGTGCCCCGCATCGCGCGATACATCAGTGAAGAATTAACAAAACAAACGTGGCCAATTGCTCAACTGCTTTTAAAAGACAGTGTTAGTATAGAAAAACGGTTAATAACTTTATGAAAGCGCACGTCTTCGAATATGTCGATGCAGCGAAGCAAGCAGATCAATTTTACTTAAAAGCCCGCTGCCAACGAATGGTTGTCGCTGGGCAGCAATTACCCGACAGTTACTATAATCGTCCGCCCCCATTTTTAAATGATGAGGTCGTGTGTACGATGTTGAATCTACCTGCCAAGTACAAATTACACAGTGCTTTTCATCGCAAACTAATATCTGATTTATCGCCAAAACACGCTGCATTACCATGGGACAAAACCAATAAACCTTTAAACCAGGGTTTAATACTTGGACAAAAATACCCTGGCTTAGTCAGCCGGCTGGGTTTGAACGGGCATTTTGGTAAACAGTTTAAACCTATTTATCAATATGATTATTAGGAAGTTAGTCAAAGCGTATCATTAGCAACCGTTGATTTACTTGGACTTGATGATAACGACAAAGCAGCGCTAATTTCACAAATAAGACAATATAAGCTTGAGAGCTATATAATCGGTTTTGGTCTCGTTTGGCTTAATTGCGTCGACAAAGCGCAAATATTGAAAGCAAGTTAGCTACTACATTTTTTCACAAATTGACAAGCTTATGACAAACCTTGTCCCAAGCTTACTGATATATTATCGCTCGACTGTTTACCACCCCGACCAAAGGTAAATAATTAAACCCTAAAGGCCCAGCTTATAAAGATTCCGAATTAGTCAAAGATTGGGCCTTTTTTTGATTTACACTCAATTTTACTTTTCTCACGTAATAATCAGCACTGCGCATCCCTCTCTGATTAAAAATTCACAAGTTTCACGTAACAGTCTCGACTAGCATGGCAATAAATAATAGTATGATGTGTTCTTTGTATCTTAACTAAACAAAAGTGCAATAAATGGCAAATCACTTAGCATGTCTAACGCACGGTTATCATAGTTAGGTAGCTTATAATATTCAAAAAAGGTTTGGGATTGCTTACGGTTAAACAAAATTCCTTTGCAATTCTCACAATGTGTTAATGTTATTTCATCAAGATTTTTATCGAAAAGTATATTTGAACATTGCGGGCAAACATGTTCACTTGCTGTACCTTTCGTGTTGGTTAAATACGTTGAGAAAGCAGTAAAATTAAACGTTCCCTTACCATCAAGCGCCGAGTAGTACTTTTCAGGTAGCCATGAATAACCGCATTTACAACCAAAGCCTATTTCCCCATACCCTTTCCACACCTGAAAATCACATTCTTTACACACACAACGCATTTTTGACTCCTATTCTTTTGATTTAGAAGCGTATTAGAACTTCAATAAAGCCGGTTAGTTTATGTGTTAAAGGGTGTATTTCGGTGTTGATAGGCCATATGGGGTGTACATAAGTGTTGTGATATGTCTGCTTTTATAAGCAAACTGCTACAGGTTTATTTATGGGTTCTGAGTAATTTTTGCACGTGTTAAAAGGATTCAAAGAGGTATAACAAAATTAACTATAAACTGAGCATCAAGCCCAAGTGTCAATATGCTCCTCATCATCTTCACTTGAATGGTTTTCTTTCGTTGTTTCTTCTTTTTGTTTTTTAAGCTCAGAGAGAGTCGCCTCATTCTTTTTAAGACGCACTTTAGTAGTCTTATTATCGCTTACACCAACGACAAACAAAGTGGATTTATCCACTGGGTGCACAGTATTAATACGCGGCAAAAATGGGGTTAAGATATCCATAGGTTACTCCTCAAACTTACCTATATATCGGCGAGGTTACAGTTTGCTTTAATATTAACGGTTTAAGCAATTTAAAGTGATACCATGAGGTTCCAAAAACATGGCTTCTTTCTCAAAGTCGGCTTGTAATAGAGGTTGTTCCTGCCACCAACTTTGCTCAAATGTTACGTCTATCGAGTGCCCTAAAAACCTGATCTGGTCAATTTTAACAAAATCACATTGACGCTTTTGCGTAAACAACAGTGCTAATCTAAAGATAGAAATCGCCTGCATAAGTTCTTTAAAATCTGTGTTTGATTCAAGCTGTTCAGATTCAAATTTTAATTTCTTTCGATGATTACGTACCAATAACGTTAATAACTGCTGTTCTTCTTGGCTAAAACCGGGCAGTAAACTATTCGCGATTATGTAAGCAGAATGCTTACGAATATTTGAAGAACTTATGCTTAACCCTACTTCATAAACGTCTGCAGCAAAAAAAACAATTTGCTGAAGTTGTGTGCTTACATTCCAGTCTTTGGTTGCATATTCAAACAGCCAATTAAGCATGATTTTAACACGAGTTGATTGATTTTTATCACAATCAAAACGCTGTGCGAAATTGTCTATACTTTGCTGCTTTAGGTTATGATTGTCGCTGCAATCAATTAACTCATGTAGCACGCCCTCGCGTAGCGAGAAATCACAATACGATAACGACTTTATATTGAGTAACTCAAAGCACGCAATCGCAATCGCGACAGCCGAACTAATGATCCCTTTACGCTCATCACTCAATCCTGGTAATTCGATATGTTCAATATCGCCAAACGAAATCAATTTTTGTTTGATTTCGTTTAAGTCAAACAAAGTAATTTGATCATGTTCTGAGTCATTAACAAGTGTGTGCTGCACAATGCTCAAAATTGCTTTAAAACTACCCGATGTGCCAATAGCGTACTGCCAATTTGTATTTTGATAGGCATTAAGAATAGGCTCTATTTCTTGGCTCGCAGCAACAATAGCACGGTTAAAACTATCATGTGAAATAGTATTGTCTGCAAAGAACATTTGCTGAAATGTCACACATCCCATACTTCGGCTAGCAAGCTGATGTGTATTTGCCCCTTTGCCAACAATAAACTCGGTACTGCCACCGCCAATATCTATCACCAGTCTTGTATCGTTATCAACACGATAATTAGCAACGCCTTGGTAAATTAACCGTGCTTCTTCCAACCCAGAAATTACATCAATATTAAATGGAATGATTTTTTTCGCACGTTGGATAAAGTGATATTTATTTTTTGCTTTTCGTACCGTGTATGTGGCTACGATTTTTACGTGATTTGCGTTAAACCCTTGCAGCGTTGTCGCAAACTCTTTCAGTGCTGTTTCAGCTCTGACTATCGCGTCATCACTTAAATTGCCGGCTGCGTCTAACCCTTCAGCTAAATGAACTTTTAGTTTTTCTTTGTGTAAGATTTCTAAACGGCCGCTTATTTGTCTTGCAACAATCAACTGGAAACTATTTGAACCAATATCTAACGCAGCAATTGTTGCAATGCTTTTCATTAAGAGTTTTCTCGCTTTTTCAGGTAATCATAAATTGCAATTTGAGAACGAAGCTTCATTTTATTGCCTCTACGAACGTAATGGTTGCGTTGGCTAGAGTCGATTAACCGCGCTTTAGCACGGTCTTTAAATTGTAATTCAAGAATATCAATTATTATTTGTTTTAACGCATTATCGTAAATTGGTGTCGCCACTTCAACTCGATGATCGAGGTTTCGCGTCATCCAATCTGCCGACGAAATATAGACCTTTTCGTCACCCGAATTATGAAAAACCATAACTCGAGGATGTTCTAAAAATCGGTCAATAATACTGATAATGCGAATGTTTTCTGAAATCCCTTTAATATTAGGAATTAAACTACACATACCGCGAACGATAATGCGAATTTGCACGCCAAAGGTCGACGCTTCGTAAAGCTTATCAACCAAGCCTGTATCAACTAAGTTATTGACCTTAAGCGTAATTGCAGCAGGTTGCTTTAACTTTGCTTGGCTAATTTCGCTGTTAATCAATTTGTAGATTTTTTCACGCGCATTTACCGGCGAAACCATTAAATGTTCAAAGTTAAAGGACTTATAACTGTATTCAATAAAACGGAAAACATCTGTGGCTTCGCAAGTAAGGTCTGAATGTTTAGTAAACAAGCTAAAGTCAGTGTAAATATTAGCCGTTTTTTCGTGAAAATTGCCGGTACCTATGTGTGCATATTTTTCAATCACACCTTTTTCTTTACGGTACACCAAGCATAATTTTGAATGTACTTTTAAACTTGGAATACCAAATATTACTTTTACGCCGGCTTCTTTTAACAGCCGGGACCATTCAATATTATTTTCTTCGTCAAAGCGCGCTTTAAGCTCCACCATCACAGTGACTTTTTTACCATTTCTCGCAGCATTGAGTAACGCACTGATCACACGTGAGTGCTTTGCAACTCGGTAAATGTTGATCTTAATTTGTGTTACTTTCGGGTCGTAACTTGCTTGCCTTAAAAATTCCGTCAGGTGATTGAAAGTGTGATAGGGATAATAAAGTAAAATATCGCCAAGACTAATCGCTTTAAAAACATTGTCTTGCTGGCTAAATTCTTTATTTTTTAACGCCGGTAATGGACGGTTTTCAAGGTATTTACGCCCAACATTTGGAAAACCGATAAAATCCTTAAAATTACGATATCGTGCCGAACCAATAGTCGAATCATATTGTTTAACACCCAACTTTTTACACAGAATTCGTAACATTGCTTCGGGCATATCATCGTCATATACCAATCGCGTAGGTTCAGAGTTTAAACGTTGTTTTAATCCCTTAGACATTTTATCAAGTAAACCTTCGTCTACTTCGTCGTCAAGGTTATACTCAGCATCGCGTGTTAGTTTAAACGCGTGGCCTGAGATGTCATCAAACTTATAAAGCCCGGTAAAAATATCGCGCAAAAAGTATTTTATTAAGTCATCTATTACAACAATGTGCTTATCTTTTTTGTTACGTTTGCTTGGTAAAATAACAAAGCGATTAATTGTTTGTGGCACTTCAAGTGCTGCATATTGCTCTCGCTCACCTTTAAGCGATACCAGTATATAAACACACGAATCATTTAGGTGGATTTTCTTCTCTGGTGCATCACTCACTTTAATCGGCGTCATATGGTCGAGCACATTATTTATAAAATACTCGCTCAACCATGCCCGTGCAGCCTCATCTAGCTGTTCTGGCTTTGAGATGTAAATATTATAACGCGCTAAATCGATTAAAATTTGTTGGTAAATATCGTCAAACTTCTCATTGAGCTTGAGTACTTTCTCTTGAATTTCTGCAAGTAACTGAATATGCTTGGAAGGAAGCTTTTTAACTTCATCGAGTAAAATTCTGCGTTTAACATCGGCAACACGCACTTTAAAAAACTCATCAAGATTATTAGAGAATATGCCTAAAAAGCGAATACGCTCGATAATCGGGTTAGTTTGATCTTTTGCTTCTTGTAACACGCGTTCGTTGAAAGACAACCAACTTAATTCTTTTTCGAAATATAACGGCGTAGCCGAGATATTAGATTCCATTTCCATGTAAAACTAATTTATGCAATTAACTTAAAGATTAGTTTATGTATTTTTTATTGCAAAATTATTACGTGTTAACAGTAACTTAAAAAACGCGTCAAACGAGTCCAATAAAATTCATTTACAATGGCATGGGTTTACATAAACTCTTTTTGTCATTTGCACAGCGCGCGCACTTTTTACAGACAAAGCGAGGGGTATTAACTAACGCCGCTAGCTTTTCTAGCTTTTGCTCTATTTCTTTGCGCTTCCATTCACACAAAGTTTTACTCACATCTAACCTCAATTAACAAATCTAACGCTGTTGTTGAAACGGCTATTTTACTACCAGATCAAACAAACTAAGTCCAAATTGCGCTTTACGCTAAGCCCTAGTAATAAATTAAACGCTATTTTATTAAATAAGCGTAATTTGACCTAATACTTTTATTTTTAATTAGGGATTTTCTGTTGCATTTAAAATGTTCATATTACCTTAATCATCTTTCAACTTTAATGTATTAGCTATTGAGTACATTAAAATTGCAGTGCAGATAATTCCCCCTTTATAAGCTGCTTTCTTAATCAAATCTGATACTAATTATTCGACCACTTTTGTCGCCAGAATAGATACGCACCATCAAACAAGAAAAAACACCAACTTGACCAATTTAATCATCAAAACACCCTGAAAATGACAATTTAACTTGTATATACAGGCCTATACAAGCCAATTTTAAAGCGCCAAGCAACAAGGTTAAGATATTGTTTTTATTGATATGTTATTTTTTGAAATATAGTATTCACAATTAAAGTGCTATTTTTTATTGCAAAGCATTAAAATTCATGTTTTTCTATAAATACAAAAGCCAAACAGGCTTATTATTTAAAAGGTTTATATCATGCTAAATACACTGAACACTATTCATCACCATCATACAACGGAATAGCTTTCAGATATTTCGCTGGAGGGCTATTCCGAAAATATGTCCTCTGGTAATCAAGAAAAATGAGCCCGAGGACAATCTCGGGCTTTTTTATAGCCCAAATTAAATTTAACGCATTATTAGAATTAAATATTGGGAATGAGAAAATGAGTGATAACAACCGTCTACGCATTGCGATTCAAAAATCAGGGCGTTTATCAAAAGACTGCCAAGACCTACTTAAACAACTGGGTGTAAAACTAAACTTACGTGAACAACGCCTAATTGCACACGCTACAAACATGCCAATTGACGTATTACGAGTACGTGATGACGATATCCCTGGGTTGGTAATGGACGGCGTGTGTGACTTAGGTATCGTCGGCGAAAACGTTCTTGTTGAAAGCCAAGCAGAACGCGCTGCACAAAGTCTAAATGCAGAGGTGACTAAACTTGCAAAACTCGATTTTGGTTATTGCCGCCTAGCACTTGCTTGGCCACAAGAGTTAGGTCAGTTGCCGTTAAGTTGGTTTGAAGGCAAGAAGATTGCGACTACCTACCCAGAGATTTTAAAGCAATATCTTAAAAATCAAGGGATCAACGCATCGACTGTACTACTTTCAGGGTCAGTTGAAGTAGCGCCGCGTGCAGGCCTTGCCGATGCGATTTGTGATTTGGTTTCAACCGGTGCGACACTCGAAGCAAATGGTCTTTTGCAAGGAGAAACCATCTTAGAATCAAATGCTTGCTTAATTCAAAACCCTTTAATGGATAACCAGCAAAAGCAAGCATTGCTTGATACTTTGCTACCTCGCCTAAAAGCGGTTCGCCAAGCTAAAGAAAGTAAATATATTATGCTTCACGCGCCTAAAGCAGGATTAGACGAAATTTGCGAACTATTACCTGGTACGGGCAAACCAACCGTATTATCACTTGCTGGCACTGACGATTTAGTTGCATTACACATGGTTTCTAGCGAAACGCTTTTCTGGGAAACCATGGAAGCATTAAAAGAAAAAGGTGCAAGCTCGATTCTTGTGATGCCAATCGAAAAGATGATGGAGTAAACCGTGAACGTTTGGTCGCAACTTTCCGCTGCACAACAAAAGGCCTTATTGGCGCGCCCTGCTCAACAAGATCAGAGCGCCCTGCAAGCGCGTGTTCAAACTATTATCGATACCGTCAAAGAAAATGGCGATAAAGCGCTATTGGATTTTAATCAGCAGTTCGATAATAACCAAAGTGAACAGCTTATTGTGCCACAAAGCGAAATTGATAATTCACAAGCGCTATTAAGTACTGAATTAAAAACTGCTATTGATATTGCGTTTAATAACATTACTAAATTTCACCAAGCACAATTACCTGTTACGAAAAGCATTGAAACCCAAACTGGTGTGTGTTGCGAGCTGCGTTATCAGCCAATTCAATCCGTTGGGATTTATGTACCTGGTGGTACTGCTCCCCTGCCTTCGTCGGTATTAATGCAAGGCGCCCTTGCAAAACTAAGTGGCGCTAAAACCATTGTGTTAGCAACGCCGGTTAAAGGCAATATGGCGATTAATCCAGCCATTTTGTACGCCGCAAAATTATGTGGTGTGACCACGCTTATTAAATCAGGTGGTGCAGGTGTTATTGCAGCAATGGCTTTCGGAACAAGATCCGTACCCAAAGTAAATAAAATATTTGGCCCGGGTAACAGCTATGTCACGATGGCGAAACAGTTAGTTGCACAGCAAGCAACTGGTGTCGCAATTGATATGCCGGCGGGTCCTTCTGAAGTGCTTGTAATTGCCGATGAAGGCGCAAACCCCGCTTTTGTTGCCGCAGATTTACTATCACAGGCCGAACACGGTGAAGACTCTCAAGTGGTTTTAGTATCAAACTGCGAAACGTTAATCAACGAAACCAAACGTGAAATTGACGCGCAACTAAGTACGCTTTCGCGTAAGGCGATTGCTCAAAAAGCATTGTTAAACTCGCCTTTTATATTAGTTGATAGCATTGAGAGTGCGATTAAGGTGTCAAACCAATATGGGCCGGAGCACTTAATTGTACAAACACGTAATGCTGCAGATATTGTAGATAAATTCTATAACGTTGGTTCGATGTTTGTTGGCGATTATACGCCTGAATCAGCTGGCGACTATGCCTCTGGTACAAATCACGTGTTACCGACGTATGGCTATAGCCAAGTTTATTCCGCGCTTAACTTAATGGACTTCTTTAGAACCTATACAGTGCAAACCATTTCACAGTCTGGCTTAGCACAACTTGCAAACAGTATCTTGCCGCTGGCAGAAGCTGAAGGGTTAGACGCACACGCAAACGCGGTGTCAATCAGGTTGCAGGAGGCCAAATTATGAGCCGTGAATTTGCCCCAGAATATATTCAATCACTGAACGCGTATAGCTCTGCAAAAAGCGAAAATCTTACTGGTTCAACGTGGTTAAACGCCAATGAAAGCCCTTATGCAAAAGAGTATGCACTAAATTTAGAGAACTTAAACCGTTACCCAGATCCGCAACCTGAAAACGTCATCAACGCATACGCGCGCTATAGCTATCTTGCAGGCGAAAACATTTTGATGACACGTGGCGCAGATGAAGGTATTGAGTTATTGGTACGCACCTTTTGTCAAAATGGTAAAGACAGCATCGCACAATTTTTACCGACTTACGGCATGTATAAGGTAACCGCAGAAAGTGCCAATGTTGCGTTAGTAGATTTAAGCCAAGACCTTTTAATAAACGCACCACAGTCACAGCTTTTAGATAGTGTTGGTAACGCCAAATTGGTATTTGTCTGTAATCCAAATAACCCAACCGGGAACGTGCTTCCACTGTCTCGAATCGAAGCGATTGTAAAAGCGTTTGAAGGTAAAGCCATTGTCGTCGTTGACGAAGCGTATATTGAATTTTGTGAAGAATTTACAGCTGCTGGGTTAATCGAAAAGTATCAAAACCTGGTGGTTTTAAGAACCTTATCAAAGGCATTTGCATTAGCAGGTTTACGCACCGGATTTGTGTTAAGCAATCCAGAGCTAATTAATACCATGCGCAAAGTACTAGCGCCGTATCCTGTCTCGAGTGTGGTTGCCGCAATAGCAGAACAAGCGCTTACAAGCTGCAACATCAGTAGCGTTAAACGCCAGGTGTCAATTATAAACAACAATCGTGCAACACTTATTAATCAGTTATCCGCGTGCAAACACGTGCGTAAGGTACTTCCGAGTTTTGCAAACTTTGTCACTATCCAGCTGAGCGATAAGGCACACATCGCAGCAGCAATGGAAAGTGGCTTAATTATGCGCCCTTTTACACTTTATGGCGAAGATAATTGGCTACGCATCAGTATTGGTTCAGAACAAGAGCTTAACGTTGTATTCAACTGGCTAGAAGAAATAAACGGATAATAATTATGGCAGTTCCTTACTTATTTATAGATAGAGACGGTACTTTAGTAGAAGAGCCAGCTATCGATAAACAACTTGATACACTTGAAAAGTTAGTTTTTGAGCCAGGCGTTATACCTGCGCTGTTACAACTGCAAGCTGCAGGTTATAAACTGGTTATGGTATCTAACCAAGATGGCTTAGGCACAGATAGTTTCCCACAGGCCGACTTTGATGCACCGCACGATAAAATGATGCAGGTTTTTAGCGCATCGAACATCTGTTTTGATGAGGTATTAATTTGCCCTCACTTTGACGATGAAAATTGCACCTGCAGAAAGCCAAAAACCGGGCTACTAAAACAACTGATGCAATCGGGTGTTGTCGATTTAGCTAATTCCTATGTGATTGGCGATCGCCAAACCGACATTCAACTTGCTGAAAACCTGTGTTGTGAAGGTATTTTGTATACTGGCAACTGGCCTGAGATCGTAACTCAACTCACCACGCGTAATCGTACCGGCGAAGTTAATCGCAACACCAGCGAAACCCAAATTTCAGTTAGTGTAAACCTCGATTCGGGCAAACAAGGGGAAGTACAAACAGGGCTGGGCTTTTTTGACCACATGCTCGATCAGATTCGTACGCACAGTAATATCGGCCTTAATATTAAGGCATCTGGTGATTTACACATTGATGAGCATCACCTTGTTGAAGACGTTGGTATTGCACTTGGTAAGGCACTTAAACAAGCGCTGAGTACCAAAACACAAATTGGTCGCTATGGTTTTTCGTTGCCAATGGATGAGTGTAAAGCAGACGCGCAGATTGATTTATCGGGTCGCGCATCGTTCGTACTAAATGCCAATTTCTCACGTGAAAAAGTGGGCGATATGGATGTACAAATGGTTGAGCACTTCTTCAAAAGCCTCACTGATAATGCGGCAATTAGCTTAATCTTAAGTGTGTCAGAGGGTAATTGTCATCACCAAGTTGAGGGTCTATTTAAAGCGTTTTCACGTGCACTGCGAATGGCAATTGCAAAAGATGTTACACAAACCACTGCCAGTTCTAAAGGATGTTTATGATAGCCATAATTAATACCGGTTGTGCAAACATTAATTCGGTTCGATTTGCGTTTGAGCGTTTAGGCGCTCAGGTTGAAATTATCACAGAACCTGAAAAACTGAACGATTTTCCTCGTGCAGTGCTGCCCGGTGTAGGTCATGCGTCTGTTGCAATGAAACGCTTAATCGATAACAACTGGCAAGATGCTATAAGCAATTACAAAAAGCCTTTATTAGGTATTTGTTTAGGTATGCAGTTAATGTGTGATGAGACTGAAGAAGGTGATGTGAAGACCCTTGGGCTCATTCCTGGAAAATTAAATGCGCTCAAAAGTAAGAACCTAACCTTACCGCATATGGGCTGGAATAATTTGGATTTAAAATCAGACCACCCTATTTTAGCGGGCATCAATGCCAACGACCAAGTGTATTACGTACACAGTTTTGCGCATGGAGCAAATCAATACACAGTGGCATCAAGCAATTATAGTACTGAATTTTCAGCTATTATTGCCAAAGATAATTTCATTGGCATGCAATTTCACCCAGAAAAATCAGCCCGCGTTGGCGAACGTTTACTGAAAAACTTTTTAGCGTTATAGGAACAATCATGATTATTCCCGCATTAGATATTTTACAAAATCGCATTGTTAGACTATACCAAGGCAAGTACGACACAGCACAATTTTATGATTTTGCCTTTAAACAACGGTTAGCAGAGTACGCAAATTCAGGCGCTGAACGAATTCACATTGTTGATCTTGAAGGCGCCCGTGATCCGGACAAAAAGCAATGGCAGTTCATTCAAGAAGCATCAAACGAGCTCAAACTACCCTTTCAAATCGGCGGCGGCATTCGAAGCGAGTCAGACATATCCACTTGGCTGAACGCAGGCGTACATCAAGTGGTGATTGGCTCGAAAGCAGTGACGGACAAGAGCCAAGTAAAGAATTGGATAAACACATTCGGCGCAGCTAAATTCGTAATCGCGCTTGATGTTAACAAAGACGGCGACACGTGGCGCCCTGCTACGCACGGTTGGCTTGAAAAATCACCTTACGACCTGTTTGAGTTTATAGAATTCTATAAAGAATTGGGCGTAAAAGACTTTTTGTGCACAGACATTAGCAAAGACGGTACGATGACCGGCCCTTCATTTAAGCTAT
The DNA here is from genome assembly GCF_056159365.1 of Pseudoalteromonas sp. ABV4_021. Classification (NCBI taxonomy): domain Bacteria; kingdom Pseudomonadati; phylum Pseudomonadota; class Gammaproteobacteria; order Alteromonadales; family Pseudoalteromonadaceae; genus Pseudoalteromonas; species Pseudoalteromonas sp. ABV4_021. The sequence continues at coordinate 236,791 of NZ_JBSWVB010000002.1, read as the reverse complement.
ACCAAGACATTCTTACACAGTTTGACAATATTCGCGTGCAAGCATCAGGTGGTGTTAGTTCTCTTGAGGATATTAAGCAGTTAAAAGCCCTTGGTGTCGGTGGTGTAATTTTAGGAAAATCATTACTCGATAATGCGTTTAGCGCAAAGGAGGCGGTAACGTGTTATCAAAACGCATAATCCCTTGTTTAGACGTTAAAAATAATCAAGTCGTAAAGGGCGTTAAATTTAAAGAGCACGAAATCGTCGGCGATATTTTGCAACTTGCCGAGGCGTACTCGCAAGCAGGTGCCGATGAGCTAGTTTTCTATGAAATTACAGCGAGCGTTGAAAAGCGTTTACTTGATGTAACCTGGGTGGAGCAGATTGCCCGTTATATCAATATCCCTTTTTGTGTTGCGGGCGGCATTAAATCGGTCGCCGACGCTGCAAAAGTACTCGAAATGGGTGCAGATAAAATTAGCATTAATAGCCCTGCAATAGCAAGGCCCCAGCTTATTAAAGAGTTACATGATGAGTTTGGGAAACAGTGTGTTGTGGTTGGTATCGACAGTTTTTATGACAAAACCACTGGTGAATACCTAGTATATCAGCTAACGGGCGACCCTAACGCATCAAGCCAAACACGTTATAAAACCCAAGAATGGGTTAAACAAGTGCAAGAATTAGGTGCCGGCGAAATTGTGCTTAACTGCATGAACCAAGACGGCGTAAGAAAGGGTTATGACAATCAGCAATTAAGTGAAATACGCGCGATTTGTGATGTCCCTTTAATTGCCTCTGGCGGCGCGGGTAAAATTCAAGACTTTGCCGATGTATTTTTACAAAGTAATGTCGATGGCGCACTGGCGGCATCGGTTTTTCACAAAGGCTTAATTGATATAACCGAGCTAAAACAAACCCTTAATCAACAGACAATTCCGGTGCGACTATGAAATTAGATTTAAGCAATATTTCAGCTCTCGATTTTGAAAAAAGTGAGCTTATTCCCGCGATTGTACAGGATGTGCAATCAGGGCAAATTTTAATGCAGGGTTTTTGTAATCTAGCTGCAGTTCAAACGACTTTAGAAATTGGCAAAGTAACCTTTTATAGCCGTTCAAAACAGCGTTTATGGACAAAAGGTGAAAGCTCTGAAAACTATCTGGAATTGGTATCAATGCATACTGATTGTGATCAAGATTCATTATTAATACTGGCAAAACCAAAAGGTCCAACTTGTCATTTAGGTACACAGAGTTGTTTTGGTGATGCAAGTACCGATTTAAGCTTTTTAGGTACGCTCAACAGTGTTATTGCAAAGCGAAAAAATGACGACCCAAGCGAGAGTTACACCGCAAGTTTATTTGCAAAAGAGTTGAGTCGAAGTTGCCAAAAGGTTGGCGAAGAAGGCGTTGAAGTCGCCTTAGCAGCAATGAAAAATGACAACGAAGAGTTACTCAATGAATCGGCAGATTTACTATATCACTTGTTAGTACTATTACAGCGACAAAACCTAGATATTAGCCAAGTTATTAATGTGCTAAAAAATAGACATAAATAAGTTCTACTCATTAACCAAGGTTGCAATAGCAACCTTGGGCATCAGTTAAAATAGTAGCGCCTAATGCGTTGTGCTCGGTCTTGTCGTTAATGTACTGTTCGACAAGTCCCTCGCCTTCGCTACAAAACATTCCTGTTGCATAAGGACCAAGATAGGTTAACTTACCATTTTGGTTGATTACTGCGACCGCAGGTACCGAAGGTATATTAAAACGATTATCACTGTTAAGCGTAATAACATGATTTTTAAAGCCTTGTTCCGAAGCTAGTTTTTTCACAGACGTAACATGGCTTTCGGCAACATACTCACAAAAGCAATTATCCATTGTAAAGTGCACTACTGCCCCACTCCTAGTACCTACGGTTTCTTCAATAAGCGATGTAAAGCGACGGTCAAATTTCGTGTCCATCGCGTTACTCAAAAGCAAGCCGTTTACATCAAATTGCTTTGCTTTTAATGTCGATAAGTACAATACACTGCAGGTTAAAATAATTGACCATACTGCTAACAAAACCCAGTGTAATTTAGAGCTCAAAGCGTGATAACTCGCAGTTTAAGTTTTCAATATCGTGTTTCATCTCTTTAAAACGTTGGCTTGACTCATTGGTATTGTGTTTTAACTGCTCAGAGTTCTGTGATAAGCGTTGTGTCGACTCAGAGATGCTTGCAGAGACCGTTGCTTGTTCATTTGCAGCACTCGCGACAGAAGCCATGTTATTAACCATGCTTTCAATATTTTCAACTACGCCCATCATCATATTTGATGCGTCTTTTGCTTGTTCAACCGTATCTTCTGCTTGAACTAAGCACTTGTCCATTTGTTCTACCGAAGACGATGCCTCATTAATTAACGCCGCGGTAATTTCACTGATCTGCTCTGCGTTTTGACGTGTTTTCATAGCAAGTTGCCTTACTTCATCTGCAACAACGGCAAATCCACGGCCATGCTCTCCAGCCCTAGCTGACTCGATTGCAGCATTTAACGCTAATAAATTGGTCTGATCTGAAATCGATTTAATTGCATTCATCACTTCTTCAATTTGATTACACTTTAACGCCAGCTCACCAATTGTTTGAGATGTTGCCGATAAATCGCCCTTAAGCCCATCAATATTTTGTGCAGAACCATCAATAATTTGCTTTGTTTTATCAGTACGGGTAAATGCATCGCTTGCACTTTCATTGGCTTCACTGGCCTGGCTTGCAACATTAGCATTAGCGACTGTCATTTCTTCGGTTGCAGTAGCTATTAAGCTGATTTGACTGACATTTTCATCAGTCGCACGGTCGACATCATTGCTTAAATCCAACACAGCTTCAGAACGTTGCAAAACACTTTCACTCACCGTTTTAGTTTGTTTAATAAAGGCACTTAGTGAAGTCATTAACTTATTGTAATCAGAACCATCTGATTGCTTGTTGGTAAATGCAGTTAAGTCAAATTTGTCCTCTTTACTCAATACAGCATGAATAGATTCTGATAATTTATATGCACTTACACCCTCTCTATGCGTTAATTTAGCAACATACATCAATACGCCACCCTCGGTTACCGCAAAAAGCGCATGAATGATTAAAATGTAAAATGCTAAATGGCCTTGTTCAAATATGTAAATCGAGGCGCCTTGCGACTGCACAATAAAAAACAGAATGTGATGAACGGCTATAAATATTACACTCGACAAAATTACTTGCCAATCGCGGTAGAAACTTAAAAATGCCAGCATTACAAATATTTCAAAGTGTAATTCCGTTAACCCCATTGTCTGCTGAATATGAAGCGCAGCAAATAACTGAACCGCAACACCGACGGCATGACGAGTAACTGATGCAAACGGTGCGGTAGTAATTAAAGATAAGGGTAAGGCGAGAATCAGCAGGCCAATTGCGATACCTTCAAACCAAGTATCAGTAAAAAAAGCGATAATTAACGTAATAACAAACTGACCAATTAATACCGCAGAGAAGATCCGGTTTGCTTTTTCAATCCAAGGGTAATTCATTTAAACTTCCAAATAGTGCTCATAAATAAACGGTAATACAACACGAGTTTTACGGTTTGTAATGCCTGTTGGCTCATTTTCCTATGTCACAATTTTAAATCTAAATTAAAAATTAGTATTTGATTTAGCTTTTGTTTATTGCAAATTTAACAATTAATTTTAAGCTTGATTAAATGCTACACAATACGCTTGTTGATAATTGATAAATCACAATATTGCATACGTTAAGCATAGATTTTCTTTTTAAGTCTCGCTATGCTGATGGCAAATTATTAGGGATAGCATTATGTTTCGTAAAATTTCTGCTGCATCACTGTTTTTGGCTTTAGTAGGCTGTGGTTCAACACTCACTCCAACACAAACTGCCTACGTTGATAACTTAACGCCATGTGAAAAAATTCAAGGTTTAGTTGATGGTTTTAAAAATCAATTTGAGCCGCTTAAAGCAACACGTGTTCAAACTAAGTTTGGCGATGTGTGGACACCAAAGTACCATTTGCTCGGCAATAGTTGTCAAATTCTCGGAATGAATAACGAAAGAGTGTCTTACAAGTGCGCAAAGCAATACGATAACGAATCACAAAGCCGTGAAGCGTTTGACTTAGCCGTAAGTCAAGTAGCGCAATGTTTGGGCAGCCAATGGCAAGCAAATAAAACAGCACAAAATCAAAGCCAACGAACTACATTTAAAAATGCAAAGCACGATGCCGTAATTAGCATTCAAAGCGGACAAACAAACGCCAAGTATAATAAAACGTGGCAAACATCCTTTGAAGTTGGCGGTTTAATTAAAAAATAAGCGCATATATTCATTATATAATGTCAATAAAAAAGGCTCACAGTTGTGAGCCTTTTTTGTATTTTTACTTAGCTAACCTAATAGGCTAAGTTACTAAGCTAGATTACTTAACCTCAGATCTGCATAAGTATTAAAGCCGAGCCACTTTTATACTCGGCTTTTTAGTCTGAAAGGTATAGGCAATTAATCCAGCCATTAAATTAACCATAAATGAGATGCAGCTGCGGTGCCTTGTGTGGTCTATTTGAGCCATATTTTTCAGCTGGTCGAAAACTGTTTCAATGATGAAACGCTTTGATAACATCGCTCTATCCCAAGTTGATATTGGCTGACGTTTCATATTACTTCGTTGACCTGTAATAAAATCAATGCCTTGCTCAGCAAGTTCCGCTTTTAAGTTTGCAGATACATAACCTTTATCAGCGTATAAACTCCCTGTAACATTAGCGACCATATCTGGTACAGGTTTCCTATCATCAACATTCCCAGCTGTCACTTTTACTGCTAATAAACCACCTTCATCATTCATGATGAGGTGAAGTTTAAAGCCATAAAACCAGCCCATTGTTCCTTTGCCTCGTTTGGCTTCTCCCGCGAAAACTTGGTGGCGAGGAATGCGCATGTTGTGACACACCTTGAGAGAAGTGGAGTCGATAAATGCAATGCCTGTTGGTTTATCGAATCGCTGTTTCAGATAGCTACACAAAGCAGGTAACGTAGTCTGAAGTAGCTTCAACATGCGTGTATAACTAACTAAATCAGGAAAATAATGTCGCCAATACTGACAAACAAATTTGGTGTAGTAAGTTTTAAAGTCGCGATAACCTGATTGATGAAAGGCAATTAATATAGTCATCACTTCGCTGGAGGATAGTCGAGATGGCTTAATGCGTTGCTTTTCCCCTGATTCTATTAGGTGTTTAAGCCATTGAGGTTCAAACAATAAACAAAAATCATCGACATCTACGTAAATTGCATCTAAGTTATTCATGCCCTTGCCTCGGTAATCTTATGTTTCTTGGTCGAAAGATCTGATCACCGCAAGGGCATTTAGTTCCACTTCTTATGTGCAGCTCAGGTTACTTAGTTAAGTCATCAAAAAACTTCTTAACACCATCAAAGAATCCTTGCTCTTTTGGACGATGGCGCGAGCTATCACCGCCCATGCTCTCATCTAATTCACGTAATAATTCTTTTTGACGTTCGTTTAAGTTAACCGGTGTCTCAATAATTACTTTACAGATTAAATCACCAACCACACCACCGCGAACAGACTTAACGCCTTTACCGCGCATACGGAACATTTTATCCGTCTGACATTCTGAAGGAATTTTCAGTTTTGCTCGACCGTCTAGCGTTGGTACTTCAATTTCGCCACCAAGTGCTGCCGTGGTAAAGCTAAGTGGTACTTCACAATATAAATTGCTGCCGTCACGCACAAAAATTGGGTGTTCACGAACCGAAACCTGCACGTATAAGTCACCTGCTGGTGCACCGTGTTGCCCTGCTTCACCTTCACCAGCTAGACGAATACGATCGCCAGTATCAACACCTGCCGGAATTTTCACAGACAGGGTCTTGGTTTTTTCTACGCGACCTTGACCATGACACTTATTACATGGGTCTGAGATAATTTGACCGCTACCATTACACGTCGGACATGTTTGCTGAACAGCAAAGAAGCCTTGGCGCATTTGTACTTGGCCATGACCATGACAGGTACCACATGTTTGTGGCTTAGAGCCTTTCTTCGCGCCAGAGCCATCACACGGTTCACATGACACCCAAGTTGGCACTTTAATTTCAACGTCTTTACCGCGAACAGCTTCTTCTAGACTTAAATCTAGATTGTAGCGTAAGTCAGCACCACGTTGTTGGCGAGATTGACGTCGACCACCACCGCCGCCACCAAAAATATCGCCGAATACATCACCAAAGATATCGCCAAAATCTGCACCGCCGCCAAAGCCACCGTGACCGCCACCACCGCCTTGTTCAAAGGCTGCGTGACCAAATTGGTCGTATGTTTGACGTTTTTGACTATCGCCAAGTATTTCGTATGCTTCTTTTACTTCTTTAAACTTAGCTTCTAAGTCTTTGTCGCCTGCGGTACGATCTGGGTGATACTTCATAGCAAGGCGTTTGTATGCCTTTTTAATATCACGATCGCTAGCGTCTTTTGCAACGCCTAGTACTTCATAATAATCGCGTTTTGACATAATTACTGCTTTCCCCGTTAGTTGGCTAACTGCATTTGCATTGCCCCAGCGGGGTCTTTAGCCTCAAAATTCATAAAACCTTTAGATACACTAAGGGCGCGTCTGAGTCGAAACCCGCGCGCCCTCTTTAAAGTAAATTACTTTTTATCGTCTTTTACTTCTTCAAACTCAGCGTCAACAACGTCGTCATCTTGCTGTGCTTGTTGCTGTTGGCCTGCATCGCCGCCAGCTTGTTGCGCTTGTGCGTTTGCTTGCGCAATTTCCATTAGTTTTTGCGATTTTTCGATAAGCGCTTGCGTTTTCGCTTCGATTTCAGCTTTGTCATCGCCTTTCACTGCTGTTTCTAGCTCTGAAAGTGCTGCTTCAATCGCTGCTTTATCGTCAGCTGGTAGTGCGTCACCAGCTTCTTCGATTTGCTTGCGTGTACCGTGAACCATTGCGTCACCTTGGTTACGCGCTTGTACTAGTTCTTCAAACTTCTTATCTTCTTCTGCGTTTGCTTCCGCGTCACGTACCATTGCATCGATTTCATCATCGCTTAGACCTGAAGAGGCTTGGATTGTGATCTTCTGCTCTTTACCCGTGTCTTTATCTTTCGCAGATACGTGTAAGATACCATCAGCATCAACGTCAAACGTTACTTCAATTTGTGGTGCGCCACGTTGTGCAGGGCGAATACCTTCTAGGTTGAATTGACCTAGTGATTTGTTCGCGCTTGATTGCTTACGCTCACCTTGAAGTACGTGAATTGTTACCGCGCTTTGGTTGTCTTCAGCTGTTGAGAATACTTGTGACTTCTTCGTTGGAATCGTTGTATTCTTCTCGATTAATGCAGTCATTACCTGACCCATTGTCTCGATACCTAGCGAAAGAGGAATAACGTCTAGTAGTAGTACGTCTTTTACGTCACCCGCTAAAACACCACCTTGAACCGCAGCACCCATAGCTACTGCTTCGTCAGGGTTTACATCTTTACGAGGCTCTTTACCGAAGAAATCAGTAACCGCTTTTTGTACTAGTGGCATACGTGTTTGACCGCCCACTAGAATTACATCGTTAACATCGCTAACTGAAAGATCTGCGTCAGCTAGTGCCTTTTTAAGCGGCTCTAGTGATTGTGTTACAAGATCTTCTACTAGTGATTCTAATTTAGCACGTGTTAGTTTAACGTTCATGTGCTTAGGACCAGTCGCATCAGCCGTTACATACGGAAGGTTAACTTCTGTTTGTTGTGCACTTGAAAGTTCAATTTTCGCTTTTTCAGCAGCTTCTTTAACACGCTGCATCGCTAATGGATCAGTTTTTAAATTGATACCTTGCTCTTTGTTGAACTCTTCAACTAAGTAGTTGATAACACGGTTATCGAAATCTTCACCACCTAAGTGTGTATCACCGTTTGTTGCAAGTACTTCAAACGTGTGCTCACCTTCTACTTCATCAATTTCGATGATAGAGATATCGAATGTACCGCCACCTAAGTCATAAACAGCAACAACGTTATCGCCTTGCTTCTTATCCATACCGTATGCAAGTGCAGCAGCAGTTGGTTCGTTGATAATACGCTTAACGTCAAGGCCTGCGATACGGCCTGCGTCTTTAGTCGCTTGACGTTGAGAGTCATTAAAATAAGCAGGAACAGTGATGACTGCACCTGTTACTTCTTCACCTAAGAAATCTTCTGCTGTTTTCTTCATTTTCTTCAGAACTTCAGCTGAAATTTGTGGTGCAGCGCGTTTTTCGCCTTTCGCTTCTACCCATGCATCGCCATTGTCAGCTTTCACAATTTTGAATGGCATGATGTCGATGTCACGCTGTACTTCTTTATCTTCAAAACGGCGACCAATTAAACGCTTAATTGCGAATAATGTATTTGTTGGGTTTGTTACCGCTTGACGCTTTGCAGGCTGACCTACAAGCGTTTCACCTTCATCTGTATATGCGATAATTGATGGGGTTGTACGATCACCCTCTGCATTTTCAATTACGCGTGGCTTATCGCCGTCTAATACTGCAACACATGAGTTTGTTGTGCCTAAGTCGATACCAATAATCTTACCCATGGAACCTCTCCTACTTCTTTAATTCTGTATCAAAAAATGATTAATTCGTTTAGATGGTTACTTAATAGGGGTGGGGTAATGACAATTCAACAGTAAAACGTAAATTTTTTTTAAAATTTTGAAATTTTTTTGCAATGATGGATTTTAATATAACAAGTGGTCATACCACTGTATTTTTGATATAAACAAGCGAGTTACAATAACAAATGAAATCCTTATGCATTTTGATCAATTATTAGACCAAGTTAATTTACGTCTTACCCAGTTAACTTTTCCAGCAAACTGGTGCCAAGGCCGCACAGCCTTCGGTGGTATTTCAGCTGCAATGCTTTATACAGCAATGCGTACATTAATTAATGAAGAACGTACGTTACTGTCTCTCAGCACTAATTTTGTTGGCCCGCTAATAGCCGATGCGCCATTTAATATTGAACTGTCGTTATTACGTGAAGGTAAAAATGCTTCACAAATTGAAGCGCGAATTATTCAAGACGACAAAGTAGCAGTGATTGCCCTAGGATGCTTCGCAATAAAACGTGATTCAAATGTGATTGTTGAAAATAAAGCGACATGCCCGTTGGGGCCAGTTAATGAAGAACAGCTTATTCCTTATATGGAAGGCGTAACTCCCCAATTTTTCCAACATATGAGCTTTAATATTCAAAAAGGTGCAATGCCGTTTTCAAATGCATCGAATGGCGAACTTGCTGGGTGGATGCGTTTAAAAGAAACACCGAGAGACTTAACTGTTGCGCATATCTTGGCGCTGACAGATGCGTGGCCGCCTGCACAATTACAAATGTATGCAAACGTTGCCCCTGCCAGTTCAATGTCTTGGTATATTGAGTTTTTACCTCACCAGCCATTAGCAGCTGACGCTTGGCTTGGTTTTGATGCGTTTACCCATCATAGTCGCGATGGATATGCCTGTGAAGAAGCGAATATTTATAATCAGGCGGGTGAATTGTTAGCAATGAGCCGTCAAACTGTTGCGCTATTTGATTAAGCTAAAAGCGATTATTTAAGCGCCCATTCTATGAGCGCTTAAATGTCATCAATGCTCACCTGATGTAACGCGATTAATCTTATTTGCATTACGACAAAAACAACCTCGCAAAAAACATGTATAAAATTAATTTACCGCTTCAAATCCAGCTTTTAGTTTAATTAACATATCGTCGCTAATTTTAGTATTACATGCGAAATATAAACTCGTTGCTTCTTGTTTAAATTTGAATACCTTGGCTAATTCAGGAGTTGTTTTATCAATTTCACGCTGTGTTTTGTATTGCATTTCGTTCAACACAATGAGATCAAGTACGTGCTTACGCTGCTTCATAATGTGAAACAATCTATCGACATTCTCAATCACTAATAATTGCGCACCTAATTTAAACCCATGCTGTGTTAAATAATGGTGGCTAAAATTGTTTTCTATTACCGCGGTTTTGTATTCTTTTGCGGCGAGGATTGACTCTAATTTAATTTGTTTTTCGGGTAAGGCATAAAAATATGCCGTAAAGTAGCTTAGTTTAGCAACCCACTTAAAATTGGGCTCACGCATAGGTAAACGGGCAAGTGAAAAGATACACGCATTTGAATCGCGTAACACCCCGTTATAAGCGAGTGACCAGCCAAGTACATTTAGCTCATAATCAATATTTGCAGCGCTTAACGCACGATGTACTTTATCAAAGTTGGGCCCAACAAATTTCCCGTGCTCATTGTAATATTGAAAGCCACTTAAATTTTCAGTGAATACCGTCAGTTTACCGAACGCACTAATAGGCATTAAGCATAACAAAACATACAGTGCGGCTAATCGGTTTACCATCTTTACCTTTTTGATAAATCAGGGGGTTTCATACTGTTAAGTGTAAACCCTGTTATTGACTTTAGAAACTATAAAAGCAAAAAAGGTGCCATTTGGCACCTTTTAAATTTACTTACTGTTCATCGCATTTATTAACAAGGCAGAAATTTTGGCTCCCTCTCGCAATGTACTTTCAGACGCTTGTTTACCACTATGTGATGCATCGGTAAATGGCGCAATTTCCATCATATCTGCACCCGTAATTGGAAACTCTTTAGCAAGTGCATTTAAAATTAACATTGCTTCATCTGGTGTCATACCATCGTATTCAGGTGTACCGGTTGCTGCTGCAAATGTTGCATCAAGGGCATCGATGTCAAAACTAACGTAAAGCTCGTCGACATTATCTGCTTTTAATTGTGCAATAACTTGGTCAACTATTGATTGTGCGCCCTGCTCTCTAATCTCGTGCGCCCAATGTTGTTTAACACCAAATGTAGATTCCCAATGTGTTTTATCTTTACCACTTGAGCGAATACCAAACTGAATTAGATGATGAGGCGCCGGTAAAAACTCGAGAATATGTGTACACCAAGAGCCAAAACATAAATCAATACCTAAACGCTCAACAAGTAGGTCAGTGTGTGCATCAAAGTGGATAATCGCAGTACGTTTACCCTGTGCACGTTTTGCCTTTAAGTACGACTTAGTTAATGGGTAACTAATTGAGTGGTCGCCACCAATACCAAAAATCCCTTTATCTGGGAAATTGGCGTAAAAGTCATCACAGACATCTTCGGTAATTGATAATGGGCTTACGTGATAATCGCTGCTTTCATCTTGATAAAGCGCTTTTTGACAGTTTGAAATCGTACCGTCGTTTAAGTATTTATCATGTAGCAGGTGCGGAATAACGCGCACATCACCTAAGTCGAATGTTTTCGCATTTGGTTGTTGTTCCATTAAGGTGCTGCGTAAAAATAGCGGCCCCCAGTTTGCGCCGCGTAAAATGCCACCGCCGCAATCTGAGCTGATGCCTAACGTTACTGCGCTATATTCACTTTGTTCAATAGTTTGCAGGCTATCACGCCACAGCGCATCGATGTTTTCGGTCTGACCATAGATTGACTGGTGCAGCGCTTCTTTTCGCTCTTTTGCCGTGTTAACGGTGAAAACACCGTTACCCGGTGGGCATAAGCAATTTGTTACTTTTTCAATAAATGCGTTTTTAGAGTCGCTCATATTCAGCTCCGAACAAAGCATAATCAGTCATATAATTATGCATAGATTAAAAATTTATTGCTGGAAATACCTTTTGATACCAAATACGCTGATTACAAAGCTTAGCAAGGTATCATTTAATGGTCATTAATTTTTAACTCGTTGTATTTGTTAAAAATTGGTTTATTCGATAAACCCAACAATAATCTACGTGCCCCTTTCTTAGAGGCTTTGCCTTTGAATGTCAAATCAACTACCAAAAACAACCCGTAATCTCCTGAAGATTTATTCAAGCTAAATGCATAGCTTTTCATATAATTATCAAGTTCTAATTTGTAACTAAATGATTTATAATGTGTTCGCTTAACAATTGCATACAATCAGGAAACGTTTAATGGACCTAAACACAGCGCCGCAAACTCGCCGTTCGCAAGTTCAATTCGCAGGTCAAACTGGCCAATTTTTTTCAATCTGGATAGTTAATATAGTGCTTACTGTACTCACCCTCGGCATTTATTCTGCTTGGGCTAAAGTCAGAACACATCGCTACTTTTACAGTAATACCAGTGTCGATGGGCACCAATTTACCTATCTTGCTAATCCGATCCAAATTTTAATTGGCCGCATTATTGCCGTCGTATTATTTGCTATATACGTTGGTAGCGTTCAATTTGTTCCAATTCTTGGCTTATTTATTATGCTAATCGCACTATTTTTAATGCCTTGGGTTATTAACCGCAGCATGCGATTCCAACACCGCATGACAAGCTATCGAAATGTACGTTTTGGTTTTAACGGCAGCTATGGCGAAGCGTTTCTTGTTTTCATTATTTTCCCAATTTTATCGGTATTTACCTTATACCTATTAGTGCCTTGGGTGATGAAGAAAATTAATTCGTATATTTTAAACAACATTACGTATGGTGATCGTAAAGTTGAAGCAACGCTGTCTACAACTGACTACTATGTTGCCGCACTGTTAGTTGTTGCAGTGTCAATTGGTGCCATGTTTGGTTTTGCAATTGTTATCGGTATCGGCGCCGCTATTTTTGGTGCGACTGTTGATATGGCTAATTTAGATTCAGCAGGCATGAGTGCTGCCGCATTTGTAATTGCGCCAATTACTGCGCTGTTGTATATCGGTATGTTTGCGCTTATTACCGGTATTTATCAAGCACGTATTCGTGCACACAACTTTGCTAACAGCGAAATTAAAGACGTTGCTAAATTTGAATCAACGATTACTGAGATGCAATTTGCACGTTTAGTATTCTTTAACTTAATCGCGATTGGTTTGTCACTTGGCTTAGCTTACCCGTGGGCAAAAATTCGTGCTGCACGTTATTTAGCAAACGGTACGTTTGTAGAAATTCATGAGAACGCAGATAACGTGATTGATGATATGACCAGTGAACAATCAGCTATTGGCGAAGAAATCGCAGAAGTATTCGACTTAGATATCGCCATCACCTGATGAGTCAACTAGTCGATGGTAAATTCTATCAAGCTGGCAGCACACGTTCGTGTGCTGTTAAGCTGGTAGTAACAGAATCTCATATCAGTATCATTCAAGACGGTGTTGAATATGGAACCCATGACTTAAGCGCTATTTCGCTGAGTGACGCAATCCCTGGGGTCGCAACCGAAGTTCGCTTTGAAAATGGCGACATGTTTATTCCCGATGACAAATCTTGGCGTGTTCAACGCCAAACTGGTTCATTGCTTAGCACGTTAGAAAGTCATAAAATCAGTGTGTTTGCCAGTATCATTTTAGCGCCGCTACTCATTTATTGGCTTATTATGGTTGCTATGCCTGCACTTGCCGGCAAAAGTGTTGATTGGTTGCCACCAAGTGTGCCGAACTACATGGGTGAGCAAAGTTTTACGATTTTAGAGAAGGCTTTTCTTGAGCCATCTGAACTTGATGAACCCACACAACACCATATCGAACAGCTGTTTTCAAATGCCACAACGGCTTTGAATTTAGACAAGCAGCGCTATCAAATATTTACCTACCGAAGCGCGTACTTTGGTGCTAACGCACTTGCGCTGCCTGACGGTACCGTAATCGTAACCGACGATCTTATTACGCAATTACGCGAATATGATGAAAACAAGTTAGATAGCATGTTAATGGCTATTATTTTGCATGAAATTGGTCATGTTGAAGGTAAGCACGGTATGCGTTTAGTCGCGCAGTCTTTATCAAATGCCATTGTGTTTGCACTGTTATTTGGTGATCTCGAAACCGTAGGCGAGCTATTTGTTGGTGCCAGCTCAACCTTAGTACAAGCTAGCTTTTCACGCGATATGGAAAGTGAAGCTGATGATTTTGCACTTCAACATTTAGCTGAATTAGGTTACTCACCCAATGCCTTTGCCGATGCCATGGATAGCTTTGATGCAAACGGCTCAGGTGATTTTCTTAAATACCTAAGTTCGCACCCTGCTATAAAAGAGCGAATTGAAAAGGCCAAACGCTTCAAATAATAGCTACTGCATAAATGTGTGGCGGTATAGGTATACCTAGTTACCAATATTCTCTAACGGCAATTATTTTACCGTTAGAGAATTCAAATAAACTCACAATATTATTACTTGAACGCGCATACCACTTACCATTAACACGTTGTTGCCAACTGCTCTTTTGCTTAACAAATGCAGCATTTAACGCGAACTCGATATGTGTTATCTCAGTTTTTACATTACGCGTGCGCGTTTGCTTCATGCGTTCGTTAAGTGCACTCAGCCACTGAACTTTGTCTAAATGAATTTGGAAACTTGGTTGATAATATTCGAATTGCGTTGCTGTTAACTGAGATAAGCTTACGATTGTACTTTGCTTATCAATTGAATCATTGAGCGTAATAAACTGTGTTACTTGGGCGCGCATGTCTTTTTCAGAAAGTGGCTCAGCTGACGCATAACAAAATTGCGTAGAAAATAATAACAAGACGATTACGTACCAGTTGCGCAATTGATTACATTCCCAAATTGATTTACTGTTAAAAATTCTACAATAAACAACTTAAACGTTAAGTCAAAGGTTTTGCGATGGCGAAAGAATACCATTCACTTGCAGCATTTTACCCATTTTATTTATCGCAACACACTAACGTTCTGTGTAGAAGATTGCATTTTTGCGGTTCGTTAATTGGCCTATTTTGTTTGCTTTTTGCTGTGCTAAACCAAAACTACTGGTTGATCTTAGCCGGTATTGGCGTTGGCTATCTGTTCGCTTGGATTGGACACTTTGTATTTGAAAAAAACAGGCCAGCCACATTTCAATACCCACTTTATAGTTTTGTATGCGACTGGCTTATGTTTCGCGACATACTGTTGCGACGAATTCCTTGGTAAATGAATTACTTGATTGTGTTGATGTTTTCGTTTTAATTTAAACTTAATAACTGTTTTATCACGTTAATCGGCAGTACTTTTTCAACTTCTGTCGCTAGTTTCTCTATCTGATTATCTTTTTCACTTTCATAGTCAAATCCAGTTGCACCGGTTAACCCCGCCCACTCGAGGAGTTGTGATAAAAAGCGTGGGTTGTCTAGTACACCGTGTAAATACGTCGCTTTTATTTGCCCATCTTGTGATTCATAGCCATCGAATTCACCGTTTGTGAGTTTAAACAATCGTTTTACCGTTGCGGTTTCAATTGTTTTACCTGCATGAATTTCATAGCCTGAAATAGCACTTCCACTCGTTAAGCAATGTGCCTTTGTTTGACTTAAGGTTTTCGCGCCTTGTAAAGTGGTTTCGATTGGCAAGTAATTTAGGCCAGCCATTTCATCTCTATTAGACTCAATATGTTTAGGATCATAAAGTCGTTGACCTAACATTTGCATACCACCACAAATCGCAAATACTTTGCCGCCATAGCGCAAATGACGCGCGATAAATTGCTGCCAATGGTTATCAACAAGAAACGACAAATCACCCATGACACTTTTTGAACCGGGTAAGATAAGTAAGTCGCACTTATCTACCGCGTTTGGCGTACGGGCGTATCTTAGATTGACGTTTGGATGCAATCTTAACACATCAAAATCAGTATGATTGGATATGCGAGGGTAAACCACTGCCGTTATATTAATTGCATTATTTGTGCTTAATATTTGATTGAAATCGAGTGCATCTTCCGGCTCTATATATAACTCAGGTATATAAGGAATTGTAGCAAGTACCGGAATACCTAATTTGTTTTCAAGCCATTGGTTGCCAGGTAACAGTAAGTTTATATCTCCTCTGAATTTATTAATTACAAATCCAACCACTCTGGCTTTTTCTGTATCAGATAACAGTTCATAGGTGCCAACGAGGTGTGCGAATACGCCCCCTTTGTCGATATCGGCAACGATAATTACCGGACAATCTGCCGCTTCTGCAAAGCCCATGTTAGCAATATCACGGTCGCGTAGATTAATCTCTGCAGGCGATCCTGCCCCTTCAACAATCACTGCATCAAACTGCTGCGATAATCGTTGATGTGAATCGAGCACGGCACCCAGTAATTGCGGTTTCATTTGATGATAATCGACCGCATCTGAATTACCAATTGCTTTACCATGCACAATAACTTGCGCGCCAATATCAGAATTTGGTTTTAACAACACCGGATTCATATCAACATGTGGTTCTATTCTAGCCGCATCAGCCTGTACAGCCTGCGCACGACCAATTTCGCCACCCTCTGCGGTAACCGCACTATTAAGCGCCATGTTTTGCGGCTTAAACGGTGCTACTTTGATATTATGGTTGGCTAAAATACGACAAAGCGCCGCAACCAGCACACTTTTCCCAGCGTCTGAGGTTGTGCCTTGAACCATCAATGTGTGCTTGGCTTTCATACAATTCTCTATATATTTTTTGCTGCACACTAACAAATTAACGGACCATTGTCCTTTACAATTTTGCACGCTAATTCAAACTGTTATTAATATTTGCCAAGTTAGAGCATACAGGATGAAAAAAGTATTCCACTTAGGATTAGATAAAGCACAAGTAGAAGGTGCTAAACTCGCTATCGTACCCGGTGATCCAGCACGCGCAGAACGCATTGCGAACGAGCTTGATAACCCTATCGCACTTGCAAAAACACGTGAATATCATGTCTTTTTGGCCTATATCAAACAGCAGCCAGTAATCGTATGTTCTACTGGTATTGGTGGCCCAAGTACATCAATCGCAGTTGAAGAACTCGCACAGCTAGGAATTAAAACGTTTTTACGCGTTGGTACAACGGGCGCAATTCAGCCAAACATTAACGAAGGTGATTTATTAATTAGCCATGCATCTGTTCGTTTAGATGGTGCAAGCCAACATTTTGCGCCAATTCAATACCCAGCCGTTGCCGATTTCTTTGCAACTAATGCGATGGTAAGCGCATGTGACGAATTAGGTGCAGCCTATCACTTGGGTATAACGGCTTCATCAGATACCTTCTACCCAGGACAAGAGCGCTACGATACTTACTCAGGCTATGTGACAAAAGCGTTTCAAGGTAGCTTTGATGAATGGCAAAAACTTGGCGTTATGAACTACGAAATGGAATCAGCAACGTTATTTACGATGTGTTCTGCGCTAGGCCTAAAGGCTGCCTGTGTTGCCGGTGTACTAGTTAATAGAACGAAAAGTGAAATTCCTGATGTTGACCATCAAGTTGTTGAAAAGAAAGCCGTTAGCGCCGTAATTAAAGCCGCTGAATTATTGGTTTAGTCTAAAATTAATACACCATAAAATTGAGGAAGTGGTTAGACTTCCTCAATTGTTACCTTAATATTACTACCAAGACTCATCGCTACCGCATTAGCAACACCTAATTGATTTGCTTTTCCTTTTGTTTGTTTAATCACTATTTCACTTATTCCTTGTAACCCGCTTTCTCGATTATGTAACTGCACTTGATTGAGTGCTGCTTGTAAAGGCGATAAGCTCGGACTGTACGCTGCATTTTCAAGGTAAACGCCAAAGTACTTGTGACCATTCACATTCTGTATTTGACAGGCAGAAAAATTACCAGAATATGGCGCATAGCTTTGCTTAACATACTTATTTAAGTCGCGACATGGTGCTAAAGATTGACTAAACAATGGCGTATGGTTATCTAAATCACTTGGGCCAAATGCGTCTGGCAAGTATTGCTGTATGGTTTTCTCAACACCGTGCACATTTATTAGCGGTTGCTTGTCTAACTGAATTTCATTAATAAACTGACGACAATAGCCACAAGGTGAAGCATTAATCACGAGCTTTTCAATTGCTTCAACCCCATGTAACAGTGCGTTATGAATAGCACTTTGTTCAGCATGAACGACCAAACTCAAGGCTTGATGGGAAAACTCTAAATTAGCGCCGAAAAATAAGCGCCCTTCACCGCTGCTCTCAATCGCCAAGGCTGCCACTTTAAACTGTGAAACCGGCGCAATTGCGTATTCAGACACCCATTTTAATAACGCGTCAAAGAATGATTGCTCGCTATCGAACTGAGATTTAAGTGAAATGAGTTCTTGATGAGTTAAGTAAGACTTATTCTTGGTGTAATCCGATAACACCGTTTCAAAATTATTATTCGCTTGCATATTTAATGAAAACTCAAAACATGGCAGTTCACACTACTGGTATTGTAAATAAAATACTAAGGTCAATTGTCCGCTTTTCATAATAAATCGATATTTTTACGTTAAGAATCAATAGAAATTTAAATCACGTCTTCGCCGTTAGGGGCATCTGTATAGGTGACAAACAATTTGCCATACTTTGACCGAACTCAATGATTATAAAGATTTATTTTTCAAGGTATGCTAGAGTTCATGGGTAAAATAAAAACTGGTAACGGCGCGTTCATAAACTATACTTGCTTAATGTTAACGTATGGAATTTGCGAAAGCCGTGCAGGATTAAAAAGTGCAAATGATGAAAACTGTCTCCCGCGTTGCGTTATTCACAACTGGGTTTATTGTCGCTATATATTTAGTATTAGCTTTGTCTCTCACGCAAGGTGTTGCATTATCACACCATGAGGATTCTCCGGTAAATACGGTCGATCTTAACCCCAACGAACTCGATGCAGATCAACCCAGTATTTTCTCCTCGCTATTTAGTTATATTGATATTATTAGCAGTGATGGTGAGTTATATGTGCAGCTCGAAAGCACTGAGCAGCATGTAGTTGCCGTGCCGCTTAGTAAAATGTTCAGTGACATGTTGTTATTTTCCAATCTACCGCTGCTCATTTTATTAGGCTTCGCAATTTTAATGCCGTTCGTCATCACCTCCAAAAAGCAAAAGTCACTGAATAAAGCGATTTCAATTCTTAATAACAAAACCGATAACCTGCTTAGCGCGTTTAATTTGGATTTACCAAAGTATGAAACAGAGAATAACCTAGCACGCCTAAACCATTCTATTAGCTCACTCACCGAAGCCGTTGAACGTTATATAAAAGACACCGAAACCAGCATATTTCAAGATAAGCTTACTGGACTAGCGGACCGACACGCATATTTAGCGCATTTAAAAGAGCAGCTAACTTATGCAGAGCAAGCCACAAAAAAACAAGCGTTACTGTTTATTGACCTCGACGGGTTTAAACAAGTTAACGACTCCTTTGGTCATAGTTTTGGCGATGAAGTGCTCATTCAAGTTGCAGAACGTTTGCGCATAATAGTAAGAAATCACAACTTATCATCTCAACACCCAATCAATGGCATAGAACAAAATTTATCGCGCTTAGGCGGTGATGAGTTTTCAATATTTATCAGTGATCTACTTGAACCATCACTGGCTGTTAACGTTGCCCAGAATGTATTACATGAAATTGAACGTGATTTTGTTTTAGGCAATAAAGTAGTAAAAATTGGTGCGAGTATTGGCATTGCTATCTACCCTGATAGCGCTTCAAGTCCCTTCGCCCTTTTACAAATGGCCGATGTAGCTATGTATCGTGCCAAAACTGACGGACGCGGTATATTCCGCGTCTACTCACCTGAAATGGGCAGTAAAATGCGACGCTATCATTACTTGCTTGAAGAAATGCGCCTCGCGCTAGGTAGTAATAACTTCTCGTTATCATTTCAACCAATTGTGCATGTTGATGACTGCAGCATAGATTATTTTGAATGTTTAGTCAGATGGCATCACCCTGTTGAAGGGACAATAACGCCCACTGAATTCATACCGATTGCTGAAGAGTCTAATTTAATTCTCGAACTTGGCGATTGGATTTTATTTGAAGCGTGCCGCCAAATGTCAGCGTGGTACAACGCGGGTATGACCAAGGTACGCATTTCTGTCAATATATCAGGCGTTCAGTTAAAACACCGTAAACTCTACGATTGGGTAATAGAAACCATCGAAAAAGCAGGGTTACCGCCAAAAGCGCTAATGTTGGAAATCACTGAGTCGTGTTTTATAGAAGCTTCACGTGAAACGACTGAAAGCCTACAAAAACTAAGACATCAAGGCATAACTATCGCAATAGATGACTTTGGTACAGGCTTTAGTTCATTGTGCACTCTCGCTGAATTACCTGTCGATGTTATTAAAATTGATAAATTATTCATTGATCAGGCGAATGATAATCCGAAATATAATAAAATACTTAATTCCATTAGTGAGCTGGGTAAAGATCTTAACCTTAAAGTGGTAGCTGAAGGCGTTGAATGTGCCGAGCAATTTGAACTCGTTAGAAAAATGGGTATTCAATGTGTGCAAGGGTATTTAGTATCAAAACCAGAAACTTCAAATAACGTTGGCACCAAGGTATTGCGTACTAATTTAAATCATATCGCTGCGACAGGTACCAATATATGGCTACCGGAAAACGAACCAATGTCGCGACATAAACTTCATTCCGTAAAGTAGGGAAATCAAAAAAATGAAACACATACTAAAAATAATCACGATCTGCCTCGTATTTACAAGCTGTTTAGTTAAAGCCGACTTACAACAGGCTATTGATGCTGCGAATGAAGGGGATTTTGAAACGGCACTATTTCATTTTAATTACTTAGTCGAAAATAATTATGGTCCTGCCATGTACCACTTAGGCCAAATGCACGAATTTGGTTATGGTTTACCACGTAATCCCAAAAAAGCGGCAGAATTATATGCTAAAGGCGTAAAACTAGGTGAAGCCGATGCGATGTTTGCACTTGCAACCTTATATCAAGACGGCAAAGGCGTTAAAAAAGACCTGCAAAAAGCCGTTTCGCTTTACGAGAGTTCAGCAAAAAAAGGGCTGGCTGCAGCGCAATTTAATTTAGGTGTCATGTATGCCAACGGCACCGGTGTGATTCAAGACTTTTATGCGGCAAAAGACTGGTACACAAAAGCAGCCGCGCAAAACTATGCGGCGGCGCAATTTAATCTCGCACTACTTTATTTTGAAGGCCAAGGTGTGGATAAAAATATTGAAATGTCGTTCATTTGGAACACAGTCGCTGAATTTAATGGCCATAAAGATGCCAGCCACAGTCGTAAACTTGATGAGCGAAAAATGTCACCATCGCAAGTAAAAGAAGCATCTGAAAAAGCGAATGAGCTGTATCAAAAAATCCTTGCGGGTAAATACTACGGTGACGACCGTCGTATCTAATTGCAATTTATCACAAGTACAGGCATGGTTCTTAATTTAAGGACCGCCTGTGCTTAACTTCATACTTTTCCTCATTATTTGTGCATTAATTACACTTATTATTAAATCTTCAGTTCAAAATGCTAAACGCGCCAAGATAAACATTGAGTCACAACACGCGTTTTTATCAGAAAACAAAAAACGTAGCGAAGTCATTGAAACTGCGTCAGGCCTGCAATATGAAGTGCTCAGACCATGTAACTCAGGTGAACAGCCCTCAATGCAATCAAAGGTGACTTGTCATTATCACGGTACATTACTTGATGGTACGGTATTCGATTCTTCAGTTGAACGTAACACCCCCCTATCTTTTAAACTAAACCAAGTGATCCCAGGTTGGACTGAAGTGTTACAACACATGAAATGTGGCGAAAAAGTAAAAGCCTTTATTCCTTATAACTTAGCATATGGTAAGCGTGCTGTTGGAAAAATTCCGCCAGCATCACTACTCGTATTTGAAATTGAACTTATCGCGATAGACAAATAAACGCATTTACACTGAAACTTACAGCGCTACACACCGTAATAGGCTATTAATCGAAGCGCAATCCCAGGTTCATCGTCAAAATCGTAGCGCTCTCTGAACTCAACAAATGGTTCAACTTCAAAAAATAACCAATGTTCAAAAAAACGGGTTCGCCAACGATAAGATGCATAATAGCTTCGCTCGCCGCTGAAACTATCTTTTAACCACACACCCGTTACACCAGCTTGATCATTGTTATAAGTATGACTGTGGAATATACCAAGCGAAACACGATTAGTCGGTTCACTTTCAACATAGCGGGTGTTAAATGCGAAGTTTAGAGTCTGGTCGCTCTCTATTTGTCTATCAAGTCGTGTATTAACACGCCCTCCCCAACCATCTTCAAGGTAATATTCAATGCTTGGCGAAACGCTAAAGCGCCACTTTTCAATTTTTTGCTGATATTTAAGACGGCTTTGTGCATAAAGATTCGAGCGGCTAACACCGATTCTATGTTCAATGTTTAACCTCTGTTTTTGCAACATATACCAGTTTAATGCTGCGTTAACATGATTATCTTGATCTTGCCCCGATATACTTTGAAAAGGCAGTCGGTCTTCTTCTGCTTCGTCATTATCGATAATAACGCTTAGCTTGTTTTCTAAATTAGGTAAATCGAGTGAGACTTTAAATTGATTATCAAAATCCGATAAATCTCTTGCTCTTGGCGCAAAACCGAGTGAAACATAGCCCTTTGCCGTAGCGCGTGTTTTTTCGCTGCCTTCACTTACCAATAATTGGTCAAGCCACTGCGCCGAATTTTGCATATGGGTATTAAGCTGGCTTTGTAAAAACGTTGCGCTATCCGTAACCGTTTTTTTTACTTCCAGTGTCAATGGGGGTTTTGCTGACTTTTCTGAGGAGTTAGAGATACTCGCTTGAGATAGGAAAGGGACTACTAATAACGTCAGAATAGATAATCGACGACAATAATTTAATAACACTCCCTCTCCTTATTGGGACCTTAGCTTATCGCCTCTTTTGGTGCCTTAAAGTACTTATAAAGACCAATTAGTGACGCTGCTATCCAAAACAATTCAATTACAAAACTTGCTAAATTGAAATTATAACAGAGACTTATAAGTAATAAAATTGCACCAGATAGATTCATCATGTTGTAACCTATACCCGTTGGTTTTACTTTCTCTAACTGTAGTAAAAAGAACGCACCGACGACAAGAAACGTACCGGTCATACCGATAATATCAAAAATTATTGAGATCAATTGAAAACTCCAAGCTTTAGCGCCCAAATTTGCTGGCCCTTTCCGTGGGGAGGGCGATTTCCATCCATGAAACAGCTTGTAGTTGAGGCAAATCCTCAAACCGAATAATTTTATCTTACCGGTGAGCCGTTACCATGACATATGTCCCCTATTATTGCTTATTTGCATTAATCTATTTTGGCCTTACCACCAATGATTTTATATGCAGCGGCTCCACGAATAATCTGCTCACGGGCAAATATTTGATTGCAATTTGGGCAGTGACATGCGTTTTCACAGTAATTTACCGCTACCCGCTCTTTAAAACACTTAACTAACGCGCCTTTACCATTTTTGTGATATTTAAATAGCTTAGCGCCACAACCAACACACACTATTTTAACCACGCGCTCAGGTAATTTTTTGTTCGGTTTAGCCATAATGTTCGGTTTTAGTCAGTTGCGGTTTTTTTTGCAGTTTACGTTGTAATGTTCTTCTATGCATACCGAGTTGTCGTGCTGTTTCAGATACGTTTCCATTATTGATTTTTAATACCTGATTAATGTGTTCCCATTCTAGTTGCTCGCTCGAAATTGGTGTTTCATCAAATGCTATTTCGGCTTTTTCTCCTGTTAACGCAGCAACAACGGATTTAGTATCTGTAGGTTTTGCTAAATAATCATTAGCGCCTAATCGTATCGCTTCTACCGCAGTTGCAATGCTGGCAAAGCCAGTTAGTAATACAATTTTGCAATTAGGTAACAATGCCCTTAGCGGTTTAATTAATGGCAGACTAATTTGCGCGCCAAGTTTCATATCAAGCAGGATGTATTCTGGCAAGTACTGTCTTGCCTTAATCAACACCTCGTCAGCATGAGTGACGTGCTCTACATTAAATCCGTGTTTGCTCATACGCCTGGCAAGTGTTTGACCGTATGCATTATCGTCTTCAATAATTAGTAATTTCATAGTAATGGCAACCTTACACTTACTTTTGCGCCAACATCTTGATTATTCGCAATAATCAATTTACCGCCCAATTTGTTTACAGTGGTATTAGATAAAAAGAGCGCTATGCCCATACCTTTTTGACTTTTGATTGTTTCGTGTCCTAATGAATCAAGTAGATCTAAATCAAAGCCAGCGCCTGCGTCTTCAATGTCTATATTCAATTGACCGTCTATTTCATCGACATTGATTTCGATTTGATTACGTTGAGTTTGTCTGTTCGCATCGACAGCGTTTTGCACTAAGTTAATCAGCGCTGAAAGTAATAAACTATCAGAGCTGATTTTACTTGATGTTGAGGCTGAATTCGTTAGCACAATTTGCTGCTCTGGAAAGTGCAATAAACACGCATCATAAAACTCATTAATTACCGTATTAACACATTTTTCCTTTATTTTATTTTCTTTAATTTGGCTTGCGTAATCACGAAAATATGCCAATTGTTCAGTACATTGAGTCAGTGGCTGCGCCATTTCATTTATAAGTGAATTGTTT
Organism: Pseudoalteromonas sp. ABV4_021; assembly: GCF_056159365.1. Taxonomy (NCBI): domain Bacteria; kingdom Pseudomonadati; phylum Pseudomonadota; class Gammaproteobacteria; order Alteromonadales; family Pseudoalteromonadaceae; genus Pseudoalteromonas; species Pseudoalteromonas sp. ABV4_021. The sequence continues at coordinate 212,258 of NZ_JBSWVB010000002.1, read as the reverse complement.
TCACCGATTTCATCGAGTAAATCTTCATAAATCATTTGAAGGTTGGCAATCGGTGTTGCCAAATGGTGTGTGACTTGTGCAGCAGCTGTACCTAGAGCCATTAATTGTTCACTACGTAACGTTTCTTCGCGCTGAATTGCCATCTGGCGCTCTTTATTGGCATTGGCTTTCACCAAGGCACTAATTGTGGTGGTAACAACCAGCGCGGACAATACAAAATTAATCCACATTCCTAAAAAATGCTCTTGCATATCCATATGATGCATCGTGTGTTTTGGCATATTGAACACCAATAATGTATAAAAGCTAACAGCGGTAAGCGAGCACACAGCAAGCCAGCGAAGCGGCAAACACACAGCAGCAATGATAAGCGGCAGTAACAATAACGAAACAAACGCGTTGGTTGCCCCACCACTATAAAGTAATAGCAAACTCAAAAACGAAATATCAGCCAATATTTGCAGTGCCAACGCAAAATTAGTCGCATTAAGACGCGAAAAATAAACAATACTTGCTAAGTGGAACAGGGTTTCAAACGCAATAACCAGCAGTAGTACACCAACGTAATCATTTTTGCTAACCGAAAAATGCAGCACAATAACGCTAATAAGCTGAATAGCAATAGACACCGTCCGTAAGAATAACAATCGGCTGATCGGTTTTCGATAAGCAAGCGCAGGTTCAGCACTTAGAAATTTAGCAAGCAAAGTCATAACTAACTCGTTTAAACAAAGACAAAACGCACTGTATCTGGTATAACCAGTTCAACACACAAAGAAATCACAATAAGGGTTGCTAATGAAGTATGCCAAAATTACCGGTTGGGGAAAATGCATTCCGCCAGTAAAACTGACAAATGATGATCTAAGCCAAATTATGGACACCAACGATGAATGGATCACCACACGTACAGGTATAAAAGAAAGGCGCATCTCTCATCAAAGTACCGCAGACCTTGCGACTATCGCAGCAAAAAACGCGCTAGATTGTGCTGGCATCAAAAATGCAGACGAAATAGATTTAGTACTTTTAGCAACCTGCTCTCCGTCTACCATGGTTGCAAACACGGCATCAGAAGTTCAAAAAAACCTAAATGCAACGGGTGCCGCTGCATGTGATTTAAACGCGGCATGCTCAGGCTTTTTGTACGCATTACAAAACGCAACCGCACAAATTCAATCAGGCATGATTAAAAAAGCGGTTGTCATAGGCGCTGAACGTATGACTTGGTATGTTAATTGGCAACGTCGCGATAGCGGTGTACTTTTTGGTGATGGCGCCGGTGCTGTGGTGCTTGAGGCAAGCGATGATAAAACAGGCCTTCTTGGCACTAAGACAGGTTGCGACAGCGAAGATAGAGAAATTCTACACATTACAAATTCAGGTACCAACACCGATAAATATCAGCCAGTTGGCCCGTCTGATCTATTATTCGAAGGTCGCGAAATATTTAAGCGAGCGGTAAAAGGTATGACGACTGCAGTTGATGATGTATTAACGCAAGTTGGTAGCGAGATTTCTGACATTGATGTACTTATTCCACACCAAGCAAACCTACGCATCATTCAAGCAATTCAATCTAAAGTGAATTTACCCGATGACGCAGTAATGGTGAACATTGATAAATACGGCAATACCTCAGCCGCGACAATTCCTATTGCGATTTGTGAAGCAGTTGAAAATGGCCTGATTAAAGAAAACAGCCGCGTAATTTCTGCCGCATTTGGTGCGGGCCTAACATGGGCTGCAAGTTTTATTCAATGGGGTGAGCGCGTAACCCCGATTATTCCACCAAGCCATACGTTAACCGCTTGCGATAAAAGCGGGCTAGAACTAATCGCCGATGCGGTAAAACACTGTCAATAGCCTTTCTTTAAGCCCGTGTTTATACGGGCTTTCTTATTTGCAAAATTACCTTTTAACACTACGCTTTAAATAGTGATATATGCGCCATACCAAGGGTAATGGAGTGCAATTTAGCGATTGTTTAAAGGGTATTACTATGCATGAGCAAACTTCCAAACTTGAAAAAAGACGCTCATTACGGCTCGACATGGAAAAAGAACTCATTGGATTAGAGTGGCAATGCGAAGATGGCAAAATAATAAAACGCCAAGCAATGTGCATTGATGTTTCGAACGGTGGGTTAAAAGTGAATATAGACCGACCTATCATTACAAATCAACCCGTTAAGGTAACATTTCGCGACAAGTTAGGTGCGTCAAACCAATTTTATGCAAGGGTATTGCGAGAGAGCGAAGTTCACGATTGGTACGATGTGGCCATGGTATTTGTCGAACAAGGAGAGGATAAATGATTATTCTTGTTGGCGGTGAAAAAGGCGGTAGCGGTAAAAGCTGTCTTGCGCAAAATGTTGCTGTATACCTTACCCTACAAAATTATACCGTTTTGATTGTAGATTGTGACCCTCAGCGAACTTCGTCAGATTGGATCCAAGCTCGTAATACCAATCCTCAGTTGCCACTGATTAATTGCGTGCAACTGTACGGTAAAATACGTAATGATCTTCTTAGTCTTGAAAACCATTATGATTATGTTATCGTCGATTGTGGTGGGCAAGATAACTTAGCACTTCGCGCTGCGATGTCAGTAGCTGATCACACACTCATTCCACTCAGGCCAAAACGCAGGGATTTAAAAACAGTTCCCCATATGGAAGATATACTTACAACGTGCAAAATGGTTAACCCAAAACTTAACGCCGCGTTTGTTATTACTCAGTGCCCTTCGTTGCCTAATCAAGCCTCACGTATTTTAGAAGCGAAAGAAGTGTGTGCGTCATATGGTATACCAGTACTTAATTCAATAACCCACAGTCGAAATATATACGATGACAGCGAAGAAAACGGTAAATCTGTGATTGAAATTGATCCTGATGGTAAAGCTGCCCTTGAAATTAAAGCCATTGTTGATGAGTTATTAACGATGGAAGTGGTTCACGGCCATGAGTTTAATTGATTTAAAAAAAGGAAATGGCAACAACCGAAAGAAGAAAATTTCGGTTGATGAGTTTATTGAGCAAGCAAACCTGTATGCACAAGGTAAAGATGCAACCCTTGATAAATCACGACACATAAAAAAAGGGCGAAAGTACAAAAATGCTACTTTCACCCTTTCTCCTGATAACATTAAACAACTCGATACGCTGTCAAAGCAATCAGGGTTATCTAAATCTTATATTCTGCGCTTATTAATTGCAGAACTTGCCGAAGGTGATGATCTAACGATTGATTCACTGTTAGATCATATCAACGCCAAGTGATCTCGGTTTAGCTGTACTTGTTTTGTAAATACTTTAGAACCGCGCGTACACCAAATGCCTCGCCACCAACAGGTCGACCCGGTAACTTACGGATATTCCACGCCATTACATCAAAATGTACCCATGAAATATCTTGTTCAACAAATTCCTGTAAATAAAGTGCAGCGGTGATCGCACCACCAAATGGGCCTGACGCGCAGTTTGTCATATCTGCAACCGTGCTGTTTAACAAATCTTTATAGGCTTTATGTAGTGGTAAATGCCATACTGGATCTTGTACGTCGTCTGCAGCTAATTCTAGCCCCTCAACAAGTGATTTATCATCACTGAAAAAGCCCGGTAATTCTGCACCTAGCGCAATACGGCACGCACCAGTAAGCGTTGCAAAATCAATCAGCGTATCTGGCTTTTCTGTTACCGCCTCAGCGAGTGCGTCACATAACACTAAGCGCCCTTCTGCATCGGTATTGTCAATTTCAACGGTAATACCTTTACGTGTTTTAATAACATCACCAGGACGTAATGCATTATCCGACACTGCATTTTCAACCGCAGGGATCATTACACGTAAATTAATTGGTAAGTTAAACGCCATAATCATATGCGCTAAACCAAGTACGTGTGCAGCGCCACCCATGTCTTTTTTCATTAAACGCATGCCTGATGCCGGTTTTAAATCTAACCCGCCTGAATCGAAACACACGCCTTTACCCACTAAAGTTACTTTCGGCGCATTTTTATCACCCCAACGTAAATCAAGTAAGCGTGGTTTGTTTGCACTTGCTCGGCCTACAGCGTGGATTGTTGGGTAATTTTGCTCTAATAGTTCATCACCAACGATTTGAGAAAACTCGCCGTCAAATTCATCAGCCATATCAGACATTATTTCTGCAAGGTGTTGTGGCATCATGTCGCCTGCAGGCATGTTCACGAGATCGCGAACAATTGAAACACCTTTTACATACGTTGTAACTTCATCAAACAAGGCTTTATCAGCAATAGCGAGTTTTACGCTTACTGGTTTAGATTCTTTGTACGGTGTGAAGTCATACGCACCTAACGCAAAGCTGGTTGCTACTAACTTATTTGTGTTTGCATCATTATTGAGTAAATAGGTACCTGCTGGTAACTGCGAAGCGAGGTCGCCACATGACCAAAGTTCGTTAGTATCGTTACAAAAGAACACGGCTTCGCTTAATGTGCCACTTTCAAAATTTGGCACTAACAACACACCACGGCCTTCAAAGCTTAGTGATTTAAGCCAGTTCTTAGTTACGTCAGATTGTTTTTCTTGCCACGCGTCAAATTCTGCACTTGATTTAATGCTAAGCGGGATCCCTTCAGATTTATTAACAAGGGCTTGAGTCATAATTTGGCCTTTATAATTTGCACACTTTGGTTATAGCATAACAAACTATGGTTCGCGTTGTCTTACATTCACGATAGAATTTAATAGGACAGCGCCTGTTATTTCAGCGCAATATAGGCGATTTTAAAATTATTTATTATCAGTTTTGTTAAAAGCACTGGGCAATACTTCAACACCAACAAGTTTTCCGAGTTTTACAATTAATGGAATGGTAATAGGCGCAAAGGGTAAAATTGCAAAAATACCTAAACCAACGCCTTTAAGTACATCAAGAAACTGTTGATTTGCTTGCTTTAATTCTGCCTTATTTGCTTTGCCTTGGGTGTAATTTCGATAGGTGATCAGCATATCGATGGTTTCTTGCTTTTCTTGTGCAAGCGCATGCTTAACTTGCAACATCTGACGGCGCACTTTCAAGCGACTTCGTTGCTGTTTGATTTTAAGCACACGAACTGGTGCTTTATGGAAATATTTCATCGTACGCATAATTACATTTTCGCACAACATTCAGAAAAGGTATAAGCGAAATCTGTAAAAAGTTGTTTGTACTAAAAATAAGGAATAAGCAGAACTCAATTATAAAAAAGCAAGCACAATGTTTTAAACAGCTCGCCATTTTCAACCGCTATATTCCCTGTGTTTCATTTATTTAAATCGATTAAACCAATTTAATGTATCTAAGTAAGTTTCTTTTTTTGCAAATGGCGACGTCAGAATATTTATGTGGTCATAATCAATTGTGTGGTTGTAGCGTTTACCATACATATTAAGTACTTGCTCACCGTTTCCGCTCTCTTTGATAAACGCTTCTATATCAACTTGTTGTGCTAGCGCTTTGTCATTTACTGCGCCAATATGTAAAACAGGCGGAAGCGAAACGTGTTCAAGTGCTTTACCGTAATCGAATTGATCAAACGGACATACCCAAGGGTTTTTCTTTACCCATTCAACCCCTTCTTTATGTGACAAACGGGTTTCGTCATCTGACCCAAACTTAAAGCGTTTTGCAGGTAAATAACCATATCTTTTAATCAACAATGGGGAAACTAAGTACCATACTAAATTCGCTTGAATGTATTTTGATGGGTGACGGTTATATATGGTTCGTTTAGAGGCAAAATAAGCGCAAGCTTTTAAACCATCTAAGTAATTTGGGAATCGTGCCAATACAGAGTTAAGTAATACCCCACCCCATGAATGTGCACAAAAATAAGCAATAGCCTGTTTAGAATAGTCTTTAATGTACTCCAACATCGCTGGGATTTCTTCAACAATAGAATCCCTTTGCCCTGTGCTGCTATGTTTGGAGATTTTTGGTTCACTTAACCCGCGGCCACGCAAGTCTGCAACAAAACAATTAAAACCAGCGTCTGCTAAGAACGGCGCTAATCCTTTGTTTGATTGGGTATAAAAAATGCGACCATTTTCAACAGCACCATGCATAAAAAAGACAATAGGGCCGTTTTGGTCTTTATAAATTTGACGCAAATGGACTTTGTCACCATTTATTAAAGGAACGAAATGTGACGCTTGTGTAATCATAAGTATTGCCTTCAACCTGGTCGTACCAGAACGATAGTAAAAACAAATATGAATTAATACAAGCGTTCAAAGGCTGGCATGTTAAAATCAGCGTTATGTAACACTTTTGAATTGCCCCATAACGATGGAAAAAAAACATCACCCGCGAAATATTCACCTCAATGGTTATGATTTAGCAAAGCTTGCGAAACTTAGCTCTATACTTACACCTTACTTAATCAAAAATGAGTTTGGTAACACGACGATTGATTTTAGCGATTCAAAAGCGGTAAAGGCACTTAACCAGGCGCTTTTAGTTGTAGATTACCAGTTACTTGTATGGGATATTCCAGACACAAACTTATGCCCTGCCGTACCAGGACGCGCTGATTTAATTCACACGCTGGCAGATTTACTCGCCGAACAAAATAACGGCGATGTACCAACTGGAAAAAACACGCAGTTACTTGATATTGGTACGGGGGCATCACTTATCTACCCGATTTTAGCCAACAAGATTTATGGTTGGAAAGCGGTAGCGACCGATATCGATTTAAACTCCATTAAACAAGCTAAGAACTTAGCACAGTTTAATAAGTTGCCCGTAAAATTACGCCAGCAAAAATCAACTGACAACATATTCCATGGTGTAATTAACGCAAACGACTTTTTTGATATCACTTGCTGCAACCCACCATTTCATAGTTCGTTAGATAACGCTGAAAAAGCTAACCAACGAAAGTGGAAAAACCTCTCACACGAAAACAAAGGGTTTAATTTCTCAGGTCAAAAAGCTGAGTTGTGGTGTGAAGGCGGCGAAATCGAGTTTCTTACGAAAATGGTTAACGAAAGCGTTGACTATCAAGAGCAGGTAGGTTGGTTTACATCGCTTGTTTCAAAAAAAGAGAACTTGTCAAAGCTTAAATCGCAATTATCTCGCTTTGCTAATTCTGAGGTTAAAGTAATGCCATTAGCCCACGGCCAAAAAGTAATGCATGTATTGTGCTGGCGTTTTAACAACTCACCTACCTAACCGTATTGGGGTAAAACAAAAAAGGCTTGCGATACATTCACAAGCCTTTTGGTTTAATAAATTAAGATAATTGATGCTAATTCGGGATTGCTACTTGATTTTCAAGCCCTTCAAAATAGTGCTTTCTGCACACAGACACATATCGGTCGTTACCACCAATTTCAACCTGCTCACCTTGGGTGATCGGTACACCCTGTTCATTGGTACGAAGCACCATATTGGCTTTTCGCCCACAATGACACACGGTTTTTAATTCAATTAACTTATCTGCCCACGCCAGTAAATACTGAGCACCAACAAATAATTCGCCGAGAAAGTCGGTGCGTAATCCATAACACAATACTGGAATATTTAGCCTATCAACAACGATACACAGTTCTTCTACTTGTTTTTTAGTTAAAAACTGGGCCTCGTCAATAAGTACACAATCAACTTTTTTAACTGCATGCCGCGTAGCAATTTCGTCGGATAAATTAGATTCAGGCGAGAACAAAGATGCATCTGCGACTAAGCCGATACGCGAACTCACTTTCCCTTCACCATAGCGTGTATCAATTGCTGCGGTGTAAATTAATGGCTCCATTCCACGTTCTTTGTAGTTAAATGCCGATTGTAATAACGTGGTTGATTTACCTGCGTTCATTGCAGAGTAATAAAAGTACAGCTGAGCCATGAATTATCCAAGTGAGCAAAAACGCTAATGCTATCTGAACTAGCATTATTTCGCTAGTTCAAAATCATAAATGACTGCTTTTAAAAAGTGACTATTTAAAGCTTAATCGCTACCGAAGAGGTCCCGTGTATAGACTTTGTCAGCAACATCCTTCAAACATGGCTCCATTCTATTTGATACGATTACATCCGATATTCTTTTAAACTCTTCCAAGTCTTTAATGACACGTGAGTTAAAAAAGGATTCTTCTTGCATCACAGGTTCATACACCACCACTTCGATTCCTTTGGCTTTAATGCGTTTCATAATGCCTTGTACCGAAGACGCCCTGAAATTATCGGAACCGCTTTTCATAATCAAACGATGTATACCGACTACTTTTGGTTGCTTGTTAATAATTGAAAATGCGATGTGGTCTTTTCGTACAGTGTTAGATTCAACGATTGAATTAATCAGTGTATTTGGTACATCTTCAAAATTTGCGCGAAGCTGCTTGGTGTCCTTTGGTAAACAGTAACCGCCATAACCAAACGATGGGTTGTTATAATGGTTGCCTATTCGAGGGTCTAAACTTACGCCTTCAATAATTTCCCTCGTATCTAATCCGTGACTTTCAGCGTAAGTATCAAGTTCATTAAAATAAGACACACGCATTGCTAAGTAAGTGTTAGAGAACAGCTTAACTGCCTCTGCTTCTGTAGAACCCGTTAAGAGAATATCAATGTCCTCTTTAAACGCGCCCTGCGCCAATAATTCAGCGAATTTTTGTGCCCGTTCTGATTTTTCACCAACAATAATGCGTGACGGGTGTAAATTATCAAATAATGCTTTACCTTCACGTAAGAATTCAGGCGAAAATATAATATTGCTAGTACATAACTTTTGCTTAATGCGTTTAGTAAAACCAACCGGCACAGTTGACTTTATTACCATTATTGCTGAAGGATTAACTTTGTTAACTTCATGAATAACCGCCTCTACAGACGACGTATTAAATTTGTTTGTAACCTCATCATAATCCGTAGGTGTAGCGATAATAACGTAATCTGCATTTTCAAACGCCTTGTTACTGTCGCTTGTCGCAACTAAATCTAATTTTTCATTTGCAAGGAAATGCTCTATTTCAGGATCTGCAATGGGAGATTGCTTTTGATTGATCAGGTCAACTTTCGTATCGATAATATCATAAGCGATTACTGAGTTATGTTGTGCCAATAAAACCGCGTTTGATAGTCCAACGTAGCCAGTACCTGCGATCGTAATATTCATTGTTATCCTTTAATGCCCAATTAGGGTCGTTTCCACAGTAATAGAGATTGAAAAGTGTATTGCTCGTAAAATTTAATACCCTAATTTTAATTACCAAATGGCAATCACGCAAACACGTTTCGATTAAAATACAATAAGATAGTTAACGTATTATGTTGCCATACCGCTATATAAACAAAAAAGGCTTAGCACCCTTGCTAAGCCTTTTTTCAAAAACAAACCGAATTATTCAGCGCGGCTCATAAACTTTTGCTCAGAGGTGTTAATTTTTACTTTATCACCGGCTGAAATATGCTCTGGCACTTGAATGATTAAACCTGTTGTCATTGTTGCAGGTTTTGTACGAGCACTTGCTGAAGCACCTTTTATAGAAGGAGATGTATCTTCAATTACCAGCTCTACACTTGACGGTAAATCAATTGATACCGGGCTACCTTCAACCACTACGACCAATAAACCTTTGGTATTTTCATCGATAAACAAAAGTTGTTCTGCAATTGACTCTTTGTTTAAGTTGTATGGCGTGTAATCTTCTTCATCCATAAACACGTATTCGTCACCATCAACGTACGAAAATACCGCTGGGCGACGATTTAAATCAGCGAAGTTTAACATTTCATCTGCTTTAAATGTTTCATCAACTTTACCGCCATTTACAACATCGTACATACGCATACGGTATAAACTGCCGCCTGCACGCCCCTGAGGAACTGAACGTTCAATGTCACGTACAATCATCACTCGACCGTTGTAATCAATGGCTGCATGCTTTTTAATTTCACTTGCTTTAGGCATTTCTAATTCTCATTGTGTCAATTTATGCAGACCCTACAAAAATATGGTCTGTTAGTAAATACATAATGATGAAAATCAAACTTGTATTTTTTGTTAACTTGATTTTTAATTATTTGCCCCAACGTATCTAAAGCACAATAATAAAGTTGTTAGAGGACACTATGCAGTTAGTTTCGTTAGATGCCAACGACTCACATGTAATTAGTCTATTTGCTGAAATAGACCGCCTTATGAATTCACTCTACCCAATTGCAAGTGACCAATCTTTAGATTTATCTGAATTAAACCAACCCAATGTACACGCGATTGGTTTGTTAACAGACGAAGGTATTATCGCCTGCGGTGCGATTGTAAAGAAGTTTGAATCAAGCCTGTATGGCGAAATTAAGCGTGTTTATGTTAAACCAACGCACCGTGGTAAAGGCTTATCTCGTCGCATTATGCAAAACTTAATGTACTGGGCCGGCCAAGCGCAGATCCCATTACTACGTTTGGAAACGGGTAGTAAACAAACAGAATCAATCAACCTATATGAGAGCCTTGGTTTTGAGCGTTGCGAATGTTTCGGTCGTTATCGTGATAACCCGCTCAGTGTTTTTATGGAATTACCGTTATCAACGGCGAGCTAACTACAAGTTGATTATTGGCCACAGACACAATAAGAAAACACTCAGAATATGGAAGATATTTAACAGGACGTTTTTATGAAAGCTATTTCGTTTTTATTATTAACCACATCGCTGTTGTGTCCGTTCGTCTCTGACGCAAGCGCAAGCCCTCTTTGGAGACCCGCTAACAGAGACTTTAAGCAACAATATGATTGGCTTAAAACCACCTCAGGCGAGTGGATAAAAGGCGACTTAATTACCTTATATGACGAAGACATCGAGTTTGATTCAGATGAATTCGGCATACAAACAATCGATATCGATGATGTTGCTGAGCTTTATACCAAAGGCAATCAAAGTATTCGTTTGAACGATGGCACGGTGTTAACTGGCAAGCTTGTAATTCAAGACAAACAGCTAACGCTAACCAATGGTCAGAAAAAGCAACAAATTGCAGTAAATAATCTTTTATCAATCGCTTCTGCAGATGGTAATGAGCTTGATTATTGGGACGGCGAGATTAACTTTGGCACTAATTTTCGCCGAGGTAATTCTGAACAATCTGACTACACATTAAGCGGTGAAGCCCAAAGACGTACCGCTACAACGCGTTTATCTGGCGAGTTTGTTAGTAATTTTAGCGAAAGAGTAAGTCAAGATACCGGTAAAAAAGAACAGACCACCAACGACCAAAGACTCTCAAGTAGTTTCGATTGGTTCTTCTCTCCCAAAACCTTTATTCGCGTCGCCGATTATGAATATTTCGCTGATGAACTTGGCAACATAGACAATCGTCATACATTAGGTTTCGGTGTAGGTTATGAGGTACTTGATATTGGTAATTTTGTTTGGGAAATCAGTGCAGGCCCCAGCTATCAATCAACTAATTACATTACAGTTGAAGCTGGTGAAGACGATACAGAAACATCTGGTGTATTAAACTTAGGTACCGCCGTTCAGTGGGATATAACCAAAGACATTGAGTTTGACGCCGACTACCAAGTAAAAGTTGTAAGTGAAGAGGCTGGTGAATATATTCATCGCCTTAAAGCTGGCTTTGAGGTAGACCTAATTGGCGACTTTGATTTAGACCTCACATTCTATTTAGACCGTATCGAAAACCCTAAACCGACCGACACATCAACCCCAGATAAAAATGACTATCGATTTGTTGTTAGCCTAGGGTACGAGTTTTAGTCAGCGCTTAACAAATTGATACATTAAGCTTTACTTAGTAAATGGGGTTAAGCCGTGCTTTGTTTTACACTAGTTGCCCCAAAAAAGTGTTAGGAAAATCATGAAAAAAGTTTTGATAACAGGTGCAACAGGCCTACTTGGTAGAGCACTGATGCGTATTTTTAACGAAAACGGCTTTGATGTAATCGGCGCAGGATTTAGTCGCGCACAAAGCCCAATCGTTAAGTTAGATTTAACGCAGCATATGACGGTAACGCAATTTCTTGATGACACTAAACCCGATATTATTATTCACGCGGCAGCTGAGCGAAAACCAGATGTATGCGAAAATAACCACGCTCATACCAAAGCCCTCAACCTTTCAGTAACTGAGCATCTATCTAAAGAAGCTACTCGTATTAACGCACAATTCTTTTTTATCAGTACTGACTACGTATTTGACGGAAAAGCGCCGCCATACAGTGAAAGTGATACGTTAAACCCGCTTAATTTTTATGGTGAAACAAAAGCGCAAGGGGAACAAATAGTTTTAAGCACATCCAAAGCACATAGCGTTATTCGTGTGCCTGTGCTTTATGGTCAAGTTGAAACCTTGAGCGAGTCGGCAATTACGGTTATTGCACAGCAAGTTAAACAACAATCAAATAGTTCGCATGACAATTGGGCTATTCGTTATCCCACCCATGTTGACGACATCGCCTTAACGCTTGTTGACTTATGCCAAGTAACCAACACAGATAACGGTGGCATATTCCACGTTTCAGATAATCAAGCATATACCAAGTATCAAATAGCGCGTATTGCAGCAAAACAACTTGAAATCGATGAAACAACACTTTCGCCAATAAACGAACCAAGTCAAGCTGCAAGCAGACCACATAACTGTGCCCTGCAAGATAGTCGACTAAAACAACTCAATATCTGTCATGGCCGATCATTTGAACAGGCCTTTATTGCGTGTATACAACCCTTAGTAACTCATTGACCAAATGGGTGTTTAATCGAAAGCTTAGTGAGCTCGCGTCGAATTGGGGCGAGCTGTGTTGCATAGATTACTAGCGCGTGTAAGCCAACTTCTAAACGTGAAAATAGGGTTTTTTGCCTATTGCAAAGCGTGTTATCTTTTTCAGCAAAACTCATAATAAAATCATCTACATTATTAATAATCACGTGAAAAGGTAACCAAACCAAGTGTGAATTTTTAGCACTATAGCCTTTTAATAAACTAACTGGATTATGCCCACCGCCTGACGTTGATATTCCAATGGCTAACGCAGGCTTATGACCGAGTGGAAAGCCAGATGCAGAGCCATAAGCACTGAGCAGTAAAAAATTATGTAGCACCGGCGGCAACATACCGCCCCACTCCGGTGCTACAATCACAATGCCATCACTTGAATATAATTTTTCAAGAAGTAGCGCTTTTTGCTTATTAAGTACTGCATCATTATGCGTTTCGTAATGATGTAATAGTGCCGTCATTTCGCTTAAATCAACTAAATCAAATTCAATATCTAATCGTGCAAAGTGTTCGCTTATCTTGGTTGCTAACTGCAAACTATTTGAATTAGGTCGACCGCTTCCACTAACAATCACAATTTTCATATTAACTCCAACACCAAAAGTGGATACAATATACACATAGAGTTGGGATTTATAAATGATAACTTGTTAAAATGCAGCTGTTTAAGTTTATTATTTCGCCTATTTTCGTTATGCCATTATCTTACCGCCTGCAATCCATCGCCAATAAAATCAAAAATCCATATCACCATATTTGGGATACATGTTGTGATCACGGCTACTTAGGCATGGCTTTACTCTCAAGTAACCCATCTAGCACCATACACTTTGTTGATATTTCTACGCACATTATGAAAGGCGTGGAAAATGGGCTAAGTACGCAGGCTGACTCTCAGCAGTTGCATAATAAAAATTGGCAGTGCCATACAATAAGTGTTAACGATCTTCCCCTTGATCAATACCAAGGCCGTCACCTCATCATTATTGCGGGCGTGGGCGGTGATTTAGCGGCAGAATTTATTCAACAATTAACGGCGCGCTTTAGTGATTTAGTGCTCGAGTTTATCATTTGCCCAGTGCATCATACTTTTACACTTCGTCAGCAATTAATTGCATTAAACTACAGATTGATAGATGAATCGCTTATTTCAGAAAATAAACGGTTTTACGAAATTCTGCACGTAACACGCAATAAAAACCAAGGTGTTGCCATACCCCCTATTGGCGACAAACTATGGCATAGAACTAAACAATGCGAAAAATCGCAGTATCTCAATCGCTTAATCACACACTATCAAAAGGTAAGCCGAAATAGTTCAGACGCACTGAGCGCATTATATGCGTACCAAGCATTAGCAAATAAACTTAAATGCAATTAATCGATTAAATTAGCGCGTACGTATATCAACCCGTTTACCTGTTAAGTACAATGCAGGTAAATTTATTCCTTAGGTTTCACATGGCTAAGAAAATTCAATACACATATAACCAGCAGCAAAAGTTAATTAACTTCGCACAAGACAAATATAATTCAATGTTTGAGGCAATCGCCGCGGCAGAAGGATTCGATATTGCGGAGTATTCCAAAATGGAGCATCAAGTAACGTTGTACGCAAAAGACAAAGCCGCAATTCGTAACTTTAGAGATGAATACTTTAGAAAGCTGGGTGTCACTAACATCACATTTATTAAAGAGTAATTATGAATACACTCATCGTTTGCGCCATTATTGCCGCGTTACTTCCCTATTTAGCAAAGGCACCTGTCGCAATTGCAATGAACAAGCTCGATGGCTATGACAACCGTCATCCGCGCGCACAACAAAGTAAGCTTACGGGGTTTGGTGCTCGCGCATTAGCCGCACATCAAAACAGCTTTGAGTCATTGCTTATTTTTACTATTGCATTGGTAGTTGTTTTTGCCTCAAACACCATCACAAGCACCACTGAAACGCTGGCAATTATTTATTTGATAGCGCGAGTTTTATACTGTGTGTGTTACTACGTAAATTGGCATGTGTTACGTTCAAGCGTATGGCTTGTTGGCCTAATTTGCCCAATTGCAATGATGATAGTGAGTATTCAACCAAGCTAACAAAGTGAGATAAAGTAGGCTCAGATTTTTGAGTAGTTTTATCGGCTAACGCGATATCAGATTGAAAATTTCCCACACTGATATCGCGTAATGTCGCGTAACTAAGCGAATGCTAATTGCGATTATTCACCCAGTTTTACACCGGCATCGTCCAACAATTTTAAGAATGCTGGTAACACTTGTAAGTTTTCAAACGCAACTTCGTTTACTAGCTCGTTCTTTAAATTCGGCGATAGCTTAAGCGCCATATGCAAATCATCCATTGAATCACTTAAACGATTTTCTTGTGCATAGGCACACGCACGCTGCCAATAGGCATAACCGTAATCTTCTTCTTCTTCAATTGCTTGATTACAAAGAGCAATCGCTTTAACAGTTTTACCCTGCTCTAATAATGCGTCAGCTTTGTAGGTAATCGCTTCTACATCATCAGGTTTACGCTTTAAAATTTCATCGTAAATTTCAATTTTCGAATTAACATCGCTTTCTAATGCTGCACGCATCCATAGCGAATGTACTTCGTTGGTAATGGTAATTTTCCGGTGGTTATTAATAATCTCTTCTGAGCGCTCTTTTAATTCACTTTCGAGCACACCTAAACGGCTTTCATACTCATCGGTAATACTTTTAACCCGTTCATTAACAATGCTTTCTACTTTATTTTTTACGTCGCGCAGCGAGTTCCAACCAACTAAAATCAAAATTGTCGCGGTTGCAGTAATAATAAACATCACGTTGTTTATAGTGTCATTGGTATAATCAAGCGCTCTGTCTGCTGCACTTAATTCCGTATGGGTAATTTGTTTTGTTGTGTCTTCACGCAGCTTTTGCTGGTCTTGTCGTAACGATTTCAGCTCGTCTAATACGTAGCGCTCTAAAAGCGGACGGTACAGCGGTTCGTTGAGTTCTTTTATTGCCTTTTCTTGCTGTTGCTCTGTCATTGGTTTTGATTCATTTGCAAACGCCCCAAAGCACAAAGTTGTAAAAATGAACAGTAAGATAAATTTTAATTTCATTAAGTTAGCCTTATTAATTTGAGCCACTAATATATAACAATTCAGTTATAAGCTACACCCATGTTTTATAACTTTCATTGTGTTTTCAATACTAATTACCTGTTTGTTTTGCTACAGTTTTGCCAATTTACATCACCAAGGTTTAGGAACCCATATGACCATTCAACGCATGCAAACAAAACAGCGCATGAGCCGCATCGTAATTCACAATAAAACAGTCTATTTATGTGGTCAGGTATGTGCAGATGCCACTAAAGATATTAAAGAACAAACGCAAACCATGCTCGATAAAGTTGATGAATTACTTATTGAGTCAGGTAGCAGTCGCGAACATATGTTAAGCGCAACTGTGTATATTAAAGACATGCAATATTTCAAAGAAATGAACGAAGTATGGGATGCATGGGTACCAGAAGGTCATGCACCTGCAAGAGCGTGCGTTGAAGCTGCAATGGCGCGCCCTGAGTTATTAGTGGAAGTATCTGTTATCGCGGCGCAAAAAGACTAATTTTAATAAATTCCACTTTTGAATAACCACAGCCACAAGTTAGTGGTTATTCATTTTTATTACGCACTATATCGCTTTGTATACGTTTCCAACTTCAATACCGCATTGATGGGGCTTGGTATTTTTAAAAACGACGGGTAACGTTTGCCCACATGGTTTTTGGTTATAGTGTGGTGGTAAATTTGGCCCGCATGTTTGCACATCAAAATGCAAATGTGGCCCACCAGATTGCCCAGTGTTACCACTTTTTGCAATAATCTGACCTTGTTTTACCTGCTCACCTTCTTCTACCAAAGCGCCTAAATGAGTTAGGTGAAAATAACGCGCAACAGTGCCATCAGCATGCTTAATAAAGACAAAGTTCTCAGCTAAATCTTTCCCGTTCCAATCTTCAAATTGCTCGCGAACGGCTACAACCTCACCCGCTCTAGCTGCAACAATTGTTGTACCTATAGGCATATTAAAATCAACTGCATACAATCCTACGCCTCCATTACTTGCTCGGTAATGGCCGGTCGCAACTTCCACTTTATAGGATTCCCCTTTTTGAAATGGCAAGATGTATTTTGATTTTGCTTGTTCGTCAAATACCGAACAGTCTACGGCTTGTTCTGCACATGCCGACAAAGATAAGGTTAAAAAAATTGCGTGTACTAATTTGTTCATTGTAATTCTCCCTTTTGACTTTATTTGTCGCAGCACACCATCAAAAAGGTTTAAACGTAATTTTCTTTTTAACTCAAATAACTAATCAAGTACGCTTTTCGTCAATATTCCTTTATCTATCAGTTTTTGCAGCAGTGCTTTCGTTCGTTTTCTGCACTCATCTCGCACTAATCGCACAGCAGGGGTGATTGATTGTCTACTTGGGCAAATAAGCCACAACTCGGTACTTTTATGGGGGAATTTAGGCATTAATGTCACTGCTCTGCCCTCAATGAGGTCGTCGGCAATATCTATTGCTGATTTAACGGCAAGGCCTTTGCCTTTTAAACACCATCGTCTCACCAAATCTCCGTCGTTAGCCGCACGTCGACCTTTCATTTTTACTTTTATTACCTTGTCGTTATCTAAAAACTCCCAAGTGTCGTTGATGCGATCTTGTAGCTGATAAAAAAGCCCTTCATGCGCTTGTAAATCAGACGGTTTAATTGGTTCGCCATTTTGGCTTAAATATTCGGGCGTTGCACACAGTAGCTTTGGGATATTACAAATTTTAAAACCATATAAGTTTGTATCGTTTGGCTTGCCATAACGAAGCGCCAAATCAACTGAGTCACGATAAAAATCGATATTGCTGTCACTAATATGACTGCGCAAACGTAAATTTGGGTAACTATCAAGTAGCTCATCGAGCCAAGGTATTACAATGTTTCGCCCTAAATCGGACGATAAAGCAACGCGTAATTCGCCCTCAATGTCTGTATTATCAGCTTTAATATTTTGCTTTGCGATAGAGAGTAAATTTATTGCTTCTTTGCATTGTGGTAAAAAGCGCTCACCGGCGTTTGACAGCCTCAAATGACGGGTAGTACGAACAAACAGTTCGACACCAAGCTCAGCCTCAACACGTTTTAACGCTGCACTGGCTGTTGCTGCCTGCATATCAAGGGATACTGCCGCAGCAGAAATACTGTTAAGTTCAGCAATTTTTAAAATGAGTTTTAAATCGGCTATTAACATATTAACTAATATTTTTTGATAATGATTCAAACATTACCGTGTTTTTATTTAAATAATCAAGTTTTACAATTGGCTCAAGTTTAACAGCACCTTGTTTGTTAGGAGCAATCAATGACACACCCAATTATTACCGACCTAAATCGTCGTTATACAAGCAAACGCTACAATGCGAGTAAAAAAATTTCACAATTAGACTTAGATATTATTTTAGAAGCTATTCGCTTATCTCCATCGTCAATTAACTCACAACCTTGGAAAATTATTGTGATTAGTTCTGATGAAGCGAAACAACGCATGCATCAAACATTTGTTAACAAGTTCCAGTTTAATCAGCCTCACATCAAGGCAGCATCTCATACGTTACTATTCGCTTATAACCCTAAATATGCCCGCAGCGATTATGAAAAGGTGATTGATACTGATATAAAAAATGGCCGTACATTAGCTAAAAATAAAGAACAAGCGTTCGGTGCGTTCGCATTTGTTGATTTAAATACGGATGAACATGGTAACAACGCACATTGGACTAAGGCGCAAACTTACATTGCACTGGGCAATACAATGCACACAGTAGCGCGTTTAGGTATTGATTCAACACCAATGGAAGGCGTTGATAAAGAGATGATCAGCGAATTATTTGCCGATGAATTAAACGGTTACGTTTGTGAAGTTGCGCTTGCGATTGGTTACCATGAAGAAAGCGAAGATTACAACGCCACTTTACCAAAATCACGTTTAGCACAAGACCAAGTAATTACGATTTTGTAATCGAATAATCTTCGTAACGTTATCAATAAAAGCGCACGTTAATAAAACTGCGCTTTTTAAACTGAAAGTTCTAGCGGTAGACCATGTTATGGTCCGTTACGTATACTCCAGTTAATTGATGATACATCTAAATACACCACAATTGTGCTAAACCCTATATGCTTGCGTTTGCACACTTAAACGTATCTTCCATTTTCTCGGTGTTAAACGTGAGCCATGATGCAAAAGTAAAAACGTAAAAGCGTTTTATTCCGCTGGTTCACATAATTCAGGGCCTAAATTCCGCGGCGCTGAAATCACCGAACGGGCATGCGCTGTTTTTCGGGCTCGCGTATTAAGTACAAGCATATATACAAACCTTAAAGGCATCTCCTTTTTTACATTTTCAGGCAGAGTTCGATAGGCACAATAAATGGCCACTTTACTAATACTATTCTTCACTGCTTTAGCCGGTGGCTGAATCATATTTATAATAGATATCATGTGGTTATATGTATCTAAATTAACCCCTTTTAACATATTCAAACCCTGATAAGTTATATGTTCTAAATCGTCTCTGGTGCCGTTATTATTCGTGTCTATGCCTTCAACCGTGACTATTGCCAGCTCTCTGTCAGGTTTAGGCGGTAAGGTGACAACTTTGGCTAAATAGCCGGCGTTCTTAATGGCCTTTCTAAGTGCTAACCCCGCTTCTTCTGGGGTCATTGGTACAACAGTAATAATTAATGAATCCGTGTTAGTCGCCCCCTCATTATCCGTTACGGTAAGTTGTAAGGTGATTTGCTGCTCGGTAATGCCTTTTGGAGCACGAAATGAAATATCTGGACGATTTGGGTTTTCAATAGACACCGTTTTACCTGATGTTTGCGTCCATTGGTAACTTACTATCGAGCCATCACTATCAGAACCGCTACCGCTAAGCGTTATGGTTGAGAGCTCTTTTACAGTTTGGTCTGGACCTGCATCAACATACGGTAATTTACTATTTGATTCAGTATGTAACGGTTCCCCTTTATCATGTGAAGTAACGCCACATGCTGATAAGAACACAAGCGTCAGAGCTACTGCAAAATATTTTCTAATGTTTGGGGAAATACCAACCTTGCTTGATTTGCAAAACATATTCACTTCCTTTTGCTTTGAGCAGCTTTAAGGGTACGCCCGCCCTAGCATTACTTTCCTAAATAGCTAACGGTATAAGTGTGAACTTTGAAATTACGGTACGTATTTCTATATTTAAACGCGTACTTATCGACTAACAAAATCACTTAACTTTATGTCTCATATTAAAAAATTTAAAACTTCGTATTTGCAATTATGAGTATAAACACTTAAGCGTACTATTATGACGTTCATCTGAATATGCCCCATATGGCGTACAAGAATTGTTTGGCGCTGAATTCAATTATAAGAAAGCAATTAAAACAGATAGACGCTATTTTCCACCAGTTTTTATTCTTTGAACTATTGTCAATTCATTGGCTAGGTAACCTTGCCTGTTGTTACCCCCAAACCGGATAAATAAAGTAAAAGGTATAATGTGAGCTGCGTATTGGGTTGTGCGTATTTAGTTAGTATTCACAGCGATGAAGTAAACGAAGTTATATACAGCACTTTGTCAGAGCAACGCTAAATAACGTGCGACTTAAAACAACTTAATAGTTGACGACACATCAAAACGTTATCGTTCTAACTGTATTTGTAAGAGTTGTGATCTTGTTATCTCAATAAGCATAGGAATTATATAATAAAATTGTTACATCCATTAACAATGAGGTGGTTGGAGGTTTGACCAGACCTAAATTTGTCATATATGGTAGCTATGATAATAAAAAAAACAAAAGGTCACCTTATGAGTCACAACTTCTCACGCCGAAATTTTTTAAAAGCCTCTATGTATGGTCTTGGCGCCGCGACAATTGCGATGTCACTTACTGGTTGTAACAGCGACGACGATAACAAGCTTGCTGAAAACGATTTTGCCATTAATTTTAATCATGGTGTTGCTAGTGGCGACCCACTTAGTGATGCAATAATCCTTTGGACACGCGTTACCCCTAGTGGTTCGCCGCAAGGGGTAAATTTAACACTTCAAATTGCTGATGACGAAAATTTTGACATTAACCGAGTGCAACAAAGCGTTGTTGCATTGGCATCAAACGACTACACGGTAAAAATTGACTTTGCAGGCCTTAACGCAGGTAGCAAGTACTATTATCGTTTTGTCACCGAAAATGAAGTATCACCAACAGGTCAATTCAAAACCCTACCACAAGGTTCGGTTGATTCAGTTAAATTTGCTGTAATGTCATGTGCCAACTACCCTGCAGGTTATTTCCACGCCTACGCAGAAGCAGCCAAGTTAACGGATATTGATGCAGTATTACACCTTGGCGACTACATTTACGAATACGGTATGGGCGGCTATGCCACAGAAAATGCACAAGCGCTTGGCCGTGAACTAGCTGACGATAATGCGGGCGAAATTATCACCCTAGAAGACTACCGCAAACGTTACGCACTTTATCGCAGTGATGCATCATTACAACAGCTTCATGCCAATAGCCCATTTATTGCGGTATGGGATGATCATGAAGTTGCCAACGATTCATTTAAAAACGGTGCAGAGAACCATAACGATGGCGAAGGTGATTTTACAGCACGTAAGCTTGCCGCATTACAAGCCTACTTTGAATGGATGCCAATTCGCCCGTACGTAAAGGGGCAAACAGAAAGTTTGTATCGCCAATTTGAATATGGTGATCTGGTATCGCTTTATATGCTAGATACCCGCCATGAAAGTCGCGCAAAACCGTTAGATTATGCAAACTACATTGATCCAGTAACCGGTCAAATTGATAGTAACCGCTTTATCTTAGATTTAATCGAGCCAACGCAAAAACTAATTGGTACTGACCAATTAATTTGGCTACAAGATGGCATGATTAACTCAAACGCAACATGGCAAGTGCTTGGCCAGCAAGTATTAATGAATCGTATGCATATTCCAGCAGAGTTACTTGCTGAACTGGCTAACCCGAGTGCACAAACAGCTCAAACACTAACAGAACTTGCGCAAATTAAAGGTCGATTACTGGCAAGCGATCCAACCCTAACGGAAATGGAAAAAGCCCGCGTTACCACTTTGGCGCCATACAATCTTGATGCATGGGATGGCTACCCAGTTGAGCGCGAGTTAATTTTACAAACGGCCAATGAATTTAATAAGAACTTAATTGCGCTTGCAGGCGATACTCACAACGCATGGGGTGGACAGCTAAAAGATGGGAAAGGTAATGTGTGTGGCTATGAGTTTGCAACAAGCTCTGTAAGCTCGCCAGGACTTGAATACTACCTACAACTACCGGAACAAATGGCATTACAATTTGCGGAAGCGCTTAAATTGTTAGTAGACGACCTAGAGTATGCCAATATCCATCAGCGTGGTTTTATGACAGTAACATTTACCACTGAAAAAGCGCATAGCGAATGGCATTTACTATCAAGCGTACATCAAAGTGACTATCAAATGAGTTCACAAATGACTGAAGTACTCGCTAAATAGTTAGTGATTAAGTTCATTGATAAATTCATTATTTAATGTTGTCAGGCGATTAAGTTGTTGTAACAATGCAGCTTTATCGCCTTTTTCAACGTTGCGACACAATAGATTGTGTAACTCCAACTGTAACCCTTCAAAGCGTGAGATAATTAATGACAGCTCGTCATTTTGCTCAACATTCACAGTATCGACTTGATTGTTATCACCTAATAACATGGTTAATTCTTCACGGCTTAATTGCATATTCATCTTAGTTTTCCTAAAACGCTTTGTATTTAAACACTTTCAAAAGAAAAATTAACAGGTCAAAAGTTAACCTTAAATGAACTTACTTATTGCAATTGCGATTTAGGTGTAAAAGGCGTAATTAGCGAAGCTATTTGAGATTTTGAAATTACCGGAAAGTCTTCGCGTGTTTGATAACGACGGTAAAGCGACGTAAAAATACCTGAGCGAGATAATCTATCAAGCGATTGCAAAAACTGTTTGGCTTGCTGTTCACTTGCATATTGCTCGTTTTCACGACAGCACGTTTGATATTGCTTGATTAGTGACACTAAATCGGGTTTATCTTGCGCTTTCAATTGAGATTCAGCTTCGATAAAAAACGCAACACCGGTCCAATAGACCCGCTGATACGCATTACGTTGCCACATGTTATCACTTACGTTATTTAATTGGCCTTTATTTTGTTTAGTATTAAGTTTACCGCGCTGTAATCCCGCACTAATGCGGTGGATAAATTCATCATGACTGATCAGTTGATTGTGCAACATAACGCGATTTTGTAAGTAAGTCGCCAATCCCTCAGCTAGCCAAAAATCTTTGTAATCAAAGAGCGGATGATAAAGGTGAGAGAGTTCATGATACAAGGTCCAATCTTGTTTTAAGCTTGTAAGCGATGCATAACGATAAAAGTGAAGCTCTACGGAATCAAAAACACCTCTATTAATACGCGCCCAAGGTACGGGTTCAGTGGCAAAATAACGAGGATTTAAATCAAAGTAGTAATGCGCTTGTTGCGGTGAACCCAACACACGCTTATTCGCATTAATGCCAAAATTTAACCACGCTTTTACCTTTGTTTGGTGAGAGACTGAAAGTGATGACAAATTTTTATACGTCACTTGTGTATCTGAGTTATGCAGCGTGACAGTTTCTGCGCCGTATGCACTAAAGGCAAAAATGAAAAAAACCGCTTTGTATAAGTTTATGGTTCGCTTAAATTTACTGTTTTCTGCTCTCATCAACATTAATCTTGGCCTGAATAAAGTCAGCGTGGGTAACATACATTAGACCGGCGATTTTACGAATAACATGATCTTCTTGCCCATCAACTTGACCATCAGCAAATGCCACTTGCCACAACAGCTCTATAATCTCAATGCGTTCAATATCGCTAGTATGTTCGTTCACTACGTTAACAAATGAGTATAGATCAATGGCTTGTTCAACTAATTGCTTTGCTTTTGTTAATAAGCGTCTTGCAGCATCCAGTTCTAACTCACAATAATGAATCAATGTATTTTGAATATTCTCTAACTCTTCAGTGAGCACTTTGCCGTCTGCACGCATCACCTCTACAAGTAAAGCCGCCAAGCCCGTTTCAAAGTCAATGGCAGCGCACTCTACCGAGGAATCGTTAAATTTAGATAGTAGAGATTTTAAATGGGCTATCACTGTACATACTCCTAAACCAGTTTTATCAAACGATATTACAAACACTAAAACACGTTATGTGTTTTGACACTTAATATTGAAAAAAGTTATCCCATAAATTATCTAATTGTTTTTTGGCATCTTTGAGAGGCAATGCGGTATACCCGTCTTTTTGTTCTGAAACGAGTTTAAAACGTTCTAATTTTGCTAACGCATCGCTAATTTCAAAATCTAAGCTACATTGGTAATTGTGTTCAAACCAGCTTTCGATTGCGCTGTCTAATTCGTCTGCGCTTTGTGGTTTGCCAGCGTTAAGTAAAAAGCTATATGCGATAATCGCTTCTTTACAGTCCTCTTCTTCAGCCGCATCCACTAAGGTATGAAACACGCCTGCGTTGTTGTCTAAGTTTTTAAAATAAAGGTTATCTGATAACGCTTTCATAAACTTAATTTTTCGGTTTTTAAATTTAGTCCATTCCTTAAAAATAAAGCTGCCAAATACCGCTAAACCAAGCCCAAGACTGATTAAATGTTGCTGACTAAACTCCACGCCTTCACTTCGTAATCCTAACCAATACGATAACAGCGCAACCAGCAAAATAATTGACGCGCCTAATTTTGTCACCAAAACAACGGCGCCACCAACAGCTGCTGATGCACTTATGATCACTTTATCTATTGGCCTCATGCGCACTTCGCTGTTAGGAAACAACATTTCTAAATCAGCTTTTGGTACGTTTTGAAAGAGCTTAATAATGGTTGAACCAGGCTCAAATCCCAATGGCGTTTTTTTAGCGTGTTGAAAGTATGCCTCGTCTTTAAAACGGATAAACACCGCAACTCGTTCATAATTGCTAAAGCGAATAGCTTGTTTCTTAAGCCCCCACCAAGTGCGTAATGTTTCGTCTTTTTGAGAGGCACCGCGGCGATAAAAAACCACTTCAGCAAAATCATCAAACGCTACCTCAAGTCTTACTTTAAAAAGTGATTCTTCGCTTAGCACGTCTTTTAAATCTTGGTCGGTGATCCGCTCAAAATTCGCCGCGTTAAGAATATCGCTAAAGGCCTGTGCGAAACGTTTTTTGGCACGCGAGTTTATCGTTTTCAGATAATGGCGCTAAAGAACGCGTATCAGCGTTCGGGTCAAACGGCGCATAATTATCTTTCAATAATTCTAATCGTTTATGGTATTCAAAATGAATAATGCTAGAAAAGAGTTCTGCAAACTCGTTAAATGATGCGTGTTCTTCAGTTGGTAACAGTGTTTGACACATGCTCACAACATCAGACTTACGAAACGGTATATAACGCTCTAATGACATGGTTTTAGATAGCTAGATTGGTATATTTTAAACTGTACCTGTTAACGCGCAGTAAACCAATTGCCAAAACACAAAAAAGGCCCTGAAAACTCGGGCCTTTTATAAACACAGCACAATTACGCAAATGCGTTATTGTTTTTCTTTTACCACAGCAACAAGTAATGCGGGTAAGAATGTCAGAGTAAGTATTGTCGAAACCAAAATACCACTCATTACAATCACACCTACCCCGCGGTAAAGCTCTGTGCCATCCCCAGGGATTAACACAAGCGGCGCTAGGCCAAATAAAGTAGTAGCAGTAGACATAAGAATGGGCATTAAGCGTTTTTCAAGTGCTTGTTCAACCGCCTGCTTTACACTTAACCCCTTCTCAACGACAAAACGGCGGGTTTGATCAACAATAAGAATTGGATTGTTAACCACAGTGCCAAGCAAAATTAAAAAGCCTAACATGGTGATCATATCAAACGGTTGGTGATAACTACTTAAACCAATACTACCCAACACGCTATTTACGCCATTAACGAACACAAGACCTAATAGGCCGCCAGCCATGCCTAATGGTACTGTTGCCAAAATAAATAACGGATAGCGCCAATGTGTAAATATGGCTACCAATAATAAGTAGCTCAGTGCCAAGGCAATAATAAAGTTACTTGAAAGGGCCTCTTTTGTTGCTTCTAATTGGTCAGCTGCGCCACTAATATTCACTTTTATGCCTTGCGCTATTTTACCTTGCTGCCAAAGGGCTGGTAACAACTCATTGCGCACTAATTGTTCCGCTGTTTCTAGTGCAACATCTCGCGGCGGAATAATGTACACAGTCACAGTACGATTACCGTCAACACGACGAATTGAGTTACTGTTATTTGAATTGGTTAAGTCAGCCAAAGCGTGAAGCGGTAAAATGTTACCCGAGGGCGTTACTATTGGAGAGCTGGCAAGCTCTGCCATATTTTGGCGATTGCCAGCTCCGCTAAACAAAAACATGTCAATTTTGTCATCGTTTAGAATAAACTCGTCAACATAGGCACCATCGCTCATAGCCGCAATTGCATAGCCAAAGTCGCTATTATTAATGCCCAATTCGGCTAATCGCTGCCAACGCGGTTTAATTTCAACTAGCGGCTGCTCAAGCGCTAACGAGCCGGGATCTGAGTTTATTTGCGGCTTATCAAACACCACATTGGCTTGCTCATAAACGGCTTCTGCCGCGCCGTATAAATCAATAATATTACTGCCCGCAATATCCACTGCAACTGCACGCGTTCCACCATCATTACTTGATATAATTGAACCGCGCGAACTAAATGCGCGCATATTCGGATAAGACCGGAATTTATCGGTTACCGCTTCCATCATTTGATTGATATGGTCTGGATTAACCGGCGCACTTAAAAACCAAATACGCCCTACCGATACAGACATAGAGTAATAATCAAGCGGTGGCATCGCCTCATTACCGGCTATAAAATCGGCGCTATCAGCGTGAATATACCCATCAAAATATTCCCGTAGTTCTTTACCAATTTTTTGCATTTCAGACAAGTTGTAACTTGGCGGCGCAATCATCATAGAAAACGCTTTTGGTTCTTCTCCTTCAGGCAAATATTCTGCGGCAGGCATAAACCAAAGTGCGCTACCCAAAATACCTACAGCGAAAATGGCAACAGCAATACGCGCGCGTTTCGTTGATTTGCTCAACCAAGCTGCCGGCTTTAGCCACTTGTTTGACAGTTGCAGCTGCTTACCTTCACTGAGTTCTTGTTTTTTACCTATATTGGCAATAGCCGTAGGAACAATAAATATCGCAACCAACATAGACGCGATAATGGCACCTGAAATCGCGATAGCGATATCAGAATAAAGCTGACCGGCTTCTTGTTGCACAAATAAAATCGGCGCAAATACCATGACGGTTGTTGCGGTTGATGCAAGTACCGCTGGCCATACTTCTTTTACCCCGTTAATTGCAGCGTCTCGTTTACTGGTGCCATTAACCTTTGCTTGCACAATCGCCTCTAGCACAACAATGGTATTATCCACCGTCATGCCAATTGCAAATGCAACACCAGCAAGAGAAATAACGTTAATGGTGCGGCCAAATAAACTCAGCGCTAAAAACGCAGCGATGGTACAAAGTGGAATACCGATAATACCCACCAATGTGGCGCGACCTGAACGCAAGAAAAAATACATGACTAAGGTTGCAAGTAAACCACCTAGCGCCAAGTTTACCCAAACATTTTTTAACGAGCTGCGTACGTATTTCACGTCATCACTCATCAATTTTAACTCTAGGCCATTTTGACTCAGCAGTTGTTGATTGAGCTCAGCGACAATCGGTAACATCGCATCTTTAATTGCTAATACATTTGAGCCACTTTCACGGCGCACCGATAAACTTAATGTACGTTCGCCATCGGAAAAAGACATGCCACGTGTTTCAAAATGGTCGAGCGTTACGCTAGCCACTTCTTTAAGCAGAATATTTGCACCATTTTTACGTGCAATAATCAGGTTTTCTAACTCGTTTAAGCTTTCAAAACGCGAGACTACACGCAGCAAATAACGGCTTGTGCCTGATTCAATATCACCCGCTGAGGCATCTTTATTACGGCTACGAATTGCGGTTCTTAATTCTGGTAAACTAATACCTCGCTGTGCTAATCGGTGTGCGTTCACTTTAATTTGAATTTGCCTTTGCGCACCGCCGCCAACTCGCACTTCTGAAACACCAGAGACACTTTCCATGCGCGGTCGCACGTAGTCTTCAGCAAAATCGCGTAGCAAATCGACATCTAACTCAAGTGGGTTACCCGCCAATGGTTTAAGCGTAAAGTACATAAACGCATTGCCAGAAAACGAGCTTGAAAACAGTCGCGGTTGGTCAACGTTTTCAGGGTATGCAGGAACTTGACTTAGCGCGTTGTTAACTCGAATAAGTGCATCGTTGGCATCAACACCAAACGGAAACTCTAATTCAATGCTAGCAGAGCCCATTTCGCTGTAAGAGACCATCCGTGACAGGTTCGCAAGGCCGCGTAAATAGCGTTCTTGTTCAATAATGATTTCTTTTTCTACATCCTGTGGTGTCGCACCAGGCCAACCGGTTT
Organism: Pseudoalteromonas sp. ABV4_021; assembly: GCF_056159365.1. NCBI lineage: Bacteria > Pseudomonadati > Pseudomonadota > Gammaproteobacteria > Alteromonadales > Pseudoalteromonadaceae > Pseudoalteromonas > Pseudoalteromonas sp. ABV4_021. The sequence continues at coordinate 183,759 of NZ_JBSWVB010000002.1, read as the reverse complement.
GCACAGTAATGGTTCTGACTTCAAGATCGGGGATCATTTGCACCGGAATGTTAAGCGCGGTTACTAATCCCAATATGCTGGTGATCAGTACACAAACCGCAACTAACGTGCCGCGTTTTACTGCCTCTGTGATCATTGCGCACTTCCCTTAACGGAGCTTACCGTTACTTTTAAACCATCGCTAAGCGCTTCAACACCACTCATTACAAACGCATGATTACTCGGTGCGTTTGTGACTGCAATGCGTTCTGCTTGCTCTGCAATCACATTAACAATATGACGTTTAGCTACGTTGTCGGTCACAGAAAATACGCTGTATCCGCCATCTGGATGGTGCTTTAGTGCCGTTTTTGGAAGCCATAGTTTTTCTTGTGCTGATTGCTGTAGTGCAATGGTTGCCGTTGCTGAAATACCCGGAATGAGTGCGATTGATTTATCAATATCAATAAATACTTTAAAGGTGCGTGATAATTCGCTTGTTGCGCCAACTACATTAGAAATTCCGGCTTTAAATTGGCTTGCGTGTTGTAAATCTGGCGTGATGTTAGCAACTAAATTCGTTTGCTTAAAATTAGTGTAATATTCTTGTGGAATTTCAAGTTCAAGTCGCAGTTTGTCGTTTGCAACTAACGAAAAAACAGTGACTTGTGGCGTTACCCATTCACCCACCTCCGCAAAACGGTTCATAATGACACCTGAAAATGGTGCACGAAGCGTATGTCGATTTACAATTTCTTTTCGCTCAGCAAGCAACGCCTTAGCTTGAGACACAGCAGCTAACGCTTTAGCGCGTGTTGCTTTACGCTCAGCAATTAATGTTTTTGCAACCACCTGCTGCTTTGACAGTTTAATGACTTCTTGGTACAAACGTTGTGCTTCTTGATAAGCTATTTCACTTGCCTCTAAACTTGCTAACACTTGCTGATACTGGGCTTTTGCAATACTGTTGTTTAATTCGAGTAATATGTCACCAGCACTTACGTGGTCGCCGGCCTCTACAAATAGTTTTGCCACGACGCCTTGTTGTAATACAGTGACTTTGGCATCTTGCTTTGATTTAATTGTGCCCGACAGCGCTAGTTGCTCTGAAAATTGATTTACTTGGGGATAAATTAAATCAACGGCAATTTCCTTTGCTGTTAGCAACGAAGTGTTAAAGGATAAAACGATAAAGGCTAAGGCTAACCTTAAGCGCACAACACACATAGCTATCTCACTTTATGTTAATAATAATTATTTCTATTTATTTTAAACATCTGCGCTCAAAAACACACCTGTTTGCGACTAAATACACAATTTTACGTCTGAACGTATTACATTTGCTTAGAATTTATACTTTTAATCGAATATTTAAAAAGAATACAAAACACTACAATGACTTACCTTTGGTTAAATGCCAAAAATCAGATGCAACAATAGACAGTAACAGGCAACACGCTTTAGTATTAACAGCCATACAGTTACAAACATAGCCAAATATGACCATAAAACTAAACGAGCACGATAAACAACAGTGCATTAGCAAATTGCAAGATTACTTTGATAAAGAACTTGACGTTGAACTAGGCCAATTTGATGCCGATTTTCTGTTAGACTTTATTGCAAAGGAACTAGGTGCCGCCTTTTACAACCAAGGTATTTACGATGCACAAGCCTTATTGCAAAGTAAAATTGATACCCTAAATGATGGTTTTAGCGAACTTGAAAAGCCTATTCGTTAATTAAATTCATATGCAATTGTTGTGATAAAAAATTACAATTCTATTCAAATTCAATCGTTAAACTTACTATGATCATTTCAAACCACCAGCACGATATAAAAACTGCAACAGGCGTTATGCGCACTTATCGTTATTCTCCTGTTGAATCTGGCAACTACCCTTGCATCATTTTTTATTCAGAGATTTTTCAACAAACTGCGCCAATAGCGCGTTCTGCAGCCATTTTAGCGAGCCATGGGTTTCATGTGTTAGTGCCTGAGGTATTTCACGAGCTAAACCCAATCGGTACCGTACTTGCCTACGATGACGCGGGTAAAGATAAAGGCAATCAAGATAAATGGAATAAGCCGCTTGAATCGCATGATAGTGATACAGTTGCTTTAATTGAATTTGCAAAAGCATTACCCAATTGTACAGGTAATGTTAGCGCTATGGGCGTGTGCATTGGCGGCCACCTCGCCTACCGCGCAGCATTAAACCCTAATATTAAAGCGGCATTTTGTTTGTATGCGACTGATATTCATAGTAATACATTGCCAGCGAAAGAAGGTAATAATTCGCTAGAACGTATGTCAGATATTAACGGTGAAATTCACTTTATCTTTGGTAAGCAAGACCCACACGTACCAGTGGATGGACGTATAAAAATTTATCAAGCATGCCAACAAACTGGTATCAATTTTCAATGGCAAGAAGTTAACGCACAACACGCGTTTATGCGCGATGAAGGTGAACGTTACGACGCCGCACTTGCAATACAAATGTATCAACAAGCCATTGCACTATTTCAGCGTAAATTAGTGTAATTATTAACAAGGTTAGATTAATGTAGTAATCAGGTTTACATTGCTACATTATTAACCTTACTTTAACCTTTTCTTACAGACCCTTACACTTTTAGACGAAGACTTACATAAGTAATATTTACCACGTTAAATTCTAGGCCTACACTCCTGCTACGTACTAATAGCAGGAACGCTAATTGTGAATACTTTAGTCTCTGTGACATCACAAAAAACAAATAATGCAGTAATAAAATGGAATTTATATTACATAATCGCAATCATCGCTGTCTGTCTTATTGTTAATGTCAGCATTCGCTTAGATTATTATTTCTTACAAGGTATTCCTGAACTTTCGTTTACCGAAACCTTGCAAGGCTTAGCACTTGTTTGTATCACTCTGTGCTTTTACAAAATGATAAAGGCGCCAAACGTTGGTGCTGGCAGTTTACTTGTATTTGGCTTTTTCACCGCCCTGTTAATACGAGAGTGTGACTTTTGGTTTGATAAAATTACCCATGGTTTTTGGTTTTATCCTGCCATGTTTACAACACTTGTTACGTTAGTTTTGTTTTCAAAGCGCGGAAAAAGTGGCTTTACCGAGTTTGTTAATTTACTGCGCGTACCTGCCATGAACAAGGTAATCGTAGGTGTGATTGTATTGATTATTTTTAGCCGTATTTTTGGTACTGGTAGCTTTTGGCGCGATGTTGTAAGCCAAGATGCCTTCGTTGTAAAAACCATTATTCAAGAAGGTTTAGAGCTACTTTGCTACTGTTTTATTACAATTGGTGCATGGGAAACGCAGCAACAAGTTAACACTTTGAACAACAACGAATGTGGTGCGCTTTAACGCACCACATTTAGTTTAAAAGCTAAAATCCACGCCTGCGAAAATGCTTCTGCCTACCTCAGCGTAACCATAATCGAAAGCGTCTTGATCAATCCGTTTATCGAATAAATTGGTAATACCAACTCTAAAAGCAATTGTTTGCGATAGTGCAAACCGGCTTCCTAAGTCAACCATGACATAGCCATCTGCTGGCGTTTTCTGCCATGTTGGGGCCATTTCAATATACTGTTCACCAATATAATTGAGATTGACATAGGTACTGAGTGACTCAATAACTTGCCAATTTAATTTTGTATTTGCTTGGTGTTTTGGCGTTTTAATTAACGGAAGGTTATCACTTTTGTTTTCACTATCAATATAGCTATAGTTAAAACTAAGATCTAACGTATCAAGTACCTGCCAAAGCACATCGAACTCAATGCCTTTTGTCGTCACTTCGTTGATATTGATATGTTGGATCATTGGCTGATTATCTGGCGTTACACCAACAAATGTACTGGTGTCGCGTGCAATCATATCTTCAATCTCATTATTGAATACAGTTGCTCTAACAAAGCCAAAATCAGTTTGATAACTTGCTGATAACTCATAACTCAGCGACTTTTCAGGTTCTAAATCGGGATTACCAACTAATACACAGCGCCCACCACAACTTATGGTTGCAAAATCAGCACTACTGCGCCACATTGCGGGTGCTTTAAAGCCTGTACCGACACCGCCTTTAAACGTTAAATCACTGTTAGCGTTATACACTAAATACGCACGTGGACTAAAATGTGACCCAAACTCACTGTGATCGGTTACACGCCCGCTAAACGTCGCGGTCATTTCATCAGAAAGTGCCCATTCATCTTGTATGTAGGCTGCAAACTGAGTATTTGAGGTTTCTTTTGCGTAGTCTCTAGGGTGACTTAGTGTATTATCAGAAACATCAAAACCCGTTGTAATCAAATGATTTTCGCTTCCAAACACTGCTCTACCATCTACATTATGATTTGTTTGCGTTCCCGTTGTTAACGCTAAGCGAGCGTTATCTTCTTGAATATCAGTTTGCTCAAAATAGTAGTTAAACTCACTGTTTCCCCACTGCCATTCTCGCGCATAATTAACACCAAAATTAACGCGTTCACTCTCATAAAAGTTCGCAACATACGAGCCATCAGGCGCTTGCCATAAATTATAACTTTTATCTTCTTCTAGGTATTCAAGATTCGCGCTTAACGTATCTTGCGATGTGACATGCCATAACACACTCGTATTTACGCCTGCACGTTGCTGTTTTTCAGTTTTAGAGGTAATTCCATAGTCAGAATCATTTGGTTGCCAAGGGTTGCGATCACTCCAGTTCACGCCGAACGTCGCTAAAACCCTATCATCTATCAAGGCACCACTTGAAAACACACCAACTCGTGCTAGCTCACCACCGCCATCGATTGGCGTACTGTAGTCAACATTACCATTGGTTTGCCATTCATTTTTTGCTTCTTTTAGAATGACGTTAATGACACCACCAATGGCTTCACTACCATAAATAGCTGACATTGGGCCGCGAACAATTTCAACACGCTCGATTGCCGTCATTGGTATGCTCGACAAATCAAACGAACCTCTAATTAATGCCTCGCGTGAATTCACTCGCTTGCCGTTAACCAGTAACAATGTGTAGCTCGGGTCTAACCCTCGTAGGCTAACGGATGCTTCACCATTTCCAGAACGGCGTACATTAACCCCGACTACGTCTTGTAGGCTGGTTGTAATATCCGTTGCTGGGATCTTGATGATTTCTTCAAAATCAATAACACTCACCGAGGCTGGTGCATTAAGTAATGTTTGTTCACCTTGCGTTGCTGTCACTACAATTACATCATTAATTTGAGCGTCGTCCGCATATACGTAATTACTAACGAGTAATGTACTGACAAATGCTGCAAGCTTATTTAACCTCATCGTTTATTATCTTCCTGTTTGTTAATAAATAAATCAGTCCATCAGCCAATTCATTACGCCAAACATAAGAATCGTGCCCCCCTGAGAACTCGTGGTACTTTACCGTATAGCCTTTTGCGTTGAGTACATCACGCAAATGGCGATTACTTTCCAGAATATCAATTGTGAAATAACCTGTTTCAAATACTCCTGCATTCATGTAAATCGACAGTTTTTTGTAGTTATCGCGAGCGATTTTACGCGTTAGCCACTGCGGTTCTGTTTGCTGTTTAGTCCCTTCTCGTGGCGACCACCAAAATGAACCAGATTGACTTAACACATTGCCAAATACATCAGGGTATTGCATTGCAACATACATTGACGCGAGGCCACCGAAACTAGAGCCCGATAAAACCGTGTTTTGTGCACTTGGTGATAATCCTTTTTTTGTCAGCCAAGGCATAAGTTCATTTGCCATAAACCATGCAAAATCTGGATTTGGTGGCAACTCTTGGCCTCTGGTTTTTCTAGATACATTGCTTACAAATACCGCATTAACAGGAGGAATTTTTTTGTCGTTTATTAAGTTGGTTAGCGTATTGGGTACTTTTAGTTTTGACTTATAATTCTTTCCGTCGAAAAACAAAATTGTTGGTGATTGTGGTGTTGCATCTTTATGTTTGTATATGGCGATATCACGTGTGTTGTTAAGACGAATACTCGCGATAGTGTGTTGCGTCAAGCTGTAAGAATTTTCTGAAACATCGCGTAAATACGGCGAATGTTTTGTATCTTTTAATGTTAAAATTGAATGTGTTGTGTATTTATCGGTACCTTCAAATTGCCATGTTTTCGGGTTAAGCGGGTCTTGTTGTTTGGTGGCCATTATGGCAATTCGCGATGCGCGAGGTTGATTAGGTACATGTGGCACATCGGGTGCCAATTGATATGAAATCAAACTGTCTGTTGGTAAACGATACGTTTTAAACCAAATATCAGTGCCTTTTATTTTTTCTAAATCTTGATGACTGCCAAAAGGCGCGCCAAATAATCTTACATTATGACGCGCACCGCGCCACAAAAATGTTACAAGTGCATCAGTTTGCTCGTATTCGATTAAAGGTGTGCCCTCTTTTTCAACGTTTTGCCAAAAATCATCTAAAACTTTCCCTTTGTTATCACCTTTTAGCCTTGTTACTAACGATTGCATCGTGGGGCTAAGTAACGTTTCGTTATCTGACACTGCGGGTTGTGAAATAGGCTCAGAGAGATTAATCGTCGCTAAATTTTTATTAGCGCTGGTTACGCGTACTTTAAACTGCTGGTCCGCTTGTGCTAATAAATACAGTTTAAAGGTGCTCTGCTGCTTAGCTAACACTCGTACTAGACGTTCATTTTCGTCAATTAACTCTGCTTTAATAAAGGGCTGTGAAAACGAGAATTCTCCGGTTATATATTGGTCTTTTTTAAGTTCAATTGAATGAAAAAATTCGTGAGGCTTACCAACGGTGCTGGCGAAACACACCCCAGCTGACAACAGAAAATATAAATAAACACCAAAACGAAACATTATTAAATCCATGTAATGAGAGTGATTTGCATTATCACTCATATATTAAGAACTTTCAATATTTTTAACGTGATATTAGGTAGTTATGAATTTTTAGGCCGTTAAACTTTCCATACAAAGAAAGTTTAACAAGTAAAGATAGCGAAAACGTGCCGCTACTGTGTTAAATAACAGCCTTTAAAGGATTGCGTACAAGGCAAGGTTTCGATTGTCGAATGTGTGATAGAAAACTGTTTAGCTAACATATCTTTGATTGACTGCAAATCATCATCACTCAGTATAATGCTGGCCTCAAGATGAAGGGGCGTATCGTCCAACTGCCACACGTGCAAATGTTCAACTGCAGACACATTATCTTGTTCTAGGATTGCTGAATACACACTATCTACATCGACATCAGCGTGAGTGCCTTGCATCAAGATAATAACACTTTGCTTCGCATAATCAGCGCCGTGGTAAAGCACGTACACAGAAATTAAGATAGTGGCAATTAAATCAATAATATACCATTGATATAAGATAATTAATGTGCCTGAAATGATTACAACAAGTGACGCTAAAGCATCTGATAAATTATGAATAAACGCCGCTTTTAAATTTAAATTGTCCTTTGCACCTGCTTTATATGTAAGCCACGCAGTTGCAACGTCAATCACCAACGCAATTGCCGCGATGTAAACAACAATCCAGCCATCAACTGGCGACGGATTTAAGAACTGACTAAACGCTTCAAAAATTAGGTAACACCCAACTAAAATTAAAATAGTGCTATTGACCAACGCGCCAAAGATCTCTGCGCGTTTATAGCCAAATGACATTACGCTAGTGGCGGGTTTTCTTGCGATTCGCCGCGCAATAATTGCAATTACAATGGCTCCTGCGTCACTTAAATTGTGAAGTGCATCCGCAACAAGCGCCATACTACCAGACAAAATGCCACCAATAATCTGCGCTACAGTCAGTAATACATTAATCACAACGGCGAGTGACAATTTGTTATCGCCGCTATTATGATGATGGTGATGATGTGAATGTGACATTCTATTCCCTATGCTATTTGGCGGTATTGTAGTGTGTTAACCAGCTCAGTTGCGTCTTTACACTCTAACGGTTTACTAAACAAATAACCTTGAACTTTATCTACATGTAAGTCGATTAAGGTACTTTTCTGAGTGGTGTTTTCAACACCCTCGGCAACAATGGTTAAGTTTAGCGCTTTTGCAATGGCACATATTGCTTTTACAATTTGTAAGCCAGCTTCACTGGATAAATCATTAACAAACGAGCGGTCAATCTTCAAGCCATTTAGTGGCAACGCCTTTAACCTAGCCAATGAACTGTACCCTGTTCCAAAATCATCAATAAGTAAGTGATACCCTGCATCTGATATACACTCCAGTATGGGAATAATATCAGCTTGATTTTCCATCATTGCAGACTCGGTAATTTCAAGTTGTAACAGCGATCTTGAAACGACGTTTTGGCACTCTAACCAATCGAGTAGCTCGTTATTTTTTAGTTGTTTTGGAGAAACATTCACGTTCACAAAAAGTTGATTTGATGTATCCAAATTAACACTAGCACAAAAGTGTGCGGCTAATTTCGCAACATGTAACCCAACTTCTGATATTTTGGCCATATCTTCAATAATAGGCACAAACTCAAGGGGCGAAATAGTGCCAAGGTTATCATCATGTACTCTGAGTAATGCCTCAAAGCCTAAAAGCCGATTTGATTCTAAACAATATATTGGCTGATACACCAATCTAATTGCCGATAAATAACTATCATTACTGCAAAAAGTTTCAATTTCACGTTTACGACGGTTTGCGATTGCAAGATCATCATTATAAAAAGAGTACTGATCTCTGCCCATTTTTTTTGCACGATACATCGCAAGATCGGCTTCATGTAATAATTGTTCAGGACATAAATTACAAGGCGCCGCGGTAGTGCGTACGCCAATACTCGCTGTTATACATTGGTATGCGGCCTGCTGTTTTCTCAATTGATGAATTGCGTAAGTCAGTCGCTCAACGACGCTCTCAATCGAAACGTTTAGCCTATTTTGTGCGATAAACAATGCAAACTCATCGCCGCCAAGGCGCGCTACTTCACCATAGCTTGAGAATTCGCTCTGAAGTAATCTGCCTAACGCTTTTAACAACGCATCGCCCACTTTGTGACCATAACCGTCATTTACTAATTTAAATCTATCAAGGTCAACGTATAAAAGGTGATAACTGCCTTTTCGCCTTGTAAGTTCATTACCAACACTATCTAAAAACGCTTGTCGGTTTAATAAATCGGTAAGTGCGTCGTGCTCTGCCTGATACCTTAGTTTTTCTTCATGTTGCTTGGTGGCGGTTATATCAAGTAAACGCCCCTCAAATAGCCTACGCTCTGCGTCAATTACCCAATGCCCTTTTAATAACAAACAATAGGTATTACCTAGTTTGTTTTGCACAAATAATTCTTGCGAAAATTCATTACTTTTACATGCTAAAAATGAATGTTGTTGTTGAGAGGTCATCAAACCACAAATATTGTTATTTGCGTCATCTGGTAATAGCAAACCAATAAACGCAGGATTTTTTTCTAAGATCTCGCCTTTGTCGTTACAACAAAATAGTCCTTCGGAACAATTTACAAACAAGGTTTTGTATTTTTTCTTGGTTTCTAATTGTTGTTCTAGTGCTTTTACTTTGAGTTGTGACGTGGCTGCTAAATTTTGCTGTGTTTTCTTTAATGAATACGTTTTGATACGAACAAGGCGGTTAACATGTGCATATTGGTTACGAATTGTGACTAAATACATTATAAGCGCAAAGCCAAATAGGATAGCTAAGGTGCAAAATCCTGCACTAATAAGGTAATGACTATGGCGCACGTAACTTGGGTTGAAGTAGGCAATATCCAGTGTTTTATCAAAAAATGAGATGCGTTGTTGTGCTAATGGTTCAGCAGAAGACAAACCTAATGTATTTTGCCAATCTGAATTATAAATGGGTTGATTACGTAAGCTGATTGTAATGTGCTGATTTTGCGTATCACCCGATGCATGAATGTAATCGAAAAAGCTCTTAACGTTGAACCTCAGTGACACCGTTTTTACATCAGCGGCGTTGAGAATAACGCTCCAAAACTCTGAATTTGGCCACTCTTTTACAATATAGGCTTTAGCGTTGTCATTGTTGATCGATATTGTACTACCAACTAAGTGACCAAAATCAGATTCTGGGTAATTAGCCAGCAACACGTAATTTTCATACTGATTAGAGAAACGAATACTATCGCTAAATGAAAAATCGAACACCCCAACTTGTTGCATATAATCTTCTACAAATTCAACATTGTTTGGCGTTACGCGATAATAGAACTCTATGCTTGAATCAAACGCTAAACCGCTAATTTGGTCATCAATCAACGGTTTAACGCGCTCTTGCGTAACACTTGATGAAGCACTATACAGACTAGCAATCCCCGAAATTAAGTTTTCTACATAATCACTTTTACTTACAATTGCCTTACTATAGCTTGAAAGTTGAAACTGCCACTGCTCGGACTGTTTTTGCTGTAATTGCGATGCAAACCAATATGCCAGAGCTATGCACGCAATCACATAAATAACAAATACCAATAAATAAGGTTTATATTTATTAATGAGCAAAAAATCAGGTTTCATCTATAGACTTATCGCTAGAACTAGTTAAAAATACAGTAACGATAATAATTCCTATTACCATTTATGAGAAGTGTTATTTTCCTTTTTATCTCGTTTTTTGCATTAACTGCACAGGTATTAGCCAATTCTGTAGTAAACGTATACTCATTCCGAAAGGCTGAAATAATTTCTCCTTTAATAACCGCGTTTGAACAAGAGCATAATGTGCGGGTAAATCTGGTTTATGGAAAACCAAAAGCGCTAGTCAATAAATTCATTGCCAATGCAGACAATAGTCAAGTAGATGTATTATTAACGTCTGAATTAGGGCAACTTCAATCGGTAAAGCACCTACTACAGCCAATAAATATTCGAACATCGCCAGTCGCGCCTGAATTAGTGGACGATGAAATGAAATGGGTGGCACTGTCGTTAAGAATAAGGGCATTGTTTTCGCTAACAAACGAACAGCCAATCACGTCATTTAGCGAATTAAACAGCGAGAAATTTTACGGTAAGTTTTGCAACCGTGATTTTAATCATAGCTACAATCAACAAATGGAAAAATCTCTGCAAGCCATTGGTAATACCCAAGATGTAAAGTGGCTAAAAAATTACGTTTCGCTCTTAAACAAACGTCCTTCTGGCGGCGACCGCGACCAGTTACGAGCTGTGTTTAAAAAACAGTGTGATTATGCGCTCGCAAATCACTATTACTACCACATGTTACGTAACAGTAAAAAGCCGTCGGACCGTGAAGTTGCTGCAAACTTAAGCATGCATTTTTTAACAACCTATAATGGCAAAACGCCCGTTTCAGCGACTGCCGCGGCAATTAGTCAATACGCGCCAAATAAAGAAAATGCGCAGCGGTTTGTTAACTTTTTGCTGTCTTCTAATGCGCAAGCAATGATTGCAAATGAGCTTCATGAATTTGCGGTAAATAAGCACGTGCGAGATCGCCAATTAGTGCACTACCCAAATTTGTCACTGTCGTTGCAAAGTGTAAAACGGGCACTTTAATAGACCAAGTCCATTTTCAGGCGTTTTTGTGAGACTGGTTTATACTTAAGCGATTAGCAAAGTAATAATAAATTATTATGCAAAGAGCGTTGTGGTCATTGATGTTATTGGTAGTGTGTTGTCAGTGTTTCAGTGCGCAAACACCGCCTGCGGAATGCAAAACCCCACTTTCACTATCGATCACAAACGACTGGTATCCGTATGTTAAGTTTTCTAAGTTTGATAGCACCACCGGTGTCGATGTAGAGCTGCTGAAAAAAGTGCTCGAGCAAATGGGCTGTGAACTTACCGTAATTCGCTTCCCTGAACGTAGAACCCTATTTGAACTCACTATTGGTAATTTTGATATTGGCCTTGGCGCCAGTAAAACGCCCGAACGCGAACGAGACTTCTATTTTTCAAAAATGTACCGCCTAGAGCGAAATCGATTCGCCTATCGACAAAATGACCAAAGCGTTAAACAAAGCAAAAGTTTTAAATCAATTATTAAACAGCGTAAGCTTATTGGTGTTAATTTGGCAGGTTGGTACGGTGATGAACTAGAGCGCGCAAAACAAGCGTATAATGGCTTTGTTTTTTCAGAAACAACAATTAAACGCTTGGAGATGTTAGTTAAAAACCGTGTCGATATTGTGATTGATGACGACATTGTACTTTGCAGCGAAATATCAAGACAAAACCACTCTCAGGTGGTTATTCACCCTTTACTACTGTCACAAGCAAGTATTCATTTTATCTTTAACAAACAAAGTGTTTCACCAGATTTTATGGCGCGTTTTGACACCGCTTTAAATACAGTGTTATCCAATGGCGAGCTTGAAGCGTTGTTCTCGCATTATGTATCGCCAAGCTGTGCTGATCAGCTTATTTAGTTTTCGTTTTTATAACCAACCTTCGTTATAAAATAAAGCGCGCTATCGCTATGTTGTGCCATAAGATAGTGTTAAAATGCCGCCAATTTTGATTCGATGAAAAATATATAATGCTTAGTTCAAACAACATCACCATGCAATTTGGTGCAAAGCCACTTTTTGAAAATATTTCAGTTAAATTTGGCGACGGTAATCGTTATGGTTTAATCGGTGCTAATGGCTGCGGTAAATCAACCTTTATGAAAATTTTAAGCGGTGAGCTTGAACCAAGTGCAGGTAATATTTCATACGACCCAAATGAGCGCATTGCAAAGCTAAATCAGGATCAGTTTGCCTACGAACAATACAGTGTTGTTGATACGGTAATTATGGGTCATAAAGAGTTATGGCAAATTAAAAAAGAGCGTGACCGCATTTATTCTTTACCTGAAATGAGTGAAGAAGAAGGTATGTTGGTAGCTGATCTTGAAACCCAATTTGCCGAAATGGACGGGTATTCAGCCGAAGCAAAAGCCGGTGAGTTACTGTTAGGTGTTGGTATTCCAACTGAGCAACATTATGGTTTGATGTCGGAAGTTGCACCTGGTTGGAAATTGCGTGTACTACTTGCACAAGTACTATTTGCCGAGCCAGATATCATGTTACTTGATGAACCGACCAACAACTTGGATATCTACACCATCAAGTGGTTAGAGGATATTTTGAATCAGCGTGATTGCACTATGATTATTATTTCCCACGACCGCCATTTCTTGAACTCGGTATGTACTCACATGGCTGATATCGACTATGGTGAATTACGTATTTACCCGGGTAATTACGATGAGTACATGTTTGCCGCAACACAAGCGCGCGAGCGTTTATTATCAGATAACGCCAAGAAAAAAGCGCAAATTGCCGAACTACAACAGTTCGTATCTCGCTTCTCTGCTAACGCATCAAAAGCAAAGCAAGCGACATCTCGTGCTAAGCAAATTGATAAAATCCAATTAGAAGAAGTAAAAGCGTCGAGCCGTCAAAATCCATTTATTCGTTTTGAACAATCAAAACAATTATTTAGAAATGCACTTGAGCTTGAAAGCCTAGCACAAGGTTATGACGATACTTTGTTCAGTGATTTATCTGCGCTTGTTGAGGTAGGTGAAAAAGTAGCGATTATTGGTGAAAACGGCGTCGGTAAAACCACGCTATTACACACCCTAGCGAATCGCCTGCCTGCGAAAAGTGGCAGCCTTAAGTGGTCTGAAAATGTAAACATTGGCTACTACGCACAAGATCATGCAGATGACTTTGCGACCGATATGGATCTGTTTCAATGGATGGAACAATGGCAACAAGAAGGTGATGACGAACAAGTAGTACGTGGTTATTTAGGCCGTTTACTGTTTTCTCAAAACGACATCAAAAAATCAGTTAAAGTAATTTCTGGTGGTGAACAAGGTCGCATGCTATTTGGTAAATTAATGATGCATAAGCCAAATATCTTATTAATGGATGAACCAACAAACCACATGGATATGGAATCGATCGAATCACTCAACCTTGCGTTAGAACAATACCAAGGTACTTTGTTTTTCGTATCCCATGACCGCCAATTTGTATCGTCGCTTGCAACCCGTATTTGGGAAATAAAAGACGGTAACGTAATTGATTTCCAAGGTACTTATGACGAGTACCTTGCAAAAAAAGCAGCTGACGAAGCAAAATAACCAAGTTGAGCTTAACCAATTAGATTCTTGAAAAGGCGCTATTTATTAGCGCCTTTTTTATTAGCTACGCCAAACAACGCGAACACTTTCAAAAAACAACGCTGTCATAAAAAATTCATACACTAATTTTGTACAGAATAAAATCAACACCCAGAATAAACCTCATTGATTTTAAACAGTTTTATTTAAATGTTACGTATATTTAAGCTGTCTTTACGTTTGCTTTATGACAGTTTTATTGCAGTTAACATGCTCCTTTCGTATCTTATTCCTGTTCAAGGTGAACACATGTTTATATATTTTAAGGAAAATTTCATGACCCGTAAGTTAACACTCTCGTTGCTTGCAGCATCAAGCCTCAGCCTTGTCGGCTGCGGTGGCTCATCAACTTCACACGAACCAGCGCCAATCGTACCTAATTCTGGCGAACTTAATATTGGATTTTTAGGACTTCCTGACGGTGCGTCTGCAGATGTGTTGGTTGAAGGCCCCAACGGTTATTCCAATACCGTTAGTACCAGTACCTTACTTACGCAACTCGCCCCTGGTACCTACACACTTTCAAGCGTTGCCCAATCCATAAACAATAAACGTTATCTCGGCATAAACGAATCGATATCGCTGAACGTTTCAAATGGTCTGGTTTCAAATGCGATTTATGAATTTGGCTATGCAACGCAAACCATAGGTACGGTAAGTGGTTTTGGTAGCTTGTATGTCAATGGTGTTCGTTACAACACCGATAATGCCGACTTTACAATTAATGGCCAACCAGGCTCAGAAGACGCAATCCGTTTAGGTGATCGCGTTGTGCTTTCAGGCTTAACCAATAACCAAGGCCGTTTTATTGCAAATAGTGTTAACTACGAAGCAACAGCCACCGGTCAAATTCAGCACATTGACTATGCTAATGAGACAATAACAGTACACGGCCAAACATTTGTCTTAACCGGTGAATCTAACTTAGAAGAGGTTACCTTTGATGCGTTAAAACAAGGTAACTTTGTCGAGATCAGTGCCGTATATTCAGAACAACGTGGCTTTTTAATCTCAAAGCTAGAACGTGAAGACGATGAAGACACGCTTTCACTTACCGCAAAAGTCACAGCGCTGGATAGTGCTAATAACACCTTAGCAATCAACGACACGACATTTGATACATCCAACGTTAATGTGCCTCAAGAGCTTGCTGTTGGTGATATTGTCGAAATTGAATTTAACCAGCTAAATGATATTAACGTTATTACTGACATCGAAATTGAGCACTATGATCAACACGATGGTGTGTCTGTTATTTTAGATGGTCCAATCGTCAATGTTACAGACACCAGTATTACAATTGCCAACACACAAGTGTTTATCAATGACGACACCGATTTTGAAAATCTATCATTAGCGCAACTTGAAAACGGTACACGTGTCGTTGTTGAAGCAATCATTATTGATAATCAACATATTGCTGAAGAAATCGCGCTGTATATTAGCGCAGACAGTGACATTGAAGGTGTAATCAGCGATATTGATTTAGCATTAAATACCATTACGGTAAATGAGCGCGAATACACAATCACACCGTTTACCCTGTTTGATGATGAATCAAACGCCCAAGATAAACAACTAACACCGTCAAGCTTAGCGATAGGCGATTTTGTTAAAATCGATTTTTATAGCGATGATAACGGCAATGCCTTTGTGACTAAGTTAGAGCGCGAAGAACAATCTGAAAACGACAATGATATTTCGATTTCAGGCAAGGTTACCAATATTAACCTTGATACAAATACCTTTAACGTTTCGGGTATTACAGTATTTGTAAATGCATCGTCAGAGCTTGAAAACCGTTTTGGCAATGATGTGTCCGTTCAAGACTTTATGGCATCACTTAGCGATAACGATAAATTAGAACTAGAGGTATTCAAAACATCTGAAGATGGCTACTTGGTGTTAGAGGCAAAATACCAAGATAGTTACGACGATAGCTTTGACATTGAAGGTTCAATTACAGAGTTCAATAGTATTCTAGATTTTAACGTAAACGGTTTTCAAATCATTACCGATGAAAACACGCAATTTTCGCACCCACTAGATATGTTTCAAAACGGTGTCGAAGTTGAAATCGATGCAGTACAGCAAGACGGCAGCACCCTGCTAGCACTTTCTGTTGAACTTGAAGATGACAATGATATACGGGAAATTGAAGGTGAAATCACCGCGATTCAAAATGATACAGTTATTGTTAACGACACCGCCATTTTGCTAACTGCCAATACCCAGTTTGAAAATGGTACACGTGAGCAGTTAAGAGAAGGCGTGATGGTTGAAATCGACGCTATCATTAACGGTCAAGGTCAACTTGTTGCGACTGAAATAGAATTTGAACAACAAGACGACATTGAATTAAACGGTTCAATCACAGAAATAGTAAGCGACTTTCAATTTAAGGTTAACGACACCCTTGTTTACTTTGATGCCAATACGCAATTTGTAAATGGAAATCAAAGTAAACTCGCGCCCGATGTACTCGTAGAAGTTGATGCGATTGAAACCGCAATTGGTTTGTATGCTGCTGAAATCGAGTTTAAAACAAATCAAGAGTTTGAAATTGAAGGTGAAGTTCAAAACCTAACCGACAACCAATTTACATTAAGCGACGTTGTTATCCACTACTCAAGCGATACCCAGTTTGAATTAGAAGGTAATCAACTTGAAAATGGCTTAAGTGTTGAAGTGGCTGGCACAATAGATAAAAAAGGCCAGTATATCGCATGGCGAGTTGCTTTTGATGACTAGCCACTGTTAGATATTACACACTAAAAGAGTACGTTCTTGCAATGAACGTACTCTTTTTAATTTTAAACCCTAAATTTAACTCGCTGGTAGAATTGAAATAATTTTACTTTCGTTCTTATTTCGGTCATTTATGGTTAAGTAAATTGTGCCATTTGGCGCGGTAACCACATCACGAATACGCCCTAAACCTTTCAGAATAATCTCATCTTCAATTACCTGATTATTTTCAATACGTAAACGATGCAATTGCTTTTTCGCTAGGCTGCCAACAAATAAATCGCCCTGCCAATTTTTAAACACATTTCCGGTATAAAAGTTAATACCAGCAACCGCAATTGATGGCGTCCAATGGTGAATTGGCGACTGCATATCGGGTAATTCTGTGTGTTCGGTGATCGGCGTACCGTTATAATTCATGCCAAACGTCACTTTTGGCCAACCATAATTCACACCTTTGGTGATTAAGTTAAGTTCATCACCACCGCGTGGGCCGTGCTCTGTTGACCATAAATCCCCTGTTGTTTGATTTATGGTTAAGCCTTGTGGGTTACGATTACCATACGTCCAGATTGTTTGTTGGGCGCCCTTTTCATTGTAAAACGGGTTATCTTTTGGAATGCGTCCATCTTTAAAAATGCGGTGTATTTTGCCGTTCTGCGTTGCAATACTTTGCGCATCATTTTGATGGCCTTCATCACCGTTGCTAAAGAACAAGTAGTCGCCTTGAATAGCGAAACGTGAGCCAAAGTGCCAACCGCGATTTTTACGATTGTCTGGCTTCGCCTCAAACAAGGTTTGCTCTGAATCCCATTTACCATCGTTTATTTTGCCGCGCACAATTTTAGTAAAGGCAATCTCGTCACCGTTATCGTTTTTACCAGCAGCTTGGCTAAACGACAAATAAATCCACCCGTTTTCGCTATATTGTGGGTCGGGATATACATCAAGTAAGCCTCCTTGACGGTTATGCCAGATCTCAGGAATGCCAATTACTTGCGTTTTTTTGCCGTTTTTCGACATCATCCACAGTTCACCTTGGCGAAGCGTATACAATAAACTGCCGTCCGGTAAAAAATCCATCGCCCAGATAATTCCATCACTGGTAAGCACTTCTTGTGTCGTAACGGTTTGATGCTTTGTGGTAAATACTTTACCAAGAGATGATTCAGGCGCTTTTTCCCTCTCTACTTTAGCGCCCGCTTCGCGAATATATACAACAAGCGTTCGTACTTGTTCATCGCTTAACGTTTCACCAAATGCTGGCATGCCAACGTTAGCGATACCATTTTTGATAGCATTGGTTAATGCTTTATCTGTGCCATCTGTTAGCCATGTGTTATCAACTAACGAAGGAGCCATCGCGCCCATCAGTGTTTCGCCATGGCAAGATGCACAGGTAGATTTAAACAGTTCTTCAACTTTTGCGTGTGATGGCAAACTTGCAATGCTTGCTAACATCGCTCCTAAAATCGATAACTTATTAATTTTTTGATACATATTATTATTTCACGGTAGATCGAATGCACGGTAATTACAGTATAATGTGCCGAGTTTCTATTTTCAGTCAAGATGCGTTTAAAGGTTTGTTTCGTGCGAGAAGTGTTTAAAAATTCGTTAATTGTTTCATTATTAAGTGTTCATTTCACATCATTTGCCGAGCAAAACAACCCAAGTTTTGCTGATATTGAAACTATAGTTACAACCGCGTCGCGTACCAAGAAACGCCATTTAGACCTGATAGGCAATACCAGCCTTATCGCAAAAGATGCAGTTGCTACCATTAACGCAGAGCACTTAAATCAAGTGTTAAGTTTAGCGTCAGGGGTATGGTTAAGCCGTGGTAATGGACAAGAATCATTGCTTTCGCTGCGTTCGCCTGTGTTAACAGGAGCAGGTTCTTGCGCTGAATTCTTGATGCTAGAAAATAATATTAGCCTACGGGCGCCCGGATTTTGCAATGTTAATCAGTTATTCGATAGCCATTTTGAAATAAGCGACCGCATTGAAGTAGTAAAAGGCAATAATTCTGCACGTTATGGTTCAAACGCAATCCATGGCGTAATCAACATTAATAATACGCTCTACGCCAGCGAAAATCAGCTCGCACTAGACGTAGGCAATGATGATTTTTTTCGGTTAAATGCAACGGCAAGTAACGATTTTGACGATGTGCAGTTAGGTGTTGGTGTAACCGTAAGTAGCGATGGCGGTTATCAGTCTAGCTCGGGTTATCAACAGCAAAAACTATCAGTCTCAGCACAACACCCGTTCGGCAATTGGCAAACAACACACCATGTTAGTGTAACCAACCTAGAGCAAGATACCGCAGGTTATTTACAACAAGGCGAAAATGCATATAGAGATAAATCGCTGTTAAAAATTAATGAATTCTCAGATGCCTATCGCGACAGTGTCTCTATGCATTACAGCATGCAAAATAGCGCTGAAATAAACAATGCCCTATGGCAACTAACGCCCTATCTACGATACACAGATATGACGTTTTTAATGCACTTTTTACCTGGAACTCCCATTGAAAAAAACGACCATCACAGTATTGGACTCCAGTTATCTCGCTATGCAGACGTTACGCATGCCTTGGCGCTTAAATTAGGTAGCGACCTCGATTTTACTCAAGGTTCGTTACAACAATATCAAACAAA
Source organism: Pseudoalteromonas sp. ABV4_021 (assembly GCF_056159365.1). NCBI lineage: Bacteria > Pseudomonadati > Pseudomonadota > Gammaproteobacteria > Alteromonadales > Pseudoalteromonadaceae > Pseudoalteromonas > Pseudoalteromonas sp. ABV4_021. Next base: position 164,186 of record NZ_JBSWVB010000002.1, on the reverse strand, counting down.
CGACACCATATCAGATTCGGCATTTCTAAGGGCGGTATTACCTAAAGGACAACACTATGATTACACGGTTAATGCAAAAAATTACGCGCTTTATGGCCAGCTTGATTATCAAATAGCTGATGATCAGAACGCTTTTTTAGCACTTAGACATGATATTACCGAATACGATTACAATAACGCCTTAAGCCCAGGTAATTTAAAAGATGACGGCACTGCCTGTGGCTTTGGCGGTTGTCGATACACTCGCCCCGCTAATCAAACCAATCGCTTTAACGATACAAGCTACAGCCTTGGCTATTCTTTAACGCTAAACGACAATACGATTGTATTTGCTAAACTAGATAACAGCTTTAGAGCACCACACACCGCCGAGCTTTATCGCCTGCAGAACAACCAGCAACAAAATGACATAACCAGTGTTGACGCAAACCAGCAAGAGCTTGGCCTGCGTTTTCAAACAGAAACGGTATTCGGTGAGCTTACGTTTTATCACCTAACTAAGAAAAACGCGATTTATCAAGATTCAGACAGACATTACCTCAATGGTTTATCGACTCAGCATCAAGGACTCGAATTTGACCTAATCTGGCGCCTTAGCGACACATTAAAAACGCGATTGAATTCAAGTTATGCAAAGCACACCTATGAAAATAATCCAACTACTGGGCAGCAGCTAAAAGGTAAAGAGATAGATACCTCTCCGCGCTTAATTGCAAACCTCATTCTTGATTGGCAAATAACGCAAAACATAACCAGTCAGTTTGAACTAAGGCACCTTGACGGTTATTACTTAGACGATAAGAACACGCAAACATACAGTGGGCATACGGTTTCGAATTTACGCGCAAAATGGCAAATCAACAGCAATTTCTCTCTCGCACTCGCCGTTCTTAATGTATTTGATACACGTTACGCCGAACGGGCCGACTATGCATTTGGTAATCACCGTTATTTTATTGGCGAGCCACGCAATACCAGTGCGACCTTACGTTATCAGTTTTAATTTATAATCGTGTTGTAAGAATAAACTCAACAAAACAGTTAAGCGCATTAAACTTAGTAACCGATAGCTGCGTATAATGTTAGGTATTAATCGGAGAGCACAATGACACGCAAAGAGGTTAAGGTACCTAGTTCACGCTTAAGCAGAGCAAGCAAATTTGGCGGTTTACTAGCAAAAGTTGCAACCAATGTGGCCTACAATGGCACCAAGCAATTATTTAGTGGCAACAAGCCATCGGTGTCAGATCTCGTTTTAACGCCCAGTAACTTACAAAAGCTAACCAATGAGCTCGCCGCAATGCGTGGTGCAGCAATGAAGTTAGGTCAGCTTCTTTCGATGGATGCAGGTGAACTTATTCCACCCGAGTTAGGCCATATTTTAGCAAAACTACGAGACAATGCGCACGCTATGCCACACAAGCAGCTGGTCACTGTACTTCGTGACGCCTGGGGTGATAATTGGGTTGATAATTTTGCTTATTTCAATCTTAGACCCTTTGCCTGTGCATCTATTGGGCAAGTGCATATTGCCAATGACGATAGCGGAAAAAAACTCGCGATAAAATTACAATATCCGGGTGTAAGTAACGCCATACAGAGTGATGTTGATAACCTAGGGCGTATTTTAAAGCTCTCCGGCCTTATCCCAAAACAGGTTGATCTCAACACGTTACTAGATAAAACAGCCGAGCAGCTTATCAACGAAGCAAACTATCAACTTGAGGCACGCTACATAGAAACGTTTAGCGATAAACTCGACAATACACTGTTTGCTTTTCCTAGCGTTTCCCCGCTCAGTAACCAAACTATTTTGGTAATGAGTTTTATTGAAGGTATGCCTATTGAACAAGCGGCGGCACTGCCACAAGAAACTCGAAATCACATCGTAAAGAACTTATTTTCACTGTTTTTTGTTGAATTATTTGAGTTGAAGCTGATGCAAACCGATCCAAACTTTGCCAATTATGTGTTTAATGGTGAAACACAAACCATAGGCTTATTGGATTTTGGTGCTACGCGAGAGATTTCACCGACTATATCTAAAGGATATTTGTCGCTTTTCACCGCGCTAAGTAATCAAGACAACACTCAAATAGAAGACGCAGCCCGTACCATTGGCTTTTTTAAGCAAGATATCGACACTACGTACCTTGAGCAAATACTGGCACTTTTTGATATCGCGTCAATGCCATTACGATTTGATGGCGAATACAACTTTGCAACCTGTACCATCGCAACACAGTTGCGCGCGCAAAGCGCTGCGATTAATAAACGCAAAGATCAATGGCACACGCCACCCGTTGATGCCCTATTTATCCATCGTAAAATCGCTGGCTTGTATTTGATCGCAAAGCGTTTAAACGCCAAAGTAAACGTTAAACAGCTGTTTGCTAAGTACACGCAAGAAGCAAAAAAAAGTTTAAACAATCAATAAACGCTATAGTTTAAAGCGATTTAATGCATCACTTACTTTATGGCCGAGATCATTTATCTGACGGATATTTTCACTTAGTGCGGTCACTTCGTCGCTATTTTGCTCCGCACTATGCTCTACCTCCTGCATACGCGTAACGATGTCTTGCGCCATGGCACTTTGCTGCGCACTTGATTGATCTATTTGGTTACTTTTGTCTGCCAAACGCGACAACCCTTGCTCAATTAAATCGACTGCACCTGTAAGCGCTGCACTTCGCTCAGTACACGTCAGCGCAGCCTCTTGCCCCTGGTTAATCGCACGCTGTGCATCGCTGGTACCGCTTTGCAGTGCGGTTATCATTTGTGCAATTTCTTTTGTTGATTCTTGCGTACGCGATGCTAACAATCTGACTTCATCGGCCACCACAGCAAAACCTCGTCCCTGCTCACCGGCACGAGCCGCTTCAATGGCCGCGTTAAGCGCTAGTAAATTAGTTTGTTCTGATATCGCTACAATCGTGTCCAGAATACTGCCAATATTACTCGATTGATTTGAGAGCTCTGCCATAAGCTCAACTGATGTATTTAAATTTGAAGCAAGTAGTTGTATTTGTTCTCGATTTTGCGTTGCCAAATTAAGCACCGCATCGCTTTGCTCACTGGCTTGATCAATGTCTTCAGTACTTTCTTTAGTCTGTGTGTTTACTGTATTCGCGCTGATATGCACGTCTTGTGCAAGTGCGGTGGTGTGCTTTGCCCGTTCAATTTGTTTTTCGGCATTTTGCGAGACAGTAGCACTTCTTTCAAACGAATTTTCGAGACGAGACTCGAGTAACTCTACCTGCGCGAAAATATCGGTGATCAGCTCTTTTAAATTATCAATAACTCGATTCAATTTATCGCTTACTTCACCAAACTCATCATCGTTAATTTTGCGCGCATGACGCGAGAAATCACCATCAGCCACGTTTGTAAGTGTTTTATTTACATAAGCTAGCGGTATTATAATCGCGCGTATTGTCAAGGTCGCAATAATCGCAGCAACCAGTAAAAACACGCCGGCAATTACCATGAGTAACAACTGGTTTTCATCTATTTTCTCATCTGCTAATTGTTGATAACGATTCACTAGCTCATTAGCGCTTTGTTTTATGGTGTTAATTGAACTGTTTATATCGTCTGACAACTGTTCAACGCGATTGTAGTCTTGTTCAAACTGTTCTGATTTAGCGAGCTGTAGCGCCTGTTGTTGATACAAATGTCCGGGATTATCAACGTTACTGTTAAATACGGCTAAGTTTTGTTCAAAACGCGTTTGAAAATCTCCGCTTTCAATATCTGTGAGCTGTTGATTGAGAAAATTATAATTGTCTTTAATATTTGCCAGTAAAAAACGCGTATCATTTTGATGTTTAACTTGTGTTTCACTGTCTAAAGTTTGACTAAGCGCATTGGTTACTTCAGTTAAATTGAACAACATGTCATCGATACGAATAGCCGTGCCCATCACTTCATCTAACAGGCGCGAACTTAATCCCGTTAATGTTTCTAGGTCATATAATAAATCGGAGCTTTGTGAAATAAGCGTTAGCTGCTTTTCAATCAAGGTTTTGTTTGTTTTTTTAGCATTTAAATAGGCGATTTTGTTATCTGTTAAACTTTCAGACGCATCAATCAATGCAAGCGATTGGTTATTTAGTTTTTCAAGGTCGATGCTGTAATCTGCAATGCTACTTGAGAGTGTTTGTTGTAGTTGATTTTTAAGTGATTGATTTTGTGCTCGGAATTTTTCTATAACATTTAATTTGTTGGCACCGTAAATTGCGTTAGCGTTTTTTGTATAGTTGAGAATAAGCGTTTGAATGTCATCGGCACTGCGTTGTACAGGTAAAGCCTGCTCTTTAATATTTAAGTAAGCACGCTCAATATTCGACAAAGACATATAAAAAAACAGGCAAACACCCGCAAGCAAAATGCCTACTGATGCAAAGCCAAAGGTGATTTTTTGTTTTACCGTAAAAACCATTAAAACGCCCTACTACGTTAATAACTCGATTTAAGTATAACGTAATATTTATAAAGTGATTTTTTTTTGAAATAAAACGAAAATACGCCAACTAATGTTGGCGTATTTTGACATTATTAAATTGACGGGCGAAACAACTTCTCTGGTGTTTGTAACACTAATAAGCGACTTTGATCTTTCAGTACCATATTGTTTAAACGATAAGACGAATAACGCGCCTGAGTGGTAAATGGTAGCAATAGTGAATCGTCACCGTTTAACTCTTTTGCCATTTCAACCGTGGCTATATCATAAAAACGTACTCCATCATTACTACCTTGTAACGTTGCTTGCAAACTAAAACGCCCCGCATCATTTACCATCAATGGTACCTTAGCTTCTATATGCGATTGCGACGCACTAAATGTCACATTAGGTAACGCCTTTGCGGTTTGTTTAAAATTAACAAATGGAATTTTAAGCGAGCGCTTTACTGGCATATTAGCACGCTCGGCATCAATTTGAAGTTCAAGCTCGTACAGGCCGTTGATTGCACCAAAATATGCCAGTGCTTTATCAAAGTTAAAGTGGTTATTGGTGATATCCACCCTTATTTTTTCATTAGTTGGACTGATCAGTTTAGCTGACATCGTTTTGATTTGAGTCGCGTTATCGGTAAACGAAAGCGATTGATATGCCAGTTTATTTGCACTTTGAATAGAGCGATTATTCGCTGCAACGGCAAGAACAACATCACTGTGCTTTTCCTTAACGTGCACTAGGTATTTCGCATCATCAATCAGATACTGATTTGTTTTTAGCGTTAGTTGTTGCAAGGCGTTTTGCGACTTTACCTTTAGCGCTACACTGCCATCAGTAAAGCCAGCATCATTCATTTCTTTTTGCGCAAACACTTGTTCTACCTGTGCACGATTGCCCTTTGTTAACACTTTAGAATTGGGCGTTAACGACAATGCACTAACATCAAGCGGTTCAATAAATTGTGTGTTTGTCACATCAAATTTAGGCGCCACGCGAACAAAACTATTCTGAGCAGAAAATGGTAGCTCGACACCTTGCTTGAGCGCTTTGCCGGATATTGTCATCCAATATTCATCGCTTTTTAATGCTTGTTGTAACTGCTGCTCAACAGCTGGTTTTACTTTTTTAAACTGATAAACAACCGGTTCAGCATAGAGTGAAAACGACGATAGTAAACTTGCACAAAGCGTTAATACAGTAAAATGTTTCATAACTAGATCTCCTTAATTCGATTGCGTAGTAGGCCATCTAAATTGAAACATTTACGACGACTTTGATGATGACTTAAAGGCTCACTGCCACGTGTTTTATTTTTATCTTTAAACCACACATTGCCTGCAAGCGATTGCGAACTACATTCTAAGAATCCGTCAGAGCAATCATCTAACCAGTTTTGTGTAACCTCAAGTGCCACTTGATATTGATAGCCTCCACAATAGCTATCGCCGTCCCAAATTGCCGAATCAACATCACTACCTACAACTGCCTCAAATGCAGAACTAAGTGCCGGTCGATTAGGCGTACCATACAACCAATTTTGATTGTAATGTGCCATCCAGCCAACTTGCTGCTGTTTTACTGCGTCACTGTCGTAACCTAAGATCCAGCCAAGTGTTGTTTCGAATGAATTACCTGCGGTTACCGCATCGGCTAAAGGTGTACCACCAGACGACGGTGTAAGCGCGATTGTCTTTTTAACCGTATTTATAATAGTGACAAAACGGCTATCCCACGTTGGATTAGATAAAATCCAACGCACCACATTACCGCCATTTGAGTGCGTAATGAGTGTTAAAGACGTAATGTTTTTACTATTTATAAAGTTAGTCAGCTGCTCTGCCAAACAGCCAGATGCTCGCGTATCCCACATATAGCGATCGAAATCGCAATTGATCACCGTGTAATTGTTTGTGTTACTTAACCCTTGCCTCACTGAGTTTACAAATTCACCTGTCCAGTAGTCATTATATGCATCTGTTTGACTTCCAGTCCCATGAATAAAGGCCAGTCCATGACTTGCCCAAAGAGGCGTGCTTGCGTACAACAACACCGCATAAGCTATTATTTTCGTTATTTTCATACTGTGTGTTCCTAATTATTGTTTGTGATCGGAGGAGTGACCTCCGATCACAAAATAGCCAATTTAGGTACAATTACAACATTTTTTTACACTTTATTAACAATTGATATGGTCAAGCCGATTGTTATTACATAAATATGAAAGCTGGGTTATATATTCATAACCATTTGATATAGCTAAACGAATCGTTTGTATTAAATTTGACGTGGAAAACACACTGTTTTACTAAGAAAAGACGCTAAATCCACTAACTATCTTTAACGGAATCCATTACAACATGGGTCGTTATGGTCGCGACCTGCTCGATATCACCTAACACATTGGTGTGAAATTGCTTATAACTTTTCAAATCTTTGGTTTCTACTCTTAAAATATACTCAAACGCACCGGTTACGTTGTGGCATTCAAGCACTTCTTTTGAAAGCGTTATTGCCTCTTCAAATTGCGTTTGCGCTGTTTTAGTGTGCACCGACAAGCCTACCGTAATAAATGCTTTAAAGCCGATCCCTAGTTGTTCAGTATCAATGGTCGCTTTATAACCTGTGATAATCTTTGCCCGCTCAAGATCTTGTACGCGGCGTAAACATGCCGATGGCGATAATCCAATTCGCTCAGCCAATTGAATATTGGTCAAACTACTGTCGCGCGATAACTCAAACAATATTTGTTCGTTAAATTTATCCATATCTAAATTTTATTGTGCCATTTTATTATATTAGACAATATAAAATAGCAAATTGCGCAATAAGTAAATTACTCTATTAAAAAAGGAGTCCACTATGAATCCTGAATTACTTATTGCACTAATAACATTTTGTTTTGTTTCATCTATCACCCCAGGCCCGAATAACTTAATGTTGTTAAGCTCAGGGTTAAATTTTGGTCTGCGCCGTTCGCTTTCGCATTTATTAGGTGTTGCCATTGGTTTTAGTGTGATGGTGCTATTGGTGGGGATTGGCGTAAGTCAGTTATTTCAAGCGCTACCTGCAAGTTACACCGTATTAAAATGGGTAAGCATCGTCTATTTATGTTACCTCGCATACAAAATCGCGAATAACCATACTATTGATGAACTCGCATCGGATGCGAAACCATTAACCTTTATGCAAGCTGCGCTTTTTCAATGGGTCAACCCTAAAGCGTGGACAATGGCGTTAAGTGTAAATGCAGTATATGCCAGTGATCAAAGTCTACAATCTGTGATGTTAATAAGTGTGGTGTTTTTACTTATAAACTTACCATCCATTGGCTGTTGGTTAATATTGGGTAAAAGTTTAAAACAACTTATCGCCTCCCCCATTAAAATACGTTTGTTTAATTGGCTTATGGCTGCACTATTGGTTGTATCGGTTATACCTATGCTTTAACGAGATAATTAATAATTTACGGTACATGTATCAACATTCTGTTTATCGCAATAGTGAAAACCTAAATAAGTAAACTCTTGTTTAGGTTTCACATTGTGTTTTAAATACTGATACAAGTATTCCGCGCCCTGTTTTCCCATATCAAACGGCTTTTGGCCAATATTGACAGTGGAAAGCCCCTTAGATAATGCGTTTAATTGCAATTCTTCGGTATCGGCCGAGACAATCACAATAGCACCTGATTTAATCTTAGATTTAAACTGATTAAGCTGGTCAATGTAACGTGGATTAAACTGAGCAAATCCCGCAACTGCGATAAAAACTGGCGGCGCATCGAGTTTGATTTTTCCTACTAATTGGCTGAGTGCCAGGCCTCGTTTACCCAAGCTGTAAACTGGGCATAATTCATGCTCTTGCCATTGGTAGCCATCATTCAAACGCTGTAAACTTTGGCCACTTAACGCATGGCGCACACCTTTAATTCGCTGATTTAAGTTTGGCGTAGATGGATGCCCAGACTGTAGGCACACAGTGTTTGTGTGTTTAATGTTATTTTTAACGTATTCACCTAGTGCAACACCAAAATCGAAATTATTAGTGCCAACATACGCTAAACGGTAATCATGATGTTGCGGTAACAGATCAGAGTCAAAGGTAATTACTGGAATATCAAGCTCAAATGCTCGCTTAAGGGCACCATTTACTAAGTAATCAGAATCAGTAACCGAAATGAGTAACGCATTTACTCCGCTTTCGATAAGTCGGTTTATTTTAAGCGTTTGACCACGAATATCTTGAAAGTCATCAGCCCCTTCGTAAATACATCGTAAATCTGGGTGATTTTTAGCGACAGACTCACACCCTTTAAACGACTGAATATAGAAACTATCATTTTTGGTTTTACCGATAACACCAATTGTGTAGCTGGCATTACTGGTAAAACTAAATAAAACCAAAAATAAGTTGAATAAAAACAACAACCAAAAACTGCTATTTTGTGCTTTATTCCGCATGGAGGTGACTACAATAAGTTTAAAATACAATCTCAGTATAGAAGCATCACTGTGTTAAATTAAACAGTTATTTACGATTTTTTTAACTTTCATTTATTTTTGACTAATAACCAATCAAAAACAGGGTTAAAAAGCACAAAAATAAAACAGCAATGATAATAGGTGCCAATATAATGTTGCAAAAGAATGGCATGCAGACATTACCCATTTATTACAATTCAAATAAATCCGCTTAAATCAATTCGATTGTTCGCTTTTCAATCCAAATACGCACAGTTTAAACACATAAAAAGATTGATCTATATCAATGATGGGATTAGTATATTTTAAAGTTTCAGAAATTATTGAAAGTTTAGAATGTTGCTAACACCAAAAATTGAAAGTTTTGTAATGCATTGCGGCGAAATGGGCAGCCGTTGGGGGTTTAACCGCACTATCGGGCAAATCATGGGTTTATTGCTAATGAGTGAAGAACCACTTAGCGCAGTGTCGTTATCAGAGACCTTAAATATCTCTCGCGGTAACGTTAGTATGGCAATCAAAGAGTTACAGTCATGGCGTTTAGTATCGGTAATTCATAAGCCTGGTGACCGAAAAGATTACTACGCACCCGCAGGTGATATCTGGGAATTAGCAAACCGAGTATTTGAAGAGCGCAGAAAAAGAGAGATGGATCCAACCCTATCTCTTTTGCGCGCTTCAATCATTGACGAGCCAGCTAATGCAGAAGAAGCGTATGCTCAGGACAAAATGTCTGAGCTACATGACTTGCTTGAAACCATCACCGTTTGGGCAAGTGAGTTACAAAGTATGAGTCCTGAGAAGCTGACAACGCTGATGAAGCTCGGCTCTGGTGTTGTTAAAGTACTCGATTTTAAAGATAAAGTTTTGAAAAGCGGTAATAGTAATTAACCGCTTTTTTTGTGCGCACTGAAAAAGTGCATATGTCGTCGTGTTGCTATTTAATTTTTGTTTTATTGAATACCGGAAGAAGTATAGCAATTAATAAACAAGGTGCTACAAGGCTCAATTTCACCTTTGTTGTTTGTATACAATGGCAAATACAGCCCAACCAGTACACAGTAAAATTTGCTAACGAAATCGGTGTTTCAAAAAACATTAAATAAATAGCACGTCTATTCTTTGGGGGTCGTTTATGTTGGATACGTTAATGCTTTCACGCATACAGTTTGCTGCCAACATTAGTTTTCACATTTTATTTCCCACTATAACCATCGCAATGTGTTGGTTTTTAGTTTTCTTTAAAGTTAGGTTTGATATGACAGGTAATCCCGTGTGGATGCGCGCATATCGATTCTGGGTAAAAATCTTTGCCCTTTCATTTGCCCTTGGCGTTGTAAGCGGTATTACCATGTCATTTCAGTTTGGTACTAACTGGCCTGGTTTTATGGAAAAAGTCGGAAACATCGCGGGGCCGTTATTAGGCTACGAAGTATTAACTGCATTTTTCCTAGAGGCGACATTTTTAGGCATCATGCTGTTTGGTACTAAACGTGTTCCACCAAAAGTACATACTTTAGCCTGTATAGTGGTAGCAATCGGCACCACGCTTTCAGCGTTTTGGATCTTAAGTTTAAATTCGTGGATGCAAACACCAACTGGTTTCGAGATGCGCGATGGAATCGCCTATCCAACCGACTGGTTTGCAGTAATTTTTAATCCAAGTTTTCCTTACCGCTTAGCGCATATGCTTTTGGCTTCGGGCTTAACGGCGAGCTTTATGATAATTGGCGTGAGTTGCTATCGTTTACTTAAAGGAGACGATAAACAAGCACCAAAATTAACATTAAAAGTAGCGGTTATTGTGGCGGCGATTTTATCACCGTTACAAGCATTTGTTGGTGATTTACATGGTCTTAATACACTTGAACATCAACCACAAAAAATAGCGGCAATGGAAGGTGTTTGGCAAACCGAAAAAGGCGCTCCTTTACTGCTATTTGCAATTCCTGATGAAGAAAACAGAACGAATCATTTTGAAATTGGCATACCTAACATGGCAAGCTTTATTCTTACCCATGAGCTTGATGGTGAAATTAAAGGGCTTGATGAATTTAAAGGTGAGCATCCGCCAGTTAAACCTGTATTTTATGGCTTTAGAATTATGGTTGGCCTAGGTTTACTGATGATCGCTATCTCTTGGTTTGCAGCCTATACCCTTAAAAAGCGCGGCCAACTACCGACTTGGTTAATGCGTGTTTTTGTTGGCTTAACATTTTCAGGTTGGTTAGCTACATTGGCCGGCTGGTATGTAACTGAAATAGGCAGACAGCCTTACCTTGTTAGCGGTGTACTAAAAGTATCTGACGCAGCAACACAAATTGCGCCAGCAAATGTTGGTTTTAGCTTAGCACTCTATTTAACAACCTACGCCATTTTGTTAGTAGCTTATCTGCATACAGTGTTTTTAATGGCGCGCCGCGCTGTTGAAATTGAAGAATTTGATATGAGCGAAAAGCCAATTAAACAATTACCGAGTAAAGGGGATAACGCATATGTTTGATCAAGCAACTCTGGCAATTATTTTTGTATCCCTAATGGGCCTTGCAACATTAATGTACGCTGTTTTGGACGGTTACGATTTAGGTGTAGGGATTTTACTGCCGTTAGACGATGAAACTTCGGCAGATACCATGATAGCGTCGATAGGACCATTTTGGGATGCTAATGAAACCTGGCTAGTATTAGCGATTGGCCTTTTACTCATTGCGTTCCCAACTGCACACAGTATTGTCTTTCAAGCGCTGTATATCCCGTGTACATTTATGTTGATTGGCTTAATCATGCGCGGTGTGGCATTTGATTTTAGAGCCAAGGCCATTGTTGCCCATAAACGTAAATGGGATACTGTGTTTAAATCTGGCTCTTTGCTCGCATCGTTAGCACAGGGTTATATGCTCGGTTTATACGTTATGGGGTTTTCAAACACCATAGAAGCGCATGGTTTTGCCCTTTTAAGTGCAATTGGTGTTTCAGCGGCTTATACCTTTATTGGCAGTGCATGGCTGGTGATGAAAACCGAAGGCGATTTACAACAAAAGGCCATAGCGCATTGTAAATCAACGGTTGTCATTACGTTTGTTGGTATATTACTGGTATCACTGGTTAACTTACTTATTTCACCAGAGATCTATCAAAAGTGGTTCGACTTTCCATATGCACTGATCTTAATTCCCATTCCAATTATTTGTGCAAGCTTCTTTGTACTATGTTGGTTTGTATTAAAGCGTTTAACTAAACAGCCAAATATTGGTGCTGCCCTACCATTCTTTTTCGCACTGTTGATTTTTACCCTATCATTTTTTGGCTTAGCATTTAGCTTTTTCCCAGAGATTGTGCCGGGTAAACTAACAATTTGGCAAGCTGTTGCAGCACCTGAAGCACTTAACTTTATGTTGTGGGGGGCGTTAATTGTGGTGCCAACTATTTTGGCTTATACCGCATTCTCTTACAGAGTGTTTTGGGGAAAGGTGGACGAACTTCGCTACTATTAACCTAAGATCAGTTTTTAAAATAAGTGTGTAGCGACTAAGCTACACACTTATAATAAATCTTTTAGAAATATAGGCTTTCAACCGTTTCGCCGGCAATTTTAACATCACATTTATCGCCTGACTTTGAATTAGATGACTGAATAGCGCCCGCTACTGCACCAAATACACCACCCTTTTCATTCAGCACAGAGCTAAAGTAACAATAGCTAGAAACATTAACTTCTTGATAGCTCGTGTTTAAGTTAAGTGTTGGCGTGTATGGAGGAAAACGACCTTTCATTACCGGATCGCCATTTACCGTTAGTTGTACTTCATTTCGTTTAGTATCGTACTGGCCACCAAAAACGTAAGTCTTACCTTGGTACGCGATGGTTTTTTCTTGTGCTTGAATTGGCGGTGTTGAACCACAACCAACAAGTGTAAGTGAAGAAAGTGCAACAAGTGAAAGGGTGAGTGTTCTTAACATAATAGAATTTCCGTATAAAAATAAGACAAAAATTACTCTACGTTAAAGAATATCTAGTTTCAAGAAAATGAATGTTAAGATTTGAAATGGTTTAAATTGTTTCTATTTAAACAAATAAGCCAACCTTACTGGTTGGCTTATTAAGCAAGTCAACGATATTACGTTAACTAAGTATGTTTTCTTATTGATTAACTTGCTGATGTATCAAGTGGCTCAAAGCTTTTTACAAGGTCATCAACCGCTTTCATTTGGCTTAAGTAACCTTCAAGTTTAGCAAGTGGTAATGCACATGGACCATCACATTTGGCAAGGTTCGGATCTGGGTGAGCTTCAATAAATAGGCCTGCTAAACCAAGTGCCATACCGCTTCGTGCAAGTTCTGCAGCTTGTGCACGACGGCCATCAGCTGAATCGGCACGTCCACCCGGGCGCTGTAGTGCGTGAGTTGCGTCAAAAATTACTGGCGCTTGGTGCTTCATATCATCCATGCCCAGCATATCAACGACTAGGTTGTTATAGCCAAAGCTTGAACCACGCTCACATAAGATTACTTGGTCGTTACCCGCTTCGTTAATCTTTTTAATAATGTGACGCATTTCATGAGGTGCTAAAAACTGCGGTTTTTTCACATTAATAACCGCGCCAGTTTTTGCCATCGCTACTACTAAGTCGGTTTGACGTGCTAAAAATGCAGGTAACTGGATTACATCTACAACGTCAGCGACGGGAGCCGCTTGATACGGTTCGTGTACATCTGTAATCACTGGTACATCAAAGGTATTTTTGATCTCTTCAAAAATCTTTAACCCTTCTTCCAAACCTGGACCACGATAAGAGTTAATTGATGATCGGTTTGCTTTATCAAATGATGCTTTAAACACGTAAGGGATGTTTAATTTTGATGTCACTTCAACATAATGCTCTGCGATTTGCATTGCTAAGTCACGTGATTCAAGCACATTCATACCACCAAATAGTACAAATGGCTTGTCGTTAGCAACTTCACAGTTACCCACTTTAATAATTTGTGTATTCATTTAGATTCCTAACAGAATAATTAACTACCGACCAGCTGCAAAACTTGACCACAGAACCACGCAGCATATGTTCCAAGTGCGTAACCAAGTACAGCCAGTAACACTCCAACAGGTGCTAATGCCGGATGAAATGCAGATGCAACCACAGGCGCTGAGGCAGCACCACCAATATTCGCTTTACTGCCCACCGCTACATAAAACACCGGCGCTTTAATAATCTTGGCAACAACAAATAATAGAATAACGTGAATTGTCATCCAAATTAGGCCAATAATAACGTATTTTGGTGCTTCAAATACTTTGCCGATATCCATATGTAAGCCAATGGTCGCTACCAAAATATATAAAAATGCGCCGCCTACTTTTGATGCGCCTACCGCTTCAAATTGACGTGCCTTTGTAAACGATAAGCTTAGGCCAATTGTGGTTACCACAAAGATAATCCAAAACAATTTTGAATGCAGCGAGAATTTCTCAAGTGCTGGGTAGTTTGCTTGGAAAAAAGGCACTGCAGTGTCTGCAATTAAATGCGCAAAGCCTGTCGCACCAAAACCAAATGCCACTAAAATCATTAGATCACGCAGTTCTGGCTTGCGTGAATTTTTCTTTTCAAATTGCGATACCGTATCAATTAGTTTATCGATAGATGAAGTATCTGCACCAGTGTGCTTATCAATCTCTTTATGACGGGCCGCTAAGTATAATAGTCCAGCCATCCAAATATTCGCCACTACGATATCTACGGTTACCATAATGGTAAAAATATCGCCGTTAGCTTGATAGATTTCTTTCATCGCTACCATATTTGCACCGCCGCCGATCCAACTACCAGCCAGTGCCGCCATGCCGCGCCAAAGTTCCCCTGCACCATCAACACCTAGCAATTCTGGCATAAAGGTGGCCGCCACTAATAACGCGATTGGCCCGCCAATAACAACGCCGACAGTACCAGTTAAAAACATAATAATGGCTTTTGGTCCGAGCGCTGCAATAGCTTTTAAGTCAATACTCAGTGTTAGTAGTACTAAACAGGCAGGTAACAGGTAATATTTTGCAACCGTATACACGCTATTGCCTTCACCATCGACAATACCAAATGTATTTAATAGCGATGGTAAAAAATAACACATTAATAATGCGGGAACGTACTTATAAAATTTTGCCCAAAATCCGGTTTTAAGATTTGAGGTATAAAACACAAAACCTAAGATTATGGCCAACATACCCATAACGACGGCATCGTTGGTGAACATCACGCTGTGAGAGTCCATGAAGTTGCTTCCTGTATTAAGTTATTTTTAGTGGATTGTTCTAAAGTGCGTGTCCATTTCTTCAATTTGGCTTTGCAGCACATCAATTGACGGGTCATCTGGGCACTCTTCGATAAACTTTTCAAAGTCTTTAATGGCGAGTTCATCACAATTCAAATTATGTAATAAATAACCGCGATCGCGTAATTCATACGGATCACCATCGGTAAGAACCATCAGTTTTTCAACACATTTAAACGCTTCGCCGTAGCGTTTTTCACTGATAAATGCCCATTTTTGATGGGCCAAAAATAGCTTCACAACATCATCTTCAAACAATTGTTGAAATGCGTTATCTAGGCTATTTTCATCGTCATTTTCTGGTTTGATATACCAGCGTTGCCCACCTGAGCATGGGTCGATTAAATACCCTTCACCTTGGCTTACTTCTAGCAATACTTGAATGTCGTTTTCAAATACCAACATCTCGACATCAAAACCCAGTTGTTCCATCACATAGGTTAAGATCATGCCAAGCGATATGGTACTGCCAGTGCGGTAATTAAGTGCATAGGCCACACTATTAAGCAAACTCATCGGCACTTTTTGACTCGTCCCGCTAAAGGCAAAGTCGCTGTAAAAACTATCGAGTAGCGAGTTTAGGTTTTGCTCTATGGTGTTTTCAGACTTTTGCGTTTTTACCGCCATCAGCACCAGTTCAGACAATTTATCCCGACAAAGGGCGTAATCGAACTTAGTCAGCCACGATGACTCATGATTTAGACATGTAAATACCGGCGCTTCTATTGCCGCTGTATATTCTTCCTCAGAGATATCAAACATCAATATCCTTCGGTCTCTCTATAACTAAAAATTAATGCCAGTTTATCGTGTTTTAAAATGAATACCAATGAAGATCGGCGAATAGATAAAGAATAGAGACTAACTTATTGTTCTGTATCAATAATCATTGAATAGATATAGCACACTTGTATGAACGTAAAAGCAAAATCGAAAAGAAAAAGGCTGAATAATCAGCCTTTAAAAAAGAAATGGTGTTTTGAATCTCGCTAAATAAAAAATAGCGAAAATAACGGTTGTAGCAAGTAATAAAAGCGATATCTGTCCTTTTATATGTTTTTGCCTCGCCATAAACACCCCTACAACAATATACGCTACCACAAGTACGATTTTTTCAAGTAACCAAGGTTGATTATGAGGACTCATACCAAGTGTCACTGCCAGCGCTACCGCTGAGATAAGCAACAAGGTATCAATACTATGGCTACCGATAAACAGTATTTTATTTTTAGCAAGTTGTAACTGCTTGATGCGAGCAAATGCACGCGTATAAAAAAGCACAACACTCAGTACAGCTAACAACATATGTGTATGCTTTAACGCAATATATTCCATTTTACTACCCTGGATAATTATTAAGAATTTGTTCGAATCTATCGATGTTGTTAAGTAATACATCAACTAACTTAGGCTCAAAATGCAGCCCACGTTGATTTTGCAATTCAGTTGTAACTTGCTCAACGCTCCACGCTTCTTTATAACAGCGCTTATGGCGAAGTGCATCATACACATCAGCTAACGCGACAATACGACCATAAACATGAATTTCTTCACCTTTTAAGCCGCGAGGATAACCCGTTCCATCCCACTTTTCATGATGGTCACGGGCTAGTATCGCTCCTGCTTGAATAATATCACGACGAGATCCCGCTAAAATATTGTGACCCTTCATTGCATGAGTCTGCATCACTTTCCATTCTTGCTCATCCAATTTACTTGGTTTATGTAAAATGGTGTCGGGAATACCTACTTTACCAACATCATGCAGTGGTGCTGCATAACGCAGTACATCGGCCTCATCTTCGCTCAAGCCATAACCTTTTGCAAGTTCATAACTAATGAGTGATACACGCTTTACATGATTTCCGGTTTCAGAAGAACGCTGTTCAACCGCTTCACTTAGACGATAAACCAACTCTCTTTGTGTATCTTCAATTTCAGATTGCAGTTGCACATTTTCGTAGGCAATTTGTACATTTTGCGAGAAAATTTCAATTAAGTCTTTATGTGTTTCAGTGAGACTGCGTGGTATACCCGATACGTAAAGCATTGAGTTATGGTTAAAACGGCTAGAACAATAGGCAAAAAGGTAATCTTCTTCATAAACAATGGTTTTGTTACTGAGTGCTTTCTTGCACGCTAACAATTGTTTTTCAGATAGCACCTGGTTAACTGGCTTACCTTCGCTTTTTTCAAACTCGCCTTGTCCTGCAAACACAATCAGCTCTTGCTGTTTTTCATCAGGGCTACTTGCAACAAGTGAGGTTGCATACATCGCCTCATCAACTGACCCTAAAATAGAGGTAAGTTGTTGCATTACGCCATGAATAAAGGTATCCATAGAATGAGATGAAAAGATATCCCGTGAAGCGGTGATGATTTTCTCAAGACCTTGGCGAGAGTGCTCTATTGATAAAATATCGCGATAAGAGCGTAAACTCGACATAACAACAGTGAATAGTTTTTGTGCTGTTAATTCGGTTTTTGATTTGTAGTCATTAATATCATAGTTAACAATAACCTGACGTTCCGGCGCTTGCCCTGGTTGGCCGGTTCGTAAAATAATTCGCACATGGTTATTTTTTGCAGTTTCGCGAATAAACTGAGCAACTCTTAAACCCGCGTCATCAGTTTCCATAACCACATCGAGCAACACAATGGCTGCATCTGGGTGCGCTATAATCTTTTCTTCTGCTTCTTTGCCAGAATAGGCGCTAATAAATTCAAGTCGTTTATCTTGAAATGAGAAATCGCTCAACGCGAGTTTCGTTACCGCATGTACTTCCGGTTCGTCATCAACAATAATAACTTTCCAAGTACCGTGGTTATTTGCTTGCTTCGGTGCTTGCTCTGACTCATCAGAAAATAAAAAATCACTCGCCATTCTATCCTTACCCCTTATAACCACTTCACACTCGCGTTAATACCAACTCACTAAATAGCTAATCAGGATCCCACTGCGCTAAAGTTACACGGTCGTTGCCGCCTAAATCTTTTACTGTTGAAATATCTTTATATGCCATTTTTGCAAAAAAATCACGTACTAACTGGCCCTGATCATAACCATGTTCCAATAATAACCAGCCTTTTATCTGTAAATAGTTACGTCCGGTTTCAATGATATGTTCAATATCGGCCATCCCCTTTTTCGGTGCGACTAACGCCGACAAGGGTTCAAAACGTACGTCACCTTCTAATAAATGTGGGTCTTGTTCATCAATATAAGGCGGATTTGATACGATAACGTCAAACCGTTGTGCATCGAGCGCGCTAAACCAATCGCTTTGTACAATGGTTGCATTTGTAATCGCTAAATTTTGTTGATTATGCTTTGCCAGCGCAACGGCATCTTGTTGAAAATCACAGCCAATCACCTGCCATAAAGGAAGCTCACTTGCCAGTGACAAGGCAATAGCACCGGTGCCGGTACCAAGGTCAAGTAATCTACCTTGCTTGTTTATTGCTTTATCAAGCGCACATTCAACTAATGTTTCGGTATCAGGGCGAGGAATAAGCGTAGCAGGACTTACCTTAAAATTTAGGCTCCAGAACTCGCGATATTCAGTAATATGCGCGACAGGTAAACCCGTTCTGCGTTTTTCAATTGCTGACAAAAAAGCAGCTTGTTGTTCGTCGGTCAGTAATTTTTCAGGCCACGTAAAAAGGTATGTACGCGATTGTGAAATGCAATCTAACAGTAATACTTCTGCGTCAAGTTTGGGGGATTCTGATGTGTCAGTTAAAGCACTTGCGCCAACGGCAAGTGCTTGTTGTATTGAATAATTACTCATCGCCCATCGCTGCAAGCAAGTCTGCTTGATGCTCTAGAACAAGTGGGTCTACAATGGCACCTAAATCGCCTTCAACCACTTCGTTTAGCTTATAAAGTGTCAAGTTGATACGGTGATCGGTAACGCGACCTTGCGGATAATTATATGTACGAATACGCTCAGAACGGTCGCCGCTACCGACAAGGTTACGACGCTCAGAGGCTTCTTCTGCCATGCGCTTCTCATCTTCAGCTTGTTGTAAACGCGACGCAAGCACACTCAGTGCTTTCGCTTTGTTTTTATGCTGTGAACGCTCGTCCTGACATTCTACAACAACACCCGTTGGAATATGGGTGATACGAATCGCTGAGTCGGTTTTGTTAACGTGCTGACCACCGGCACCTGATGCGCGGAAGGTATCAATTTTAAGATCAGATGAGTTGATTTCAATCGCTTCAGCTTCTGGTACTTCAGCCATAACCGCAACCGTACATGCAGAGGTATGCACTCGGCCTTGCGATTCTGTTTCTGGAACACGCTGTACGCGGTGTGCGCCTGATTCAAATTTCAGTTTGCCATACACGCCTTCACCGGAAATATTCGCAATAACTTCTTTAAAACCACCGTGTTCGCCTTCGTTAGTGCTAACAACGTCAACTTTCCACTTTTGTGTTTCAGCGTAGCGGCTGTACATACGGAATAAGTCACCAGCAAAGATTGCCGCTTCGTCACCACCGGTACCTGCACGTACTTCAAGGAACACATTGTTGTTGTCGCGTGGATCTTTCGGCAACATAAGCACTTGTAGTTCGTCTTCTAACGCTTCGATATTTGCTTTGGCTTCTTTGAATTCTTCTTGCGCCATTTCACGCATATCGGGATCGTTATCTTTAAGCATTTCTTCAGCTGTCGCAACGTCATCTTCAGCCTGACGGTACGCATTAAAAGCCTTGGTTACATCTTCAAGTTCAGAATATTCTTTTGAAAGTGAACGGAAACGGTCCTGATCAGAGATCACATCCGGATCGCTTAATAATGCTTGTACTTCTTCGTAACGCTCAACCAGCGTTTCTAATTTTCTGTAAACGGATTCTTTCATCTAAGCTTGACGCCTGTTAATTATCTAAATCTAAAACTTTTTTGATTTGTGCAAGCTTGGCAATATCATCTTGCTCAGCAGCTTGCTTAATCGCTTTGGTTGGTGAATGAATAATTCGATTTGCTAGTTTATTAGCTAATTCATTCAGCACTTTTTCTGGGTCTTTACCTGATTTTAACTGACCTTGCGCCTTTTGTACTAACTCTAATTTTATTTGTTCAATATTTTTACGATAAGTACGAATAATGTCGACTGAATCGAGCGCATTTCGCCAAGTTACAAATTCATTGGCTTTAACAACAATTATCTCTTCGGCTTCAGCGGCCGCGCGCTCACGTGATTCCATATTCTGATTAACAATTTCTTGTAAATCATCAACAGAATATAAATACGCATCGTCAAGTTCAGCCACTTGCGCTTCAATATCGCGCGGTACGGCAATATCAACAAGCAGCATAGGCTTATAACGACGCGCCTTTAATGCCTGCTCAACCATACCTTTACCGATAATTGGCAGTGTGCTTGCGGTTGAGCTGATCACAATATCGGCATCAATTAAACTCTCCGGCACGCGCGATAAGGGCACCACATTTGCGTTAAATTCATCTGCTAAGTTTTGTGCCCGTGATAAAGTACGGTTTGCCACTGTCATATGCTGACAACCATTTTGATATAAATGCCGTGCTACAAGCTCTATGGTTTCGCCCGCGCCAATTAACAATACTTTGGTTGGTTCTAAATTACCGTAAATGTGTTTAGCTAAATTAACCGCCGCATAGGCAACTGAAACTGCACTCGCGCCAATATCGGTTTCTGTGCGCACTTGTTTTGCAACCGAGAAACACTTTTGAAACAGACGCTCAAGTAAGGCATTCACCACACCTGCTTGTTTTGCCTTAGCGTAAGCTTGTTTAATTTGGCCAAGAATTTGAGGCTCACCCAACACTAACGAATCTAATCCAACCGATACAC
The DNA here is from genome assembly GCF_056159365.1 of Pseudoalteromonas sp. ABV4_021. NCBI lineage: Bacteria > Pseudomonadati > Pseudomonadota > Gammaproteobacteria > Alteromonadales > Pseudoalteromonadaceae > Pseudoalteromonas > Pseudoalteromonas sp. ABV4_021. Next base: position 143,071 of record NZ_JBSWVB010000002.1, on the reverse strand, counting down.
GCATTAAGTGCTGAATAGCATTCAAGTCTTGATGCTGATACACGTGTTCTGCTAATTCGCTTTTATTGAGTTGGTGAAAATCAGCTAACCAATCAATAAGCACTTGGGGTTGTTGATTTTCAACGATACAATAGAGTTCGGTGCGATTACAGGTAGACACAACCACAGCTTCGTTCACGCCATTTTGTTGGCAAAGTTGAGCAAGGGCAACGTCGATTTGTTCAGGAGAAAACGCCACGCGTTCTCTTAATTCAACAGATGCGGTTTTATGATTAATGCCTAAAGCAACTATGGTCATTATGTCTACAATTTGTTTTTAGCACGTTTTAAAGCGATTAATTTTACGTAAATCAAGTCAATAAAAAAAGTAAGGATTTAAGATTTGATGCAATTACGCATGATATTTGTCATATTTTTTGTTTTTTTAACAGGCTGTGCAAGTCAATATTACGACAATGCAACAGTTAAAGAGAATTGGCAAAGGGAATTACTGCAAAAACAGTCTTGGCAGGTAAAAGGGAAATTGGCGATTATTCAACCAGAAAAACGTCAGAGTGCTAATTTATATTGGGCCACTACCGCCGAAAAAGATGTACTTAACCTCACGTCATTTGTTGGCACCTCGATACTTTCACTTGAAAAGACTCAGACCCATGCCACTTTAGAATTAGATGGCGAAACACATGTTGGCAAAAATGCACAACAACTAGTGTATTGGTTAACAGGTATGAATCTCCCGTTTTTGGATGACCCTAATTGGTTAAAAGGGCTACCCAATACCCAAACATTTCTTGCCGATGAACTTAATCGCGTTAGCAACGCAACGCTTATTGATTCGCAAGGTAAACAATGGCAAATAACCTATAGCAACTACCAAAAACACGGTGGATATTGGTTGCCCTATTCCATTTCACTCACTCACGACACCGTTAAACTAAAATTAAAAGTATATACATGGCAGATTTAACAACGCTTTCGCTTATTGCGCCCGCAAAACTCAATTTATTTTTACATATTAATGGGCGCTTACCGAACGGTTACCATGAACTTGAAACCCTGTTTGTGTTTTTAGACTATGGCGATCGTATACATTTTAAACGCACAGACGACGGTGCGATAACGCTAAAAACTCAAATTGAAGGGCTGCCAGACGAAGAAAATTTAATTTATAAAGCCGCAAATGCATTAAAACGTACAACAAATATTGCGTTTGGTGTAGAAATTTCATTTGATAAACATCTGCCAAGTGGTGGCGGTGTGGGTGGCGGCTCATCCGATGCGGCAACTACATTGCTTGCTTTAAATGCGCTTTGGCAATTAGCGTTACCACTTGAGAAATTAGCGAACATTGGCGTTACTCTGGGTGCCGACGTGCCCGTATTTATTAACGGCCAGGCCGCTATTGCACAGGGCATCGGAGAAAAATTAGCACCAGTAAATTTACCTGAAACTTGGTATTTAGTAGTCCACCCAAATGTACACATTAGTACGGGCGTAATCTTTAATAATGCCAATTTACCGCGTAACACACCTAAATTATCAGGCGACTGGCAAAGCTCTCAACATCGCAATGACTGCGAAGAGTTGGTGAAAAAGCACTATCCCGAGGTTGAAAAGACCCTTAACTGGTTGTTAAAATACGGCCCGTCAAGAATGACAGGTACCGGAGCATGCTGTTTTGTCAGTTTTGAAACGCAGCACGCAGCCCTTGAAGCTTTAAAATCGCTCCCTGAAACTTGGCAAGGCTTTGTAGCAAGAAGTACGAACATATCTCCAGCACATTCGGAGTTACGTACTAAACTAAATTAATTATTGGTAACTACTGTTACCCAAAAAAGTGCCTGAGGAAACCTACCGTGCCAGACATGAAGCTCTTCGCTGGTAACGCAACGCCTGAGTTAGCTCAAAAAGTTGCAAAACGCTTATACATTGATCTTGGTGACGCTGAAGTTGGTCGTTTTAGTGACGGCGAAATTAGCGTTCAAATCAACGAAAACGTACGTGGTTCTGACGTTTTCATCGTACAATCTACTTGTGCGCCTACAAATGACAACTTAATGGAATTAATCGTAATGGTTGACGCACTTCGCCGTGCATCAGCTGGCCGTATCACAGCGGTTATCCCATATTTCGGTTATTCTCGCCAAGATCGTCGCGTACGCAGTGCTCGTGTTCCAATCACAGCGAAAGTAGTTGCTGACTTCCTTTCAAGCGTTGGTGTTGACCGTGTGTTAACTGTTGACCTACACGCTGAACAAATTCAAGGTTTCTTCGACGTACCAGTTGATAATGTTTTCGGTAGTCCAATTCTACTTGAAGATATGAAAGAGAAAAACTTTGATGATGTTGTGGTTGTATCGCCAGATATCGGTGGTGTTGTGCGCGCTCGTGCAATTGCAAAACTACTTGATGACACTGATCTTGCAATTATCGATAAGCGTCGCCCACGCGCTAACGTATCGCAAGTAATGCACATTATTGGTGATGTTGAAGGCCGCGACTGTATCATTGTTGATGATATGATCGACACTGGTGGCACTCTTTGTAAGGCTGCAGAAGCATTAAAAGAACATGGCGCTCGCCGCGTGTTTGCTTATGCTACACACCCTGTACTTTCAGGTGCAGCAGCAGAAAACATTAAAAACTCTGTAATTGACGAAGTTATCGTAACTGACTCAGTACCACTTACCGATGAATTAAAAGCAATCGACAAGATTAAAGTATTAACGCTTGCTGATATGCTTGCAGAAACAATTCGTCGCGTAAGCAACGAAGAATCAATCTCTGCATTATTTGAGCACTAAAATCTGCTTAAATAAATGATAAAAACGCAGGCCTTGCCTGCGTTTTTTGTTTTAACAGCAAAACTATTATCGCCCACGTATATCTTTTTATAACTTACACATTTAATTTACAGTTTGTTTTAAGCACTCGCTTTAACCCACCCAAAACGCTTTAGATTAATTCTAAACACGCCAACTAACGGATTAATATCTAGTAAATTTTTAGCAATAATAAAGAATTTACAGTGTGCATTAAATTTTCTACCTATACTTAGTTAAATTTATCTTAAATTTAATTCGTCAGATCTAATGAGAGTAGCGTTTATGTTCACTAAGTTAAAACTGGTTCAACAATTATCTATTTCATTTGGCGCCATGATAGGACTAATGGTTTTACTTGCCACTATTTCGTTTTTTGGATTACGCAGTGGCTACAATGATTTTGTCGAATATCGCGGGCTCGCACGCGACAGTAATTTAGCAGGCTTAGTGCAATCTAATTTATTATCTATCCGTTTACATGCCCTTAAATTTTTAAAAGAACAAAATAACGAAAACATCAACGACTTTAAAAAACGCGCTAAGCAACTAAACGAGCAACTCGACATTGCAAGAAGCGAAATTATTGAGCCCGGGCGTTCAAACCTTATTAAACAGTCATTTGATAAAGTTATGGCCTACGAGCAAGGATTTTCTGACGTAGTAGATTTATATGCCAAACGTGATGATATTGTTAAAAATCAACTTGATGCAAACGGTGTAGTCATTCGAAAAAATATTAGCGAAATTATTCGAACCGCTTACGAAGATGGCGATACAGATGTCACGTATTTTGCCGCCATTGTTCAAGAACAGCTGTTATTAGGCCGTTTATACACGAGTAAATTTCTAGTCTCAAACTCTCAAGATGACTATTTACGCGCCTCCGCAGAATTTAAAGAAGTAATGAAATCGGTAAAAGTACTTGAAGACAATATTCAATCATCTAAAAGAATCTCACTTCTAAATGAAGCGGCTACTCGTCTAAAGGCTTATCAGCAAGGCATTGACAATGTTAATGACGTAATCAACAAACGCAATAACATCATTACCAATGTATTGAATAAGGTCGGCCCTGAAATTGCCGAGGCCTATGAAGAAGTGAAGCTATCAGTTAAAAATGATCAAGACTCACTTGGCCCTAAGGTACAAAGTCGCAGTGAAACCACAACAACCACGATTATCGTTGTCTCAATAGCTGTTGTCGCTGTGGGTGTATTTTTCAGTTGGTTTATCTCCATCACCATTCGTAAACCTATTGGCGGCGAACCAAAAGACATTGAATATATCGCAAACCGTATTGCTGATGGCGATTTAACTATGTCTTTTACAAAATCAGGCAACGAAACGGGCATTTATAAGGCCATGAGCGAGATGGTTGGTACGCTACGACATATAATTGATAGCCTAAAACACGCAACTAACGAGCTAATACGCTCAACGAAAATATTAGATGAAAACACTGCAAGTTCAATGCAAGGCGCAGAACATCAAATGGAGCAGTTAAATCAAGCCGTGCTTTCGATGAATGAAATGGCGGCCACAGTTGCCGATATCACACAAAGTGCCCAACTTGCAGCCGATGCAGCAACCAATGCCGACGATCAAACTCATACTGGTAAGCAGGTGGTTGATAATACGCGTAATGCGATAAACGACTTAGTTGATAACACTGAGCTGGTGAGTAATTCAATTAAAAACCTGGAAAACGAAACAGAATCAGTTGGTTCAATTTTAGATGTGATCCGAGCAATTGCAGATCAAACAAATTTATTGGCACTTAATGCTGCCATTGAAGCTGCACGCGCAGGCGAACAAGGTCGTGGCTTTGCTGTCGTTGCCGACGAAGTAAGGAGCCTTGCGAGTCGTACACAAAAGAGCACCGAAGAAATTCAAGCAATGATCCACAAATTGCAAAGCGAAGCTAAGTCGTCAGTTGATCAAATGAATGCAAACTTAGAGAGTGCGCGCGTTACCACAGAAAAAGCTAACGAAACCAATGAAGCGCTTGACTCAATCTCTAATTCCGTTGGGACAATTCGCGATATGAATATGCAAATCGCCGGTGCATCAGAAGAGCAGAATGTGGTAACTCAGCAAATCACCGACAGTGTAGGTCAAGTAAATGAAATGGCAGTGCAAACCGTTGCAGGTGCTGAAAAAGCAGCTGAAACAGCACGTGGATTAGTTGAGATTGCCGCTAATTTAGAGGGGCTAGTTAACCGCTTTAAAGTGTAAACAAACGCTAAGGCAGTACAACAGCACATCACATGTGCTGTTGTATTTTTCTGTGTTTCAAAGACATTATTTGCGCTTTTTAGTCGCTGCTAACTAACTCTTTTTGAAAAACAAGTTCGCTCTGAGCCGTTATAAAAAGATAAAGCCTGCAGGAATAGCAAAGCCCGCCAAAATAAAAAGGCCACGTTTACCCAATGGTCCGTATTTACCTCGGATCATAAAAAGTGAACTCATTGCCAAAAACAACAACAAAGCAGCAAAAATATCAGATACAACAATCCATGATTGATGTGTTTCGTTCAGGTGCAACCGATTAAGTGCTTGAAAAATCGCTCTAGGCCTTATTTGTTCAACAATAAGCGTATTAGTATTTAAATTTAAGCTAATATTCGCGTCATCATGTAAAAAAACCTTAAATTGATTTGGCGATTGCCAATAAGACGCTTTGACGTCTAATTGTCTATTAGCGAGTGTCAAAACCTGCTTAATTAAAGCCTGATCGTTATTTATATTCCAATCAATATCACGTGCGTTTATCTTGGTAGTATGTACTGCGTAGTTCGGATTCCAATCATTTTTATGATTAACCGCGATACCTGAAACCGCATAAATCAAAATAAAGCCAATACAAAAATAACCAACGTCGCGATGTAAACTGCGATTTAATCTAAACCAGTTAATTTGATTAAGCTTACTTTTGAACATCGTTATCAATAATCTCAACACCTGTCGGCGACAGTTGGTAAATTACATGCGGCTCAGTTACTGAATCGGGATTAAACTCTTTACCTGCTTTTTGAGCACGATGAGCGAGTAATCGTTTTGTTTGGTCTAGGCTAAGTTCTATTTTTTCAAGCGTACCCGTTGCAAGCGCTTTGTTTCCTTTCGCCGTCATCGGGAACACCATGTGTCCATCTTCTACTTTTATACGTAAATTTTGAAAGCGTTTATCTGATGCAAGAGTCATCCAGCAGCCTCGCTTTTCGCATACGCCGACAATGGTACCTTCAATGGTAATTGGCGAACTTAAATAATTATCTGGGTTTGCCATCACAGTTGATATTTTAATTAGTTTGTCGCTATCAACCTCTTCGCCAAACGTAAGCGTTTTGGCAATCGCTTGAACTTGCACCAGCATAAGTGCAAAAACCAATGTTATTTTTGTAAAAAACGGCATAAGAATTCCTTTTCAAGGTTTACTAATTAACTGGAATCTAATCTTAATAATTAAACGTACTGTCATTTTTATCAAAAAACGTCAGTGTATCAACTAGTTTTATTTTTGTTGCGTAATATTAAGAGAGTGATACAAACAAACGACGTATCGACAACGTTTTGAAATTTATATGCGCATATAAATAAAAATGCGCCTATCAAAAAGTGATAGACGCATCGTTAAAGCCTGCTGGCTATTCGTTTAATTTCTTAAACTTAACCGCCTGGCTTTGTACTCGTTTATACATTTTAGTAAGCGATTTATCGTGCGCTCGGCGCTCACGTAAAGATGCCGTATTAAATTGGTTTTCTTTACATAACTTTTGGTAATTTAAAAAGCGTCGCTCTGTTAAACTACCATCGCTAATTGCTTGCTGTATCGCGCATTTTGGCTCATTGCTATGTGTGCAGTTAACAAACTTACAACTTGATGCCAAGGCTTCAATTTCGCTAAAGGTTTGCTCTAGCCCCGCTGATACGTCGCTAAGCTGAAGCTCTCGCATTCCCGGCGTGTCGATTAATACTGCGCCTGACGCTAACTTAAGTAAGTATCGTCCAGTAGTAGTATGACGCCCTTTACTATCTTGCTCGCGAATGGCGCTTGTTTTCTGCTGCGTTTGCGCCAAAGTATTACTTAATGTTGACTTGCCTACACCAGAAGACCCCAACAGCACGATACTGGTTTGTGGTTTTAACCAATCTGACAATTGATTAACCAGTGTAACATCGTGGCAGTCAATGACTTCGACCCGTAACATTGAGCTAAGGTTTTGAACTTGCTCACGCTTTTCAAGACCGTCATTTGCAAGATCGGCTTTAGTTAGCATTACCACAGGTTCGCAGCCCGCTTCATTGACTAACGCTAAATAACGTTCGATACGATTGAGGTTAAAGTCTTCGTTCAATGAACACAACAAAAACGCTACGTCGACATTTGCCGTAATTGCCTGTTTTTCTAGTTTGCTGCCGGCAGCGCGTCTAGCAAAATAGGATTTACGTTCAAAAACGCGATTCACGTTGTGTTTTTCATTAAGTAACAACCAATCACCAACAACACACTGCGATACTTTTTCAGTTACCGGTAATTGAAATGTGTCGCTACCAGAATCAACCACTAGTCGATTTCGATGTTGTTCAATAACCCTAACAGGAATGCTGTTGTACCATTCGTCGATATCAAGTTGTTGTTGAAAAAAGCTTTGCCATCCAAGTAAGTTTAATTGATTAATATTTAACATTTTTGCCCTTAAGTAAAAGAAAATAAGGGGCTTTTAACCCCGGTTATACAAACCGGGTGTATTAATTATGCGTTACACCCGGTTGGGTTAACTACAATCATCAAAATCTCCTGTTTACGTTATTTACTGTGTAATTTACGACATTAATCTACTTAATGCGTTAGTTATCTACTGATACACGTGTTTGATATGCTTTTGTACCATACAAAGGCACTGTCGACAAACTGTGCTTAAAACTACCTGACGTTTCTTTCGTTGAATACGACAAGTACATTAAGGTTTGATTTTCTTTATCTAAAATTCGTCTTATCTTCATTGATTTAAAGAAAACGCTCTTCGACTTTTTGAAAATCACTTCACCTGAATCAGAGCTATCTATTTGCGCTATCATCGCTTGGGTGATTGGCCCTGTTTGACGACACGCAATTGAGCTATCACTTGGGTCTGAAAAGCTTAAATTAGCTTCAACAGAGGCAACATGACATGTTACCCCTGTTACTATCGGGTCTTGAAAATGGTTTAGTTTAATGTCTTTAAGCGTAAAAACACCAAGCGACACATCACCTACCTCACTTGAATCACAACCAACAAGTGACCCAAGTAACAGTACTAAACCCATTGCCTTTTTCATTTGTTTATTCCTTGCGTTACGCGTTTATTCATATCTTAACGCATCAATTGGGTTGAGTCTTGCCGCTTTTATCGCTGGCACTAAACCAAAAATAACACCAATTGCTGAGGTAAAACCAAATGACAGTAATATCGCCCACATAGGTATATATGCCGCAGGCATGCCTGGTACAATTGCTGATATGGCAGCAGCGGCGCCATAACCTGTTATAAGGCCAATTACGCCACCAAATAAACTAAGTACCACGGCTTCTACTAAAAATTGCAGCATAATAAAGCCCGGCGTCGCGCCAAGTGCCTTTAGCGTTCCAATAATACGGGTGCGCTCAGTTACAGACACCAGCATAATATTCATTACACCAATACCGCCAACTAACAAACTAATGCCCACAATCCCCGCGGTAATTGCCGTTGCACTGCCCGTAAATTTATCAATATTCTCACGCGCTTTTTCAGCGGTTTCGAACTCAAAATCGTCGTGGTCATCTGGGCCAAGTTTATGATTCTGACGCAAGATACGTTTCATTTGAGCCAAGGTTTGCGCTTCATCAACGTCAGGCTTTAAACGGAACATAATTTGAAAATATGGTTTACGCGCATTGCCTTCTAGAATTTGCATAGTACTAATTGGGATATTGATGTAATCATCCTGATCGAATCCCAAAAAGCTGCCTTGTTTTTCTGCAACGCCAATAATACGAAACCATTCGCCACCGAGTTTAATGTATTCACCCACAGGGTTTTCAGGTAGCTTAAGCTTTTCAATCAGTGTTTCACCAATAAAAGCAACACGACGGCGTTTATCGTCATCTTGCGGGCGAATATAGCGGCCCATTTCAGGATAAATGCGATAAGCTTTTTGGTAGTTTGATTCTGTGCCAACTACCCGCGTATTATGACTTTCGCCTTTGTACTCTACCGCGCCTTGAAAACGAAACGCCATCATTTGCGCAGTGATAGTATCGAATCCTTGTACTTTACCTTTTAGGGTTTCAAAATCACGCACTGTTAAATACGAACGTTTACCAAGCATTTCTTGCTGCGGTGTGGTGTACGGCTTAATGCTAGTCACATCCGGCGCCATATCAGCCAATTGGTCGTTAATTTGCTTGGTAAAGCCCTGCATCACAGCAACAACCGTAATAACTGCTGCAACGCCAATGATTATACCTAAACACGTTAGCGCGCTGCGCATCGCATTAGCGCGAATAGCCTGAAGCGCGGCTTTAGTTCCCTCTACTATCGCGAGAAATGACTTAAACATACGCTTTCTCCTCGCAATTTCGTGTATCCGATACCACCTTCCCATCAACCAAGCGTAATACACGCTGGCAATGTTCTGCAATTTCTTGCTCGTGAGTCACTAAAATAATGGTATGCCCGTCATTATGCAGCTCATCAAACAAACTCATAATTTCATTGGTCGTTTTGCTGTCCAAATTACCAGTCGGTTCATCTCCCAGCAGGATATCTGGCTTTGTTACCAGCGCTCTTGCTATTGCAATACGTTGACGTTGACCACCTGAAAGTTGTGATGGTAAATGGTGTAATTTATCACCGAGGCCAACTTTCTCAAGTGCCTGCGTTGCCAGCTTTTGGCGCTCTTTTGCTGAGATAAAACGGTATATCAACGGCTGCATTACATTGCTTAGTGCACTGGCGCGAGGGATAAGGTTAAAACTTTGAAAAATAAAGCCAACGCTTTTATTTCTCTGACCTGCAAGCTCAGTTTCAGTCATTTTTTTTACTGGTTTGCCTTGCAACACGTACTCGCCGCTACTTGCGACATCCAAACAGCCAATAATATTCATTAGGGTCGATTTACCAGAGCCAGATGGACCGATAATCGCAAGATACTCATTTTCCTCAATGTTTACGCTTACATTATCCAAAGCCAGAAAGCTTTGCTCACCCATTTTGTATTCTTTGCAAATATTACTAAGCGCGATCACTGACATCTTTAGCATCCTTATCAGCTGTTTTCAGCTTTACCTTATCGCCCTCTTTTAGTTTGCTAACTGCGCGCGCAGGCCCTACTACAACGGTTTGCTTTTCTTCAAGGCCACTTTCAATTGCCTGTTCAATATCTGATGAAACACCAAGTTCAACCGTTTTCTTAGTCACTGTTTTATCGTCGTTTAATACCCAGACATAGTGATTTTCATCTTCGCTGTGTACTGCTTCAATTGGAACTTTGATGGCGTCTTTGCCAATGGCAGTCGCAATTTCTGCGCGGCAACTCATGCCTGCGTACAAAGTACGTTCATCGTCGTTTAATAGTACTTTGACTTTAAATGAACGTCCTTGCGAACCAACAAATTGCTTAGCTGACGTACCAATATGAATGACTTTGCCAACAAATGGTTTATTCGGGTAGGCCGCAGCGTAAATTTCTGCCTCTTGGTTTAATTTAATACTGGCAATATCTGTTTCGTCTACTTTTAGCTCAGCGAGAATTTTGCTTGGGTCAGCCAGCAACATCAGATCTGAACCAACAATATTGGTGGTACCTGCAATCACGGTTTCACCTTCTTTAATATCGACAGACGCTAATAACCCACTCATTGTTGCTCTAAATACACTTTTACTTAAACGGTCTTCCGCAATTGATAGTGACGCTTTAGCTTGGTTTAGCGATTCTTTACGCGCCGATACATCAATTTCAGCCAGTTCTTTTGCATTTTTAATGTTATCGTAAACTTCTTGCTGCGATAGTCCCACATCGAAGAGTTCTTTTTGACGGTTAAGCTGAGAGATTAAATTCTTAAGGCTTGTTTGCGCACGCTCAATATCAATTTCGCTTTGTCTTACTAACGCTTGATAACGGTCCACTTCGGCTTCAAAAGCTTCGGTATCAAGCTGCATTAACATGTCGCCTTTTTCTACACGCTGCCCTTCTTCTACAAATACTTTTTCAACACGACCAGTAACTTCTGAGCGTAATTGCACTTGGGTGTTAAAAACCAAGGTACCAGACGCTAAAATTGAGTCTTTGATTTTACCTTTTTCAGTGAGCGTGGTTTTAATCTCTGGTAACTTACCATCGCCCTTGATTTGTTGGCTCACAATCATGGCGACAAATGCCGCCACCGCGATTACTACGATAATAATTTTTTTCATATTCAACCCCAAAGCGAAGCAGCACCTTAAAGTGCTGCAATAATTGCCCAAATACCATAAATTAAAATGCTTGGTAGTAATGCAAATAGCATTGCTTTGTTGTTGTTAAAGTTAGTCCATGACTTTAAGCCAATATACGTCAGCGCAAGAGACCAAATTGAGAAAATATTGATACTCTCTAGCAAACCCGCAAATGCGTGGTTAGCGTCAAAGCCAAAAATAAGTTGGTTTAGTGAAGAGAATGTAAGTACTGTTGCAGGGATTTCACCGCTTGAGGCAGTTAACACCAATGCCATGGTACCAATTGCTGCGAAAATTGTTGGTAAACTCGTAAAAGCGGTAAAACCAAACCAATCACCAAATGTCATATGACACTCTGGGTCTTGCTTCCCAATTAAATAGTAGTACAACGCAAAAATACAGAAGATAGTTGGAATGCCAATTAACACACCGACTGCAGAGAAAATCCACATCATTGGAAATTGCTGTGCTGTCATCGCTTCAGCTTGTTCAAGTTCCGCAGGGTTGTAGTCGCCACTTTGTTCCATGGTAGCAACTTGTTGTTCGACAAAATATGATTGGTCAACAGAGTTAAAGTAAATAACTTGTGCCGAAATACCAAACACAAATAATAATATCATCGCCAGCCATGACCAGCCTTTTGCATCTTTTAATCCGTTAAACGCTTTGGTAGGGGCTAAAAATGTATCGCCAATCGCGCTAATTGCATTTTCTGATTTCATAGTTTTACTCGTTTTTAGTTGTTTTGATACACAAACCATAACAACCTGAAACACTTTGAAAAACTAAAAGTGATAAACGGTAAAATACGATTTTAAGCGGTAAAATAAGCTTAGCTGTGTAACCGATATGACTCAGTGAAAACGACCACTGCTCAAAATAGCGACGAATTAATTGGAGCGTAACATACCCTCTAATCGAAATGTGAATGCCTTGGCTCATTTGAATCGCAAAACCCAAGTTCGCATTTGTGGCTTTCAAAGTAACTTAAGTTTTCCTGAGCCCATTCATAATCCTGTGTTGCAGGATCTTTTCGTCCTTCATCACGTGCTTTTTGATAGGCCAAAACTGAAACTAACAGTTCCATAAACACCTCCGACATAAAAGAATAGGAATTTAGTATTAATTACGCTTTAGAAAATAAATTGGATCATTATCCGTTAATTTTTCAAATACGGCGTAAAAGGCCCTAAATACTTGACTCGAGCATAAGACATAGTTAGCCTTTGCCGCTTTTTAAGGGCGCTATTATGAATAAATCCCAACTTGTTGAACACATCGCAAAAAACAACGACATGTCAAAAACCACCGCTAAACGTGTCGTGGATAGTTTAGTTGCGACAATCACACAATCATTATCAGAAGGCGACTTAGTACAGTTACCGGGGTTTGGCAGTTTTTCATTGAGCTATCATCCAGAAAAGCAAGGGCGTAACCCACAAACAGGAGAAGAGATCACCATAGCCGGACAAAACAAAGTAGCGTTTAAAGCAGGCTCGAAACTAAAAAGCGCGATTAACGAATAGCCTTTAATAATTAGGCAAAACACCTAATCCCGAAGTGAATCGTAAACTGGTAGCACTTTTAGCGCCGCCAGTTTACTTAACAATCAACACGCTAACAAAATATCACTTGCCAATCGGTCGACGGTCTTTTATCTCTATTTCGCTAAGCTCGTTTCGCAAATGATCAAGCACTTGATTTATAAAACGGTGATTGATAAAAATATCGACCGAACTTTTTGCTGTACGCAAAAATACATGTGTATTGGTCGCTTCAATTGCGCGAATTTCATCAACCGATACCGTGACAGCAAGGCCTTTAATCAAGCGTGCAATCGGCGTATCGCGTACAATCAGCTTACTATCTTGATGCTCAATTAAATGCTCAACGCTATTGAGTCGTTTTGAATACGTAAGCCAAAGCATAAAAAGCCACATAAAAAAGCAAATTATGATCAATACAATCATTGAGGCGCCTCTTCAGACACTAATTTAAATCGCGTAAATAGCCAGCCTAACGCAACTAACGACAAACCTAAACCAATAAACGAAATTGCACGATACAGTCCATCTAAATGCGCCATATCAAATAGAAAGGCTTTTAAAATAACCACAAGTAAAATTGCAAACCCCGCTTGATAAACCACAGACTTGGCAATACGCTGCCCGAACAAAATAAATCCTGCCGCGATAATTAACCACACAACCGAATAACTGTAAATCTCAGCTTGACTCGTTGGTAACGAAAGCCGAATTTGTTCGGTTTGAAAATAATTGCGCACAACGCCGTTAATAAATAAAAAACTAAACCCTGCAGCTATTGGCAACAGCACTTTATTTTTATTTAGTTTTAACTGCTTTGGCACAATATCAAAGTAATACACAAAACCAATTATTACCGCAGGCACAGCCCACATCACTAACAACCAATTAAACAAGAAGATATCACCAATCAAAATAGCTTCTAAGAACGGATTATACTGCGTGTTCAAAGTTAAATGACACAAACCGCTTGCCGCAGCCAGTGCACAACCAGCATAGAAGTATAAAGAGCGCGAACTAATTTTGAATCGCCACCAATAGACCACTGCTAATATCAACCAGTTCATGGATAAAACGCAAAGTTCTGCGAAATTTAAGTTACTAAAATCAGGGTAATGGCCGACTAAGAAATAACTGGTTTCGGTCGTTACAAATAACGCGATTAAATGCAGTAATGCTCCTTCATACCACTTTTTAAGTTCAGAGTTGAAATGTAACCGATAAGCATGAAAAACCATGGCAAACATCATGGGCAATACCACTAAACTCCAATGCACACCAAACACGAGTTCGTTACTGTATTGCTGAGTCCAAGGAGCGAGCGAGATACGCATAAGCACTAGTGACAGCGCTATTTTACTCAGCCACAACGGCAACTCGACTTTAAAACGCTGTTGCCCATAAGCGATTAACACTAGTTGTGCACAAATAGCCAACGATAACGTACTAGCATTCAACCACATGGTAAATACTAACGCTAAAAAACTGTTCGCAGTGAGCCAAAACGTGATTGTTGCTAGCGCATGATGCGCTTTAGTTATTTGCCATAGCGCATAGCCTGCCATCACCATCAGGTATACCGTCCAAAGTGGGTATAAGGTTGTTTCAACTGTTTGCGGCGTTACTATGTACGACACGGCAAACACAAACAAAGGCGCAATGCCTAACAACAAACTAAAACTGGCACGCTTTATAAATAATTTTTGCATTGCCACGCTATACACAAAATACGCTACCCCCACTAATTGTGCATATAAAAATACACTGCTAAAAACAAGCATGGGGTCATCAAGCTGATGTACGATAGGATAGCTTACTATCGCAAAACAACTGAAGATTAACGATACAAACGGCCAAGAATCAAATGCACTGTGCCTCAGTGGCAAATACATGCAAAGTGCACTTAATAACACACTTACAATCAATAAACTGCTACTAAAGCCGTGCAAACTATAAAACAGTACTAGCAGTAGTATGTTAAGCACTAAGGCTAATTGCTCTTTGCGCGGCATTAATAGTACTTTTGTTGCTAATGGCGTTAAGTTTTTATTAGTTAAGCGCCAACCCAGCACACTGGATAATACATACAGGTAAAATGCAATTGCCATCGTCGCTGCAATTACCCAAATATCGCTTTTGTCTGCAATCGCAACACTAATGGTAAGCCATACAAAATGACCGACAAAACTTTGCCACCACAGCCACTCTCGTTTGACTTTATTGGCAACCCAAATTGCTGCTATTGATACAAAGTTAACGTACATTAATAAGGCAAACACATTGTTGCTACCGGTGTTAACCAAAGCCGGTACTGTATATGCGCCGATAATACCTATCACCGCAAGCAATGGACCAAACCGTAATGCGAGCGCTGTGGCGATTAAAGAAATTGTTGCAAGTGCAGCAAAGGCAACAACAGGCGAGATAAAATGATAATAACTAAAGGTGGCAAGTACCAATGCAAACCCAGTAATAATGCCCCCGCTGGCAAGCGCAGCACTGGTATTCGTAACATGATTACTGGCACCGTGTTTGCGATACAAATATTCCGCCAATATTACTAATGCCAAAGCAAACACGCCACCCAATATTAAGCGCAGCGTAATTGAGATAAGTCCCGATTCAATTGAGTACTTGGCGAGAAAAATACCACCGAGCGCTAAAATACCGGCACCAATCCAAAGCAAACCATTGTTTGCTAAAAATTGCTCCAATCGCTGCGCTAAACTTACAGTCTCAATTGGTTTAGATTTAGGTTTTGGTTTTTCATTTAATGAGGTTTTTGCCTGCTGTTGATGGGTTGCCAGCGCTACGCTCACATTGCCCGTGCTATCCACCTGTGGTATTTGCGGTTGTGAATTGTCGGCAGCTTGTGTGTCGCTTTCTGCGCTTTGTTCGACAACAGATTCTTGCGCTGACTCTTCAGATGTTGCGCGTAGTGTATTAGTTTCGCTTAACTTTTTAACGAGCGACTTTAAATGTAATACCGCGAGCGTTAATTCCTTTATTTTTGCGTCGGCGCTGCGTATTTTAACAAAGCTGTACCAGGCAACGATTAACCCGCCTAACATAAACACAGCAAACACCAGCGCAAAAAGTCCTAATAGAGTTTCCATACTTTTTACGATAAATTAAAACAATCTTGCACTAATGTACCTTGAATGGCTGACGAAATGAATAACTATAAAAATAAAACCGTTTTAATAACAGGTGCTTCGAAAGGTGTTGGCGCTGAAACTGCAAAGCAATTTGCCAAACTTGGCGCTAACGTTGCGCTGGTCGCTAGAAACAAAGCGCCACTTGAAGCACTGGCAGCTGAAATTAATCAATACGGTCATGCCGCAGTATTTCCCTGTGATATTGGCGAGATACCACGCCTTGAAACGTTAGTAACTAAGGTAGTCGACACCTTTGGCGCAATTGATGTACTTGTAAATAACGCAGGGCTACACCATCGCGGCGACTTTGAAAAACTAACGCCAGCTCAGGTTTCAAATATGGTGAATGTAAATTTGAATGCGCCGCTGACACTTACCCACCTTTGTTTAAATCAGCTTAAACAATCAAATAGTGGTGCTGTAATTATGGTCGGTTCGTTAGCGGGACGCGCACCACTGCAAGGTGCCGCGGTTTATTCAGCAACAAAAGCTGCACTAAGGGCATTTAGTTATGCACTACACGATGAACTTAAGCCTCAACAGGTTAAAGTGGCGGTAGTGTCACCAGGTCCAATTGATACTGGCTTTATAATGGATGAAATCGATCACGTTGAAGACATTGTATATTCACAGCCAATGAGTAGCGCATTGGAGGTGGCAAATGAGATTATCGCATTATCGATAAACGACAATGAAGAAAGCGCTATGCCATGGTTTAGCGGCAAGCTAACCACCCTTGCCTATCTATTTCCCAAATTGCGACGTGCCCTGCGTCCCTATCTTTATAAAAAGGGCGCAAAAGCAAAGTTAAAATACAAAAACCGACGCTAACTATAAAAAGGTGAATCGTCGCTGATTTGGTGTTTTTCCGCAAGTAACTCACAAAAATTAACCGTTGCGATTCTTGCAAATTGCGTATCAAACTTAATACTCGTATTTGGTTTAAATACTGGGGCGACACTACTTATTATGTCAATATTTTGCTAACGTTATGACAGTTTTAAGAAAAAGGTATTTAACAATGAAACGATTATTTATCCTTATTTGTTTTATCGCATTCAGTGCCGTAGCTAACGACAAAGCCTATGAACAAAGTGCAAACAATTGGCTTGATTTAATTGATAGCGGCGATTATCAAGCATCTTGGCAAGACACCAGCGATCGCTTTAAAAATCAAGTAAGTGAAGCACAGTGGCAACTTGCCCTAGAGCAAGTACGCACGCCATTAGGTAAAGTCGTAAAACGAAGCCCGCTTGATAGTACCCGCCATACGAGTCTGCCAGGCATGCCGGATGGCACGTATCAAGTAATGCAATTTAGTACACAATATGAAAATAAGCGTGAAAGTATTGAAACTTTGTCTATGACACTGATTGATGGAAAGTGGCAAGCAATCGGTTACTTTATTAAATAAGTCACTTACAAACTGCATTTTCTAATCACGCTTAGCTAACACATTCAATGGATAGCAAACTATGTTGCTATCCAACTTTAAAGAAGTTCACTTCATCCACCATACGTTTGGTTTCTTCATTTAGCGCGGCTGCAGAGCTGGCAATTTGCTCCACCATTGCGGCGTTTTGTTGCGTACTTTCTTCAATATTTGTGACCGCAATATTTATTTCGTTAAAGCTCGCTGTCTGCCGTTTATTTACCTCGGCAATTTCTTCCATTTTTTCGTTAGCATTGTTAATAGAATTTGCGATACCTACAAGCGCTTCACTTGATTGATCAACATGCAGGTTTCCGTGCGAGACCTGCTCAACACTCGATGTGATTAAAGACTTTATTTCGTTTGCTGATTGTGCGCTGCGCTGCGCGAGGCTTCTTACTTCGCTTGCTACTACACTAAAACCGCGACCGTGCTCCCCCGCTCGTGCAGCTTCTACAGCGGCATTCAATGCGAGTAAGTTAGTTTGAAATGCAATTTCATCAATAACGCCAATAATGTTTTTAATACGATCGCTCGATGCGCTCACTTGTTGCATCGTTTCTTTTGCTTCAAGCGCAATAACCTGCCCGTTTTGCGCACTAGTTTGCATGGTTAGCATCAGTTGTTCGGTATCCAGTAAGTTAGATTGCGCTACTTTTGCTGACTCATGCACACGTTGTACGCTCACACTTGTTTCTTCTACTGCACTTGCTTGAGATTCTGTGCGGCGTCTCAAATCTTCATTTGCATGGGCAATTTCATGAACACTATTTGACACAGACTGCGCTAGATTAAGTAAATTTGATAACAGCGAGTTCAACTTACCAACTGAGGTATTCGCATTATCTTTCAAACGTTTAAATTGACCATCATAGTGATTCGTAACACTCGCCCTTAGCTCCCCTGCAACCAAGCTTTCAAATAGGTTATCTAAATCGTTCAGTACTCGGCTAACAACCTCTATAATTTCATTTACGCCATCACTCAATTGTAAAAAGCAACCTTGTTTATTTGCGCTGTCGATACGTTTATCTAGATTACCTACTTGTAACGCACCGATAACATCTTGAACTTCTACTTCAATAACTTGGCTTAGCTGCTCAAGTGACTTATTTATATTCGTTTTTAGGGTGTTGAATTCACCGGTATAATCACCATTTACATGTATATGTAGATTGCCATTCGCCAGCGCATTAGCAACCGAGTTTAGCTCACTTATAACATTTTGATTTAGTGCTACTAAATTGTTTAACGATTCACTCAACGACAAGAAAAATCCTGATTTATCTTCGGTATTAATCCGTTTCGTCAATTTGCCCGATAGACAACTTTGTACTATTTCAGTAATTTCATTCTCAATGATGTGATTAAGCGTAGAAATGGTTTTATTGGCGTTAAGTTGTAAGCGAGCGTACGCACCTTCATATTCCCCGTCTATTTTTACTGCCAAATTGCCTTGAGCCAAATTTGCAAAAACATTATCGACTTCATCTATCACATTGCGGTTAATCTGTTGTAATTTATTAATGCTTTGCGTGAGGGTTAAGAAACAGCCTTGTTTATTTTTCTCATTAATAGAGACGTCTAACTCACCTGAAGTTGCACAATCCACCAGCTGTTGAATGTCTTTTTCAATAATTTGCTGAAGCGTATCGCGACAATTGATAGCCGAATCCAGTAAAACCGCAAACTCCCCTTGTAGTTGATGAGTATATTGATTGCTTAGATTGCCATACGCTAAATCGTTAACAACGTTTGATATTGCACTAAATGAGCGATTGCAGGTATTAACCGTGCTATTTACATCGTCTTTTAGTTGCCCTAGCTCTCCTTGTAGATTCTCGCTAATGGAATTTGAAAAGTCGCCCTGTTTTACCGCCGACATCACTTTTCGTATTTCCCCAACACCTATACCTACCTGTTTGCCTGCAGTTTCAATTTGCGATACTACGTTTGCCAAGTCGCCGTTGTATTTGCCACGGTAATTAATTTGGTTGTATCGGCCATTAGCTAACGCGTTACTCATATCGCCTATTTCACTAAACGCATTGCTCAAATTTTCTAGTAACGCATTAACATTTTTAGCGGTATTACCAATTTCGTCTCGCTGATCAATCGCAATTCGTAAACTGTAATCGTTGTCTTGTTGTATTTTCTGAATGGTTTGTTGAATTATGTTCAGCGCCTTTTTAAATGAATGCGCAATGACAAAACCAATAATCAAACTGACCAGTAAAAATACAAGCGCTGTATAAAATGCATTTTGTAATGTCTGCTCTGTGCTATTTAAATTTTGTTTTGCGCTATTTGCTATTTCAGTTGCCAACGATTTAATAAGCCCATTAACCAATTTTATTTCGTCCGTAGCATTAGCAAACCAGGTTTTTGCGTCAACATGAGGCAATATAACGGCAGTCGCAAGTCGCTTACTAATGGCGCTTTTTTGTTTGCCTGTAATGTCTCTATCAGCGCTTAATCGGCTCACATCATTTAGAAGCGCCGAAAATACATCCGCAGGTAAATACGGCTTCATATTCAATACAATCGCATTCAACTCACCAATTGACTGCACGCTCACAGCGTCTTGACTGAGTAACAGCAGTAATGATTTTTTGTCGCTCCTAACTGCCACATTATTGGTAAATATGGCGGTCATTGCTTTTACGTTTATCACTTGTGGGTCTGTCTTTAGCGCCTCAAAACGCTGCAAATATTCGTTATTGGCATAATGGGAAAATTGCTTTTCACGCTTTTGTATTTCGGCTAAAAAGCGATTTACAGCCTGTGCGCGCTGCGGCGTGTAATCACCTTTTGCAAATACCCCATTTAAGGCGCCACGCACTTGTCCTAAATGCTCTTTTAGCCAAATTAACTGAATTGAGGATTTAAATTTAGCTGACAACTCTGGCTCAGTAATATAAACCGATAGCTTTTCAGTAAGGGTAATGGCATGTGCATTAATCGTTGAGTAAAAGTGAAAAAAGTCAGAGTCAGGTGAAAGTGCATCCACACTAGTTCTTATTTCGGTACGTGTAGAAAACAGCTGTTGTAGTTGCTGCAACACATCCAAGGAGTGCTTGTTCAGTGATAAGGATTGTATTTTATCGATATTCAATAAGAGTGCATCTGCTGCACTATCGGCATTTTTACGTTGCGACTGCAATGCTTGTTTACCTTGAGTGCCACCAGAGCCCAAGTACCCGGCGCTTAACCCACGCTCTACTGCAAAATTATGCGCCACATTGTTAAGTAATTGGGTTAACTCAATGACCTCATTTATGTGAGTTTGCGCTGCAACTTGTACTTCACTGCTTTTGTTTAGCTGGTAAATTAAAAACCCGCTAAGCACACTTGGTATAAGCAAAATAAGAAAGAGCTTAAGAACAATCGGTAGGTTTTTTAGCATTGTGTGCATCCCTAAATTTAGCAAGCAAGGCGATTAAATGATACGACTCCTCTTTCACAATAGTTTAATTTCAGCAAAACAAAATGTATTACGTTAAATAGATTAGTTATCGATACCAAGGGATTAACAAAGAAAAATCAAAAAAGCGCGTAAAACGCGCTTTTGGATAAATTATCTGTTGTTATTAACGACCAATAACATTAGAAACTATCAAGTGCACAGTTAATTTTTTTTACGGCGACGATTACTACGTTGACCTAAAATACGCTTTTTATCTCGCTGTTTGCGAGATTTTGCGGTATTTTTTCTATTGTCTTTTGGCTCTCGGGTTAAATCCGGCTCAAATCCCGTTAACCATTGTGGGGTTAAACGTTCATCCAGTAATACTTCAATTTCTTCCAATAACCAATTTTCGTCTAGGCTAACCAGTGAAATTGCAGTTCCTGCTTTCCCTGCACGTCCGGTTCTGCCAATACGGTGTACGTAATCCTCCGCGATATACGGCAACTCAGCATTAATCACATAATCCAAACTCGGAATATCGATGCCACGCGCCGCGACATCGGTCGCCACTAAAACACGTAACTCGCCGGCGCGAAACTGCTCAAGCGCTTTATTTCGCGCTCCTTGAGATTTGTCACCATGAATCGCCGTTGTTGGTAAGCCGTCTTTATTAAGTTCTTTCGCAAGTTCATCGGCATAATGTTTGGTACGCGTAAAAACCAATACTTGGTGCCAGTTGTTTTTACCTATGGTGTAAGCGATTAACTCGCGTTTTCGTTCATCGTCAACAGCATAAAATAATTGCTCAACTTTGGTTGCCGCCGTGTTGGGCGCATCTACCCCGATGCGTTTTGGTTCATTTAGCCATTGCGATACATTATTGAGTACTTGCTCATCAACCGTGGCTGAAAACAGCATGGTTTGTCGTATTTGTGGCACATGACGCATAATACGTTTTATTTCACCCATAAAACCCATATCCAGCATGCGATCGGCTTCATCGAATACTAAATACGCTAAATCTGACAGCGAAAGCGTGCCTTTAATCAAATGATCGAGCAAACGGCCTGGCGTTGCTACAACAATTTGCGCGCCTTGTTTAAGTTGTTTTTCTTGTGGGCCAATATTTGCACCACCATACAGGCACGCCACACTTAACCCACTGTTTTCGCTGTACTGAGTACTCGCTTTTGCAACTTGTTGCGCAAGCTCTCGTGTTGGCACTAAGATTAAGGCACTTACCGTATTTGAAAGTGCCTGTTTTGATAACAGCTTATCGATAATGGGTAACATAAACGCTGCCGTTTTACCTGTTCCTGTTTGCGCGTGCGCAATGATATCGTGGCCGGCCATAATTTCTGGAATAGCCAATGATTGAATAGGTGTTGCCGTGTGATAATCCAATCGCGTTAAGGTTTCGGATAAATGAGAGTTTAGGTTAAATGCTGAAAATGACATGAGGTTACAAGTGAAAAACACATGCGTAAAATTATACCATTAATCGTTGTGAAAAAGGCTAACTCACTGGCCTATTTGCCTAAAATCTAACAAAACAATAAACATATACATATCACCAAAAATTTAAGCTACTGATTTTCAATAACTTTCGTTTTGGCTTAATTGTTGCCATAGTTAATAAAAACACCAAACGAGAATTCCTATGATAAAAAATAAATTTCTATGGTGCGTTACTGCGTTGGTAGCATTGTTACAAGCTGCTGTTTTATGCTGGCATTACTTCAATCCTGAGATTGTATTTATTGGTGTATTGGATGCGCCTTACCTACTTGATGTGCCATCTTGGTTTTCACTGGTTGTCATGCCTATCTTTTCATTGTGTTGTTTACTTTTAATGCGAAAACGCCTGCAAAGCACGACTGTTAATCGTGGTAAAGCAACCACCTACGCACTAATTGGATTTGTATTTTCATTTAACTACGGTGCTACGCTTGCTGGCAGTTACTATTGGGCAATGGAGTTATACACCGCGGCTTTAATTGTTGGCATCACGGTAATTGCCTGTGTCGTAAAATCATATCGTGCAGAATGTGTTTTTGGTTTTGCTTTAAGCCTTAGTTTTGTAATTGGTGCACTTCAAGCCATAGTATTTACGTTAGCGACTGCCACAGTGTGCTGGCTGCTTTACAGATGCCGTAAATTGCCATTACACTTCGCCCGAGATAATTCATTTACATAACTATAAAAATATTAATGAAACCAAGGTATAAGTTAGCGCTCTGCGCTACGATTTCGCTGCTTGTTGGTTGCGCATCAAATAAAATCACAACAACAAATAACCTAAACGCAGAAGGTGCTAGCCTAAAGCAAGGTCGCTATATTAATCGTTACCCCGGTAATAAAACATATCCCTACAGCTGTGAAGAAAATTGCTACCCCCCTACTGACGATATCCACTGCGAAAGTGATATGGAGCAATGCCAATACATTGGTAAAAACCCAAAACTAAAGACAAACTCAGGCTATAAAATTCATTGGCTTGGTCATGCAAGCTTTGAAGTTACAACGCCATCCGGCAAGCGATTTTTGTTTGATCCGGTATTTGGTGAATTTGATTGGCCAGTGAATTGGGCGTTTCAGATGGCAAATGGCTTTGAGCGTCAATCGCCCAAAAGCAAAGTGCAAAACCTAAGCGATATCGATGCGGTGTTGTATTCCCACTTACATTATGATCATTTTAATAAGCACGATATTGCGTTAATTGGTAATAAACCTAAATATTTAGTGCCGCTAAACTTTGCCAATCACTTTGACGACGACCTCTACACCATTCACGAAATGGATTGGTTTACAACGCATCTCGTTGGGCAAACCAAAACCCACTTTGTGCCAGCCCATCATTTTAATAGTCGAATTTGGGTACCCTTTTTATACAATGACGATAATCAGGCGCTTTGGGGCGGTTGGGTATTAGAAGAAAACGGCAACACTTTATTTTTTGCCGGCGACACAGGTTATTCAGATCATTTTAAAGATATTCAGCGTCAATATGGTGATATTGATGTATGTTTACTACCAATTGCCTCTTATTTCCACCAAGAGCACGAGGCTTGGTATCGCTATGTACATACACGACCTGAGGACGCTATAGCGGCGGCAAACGACCTTAACTGCAAAGTGACCATACCTTGGGGTTATGGCAATGCCAGCTGGCAAATGGGCGACCACAGTTCTCACTCCGCTCTTTTTAGGCTGTTACACACTTTAAAAATCATTGAAACAGACAGTCAATTTTACATTATGAATGAAGGCGAAACACTCTCTTTGTAGCACTAACTGATGTAATAAAGTGTGTTAGTTTTATGGTTTCTTTAAGGCTATAAATACCAAAAAAAAGATGCCTTTAGCTGCCATGTTGGTATTTTTACTACTATTTTTAAGTTTTTCAGCAAATGCCCAAATTACAGTAAACCAAGATCAAATTGCATTAACGCAATTTGATACACACTTTTATATTGATGGATCTCGTACGCAAAGTATCGCTGATATACAAAATGCGCCGTTTTCCAGAGCAACCAACCGGCTTACCCTCGGTACAAATGCAAAAACAACTTGGGTTCGATTTACTTTGCACAATTCATCAGCCTCAGAAAAGCAACTGTTTTTGCATGTGCCAGAGGCTTACCACACCCAGCAGTTAACCCTTTATCTAATTAGAGATAGCAACACACAAATACGCCATTCTATTGACCTAGAAAACAATCAAGCCCATGAAATGTTATATGGTGGAACCGCAGTGTTTCCTTTAATACTTTCACCTAATGAGCGGTATCAGGTTTACTTAAAAAGTGATGTATTCTCACACCAATGGTTTACGCTTGCGCTATACGATGAAACCCAATCAAAACATGCTCTTGTGAGCGAAAATCATGATATTGCCATCATGGTTGGCATGCTGTTGGCGCTGATGTTTTACAACGTCATATTGTTTGTATCGTCACGTAAAAAAGAAAACATTTTCTATGCGCTGTATTTAGTCTCGGGTACAACGTGGATTGCCCTTTCCTATGGTTTTTTAGCAAGCTTATTTGGCATTTATGGCAAAGCCATGATGCATCTGCACCTTTCGCTACATACCATGCCAAGCTTTCTGATCCTATTTATGATCAGTATTTTTGAAACCAAACGCCTTTACCCGACTGAGCACAAAGCACTTATGTTTGTTTTACTGCTACTGGTATCTGATTTAGTGTTTGGCGTATTTGATATTATTGCAGCATTAAAACCAGCAAGCACACTAGCCGCAATAATGATTGTGGTGACGTTAAGTGTCAGCCTCTCAATTTTAAAAAAAGGAAATCCGTTGGCAAAATACTTCTTATTTGGCCACGGCTTGTTTTTTACCTTTAACCTATTAGCCATCGGCTATTACAAAGGTCTATTACCAAACACCTATGTAACAAGCCACGGTGTCGGCATTGGCATTATGCTCGAGTCCTTTGTGTTAGCGTTTATTATTTCGTACCGGATTAGAGTGTTAGAGCGTATTGAGAAACAACAAGCTGCGCTTCAAGTGCAGGCTAACACCGACCCGCTAACACAGCTTTACAATCGCCGTTACTTTGACCAAGCAACCGAAGCGTTATTATCTGACGATAAGCAAACCTGTCCTGTTAGTATTGCCATCGCTGATATTGACTTTTTTAAGAAGTTTAACGACAAATACGGACACCAAGTCGGTGATGAAGTACTCGTTGTCTTTGCCGATATATTGCAAAAATTCACGCCCGATAATGCCATCGTCGCGCGGCTTGGCGGCGAAGAATTTATCATTGCCCTGCCAAATCACAGCGAAAACCAAGCATTTGCCTTAATTGATAAAGTACGCAAGCAAATCGAAAACACCACCATTAGCTCGCATGCCCATGATGCCTTATCAATAACGGCGAGCTTTGGTGTGTGTGAAATTGAGTCGTTACTTAAACCAAGCATTATTAATGCTGACAAAGCTCTTTACCGAGCAAAAGAAAATGGACGAAACCTAGTGATGCCTTTTAGCACGCTAAACGAACCTAGATTATCTTTGCAAACACAATAACTTAAGCAGTATAAACATATTTATTTACAAAACAGCGCGTTGTTAAACGTGTTCTATTTGCTATCTTGACGTATTTTCGTTAAAAACAAGCTAAGTTTTGCAGTTTTTAACGCAAAATAGAAATATTTAACGCTAAGGGAAATCTTAATGAAAAAATCAATTCTTGCGGTTGCACTTGCAACTGCGTTTCTTGGTGGTTGTGGAGACCAGCAAGCTGATACCGCTAAAGTAGAAAAAGAACAACAAGCGAAAGCACCTGTAGCCACAGAAACAACAGCACAAACTAAAGCAGAGCTAGGCAGCTTTGGTGTCGACCTGACTGCACGCAATTTAGACGTGAAACCAGGTGACGACTTCTTTATGTACGCAAGTGGTACATGGTACGACAACTATGTAATGCCAGCGGATAAAACGCGCTTTGGTGCGTTTACTGCACTTGCTGAACGCAGTGAAAAACAAGTTAAAGAAATCATCGACGATATTACAAGTCGTAAAGACCTAAACGCAGAAGAGCAAATGATTGCTGATTTCTACAATGCATATATGGATGTTGAAACAATCAACAAAAAAGGCATTACGCCAATCCAAGGTTTACTTGATGAAATTGGTTCAGTTAAAAACACGGATGACTTAACGCGTATCTTTGGTAATGCATGGCTAACAAGTGTGTCATCACCGATTGGCGGTGGCATGTGGTTTAACCGTTTAGACCCGAATCAATATGAAATGTCGATGGGCGCTGGCGGTTTAGGTTTACCAGATCGTTCATATTACCTTGAAGACAGCGAGCGTTTTGCTAAAACACGTGACGCATACGTTACGCACATTGCAAGTGCACTTAAATTTGCCGGCGTTGATAACACCGAAGAGCGCGCAAAAGCAATTTTAGCGCTTGAAACTAAAATTGCCGAGGGCCATTGGCCACGTGAAAAGCGTCGTAATCGCGATTTAACATTAAACCAAATTAAGCGTACTGACCTTGCAAAAGAATACCCTGGTTTTAACTGGGATCTGTATTTTGAGCAAACAGGTTATAAAGTACCGCAGCTAAATATGGCTCAACCAGAACCAATCAAAGCCATGATTTCACTGATTAACGGTGAAGACATTAACGTTTGGAAAGATTACCTAACGTTTCATGCAATCCGTGGTAACGCAAGCCTACTTTCTGAAGAAATCTATGCAAATAACTTCGAATTCTTCGGTAAAGAATTAAGTGGTCAACAAGAGCCGCGTCCACGTTGGAAGCGTGCAATTGGTGCAATGTCTGGCACTGAATCAATGGGCTTTGCAATTGGTAAAGTATACGTAAAACGTTACTTCCCTGAGTCATCAAAAGCACAAATGGCTGAGCTTGTAGAAAACCTTCGCACCGCACTTGGTGAGCGTATCGATGGTTTAGATTGGATGGGCGCAGAAACAAAAGTAAACGCAAAAGCAAAACTTGCTGCGTTTAACCCTAAAATTGGTTACCCAGATGTATGGCAGGAGTTCGACGGCCTGAAAATCGCAAAAGATGATTTAATGGGCAATGTGCGTAACACGCGTCAATTCTTCCGTGCAGAAAGTGCCGCAAAAGAGCTTGAGAAAACAGATCGTAACCGTTGGGGCATGACACCACAGCGCGTGAACGCATACTACAACAGCTCGTTTAATGAGATTGTATTCCCAGCAGCTATCTTACAGCCGCCTTTCTTTGATCCAAACGCGGACGCAGCCGTTAACTATGGTGCGATTGGTGCGGTAATTGGTCACGAAATGGGTCACGGTTTTGATGATCAGGGTTCGAAATCTGACGCAAATGGTATTCAACGTAACTGGTGGACTGATTCAGACCGTTCTGCCTTTGAAGCAAAAGCAGACAAATTAGCTGAGCAGTACAGCAAGTACGAACCAATTCCAGATAACTTTGTAAACGGTCGTAACAGCTTAGGTGAAAACATCGGTGATGTGGGCGGCCTTGCAATGGCTTATCACGCGTATAAATTAAGCCTTAACGGTAAAGAAGCCGAAGTAATTGATGGCTTAACAGGCGATCAGCGTTTCTTCTTAGCGTGGGCACAAGTGTGGAAAGAAAAACGCACTGAGCAAAGCATGCTAAACCAATTACGCGCGGGTACTCACGCACCTGGTCGTTTCCGTGCACTTGCGCCACGTAACCATGATGCATGGTACAAAGCGTTTGACGTAAAAGAAGGTGATGCACTTTACCTTAAACCAGAAGAGCGTGTTCGCATCTGGTAATCAAAAAAGAACGTATAAGAGCCCGGTTTAAACCGGGCTTTTTTTGTTAACAACACATATTAATTTAAAAATGGCTGGATACTGTTATTTATCTTTATTCTAAACCGCCTTTATTACCTTTATTTTTGTATATAGCGTAATCACTTAACATTAAGCGTTCGTCAACTTAGCGTGACAGTCATAAATCACACATTCTTTTGATCTATTTCCGCAATTTGTCAATATTTTAGCCACTTAGACCTCTGTACTATGCAACTTGTTAAATATTTGTGTTAATGTTCGCGCGCTTTTTAACAAACGCTGCAATTTTAATACAAGGCTTCACTCATGAATAACAAGCTGTTTTTGTGTCTACTGTTATTCAGCTTTATGCTGTTTACTCCGACTTCAATGGCCGCCTCCACGGTCGGCTCTCCTCTTGATTTAACTGCGAGCACACTGGGCTACATCTGTATCGCGATTTTCGTTTTAGCATACGCATTTGTTATGCTTGAAGAAAAGTTACATATGCGCAAGTCCAAGCCGGTACTGGTTGCCGCAGGTTTAATTTGGATTTTAATTGGTAGTTATTATGTGAATAATGACTTGCCAGGGATCACTGAAGCAGCGTTTAGACACAACTTGCTAGAATTTGCCGAGTTAATGTTGTTCCTATTAGTTGCCATGACCTACATTAATGCGCTTGAAGAACGTCGAGTATTTGATGCATTGCGCGCGTGGATGATCCGTAAAGGCTTTAGTTATCCAGTGCTGTTTTGGTTAACTGGTTGGTTATCATTCTTTATCTCACCAATCGCAGACAACTTAACCACCGCACTACTCATGTGTGCTGTGGTAATGAAAGTGGCTGAAGGCGACAAGAAGTTTATTAATTTGTGCTGTATTAACATTGTTATTGCAGCTAATGCGGGTGGCGCATTTAGTCCATTTGGCGATATTACAACACTTATGGTGTGGCAAGCAGGCAAAGTCGAATTCCTTGAATTCTTTGCGTTATTCTTACCGTCGGTAGTAAATTATCTTGTACCAGCTGCGATTATGAGCTTCTTTGTTGAGCGTAAACAGCCAGCTGCTGCACAGGTAGATGTTGAACTAAAGCGCGGTGCAATCCGCATCTTATGCCTATTTTTACTTACCGTAACCACCGCTGTATTGTGTCATAGCCTACTTCACTTACCACCAGTACTTGGCATGATGATGGGTCTAGGTTATTTACAATTCTTTGGTTATTTCCTACGTATGACATTACCAGGCTCTCTTGCCCGTAAAAAAGCGCTTGCTGAAAGTAAAGGCGATGAAAGACGCTTAAAATCACTGGGTAGCGTAGTACCGTTTGATGTATTTGCTAAAGTATCACGCGCAGAGTGGGATACCTTATTGTTCTTTTATGGGATCGTAGTGTGTGTAGGCGGCCTTGGCTTCTTGGGCTATTTAACATTAATGTCTGAAGCGCTATACGGTGGCATGTCAGCAACCACGGCAAACGTATTACTGGGGATGATTTCTGCGGTTATCGATAACATTCCAGTGATGTTTGCGGTACTTGCCATGTCGCCTGAATTATCACATGGTCAGTGGTTATTAATTACGCTTACAGCAGGCGTTGGCGGTAGTTTGTTATCAATTGGTTCTGCGGCAGGTGTGGCATTAATGGGTCAAGCTCGTGGTTACTATACCTTCTTTGGTCATTTAAAATGGGTACCAGTGATTGCACTTGGTTATGCCGCAAGTATTTTGGTGCATTTATGGGTTAACTCTGAGTTATTTACCATTTACACCTAACACACATTAAGGGAAGCAAATGCTTCCCTTTTTATTAACACGCTAGCTTCTCACTAAACACACTTTCTAAAAACTGCAGTAATATTTTTATTTTTGGTAAGTTTATACGGTTTCTAGGATAAATCGCGTACATATCTGACGGCGTCAATTGCCAATTAGGTAATACCTTAACCAAACGCCCAGAGGTTACATCATCTTGACACATATAATTGGGTAAGGCGGTTATACCTAGCCCATCAATACACGCTTGCTTAATTACACTAAAGTCATCAACAACCAGTTTGGGCGAAAAACTAATTTCCTGTGACTGACGTTGGTTTAATAGTGTAATGCCCGACACGCTAATACTGCTGCTCATTACGAGCCAACTTAATGAGTCTAGAGATTTAATATCGGGTTTAGTTGCTAACGCGTTTAAGTATTTTGCACTTGCGTATAATCCTCGAGTAGCGCAGCCCAGCTTTTTAGCTATTAGGTTTGAATCATCAAGCTTGCCAATTCGAACTAACATATCAAATCCACCTTCAACTAAATCGACGCGTTGATTAGTTAAATTAAGTTGCAATGAAAGCTCGGGATATTGAGATAAAAATTCAGTGATCTTGGGCTTTAAAATCTCTTGACCAATCGACACAGATGCGCCAAGTTTTATTTCGCCTGAAACCATATTGAGTGCATTATCAACCACCGCATTGGCAAGCACAGCTTCTTCATAAATACGTTTGCAGTGCGCTATGTAGTGCTTGCCGGCTTCTGTTAATTTTTGCGAACGCGTCGTTCTTTCAAGTAAGGTAATACCTAGCGTTGACTCTAGTTTTGCTATTTTCCGACTGACGTTAGCTTTTGGCATTGCTAACCTTTGTGCTGCCGCAGTAAAGCTACCGCTTTCTACCACAGCAAGAAACACCATCATGTCATTTAAGTTATGCATTGATTTTTATTGTTGTTATAAATGAATTTATCTTAATCACAAATAGGTATTTTTAAAACAATAATTTCACTCTACTATGTATCTATCAAAGCAGAAAGTGAATAGGAAATACCATGCAAGTATTAACACGTAATGAATTACCACTTGGTGGTTTTGCTGGTTTAGTTGAGCACCGTTTTGTCACGGATAGTCGATTATTCGGATCACGTAAATCGCCGTTAACATTCGAAGGGTTGGGTCAATTTGTTTATTTGGCTGATGCCAAATTTAACCCATTTGGTGAAACCACAATGCACCCCCATAAAGAGATAGACGTCATCACTATCATGCTTGATGGGCAAGTTACCCACGAAGGTTCTTTAGAGCACGGTAAAAGTTTGCAAGCGGGTGATGCGCAAGTACAGCGCGCTGGTGGTGAAGGATTTTCACACAATGAAATAAACCCAAATTCGTCAACCAATCGCTTATTGCAATTATGGGCGTTGCCAGAAACATTCGGCGAACCCGCTGCGTATAAATACTATCAAACAAATAAACATGGGATTACCCATATTTACGGTGGTGATAAAAATCAAAACACTACGTTTGATAGTAAAACCCATATTTACATCGTTAAACTCGCCGCTGGCGAAATCTACCGTGTTGACACAGAAACAGTAGCATATGTGTATAAGGGTAACCTTGATGTTGAAACCACAGAGCGACAAATAATAGCAACTGATGGCACGCTAGTACGTACTAAACACGCGACCTTTAGCGCACAAACACCAAGTGAGTTTGTAGTAATTAGTCACGTTGGTTAATTAAAATGCCAATGCCAGTAGCGGCACATTTGACACAAACACAATTGCCGATGTAAGTGTTAACACTTTAATTTGCGTTGAAACCATTCTCATTGAAGGAAAAAGCAAGGTCGCTGCTACTGCCACAAACGGTAAACCAAATGTGGTACCAAGAATAAATGCAATTTGCTTGCTGGGAACATCAAATGCGCCATGGTTTATTGTGGCGTAATGGGCAAGATACGCATTTGCGATAATCAAAACCGTTAATAACGACACCATTACCCAATCGAGCTTACGTTGAAAGGTGGGGTTAACTAACGAGTGTGAAGTATTGGTTTGTGCTGACGTATTCATAAGTCATCCTTGATAAGTTAGGTAGCAACCGGCTTAATATTGCGCGACTCCATTTGCAATAGTTTAATATAAGCAAAGGGTGTACCCAATTTCAAGGAAATACGTTACTTAAAACGTAATGCGTTATTGTGTTTATAAGTACGCCGTGTTGTGTCGCTTTTGCATTAGCGCAACAAATCCTTATGCAACGCTAATGTTAAGCTGATTAACCTTTTTAAAACCGGGTTATTTAAAGATTTTATTCGCCCACTTCGTTAAACCAGCAGTTACACTACCAAAGTTGTCACCATTTAACATTGGGATATCACCCAAAGCCTGCTGTAATGCCTGTTTTAATAATGGCGATTGTGCACTACCGCCAGTTAGGTAAATCACATCTGGTCGGGTACCGGCTGCACAAATTGCGTCGTTCGCAAGATTTGCCATTTGCTTTAAACTGTCATTAATCGCATCGCTCAAATCATGATGTTCAATTAACTGCATTAGATCAGATTCAACAAACGAAAGATCTGCATGATGCGTGCTCTGTTCCGATAAACCAATCTTCGCCAACTCCCCTTGCCTAACGACTTGGTGAGATTGTTTATTCTCAAGCACTTTAATTAAACGCGAAAGTAAATTTGGCTGCTCTACATCACGTAATAAACGCGTTAATTCGCGATGATTTGTATCGCTATAAAACTCACTTTGCAAATGAATATCGTTGATTTTACACGCCTGCCAATAAAGTGGGTGTGGCATAGGTAAACCCGATTTCATTTGTGTTCTTAAACCAAATTGCGGCATCAATTTATGAAAACTCAGCGCAATATCTAAATCGTTTCCGCCGATACGTTTACCTGTATGCGAAAGAAAGTCGTTGCTGCGGTCATGGTTTTCGCGAAACGATGGACCCATTTGCACGAATGAGCAATCCGACGTACCACCGCCAATATCAACCACCAACACTTTAGTATTTTCAGTGAGAGACGTTTCAAAGTCGATGCCAGCAGCCAGAGGCTCATACAAGAATTCTACGTGTTTAAACCCTGCTCGCTGTGCTGCTTTGGTTAATATACTAATCGCTTGTTGATTGCTTTCTTCTCCGCCAACGGCTTGAAAGTTAACTGGGCGGCCAATTACGGTATGCGATAAACTATGTCGTAAATGCTTTTCAGCACGGATTTTGATTGCCATAATCATGGCTGTAGCAATGTCTTCAAAAAATGCAATTTGCTCTGGTTTTAATCCGGTTGCACCAAAGAATGATTTAGGCGATTTAACGTAAAAGCCTTCTTCAGGGAATTCTATATACTCATCGATGGCTTCTCGCCCAATGTAAATTCCACTTTCATTATTTGCTAAATCAAGATCGCTGCGAATTGCAGGAATACCAGCCAACAGTCCTTTTCGTTGACTAACGTACGCGTCAGCCAGTTCGCCCTTAGCTAATTTTTTAGCAACATAGTCAACAATTAAACTGTTGTGCTGTGCATATAAAGTTGATGGTAAATACGGTTTACCATTCTCTAGCGGTACAAGCTTAGGAACACCCTGCTCTAAAACACCCATAGCGCAATTTGAACTACCATAATCAAAACCAACAATCATCGCACACTCCTAAGCAAAAAAAGGTCGCGCAGATTAGCACAGAGCGTTAGCAAGTACCATGGTTTTAAAAATCGATTGTGTATCATCCAAAACAAAATCGCGCTAAAGCAGTAAAATAAGACGTTAATTTTTAATATGTGCTTATTTATTAATACATTTAAATAATGAACGTATCACTTAAAACGCGATTATACGGTAAATAACAAGTTGAAAATGCTTACTATACTATTAGTTAAGTTACTAAAAGAGTTGAGCTGCTTATCCTTACGCGATTATGGTTAAATATTTACTGCTTATAATTATCAGCGTTGCCTTCACATTGGCGCTAGTTGCAATGTCGTCGCTTTCAGCCACTTATTATTGGCTTGATTTAGTGACAAGTTTTATTCCACATCTGTTGATGCTGAGCTTTGGATTATCTTTGATACTTATTTTTATCAAGCCAAAATTAGCAACTAGTATCGCTGTTATTACATTCACCACTCTTTTAATTAATCTACCAATCACTCTTTCATTTAATTACTACAGCGACCCTAGCATTTCGGTTAGCCAACTAAACATTAATTATTACAATGCTGAGATTGAAGGCGTTTACAACATACTTGGCAATGAAGGTAGCGATATAACAGCACTATTTGAAGTGAACGATACCGACCGCGTGCGCTTTATCGCCCTGCGTGGAGATAGCTTTGATTATGGCTCTGCCGAAATTGAAGGGTTTCCAGATGGTATCGGTGTCATTACTAAATTCCCAATTTTGCAACGTATCACTCACTCAGTTTTTGAAAACAGCGTACGTGGTGTTATTGTCGAACTGCATTTAGCCATAAAACATGAAAAGTTACGTGTATTTGCGCTACACCCACCCTCGCCGCGTAATCAAAAATTGTGGCATAAACGCAATATGATGTTGTTGTACTTAACAAACCTATTAAACCAACCCCATGACATCAAGCACACATTAGTATTAGGAGATTTTAATACCGGACCGTTGTCACAACACTTTACGCGTGTTGAACGTTTCAACTCTTGCTATCAATTATCCGGGCACTATGCATCTTGGTCGCCTGTTAAATTACCGCAACCGTTATATTCGATTTTTGGACTTACGATTGACCACTGCTTATTAAGTGACTCACTATTACTCGATACATTAACCACCCAATATATCCCGGGTAGCGACCATGCCATGTTGAAATATAACATTGTATTACCAAAGCAATAAAAATACGTTGAGATATGGCAGACTATGCTAAACTCCGCGGCTATTTATTAAGTGAGAACACTATGAACCGCCGCAAAAAAATTTATGAAAAGCTGAAAAAGAAAGACAAGAAAGCAAATGAAAAGCTGAATAAAAATAATAAGCCAAAATACATCTCGAAAGCAGAGCGTGAAAAGCAGGCGCAATCAGCACCTGACAACGATCAGTCAGAAGACTAAAAAGTAAAAAAACGGTTTATGCTTGGCTTTATAAACAGCAGGCACATAAATTTATTTACCTAAGGATTATTACGTTAGGCGCGCCGAATATCGATACAAAGTAATCATACATTAAATAAGTATTTTGTCGGTTTATTTAGATTTAACTACGTTATATATTAATAATGAGAATAATAGTTAAATTATGCCAAACACTAAAAACATTTAATTGTTATATAATTGAATGTAAAACCGTTTTTAACCGAAAAGTAGGTTAATAAACACATAACGCATGGAGTGGGTACCAGTTTGTATCGAATAGCTATTTGTAATGTTTGTTTAATACTTTGCACGTTTTCGCTGTTTACAGCGGCAAGTGCAAAGCTCAATGTGGTTACCGAAGAGTGGCGACCATATAATTATACAAATGAGCACGGTGAAGTGGTTGGTCGCGCGACTGAGCGCGTCAAAGCTATTCTCGACAGTATTGATATTGAGTACCAAATTACGTCTTACCCTTGGGCGCGTTCTATGATTTTAACCGCTAACGACGAAAACACCCTTATTTATACCATTCTCAAAACAAAAGAGCGCGAGAACTTGTTTCAATGGGTTTGTCCGCTTATTGGTCCAGTTAAAGTTAATTTTTACAAGTTAGCGAAGCGCAAAGAAATAAATATAACCACACTTGAACACGCCAAGCGCTATGTTACATCCATCGAAAAGGGCGAATCTGATCATGAGTATTTACTGGCAAACGGATTCCAAAATGGCGTTAACCTCGATGTAACGAGCGATCCTTACGCAGGCGCACGAAAGTTTTTTGCAGGACGTGTCGACTTGGTATTACAAACGGAGTGGGAAATGTCAGAGAATCTGCGTCATTTTAATCATACAGAGTCCGAAATCGAAAAGCTGATTGAGGTAACCAAGGCCAGTGACGCCGAAGGATGCTTAGCGTTTAGTAATAAAACAGATAAAGCATTAGTAGAGAAAGTTAGAAATGCATTAAAAGCGTACAATCAAAAACACGGCTTATAATTGCAACTTACCGCAACAGCAATCCCCCTTCACGGCAATACACATTTGTTAACACTTATTGTGATGAGTTTATAGTAAAGCGCCTTTAAATTTGATAAGTATATCAATTATATAGAATGCCCATAAAGCATATTATTTTAACTTCAAAAGGGTTTGACCTTGCAATACGTTGAAATTTTCACACTCGTTATGTTTGCTGTGCTCTTTAGCATTGGGTACAAGAAAAATAACCGCAATATGATGTTAACTGCTTCATTATGTTTATTAATTGGTTTTGCTATCGAACCATTTGTAATCGGATTTGAGCAGGGCTTAGCACATGCGCGAAATTAAAAAATTAACAGTATCACAATAAAAGGACATTAAAATGAGACTTAAACTGACTCCCCTCTTAGTAATCAATCTGTTTTTTGTTACATACTCGATGAATGCAAGTGCAGAAGACTGCTCTGTAAAACTCAGCGCTAAAGAACAAACGCGTTGTTTAGAACGAAAAATTGTTAAATTAGAAAAAGTGATTGAAACATTAAGCAAACAATCAAGTTTGCTGCCAAAAAATACTATTGTTGAACTTGATGCGACACAATGCCCACTTGGTTGGACTAAATATCAATCACATCAAAATAACATAAACAATCGTTCTGTTGCGCCAACAACCATTAAATGCAAAAAATCCTAGCGCGTCCTAATTGGTGACTATGAAAGCATTTACTTATATCGCAATTTGTCTGTGCGTTGTGACTGCGCTTACTTTGATTTTATACGCAGATAACACAACGCCTGAAATAACAAGTACCTCACTTAAAACGCAGCATAGCAGCAAGCGCGATGAACATGAAACAATCACCGAACCTCAGCCTATTGTTAGCACCTTATCAACACAATCACAGCGCACAAATCAAGGCCATTTAATTGAAATAACCAAACCACAATGGCGTTTTGAAGATGGCATAAAGAGCCAGTTAAGCGCATTAAAGTTACGTGCAAAATCCGGGGACGCTGAAGCGAGTTATCTTCTTGCCCGTAATTTTCGTTACTGTTTATTCGCACCGTTAAATGAGCAAATGTTTGAAGAGAAGCTTGAGCAAGCCTACCAATTTACAGACAGCACCGTGGCAATTGAGCGAGTGCGAGAACAGTTTACCTATTGCCAGGGGCTTGAGCCAGAAAATTTAAACGCCTTTTACACCTACTTAGAAACTGCAGCAACTCAAGGGTTTGTGCCTGCGCAGGAAACATTAGGTCGCGTAAGCGAAAAACTTTACATGCAAACGCAAGGCTATGCGTCATTATCGCGCGATGACTATATTGCAACGCGCAATGCATTTACGACACAAAAACTAGCATTGTTAGAGCAAGCGGGTAAAAAAGGCAGTATTGATGCATTAATTCAATTGTCGAATCTGCATCATTCACAAAAAGCAGGGAAACTTGGTCATGTTAAGTCATTTGCTCTAAACCAATTGATCACCCAGTTTACCAACAATGACGAAATTTATAATCGCTTCTCTTGGTTCGTTAACAGACAGTACGATAAGCTCACTGCTGAAGAACATGATAAAGCGAGTGAACTGCTCGAGCAGTGGTCAACGGATATTTATAAAAACGGTTCGCTCTATCATTAGCGGTTTTTTTTAAGTCAAACTCTAAGCCATTAGATAGGTTAACGAAAACAATCCTTAAAAGTTGCTCGTTATTTAAAGATGTGTGACATCATCACACATCTTTATAACAAATTAAGTCGGACTACTTAGTGACTTTGCGTACTCTAAAGTTACGGCCTTTCATTTTGCCTTCGCTAATGGTTTTTACAGCCGCATTGGCAATTTTTCGTGTTACCGCGACATACGATGTCATCGCCGTTACTTTGATTTTACCAATGTGTTCACCGGTAATTGCACTGTTCGATGTAAGCGCCCCCAGAATATCGCCCGGACGAAGTTTTGCTTTTTTACCACCATCGATTTGCAGCGTAATATTTGGCGCGCGCTCAATCGCGTTTGCAAATACCTCATCGCCTGGCAAATCAGTTGGCGTGGCTTCAATCTTTAAATAGTCTTCTAACGCATTCACTTTATGAGATTCTTTATAACTCATAAGCGAACAGGCAATACCTTTATTACCCGCACGGCCTGTACGGCCAATGCGGTGAACATGCACCTCAGGGTCGTGAGCAATGTGGTAATTCACCACCATATCAACATGATCAACATCAATACCGCGGGCCGCAACATCGGTTGCAACCAAAATGGTTAAACTCTTGTTAGCAAAGCGCACTAAAGTGCGGTCGCGATCTTTTTGTTCTAAATCACCATGTAATGCAGCACTATCAAAGCCAAATTGGCTTAGGTCATCGCACACACTTTGACATTCATTTTTTGTATTACAAAACACCACCGCAGATTTTGGCTGAAACTTAAGTAATAGGCGATTAACCGCATCTAAACGTGCGTCATTATTTTCAACTTCATAAAAATATTGGCTAATTGAACTGTGATCATGTGTTGCCTCTACCACGATTTTTTCAGGATTAACCATTACATGCTGTGCTAACTGCTCAATTTTAGCCGGATAAGTCGCACTAAATAGTAAATTTTGTCTTGCTGTTGGTAGGTGTTCAATAATGCAATTAAGCGACTCTTCAAAGCCCATTTCAAGCATACGGTCAGCTTCATCAAGCACAAAGGTATTTACTTCGTCTAGGTTTAAACGCCCTTTTCGTAAATGTTCTTCAATACGACCTGGCGTACCTACAACGATGTGGGCGCCATGTTCGAGTGAGCCGATCTGCGGCCCCATCGGTGCGCCACCACATAACGCAAGCACTTTAATATTGTGAATAGTACGCGCGAGTTTTCTTATTTCTACCGCCACTTGATCGGCAAGTTCACGTGTTGGGCACACAACCACTGCTTGCACGCGAAAACGTTGCACATTTAAGTTATGCAACAAGCCAAGTGAAAACGCAGCCGTTTTACCCGAACCTGTTTTTCCCTGCCCAATCACATCTTTGCCCGCAAGAATAAGCGGCAAGGTTTGCGCCTGAATATCGG
Organism: Pseudoalteromonas sp. ABV4_021; assembly: GCF_056159365.1. Lineage (NCBI taxonomy): Bacteria > Pseudomonadati > Pseudomonadota > Gammaproteobacteria > Alteromonadales > Pseudoalteromonadaceae > Pseudoalteromonas > Pseudoalteromonas sp. ABV4_021. Next base: position 103,986 of record NZ_JBSWVB010000002.1, on the reverse strand, counting down.
TCATTGTGGTATAACCTAAACTGGTTAAGTTCTCTAAAAGCGCGGACGATAACGCCGTAGTTGAAAAACAAGAAGTTAAAGACAAAGCTAACACTCAAATATTGCAAAAAGAGAAGTATATCACAGCATGCCATCACTGTTAGTCGCAAACTTTGCTTGCTATAGTGTCACAAACAATTAAATGAACTAATCACTTTGAAAAAAATCGCGCTCTTTGTAGATATTCAAAATATCTACTACACCACACGTCAAGCCTATCAACGCCAATTTAATTACCGCGAGTTATGGCAACAATTATCTAATCAAGGGGAGATTGCACTCGCCAATGCATACGCAATCGCGCGCCAAGACGACCAACAGCATAAATTTCAAAAAGCACTTAAGCACATTGGCTTTGACGTAAAACTCAAACCCTTTATCCAACGCGCTGATGGCTCTGCAAAAGGCGATTGGGATGTGGGTATTACAATTGATGTGTTGGAGCATGCGGCTAATGTTGATGTGGTGTGTTTACTCTCTGGTGATGGGGATTTTGATTTATTACTGCAAAAAGTCGCATCTAAACATGGTATTGAAACTTGGGTATATGGCGTTGAAAAACTCACCGCGCAATCACTCATTTACAGTGCCAGTCGTTTTCAACCCATTACTAATGGGTTATTACTTTAAGTTGGGTAGTAATGCCTAGAAAATTATCCCTGAGACAATATGTAAAACGAAGAAATGGTGTACCGCTTGGTGCATCAGGCTCGCTTACAAACATACTTAAGAATGCCCTTGGTACTAACAACTTTTCGCAGTTTTGGCTTTATTGGAACCCAATTTGGGGCTATTACTTAGCCACGAAAATTCAAAAACCATTAACACAGTTTTTGCCGCACTCTCTCGCGCTAATTTTAACATTTAGTATCAGTGGACTAGTTCACGATCTAGCGGTAAGCGTAATCAAACAAGAAATGTTTTTTGTTTGCACACCTTGGTTTTTTGTAATGAGTTTAGCCGTTATAGCATCGCATAAATTGAGTATGGATGTGAGCAAATTTCCTTTCATTATCCGAGCATTTATACATTCATCTACAGTTATTATTTGCTATTGGGTAAGTTATTTTGGTTTGCAATTAATGTAACAAAACAATTCTAACTCTTTATTTTCCTTGGCAATAAAATAGTTAGTCGCTAGATTAGGTATTAACCAAATCAACAGGAACTAAAATGCGCTTAATTATTATTTGCTTATTATCATTTTTAACAATACCTAAGGTGCTTGCAGACACAAAACAAATTGACCTTACAGCATTCGCCACAGACTACTACAATGCAATGGTTGCAACTCAAGCACCAAACGCAACGTCAAAAGAGTTAGAAAATTACTTAGCCTTTTTAACAGATGATATAGGTCATACACATTTACCTTATGTAACCGATGATGCGAGACTGCCCGATGGCAAAGAAGCGATGCGTAAAGGCATGACGTTTTATCTAGGTGCACATACAGAATACAATTCAAAACTACTGAATGTATTTGCTTTTAATAACTCGGCTGTGGCAATTCGCTACACCTCAAGTGCCAAAGGCATTCACCCGCAAAATAAGCAGCCTCTTGCATATTCTAATGTGATGATGGAAGTACTCGAAATCGAAGATGGCAAAGTTGCGGTTATTCGCAAATACCACGAATAACGGTTCGCATCAGAGCAGTAATATGAATACTTAAATGATTCGTTAGATAATAAAAAAGCGCGGTAAGTAGAACTTACCGCGCTTTTTCGTTAAATCGGTTTATTAAACCACTTTAACTGGTACTGCTTTCTCAGAACCAAACTTAGTCGTTAGTTCTTCTTCAAGCGGTGTAAACGCTGTTAGGTCAATGCCTTCAACTGCTGCTGAGTATTCAGCCATAGTTGGGAAACGACCAAGAATAGTTGAAAGTACTACTAATGGTGTTGAACCAAGTAGCGATTCACCTTTCTTCTCTGATGTATCAGCTACAACACGGCCTTGGAAAAGACGTGTTGATGTTGCGATTACAGTGTCACCTGGTTCTGCTTTTTCTTGGTTACCCATACATAGGTTACAGCCTGGGCGTTCTAGGTATAGGATGTTTTCGTACTTAGTACGTGCAGCTGTTTTCGGATTTGCATCGTCAAACTCAAAACCTGCGTACTTAGCAAGTACTTCCCAATCACCTTCTGCTTTAAGCTCATCAACAATGTTGTATGTTGGTGGCGCAACAACTAGTGGCGCTTTAAATTCGATTGAACCGTTTTGCTTTTCTAGGTTACGTAGCATTTGCGCGATGATCTGCATGTCACCTTTGTGAACCATACACGAACCAACGAAACCAAGGTCAACTGGTTTGCCATCGTAGAAAGAAACTGGACGAATAACATCGTGCGTGTAACGCTTAGACACGTCATCGTTGTTTACGTCTGGGTCAGCGATCATTGGCTCAACGATTTCGTCAAGGTTAACCACAACTTCTGCGTAGTACTTAGCGTTATCATCAGGTGCAAGTGCTGGTTGCTCACCAGACTTAATACCTGCTATACGCTCGTCAGCTAAGTCGATAAGACCTTGAAGCGTCTTCGCTTCGTTTTCCATACCCTTGTTGATCATGATCTGGATACGGCTCTTAGCAAGTTCAATTGACTTGATAAGTGTTTCGTCGTTTGAAATACAGATTGACGCTTTCGCTTTCATTTCTGCAGTCCAGTCAGTAAACGTGAACGCTTGGTCAGCCATTAGCGTACCAATGTGAACTTCGATAATACGACCTTGGAACACGTTCTCACCGCCAAATTGCTTAAGCATTTGTGCTTGCGTTGCGTGTACCACGTCACGGAAGTCCATGTGCTTAGCCATTTTGCCTTTAAACGTTACTTTAACTGAATCAGGAATTGGCATTGCCGATTCACCTGTTGCTAAAGCAAGTGCTACAGTGCCTGAGTCGGCACCGAATGCTACACCTTTAGACATACGCGTGTGTGAGTCACCACCGATGATGATTGCACGGTCGTCCACTGTAATATCGTTTAATACTTTGTGGATTACGTCAGTCATTGAGTGGTAAATGCCTTTAGGATCACGTGCAGTGATAAGGCCAAACTTGTTCATGAACGCCATTAGTTTAGGAATGTTTGCTTGCGCTTTTGCATCCCAAACTGATGCTGTGTGACAACCAGACTGATAAGCACCATCTACAAGTGGTGAAATCGTTGAAGCAGCCATAGCTTCAAGTTCCTGACATGTCATAGGACCAGTAGTATCTTGCGAACCTACGATGTTAACTTTAACACGTACGTTTGAACCAGCGTGAAGTGGCGTTTCAGATTGAACACCTACCGCATTACGGTTAAAGATTTTCTCAACAGCAGTAAGACCTTGGCCTTCGTGTGAGATTTCTTTTGAAGGTGCGTAAACTGCTGGCGCATCAACACCTAACGTTTCAGCGGCTAACGTTTGTAGTTTCTTACCGAATACAACCGCGTAAGAACCACCTGCGCGCATAAATTCTACTTTCTGTGGAGTGAATGCAGATGACACATCTACAAGCTCTTTGTCACCGTTGTATAGTTTCTTCGCTTGTGTATCAATCGTTAACACAGTACCCGTTGCAACTGAGTAAGCTTCTTCTAGTACTGGGTCGCCATTTTCATCAGTCACTGTTTTACCGTCAGCGTCTACTTTCTTAACCCAGTTTTTAAGGTCAAGACCGATACCACCAGTTACATCAACCGTAGTAAGGAAGATAGGCGCAATACCGTTTGTACCCGCAACTACAGGTGCAATATTAATAAATGGAACGTATGGGCTCGCTTGCTCACCTGCCCAAAGTGCTACGTTGTTCACACCAGACATGCGTGAAGAACCAACACCCATAGTACCTTTTTCTGCGATAAGCATTACTTTCGCGTTAGGGTGCTTTTCTTTAAGCGCAACGATTTCTTGTTGTGCTTCAGGTGTAATCATACATTGGCCGTGAAGTTCACGGTCAGCACGCGAGTGCGCTTGGTTACCTGGAGAAAGTAAGTCAGTTGAGATATCACCTTCACCTGCAATGTAAGTTACAACTTCAATCTTCTCTGGAATGTTAGGAAGTTTTGTGAAGAATTCAGCATTTGCATAACTTTCTAAGATTTCTTTAGCAACTGCGTTGCCTGCTTTGAACGCATCTTGTAAACGCGTTGTATCTGCATCGTATAGGAATACTTGTGTTTTAAGTACATCAGCAGCTTGTTTTGCAACTGCTTCATCATTACCTAGTGCAAGATCAAGTAATACTGCGATTGAAGGACCACCTTTCATGTGTGAAAGTAGTTCAAACGCAAAATCAGCTGAAATTTCAGCAACACCTTCTTCACCAAGAATGATTTCTTTTAAGAATTGCGCTTTAACGCCTGCCGCTGGTGTAGTACCAGGAAGCGTGTTGTAGATGAAGAATTTTAATGAATCTTCACGGTGCTCATTTGTTGTATCTTTAATTTGAGCGATGATTTCAGATAGTAGCTCTGCACTATCAATTGGCTTTGGGCTTAAACCAAGGTCTTTTTTACGAACCTCAATTTCTTCCATGTATTCTGTGTACAAACTCATAAAAAACTCTCGACGTGTTTTTGAAAAGATATGAACTAAGTATTTTACATGATTTTTGTTCACTCACTAAACTGTCGAGTCTAAAAAACATGAAAAACTCAGTAAATTAATACTAATTGATAACCTTACTGGTCATAATCGTGAAGTCGTCAATAACTCATTGATAATAGTTATTATTACCAAACAAAAACCTAACCACTTTGCAACCAATTAAAGCACGTTAATGGGATTACGCAATAGTCCGTTTTATCTGTCGGCTTCACTTTAGATATTCATTTTCTGGCATTATAACACGAGGATATTACAAGCAGGATTTAGCCAAATAATACCCATTATAAATGAAAATTATAGTAGGAAGAAAAAACATAATTTAGGTTAATATTTAAACGCTTCAGAGCGTTAAATAGTGTTTTACCACCAGATCCGTTCGATATTGATATCTTTCATGGTTCTACTACCGAGTAATATTTGGTGTTTATTTGTTATGTCCATACTGTGAATATTAAAATCGAGCTTACTGACATCGGCTTCTTTATCACCTGCTTTAAAGCGATAAACCGTTTTAATTCGGTCGGTTGCGTAAAAGTAATCATCTACAGAGTTAAATCGCATATTTAAATCGACAATAACATTGTCAGGCAATGAAACTAATTCTTTAGTGTCTAGATTAACTAAGCCTTTATCAGTTGCGGCATAAGGCACACCGTTATTACTGTTAAACAGTGACAATGAGTTTACTGATAATATGGTTTGCTGTTCCTCTGTTATAAAATCATAACGCTTTACCCGTGCTTCATCGCCTTTTTCTACATATAACAAAGTATTACTGTTTTCGCCCCATATAATCGACAATAGTTCTTTACGTGCTAAAAAATCAACGCTGCGTAATTTACCCGAATCTACATTTAAAATTTCAATGCGGTTATTGCGCTGAAACAACAAATGCTTGCTATTGGGACTTAACTTCAACTTTGATAATTCGGTTGCTTTATCTTCAAAATGGGTTAATTGCTTAACGCCTAATTTGTTTCCATGCCATACCTGCGGTATGCCACTTCGTTTAGAAATAAAATAAGACTGTTGGCGTTCATTATCATACTGAATAAAGTATGAGTGATGGTTTGATTCATAAATATTGTACGCATCCTGCCCTCGACTAAAGTCATCAACTTGTTTAAAGCCATAATGCTGAGTGTTTCCCGTTGTGTAATAGAGATCTGTCTTATCTTTGTGACTTATATAGTAAGGCCGCACAAAATCAGGTAGCGACAGGCGTTCAATAATATTTGATGAGTTGATATCGATCGTTACAATTTCATCGTAATCAATAAATCGTAACGTTTTTATGTCGACCCAATCTAATGCAAATGAATACGTTGCTGACTTATTTTGATATAGCCTTTTTGACTCTAGTGTATCTAATGAGTGCAAAAACACTTGCACGAGCTTATTTTTCTCAAAAATTAAATAGGCTAACCACTTTCCGTCTTGTGACAGCTTTGGCATCGCTGGGCCAAACAAATCAGGACGCGCCGGGACCAATGCGTGTGATGTCTTGGTTTCTGTATCGTACTTTAACAAGGCTTTTGTTTTTAGGTCGTTATTACTCGATGTGTAATACAAATACCGCCCTTGTTTATCAAGCGCTGCGTAGCCATCTGTTTGGTAATTACAATCTGATAGATGCGTAAAATCCGAACGTACTGTAAAGCCCGATACATCTGCCAACAGAAACTCGCATTTACCCAAGCTGATATCTACTGCCTGCACAATTAAACTGTGCTGCTGATTTTGCCACGCTAATGCAGAAATCATCATTGTTGGGTGAACCAGCATAATTTCTTGCTTATCCGCCATCCGTCTAATATGCACTTTTCGCTCTTTTGTATCTGGATAAGAGCGAGTGTAAGCCATGAACGCTTTATCAAAACTAAATAACGGAAGCATTTCAGCACCGTTATCGTTTGTTACAAGCTCAGTAGTAAAATCTACCTTCGCTACATAATCACTATTGTGCTCTGGCCAAAAATACCAACAAAGTTGCCCAACAACCAACAATAATACACCAATAATAAGCAACGTATTTGGACGGGCGCTCGTTTGTTTTGATTGACCTTTTTCCACAATCTCAGTGTTTTGGCTTTCAATTACTTTTGGCTGGAGTTGTAAGCTGTACCCTTTACGATAATGGGTTTTGATTAGCGGCGCTTCAAGCTCAGAATGCTGGAGTTGTTTTCTCAATTCAGACATTGCACGATTTATCGCATTGTCGTCAACAAATGATTGCTGCCAAACGTTATCAACCAACATTTGGCGAGAAATAATTTGCTTTGGATGTGCAATAAAATACCGCAATAACTTAACAAGAAGTGGGTCTAATTCAGTTTTAATATCACCATTTGAAAGCAAACATAAATCGCTATCAAAAAGCCAAGGTCCTAACTGATAAATCACGTTGGTCGCAGTTAACAAAAAATAAACGCGATATTAGCATAACTCACTTTATTTTCTATAGGTAATATTATTTATTTAAAAAATAACCAGATAAGGATTCGTATAAAACATTGAATTTTATGTATAATTTTAAGTTAAACCTTATATTTCACAATATAATAGTTTGATAAGAGACAAAAATTAATTTAATCGGCATCATGGCCCAACAAACGTAATTTATGTAAAGCGGAATCAACCAATGTCACTTATTGCACTTATTTTTGCAGCACAATTAGCAATGCCTGAGCTTAATAACAATGAAGTGTTACAAGCTTCAAATTCAAACCAGTACACACAAACAAAAAAGACGAATACGCAACAAGTAAAAAAGAAGCAAGTTGAAAAGAAAAAAGACACTGGTAGCCTTTTTTCAGTGTCTTTTAAGATTAGGTTTTAGCCTATAGTTTTTGAATAGTTATTCAGCCAAGTGCATGCCGCTTTACATGTTCAACTTCGCTTGAGTATATTTAACCATTTCAAAGAATATTAAGGCGGTCAACATTAACCGCCAGTATAACTAATTACTGTTCACCATATTGGTCGTTTCCAACCGTCTCTTTTGGATTTGAACCCGACTCTTGAATATCTTCAATAATATCATCCAATGCAACATTCATCGCTTCCATTTCAGCTTTAAGGTTATCGGCAAATTTCTCATCATTTTCCTTACTTTGCTGTGCAAGTGCTTCTTGTCTTAATGCATCGACATCAACGATTTTTTCCTCACCAACAGCTTCGCCAATAGCATCTTCAATATTAGTGGCTTTCGCGGCAATATTTTGATCTTCAGCCATTGCAGCAGCTTGTTGTTCAAAGCCTGTATTAATTTGCCCTTCGAAGTCGTATGCAGCTTGCGCTTGTTCGGCAATATTTTGGTCAACAGCCATTTGTCTGTTAGCTGGTGAGTCACTTTGATTGACAACATCATCAATATAGCCAGCCGTAGCGCCAAGATTAATGTTATCTGGTATGCCTTCAATGCTACCTTCTCGGATAAGTTGCGGGCCATTTGCTACAACATTAACATCTGCATCTTCACCGCTTTGGTTCATCATGGCTTCTATATTTGCCTGAATTTGACTTGGCACATCATCCATTACCATCATGTTATTAACCGGAGCTCCAGGTCCCATACCGGCACCCGGTTGGTCATTCTGATTAACAATAATAGAAACTCCCGCCTCAATATTGATATGGGTATCAATGGACAGACCATTATTGTCACTTGAAATCATACTTTTAATACTATTTAAGATTGAAGTTGCTTTATCGCTAATTGCTTCGCCAAAAGCCTCTAGTTTGTTAGATGCGTCATCGCACAACTGGGCTATATCTTCTTTCACATTATTTAGCATCGCAACAATCGAGTTTTTAATCTGGGTGCAGGCGTTACTAAACTTGTCTTGCCAGCTCAAAGATACAGGGTCATTTGATACTTGTTGCACATCACGGTGACCTAATTCAGCACTGTTTATCTTAGAGTTTGCATCATTATTACTATTAACTTGTGATGGGTTAATCACACTTGTTTGTGAAGCGGATTGAGCTCCGCCTAGACCAAGATCTGACATATATTCGTTCCTAATAAGTAACTTACTTAGTATTGTTTTCCTAAATTAAGATTTATTATGATGGGTAATACACAATGAATTATGCAGAAATGTATGCAGTTAACGAAATTTTTTTTATGTTTTAAAATCAGTATAAACAATTGATTTTTATATACTTAGTAATAATCATTGTTAGCGTCAGATTCATCCTCTGCGAAATCATCATTTTCTAAACTGCGCACAAAACGGATAATGTCTGCAACTGCTTCAATGTATTCCTCTGTAATAAAGTTATCCATTTCAACTTTTGCAAACAAACCACGTGCTAAATATTTTTGCCGAATAACTGGCACACCGTGTTTTTCAGCAATTGTGCGAATTTTCTTTGCCGACAGTAGTTCACCTTTAATCGTGACATAGGGTAATGGCGCAGCGGTTGCATCATACTTTAAGCCAACAGCAATTCGCGTTGGGTTAGTCACAATCACATCGGAAGATTTAACTCTCGCTTCGACTTGCTCTTCCATCAACTCTTGATGCAATTGTTTACGACGCCCTTTAATTTCTGGGCTGCCTTCCATCTCTTTATATTCACGTTTAACTTCATCATGACTCATCATCAGCTGTTTTTTATGCTGTTTCATTTCGAGCAAATAGTCAGCTGCTGCCAAGAAGATAAACACGCCTAAGCAATACAAAATTAATTTAAATACTAAGCTGCCTGATAACGTAAAGGCACACGCAGCACCGCAGTGAGGTATCGCCATCAGCGTTTTCATTTCGTTGGTGAGAATAAAGTAGGCGGTATAGCTAAGCACAATAATTTTAATAAGCGACTTTATAAACTCCATTAAGTTTTTAAAGCTAAATATTTTTTTTGCGCCTTCTTTGGGACTTATTTTTTTAAGCTCAGGCTTGATTGGTTTAGCGCTCATAATCCAGCCACTTTGTACTAAATTGCTTATGATGCCAGTGAGAAAAACGATTGACAGTAATGGCGCAAGCATTTTTATCGTCTGCAATAAAAACAATAATAAAATTTGGCCAATGGTTTTATTAAATGTGTGATTCTCAACGCGATCATAGAAATGCGTTGGTAAACTGAAGAGCGTCATTATTTGTTCAAGTAACACTGTGCCAAAAATATAAAAATAGCCCATTACAGCAAGCAGCATAGCGAGCGAGACAATTTCTTTGCTTTTCGCAACTTGGCCATCTTTTTTAGCATCTTTGAGTTTTTTTGGTGTGGGTTGTTCGGTTTTTTCAGACACAAAGATACCTAAAACGAGCTAATCATAAATTCGATGATTTGACTGGGTGTTTTTTCGATTAAATCGTATAAATGCTCTACTAAGTATTTTAGGTATAAAATTAATACAAAGAGCGCAATCGCACTTTTCACTGGCATAGCAAGAAAGAACACATTCAGCTGGGGGGCAAACCGGCTAATTAATGCCAGCGAAAATTCAGATAAAAACATGGCTAGAATTACTGGCGCAGACAACACAACAACCAATTCCATGACTAAATCTAATTGGCTCAAAATAAACGTGTCTAACCCTGTCATAAACTGTGGCAACAAAACACCAACAGGCCACACAGCGTAACTTTGCACCATAACAAGAATAAGCGATAAAAACGCGCCACTAATGACAAAAATGGTGACCATTATTTGTGTCATAAATATGCCCAGCGGTGAAGTCTGCTCGCCCATAATCGGGTTGACAGAACTCGCCATCGCGGCGCCGCGTTGGTTATCAATAAAAAAGCCAACGCCCTCAGCAATCCAAAATGGTACAGCCGCCATATAACCAATCACTAACCCTAACGTCATTTCTTTGATTAAAATCGTAAAGTAGTCCACCAACGATAAATCAGCTGGCAATGAGTCTGCAGTCATTGGGTAGATAAAAAGTGCAAACGACAACATGGCGCCATTTCGCACCATGCTTCCCCCCAGCACAGACTTACTTAATACCGGTAGTATCATAAACGCTACCGTTAAACGCGGTACACCGAGCAGATAGGTTTTGATGATTTGTTCAAGCCCTGCCGCATCTAACATGGTTAACCACCAATCGCTTTAAAGATATTGTCGGTCAAAGTACTGATCTCTTGTCCCATCCAATTACCCGTAATCATCAAAGTGACAACGACAGCAATAAGCTTTAGAACAAACGATAGGGTTTGCTCTTGAATTTGCGTTAATGCTTGCACCAAACTTGTCAGGGTACCTACTAATGATGCGGCAACAATGGTCGGTAATGATAAAATCAAGGTTAAATAAAGTGCTTCATTAGCTAGTTGGATTAGTTCCGCTGTCGACAAATTCACTAGTTAATACCCCGCGATTAAACCATGTGTGAGACGTGTCCAACCATCAAGCAACACAAATACTAATAATTTAAATGGCAAGGAAATTGTCATCGGCGACACCATCATCATACCCATTGCCAATAAGATGTTTGACACAATCAAATCGATTACTAGAAACGGTAAGTAGATTAAAAAGCCTATTTTAAATGCTTCTGTGATTTGTGTGACTGTAAACGCTGGCATCAGTACTAATAGGCTGTTTTCATTCAACGTTTTAGCATGTTTCTCAGGCCATAGCTCGTGTGCTTTATTAATAAAAAAATCCCGCTCTGTTTCTGTGGTATTTTTATGAAGAAATTGTAAGTACGGCTTAAGCCCATTATCAATTAATTCACCAAAACGTTCTGGCGATTCAACTACTTCAGGGTTGTTATCCATATACTCTTTTACTTCAAAACCCACAGGGGCCATCACGTACAAGGTCAACACCATTGCAACACCGTAAAGCGCCATATTCGGTGGTGTTTGCTGTACGCCCAGTGCATTTCTTAATAGTGAAAATACAATCACTATTTTTATAAATGAAGTCGCCATCACTGCTAAAAAGGGCACAAGGGCTAATGCGCCTAAAGCAATAATTAACGAGACGTAATCTAAATCATTGCCGAGCATATTAGTTTCCAGCTACATCCAAGATACGTACACCCAGTTTTTCGCCTACTTTGACTAATTCGCCATTGGCAATCACTTGATTATTCACTTTTATCAAGATGGGGGAATCGGGGTTGCAATCACTTTCAAACACATAACCTGGTTGAAGGTTTTGCACATCCGGTAATGACAAGGTCTGTGACGGTAAAGAAAAATCCAATTCAACTTGAACAGTATTTAAATCAAATACTGCATTAGGTTGTGCAAGTTGTTCTTCGCTCATGGTATTACTCCAAGAATGTTCAATTGTGATGGTGTAGTTATTCAGCTTTGCTTGCCAAGCAGGTGTGTTTTCTATTAAAAGACAAACACGCTGCTCTTTGTCGAAATAACATTGGTCAAAAAACACAACATCGCCGCAAGCAAGCGCTAAGTAGTCGGTTTGAGGCAAAGTTGTTTTACCCATGCTTACACTAAGCTTAAGGTCGATTGCCAAAAGGCCTTGTCTTACTGATGTTGGGTTTTGTGACATTAAGCGCGCTAGCTGGTGTTGTTTTAACGCGATAATTAAGGCTAAGTCGTCGGGTGTGCTGAATGTAAATTCGCAGCAAAAAGACTCTTCATCAGATTTAAAAGGTGTAGAGAGTGAAATCGATGAAATCGCTACAAATTCACCGAATAATTGTTTGAAACTGCCTTGTAGTGGTGACAGCAGTTTTTCAATCAAAGCTTCAAGTAGAGGCGAAGGTAAAGAGGTAATACTTAATGCATACCCTTTATTTTCAAGCCATGTCTGCAATGCAGCATGGGTTGCGAATAAACTAAATAACTGTTGCCCAACTGCACACTCAATTTTGATTAAGTCTTCTTGAGGTTCAGGAATTTGACGCAATTGATGGCAAGTTACCTGCTCTGAAACTAGTCTTAGAGGTTGTTTTAGTAATAAATTAGCGAACCTAACTTGTTCAGGTGCAATTGCAGCTAAATCGAATTTTTCTACCATCATGATTGCTCACCATCGCTCTGCTCGTCTCGCTCTTCTTGTTGCTGTCTTTGCTGATCAGAGTCATTCATTGAAAACTGGGTATTAAATTGCGGATAGCGTTCATTCAGTACTAGTTTTAAATCCGGTAAAGACTGCGTAAGCTGCGCCAAAACGTGTGATGACGAAACATCGAAATGAATTGTTAAACGCCCTTGTTCAATGTCAATTTGTACTTTACCGCCTTGTAAATATTGACTTTCTAACGAAATCGACAATGACGGCGATTGCTTAAGTATTGCTTCGTCAATCTGGGCAAAGTGTGATTTAAAATTTTCTACAATATGGATTTGGTCAATAGACTTTAACTGGGCACGAAAAACTTGCTCAACCGATGGCAAAGAGTGCGGTGTACTTTGCAGTGACACTGAGCTTGCCACTTCCGTTATTGTATCGCCTAAGTTATCGAGCGCCTTTTCAAGCCTTGGTGTTATTTTTTGGCTAGCATGAGTCCAGTAAATAGTTGTTGGTAAATCATTTTTTATGCTCACGTTTAATTGATTGTTTTGTAGTAAATCATTGACGTCTTTAGAAAACGCAATATCGTTTAACATTTTCCCACTAAAACAGTTTGTAGATTCGCTAAATGCAACACGATTTGAATCCATGCCACTTTTAGCAACAAGCATTTTTGTCATGTCTTGTGAGTTCGTAACTTCGCTTATTTTTGAAGCAATTAGTGTTTCTTTAAGAACGTCTTTAGCATCAATTGTTAGCGCGGCATTCTCAAATGACGCAGCAGGAGCCGCAATAGTTACTATTTGTCTCGGCTCGTTATCTATAGCTGGTATAATTCTGGGTTCAACTGACAATTTTTTTTTGTCAGATGCGCCTACTTCACTCGTAGGTCTGTTTTCAATTACGTTTGCTACAAAAACACCTGAACTTTCAAAAGAGCTTGAGTTTAATTCCCTTAGTTCCGAACTCTCCGAGCTATTTTCTAAAACTCTGAATTTATAAGGAGTTTCATCAACAATATCGTTAACTGGTTCAGATGCTTTTTCACTTTTTTGGGTTGGGTCCTGGCGTTCTAAAGCACTCTCTATGTTTTTTGTATTTTCATCAACAATCGCATCAAATGTACTTGCCGGTTGGGCATGTTTGTCATCTAATTGAAAACCGTTTAAATCACTTATTGATTTCTGAGGCGCTGTACCAATATCAAGCTCAATTTCATTTTGTAATACCTGCTTTTTTTCATTTGTAATTAATGAATACGAGTTATAGTGATGTGGCGGTATGAATGAACTCTGAATTTGCACATGTGATTGCACACTTTCTTCTCCAATCAAAACGGATGACGCAGGTTTGATGTTAGTAACCTGAGAGTTCACCCCTGCATCCGCACAGCTATAAATAACATCAAAGTCTGCTATGAATTGCGGAAAAGTTATATCATGGCGAACTGGTTGCTCATTAACGCTATTCTTTGAGTTATTAAAAGCTTCTTTATTTATGCACCGTTTAAAATCAAATACGTCCTCTCCGTGTTTGTGTAAAAGCACACCCTGCTCGGAATTTATTGGCGTTTTATCAGGAGTATTTGCAACCGGCTTTTGCACCAAACCACCATTAGTCTGATGTAATTTAGTAAGTTTTTTATCATTCACTAAGTGAGTAAATCGACTTCCCTGTTCAATTAGTTGAGCGCCGTGACTTGTTGGCACATCAACCCCATTAGCAGGGCGATTTTGCATCGTATCATTAGTAATTTTCATAGTGATTTCATTCCCGAAAAGCGCGATGTCACAAATTCATCGAGTTGATTTTCTTCATTGCGATTGGCAAGTAATGCTCGTTTTTTCTCTTCAAGTGCGATTAAAGAAGCAAATTTTTCCATCGCTTTATTCGCTGTTTGTAACCCAGCCTGACATACCTGAACGGTGTTTTTTGCAGCTTCAATCTGCTGCTCGCAGGTCGCGATATTTTTTTTCAAAGTCGCATCATGACTACGCAACTTTGCAATCTTGAGGCGAAACTTATCAACGCCAGAACGTGTTAAAAACGCATCGTGCGCCTGCTGATAGAGGGTTTTCTCTTGTTCTTTACGCCATACGATATACTCTTCTAACGTTTCAATGTGCCCTTTAAGTTCCGTTTCTAACGCACGCAATCTTGCTCCAGCTTGCAACAATGCTTGCTCTGATTTGTCTCGTTGGCGCTGTTTTATTTGTTGTAAGCGTTCAAGCATCATTTAAATAACGCCTGTAATATCTCGGCAGATTTATCAAACGGAATGTTTTCTTCTGTGCCTTGTTGTAAAAATGATTTCACCCGTTCAATGACCTCCACTGCCTTATCCGTTTCTTGGTCTTGTCCTTTTTGGTATTCGCCAATACGAATAAGCAGTTCGACTTCTTTGTATTTAGCAAGCGCATTTCGTAAACTTAGTGCCGCTTGTTTATGGCCAGAACTGACAAAATGATTCATCACTCGACTGGCACTTTGTAATACATCAATTGCCGGATAATGTGCTGCAGCAGCAAGCTCTCGTGACAGTACAATATGGCCATCTAATATTGAACGCGTTTCATCGGCAACTGGCTCGGTCATATCATCACCTTCAACCAAAACCGTGTATAAAGCCGTAATTGAACTGGTATTTGATTGCCCTGCGCGCTCCATTAATTGTGGTAATGCTGCAAATACTGAAGGTGGGTAACCACGACGTGTTGGCGGCTCGCCTGCTGCTAGACCGATTTCGCGAAGCGCCCGCGCATAGCGCGTTACAGAATCCATTAACAGCAGGACTTTTTTACCCTGATCACGAAAATGCTCTGCAATCGAAGTGGCTACAAGGGCCGCTTTTGCTCTTTCCATCGCAGGTCTATCTGAGGTGGCTACAACAAGTACCGCTTTTTTACGGCCTTCTTCACCTAAATCGCGCTCAATAAATTCGCGGACTTCACGTCCACGTTCACCAATAAGCGCAAGTACTGTGATATCAACATCGGCATTGCGAATAAGCATGGCAAGTAAGGTACTTTTACCACCGCCTGCTGCCGCAAAAATCCCCAAACGCTGGCCTTCACCACAACTCAACACACCATCAATGGCTTTAACGCCCAACGAGAGAGGTTTTTCGATAGTATTTCGCGTCATTGCATTTGGGGCATCAGCATACACACTGATTAATGTGCCTTTTTCAGACTCAGCGTGTTCCTCTTTATTCATCGGTTGACCAAGGCCATCAACCACTTCACCGAGTAGATGCTCACCCACCCTAATTTGATGAGGTTTGCCTGTTGGGATCACCTCAGTACTATTTGAGATCCCCATCATGTCCCCCATCGGGGTCAAGAGTGCTTGGTGTTCATCAAAACCAACCACTTCTGCAAGGACAAAGCTATTATTTTCAGGGTCAACTAAACGACATAGTTCGCCAATTTTTACCCCAGGCACCACAGCCCGAATAATCGTACCGGAAACCTGAGAAACCCAGCCCCTCACCCGCAAAGGACGTGCAACAGATAAATTTGCATTCATCTGTGCCATACGCTTTGCGTTAGCAACTTTTTGCTCGTTAATTAACTCGGTTAGGGTATTACTGAATTCTGACACGGAATATCGTTAGTAAGTTTTGCTTAGCGTTATTATGTAAAAACGTAAGGGATAACGATTTTAGCCAAGGGCGGCTTTTTTTATAGTTTAGGCAAGAATACAAACTGAAGGCATGGGCGATTGCCCACACCTAACTATTACACGACAACTTTACCAACCGGTTGCACATTGATTTCTTTGGTTAATTCTTGAAACGAAACAACCGGTAACTCATAAAGTTCACTTTCAAGTAACTTTCGCACATAGCGGCGAATATCCATTGCAACCAGTAACACGGGTTTACGTTGATATTTTTTAAGATCACCCACAGTGCTCACTGCATTCGCTATAAACTTTTGCGAAGTACTCGGGTCAAGTGCTAAATAACAGCCTGTTGACGTTTGTCTGATTGCACCACGAATTTGCTCTTCAATTTGCTGATCGAGCATAAACGCAGGCAATACATTTTGCCCAGCAGCATACTTGTAGCAAATGAATCGGCGCTGGCTTGCACGAATGTACTCGGTGAGCTGCACAACGTCTTTTTCTTTTTGACCCCATTCAACCAGAGATTCTAAGATGACACGCAAATTTCGAATCGAGATATCTTCTGACACTAAACGTTGCATCACCTCACTCATTTTATGAATTGGCACCACGCGCTGCGCTTCTTTTACTAATTCGCCGTAATGGGGCTCGAGTTTCTCAAGTAAAAAACGCGTTTCTTGAATACCGATAAATTCTTCTGCATATTTACGTAACACATGAGCTAAATGAAAAGTCATTACTTTATCGATTGAAAAATACGATAATGAGCCTGCAATTACCTCTTCTAAATCCTCTTTATCAACCCATAAACTCGGCATATTTGGCAAAAAAGCCTGCTCTTGCTGATAGGCAATGCCAAGCATATCTAACTGTTGTGCAGGCTCGGAAACTAATATCTTATTGGGTACAAGTTTGCCACGAGCCACTGGAAGCTCTTGCATCAAAATCGCGTATTCATCCTTTGGCATAGCGGCATTAAAACGCAAATGCACGCCGGGAAACGGCACCCCCATGTCTAAGTAAAGCGCTCGCCTTACTTCTGCAAGCTCAGCATTTAAATTGGTAGCATCAAGTGCAGTTTCTAAATTCGCAGATACATCAACCAGCAGCGGAACCGTAATCGAAAAATCATCTCCTTGCGCTTTACTTTTAGCCGCTGCTTTTTTGCTTTCAGCAGAACTTGTTGCTGCCGCGCCACTGCCTTTGGACAAAACTTCGGGCAAGGTCTCAACGGTTTGCACCGCATCTTGATTACGTTTTACTAAATAAACGCCGCCTGCACCAATCACAGCAGCAAAGCCTAAGAAGATAAACGTTGGAAAACCAGGGATGAGTGCAAAACCAGTTAATAGTGCTGCGCCAATAAGTAGCGCTTTTGGCTGAGCTGTCACCTGTGAGCCAATATCACCACCTAAGTTTTGTTGATCTTCTTCGTCTTCATCACCTGCTGAAACACGGGTAACGATAATACCGGCAGTAATTGAAATAAACAGTGCTGGTATTTGCGAAATAAGACCATCACCTATGGTTAGAATTGAATACACCTCAAGAGCTTCGCCTGCCGACATCGCGGCTTGACTCATACCAATGGTAATGCCGCCTAAAATATTGACGAAAATAATAATTAAACCAGCGACAGCATCGCCTTTTACAAACTTCATCGCACCGTCCATTGAGCCAAATAACTGGCTCTCACGGCTTAGAGCATTTCGCTTTACTCGCGCTTCATCAACGTCTAATACCCCTGCGCGCATATCACCGTCGATACTCATTTGTTTGCCCGGCATGGCATCAAGTGAAAAGCGTGCACTTACCTCAGCGACGCGCTCAGCCCCTTTGGTGATAACCATAAATTGGACAATGGTGATAATTAAGAAAATAACCACACCAACCACTAAATTACCACCCACGACAAAGTTACCAAAAGTCGTAATGATATCGCCGGCATCGCCATCCATTAAGATTAGCCGTGTAGTAGTAATAGAAAGTGCTAAACGAAAGAGTGTGGTAATTAACAACACCGCTGGAAATGCCGTGAACTCAAGTGGTGATTTGATATAAACCGACATCATCAGTAACACTACGGCAATTGAAAGGTTCATTGCAATTAAGCCATCAACTAAGCCAGTTGGTAGCGGAAGAATCATCATAAAAATGATGGCGACAAGTAACACCGCGAGTGCTAAGTCACTGCGTTGACTCATTTTAAGCAGAAGGTTTTTCATCACTTTCCTGATTTATATTTGAGGCTAAAGAAAGATACAACTGATGGGCTCTTCGTGCACCGATAAGATCGTCCGCTTGGAATCGTGAAAAGCTTAAACAATAATAAATTGCTGCGCGCTGTTCACAGTTCAATTGGTTGTCCGCAAGCAATCGCTCTACTCGTTGTTCTAATAAGGTTAATTCGCCAAGATCTGCCCAAGCGCGGCAGAGCATCAGACCTGTTTCTAAATCGGCACCATAAACCGACTCAACCAGCTTAATTAACGACACCGCCTTTTCATTGCTAGCATAGTCTTGTTGCAGTTGCGCTTGCATCAATAGCCATTGACGATACTCGCGATGTGGCCGCTCTATTTTATTATGTTGAACAGGGGTTTCGGTCATCATTGCACCAACAATTTACTACTGATATTCAAAATTAAAGACAACTCTGCAATTTCGTTTAACACCGCTCTGGCTTCTTGCTCAGTCTCGACGTCTACATCGCCACTTTTTTTCATTTCGCCTAACCATTGCAAAGTATCGGTAGGCATATTGAATAAATTGAGATGCGCAATTTCTTTACATGTTGCGTCGGATAACCGGCAGGTATTTTCGACTAACGTTTGACCTTGATAGACGTGAAAAAGGGCATCAAAATGCGAGTCAATCGCTTCACCTAGCTGGGGCAATTCTGATTTTTCAGGCAGTTTTGTGGGTACTTCATCATGTCGTATATGACTGATGGAAGTTAACCCCACTTTTAAATCAATCGGTGTGCTCATTACAATGCCTTAATCGCTTGGCTTTCATTAAGTAATGCGGTGAACGCTTGCTCTAGCGCAATTTCAGTAACGTCCTCGTGAGCTAAATTTAGCTGCACAATAGCTTGGTTTTGATACCAGTGATAACGGAAAAACTGCCCTTTTTGAAAGTGTACCGGGTTCATCTTAGTTAAATATGCGAGAACCTGAGTCTGACTCGATAACACGATAGGTGTTAAAAAGCTCACCATTAATTGCGAATCGAGAACAGATATTTCACAGGTTATGTCCCCATCGAATTGCAAAGACAAATGGGGAGAACCCTGCCAAGGCTGCATAGGTAAACCGAGCTTGGCTAAAAAACCATTTAAGCTGCTCTCTAACCAATCAGTCATAGTGCTTCCTCAATTGCAATTACCGCATGACGCGCCGCTTCTAATGCTATTACACATTGCCCGTGCTGCTCTGGATCTTTAAACGCATCATGAGGAATGTTATTCACAATATTACGCACCTCAGCAAACACGTTTATTTGTATACCAAGCGGTAAATCACTGACATTGAGCGCCTTTTCTACCTCAGCTTGGTCAGCCCACGGCATATCATTTATGGTAATCACACTTTGCATTAGTCCGCGCGCAGTGACTTGTGCATGATCGAACTTTTGCGCAACCTCGTTACACTGATCAAACATTGCCGCCAGCATTTTCAGTCGGTTCATATCCTTCATAATCACACTAAGCTGTGACTTATCGATACTGCTGCCTTGCGCCTCATAATCGGCCGCAAGCGCTTGCAACATAAAGGCCACAGCAGTTTCAAAACGACTTTCACCATACTTTTCAATTAAATCAGAAAATGCAGCAGCAGTGCCTTGGTAATCCATTACCGAATCAGCATAGAATTGACGCAGCTGGCTACCTTCATCTAAACCTGCATTTGCAGCTTCAATAGTTGGAATAAAGGTGTTAACACCTAAGGTCAATGTTTGACCGTATTTGCGCTCTAGTTCGGCTAACTGCTGATTAACAAGCTGAAGAATGGCTTCATTGCCCTCACCTGCACTAAGTTGCTCACGCACACTTAATAAGCCGATGTATTGTTCCGTTACATCGTCGCTGAATTCCTGTAACTTTTGTCTGAGCGCTTGATGGTCGGTTTTGCCACCTGAAAGTAAATCTGCCGCTAATTCATCTAATTGATTGCGTTTTTCAACTTTAAACGCCATTTCCATTAATTGTTGAATTTTTTCAACACGATCAGCATTTGACTGACGCATGTCTTTGGCTTTGCTTTGCGTAAATTGAGCCGATGCTTTATCACCCAAGGCTTTGGTCAGCTCTTCTAGCGCGTTTAGATGGTTTTGTGCACTGTTCCCTATCACTCCAACAGATGTGTTTTGAAACTGACTGGTTGTTTTAGTTTCGACATTTGCTCCCGACAGTTTTGCATTAAACTGATTTGGGTTTATTGGCGCTGCATTTATAGACATATTTCACTCCTCAGGATAAGAGTAAATCAATTAACAGGGTTATTTTTGTGAAAAAAGACGAGTTTTTATTAAGTTTTGGCTCAAGCGCTAGATTTGTGTTGTATTTGGTGATGTAAACACATAGCCATGGCCATAAAGTGATAAAATAAACTGCGTGTTAGGGCACACTTTCTTAAATTTTTTACGTAAATTGCAAATCAGTCTATCTAATGTGCGATCTTCAGGGTTTGGTCTAAATCGTCCTAACGCCATCATTAAACGCTCTCTTGATAACGTTTCATTGCGATTATCAATCAGCATTTTTAATATTTTGGCTTCGCTGTATGACAATGATCCTATGACTTTCTCATCAACACTTAGCACACGGCTTTGTGAACAAAAATGCCAGTTTTTATCATCAACTACTTGAGCAGTACTTGGCGGTGATTGCATCAATTGTTGTTGCTGTAGGGTGGTAATCACGGTTCTAATTTCAAGTGCAAGCGCCTGTTTAGCAAACACGTGATTCACGCCCAAATTATAAAACGCTAAACGCTGATCTGCACATAAATTATCTGATAACACAAACAACATACCCTGTGTTCTATTTTTGAGTGACGCAACGTCTGATTCTAGGTCATTGTCTTGCTCAAAAATACACACAGCAGAAACCGTTAAATGTGTCATTAGACTGAGTGCACGTTGGCAATTTTGTTCAGCCAAAACGAACCAACCAACTTCTGCAAAGCCAGCTTGGAGGCGTTCTACAGCAATCTGTTCCGTACCAATAATTAATATTGTTTGCGCAATTGCTTCAACATTATGCACCATAGAATACCCCCGTTTGGACTTATCTTATTAAACCGATAACAAACTCAGGTGTGATGGCACAACCTCATCGGTCATATCATCTTTTACGGTTGCTAAGGTCATCTGCCAAAACAACGCTACTTGAGTGAAAGATAAGATCTTTTGCGCTAATTGCTCACCTTCTTGAATCTCCGCAGGTAATAGTTTTGCTAACACAATTTGATTGGATGCTGCTTCAATGCCTACTTTACACCCTTGTAATTGAACGCCAGTGGCATTGGCATTTAGCATTAAGTTATAAACCGCTTTGGGTAAATCACCTGTCGGCTTTGCTAATGCAGCCTTTAAGCCTAACGTGCCATCACTCGGATGAAACGAGATGCGAAACACCAATTGTTCTAAATTTACCTGATAATCCTCATCTGTCAGTGCATGTGGTGTGACTTCTAACAAGGCACACGCTTCTTCAACCATTAATTTGAATTGTTTCATATCGATTACTCCTTCACGTTACACTGATAAAAACGTGTTATCTAATGGCTGGTTTGATGATGTCGGTAAATATTTAACTTCACCGATGTCTTTTTTCATTTGTTCAGCAACGTCAACAAACTTATTTAACGCTGCAATGACCAGCTCTGCACGGTCTAACTCGCTTGGTAACAATTGATAAATTGTCACGATATTCTCATTCGGTAAAAGACCTAACGACGTACCACCTGTTGCGCTAAATTCGGCATTTTTTTGCAGAATAAATGTGGTTACTGGCGTAACCTCATCATCATTAAGCGTCTCTATTTGGGCATAGAAAAAGATACTTTCTTTTTCCATATCAGTCGCATCAGCAGGTTCAATTAATACACGAATGCCATCAATCAAAAGGGCGTAAAAGTCCTCTTTCACATCGGGTTTTTCGAAGCCAATAAGTTTTGCACATTCAGTCACTAATTCTTTGAATTTATTACTCATAACATCTCTCTTAATGAAGCAGACTAGCTGCTTCACTGGTTAAATATAGCTATCTTTATTTCTCAATTGCGAATTAGTTTTCGCCCATTCCCGGTACCGTTAAGGTATTGCCATAGGTATGTGTTCTACCAATCGGATTATTAGACACATTGCCATTACTCTCGTCTGAAAGAGCTAATTGTTCGTCATTTTGCGGCACACTCAAATCATCAACCGACAAGCTATTTGTAGGCTCTATTACATCAGCGGCTTTTGAAATATGCGCGAGTGTGAGATGGCTATGACTAAATGTGTTTGTATGTGTTATTTGATCGCTTTTAACAGTGGCGTCACTTGAGACTTGGTTTTCAGTAGTTCCTTTAACTGTCGTCGTTTCATTATTTTGAGGCATCGTTGTTGCCGTATTTGAATCAAAACGCGTACCGGTAATATTTTGTTTCAATTGGGTTTGGAACCGAAGATTTGGGTCATTTAGTAGTTTGCCAATTTCATTAACTGCAGCTCGCATTGAAGTATTCAAGTGATGCTTGCAATCGAGTACAGCTTGTTTCTCATTAAATAATGGATCATTTTGGTCTAACTCATCAGTAAGCTTGACATCAACGGCTTTTAACGTTGCCATATCGCCATTTAAAATGTTTGGTGATTTAGCAGCTTGTTGTTTTCTCGGTACTTCTTCACCACCAAGCGGCTGTGCGTTTTCATCTGTTTGGGCGCGAGTAGCTAATTCTAAATCCTTTAACGCAGACACATAATCATGTATGTCTTCGCTTAATTTTTTACGGGTACGTGAGCTCACGTTTATGGGAATATCAGCACCGTTACTTATAAAGGATTGATGGATATTGCACAGGTCCTCTACCTCAAATGCCAAATTATGACTGTTGCGAGTAAGTGGCTGCTCAACATCAACAATAAATTGCTTTTGAATAGCATCTAAAAAGTTAATATTTTCTTGTGAAAACTCGTTTTTTAAGTGAAGACTAAATAACTTTGCAAAGTCTGTTTCATTTGCCAACTCTTTCATCATGTAACTTGCATCCATTCTATTTCCATGCTCTGCACATTGCTGCAAAAAGTGATGGCTTGTCTCTGCACTTAAATTTTCAACCTTGAGTTGTTGAGTGTCTTGAACATGACGCATATCGCGACGAACACAGGCATTTATCGCGCCTGATTCATGCCCTACAGCCCCAGCCACTTTCTCTTGCATAGTTTCGCCTGTTGCTTTCGCCGCAGTTTCAATTGCATGGCCTGTATCTGCCATTCCTTTGCCAAAACCCTGCATACCCGCAAACAATCGCGAATTTTCAAAGCGTGTTTCTACTTTGCTCCAAAATTCTCCGAACTTTTCACAAAAACCATCAACCATTTTTTGAAACGCATTGCGGTTATCATTTGAGGTCGCTTGCTGTGCTTGCGTTTCGGTTTGGTTTGTTACATCAGAAACTTGGCGATTATTAGTCGCATTATTACTTACTGTAGCAGGCGTGTTTTCTGCATTTACGGCAGTCTGAGTTGTGGTTTGACTCACATTACCCGCATTCAGATTCTCTATGGTCATGTTATTTCCTTTTTTATGGCTGAGTATGCTGAGATAAATACCTTTTGCATCTCAATAACATTGTTGTGTGTTCACCAAAATGAACGGTTATTTTTTTGCTTCGTACAGTTTTGTCAGCATGGACGACAAAACGTCTAGAATTGCTTTAATAATAAGTGCGTTACCTGCATCTTCATAAAGCGCGGTTAAACAATTTGTATATTCATCAAACAAATGTGTACAACCGATAAAGGTGTTATGGCTAATCACATTTGCTAGCTGTTGATGGAGCTGAATAAATACCTTGCTTAGCTTGTCACTGTTATCATTTGGTTGTTTTGCCAGGGCTACCACATCACTTTCAACAATCGCGATAATAAACTCACGATAAGCACTACCCGCCTCTGTTCGTGCGAATTCATGAAGCAATTCTGGGTGGCGTTGATAAAACTTAACAATGTCAAAACCGCGCAGATTTCGTCCGATCAGGCCTTGTCTTGAAAACCCGGACAGCACATTAAACTCTGCTCGCCGCTGAGATTTTTTAATCTCTGTTACCGCATCACACGGCTTAAAATGTCTGTTTTTCATCATTAGTTGAAAAGAGTTTACCTAGTTCATTTCGTTCTGCTTGTGTGAGGGTTTTGTCGTTCATCATAAGCGTAAAGCCTACATTTTTTTCAAATCCAGCAGTTAGGAGCGTGTTATCGCTGTTAAACTTATCAAGTACTGCGATATCACTGTAAATTGCATCAATATTTTGACTGACAAGTAATTGAAAGCAGTGATCTAATGAGTCGCATTGAATATAAGATTGGTGCACTAGTGCCTTTGGCATCACCAGCTCATTAACTACACCAGGTTCACCTTTTGCAACGTAGCCCAGGCGCTGAACTTGTTTCAAAAAGCTGCTTTCGAACACATATTCATTCAGTAATCGTTGATCCTTTTTGTAAACTAAATAATCGAAAATGCGCTCTTCTAACACAATGCTACGGCCTTGCAGTTTCAGATCTTCCATTTCAGGGATGCCAACGATAAGGTCTAAATTGCCAACACGCATATCATCTAATAGCGCGTCATACGGTAACTCGATAACCTTGCCAGCAAGTGTTTGTTCTGACTTACTTAACAAACGCCAATCTGCTAACCGAGTACCTTCTAACACACCGATATTCACTGTATTTAGTAATGGCTGCACTTGCTCTTTTGTTACGCTGCAGGCGCTCAACATAAAAAACAGGAATAGGTTTAAAGCGGTTTTAATCATAATAATTACCTACGAGCTTGTTTCGGCGTTATGCCAAAACGCGATTTATATGCTTGGGTAAAATAAGACTGACTTGAAAAACCCGCTTCGATAGCAATATCAATCACACGCATCTGACTGGTGTGCAATAAATGCGCGGCATATTTAAGACGACGCTCATTAAACCAAGCACGTGGGGATGTATGATAAATTTGGTTAAATGCCGATTTAAATGCAGTAAGTGACATGCCAATTTCTTTAGCAAACTGTTCTAACGACCAGTCTTTTAAATAATTCTTTTCTACAAATGATCTAAAGCGCTCTGTTGCAGGATCACAACTTTCAACCAATAAGTTTATTAAGCGACCACCTTCTGACTTATTAATTTGCAGTAATAACAACTCTTCAACTTTCAGTGATGTTAAGCTAGGTACCTGTGCATCACTTAACAGTTGATCTAAACCCGTCATCGCCATTCGTGTTAAATCACAGCCACAAAATGCTAATGGTGCTGAGCTTTCATCTTGGTCACGCACCTGAATGCCAGTCACTAATGCTTGATAACGTTGTTTAAAATTTAAAAGCCATGTTTGTTCAAGTGATAAACATAAAATTACTGTGTCGCGGGCGCCATCGAGGTTCTCAAAATGACAGAAGCCATCCTTTACAAGTAATAAACTAGCTGGAGCATAGGCTTTTTGGTTATTTACCCCAGCCGTACCAGTTACCACCATGAGCAATGTGAGTGGTGCTGTAAACGCCATAGCATAGTCTGTACCTACAGGCATTGTTACTCGAAATGCAGTTCCATAATCAAACGCCAAATGACTAGTAAAAGCTTGCGATAAATTCGTATTGTCAAGCGTAGCTAATTGTGTTTGCATAATGCTTCCCTCAAATTTAGGCCGAAAAAACCCGCGATGCCGAAACACCGTTATTAAAAAAACGTGGAATTAGGCAGGTGTTAACCTGCCAATAAATTAGATGTTGTTACCCATATTGCGCGCTGTGCTCGGCTCTTGTGAAAAGAGCTCTTTGGCCAGGTTTAACAGAGCAGACTGAATGTCATTCAAAGTGCCCTCCCAGTTTTGTGCACGTTGTTGCAACGCAGCAGCCTGTTGCGCAGTCGCATCGTTTTCAGTTTGCTCTGCTTTAGACTTTTCTTGAATTTCAGTGACTTTGTTGTTCTGATTCGCCGCCTCCGCGCTTGCAAAACCAGCACTACCGCCAGACCCTGTTGTCACTAGTGATGACACGGCAGCGCCCGCTTGTGCTCCGGCAAATTTAGAAACACCACCACCCGCAACACCGCCCAAAACGGCACCACCAATATTTATAGCCGCTGCGATACGTTGTTGGTGCACGGCTTCATCACCTTTGTCTTTCGCATCTTTTGCTTCAGAGCGAATGGTCTCTGCTGAGTCGCGTTTTACTTCAACTTGAGTCTCCATTTGTTGAATAATCACTTCAGCTCGATTCTCTGCAGCTTCACGCAATGACTGAACTAGTTGTAAAAATAGTTGCGCCATTTTTGTCGCACTATTAGCAGTAGCAGTTAAATCAAAGGCTAACGTTTCAGCTTTTTTTACCACTTCGCTTTCTAAATTAATTGGTTCATAACTTTTAGCAGCATCATTAGCATTTACACCAGGATTTTGCTGTGTTTTAGCCGCACAATTTTCACCTGAGATAGACTGTGGTTGCATCGCATTAACGCGTGGACCATCAATTACTAAACCGTTCATAATAACTCTCCTTAAATTGGTGCCCGTGCATTGTTAAGCACTGTAAGTGATGCTTGCATTTCGTTTTTTGCTGCGTCAGATAAAATGCTAGCAATGTCAACGACTGTGCCTGATTGCGATTGGATGAATGCAATAAAGCGTTGTAAAATCGACTCAAGTTTTGATACTAGTGCTTCATTCTCAACTAACTCGCTTTCAAGTAACTGCACTTGCAGATTAACTTTATTAAGCGCTTCTTGAATATCAGCCTGTTCTGCACTAACAATGCCGCTACCCGTTTGTGCTCCCATAGAAGCTGCGCTTGATGCCCACGTTGTGCGTCCCATTGCAGTTCTAATCATGTCGTCACTTTGCTTTTTGATCATGGTTTCACAGAGGTTTTTCGCAGCGCGTTCAATCGCTTCTTCTGCGACCTCTTCAGCTACATTTTGTGAGATTTCCTTTACAACCGCTTTGGCTGCTTGTTCAACAACTTCTTCAGCCGCTTCACTTGCCGCCTCTTTCGCAGCCGCCTTTACCCCTTCTTTTACAGCTACTTCTGTCGCTTCTTTTGCGGCTTCTTTACCTGCTGCGGCACCTGCCATTGCACCCGATGCCGCGCCATATGTAAGTAAACCAACACCAATAACTGTAAGTGCAATAGCGGTATAACTTAATATTTCTGCTGCTTTATCTTCTCCTAATGCCAAGCATATTTGTGCAGCCACTTCACACATACCTGCAGCAGTCAATGCAACACCAGCTGCAATTAAATTAGGCTGTCCAGAAAGAACTCCCGCGGCTAACGAGCACATGCCACCAATAGTGGTCGCAATCGCTGTTACAAAACCAAAGACTTTGCCAAAAATACCCGCTTGTTTTGCTTTTTTACGGGCTTTTTCAGCTTTTTCGATTTGATCTAAACGGTTATCTTCCTGTTCATTAAGCTTGTCGATTTGTTCATTCATCAAATCTTCTTGCTCTGCTTGAACACGTTCTAATTCTGCTTTGTTTGCTGCAATGGTTGAATCTTTAATCTCTTTAATTTTACCAAGCACAATGAACATTGTTGCAATGCCACTTAATGTAGTTTCACTATCAGGCTCTGCAATACTTGGGTTGCCCGATTCATTCGATGCACTGGTTACCCCTGAGGCATCAGATGGGTTTATCCCGCTAAAGCTTTTCATTACCGCAGACATTCCTTCTTGGAAAATCTGGGTAAATGCCGTATTGCCAACTCCTAGGCTATTTACTGACATCAGTTTGCTCCTGTTTCTTTTTGCGTTTTTCAACGATGGATAGTAACCCTTGTGCTTTTGTTGCAAGTTCGCTGTATTCATCACGCCCTTCACAACGCACAAGCGTACCGGTAAAGCCTGCTTCTGCGCGCTCTAAATCCCCAAGTGCTAAGTGACATTCGCCAGAATGGAATGCAAGTTTTGGCTCCTCAGCGTCAATCAATGTTGCCATGCTGTAAGTTTCGGCCGCTTCTTCATATTTACCTTGCGCTTGGCGTGTCGCACCTAAACCTATTTGATATTTCACATTCAAGTGGTCGCACAACACCAACATTTTAAATACTTGCTCTGCTTCGCTCATACGATTTGTTTGATACAGGTTGTATGCAACAGCATATAAGCTTTCCATTTGTTCTTTACTTAAATCCACCAGCTCATGCATTACACCGCCTTTGCCAATAAACGTTTCTAGTTGTTCCTTTTTTACTAAGCTTGGATCGATCTGTGCCATAGTTGATTCACTCCTCAGAAATTAAATGTAATGCGTATGTCGCGGTAATTTTTTAGGTTTGCTCGCAGTAACTTGATTACTTGTTTGATTAAGCACTTTACTCACCATTTTTTTAACATCGCTGTGCTGTGTTTTGCCTTTCTCACGTTCTTTTTTACAGCGTGCTTTGAACTGCTCAAAAGTCATGCCTAGCTTTTGCGCAAGCTCTTCTTCTAAACGGCGCGTTTCACATAAGCGTGCATTCACATTCGCGGTTACAGCTTGCAATCTGTGTTGTTGTAGTAATTTGTCAGGATCAAACATGATGAACACCTTTATTACTGCCTTATTGACTTTATGTGTTCAGTATAAGAAAGGAAATATCAATAAATATGGAGAATTGTCACCTAATTGTGACTTTTTTGATTTATTTTAAGCGATTGAATTTAAAGTATTTTAAATCAAATCAAGCCTACCTTTCAAAATATGCAGAGATTGTGCAAATTACTGCATCGCAATATTGCACATTGTGTTATTTTTAGCGCAACAATGTGCAGATGTACAAAAGAAATTAAGTTAATCTGTCAGCTGAGTAAGGCTACCGTAAAAATCTTCTGCGTATTTCGACATCGCGGTAATAACTGAAGTGTATTGTTCATTTGATGATTGAAAATCAGTACTAAGGGTTTCAGTTTGCGTAGTTTTTTCTTTCACTGTATTACGCAGTGCTTCAAGTGCATTTGATATGTCGTTTTCCTGAAATGTCATAAGATATTGCGTAGTATTTAATGTTGTTGTACCAAACTTGTAAGTACCTATACTACTGCTTGAACTGGCACTAATGCTCTCCCAATAAATATAGTCATTATTGGCCTCTTGTAACAAAGTTACGCGCTCAGTATCACTCAGCTCTGGTGTTTGTTCTTTCAATAACTCGAAAAACTCATCGCCACCAAATACCGCAGAAAACGAGTTGTAGGTAATTTCACCGTCCTCTTCAAACGTACTGCTTTCACCCAAGGCTGCCGAAATTATATTAAGCTGTTCAAGTAGCACATTTATTTGATCGATATCGTCTTGCAGCTTTTCAATCATTAACGTGTGCACTTCATAACCCACCTCAGAATAATCAAGCGTATCACCATTAAATACTAATGAACCGGCAGAGGTAAGCGTCAAATTACCATCATCTATCATAGTTTGAATTTCACTCGAGGTATATTCGACCCCTTTTATTTGATAACGAACTGCATCACTGGTTTCGCCAAGAGAGGCAAGTACCGTCCACGGATCAATATTCTCATCGACTGCTTTTAATTCAGTTGCGGTTAACGTTTCTGTTTTACGCTCGCCATCATCAAACACAGTTGTAGTGACAGATGCATTAGCAAAGGCACCAAACTGCCAGTATGGATCGCTCATCATTAGCCCCCTGTTAGCAGACTTTTCGCTGCGTCAAAGTACGTGCTGTAGTAGTTAGACATTGCTTCCATAATGCTGTTGTACTGCGAAGTATTACTTTGTAAATCTGTACCCAACTGTTCTACTTGGGTGGTACGTTCTTTTACCTTATTATTTAAAACTTCAATGGCATTGGTGATGTCGTTTGTTTGGAATGTAACCTTTGCAGTAACTCCGATCACAACGGTACCAAAGTCATAGTATTCACTTTTGTCGTCTCGCCAAACTTGTTCAATTTCAGCCCACTCTCGATAGTAATAATCGCAAGCTACTATAAATCTAACTTGATCATAACTATCCACGCCAGGTAATTCATTTTGCAAATCATCCCAAAATTCACCACTGGGGTTATTTAGGTCAACCTTCACTTCACCATTTTTTTCAATGTCGGAGTTCAGTAACAAAACATTCTCAAGCTTTTGCATATCAATAATGAACTCATTGAGTTCATTAATTTCATCTTGTAGCTTTTCAATAAGTAATGTATGCACTTCATAGCCTACTTGGTCAGTATCAAGCTGTGTATTATTAAACGTGATGTAGCCCGATGACGTAATATCCAAATCACCGTCATCAATTAAGGTTTGAATTTCAGAGCTGGTGTAGAGCGTGCCATTTATCTGATATTGAATCGCATCAGCGGCATCATCAAGGGCTGAAAGAACTTCCCATGGATCGATATTGGCATCTGCGTCTTGTAAATCTGTTACTGACAACTCTTTACTAACGCGTTCGCCATCTTCAAATATGTCTGTCGTTACTTTTTCGTTTGCATGATAACCAAACTGCCAATAGGCATCATCAGTTGAAATACCGCTCATTTCTTTGTTCCTTTATCAGCCAAGATAATCACTCTAACAAATAATTTTGCAAAAAATATGCAGTAATGTGCGTGTGCTATAAGATTTGACGCCAAGTAAAAAATTTTAACCCGAATTATAAAAATAGCGCACACAAGGCCTGAGTAACTTCTATCGATATTTGTGTAGTGTATTATTTGCTACGACTTTCATCTGAGCCAATATATAAAATTTTACGTCTTCTTCTACAAACTTGTGTTTTTAAACCGTGAGACTCTAAGCACTGTGGAGGAGATATGTTAATTAACGATTTTATAAAGCAACTTGCTACTAAACTGAACATTGATATTAGCCAAAATGAGCACGGGTTTGCGAGCGTGAGTCTGGACGACATTTTGGTTGATATACAAAGCTACAAAAATACGCTGGTATTTTATAGCTATATCGATCACTTCAGTGAACAAGCTTACGAACAAGAACAACAGCTAAAACAGGCAATGAGTTGGAGCTATGGCTGGCAAAAAAGCCAATCAAGCATTGCACAACTGTCAGAACGTTTCGCCATACAAACAACTCAATCGCTCTCTCTTTCATTTGAGCAGTTACTTGAATTATTAAACAGCCACTGTCAATTAGTGGCACAAATTCAACAACTCGAACTTCAACCAATTCAACACAGCCAACAGCATGCGTATATTTTACCTTAGAATATTGTTTATCAGCTTTGTTCTGCTGCCATTTGCTGTGCTGAGTAAAGCCGCACTTACAAAGCAGCCATTTGAATATTATGGTGAAGGTGACTCACTGAGAAAAGTTCTTACCGCGCTTGCTTCAAACGCTGATGTTAGTGTTAATGTCTCTTCTACTATTGATGAGAGATTTAACGGCCATTTACGTTACGCATCAAGTCTAAAAGCGTTAAATTATCTCGCAAGCGCTTACGATTTAATTTGGTATTTTGACGGCGCAACCCTGCATATAAACCGCAGCGCTGAAAGGCAAAGTCAGATGATCCGCTTAGAGTTACTTACTACTACTCAACTCAAGCAAACTATGCAAGACCTAAAGCTATGGGATCCACGTTTCGAATGGCGCACCATTCAACATACCAATATGATTATGGTCTCTGGGCCACCGCGTTATATCGAGCTGATCAATCAAACTGTGACTTTATTACAAGACAGTTCAGATTCAGGTTTTGTAGATCCGCTCGTAATTCGTGTCTTTAAGCTTAATCATGCCAGCGCGATTGATAGGGAGTTTGAGGTACGCGGTGAAGAAGTGATTATCCCCGGTATAGCAACGCTATTAAGTAATATGATTAGTAGTGAAAATCGCGGCCAAAGCGGTAATGTGCAAATGCAAGATGTTGACGGTGCCGCGAGCAAACAATCAGCAACCAGCATTGCCCACACCCAAGTTAGCATTCAAGCTGATGCTAGCTTAAATGCTGTAATTGTCCAAGACTACCGTTCACGAATCGATATGTATTCACAACTAATTGAGCAATTAGATACCCCACGTGAACAGCTTGAAATCAGCCTAGTGATTATCGATTTAACCATGAACTCATTGTCAGAGATTGGCATTGATTGGGCAACTAAACAAATAAAGATAGGCGAAGGTCTGGTTGACTTAATCTTACCAGGTGCGGGGCTTAACGACGCAGAGACACTAACTACAACCAACGCCGATTTTTTAGCAACGGTAAGTTTACTCGAGACACAAGGCCGAGCACGCGTAACCTCGCGCCCCGCCATTGTGACTGAAAATGGCCTGCAAGCATTGCTTGATAACAACGAATCGTTTTTTGTACGTGTTGAGGGTGAGCGGGTTGCAGAGCTCGAAGAAATCACTTATGGCACTTTATTACAAGTCACGCCTCGCATCATTCAAACAGCAGTACCACGCCAAATTTACCTTGATGTCAATATTCAAGACGGTGCACGTATTGATGATGGTGGGCCTGACTCGTTGCCATCAATCAAAAATACACAGATCACAACACGCGCCCAAGTGCCTGAAGGGGCAAGTCTACTAATTGGTGGCTATTCACGAGAGTCAAATAGCTCAGGTGTCGGTAAAGTACCTGGTGTTGGGGATATCCCAATGCTCGGCAAACTTTTTCAAAATAACACCAGCAATTCACAACAAATGGTGCGTTTATTTATGATAAGCCCGAAAGTGATGGAAACGCATACCGTTCCTGATGGCACACACGAAATCGATTATGATTTACTGCCCGAAAACAAACGCATAAAACAACTGATGCGTTTGAGTAATAGTAATGGCCATATTTTTAGTCTGGTTAATCGATTGCCATGTGAATCTGCAATTGAAGCACGTGTACGCCGTAATCACTATCAAAATAAACAATACGGTACGGCTATTCGCAGCTGTCGCGACCTTGATGGACACGAAGGCTATCAAGTTACGCTTAACAGCTGTCCATCAAATGCAACAGAACCGGAGTGTGCACTTTGAAAGAATGGAAATTGTTAATTCTCAATACAGCTTACAAAGGCGCAGAGATCTATTTTACTCAATCTCAGTGTTTAGGCAGTGATGAAGACAGCATGGATTTAGTGCTCAACGACAGTGATATTCCCCCGCATTTATTGAGCCTAAACTGCCAAGATGATGCTGTTTATTGTGAACCTTTTGCACAAACTTTGGGTGTTAAGGTGCAAGGTGTGCTCCATGATAATGCGCTCGCATTACCCACACTGACCCCCATCAATGTGGGGGAATTATGGTTTATGATTGGCGAAGTTAACGAGCCTTGGCCAAAAAAATTACCTGTATTTGATAAACCTTCGGTAAATCAGAGTAAATCTGAGCAACCCGTAAAAATGAATAAAACCTACAAACACTTGTCAAATGTGATTTGGCTTGCTGTGCTTGGTACCATCACAGCGGCGGTACTCTTATTTTTTGATATAAAAGCGGAAAGTGGACAAGAAGTCGATACAGAAAAACTCAATTTATCTATT
This sequence comes from Pseudoalteromonas sp. ABV4_021, assembly GCF_056159365.1. Classification (NCBI taxonomy): domain Bacteria; kingdom Pseudomonadati; phylum Pseudomonadota; class Gammaproteobacteria; order Alteromonadales; family Pseudoalteromonadaceae; genus Pseudoalteromonas; species Pseudoalteromonas sp. ABV4_021. Next base: position 70,033 of record NZ_JBSWVB010000002.1, on the reverse strand, counting down.
GCCAAAGAGTTGCTTCAAACTGATAACCGGCCACATCTGATTATTGATTGGGATGAAGTCGATCAAAAAATCAGTCTATCGGGTTATGTAGACAGTAAGCTTGAGCGTAAAAAGCTATTGAAGCAGGCTGAGAAACTTAATATTCGCTTTACCAGTGATATTCGTACCATGGAAGAGATTAAGTTCGCAGCGCGATTTATATTAAAAAACCTTGAGCTGGATGCAATTGAAATGCGGTCTGGTGAACTTGCTGGCAGCCTAGTATTTGTTACTGACTCAAATAATTTAAATGCATGGAGCCGAGCCGAGCAAGTATTACAACGCGACATTCCGGGGTTAACCGCGTTTGACCTTGAAATCCTCGAAGATAAACCCGCGCTAGAGCAGCTGAACGAACTGCTGATTAATTCCAGCTTTAACGACAAGATTCTTGTCGAAGACCGCGGCGATATTATCGAGCTTGTTGGGCAATTAACAGGTTCACAATTACGTGAATTTGATCAGTTAAAAAAACAATTTGCCACTAAATTTGGCAATAACCCAAGATTAATACTCTCCGCGCCAATGATAAAACAAGACGATAGCCCAAACCTAAGCTTACGATTTCGTACCGTAAATCTTGGCAAAGTTCCCTACATTGTACTCGATAATGGAGAGCGCTATTTTGAAGGTGCGCGCCTACCCAATGGCGCACGCCTAAAATCCATCAGCAGCGAAGGTGTATTTTTGGAATCAGGTAATAAGAGCTACATGATTAATTTCAGTCGTACTATTTAAGGAAACTGTTATGACACTCATAGATAAAATAAACAACCCAGAGCAACGCCAAGCATTAACTAACCATTTGGAAGCACTCAAATCAGCTAACATTGCAACGCTTGCTAAAGGATTACCACCTCAAGAATTTAAGCAGACGGAGGCATGGATTAAAGCATTAGACGCCTCACTTAAAATAGTAAAAAGTCCAAAATTACAAGTTTTAAACCCGTAAGCTAAACCTCCTAGTTAATAGGTAATTTATAGTGTTATGGCACTATATTTTTTAAAGAGGATTTATCATGGCTTTAACCCATGCAGGTTACGACGTAACTAAAGGTAATTTAAGTACAGTATCAACAGAGTTAAAAACAGTCGCGGATTCAACCGCAGGTACACTTGATTCAGCACTCACTGACTTAAAGGCTGATCCAAACAACCCAGCTAAACTTGCGAACTTTCAAGCATCAGTAAATGAATACTCTGTAGTAATGAGTCTTGTTGCTACCGTGCAAAAATCAATTAAAGATGCCATGTCAACCATAGTACAGAAGATGGGCTAATGGATATTCAAGATATCAAGCTATTGGCAGATATCGGTGTGTTAGGCTCGAATTCGGGCCTAACGCGTGAAGCTGAACATATATTTGCTGCATTGCGATTATCGAAATCGGGCGAACAAATAGCGGTAACTACCACCGCGTTGAACTTATTCAATCGAGCACGATTCCCAGAAGCGGCCCAAACACTATCTAAATGGTGTGAAAATAAAACACCATCGATACCCCACGCATTACTAGCAATGGTGTATTGGACATGGGGGTTTAACGTAAATGCAGAAGCGTATGCGCGTGATGTGTTATCGCAAGCATCGGAGCCAGAGGCACATGCACTTGCTAAAGAAGTACTTGATGGTATGGGAGTAACTTACTAATGGACGCTATTAATCAAATCACAGCTGTTTCAATGGATTCACTGCAGGGACAGCAAGATTATACGTTACCAACTGCACCTTCTATGGCGGAGATGGAAGGCTTGAGCGCACAATTTTTGGAAGCCCTAGGTGAAATGAAAGCAGAAGTGTCATCGCGTGCCGACAATGTTGAGCTTAGCTTAAGTAACTTGACTGATTTATCGCCTCAAAAGTTACTTCAAGTGCAAATGGAACTGATGCAAGTGACGTTACAACAAGAACTCATAAGCAAAGGCGTAACGAAAACAACACAAAATGTTGAATCATTAATCAAGGCGCAATAAACGATGAGCAGGTTAATAACATTGTTGTTTGTTTGCCTTGTTCTTACAGGGTGTAAAGTCGATCTTTACTCGGGCCTTGATGAAAAACAGGGAAACGAGATGCTTGCGCTACTCTTAGTTGAAGGTGTTGATGCCGAAAAAATTGCCGATAAAAAGGGTACAGTAAAACTGCGTGTTGATAAAAACCAATTATCGAACGCCATTGAAATCCTCTCTCGTAACTCTTATCCACGAGACAAATTTGCTACATTAAGCGATGTTTTTCCTGAAGGTGGTCTTATTTCAACGCCTACTGAGGAATCAGCGCGTTACAATTACGCAGTGTCGCAGGATTTAGCGGCAACGGTTTCAAATATCGATGGTGTTTTAACAGCGCGCGTTCATTTAGTATTGCCAGAACAAGATAGTAAGAAAAACAAATCCGACCCTAACCTTGCCAAAGCATCAGTGTTTATCAAGCATTCAAGTAATATCAGCCTTGATGCTTACATTCCACAAATTAAGCAAATGGTCGCCAATTCAGTGGGTGGATTAAAATATGAAAATATCGCAGTTATTCTGTTCCCTAGTGTTGCGACGTTTAACCCCATAGCAAAAACAAGTACCGATGTTAGTCTTGGTATCATTCAACAGTTCAAAGATTTAGGGCCTTGGCTAATTGCCGCTGCCGTACTGTTAATTATTGGCTTACGCTTTGAAAAACTAAGTGGCACAGCGAAAGAAATCTATGAACGACAGCAGCGAAATGGTTAATCAAAAACATCACTTTGCCGCACTGCTTGAAAGTCAGCACGCCGACGCGATTATCGCTAAACTGTATCAACCATTACGCTGGTTACACCCACAATGGATTGAAAATGTGATCCCTGCTGACTTTCCCATTGATCATCAGTGTATTAAAACCAATCAATTCATCGCGGAACAATTAAACATTCCCGCAACATTTGATACAGAGCTCAGTTCGCCGTTGTCGAAGTTTTTATTGCTTGAACGCGAATTGATTTCACAAGTAATCGGTGTGTTGGGACTGTCATGTTTTCAAAAACCATTAAAAAAGCTGATAAGCAAACAGATTAAAAACGTCATTGATCAACAAATTGGCTGTAACGCATGCCAAATCGTGACGCAGAAGATCCCTTTTATGTTAAGCGACTTTCCAAAAGCATTGATGGTTGAAGATATCACGTTAAATTCAGCAACCAACTTACCTAATTTCATTGAAAAGGGGTTGTCAGTGTTTAAGCAAATATGCGATGACGAAACACATTTTCAATTACTGTGTTTTATTTTATCCCCTGAGTATACGGCTAGCACACAGAAAAGTAGCCTCTCAGAACAAACGTGTCGTAAAGCCACCTTACTCATTCGTAAATTAGCCATTGAGATAGACCCATCATGTTCAAATTTACTGAAATAAAAGCGGATAAACTGCAATTAGTCAGTGGCGCTAAAGTGCTAAAAGCCGTTGATTATAATCATTACTTAGGCTCACAAGATGTTGTCGAAGCAGCTCAAAAAAAAGCCAACGATATCATTACAAGCGCAAAGCGAGAGTATGAGAATCAGCAAGCGCTTGGCTTTGCACACGGTATGGAACAAGCAAAACAGCAACAAGCTCAGTTACTTTTACAAACAGTAGAGCAATGCCAACAGTACTTTGTTTCCCAAACGCCACGAATTGCAGAGCTTATTATGGCTGGTGTGACGCAGCTTGTCAGTGAGTTTGATGATACTGAACTCACCCTTGAAATGGCAAAAAAAGCATTAAGCACAGTAACAAATCAGCGAAAAGTCACGCTCCGAGTCAACCCAAATTTAGTCGACTCAGTAAAAGAAAAGCTCTCAATCCTATTAAAACAATTCCCAGAAACCAGCTATGTCGATGTGGTTGCGGATCAACGTGTTGACGCTGGGGGCTGTTTACTAGAAACCCAAGTAGGCGTAATTGATGCGACCATTGAGAACCAAATTGCCGCAATTGAATCTCTGCTTTTAAGCGAAGATCACGTATAATTCGCCAATCTAACGGATATATATAACACCTATGCTCAAACAAACAATTCTATTAATTGAGGATGACGAAGATCTCGGCGAAATTTTAATTCGCTTTATCGAGGCTTCTGGCTATCAAACTAAGTGGCTTAAAACCGGCGATACTGTAATGGATTATGTTAATAGTAACATGCCCGATCTCATTTTAATGGACGTGATGTTACCCGGTGTCGATGGCGTTACCCTAACAAATCAAATTCGCCAATTTAGTGATGTGCCAATAATTATGGTGACCGCTAAAACGGACGAAATCAGCCGTTTAATTGGCTTACAAACAGGCGTAGATGACTATGTCTGCAAGCCTTATTCTGGCCCAGAACTAGTCCTTAGAATTAAAGCAATATTACGTAGGGTAAATACACACTCCTCACTCAAGGCAGTTGAAACTACTGTTTCTCCAGTCAGTATTCAAAGCTTGCAGCTTGATGAGGCACAGCTAAAAATTAGTTACGGTGAACAGCAGCAAAAGCTCACATTTGTGGAATACAGTCTATTAAACTTACTAATATCGCACCCAAACCGAATTTATAATCGCGAACAAATCATTGAGTTAGTTTACGATTCTTATCGTGAAATCAGCGACCGCACGGTCGATAGCCATATTCGTAATGTGAGAAAAAAATTATCCTTACTAGGACTGGATTACGAAGCAATTGAATCAGTATATGGTGTAGGTTATCGCTACATCGAACCGGCAAAATAACCATGAAGTTAATTAGAGTGATTACCCTTTATTGTTTATGCTTGGCTTGGCTCTCAACAGCCACAGCCTCCACCTTGCAGGCAAAAATTGAACAGGTACAACAAACCGACCAAAATGCCATAGAACAACTTGTCACTTTGCAAACACAATCTCAGCAACAACACGATATTGCTGCATATATTTCAGCTTCAGAAGCAATATTGTCAAAGCAACTAAAGTCGGCTCAATATAGCGAGTTTGACCAACAAGTAGGCCTTATTCAACAAAATGATTTTTGGCAATCGAGTCCTGAGTTAAAAATTGTTGTACAAAGTGCCCTTGCTGATAAAGCCTTTCGCCAAGGTAATACCCAACAAGCCAGTGATTTACAAGCCAAAGTAATTGCCCTTGCCGAAGGTAATCAAGTACTTGCTCGTCTTAGTGAAGTGTATACCAAGCAAGGGATTTATTTTCGTAATTTAGGTTCGTTTGACAAAGCGAAAGGGGCATATCTTAAAGCGCTTAATTTTGCAGAACAAACAGGTAATGATCTTCAAGTAGCTCGCCTATTAGTAAATTTAGGTGTTATTTTAGAATCAACAAATCAATTCAATTCAGCCCTCAAAAATTATAAAGATGCCTTAGCGATCATTGAAAAAAAACCAGATGATGATTTACTTGCCAGTTGCCTCTTTAATATTGCCGCAACCTATGAACGCTTAGGTGATTTAGACCAAGCACTAGAATTTGCTCTGAGAGTATTGAAATTAGACGAAAAGCTGGGCGATCTAAAAAATCAATTTTACTCAGCTGATAAAGTTGCAAGCCTTTATTCTCAGGTAGGAAAAACTCCTTTGTCACTTGTTTATATTGATAAATCCATTGCTATTGCAGAGCGCAGTCAAAATAAACAAATGTTAGCTACTGCTTTTCTAAAAAAAGCTAAGATATATGAAGCTGCAAATCAAACAGAGCGTGCAATCGCGGTTGCCAATCAATCGGCGAAGATCGTGCTTGAAAACGGCAATGCAATGAATGTGAACCCAATACTCTTATCACTCTCACGCATATATTTAAAAGCAGAGCAGTACCAAATGGCAATCGACACGCTCGACGCTATTCCAGAGAAAAATATTTCAGTGGTATATAATCGTATTCGTCATGATATTTTGTCAAAAGCACATTTTGAACTGGGTAATTATGATCGTGCCTATCAGCACAAAGTTGCGCATGCCGATGCAAACAAAGCAGAGTACGAACAAAAAATGCAGGCATATCGCGATCAAATGGATACTGAGCTTGCTAAATTTTCTGAACAATTAAACGTAAAAGATTTAGAACTGGAAAATCAAAAACAGCAAAGTGATCTTGAGGTAATGCAATATCGTCAATATTTCGGTATTACGGTTTCATTAATTGTATTCTTATTGCTTAGTCTACTAATTTATTCACAAATTAAGAAAAAGCAGATGGCGCAGGCGCAAACTCGGCTAAAAGAAGCTGCCATTGATCACAAAAACCAAATGCTTTCGGATATTTGTCACGAATTACGCACACCTTTTAGTGTATTGAAATTACAAATTGAGGCGTTGCAATATAACTTAGAACCCGACACCGAAGTTGCTCATAATCGCTTAAAAGCCAAAATTGAACAGTTAAGCCATCTCGTTTCAGATATTGACCAATTATCACAGGCTGATTCTATGGTGCTAACGCTCAACAAATTGAAAATAAGAGCGAGAAACATGCTTGATTCCATAGTGGACGACAACCGAGTGCTCGTTGAAAAGATCGGACTCGATCTAAAACTTGATATTGAGCTTGATGACGCAGTTGAAATTGATATTGATGTTACCCGCATTCAACAAGTGTTCCATAATCTATTTAGTAACGCTATTCGCTATACAAATGTGCCCGGTTTTATTCGCCTCAAAGCTAGAAATGACCAAAACACATTATTTATTCAAGTAGATGATACAGCTCCAGGCGTATCACTTGTGGACATAGAACATCTCTTTGATAGGTTATATCGTGTTGAAAAATCACGTAGCCGTGCAACAGGGGGATTAGGTTTAGGACTATCTATTTGCAAAAGCCTGGTCGAGTTACACAACGGCAATATTGTTGCTAAACAGGGAAAAAGTGGCGGGTTGTGTATTCAAATTACACTGCCCTTACATTAAAATCTGACTTGCCAACGCGCTACACATTAGCGCGCTTTGGCAAGTCCATTTTCTAGTCATAATCAACGATTAAATTCGTTGTAGTCACTCAAATAACTCGCAAGCCAGTTAAACCATTCTTATCTCCTACTCTTGCGACCATTGTAGTTTAACAAACCAAAAAGCCATAAAAATAACACAGCCTAATTGTTTCACGCAGCGTTTTTGAACTAAGTTAAAGTAGTTATAAACCTACACGAATAATACTACATTCAACCAATCAAATATTACGTATTTTTCATTGACATTAACCTTTGCTGAATTAGAATAACGCCATTCGAACATCATTCGAATGGCGTTACCAAAGAAAATAAGCAAGAGGTTTAGTAATGGCACCAGCACCAAAATATAGCCTGCAAGAACAGGAAAGAATGATCTTAAATGCCGCAGAACAATGCATTAACGAGTCGTCAGTTACCGACTTTACTATGGCTAAGGTCGCGCGTTTAGCCGGGCTTTCTATGGGTTCTGTCTATAAATTTGTGCAGAGCAAAGAAGATATTGTGCTTGCCCTTGCCTATCAGTCATTTGATCACGTATCAAAAGTATTTGAACGTGTGCTTAGCTTGCCTTTATCAACGCCTGAAAAAATGCTCGCGGTATGTTTAGTATCCCCTAAAGCTATGCAACGCTTTGAATTTGATTACGAACTGCAATCTTATTCAACCAATAAAGCGGTTATTCAACGCGCTTCAAGCCGTTGGACTGAAAAAATGATCGACGCCTGTAACTGTTGTGAACAAGGTTTTAAATTAGCCCTTTCCGATGGCATTGGTGCGGGCGAATTGCAAAATGTGCCTAACCTAAGCGAAGTGATTGAAGAGATACTCATTAGTGGCTGGGCTATAACTGTTGGCTTTGAACAAGTACAACGGGTTAAACAAACGCAGGAAATTGTCGAAGGTACAGACTCATTACTTGAGCCATTACCGCTTAATCATCCTATTATTAGAAGCACAGTGCGTTTGCTTAATAGTTATCCATGGAAGAAACCCATCGATGATGACTCACTTGTCACCATTGAAAACGAATTAAAGAAATTAACATTGCGTTAATGCAATACAAACGGAGAAAGTATGAAAATTAAACGCTGGCTCGCAGCCACTATCCTTATACTTGTTGTTGTCTCGGGACTAGGCTTCGCCAAGTTTAGTCAAATTCAAGCAATGATTGCCTTTGCCGAATCATTTCCTGAACCTTCCGCATCGGTGAAAAGTACCTATGCACAGCCAACTCAGCACATTAAAACCGTAAAAGTTATTGGCCAAGTGCAAGCACCGAATACACTAACCGTAAGCAATGAGTATGCTGGCAATATTACTAAAGTAGGTTTTAAGCCAGGTGATATCGTTGAAAAAGATCAGTTGCTTATAAAACTAGATACCAGTGTCGAAGAAGCCAACTTAAGTGCAGCTAAAGCACGCCTTACACTTGCACAATCAACCCTATCGCGTGTTGAAAAGTTATTATCGCAAAAGCGCATTAGCCAAGATGAAGTGGATAAGGCGCTGGCAAATGTCAATGTCGCTAACGCTGAAGTAGCTAATTTAACGTCAGTTATTAATAAAAAAACCGTTAAAGCGCCGTTTGTTGGTCGCGTTGGCTTAACGCAATATCAAGTTGGCCAGTTACTTGATGCCAATAGCCAAATCACTACTTTGGTTGGCTTAAATGATAATATTTGGATTGATTTTGCTGTGCCACAAACGCTACCACGCTTAGCAATTGGTGATGCCCTGCGCGTTGCACCGGTAAAGCAGCAAAAGTCAGACACTACGTTAACTGCTGAACTTATTGCTATTGCACCAAATATCGACGTAAATTCACGCCAGCAAAGCTATCGCGCCATTGTAAACAATCAAAATAAACAGTTACATCACAACCAAATGGTGAGTGTGTTTGTACCAATTGAAGTGATTGACGCAGTAGCAGTACCGACCAATGCAGTAACACGCAACCACTTCGGTGATTTTGTTTATAAATTAGAGAAAGACGATAAACAGAATTGGCGCGCCAAACCAATTAAAGTAGAGCTAGGCGATAAAATCCAAGACCAACAATTAATCTTAAGTGGTTTAAATGCCGGCGAGTTTATTGCGAGTGAAGGTACGTTTAAACTAAAAGAAAACCTCTTGGTTTACACCACAGAAACGGCTGAAAACACAACGCATACTGGAGGCTTGTAATGAGTTCATTACACGAAAACAAGCCCTCATTTATGGACATATTTGTCAATCGACCCGTATTGGCAATCGTACTGTCAGTATTAATTGTGCTTGCGGGTATTAACGCCGCGCAAAAAATCTCGGTACAACAATATCCTAAAATTGAAAGTGCCTCGTTAGTCATTAATACCGTTTACACCGGTGCATCAGCCGATGTAGTAAAGGGCTATGTTACCGAGCCTATTGAGCGTGTCACCTCTACGGTTCCAGGCGTAGATTACGTTGATTCAATTACCACAGCTGGCCTTAGTAAAGTAACTGCGTGGCTTGAGCTAAACCACAATACTACAGATGCTTTAGCAGAGCTCACGACTAAATTAAATCAAATCAAATTTGAACTACCAACGGGCGCCGAAGATCCGGCAATTCAAATCGTACGTGCCGATAGCCCGTACGCGGTGTTTTACCTGGATGTGCAATCGCAAGGTTTACCGCGTAGCGAAGTAAGTGACTACCTAACCCGTAATATTGTGCCCCAAATGAGCGATATTGATGGCGTACAAAAAGTAACCCTAGAAGGCGGTCGCGATCCAGCTATGCGCATTTGGCTTGATACCGATAAGCTCGCTGTTTACAACATCAGTGCTGTTGATGTGTTTCAAGCACTGCAAGCTAACAACACCATTGCAACATTAGGCTACAGTGAAAACAACCGTCAACGCATCGATTTAATGGCTAATACGTCGCTAAAAAGCGTTGCTGATTTTGAAAACCTTATTGTAAAAGAAAGTGACGGTGTACAACTTCGCCTTGGTACTATCGCCAATGTCGAAATTGGTGAAGCCGAAGGCATGGTAACAGCGCGTTTAGATGATCATGATACGGTATTTTTAGCAGTTTGGGCGCTGCCAGGCGCAAATGAAATTGTGATTGGTGATGCACTTTATAAAAAGCTAGACCAAATCAATGAAGTATTGCCAAACGGTATGCACATTGAAATCGGTTACGACGGCACGCTCTACATGCGTGACTCAATTAAAGAAATTTTTACTACCCTTGGTGAAACCGTTCTACTCGTTGGTATTGTGGTTCTTGCCATGATGGGCTCATTTAGATCGGCTATGGTGCCACTTGTCACCATTCCTATTTCAATTTTAGGTGCGATTGCCGTTATTTATGTGGTTGGGTTTTCACTTAACCTGCTGACAATTCTTGCAATTGTGTTATCCGTTGGCCTTGTAGTAGACGATGCCATTGTGGTCGTTGAAAACGTAGCACGCCATATGCGCGAAGGCAGACCTCGCTGGCAAGCTGCACTCATTAGTTCGCGTCAATTGCTTGTGCCTGTAATCGCCATGACCTTAACCCTTGCGGCAGTGTACGCACCCATTGGCTTTTTAACTGGTTTAACGGGTTTCTTATTTAGAGAGTTTGCGTTTACCCTTGCCATTGCTGTACTTATTTCCGGTGTTGTTGCAGTAACTTTATCGCCCATTATGAGTGCGTGGGTTAACGCAGAAGGCGGTAAAGAAAGTAAACTAACGAAAAAAGTAAATAGCTACTTTGATAAGTTACAAAATTTCTACTTTAACGCATTAGACACCCTATTTAATTGGCGCGCACAAGTATTCTTCGTCGCTATTGTGTTTTCATTGTTATCGGCACCTTTCTATCTTTTATCACAAAAAGAACTCGCACCAATTGAAGATCAAAGCAGTATTCAAGTAGTTGTTGAAGCGCCGCCTGAATCATCGCAGGCGTATACTTCAAGCAAAATGAATGATACCGCTGAGGTGATGAATGCAACGGAAGGTGGTCAGTTTACTTGGCAAATTATTACTGCCGCGGCCGGTTTTGGTGGCGTTGAACTTGCACCGTATGAAGAACGCGAAAACTCCGTGCATGACTTACTATTTGACCTTTACGGTCGACTAGGCAGTGTAACAGGCTTAAGCTTGTTCCCAATTCTGCCAGCGTCGTTACCTACCGCAGGACAGTTTGACGTTGAAGTGGTATTGCGCGCGAATGATAACCCAGAAACTATGAAGCAATACGCAGACGAGATTATTGCAAAAGCAAATGCCAGCGGCAGCTTTATGTTTATCAATACCGACCTAAAAATCGATTTACCGCAAGCAGAGCTAGAAATCGACCGCGAATTAATTGCCGATTTAGGGTTAAATTTACAATCGGTGAATGATCAGCTGAGCATTTTAATGTCGAACAACTTTGTTAACTATTTTAATAAAGATGGCAAAGCCTATCGCGTGATCCCAATTGTTGGCGATAATGAGCGCTATAACCCTGAAAATATTCTCGATATGAAAATACGCACCGGTAGTGGCGAGCTTATTCCTGTGTCGTCATTTGCGACATTACGCACATTTACCAGCCCGCGCGTATTGGGCTCGTTTAACCAACAAAGTTCATTTAGAATTTTAGCGGGTGTTTTACCTCACATCACCAAAGAGCAAGGTTTAAGCACTATTGAACAAATTGCAGCTGACGTTTTACCAAAGCATTACTCTATTGATTATGCAGGTGAATCACGCCAACTTCGTAAAGAAGGTAATACCATGGTTGGCGTACTATTAGTATCAATGATTGTGGTTTACTTCCTACTGACGATTCAATTTAATAGCTTCCGTGACCCGTTAGTTGTATTGCTTGGCTGTGCGCCTTTAGCACTTGCTGGCGCACTAATGTTGCCATTTTTATCATTAACTACGGTGAATATTTATAGCCAAATTGGCCTTATTACCTTGATAGGATTGATTGCAAAGAACGGTATTTTAATTGTCGAATTTGCGAATCATTTACAGCTTGAAGGTAAATCTAAACTAGACGCCGTAAAAGGCGCTGCCGCAACACGTTTACGCCCAATTTTAATGACCACAGGTGCAACCGTACTCGGTCACTTCCCATTGGTACTCGTAACAGGTGCGGGCGCTGAAGCGCGTAATAGCATTGGTATTATTTTGGTTGCCGGAATGTTGATTGGTACCTTCTTTACTTTAGTGGTGCTGCCGCTACTTTATGAAAAAATAGCAAAAGATCATCGAGGTGAAATGGAAACAGAAGAAGCCTTATCTCATACGCAATTTCAAACTAGCCTTTAATAAAAATGCCAGTCAGCCCCCCTGACTGGCATTTTTAACTTATACCAACTCTGTTACGTATGTAATCAGGAATAGCGCTGGATAAATAAAATGCTAACAAGGCGGAATTTATCTTATATAGAGTTTATGGAATAAAGTAAGTAAATTCAGAGCTAACTGTTTTAGATTCATATACTATGAGCAGCACCCTTCATGTATTTATGATTATTATGTACTGGCTTCATTAACGCGTTAATCTTAAACTAGCAAAAAAGTTTAAACGACGAGGTTTCAATGAGCTTAACAATTCGCCCGGCAACACTAAGCGATGTAGATACAATTTTGCACTTTATAAAAGAGTTAGCAATATACGAAAAGGCAGAACACGAAGTATTAGCAACGCCCGAGACCATCAAACAGAGCATATTTTCTGAGCACTCTGGCGTTTATGGTTTAATTTGCGAATTAGACGGTCATGCCATTGGCTTTGCTGTATTCTTTTACAACTATTCAACCTGGCTTGCAAAACCAGGCTTATATCTAGAAGATTTGTACGTATCACCTGAATACCGCGGTAAAGGCGCGGGCATCGCGTTACTTCAGCATTTAGCACAAATTGCTGTTGAAAAAGGGTGTGGCCGCTTTGAATGGAGTTGCTTAGATTGGAATACCCCATCGCGTGAATTTTATGAATCGCTTGGCGCTGAGCCGCAGCATGAGTGGATTGGCTATCGTATGAGTGGTAAAACGTTAGAGAACTTTGCTGAAAACGGAAAATCGTAACACCGAAGCGTTACGCATGAAAAAAATTAGAGTGAAAGCGACTTAAATATGCCGCTTCCACTTTAACAAACCAGTTGTTATTACGTTACAATAAGCTGGCTTTTTTCTTGTCCTTGACTGCAATCAACCAATAGGTAACGCCAAGCGCAAGTACTAAGCCTGCAGTGCTCCAAATGTATTCAGGGGCGAGTTTTGTAAAGTCGAGTACAATTACCTTTCGCGCTATCGCCATTAGTGCTGTCGCGATTACCAAATTAACATGAATTACATCATCACGCAGATACATAACAATGTTGATAAAGATTTCAATTGCAATCAATACAGCCAAAAACGCGCTGAACACCGCGAGAATGTCACTAATTGATAGTAAGAAATAAGGCGGTGAACTCAATTTCATATACATCACGTAGACAACATCTAACACCCCCCAAATAATGAGCAACGTCATTAAAATTGCGAGTATTTTTACGCAAAAGCGAATAACAGTATGGCTAAAACGGATCGCTTTATCATCATAACTTGCTTCATCAAAGCCACTATCATGCTTTTCCATTGCATCTCCTTAATGCGGTAAAATTTAACAATGATAACTTATTGAACTTTAAACATTTATTCATGTTCTTCAATAGCACTGCCAGAATTAATATCAAGGCGCATATTCACCCCAATTTGCGCAACAAACCGCGTGTCGTGACTCACTAAGATAAACGCACCAGGATAGTTTTTTAACGAAATCGCCAAAGCAGTTTTCGCAACGATGTCCAAATGATTATCAGGTTCATCAAGCAGTAATACCGCGTCTTTTTGTGCATGGCTTACGCATAGCATCGCTAACTTCATTTTTTCGCCGCCACTTAGTGATTCGACTGGTAAAAAAGCGCTATCGCCTCGAAACCCAGCAGACGCGAGCAAGGTACGCGCGGTTTGTTCACTTATCTGTGTTGTCAAAGCCATAATAGCACTTAAAACATCACTGTATTGATCAAGCCAGCGACAATTTTGTTCAAGATAAATCACATCGCAATTACGATTAACTGTTAGGTTCGCCTTGCTCAGGTTCGCAATGCTTTTAAGTAAGGTAGATTTTCCCGAACCATTACGGCCTTGAAGCCAAACACGACTTGTTTGTTTAATGGTAGCGTTCAGTGGGGGATGATGATTAAACTCACAGTGCCAATTGTTTATATTAACCAGTACCTTATTTTTATGAGTGTTTACGTGCGCCATATGAAATGTAACAGGGTCGTTTAATACCTTATCATCGCATACGGCATCCAACATTTTGTTTGATGTATCAATTCGGGCTTTTTGTAATTTAATTTGCCGACTATGGGACTTAGCCGCGCCTTCTTTTTTACTATCGAGTAGCACTTTAGGCTGACTGCCCGATGCTCTTTTTTGCTTGCCCTGCGCCGCACGCTGATTTGCTTTTTCTAAGCTTAGCTGCGCAATACGTTTAAATTGCATTTGTTCGCGTTTAATGTGCTCTTGCTTCGCTCGTAGTGTTTTTTGCTCGGCATTAAACTGCGCTTTAAATTCATGATAGCCAACACCATATTCATTCACCGTACCATTAATTACGTGCAATGTACGTGTGCTGTGCTCCAACAGATTTTCATCGTGACTTGCCATAACCACAATGCCTCTAAAGGCTTTTATCTGGTTAATTAACCAACTTCTGGCATTTAGATCGAGGTGATTGGTTGGCTCATCCAACAATATAATATCTGCATCACTGGTAAAGCATCGATGCAGCATTAAACGAGCTAGCTACCCATAGCTTAATTTATTACAAGATATAAACGGGTCTTTTGGTAATCCGAGCGTCGTTAACAGAGTTATTATATCCCGCTCACAATGCCAATCATCTTGTAACGTTTGATAGTCGTTAACGTCGATACTGCCCCCATTAATGCGACACAACGCGTTTAATTTATCGGCAATACCTAAATAGCCTGCAACCGAGCAATTTGGCATGTCATTGAGCTGTGAAAAAATAGCGGTTTTGCCATAGGCTTTAATCGTGTTTTTGCAGCCATCAAGCTTTGCTATTGCGTTTATAAGTGTCGACTTACCGCTACCGTTGTTACCCACTAACCCGTAAACGCCGTTTTTTAGTTGCAGTGATACGTTTTTTAAAATATGTTTTTGCGCTACGCTGTATGAAAAATTTGAAATCGAAATATGTGGCATAAGACCATCCTTTTACCCAAGTAAAAGGGATCAGCATCACCTGCGAGAAACGTCTAAGCATTATTGCACTTAGCGTCAATATTGATTTTCAGTGAAAAATTGGCAAAGCAACGCCTACTAATCCCTAACATTAAACAGAAAGTTAAAATTGTTTGGGGAGTTAGTTGTTCATGTCGGCGTTTACTCCAATAAGAAATGTAGGTTTACTTTGCCCTAAAACAACAAAACGCGCAAGTAATCAGCAATACAAAATAAAAAAGCGTAGAAAATAACGTTGTTACCAGCCAACAACACATTGATATTTAAACAAAACACAGGTATATTGCGCGATTATTACACAGGGACTTATCTAACTCCCTAACAGACCTTTCAAAAATAAACTGAAGTTAAGCCAACTTAACCAAAAAACGATATAAATTAATCAAGTACAACTCAAATTACGAGTAGTTTTAGTTTTAAAGGATTTAAAATGCGATATTGGTTTTTTGTTTTAAGCATCGTGTATTCGTGTTCGCTTGCGGCAAAAGAAACGCTTAGAATTGGTGTTCAGCTAGAAGGCCAAAAACATGTCGAACAATTTATTGCGGGTCGCAAAATTAGCAGCATAGATGATTACTCAGGTGAGTTTGCGTATCGCGATGTGGTTGAGCAAGTATTGTTGTTACAAGCGCTTCACTATGGTGGATTTCGTGGCAACATTGAATTAGTACAAGCAGATCACTATAAACGTCGCTTGCGCCTGCTTGAACAAGGACTTCTTGATTTAAGCGTTACCGGAGTTTGGCTAAGCGACGCTCTGCCCATTAAAGATAACCTGTATATTTCAAGGCCGTTATTACGTGATGGTGAAGCCGAGGCAGGTTTTTATGTACATCAAAACAATACACGCGCACGTCAGGTCAATGACAAGTTTGGCTTACAACGCTTAAACGCAATTTCCAATAAAAACTGGCAAATTGATTGGCGAATAATGTCGTCAATTGGTTTTGCTCATTTAGATAGCGTAAGCCAATTTACACAAATGACAGATATGATTATGAAAGGCCGAAGTGATGTTATGCTTGCAACATTTTACAACACCGACGACCTGAGCTTTACACAAGACAACGAAATCTTTGTACCAATTCATGGATTGAAAGTTAAGCTTCCCGGTAGCAGGCATTTTGTTGTGTCAAAAGCCGCGGGCAACTCAGAAATATTTGCCTATGTGCAACGGGGCTTAAAAGAATTACGAAGCCGCGGTTTAATCAATAAAGCGTATCGACAAAGCGGCTACATAAATGAAAAAGTGAACGATTGGATGGTGATTCGTTAACCGTACCATGCAACAAGTTTACATTTATAGATTGGTTACTGCGGAATTAACCAAGTGATCATAATTCGCGCCCCCATTCCATCAGGCCCATTTTCTGGGCCTTTTGCCCAGTAATGCAAGCCTGCACCGAGGCTAAATACATTATCTCCGATGGTTATCACTTGACTGGCAACCAAATTGATTGGTACCGACTCTACATCATTTTCCCAGTCGATTGTTGCTTCACTGTTTAAGAATACCGAGGTTGCACTTGGCCAGCTATAACCAATAAACGGTTGAATAAAAGTTGCATTTACATCAGCCTGACCTTGGTCCTTATCTGCACCAAAACCCCAGATATGGTTTGCCAATGCACCAAAAGTCCAGCCATCACTTTGTTTAAGCAGCACCGCCGTTGGGCCTATTCCCCAATTGTCGCTACCAAACATAGGCTCAGAGGCACTCGGAAACATTAAAACAGGCCCTGCCCCCCAAATCCAGCCGCTGTCGGTTTGTTGTTTAGGTGAAAAGAAAAAGCTTTGTACTATGTCGCCAATGCCTTCTTCACGAAACGAGCCAAAGTCTTGGCTTACTATGGGAATAATTGTGCGAGAGATTAAATTCCAATCATCATTTAAATCGTACGGTACAACAGGCTGAACATTGGTTAACCAACGATCACCTTGCTCATCCTGACCTATATTCGGGTCGTAATTAAACTGCACTGGCACACTGATCATATCGGCAACAGGATTTTGTAATTTTTTGGCGATATCAGCGGAATTGTTTGCTGTGACAGTAAATGAGCTTAGTACAAGCAACGTACTTAGAATGCGATATTTCATGCGCTTCATCCTTAAAGACTAAAATTCGTTTTAGTTTACTATTTACACACTTACACTAACGCAGTTTATCTTTAAGAGATAGATTTTTCGGAGATTTGTTTCCATTTGCTGTACCAGCGCACGACTTCATTGATGGGTTTTGGCCGACAGATAAAAAAGCCCTGTAATAAAATACCAATTTCACTTTGGCGCAAGTATTCTAAGTCTTCAATATCTTCAACGCCTTCCGCAACTAGCTCTACCTTTTGCTCTTTTGCAATATCAATAAGCGACTTCACAATCACCTGAGAAAATTTATCATCACGAATGCTCGAAATAAAACATCTGTCTATTTTAATCTCAGTGAAAGGCAAGGTTCTTAACTGATTTAAATTGGTAAACCCCGTACCAAAATCATCAAGCGCAATTCCATACCCATGTATACGCAAGCGATTTAACGTTTCCAGTTGTTCAGGCGTACGCAACGCGTATTCTTCAGTTACTTCAATAATGAATTGACTTGGCTCTAATCCGTTAACACACAATATGGTCGCCATTTGCTCGGCGCAAAATGAATCTTGCATTTGTTTGGGTGATAAATTAATTGCCAGTTTAAAATCGTGATCAAAAATCACCTGCAATTCGCAATAATGCCGCGCGGCTTTTTCAACAAGCTGAAAAGTAATAATATTTTCGATACCAAGCGATACTGCTGTAGGCAAAAAATGTTGCGGTAGAATGGCGTCAATACGACCAGGCTTTACGATTCTTGCAAGAATTTCCAAACTGTCGACGCGGTTAGTTTGGCTATTAATTTTAGGCTGGTAGTAAGGTTCTATTTGCTGGTTTTCAATGGCTTCAATCAGTTCTTGTTCAGAGAGGTATTGCAAGGTTTGCATTTTAACAACATTGAGTGTTTTTAGCCGGTCTAACACCATTTCAATTTGTTTAACACTAACCGGCTTTGACAAATTACCAATAAGCCGCACTTTATGAATTTTAGCAAGGTCAGCGGCCAACGAGATAACACGTTCATCCATTTCTGAAACAATTGCCACTCCACCATTAAAGCCAATTTCGCCTAACTGCCTAATAAATGCCATACCGTCTAATTCGGGCATATTCAAATCAGTTAATACACAGTGGTAAGCTGAACTATCTTTTTTGATTTCGTCAAATGCAAGACGCGCGGAAGAGAAAGTCTCGGTATTCTGATAGCCGAGGCCATTGAGCATTGCTTTTAGCGTTAACAACATGGTTTTCGAATCGTCAACAATCGCAATTTTAATTAAATTTTTATGCATGTCGCATTCCTTGCAAGTAAGAACATCTTTGACGCCAGCCCTTTCCTTTTTAAGTCTAGTAACAAACTGAAAGAATACAAAAATTTAATCGTCAAATTGACATCAATTGGTAGGCCATTTTGCGTTTAGTTTATTCATTAAAAATGATTAACAAAACCGAAACCTCACGTTAATTTGATCTAGTTAAATTTTTAACCCGTACAAGATCTCGCCAGTTAATTATCAAAAAAAGGATAAACAAGGTGAGAAACTTATTAAAAATAGCACTTTTAGTGTCATCAACGCTTGTAGTAACTGGGTGTAACGACGATGACGACGATCATAAAGTGGAAACGCCAACGACGCCTGTTGCCACACCAACAACAGTGGTCGACGTTGCAGTGAGCGATGGCAACTTTACAACGCTAGTAGCTGCACTTGAGGCTACAGGGCTTGATGAAACGCTTGCAGACACAGATGCCAACTTTACCGTATTTGCGCCAACAGACGCCGCTTTTGCGCTGTTACCTGAGGGCACTGTTGAAGCACTTTTAGCCGATACAGACACGCTTTCTGACATCCTCACATATCATGTTATAGCGGACAAAATAGATGCGGCAACGGCAGTGTCTAGTGCAGGTTCAAAAGTAACCATGGTTAATGGTGATTCGGTCGGTTTATCGCTCGACGGTGATAGTTTGCTGGTCAATACAGTAACCGTTACAGCAACCGACATAATGGCAGACAACGGTATAATTCATGTAATTGATGCTGTATTAATGCCACCGAAAGAAAAAACCATGCCAGCGGCAAATATCGTTGAGACTGCTTTAGCAGCTGGGTCTTTCAATACGCTAGTAGCGGCGCTTCAAGCAGCCGGGTTAGATTCAGTATTGGCAGATGAATCAAAGCAATACACTGTTTTTGCGCCGACAGATGATGCCTTCGCCATGCTCGGTGAAGAGACCATTAATACCTTGCTTAACAACACCGACGTTTTAAGTGATATCTTGCTGCAACATGTCGTGATGGGTGAAGTCGATTCCATCACCGCATATACGCTAAATGGTATGGAAGCGGAAACAGTTTCAGGCGCATCCTTCCCTATTTCAATAAACGCTGAATCCGACAATCTAATGTTTGGAGGGGCCAAGATTGTTTCTGAAGATATTTATACTGCCAACGGCATCATTCACGTTATTGATGCGGTTATCGTAGGTGATGTGAGTGTACCAGAACCTGTAGGAAACATTGTTGATGTTGCATCACAAGCCGGTTCATTCAACACATTATTAATCGCAGCGGCTGCCGCGGACCTGGCTGAAGTACTTGCAGATGAATCTGCAACTTACACCGTTTTTGCACCAACAGATGCTGCATTCGCACAACTTCCTGAAACTACACTAAATGCCCTGCTCGTCGATACAGAAGCGCTGAAAAATGTATTGCTCTACCACGTTATTGCTGATGCGAAAGTGATGTCGGATGGCGCAGTAGCAATTGCTAATAGCGACGATAACAAAGTAACAATGGCCAATACGCAAATGGCTGCGCTTTCTGTTTCAGAATCAGACCTTTATATCAATACGTCAAAAGTCTCTGCTGCCAATGTTGCGGCAAGTAACGGTGTTATTCATGTTGTTGACCAAGTAATTTTACCTCCATCAATGAAAGGCGAACCGACACAAAACATTGTCGAAGTTGCGGTAAATAATCCTAATTTATCAACGCTAGTCAGCGCATTACAAGCGGCGAACTTAGTTGATGCACTTGCTGATGAAAGCAAAACATACACGGTTTTTGCGCCTACCAATGCGGCGTTTGACAAAATTCCTGATGACGCATTGTCAGCACTTTTAGCCGACAACACTGCATTGACAAACGTACTACTACAACACGTTATTGACGGCGAAATTGACTCAGTTAGTGCCTATGCAGCCAATGGGAAAACAGTAAACACGCTAGCGATGGAAGATGTCAGCTTAGATTTAGTTAATTATGCTAGCACGTCCAATACTGCAAGTGACGAAGTCGCTTATAACAAAGAAATACAAATGCTTGTCGGCGGCGCAGGTTCAACAAACGCAGGAAATACACTGTATGTTTTCGATAATGACTTAGGGCAATCAACAAGTACCTGTATTGATAGTTGCGCCGCTGCTTGGCCGCCTGTATTGGTGGATGATGATGTGGTAGATAATATTCAAGGACTTAGCGTTATTACACGTGCTGACGGTACTAAACAAGCAGCCTTTATGGGACGCCCGCTTTACTTTTATGCGCAAGATATGGCACCTGGTGAAGCCAAAGGTGACGGCGTAAATAATCTATGGTGGAAAGTGTCATTACCGCAAGTTGCGCTGCAAGTGCAAGGCGCTAACGTGGTAACTACCGACATTTACACTACTAACGGTGTTATCCATGTTATTGATACTGTGATCACCGAAACTTTAAACTAAACACTCCCTTCGTGTTAAAGGGGCGTTTCGCCCCTTTTTTTTACGCATTCTTACACGCACTTATTTTACGTGACACGTCGCGTTGAAATTCGTCACTTAAAAACGTATTTGCTGGTACGGGTTTGGCAAAATAAAAGCCTTGTAAGTTATAACAGCCCAAACGTTTTAACACGCTGACTTGCGTAAGCTCTTCAACCCCTTCAGCGATACAGTAACTGCCTAAATTTTTTGCTAAATCCGCAATAGTTTGTACGATCGCTTGGTTTGTACGGCTGGATAACATTTGGCGAATAAAGCTCTGATCTATCTTAATCACATCAATTGGAAATTGATTAATATAAGTTAACGACGAATACCCTGTGCCAAAATCATCCAAATACAATTTAAAGCCTGCTTTTTGTAAGCGCTCTAGTTGCTCAAGGGCGTTCACCGTGTCTTCAATCAAAATACCTTCGGTAATTTCTAAGCGAATTTGACGTGGCGATACGTTGTTGTCAGCTAAAATGGTGACAAATCGCTCAACCAAATTAGGCTGAGTAATATGTAACGCTGATAAGTTAATTGATAGATAGCGGTTCTCATTACTTGCTAACCATGACGCTAACTCTGTTGTCGCTGTTTCAAGCGCTATTTCGGTAATCGCGACAATTTGCCCAATTTGCTCAGCCAACGGAATAAATACTCCCGGTGAAATCATTTCGCCGTCTTTAAACCAGCGTAATAACAACTCTACACCCACTACTTTTTGTGATTGCGTATTAACAATAGGTTGATAGAAGTTAGTCAGTTGGCGGTTTTGTACCGCATTAACTAATTCGTTTTCAAGCAACATACGGTTGCGCGCTTCTTTATTAAGCTGCTCGGTGTAAAAACGGTAACAATTACGACCACTGTTTTTCGCGTGGATCATCGCAATGTCAGCTTTTTGTATTAATTCTTCAGTTGTTTCTGCGTCAAATGGATAAAACGAGATACCGATTGATGAACTAATATTGACCGTGTTACCGCCAATTTTATAAGGTTTGGCAAGTTCGCTGTTGAGGTCGTTAGCATATTGGCTAATTTCCTGTGGCGAAACCACATCTTCAAACAACACTATAAACTCATCGCCGCTTTGACGACCTACACTGTGTTGCTCACCAACAACCGAGGTCATGCGCTCGGCAACTTTAACTAATAATCTGTCACCGACACTGTGGCCAAGCGAGTCGTTCACTTGTTTAAAGCGGTCAAGGTCAATAAACAACACCGCAACGACTTTGTTTTGCGCATGCAGCAAGGCTTGTTCGATACGATCGTTGATTAGACTACGATTAGCTAATTGGGTAAGGTGATCAAAATTAGCCATTTGTGTAAGTTTCTTCTCTGCTGCTTTTTGTTGCGTCAAATCCGATACAACAACCACATAGTTACTGACACTCTCTTCACCAATCGCTGAAATTGATAACAATACTTCAATGGTTTCGTTATCAAATGCCCAAGTTTCTTCGCGACGTAAATGTTCACCAACCTTAAGACAGGCTAATTGCTCAACGTAAAATGCTTGACGTTGCTCATCAAATAACGCCAATAAAGTATCTTGGGTCGCATCTTCTGCATGTTTTGAAAAGCGTTTATTAAACGCTTCATTTGACGCCACTAATTTAAACTTACTATCTAAAATAATCAGCCATTCGTTCATTTTGTGCAGTGCTTCACCGTAGAGCCGAGCTTGAATTTCCTTATTTTTCGTTTCGCTAATATTGGTGTAAGTACCTGCATAAACGGGGTTTTCTTCATTTTTACTTTCTTTAGAACGCTTGCCTAAATCACGATACCATACCCACTCACCGCTTTTTGCACGCATGCGATACGTCACATCCCACAAATTTGTTTCACCACCTGAAAATGCTCGCCATTTTGCTTCTAAACGAATACGATCTTCAGGATGAATTAGTGACATATGGTCATGAAGAGTGGTAAGCATTTCACGCTCATAACCTAAATCGGAAACAATGCGCTCTTGATCCAACTGCTGATTATGACTGTTATACACCCACACACCGCTGTTACTTGCTTCAAGTGCTAAACGTGCACGTTGCTTGGCCGCCATCGATTCATCATGTAGCTGTTGTAGCCTATGTTGCTGTTTAACCCGCTTTATATAGATAAAGGTAAAACTACCCAGAAACAGAATAATATAGCCAACAATGGCATATGGCGATGTCCAGGGGTTGTGCTTCACATAAAACGAAAAAGTTTCAGGCTTGCCTAATTGGCCATCTTTTAATGAATAAGCTGCTACGTTGAAGATATAATCACCTGGCAACAGGCGGGTAAACTCAATGTTATTTTTTCCGTAATGCTCATACACCACACTGCTTGGCCCTTGTAAATCAACACGGTACTTAATTTGCTTTTGATTGGCAAAGTCAAAGTTAGAAAAGTGAAATTTCAGGCCAAAATCATCATGTTCAAGCGATAGTTTCTGCTCCATAAAACCTGACAAAGTGAGTTTCTCATCACGAGATTTTAGCTCGACATCAAGCAATTTTACCGGTTTGTCGTTGCGTGTTTTTTCAAGTTCTTCAGCGTTAAATAAAATAATGCCAGCGGGTGTAGTAAACGCAATGCGGCCATTTTTTAATTTATGTGGAGCACTGTAAACCTCATCACTTATCAGTCCTTGTTCGTGGGTATACTGATTAAGTGCATCTAAGTTTTTATCATATTTGATTAAACCACTTTGCGAACTGAACCACAGTGCGCCATTATCACTTTGCGTGACACTAAATAACCGATTATCTGGTAAACCATCGGCAAAGGTAATTTCTTTTTGTTGTTGGTATTTATCATCAAGGGCCACTATGCCATGCGCGTTGTAAGCAATCCAAATTGTATTATCTGCGTCTCGTGTCCAGTCAGATACAAACTTAAAATCGTGTACTTGATAATTTTCGAGTTGATGAATTAAATCAAATGTATCTTCCTGATAGTTGTACTGATAAATCGCTCCACCAACACTGTAAAGCACACCCGAATCATCTACAAAGCTTTTCATAAAGCCAATTGATAAATCAGGATCAAAGTGTTTATCAAGACTGTTAAGCGAAGTGAGGGTATTTTTCTGTGTATCTAGAATATAGTGCCCTTTGTAACTAACAAAGATCAATCTATGTTTGTCTATTGGGTAGACGCCAAACGCCTGTAATCGCGCAAACTCTTCGCTCACTGCGACAGATAAGTTGGTCGGCACAATGACTTCTTTTTCAGTGTCAAAAAGTGTCAATCCCTCACTGTGTACCAGCCAAATCTTTCCATCACCTGCATCAAAAATATACTGAATAAAATGCTTTCCCCATTTATTTTTGGGGTTATCTTCAACGAAGAAATGTTTAGTTTCTTTTGTTTCAGTATTTAGTTTTGTCAGACCGTTCTCGGTTGCAACCCAAAGTGTACCCGCTTGCAATTCAATAAAGTCGGTCACTGAAGAATTAGACAAATCGATACCAGACGCTTTGCTGTAACTTGAAAATTTTTGTAAGTCGGGGTGCCAGTAATAGACGCCCTTTGACTCAGACGCAAGCCAAAGTAGCCCGCTGTCATCTTGGTAAATGTCTTTAATTGCGTCGTTACTGACTAATGGGTGACGTTTTGAATATTGTGCCAGCAGATTTAACTCAAACGACATTGGGTCAAAGCGATACAGTCCTTTTTCAGAGCCAATATAAAATGCATCTGCATTTCTAACCACACCCCAAATATTTAAATCGGCAATAAGCTGCATGGGTTTCGCATTTTTTTCGTCAAGCTTAAGTGCAAATAACCCTTGAACCGTGCCAATCAACAGGCCTAAGCGATGATCCCACGCTAAGTATTTCACATTGTTGTTATCATAGGTGTCTTGTATGCTAGGGGGTTTATGATGCGTTAACCCTGCACCACCTGTTTCGATATGATAGACATAAAGGCCTTTCGATGTGCCAAAGTATATGTATTCTCCTTTGTAATAAAGGGTACGAATAAGGTCTTGATTTTCATTCAATGAAAATAAAATTTTCATTTTTTTATCTGCAAGATTATATGAAACTAAGTGGCGACCAATTGCTAGTATCACATCGCCCTTAACTTCAATAACACTCTCTATACTTAAATATTCGTCCTTAGTTTCAACTAATTTACCGTCATAAAAACGTGTGGCTTCAAGCGTAAGAGGATCAACAAAATAAGCGCCGCTATAATAAGTGCTAACAATCAAACTGCCGTTTTTTAGGGAATGAAGAGCAATAATGCCATTGTTTGCGAAAACATTATCAGGACCTGCTACTCTCTCAAATTCGTACCCATCAAAGCGATTCAAACCATAATCTGTGGCAACCCATAAGTAGCCATAGTTATCTTGCAGCGTTTGGTTAACATAGCTTTGTGATAATCCATCTTCAACGGAGTAATTTTTCAGATAGCGGCTGTATTCCGCAGCATTTACACTACACGTGATGAGTAAGATGAGTAAAAAAGAAAAGACTTTATGAAACAAAAAAATTAAACCCTAGTCACATGAATCCGTTCAGAATATGAGAAGTGAACCAACACGCTATCACTGCTGTCGTTTCATTAATATAGTGTAAAACACAATGCATATTCAAAGAAGAAATAAATGATCTTTTTTAAAACAACTTCTTAACATTACAAAACGAACTTTAAAGCAAAGCCAAACCCGTAACAAGCTGAAATAGCTAATTATTAACGATAAAACACATAATGCGGAACAATCCTTTTGTCGTATCAAAATACTTTAAAGCTAAACTATGCTTATCAAGTCCGATCTTGCCCTGACAATATAACTTTATATTTGCCTTTCATCTATAATAGCCTGTATTGGCCTAAGTGAGCGTATTTTGGCCATAAAACACAACAAAACATGCATGTTAAACCTACAACCAAGTAAACCCAGTTTAAATTGTAAAGTTCTTCACCTGTTTTAGTGCTTTAAAATCGCTAACTTTGCGCTACGACAAGCTGTGTTATGACGCTATGGGTTACACCTTACTCAAGCAGTAAATAGTTATTTTTAAGCGCTTTTATACAGGTACTGTAACCAAGCGCAATCATCTCAGCGGCTTTATCAAACTCTAATGTGCCACAGGCATTACGGCTAATCTCAACCAGTACATCAGGCGGATATGCCGCTAATTTAGCAGCAGCTAAGTGAGACTGCATGGCATCAAATGCTTTATCAGCTACTTCGTAAGCCCCCAGTTTATTCACCTCTTTTTCTTCTTTGTCAAATCGCAATGAATCAATAAAACGTGAGATTGGGGATGTATCATCATGAGTTTCGACTTTTTCGATGGGCTCTGGTGGGGTTGCTTTTTCACTGCCTAAATTAACCGCTACTTTATAATCACTGTCATCATTAAACGTAGGCGCAATCGGCACAGGATTTAGTACCCCACCATCAATTAAAATTCTATTATTGGTTTCAATCGGTGTAAAAAACAAAGGAAGTGAAATCGATGCGCGGATCGCATCGAATAATGAGCCTGAATTTAGCCATACTTCTTTACCGTTTAAAATATCAGACGCAACAGCCGTGTAGCTAATTGGTAACTCGGCAATGGTAATATCCCCTACCATTTTCTTTAAGGTGTTAATTATTTTGTCGCCCTTTACCAACCCATTATTGCCCCACGCTAAATCAAGCAATGACACAATATCGTATTTATCTATTTCTAAAATCCATTTCTCAAATTCAGGCAACTTACCTGCCGCGTAAATACCACCGATTAAAGCACCAATTGAACACCCTGATATGGAACAAATCTCAAAGTTGTGCTGTTCTAGCGCTTTAATTACTCCGATATGCGCAAGCCCACGTGCACCGCCACTGCTTAAAATAAGTGAAATGCGTTTTTTCATCGTATTTATCTAATTTTAATGAATTTTTACTATTAATACATAAGATTACATACCGATACAATAAGATCAGTTAAACTTGTTAGCTGGGTTAAAAATCGATACCGTCATATCAACTCATTTTGGAATAAGCGCATGAATACACTGCTGTCTAACGTCTCAGTTCGTAATAAAATAAATATCATCTCAGGCGCACTGCTATTTGCCTTAATATTGTTTGCGAGTTTTGAGATCTATAAGCTCAATTCAATCAAATCAAGTTTTGAGCAATACAGCCGTGTCGCGGTTAAGTTAGAAGTCACTACACTCAAAATTAATCGCGATGTAAATTACGTATCGCGCATTAATCGCAGCATTATGCTTGGTGACGATTATCAATCTAACCTTGCTAAAATGCGTGAACGTATCAAGGATATCCAATCGCATTTTTCACAGCTAAATTCATTAACCCTTAACGACAGCACCGAACAAAAAGAGCTCAAGCAACTGGTTGTTAAATCACAATCATCCACCGAAACATTCTTGTCAAAAAGCCTTCAGCTGGTTCAAACGCTATCAGCAACATCGACAAAAGCACAACTTGAACAAGCATGGCAAACGTATAAACGTGATTACAGTCCTGTTGCTGCAAAATCTCGCGAAGACTTTGCTGCGCTTAACCGCAAAATGAATCAAGAAAGAGAAGTCATTTTTCAGGCAACGACCAACGATATTGACTCATCGATTTCCGTTAGTATTTATTTTGCTGTGGTTGCTGCTTTAGTTGCAGCAGTATTAAGTTGGCTTGTCACAAACAATATTATTGCCCCGCTAAATACGCTGCGAAATTCCATTAATGATATAGCAAAGAGCAACGATTTGACGAAACGCACCCAAGTAAAATCTAATGATGAACTTGGCGTAGTGAGCCATGCATTTGATACGTTAATTGATAATTTCCACGGCACGTTACAACAGGTGGTTAACGCCAGTGAACAGGTACATCAGGCGTCAAACATGCTGGCCCAATCAAGCGAAAATACTAGCTCGTTAATAAGCGAACAACGCCAAGAAACCGATATGGTTGCGACTGCAATGAACGAAATGGCGATCACCGCTAACGAAGTCTCTCGCAACGCTGCTGACACTGCAACAGGGGCGATGGATGCAAACACTCAAGCATCCAGCGGACAACAAGTTGTTGGTTCAACAGTCACCAGCATCGATAAGCTTGCACAACAAATCGATACGGCTTCACTCTCAGTTGATAAACTATCAAACGATAGCCAAGAAATTGGCCGCGTACTCGATGTTATTCGCGGCATTGCAGAACAAACCAATCTGCTTGCGCTAAACGCAGCAATAGAAGCGGCCCGAGCTGGTGAGCAAGGCCGCGGTTTTGCTGTGGTAGCAGATGAAGTTCGCTCGCTTGCGTCGCGTACCGAAAGTTCAATTCAAGAAATTCATCAAATGATTGAAAGCTTACAAAATGGCAGTAAAGACGCGGTCGCATTAATGCTGCAAAGTAAGCAACAAGCAGAAGACAGTGTAAACAATGCAACGCTGGCAGGTGAAGCTCTTGATTTGATCACCACTGCGGTGGCAAACATAAACGATATGGCGGCGCAAATTGCAACCGCTGCAGAAGAGCAAACCAGTGTTAATGAAGAGATAAATCGCAATGTAGTGAATATTTCTACTATCTCAGACAACACCTCGCAAGAGGCCGCAAACACCAGCAGTGCAAGTACTGAACTCGCCGCACTTGCCAGCGAATTAAAGAACCAAGTATCGCAGTTCAAAGTCTAACGCATTAAAGGTATAACGCATTAAAAGTGTAACGCGATTAGCTACGCAAGAGTATGCCTATAGCGATAAACATAGGCGCACTTCGTATCAGTGAATATTGGTACTTAAATTAATAACCGAACCTAAAATTGTATACAATTTCAAAATTCGTTAAGATGCAAACCTCTTTAACGTTCAAAATGAGTTAGCGATGTCATTAAATCCCCTTGCAGAGCAATACGTAAAGCTAGTACTGGCAATTGGCCTTCATCACCCACACTATGTTGACGCTTACTATGGCCCAAGTGACTGGCAACCCACAACGAAAGAGCCGCTTGAAGCTATTCAACAGCAAGTTACAGAGCTGGTAGATACCTTAAAAAAAATAACACCAAGTGAAAGCGAAACACTCAGACATACATTTTTGATCAAGCAAAGTGAATCAATACTAACTTTTATAAATGTGATTTCGGACAACGCACCGAAATTCGATGAGGAGTCGCTTGCGTTATACGATGCCATTTCACCAAGTAAGACGGAATCTGAGTTTGATGAAGTCCTATTCGAGCTTGAAAGCTTAGTGCCAGGCGATGGTAATTTAAGCGAACGCATGGTGGCATTTAACGCACAATTTGAAATCCCCAAAAACAAACTCGATGACGTGTTTAAAGCCGCAGTGGCACGCTCACGAGAGATTACCAAACAATTTATTCCTCTCGCAGATAACGAAAATTTTCAGCTGGAATATGTAACTAACCAAATTTGGAGTGGCTATAACTGGTACAAAGGCGATAACTTCAGCCTGATTCAAATGAATACCGACTTCCCGATTTATATTTCACGTGCGGTCGATTTAGCCGCCCATGAAGGCTATCCCGGCCACCATGTGTTTAACTCTCTAATGGAAAAGCATCTAGTGAATGAAAAAGGCTGGATGGAATATTGTGTTTACCCATTATTTTCCCCTATGTCACTGCTTGCTGAGGGCTCCGCTAACTATGGCATTGAAGTGGTTTTTCCAAAACCTGAGCGCATGGTATTTGAAAAACAAGTGCTCTTCTTGCTTGCCGGTCTCGATGTCTCACAAGCTGAGCGCTATTATGAAGTACAAGCGCTTATGCAAAAACTCTCTTATGCTGACAACATGGTTGCTCAACGCTTACTTGATGGCGAAATATCAGAGCAACACGCAGTCGATTTATTAGTTAAATACACCTTAGTGAGTAAAGCGCGTGCAACACAGCGCTTAGGGTTTATTAAAGCAAACCGTGCCTATGTGCTTAATTACAACCTTGGCCAAGATATTGTTAAAGCCTACATTGAAAAACATGCCAATATGCAAGATAAAACCTCTGTTTGGCAGGTATTTGCCGATTTACTAGCAAATCCAAGACCCGCT
Organism: Pseudoalteromonas sp. ABV4_021; assembly: GCF_056159365.1. NCBI lineage: Bacteria > Pseudomonadati > Pseudomonadota > Gammaproteobacteria > Alteromonadales > Pseudoalteromonadaceae > Pseudoalteromonas > Pseudoalteromonas sp. ABV4_021. Next base: position 39,904 of record NZ_JBSWVB010000002.1, on the reverse strand, counting down.
AGCTTGCTGGTATAGCAAATCTAATAAGGCTTTTTTGCTGTTTCACTTTGCTGTGAGCCTCTTCAACAAATTCCAAATAAGCAGTGACAAGGTTTTTCTTTGTAACTGCTTTATTTTATCTCATTTAGAATCAATAGATTAAATAAAAAACTCATTCGATTTTCTATTTTTCACACAAGCGTAACCGATTTGTAAAAAACCCTCGTTAGACTGTTTTTCAGTTTCTGGTCTAGACCATAATAATTTTACTAACTGAGAAGCCTTAACATGAAAAATATATCGCGTATTGCCGCCAGTATACTGCTGATAACAAGCCCCCACATTCTTGCCGCCGAAGCAAAACTGACAGGTGTTGTAAAAGATCAACATGCAACACTGCCAGGTGCCATGGTGAAAGTAGTTGGTACTAATAATAGTGCCGTTACCGACTTTAATGGCCGCTTTGAACTCCCTAAATTAGCACCAGGTACGTATCAACTGGAAGTTAATTATATGGGTTACCAAACAAAGTTACTGAGCGTTTCTGTTAAAGATGATGAAATGAAAGTACTTGAAACCATTTTCCTCAATGCAAACAACACCAACAATGAAATTGAAGAAGTGGTTGCGATTGGTCAAATCCAACGTGGCGAAATGGCTGCAGCTAACAGCCAAAAAAATGCCAGCAATATTATCAATGTGATATCAAGTGACGGCATTGGCAAATTACCAGACCGAAATGCAGCAGAAGCAGTACAGCGTATTCCGGGTATTTCCATCGAGCGCGACCAAGGTGAAGGCCGTTTTGTTGCTGTACGCGGTTTACCATCACAATGGAGCTCCGCATCAATAAATGGTAATCGCTTACCAACCGCTGAAGAAGAAACCACCAGCCGTGCTACCGCATTTGATTTTTTCCCAAGTGAACTTATTGAATTTGTTGAAGTATCAAAAGCCATTACACCGGATATGGAAGGTGATGCGATTGGCGGTAACGTTAATTTCATCACCAAAAAAGCCCCTGACGAATTTACCTTAAATACCAATATCGCGCTGGGTGCAAATGAACTTGCCGAAGGCACTAACTACTCTGCGAGTGTGCTATATGGCGACCGTGTAGCCGATGACAAACTCGGTTATCTAATTAATGCCACTGCATGGATACGTGATTGGGCGACGGATAACTTTGAACCTCGTCGTGGAAATGATGGTATTGGTATTCGTCGTTTAGAGCTTCGAGACTACACAGGCACACGCGAAACCTACGGTTTAAATGGCTCTTTAGAGTACACCTTAGATCAGGGTAAAGTCAGTGCCAGCGCAATGTACGGTACCTTAATCGACGATGAAACCCATTACAAACACCGTATGCGTTTTGACAAAGACCGTGTTGAAGTGCAACACATTCGCAATGAACTTATCACCGAAATGCGTGGCGGTGAACTTGCTGGTGAACATTATTTTGGTTTTGATAAAACACTTTCTTGGTCACTGTCGAGTTACGAAAATGAGTTCCGCTACGGCGATATGCCTAATGGCGAAGACAATAGTTACTTTGTTGTACGCTTTGACCAAAAGAACGTTGGCTATGTTGGCCTTGAAGACCGTGGCACAGGTAAAAACTATGCCTACAACGAAGTGGACGGTGGCAGTGACCCATGGAATGCCATCAGTAACCACTTGCCAAATGGCTTTCAAATGTCACCGAGCGATACCAAGCTTGCATGGGTAGAGCTCTACAAAGTTTTCGTTAATGAAAAAGACAAAATCGTTTTCAGCAGTGATTTTGACTGGCAACTAGATAACAGCTTATTACTTAAATTCGGTGTGAAGTACCGTGATAAAGAACGCGTTGCCGAATTTGCTGATGAGTTTTATGCATGGGATAGTGAGAACTATGGCGATGCGCCTACGCTTGCCGACTTTGCGTTAAGCGACCAACCAGGTCGAAATGATTACTTAAACGAACTTAGCATTGATTACGCAAGTCAGTTCTCTCAAGTGGCTTCAACGGATGCGTTAGCGCAGTTTTGGACACAAAACCGTAATAAATTTAAGCTCGATGCGGGTGAATCAGCGCTTATTTCAAACGGTGGTGCCCTTGGCCGTAACTTTGATGTAAACGAGCAACATGCCAGTATTTACGGTATGGCAACATGGCAAGCAAATGAACAAATCGAAGTACTCGGAGGCTTGCGTGTAACCCAAACCGATACCGAAGTATCTGGCTTTACCTATCTTGCCGATCAAGACAAAGTGGTTGAAAGTAAGGCCGAGAATGACTATCTCTCTGTGCTGCCGTCGCTTCATATCACATATAAAATGAGTGATATGACCAATTGGCGTTTAGCACTCACGCGCACTTTTGCCCGTCCGGATTTTGGCTCATTATCGCCAGGTGCAACTTACCTAGAAGCAGATAACCAACTGTTTTCAGGTAATCCTGAACTGGAACCAACCTATTCAAACAACATTGATGTCATGTTTGAACATTACTTTGACCGCCTTGGCGTAGTGTCAGCCGGTGTGTTCTATAAAGATATTGAAGATCCAATTTTCCAAAGCAGTTCCATTGGCAGTTATAACGGCCGTGAAGGCGTTAATTTAATTCGCCCAGAAAATGGCGACAACGCATCGTTAGTGGGATTAGAACTTGCATTTAATCGTGATTTTGGCTTTATCGCGCCAAGCCTTGAGAACTTTGGGGTAATGGCAAATGCGACCTTTATGGATTCAGAAATGACTATCCCAGAGCGCGATGACAACGTTAGCATCCCTCGCCAAGCCGATGAATTATTTAACATTACCCTTTACTACGACAACACCTTCTTTGCTGCGCGCTTAGCTGTGAACCACAAAGGCGAATACATCGAAGAGCATGGTAGTGTTCAACAAAGCGACAGTTACTACGGTGACTATACCAGCGTTGATTTTACTACCTCTTATCAAATTAATGACGATGCCATGGTTTACCTTGAGCTTAATAACTTAACGAACGAACCCTTAATGTATTACCAAGGTCAGCAAGGTCGCCCGCTGCAAGTCGAATATTACGGTATTCGCGGCATGCTCGGCCTTAATTATCGTTTTTAACGAATGTTCTAACGAAGTTTTAACGCGAACAAGCTTACAGGGGTAAGGCTGCATCACAGTGCAAACTTAACCCCTTTGGTTACACATTAAGTTCACATAACACTATCACAATGGGTTCTCGAATAAATTGCCCTAAATTAACACTGATTTGTTGATAGTACCGAGGTTGCAAAGCACCTGCTTTGCACCCTTTTTCAAACGCAGTCGAGACGTATTATGTTGTTTAAAAATGCTAACTGGTTACAAAAGACACAAGGCCCCGCGTTCGTATTATTCGCAGCCTCCGCTGCCTTTATGACTTATTTTTGTATGTACGCATTTCGAAAGCCATTTGCCGCATCAAGCTATCTTGCATTTGAGCAAGAGAACTGGCTTGTAAGCTTTAAAGTGGCGCTGGTATTAAGCCAAGTATTTGGTTACATGCTAGCAAAATTTATCGGTGTAAAAGTGATTTCCGAAATGCAATCGGGTCAGCGAGCTAAAGCCATAATTTTAATGATCTTAGGCGCAGAGATCTCGCTGGTGTTATTTGCACTATTGCCAATTGGCCTTAACATTATTTGCCTATTTTTTAATGGTTTATCTCTTGGCATGATTTGGGGGGTCGTCTTTAGTTATTTAGAAGGCAGACGCACTACCGAAATCCTCGGTGCCATTTTAAGTATCACCTTTATTTTATCATCCGGTGTGGTGAAAACTGTTGGCCGTTTTATTACCAACAACCTAGGCGTTTCTGAGCTATGGATGCCTGCCCTAACTGGCCTACTCTTTTTACCCTTATTACTGCTCAGTGTAGTATGTTTAAACGCCATTCCAAAACCTGATAAAAGCGATATTGCTGCAAGGCAAAAACGCACACCAATGGATGGCAAAGCACGGTTTAATTTCTTTAAACAATATTGGTTTGGTATTACAGCGCTCGTTTTAAGTTTTTTACTTTTCACAGGCTTTCGCGACTTTTTAGATAATTTTCAAGCAGAACTCTGGATGGCGCTAGGTTATGGAGAAGAGCCTACCATTTTTGCTTACGCAGGCATTCGCATTTCATTTATCGTGCTGATTGCCCTTGCCATGATGGTACTGATTAAAAACAACAAAACCGCGTTTTTAGTTAATCATGGTTTTATCTTATTTGGCACATTGTTACTCGGTGCCAGCACCTATGGCTTTGAATTAGGCATCTTAGATGCTAAAGCCTGGATGGTGTTACTGGGTGCAGGGCTTTATATCGCGTATATCCCCTACAACTGCTTTTTATTCGACCGCATGATTGCCGCCGTGGGCGGTGTTGCCAATGTGGGCTTTCTACTCTATTTAGCTGATTCTGCAGGGTATATCGGCTCGGTCAGTATTTTGCTGTATCGCACCTTTGCCGAGCCAGAGCTGTCATGGCTGAGCTACTTTATTGCTACCAGTTACTGGATCTGTACGGTTGCAAGCGTATTGGTCATCAGTTCTCTTTGCTACTTTAGCATTATTTTATCTAACAAATACACCTCTAAACGAGCACTTAATGCTAAGTCGCTCGCACCAACTCATTAAGGACTATTTATGAAACAAGTAGAAGCGCTTATTCTCGACTGGGCTGGCACCGTTGTTGACTATGGCTCAATCGCACCCACTACCATCTTTGTTGAAGCGTTTAAATCAGCCTATGATTTTGACATCACGCTCGAAGAAGCGCGAATTCCAATGGGCATGGGTAAATGGGATCACATCAAAACACTTGGCAAGCTCGACAGTGTAAATCGCCGTTGGTGTGAACAGTTTGGTACGGCAATGACAACCGAGCAAATTGATCATATTTACCAAACCTTTATGCCGCTGCAAAAAGCCAAAGTTGCGGATCGTTCAGCCCCTATCGAAGGCGTGCTACCAGTGATACATCGCTTACAAGCTAAAGGAGTTAAAATTGGCAGCTGTTCAGGTTACCCACGCGAAGTAATGACCGAACTTGAAATTGCCGCAGCTGAACACGGTTACCGCCCAGATTACTGTGTTGCAAGTGACGAATTAACTGCGGGCTCTCGCCCCGGTCCTTGGATGGCATTGGAAAATGTTAACAAACTGGCAATCAATTCTGTCAATCACTGTGTAAAAGTCGATGACTCAGTCCCCGGTATTTTGGAAGGGTTAAATGCGGGCATGTGGACAGTGGGTGTGGCACTGACGGGCAATGCTGTAGGCAAAAGTGAAGAAGAGTGGCAAGCATTATCAGCAAGTGAGCAAAGCAATTTAAAACGCGAAGCATATGCCCAATTATCAAGTGCAGGTGCCCATTTCGTGATTAATAGTTTAGCCGATATTGAACCGGTTCTTTTTGAAATTAATGCACGCTTAGCAAGAGGCGAACGCCCTTAATGACATATCAACCCTTTTGGTTTGATCAAGCAATGGCTGAAGAAACAACCTCTGCTTCTTCAGCCGGTATTGATGAAAGCCCTTATGATATTACGATTATTGGTGGTGGATTTACCGGACTTTGGACGGCAATCACCATAAAACAACGCGCACCAAACACGCGTATTGTGATCCTTGAAAAAGATTTATGTGGCCAAGGGGCTTCAGGTCGCAATGGCGGTGCCATGCTGACGTGGTCAACCAAGTATTTAAGTTTGAAAAAACGCTTTGGTGAGTCACAAGCCAAGTGGCTAGTGCAACAATCTGAAAACGCCGTTCATGCAATATCCCAATTTGCCAAAGAACATAATATTGACTGTGATTTACGTGTCGATGGCTGTTATATCAGCGCGTCTAATGCCGCGCAACAAGGTGTGCTTACGCCCTGTCTTAATGCCTTAGACGCTGTTTCACTTAATCAATGGCAAGTGGTAAATAAAGAACAGTTGAAACACACGAGTTCAGGTCAGAATCAACACGCGGTCTTTTCACCTCACGCTGGCAGTGTGCAACCAGCTAAACTGGTTCGCGGGCTACGCCGTATTGCCATTGAAATGGGCATAGTGATAAGTGAATCTACCCGTTATGTTTCCCACGCAAAGATAAACGCACCACAAAACCAGACTATTAGCGTTTGTTATAGCGATAAAAGCCAGTCAATAGAAAGCCTTAAAACTGAAAAATTATTATTTGCTGTCAACGCCTGGTTACCAAGGTTAATGCCGCAATTTTCAAGAAATGTTGTGTTGGTATCATCCGATATGGTGATTACTAAGCCAATGCCTGAAAGGCTAAAAACACTTCACCTAAACCATGGTGCAGCAGTTATCGATTCGCGTATCTTTGTGAATTATTACCGCACAACATCCGATGGCCGTTTAATGCTCGGTAAAGGCGGTAACTATTTTAGTTTTGCCAACCAGGTGAGTGATAAATTCAATGCTCCCAGCCAATATCAAGATGAATTACAACACTCTCTAAATTATTTCTTTGGCAATCATGGCTTTGAAATTGACCGCACCTGGACAGGTCCATCGGATCGCAGCGTAAGCGGCTTTCCATTTTTCCAAGAGAGCGATAAGAATGTAGTGGTTGCCGCAGGTTACTCGGGTAATGGTGTGGTGCAATCGTATTTAGGCGGTCAAATTCTCGCGTCTATGCTTTTAAATACGAACGATGAATGGCAAACGTGTGGCCTAGTAAACCAAAACCTTGAACGTTTTCCCGTCGAGCCCTTTCGCACACTTGGTGCTTATGTCATTCGCAACGGCATAAGGCGAAAAGAGCGCGCGGAGGATAACAATTTAGCACCCTCTAAACTCGATAATTTCTTAGCTAAGCTTTCTGGTGCTGCTGCAAAGGCAGATACAAATTAACGCGCGATTCATACGCTTGACATATTTCTTAGGCCTAATAGCATAGGCCTCGTTTTCTGCAGATTTTAAAAGCCACTTTCTATGTTGCTATACCAAAAAATACAAAAGTATATTCAAACACATATCGCCAGTGGCGAACTTGCTATTGGTGATAAACTGCCATCTGAGCGTACACTGCAAGAACACTTTAATTCTACTCGTATCACTGTGCGTGAAGCATTAAACCGCCTTGAAGCACAAGGCTTAATTTACAGCCAAAAACGCCGCGGCTGGTTTGTCACACCCAATAAACTTAAGTGGCGACCTGCAACTAAGGTTAATTTTTATCAATTAGCGCAAGAGCAAGGCTTTACGCCAAACACCCATGTGTTGAGTATCGAGAAGCAAGAAAATGTGTCGCTTAACCAGCACTTTAGTGGAGATACGTTATATAAAATCGAACGTGTTCGTAGCCTTGATGGCCGACCAATTATGTTTGAGCAGATTAACTGCGATGCCAGTCGTTTTGATGATTTAGAATCACAACCGCTCAATGGCTCAATCACCACGATTATGACCTCTCATTATCATGTGGATATTAACAACGAAGAATGCGTGATAAGTGTTACAGTACTGCCCGATGATGTTGCCAAAAGCCTTGAAAAAAATAGCGGTGCGCCGTGTTTAAAAGTGATTCGTCAGCGTTACGAAACAAGTGGTATTTTAATCGATTACAATATTGAATACTGGTTACACGATGCCATTGAAATGATTGTACTTGGCCAATAATAGGTAAAACACTAGCATTCACTTTTTATCACTTTTACTCTAAATTTAACCGCTAACATTTTAACTCTGTTGGATTTTTACTAAACTCAAAGCATAAGTTGCTAAGCGGCAGAGTTAATGAGTATCAGTTACCAAGAAGCAGTGGGTGTTAGCACCACCATAGAGATCATCGCCTGTATCTTCGCGCTATTTATTTTGCGCTCGGTAATGAAAGACAACAAAGAAACCCCCTACCTTTTTGGTTACTTTATTAGCTCATTACTGTTCTTTTATTTTCTTAATAAATCGACCTTAGAAATTGGCAATACAGGTTGGTACATTGAAGACTTATTGGGGAGCTTAACATCGCTCTTTTTTGGTTTAACCATTTGTAAAAAAAGCCATAGCGAATGGCTTTGTAAATTATTAATCGCAGCATTTATTGCGTTTTCAGCGTCGATATTATTTGTTGCAAACCACGTTCATTACACCATGTCTTTTTCGGCATTTTGCATTCTGCTTGCGTTTGTTAGCCTTATTCGTAGTAAAAATTTAAACCAAGCAGATAAAGGCTTAGCCATATTTATCGCTGTGTCTTTGCTGGTTATATTTTACGAATTAAATAGTATTCCCCATAACATTAGTCGAATTGAGTATTACGCATCTGATTTCTATTATCCGCTGGTTTATTTTTCATCGTTAATATTAGTATTAACGGTATTTATTTTTACCAGCCAATTAATAAACCTTACGCTGAAATACAAAACGCTCGCTACACAAGACGCACTCACTGGTTTATATAATCGGACTTCTGTTTATGATTTAGTTAACAACCAGCTGGCGCTAGCAAAACGTAATAAACAAGCTTGCGCTGTACTTATGTTAGATATTGATCACTTTAAACAAGTAAATGATCAGCATGGGCATCAACAAGGAGATGATGCAATTAAGCTTGTGGCACAGCAAATACAACACTGCACGCGTGAATACGACATTAATTGCCGTTATGGCGGTGAAGAATTCTTTATTTTTTTAACCAATACTGACAGTAATCTTGGCTTTCAAATTGCCGAACGCATTCGTGGATCGGTGACGGAACACTCAAAAGATAAAGCCTACGGGCCATTAACCATCAGTGTTGGATTAACACAGTTTAATGAAACCGTGTCTTTGGATGATAATATTGCACAAGCTGATAAAGCCTTGTATCAGTCTAAACAAGCTGGGCGTAACCAAACAACCATTAACTAACAAAACAAAAGGCAATAACCTTAGCTATCACCTTTAGCTTATCAACAATTCTAACTTAATCTTCTAACCAAAATCGGCTGCGCTTTATTGCACAAAGTAATCGCGTTATATCGTCAGGGTAAATTTCGCCAATATTACCAATTCGGAAACAATCAGCATCTGATACTTTACCCGGATAAATTACAAACCCTTGCTCTTTTAACGCACTGTAAAACAAAGCAAAATTGTATTTATTACCGGTTGGTGAATAGAACGAGGTGATAATCGGCGAATGCAGCTCTTTCGCTAGCAAGGTGTCAAATCCAAGTGCGTGCATACCATCAACTAAACGCTGTTGATTTTCTTTATAACGGTTATAACGCGCTTTAACACCACCTTCCTCTTCTAATTCCAAAAGCGCCTGATAGAAAGCTCTTACCACATGAGTCGGCGACGTGAAACGCCACTTACCGTTATGATCTTCCATGGTTTTCCACTGCGCGTACAAATCTAAGCTAAGTGAGCGTGCAATGCCTTGGCACTTTTCAATAATTGCTTTTTTAACAATCACAAAGCCAAACCCCGGTACACCTTGAATACATTTATTAGCAGAGCTTATAAGCACATCTATGTTAAGTTCAGCCATATCAAGCTCAATACCACCAAAGCTGCTCATTGCATCTAATATAAAGGTTTTTTGGTATTTTTTAGCAAGCGCGCCCATTTCTGCAACGGGGTTAAGCATACCCGTGGTGGTTTCACAGTGCACCATGGCTATGTGAGTAATATCACTGTGCGCTTGTAACTGCTCTTCAACCTCTGCCATGTTTGGAAGGTGAGTTTCATTTAAATTAAGTACTATGGCATTGATATTTAAATAATTAGCAATTTCAGCGATACGCTTACCATAAGCGCCATTATTAATAATGAGCAGTTTATCTGTGTTTTTAATTAAACTGCCAAGTGCTGATTCAACGCTTGCGGTACCACTTCCTTGCATTAATACACTGGTATAATCGTGAGTGTTACTCGCAAGTGCCGTGAGTTTCGTACGGATCGCCTGCACAATCTCAATGTTATAGTCGTCATCCCAGGTACACCAATCTTTAAGCATTGCCTGCTTTACTGTCTCACTGGTTGAAAGTGGGCCCGGCGTCAATAACAAGTATTCATTCATTTCATCTTTTCCAATCTGGTATAGTCCAGATTATTTAAGCATAAAAATGACCTTGAATTATGAAACTTCAATGACAAATAACGGTTCGAGGTAAACCTTAAGTAAGCGCTATTCGGCTTTTAGTGCTACAAACTGCCCATTAGTAAGTGATAAAAGATCACTTGGTTGAAGTTCAATCTCCAAACCGCGACGGCCGGCGCTTACATAAATAGTGGATTGTTCTTTAGCTGAGTCATCAAGCAGGGTTTTAAGACGTTTCTTTTGTCCTAGTGGGCTTACGCCGCCAAGTACATAACCGGTTGAACGCTCAACATCGAGCGGTTCGGCCATTTTTGCTTTTTTTGCTTTACTCGCCTTGGCCACAGCTTTTAGATTTAATTTTTGATCGACAGGAATAATTGCTACAACCAGCTCGCCATTATCTAAGCTTGCTACCAGCGTTTTAAACACAGTGGCCGCAGATACGCCAAGCTTTTCACTGGCTTCTAACCCGAAAGACGCAAAGCTGCTGTCGTGTTCATACTGGTGTACGGAGAAATCTATTTTCGCTTTTTCTGCTGTTTTAATCGCTGGCGTCATGATTTTGCTCATAAAACTAAGATGTTATAAGCAGCTTACATAAGCCAATTCAAAAGCAAAAGCCCTTTTAACGCGAAAATAGTGCGACCGTAAAAGTATTCATGTCCAACAAAAAATAGTTCAGGTCGCACTAGGGAGGGTTGATACGGGGTTATCCAGTGAATCTAGCGAATTCTTGTGGACTTAATTCGCCATTACTATCACGGTCTAAATGTGTAAATTGTTCAAGTAGTGCGTGATTGCGTTTCGCCTCATCTACGCTGATGGTGCCGCTGTTGTCAGAATCGAACAAAGCAAACTCTTCATCTGCAACAGCTTTTACGGTGGCAAATAACATTACATACATTGAGATTGCAATAACTAAGGCTTTTTTCATTTCACTTCACTACTTGATTAAATAAAAAAAGTTGGACTTACTCGGCATACTGATTGACAAGGAGTTAAGTAAGCCCAACTGTAAAACGGGATATTTAAGAAGCTTTAAACTTATGACGCTTTAAACTTCGAAAATTCCTCTTTGCTTAACTCGCCACTGTTGTCTACATCTAAGTCAGCAAATTGGTGAACTAGCGATACGTTTTGCATTGCTTCGTCTTTGCTGATAGAGCCGTTACCATCTGTATCAAGTGTTGCGAAATCGTCTGCTGCAACTACTGAGAATGAACTTGCGATAACAAATACTGACATTACTAATTTTTTCATTTTAAATTCCTTTATCTTTACTTTGGTTTTTTTACTTAACGTTGGAAAGTAGCGCACTTCCCCTGGTACGGATTAGCCTTTAAATGCTGCAAACTCGTCTTTGCTTAGCTCGCCGTTACCATCAACATCCAGTGTTTTAAATTGCTCTGAAAGTGCTTCATTTTGTGCCGCTTCCTGCTGGCTGATTGCACCATTGCTATCGCTATCAAGTGTTTCGAAATCGTCCGCTGCAACTACTGAGAATGAACTTGCGATAACAAATACTGACATTACTAATTTTTTCATTTGGAACTTCCTTTCATTTTAACTTTGAATACCTAAACTGATTGGAAAGTAGCGCACTTCCCTATTATTAAGTGGTAAGGCGTTTGTTAGCCTTCAAATGCCGCAAATTCATCTTTGCTGATTTGCGCATCTTCGTTTGTGTCTAATTCTTCAAACACTTCAGCTACTTTGCTGTTTGCACCTGCTTCAACTTCAGAAATGAAGCCATCTTTGTTAAGGTCAAGTTCATCAAATAATGTGTTTGCTTGTGTATTAAATGCTGCTACACCAAGTACTGCTGTTAAATATGCAATTGCTCTAATCTTCATGGGTATTTCTCCCTATATTTGTATGTCTGTTAAATTTTTGCTTAACGCAAAATACATTTGTTAAGCTAGACTCGTTCTATGCTTTCGCATTGTCGCTAAGACTATTACAAACATGATGCCAACTTTTAAAAAAGCATATAAAACAAATGGATAGGGTATTTTTGAGTCATTTCGCTCGAAAATCATCAGTTTATTTGTTGCTAAATTGCAACAAATAAACAAGAAACATATTTTTATCTTTATAAAACAACTAGTTAAATTGTCGCAATTTTGCAACAACTAATTTAATTTCTACTTTTAATCGAGCAAAAGCTGTTCGGTTCAGCCTGTATTTGCAAAGGTTTTTTTAGTGAAACAATTTTTTTCTCAGTCGTTACAAAAACAAGCGTTAGTTGCCATGTTAGTCGGCGTACTTCCGATCGTATTGCTTACACTGTGGTATGCCACTAGCATCTCGAAACACCAGCAAGAAACACTTCGTATTTATCATGAAAATCAGGAGCTTATACTCGAATACAATTATATAAAAGCAGACGTAAATGGCATTGAAAAGGCGCTCAAGAACAACCAACTTTTAAAGAGTGAACAATTACAAATTAGTATCGAGCAAAAATGGCAAACCACGCAAAATCGCATCGAATTACTAAAATTAAAACTCGCGAAAAGTGATTTTGTTGCTAAATTGCAACAGGCGACATTATTGGACCCAAAAAGCGCTGATGAATTTGCGCAACTAGTGGCTCAACTTAAACAACTTGATGCCAATTTTGATGACACACTTGATACCCGCCTCGCGAATAAAAATGAACAGTTTAAGTCGTTACAAACCGAGTTTGTTGTTGGCCTGATAGTGTTACTGCCGATACTAGTGATTATTAGTTCGTTTTTAATCTTTCGCATTTGTCGTCAACTCAATCAGGTTGAAACCGTATTATCTGATGTAGGTAAAGGGCAGTTAGATCAACCGATAAAATTATCAGGTAGCCACGAACTACAACAGCTTGGCAGACGCCTAGACTGGCTTCGCTTGGCACTAAAACGCGTACAACAACAAAAGGAAACCTTTTTACGTCATGTCACCCACGAACTAAAAACACCGCTAGCCTCGATTAATGAAGGCAGTAGCTTGTTAAACAGCGGGTTACTTGGCGAGGTAAGTGATAAACAAGGTAGAATTTTAACCATAATGCAGCAATCGGTAGAGAAACTTGCGCGCATGATTGATGATTTACTTAATTACAGTGCAGCAAGCCACCCTGACGGACTTCAACAGGTTACCTCTTTCAACACATTAGAAGAAGAAATTAACCGTCACTTAAGTGATACTATTGCGAATAAAGACATCGCTATATGTTGGCACATTAGCGCGACAAATAAGGTACCGCACTTACCGTGTAAATTGCTCCTTACGCAACTAGTCAGCAATGCGCTAAATCATGCGACGAGCACAGTAGATATTTACATTAGACAAAATCATAATACCATTGAACTCAACGTGGCGGACGACGGACCAGGCATTAATCAAGAAGAAGCACACTTACTTTTTCAGCCTTTTTACCAAAGCGAACACAATAAAAACAAGCAAGGTTCTGGGTTAGGGCTTGCCATTGTGTCAGAATGCGTCAATCAATTAAAAGGCGATATCACATGGCAAGAAACAGACTCAGGTGCAAACATACTAATTACATTCCCAAGCCTATGAAGATATTTAAACTCATTACACATTTAAGTGCAGCACTGTTTATTGTCGCGTGTACAAGTACACCACCTGTGCAAAATAACAACGAACACACTCAGCCGACAACAAATACAAATAAAGCGGCAGAACAAACGCATCAACCGATTACCGCGGTAATAAGCGCCTTGTTTGCAAATTGTACTCATGCGCCAACCCGCCCAATTCTCGAAAACGAGGCGTTACAAACATTTATTGGTGAATACTGTACAACGACCTCTACCAACAAACAGCTAAAACTGATTGAGGAAATTAAAGCCAGCGCGTTATGGCCAAATGATTACATAGTTTGGTTTGATTCGTTAACTTGGCATACGGAAAACTTACGAAAACAAAAGATCACTAACTTTTATTCAGATTCAAAAGCTCAAAAACACGAGCAACAATTGCTCGAGCTGCAAAGGCAATTAATTGAACTTAAACAAAAGCTAGTCGACATTGAAAAACAACGCCTTGAAACCTCTCTTTCAGAAAACAGAACGCAATAAAGGACACCTATGAAACATTTGGCTAGCGCTGCCAATTTATTACTGGTTGACGATGACACTGCGCTTGCAGAACTGCTTGCGATTCGCCTTGAAGGCAACGGATATAATGTCACTGTGGCTGAAAATGGTAATCAAGCACTTGCCCTGTTAAAGCAAACCGCCATTGATTTAGTGATCACTGATTTTAAAATGGCGAATATGGATGGCTTTGCTCTTAATCAAGAAATCAAAAAATTTTACACTGGCATGCCAGTGATTATGATGACGGCACATGGCTCTATTCCCGATGCGGTAGATGCCATGCACCAAGGGTTTGTTAGCTTTTTAACAAAACCTATCGATAGCCAGCAAATGCTTGATGTGATAGAAAAAACGCTTGCCGGTAAAGTAAGCCAAAACAGCAGCGTTGAGCCAGATAACTTTCATGGCCTCATTTACCAAAGTGAAAAAATGCACCAATTAGTGCAGCAAATAAAAGCGCTGGCAAACAGTAAGGTTAATATCCTTATTCAAGGTCAAAGCGGTAGCGGTAAAGAAGTCGCAGCAAAAGCCATTCACTTAGCCAGTAATCAGGCCAACGGTCCTTTTATTGCCATTAACTGTGGTGCAATGCCAGGTCACTTGCTTGAATCAGAGTTATTTGGTCATAAAAAAGGGGCGTTCACAGGCGCAGTAAGCGATAAAGAAGGTTTAGTGCAAGCGGCCAATGGCGGTACCTTATTTTTAGATGAAATTGGCGATATGCCACTTGATTTGCAAGTTAAATTATTACGGGTGTTACAAGAGAAAAAAGTTCGTCCGGTTGGCAGCCAAATTGAACAAGAAGTAGATATTCGTGTAGTCTCGGCAAGCCATAAAAATATTGTGCAAGCGGTCAAAGACAATCAATTCCGTGAAGATTTGTATTATCGTTTAAATGTGGTTTCAATTACTTTACCGAGCTTAAAAGAACGCTTAGATGATATCCCCCTACTCGCCACGCGATTTTTAGCCAAACTCACCGACGATGCCAAACAATTTAACCCACAAAGTATCACGCGCATGCTAAGTTACGATTGGCCGGGTAATGTGCGTCAACTGCACAATATCGTTGAACACTGTATTGCCATTAGCGCTGGAAATATTATTACCGAAGATGTTGTTGCAAACGCATTGCCTGATTCAGACGAAACGCATAACGCCTTTGTTGGTTTAAATGAAGCCAAACGTCAGTTTGAATATGACTATATTCAAAAGGTGTTAGCACTGTCTGGTGGCAATGTGTCGGAAGCTGCAAAACTGGCACAACGAAACCGCTCCGATTTTTACAAATTAATGAAAAAACACGAAATAAGTAATGAATAGTGATACTCTAAACGGTGTAGTAGATTTAACTTTGGCATTAGATTATTGATATTTTATTTGATAGTAATTAATATGGTTTTTTTATGGATAATCTAACCTAAATAATGTTAAGGATAACAATGTCTAATGTAATGCAAATACTGAAAGCCCAAGATGAACAGTTTAATTTACGACTTTCAGTAATTCTCACTATTTTTACTGTAGCAATTTCATTTTTTGTAATTGGTTTTATGTATGCTCAAGTGCCACAACTAGCCTTTTTAGTTAAACTAATTGTGGCTTTAGGGATCCCTAACGCAGTTTTGGTCTTTTATATTTATAAACAACTTGATGCTGTAAGCAAAATATAATTTTATTCAAACTTCAATTGATGTGATAAACAAATCACATCAATTAGAAATCTCTTCTTCTCAGAATTTCAACTTTGTTGTAAACCCCGATTACAATTTAAGGACTTTAGCAAAGTCCAATGCCATCGGGAAAGTGATCGTCCAGCTAAAAACCTTTAAATACCTTGCTAAATAGCATTTTCAAATTGCGGCATCGCTATTAAATCAACTTTATCTAATGCTTGATCAATTTGACTCTCAGGATAAATCCAATAATGCCGGTTTGAGCACGAAGCCATCAGCACATAACCTTCGATAAATTGCTTAATTTTTATAGCGTGATCGTTAATGATAAACACCACATTTGTGGACTTACTTGATGAAATCGAAACGGCAAACTTTGCAAACTCTTCATGATCAGATAATGAACCTTCAATGCTATCAACACAGCGCAAATCATGTAGGTAATTAATATCGCGTTTGAATGTTGGTTGAAGGCTAATTCGTTTAAATTCATTTAAATAACTCGGTAAAGTTAATGCGCCACTTGACTGAGTAACAACTATGTTTTTTTCCGGTAGTATTTTAAATTTAAATTCGTAAGCACTCATAAACAAAATTAGTTAACGGGTTATACAATTAACTATATATGCTTAAAATCGAATGATACAAATACGATACTCTGTATTTAGTTTAATAAGCATTCCGTGACTTAAAGATTTAATTAAACAAGTCACGGAAAAGTTTTTGAGGTGCTTAACTTAAAGAGTATGTGGTTTAACAAATTCACCAGCTAACACAGCCTTATAATTACCGTCTTGAACCACATATTGACCATTTATAAACACGTCATTGAAGCCAGTTGATAATACATTCCATTGTTTAAAGCTTGCGTTTACCTTGACAGAAGTAGGCTCAAAGATAATTAAATCAGCATTTAAGCCGAGTCTGATAGCACCTCTATCATCAATATTTAATGCGTTAGCAGTTGCAGTAGTACTTTGATAAATAAACGTTTCTAAACTAAGTACCTGCTGCTCAAGCACATACGTGGTTAGTTTTTTCGCAAAACTCGCATATTTACGTGGGTGACCATTACTTCCATCTGATGATGTGACAACCCACGGCTTAACCATAAAGTGATTAACGTCCTGTTCCGACATATTAAACGACGCAACTTTCACCACAGGACCTTGTGCCAATTCAATCACGGTATCCGCAGGTGTAAGTGAACGTTCATTTGCAACCTCAGCGAGAGTTTTGCCAGTAATCCCCTGCTGCTCAGTTACGGCAATAAGCAAGCGTTCAGCACCACCACGACGACGGATATTTTCACTTATTTCAGTGAAAATTTGTTGATATAAACGTTTATCTTTTAAGCGCTTAATGGTGGCTTTTTTACCCCCTTCGCGCACCCAGCTTGGTACAACAGCGCCACTGATTGAGGTACCTGATGCAAGCCAAGGATATTGGTCAGCTGTTATCTTTATGCCGCGTTGCTGCGCGGCTTCAACAAGTGCAATGGCATCATTTGCTTGTCCCCATACATCAACGCCGAGCGCTTTAATATGACCAAGATGCAATGGCATCTTGGCTTGCTCTGCTACATGAATTGCTTCTTTTACCGCGTTTAAAAAGCCAATATTAAAAGTACTTTCGTCTCGTAAATGCGTTTCATAAATGCCTTGGTAATTAGCAGCGACTTTAGCAAGTGTCACCACTTCTTCGGTCGTAGCAAACGTGCCCGGTAAATAATAAAGCCCTGTTGATAAACCTAATGCGCCAGCTTGCATATTGCGCTCAACAAGGGCTTTCATTTTATTCATTTCTAGCGTACTGGGTTGACGGTCTTCTTTTCCCATTACCGCATTGCGCACTGTATTATGGCCAATAAAAAATGCGACATTTGTACCAATACCGTGCGATAACAGCTGCTTTGTAGTTTTAGCAATTGAGAGCGGACTTTTGCCATCGTTACCGTTAATTACTGTGGTGACGCCTTGCGTGAGGTAGTTCAAATTAGCGCTCGTTTTTTCGTTTTTCAGTTCAGACAAACTGTGCGTATGCGGGTCAATAAAGCCTGGACTAATCACTTTACTACCGTAGTCAATATAATTTACATCTAAAGAACGGTATTTAAAGCGTTGGCCGATATCACATATTGTTTTTCCACAAATTGCGATATCAAGGGCTTCAAAGGATTTTTTATCGCTATTGAATACGCGTTCGCTACTGATCACATAATCAATTTGGGGCTTGGCAAACACACTAAGACTCAACACACTCAATGTTAATAGTAGATACTTCATGGTGTTTCCTATTTTGCTGTTTTGGACTGATTAAGTAAGGTTTCACTCAAGGTGTTCGCAGCCGAAATTGCCACTTGCTTAATCACCTTACGATTGGTGTTATCACCCATTTCGTATGTAATGGCGTGCACACCATAGGTATCTGATAACCACTGTTTAAATACGCCGCGTCCTGGGTTATGTCCCGGCTTATCAAGCACAGTGAAATTTGGTTCAGCATTCGCTAAGCGTTCAAGCCAATTAACGGTGGTATCATCAGGTGTTAAGCCTTTGCCTTGCGGCATTGTGTAAAACACATCGTGGTGTGTTGAGTGAAAATCAACACCGTAGGTTATCTTGCCGCCACGTTTAACTATCGTATCTAAATATTGCTTAATTGCCGCGGTTTCAGGTTGCTTAAAGTGTTTCCAATCGCGGTTGAGGTCAACCCCGTTAACGTTGTGTCGCCAATGACCAAGTGCTACACCATCAGGGTTAATATTTGGTACAAACACAATATTGTAGTGTTGCCTAAAAGTTGAATTTTCTAGCAGGGTTTCACTAAATGGGAAATACGCTAAAGCACCGGTAATTTCTGGTGGGTGCTGGCGTCCTATCACCAATAAGTATTTGTCACTTTGCCCTTTACTCAATAGCGCTGTAATGGCGCGTCCTTGAACCGATTGGCCAAGAGAAACTGAGGTTAATTCAAACCGCGTTTTAATGTTTTGCATCCAATTTTCATACGCCTGATTAGACACAATTTCTTGTCCTGCAACCAATAATGGCGTGTCGCCAAGTGTCACTTGGAACACTAAATCACCGTTTTTAATACGGTACGGTAGCGCGGTCCAATTTACGCCATCGACACTAGCCTTGGGATGATAACGATGTTTACCACCATAGTACTTAACCCTAACGGTCACCTCGCTTGTGGTTTTGGCCTCTAACTTAAACGCGTACCAAGGGCTGTCATTAATCGGTTTATTTTCCGGTTTAATGCTAATTGAGACATGGTTACCATTGATTTTGCAATCATTCACTCGTGCACTTTCAAAATCAGTCGTTAACAACAGTGACTCACTTTGACAACTTGCTTTACCATCAAAATTAACGCTTGCGTGTAACGTGCAGCAAATGAATAAAAGCGATGCAGATAAGAAATGTTTATGAAATAACATAATGTGCCTTAAGAATACGAGAAATAGCGGCATTTGTTCATGCCGCTGGTTGCTTACATCACGTTTCAGAATTAAAACGATTTGCTGATATCAAAATAGAAATAACGGCCTCGGTTAGAATGCACACTTGAGAAGTAACCAAAGCTTTCATCCGCAATCGGTGGCTTCTCGTCAGCAATGTTACGAACGCCAACACGTATACGCGTTTTAGATAACCAACCTGCGTCTTTAAAACGATAGTCGCCGTATAAGTTTATGGTCGTAAAACTATCTATTGGCAAAGGCTCACCATCTGATGTGGTAATGCTAGTATCGTAAAAATCACTAACGTAGTTTGCAGTGGTACCAACTGACCACTGGTCGCGCTTAAAACGCATTGACGCATATGCGCGCCACTCAGGTCGGCCATTTTGCTGGATTAAATCGCCAGCGCCCGTAATCACAATAGATTCTGGTACGGCTGGATCGCCAGCTTGCTGCGCCGCTAGCACTTGCGCTGTAATGTCATCAGGTTGTTGTTCAAAACGAATTAAGCGCGCTGCGTTCACCTTAAAATCAAAATTACCAAAGTCGGTTTTTAAATCATAAAAAACACTAAAATCAACGCCTTCAATTTCTCTTGGGCTTAAGTTGTCATATTGATTATTAACATGGATCACTTCATTGTCATCGCCGCGAATAACATTTGCATTACTGCCACCTTGCGAGCGCAATAATGAATCATACAGTAAGTGCGTTTGACTGTTTAAAATACCTACCACACCATCTTGTTCAATATTCCACCAGTCGGCAGTCACAGTGATGTTATCAAATGGCATAAGTACTAAACCAAACGATGTATTAGTATCGTCTTCAGGTTTTAAGTTTTTGTTACCACCGCGAATTTCTGTTATGCCATAAGAACTGTCGGTAATCGGGTCGTAGCGCGTATTTGAACGTGAAATTCCTTGCTCAACAACCTGTGGTAGGTTTGGCGCTCTAAACCCTTCGGCATAGGCGGCACGTACCTGTAACCAATCGCTTGGCATCCAGCTCAATGCCACTTTAGGTTTGGTCACTGATCCCACATCAGAAAAGTTTTCATAACGCGCAGCAAGTTGAAGCTCTAAATTTTTGGCAAACGCTCTATCCATTAATAATGGTGCTACAAATTCAACATAGGCTGAAAACACATTGCGTGAGCCATTTGAGTCTGGAGTATTGCTAGAGCCTAACACACTACTTTCAGACAACATTTCGCCGCTATTTTTATCAAAAAACGCTTTACTACCATCTAACAAGGGGTCACGATCATCTGAATAGGTTTCACGGCGAAATTCTACACCACTGGCCATTCCCACTTCGCCATCGCCTAATTCAAATAGCGCAGCGTTTGAAACTTTAAAGTCCATAAGTGCCAGAGATGTTTTACTTTCTCGATCAATATTTACTAAAAACTGATCAATCACAGCTTGTGAATTAGTTGTTGCATCACCTGAGTTTAAGTTTGCTGGGTCTGCACCATTAAAAATGTTATATGCTGTAGCTGCATCTGTACTGTTTACCGCATCAAAAAAGGCATTCGCATCAATACGGTTATAAGTTTTATCATGGGTTTTCGCTTCACTGTACAGTACCGCACTTTCCCAATCCCAATCCTGATAATAACCAGACAAACCTGTTAACACCCGAAAGCTTGTGTCTTTAACCTGAATGTCTCGCAATCCTGTATCAACTGGGCGGTAACGGCGCATTGTCACTGTTTCACCGAACGGGTTGTAATACGCATCAGGGCTGATAGTAAAGCGTTGTGCGGTTAAATTGCCAGCTTGTTCACGCCAGCGCTGGGTTTCTGCATGGTAATAAATGGCTTCGCCAAATAATGTGATGTCGTTATCCAAGTCGTGATTTAAATAGCCGTAAAAGTTTGTACGTTGCACGTCAGAGGTCATGCTTTGCTCAAGTGCACGATCATAACGCATGTCGCGCGACAAACTGCCCTTATCAGCACATAAACCGTCACCTAACTCAACAACACAGCCTGACATTGTATTTGGTTGAATATGAAATGTTTTTAGCGTATCTGTTGAAAATTCACCCCAAGGTGATGAGGTTGAACGATTATCAAGTTGCGTATCGCCAATATATTCTTCAGGTAACCCTGCGTATTCTCTGCGGTCTTGCGAAGCCGCATAATCTCTGTCTGACGCGGGCATGCCTTTTCTGTCATATAGGCTTAAGCTCATTGTTAGGTGGGTTTTGTCATCATTAAACGATAACCCTGTTGCACCAGAGATACTTGTTTGACTAAGCTCTGTACCTTGTGACGTACCGTGGTTTACACTGATACGTGAGCCTTCATAATCATCTTTTAATACATAGTTCACAACACCCGCTACGGCATCTGAGCCATAAATTGCCGCAGCACCATCACGTAAAACTTCAACACGCTTTAAACCACTTACCGGTAAAGTGTTTGCATTAACCGTTGACACTGGAACAAAGTTTTCAGTTTGCGTGCCTGGGTGTAACACTAAACGACGACCATTTAATAAGGTAAGTGTATTACCAGTACCTAAGCCACGTAAGTTAATTGACGATACATCGCCACGTGCATCGTTTACACCACCAATAGCACGTTCGTTATTAAACGCCATTTCACCGATTTGTGGAATTGAACGTAACAACTCTTCACCGGTTGCCGCCCCTGTTGCTGCGATATCGTCACTGCTCATTACTGTAATCGGTAGGGTATCTGCCACTTGAGCACGTTTGATATTTGACCCAAGTACTTCGACACGTTCTATTTCAGTGTCTTTTGTCGTTTGCTCATTTGCGTTTGCTGTTATGCTGGTTATCACAGCCAGTGCCATTGCACTTAGCTGAAATCTGGTTTTGCCCGTGTTGTTCATAATGAATTACCATTTATTGTTATAGTGACGCTACCAAACAGGGTTAGCTGTTCATTTCTGAATAACAAAAGTTACAGATGGGCTTCAAAATAACAACTTATAGTTTTTTACCACCCCATAACCTAAAGTTATGCATAGCGATTATTTCGTCACTACCAGGGGGATTTCACCTTTGTTAATATGACGTTACATCTTTCTCACAGAAACTCGTTTTATTGCATAAAATAATATACAAATATAATAAATCGATACGTTGAGCAGACTTTTGGTTTACAACGAGTCCAATTTAGCGACTTGCTAAGCATTAAATTCAGCATTAAAAGAACGAGAGCACTATGCGATTAAGACACATTGAAGTATTTCACGCCATATACACAACTGGTTCAATCACCAATGCGGCGCAGTTTCTTCATGTTTCTCAACCATCAGTGAGTAAGGTGTTGGCTCATGCCGAACAACAATTAGGTTTTGCACTATTTGAACGGGTAAAAGGACGCCTTATCCCCACTTCGCAAGCAGAAGCCTTGTTTAGCGAAGTCGACAAGGTATACAAGCAGATCCGCGGGGTTAGAAATACCGCAGAAAATATCAAGAAAAGCAGCTCTGGGCACATTAATATTGGCTTTACTCCAGCGCTTGGTTTTGATCTTATTCCTCTTGTAATTAGCGAATTTAAAAAGCGCTACCCAGGAGTACATATAAACTTGCAAACATTACATAACGAAGATGTACAACAAGCATTGATGGAACATAAACTCGATTTAGCGATTATGTTTTCCCCACCACCGATAGCCAACATCAGCGCAATTCCACTTTGTAAAAGCGAGATGGTAATGGTTGCACCCAAACCAATTTTACCGTCGCAGCAAACTAATATCGAAACCAGTGAGCTGGCAAAGCATGAACTAATCGGCATTTGGGATAGCGGACCGCTCGGTGACTTATTATGGAATCGCTTATCCGAAAATGAAGTCAGTGTGTCAAGTTCGATTCAAGTACAAACCTATTTCATTGCGTCGCGTTTAGTGGCGCAAAATATTGGCGTATGTGTGGTAGATGAATTTACTGCGCGAGGTAATTTAACAAATGATACCGACTACGCAGGATTCAAACCTAAGCTGGAATTTGATGTACAAGCGCTTCATTTAAGTGATAAACCTTTATCGGTTAACTGCCAGGCATTTATCGATATTTTACTGAAACAGGTTTAGTTAACACATTCAAAAATAACACCTATAACCTTTAGTTATAGGCCTAAAAAGGCTTGGAAATAGGCAAGGTTTGTACATTCACTTAGTGTAGCGGTATCAACATTAAGAACAACGAGACCCACTATGCTACAAGCCCCTTATTTAGTTTTCCTTGGCGATGCCACCGATCCACTTTCCATCAAAATGGCCAAAGGCGTAGCCACATGGAAGCCAGAGTTATGCGTTGGTCAATATCGTTTAGATGGCTGTTCTGAAAGTGCTAACTTACCCGATATGAGCATTGCCGAAGCTGCTGAAAAAGGAGCGAAAACCTTTGTACTAGGGTTTGCCAATTCTGGCGGAAAAATTGATGAAAGCTGGCTGCCCTATATAAAAGAAGCAATTGAAAATGGCATGGATATAGTCAGCGGCCTTCACGATAAACTCACTGATTTTCAGGAGCTTGTAGCGCTAAGTTCACAACATCACTGCAAATTAATCGACATTCGCCACCCAACTGAAAAATTCGCCACCGGTACTGGCTATAAACGCAGCGGTAAACGCCTATTGACCGTTGGTACTGACTGCTCGGTTGGCAAAATGTATACTTCGTTAGCCCTTGAGAGTGCAATGCGTGAAAACGGCATAAATGTGGATTTTCGCGCAACAGGTCAATGCGGCGTACTAATTGCGGGCAAAGGCCTTGCAATTGACTGTGTAGTGGCAGATTTTATTAGCGGTGCAGCGGAAACATTATCACCCAATAATACTGCTGAACACTGGGATATAATCGAAGGCCAAGGTTCGTTATCGCATCCCGCCTTTGCAGGAGTTAGCCTTGGATTATTGCACGGTTCACAACCAGATGCGCTGGTTATTTGTCATGCGCTTGGACGCAGTTCAATACGCGGGCTAACAGATCGCCCTTTACCTACTTTAAAGCACACAATCGAACTTAATCTTGCGGCAGCCAGTATCACTAATCCAGCGGTTAAAGTTGCTGGTATTACAATTAATACATCCTCGGTAAGTGAACAACAAGCCAATGAAATCTGCCGTAATTTAAGTCAAGAGCTGGGACTGCCCGTGGTTGATCCATTACGTCATGGCGTACAATCAATTGTGGACAATTTATAATGGCTATTTCGATATCCTTGCATCAACAATCTTGGCCCTTAGCACAGCCGTTTCGTATTTCACGCGGGGTTAAAAGCCATGCACAAACGATTATTGTGACAATTTCAGACGGCGAATTTCAAGGCTTTGGTGAAGCTGTGCCCTATGCTCGCTATGGTGAAACCTGTGCATCAGTAGCTGCACAAATCGAAGCGCTGGGCTGTGAATTTTCATCGGACGCTGCGCTCCAGCACGCAATCAGTGAGTTAAAAGCAGGTGCCGCTCGTAACGCGCTTGATTGCGCACTTTGGGACTTTAACGCGAAGTCACAATCGCAAAGTGTTAGCAAAATGCTGAAAATACCATTACGCCCCTTAACGACAGCTCAAACAATTAGTTTAGACAGTACACAAAATATGGCTATTGCGGCAAAAGCATTAGCCAATGCACCGCTCATCAAGGTCAAACTTGATGCCGATTCGGTGCTAGATAAAATGAAAGCAATTCACGTAGCAGCGCCACACAGCAAGTTTATTGTTGATGCGAATGAAGCATGGAATTTCGATTTATTAAAAGCCGTATTGCCTACGCTGAAACAGTACAATGTTGCATTGATAGAACAACCCCTGTCAGCCGATAATGATCAGGCGCTCGCTCAGTTAACGCCGTGCGTTCCAATCTGTGCCGACGAATCATGCCATACACGACACCAATTAGCAGAGCTTAAAAACCGCTATCAGGCAATCAATATTAAGCTTGATAAAACTGGCGGTCTAACCGAGGCATTAGTTTTATTAAACGAAGCAAAACAACACGGTTTTATTATTATGACCGGCTGCATGGTAGCGAGTTCGTTAGCGATGGCACCCGCCTTTCTAATTGCACAACACGCGGATTTTGTTGATTTAGACGGGCCTTTGCTCCTTAGCAGCGATATTGTATGTGGCTTTGAGTTTCATGGTACACAAATGTCTCAACCCACCCCCTTTATTTGGGGGGAAGCAAAAGCACACTCAAGCAAAATAGCGGGGCTTTAGGATGAGCAAGCGTGACTTTTATACGACATTTGCCGAAGCCAAGCACGCAGCACACACTTTTAACTTTACCAGTGCAATCGACTATCGCTATCGGCGTTGCCAATGCGATAGTCGCTTACATTCTAATCCACAGTCCTATTACAAAAATGAGTGGCAAGGCTGGCATGATTTTTTAAACACAGCCCCCGCCACAGAAAGACTTTACAAAGACTATTCCTGTGCACAACGCACTGCTTCAAACGCCAATTTTAAAAATGCCCGTGCATATAAGCTATTTTGTAAATCAATTGACGAGCGCCTGCCCAAAGTACCTGAACAGTTTTACGCAGAGCAATGGCAAGGTTGGTCGCACTTTCTAGGCATCAAAAGAAAAACCTATTACAAAGACTACAAACAAGCCCAGCAAGCTGCAAAAGCGCTCGGTATTTCAAGTTCGCTTGCTTATTTTGCAAAACGTAAAGAACATGACGAAAAGCTGCCTCCTAACCCAATTAAACAGTATGCGAACGACTGGGTATCTTGGTATGACTTTTTAGGCACTAAACGTGAAGACAATAAACTTTACAGTGAATACAGCACCGCCAAATCGGTTGCGAAACAATTTAAATTTACCTCAGCCAGTGATTATCAAAAACGCGCGAAACGTTGTGACATTCGCCTACCCTGTAAACCGCGCGAAAAGTACAAAGAAGACTGGATTGGTTGGCGTGATTTCTTAGGAATAGGCGATTGTAACCAACACGCACTACCTTCGTTTTCAACACTTAAAACTATGGTGCGCGAACAACAATTTCGTAGTATTAATGACTATGTTACCAAGCGCCATTTCATTGCAGATAACCTGCCGATTTTACCTAATGAAGTGTATGATGAGTGGCAAGGCTGGCGAGATTTTTTAGGTGCGAGTTACCGCACCAATCAGTGTTTTCCTACGCTGACTCATAATATGCGCTAGTTAGACGCAAGTAACTGACGAGCGGGTTGATTGTAACTAAGCGTTATGACATTTGACGCCAAATCATACGATGACAAGTATTTCGCAATACTCGTAAACGTGGTGGTATAAATTTTCGTACCATGATCATCGGTCGACACGCCATCCATAAATAAGTTTCCCATCGCCAATTTTACACGGTTTACTCTAATACGCTGCGGCTTAAAATACGCTTTGGTATTCGCTTTTAATTGCTGCTTATCTGTAGTTTGATAAATCGCTGAGTTAATCAGATCTAGTAAATGCTCGTTGCAATTTTGATATTTTGTTGAGTAAGGGTTTGATATAAGTGAGTAATTGCTATTGTGCAGAGTAACATTATTACCGTTAACAACGGCTGCAATTAGCCTTGTTTGTAGGTCACTGTCAGGAATAATTATACCCGCTGTAAGCTCAGGCACACCCCAAAAAAAATCCACAGGATAATCGGTCACTAAACTGCTTTTGTCTTTATCTTTTGGCTCTTGATACAAGTTATAAATAGCATACCCTTTCGCTGTGTCGCCGTTATCAAGGGCAATTTCCGAATAAATCGCTAATGCCGAATGGGTGAAATTAACGCCTTTTGGCAAATCTTTTTTCGCTTGCCCCATGCGCGCAATAATAAATGCACGCGCACCTTTTTTAGCGGCATAGTGTTCAACTTGTTTAGCAAATGCGGTGACATCCTCAACCGGAAACGTTTTCTTTTGTTGTTGCTGGCTGCCTGCAATGGCAGCCTTCGATAACAACAAGCAACTAATTAGCGCATATGTCCATTTCATAATGTTTCTCCCTTAATACTATTTAACCCGGAAATAAGTAAAAGTAGCTGCTAGAAAGTAATTTGTTATTCCGTATTCAGATTACTTAATTACTGCTTGCATTTTTTCTTCATTGCATGTGCAGGTGAACGGTCTACTGTGATGGTCACCTCGGTAATTTCAAGCGATGCATCTGGTTTTTTGCTAAGTGATTTTGCAGTGCGCATTGCTTTATCGCCCGCAGCCATACTCACCATGCCAACACTGCCAGCGGCAATTAAAGGTACCGCGACTACACCGCTAGCAACTTGTGCTGAGCCTTTTGCTGAATGGACCGTTGCTAGCGATGAATGTTTGCTCGCCTCACTAAAATTATCTGATGCTGCATTTGCGTGATACGGCATTGCTGCGAAAAGTACTGAACTGATTACAATTGATTTAATAAACTTCATGTTAATTCCTCTTGGGTGGTTCCGTTTACGTTTTTTAAATTAGGAGAAAGAATTATCTATGTAAACCAAAATGGTTGAAGTATGAAATTTAAAGACTTAAAGTATCAAAAAATAATACCAAGGATGATTATGAGCCAAATTAAAAGCGTCACCTTAACGCTTAAACAATTGCTTAAACAACATAAACTTACCTACCGCGATGTTGCAGCGCATCTAGATTTAAGTGAAGCAAATGTAAAGCGTGTTTTTGCTAGTAATAACTTTTCGCTAACGCGGCTTGAACAAATTTGCCAACTGCTCAATATTAGCCTTACTGATTTGTTTTCATTAACTGAGAAACAACAAAGCCAATTATCACAATTAAACTTAGAACAAGAACAACAGCTGGTTGATAACCCTAAACTGTTACTTGTTGCGGTATGTATTCGCGATGGCTGGCAATTTGATGAAATTATTGAGCAATACGACATAGATCAATTCGAAGCGATCCGTTTGATGGCTAAGCTAGACAAACTCAAAATTATTCAGCTCTTGCCCAATAATCATTACAAATCGCTTATCGCACAAGATTTTCGTTGGCAAAAAAATGGACCATTAGAGCGCTTTATGGAAAACGAAGTCATGACTAAGTTTATGGCTAACAAATTCGATAACATTGATGCATCTCGCTTTTATTTACGCGGCCGTTATTCACAAACTTCCATCGATTACATTAAGAAGAAACTAGAGCAGCTGACTAAAGAAGCAGCGCAACTCAATATTGAAGATGCCGATCTTGCCCTTGATAAACGCAAACACATGGGCATATTGTTTGCGATGCGCCCATGGGAGCCATCGTTATTCGAGCAGTTTAAACGCGCAAAAAGCTAACTTAGTAGCATAAATTAATACCATTAAGCGTAAAATAAGCAACTTTCAAAAGCAAAGTTTACTTATTTGTAATTATCCAGATACTTGTATGTAACTTAATTCACAAGCATGGAAAAATATTATGGATAATTTAAAACCAACCAGCGCATTTAAATTAAGCGCGATCGCAAGTTTAGTGATTGGCATGGGCGCATATTTAATTGGCTTATACAATGCAACCTTACTGTTGAACGAGAAAGGTTATTACCTAATTATTTTGCTTTACAGTTTATTTGCCGCAGTGTCGTTACAAAAAGTGGTACGTGATAAACAACAAGGTTTACCTATATCAAAGCCGTACACAATGATTTGTTGGGTATCACTGGCAATTGCTATCGCATTACTCGCAATTGGCCTGTTTAACGCCGATATGTTACTCAGTGAAAAGGGCTTTTTTGCCATGGCGTATACCTTATCACTGTTTTCAGCCATCACAGTACAAAAGAATATTCGCGATATGTTAGCGTTCAAACAGGATGAAGATGCCTCTCCATTGCCAGAAATAATTGAATAATAGCAATTAAAAAGGGAAGCGTGCTTCCCTTTTTTACATTTGTAACCACGCAATTACAACAATCACCAATAACTACAGGCTTACACTTTTCATTACTCTACACTAGCGCGAAATCTTATTATAAAGAGTAACGTCCGTGCTTATTAGAAAAACACTTATCGCATCATCGCTAATGATGGTGTGTGCAAATGCCACCGCTGGCGCTTTTCAACTCAATGAACACAGTGCATCAGGTTTAGGCCGAGCCTTCGCAGGTGACGCTGCAATTGCCGATGATGCCAGTATTGTTGCGCGTAACCCTGCAGGTATGAGCAAAATTAAAGACGCACAAATCAGTGGTGTTGTGTCATACATTGCGCCCGATGTGTCGGTATCTGGATTAAGTGCCTCAAACGGCAGTGATATCGCAAGCTTAAATGACAACAGCATCGCGCCTTCAGCTGTCATTCCAGCAGGGTATTTTGTGTTACCAATCGACGAGCATTTAACGCTTGGTGGTGGTGCATTTTCAAACTACGGTTTAAGTACCGAGCTAAATGACGATTACAACGCGGGCCAACTTGCTGGCGAAACATCACTTACCACGGTCAATTTTAACCTAAGTGCTGCATACAAGGTAACAGAGCAACTGAGCGTAGGCACAGGTTTAAATTTAGTCTATGCCGACGCAAACTTAGTTCGACACTTTGGTGAAACAGCATTTAACCTACCAAATGAGTTAGAAGCCGCGAACTTAGAAGGTGATGATATTGCATTTGGTTGGAATATCGGTGCATTGTACGAAGTAAACCATGACCACCGTTTTGGCCTAAGCTACCGCTCTCAAGTAGAGCTCGATCTAGAAGGTGATTACTCTAATCAACTACCTACCATGATCGGTGGCTTACAAGGTAAGGTATTACCAGGCGAACTTGCCATTACCTTACCTGATATTGCTGAGTTTTCGGGTTATCACGCATTAACTCCGGCATTGGCTATTCATTACAGCGTGCAATGGACCGACTGGAGTGATTTCCAAGAGTTAGCCGCTTATGTCGAAGGCAAAGAAGACGCAGTATTTAGCAAAACTGAAGATTTCAGCGATGCATATCGTGTATCGCTCGGTGCGAGTTATCAACTTACGCCGACAGTAATGATCCGTGCAGGTATCGCCAATGATGCAACACCGACTAACTCGGCGCACAAGTCAATTTCAATTCCAGATAGCGACCGAATTTGGTACAGCACCGGATTAAGCTATTCTCCTAACAAACAGCATAAAATTGATTTTGCAGTCACTTTCATTGATGGTGAGTCGGTTAGTTTTGAAGAACGTGATGATTTAGGCCAAACTTGGGGTTTTGAATCGCACGGCGACGCCAGTTTAGCTGCAGTGCAATACAGCTACACATTCTAATCGCAAAAAAGAGGCATTTGCCTCTTTTTTAATTTTTTAACTTTGTTTTATTAACTCATATCTCCACTCAGAATATAGACTGTTTTATTGTAAATAATATTAAATTCCCTAAGTTGATATCGATTCTTTAAGTGCTTTCACGTATAAAGATGAACTCGTTATAGATCACAGTTACTAGACTTTATGCTCTAAATCTGTGATGGTGATAGATGGTAGTAAAAATAATAAATGCTTATGCACACTGACATTCCTCATTCTATTCCTCGCACAAACAGCCAACTTGGTCGTTTTATCGGACGCAACTTTCTAAAGGTATTAGGTTGGCGTGTCTCTGGGGCATTCCCAGATCAGTCAAAATTTGTTGCGGCTGTGGCACCACACA
This sequence comes from Pseudoalteromonas sp. ABV4_021, assembly GCF_056159365.1. NCBI lineage: Bacteria > Pseudomonadati > Pseudomonadota > Gammaproteobacteria > Alteromonadales > Pseudoalteromonadaceae > Pseudoalteromonas > Pseudoalteromonas sp. ABV4_021. The sequence goes on along the minus strand of NZ_JBSWVB010000002.1, from coordinate 9,039 downwards.
CATCAAACTGGGACTTTATAATCGCGATTGCCGTTAAGCTTTCGTTAGGTATCGAGATTAAGTTTCTTGGTAAACACACCATATTTTTCTGGCCGCTGGGTGTTTTACTTAAAAAGTGGGGTGGCATTGCCGTTGAACGCTCTTCTAAACATGGTTTAGTTGCACAGGTTGCCGATGTATTTCAGCAACAAGAAAAACTGATTCTAGGCATTGCGCCAGAAGGCACACGAAAACACACCGATGAATGGAAGACGGGCTTTTTACACATAGCCTATGCTGCTAATGTTCCTGTTGTGCCCATGGCACTCGATTTTCGCACCAAAGAATTTATTGTAATGCCAGCGGTTACACTAAGCGGTAATATCGAATCTGACTTAGCCCTTATCAAACAACAATATCCAAAGGCGATGGCTAAATACCCAAACAATGTATCAGGTTAAATAGTACACTGTGTTACGGGTGCAAACGCAACAAAATTGAAATAACTATGCGCTGTTAACGCTCTAAAATAATTCGGGTTGGCACTTAACTTGCTCATATTTTGTTCCACACAATACGTATGAAAGGAACTCAATTATGAATGTATACAGCGCAAGTAACCTCAGTGCGGTTAACAAACCTCAATTATTTCGGGTGACACAAGCAGATCAAACGCCTCAAGATACAGTGAACAAAAGTGTCAGTGATTCGGTGTCAATCAGTGAACAAGCCCATAAAATGAATGAAAACTGGCAAACCATTGCCTCTCAGTACGATTTACACAGTATCTATGGCGATGAAATTCGCAGCCTATCTAAAGAGTTATTTGAAGGTGGATTTATTGGCCGCGGTGAAATGATGGCAATTGGCGCCCCCACCTCAATGAATGAATTACCAAATCAAAAGCATGATTTACTCAATGATATGAAACACACCTATAAGCTAAGCACATCATTTGGCGGGCAAAGCAGTGGGTCGAATGAGGTTTATCTAAATGCCATTGATGTACTGACGCGGCTAGAACAAACACGCACCCAATAACCGGTTACTGACTTCATCTATTCGCGATGTAGTGTTCGAACTAACGCGAACAGATACAAAAATGCCGCGATTTCGCGGCTTTTAACTAACAACGGGCTGTAAAATGCCCTGTTTGAAAATGAGTAACGTACAACAGTTTAACTTACGTGCGCGACGACTCGATTGCGGCCTTGTTCTTTAGCTTGATAAAGCGCTTTATCAACACGTTTAAACATACTATCAAACGTTTCATCATCATGTTCGCCCATCACCAAGCCGATACTCACTTTTGCCAACACGTCATCTTGCTCTGTAGCAATGGCATGAGATGATTGATAGTCGCGAATTCGTTCTGCGACCTTGCTAGCCTGTTCAAAGGTCGTATGTGGCAAAATAATGGCAAATTCTTCACCACCAATACGTGCCAATACGTCTTCGTCACGTAAATTTCCTATCAGGTTTTTTGCTATTGTTTTAAGCACTTCATCACCTGCGGGGTGACCATATTTATCGTTTATGCGCTTAAAATGATCGATGTCGAGCGACATTAATGCAAATGGCTCGCCGCTGCGCACCGCTCGCTTAAATTCACGTTCGGCAACTTCAACAAAATAGCGGCGGTTATATAGTCCGGTTAAATAGTCGGTGTTAGCTTGTTTGCGAAATTGTTCTTTCAGCTCATAAAGCTCTGTCACTTCGGTAGAAAAGCCAATAAGCGAACGGCGCCCTTGTTGCTCAAAGGGTACTTTTACACTTAGGTAGTGGCGCGTATTACCACTTTCATCCGTAACGGTTTCTTCAATCGTTTGCTTTTTGCCACTGGCAAATAATTCCGAATCACTTTGGTGGAAATGTGCAGCCATTTCAGCAGGCAATATGTCTTGCTCTTTCGCACCGATAATTTGTTTTACCGGTAAGCGAAACAACGAGGCGACTTTAGCATTAACATACATAAACTCACGGGCATCATCTTTCATATAAATGTGCGCTGCGACATTGTCTAAAACAATATCAAGCAGTTGGTTTTGTTCATGTATTTTACTTGCTAATTCACGTTGCTCACTCACATCACTCGCAATACCAAATAAACCAATAACTTTTGAGTCTTCATCATAAATTGGCTTTTTTACAATACGGTAGGTGACTTCTTTATTAAAGGGCTTTACGAAGCTTGTTTCTTCTTTTTCCAGTACTTTGCCTGTTTGCATTACGGCGCGGTCATTTTCAATGATTTCTTGCGACTTAGCTAAGTTGAAAAAATGGCTATCATCCTTTCCAAGCACTTCTTCTTCGGTTAAATCAAACACATTTAAGACGGCTTGATTAGCATAAGTATATCGCCCATCTAAATCTTTACTAAAAATACAAGCACCCACGTTATCTAGCATCCTTTCTAAAATAGCGATTCGCTTCATTAATTCAGCCGTCATTGGTCACCTAATGTCAGTTTGCTTGGAATTATTTACCTGCGCGACATAATAAATCGCCACACTAGTGTGTACGGGCATGAAACAATAGCGTGTATATTACTCAAGTATATCTTACTTTACCCTTTTCTGACACTCTTAAACTTGAAAAATTAAGCAACAATACCAACTAAGTCAATCACTTATATTTAGTGAGGTTTTTTAGTAGATAAACTAGTGTAAATCTGGTGACTTTACTTACCACACGGCTTTTGATTGCATAATTATCAATAAACTAGGTACAATTTAGCGGCCTAAAAAAATAATAATAAATGCGCGTAATGTTAAAACCTTGTTTGTTTTTGCTTGTTTTATATTTGAGTGTTAGTACTGTACTTGCAAAATCGAATGCTCCGTGTACTCATTGCCCTATCGTCAACACCGTTAAAGACGCCAGCTTATTTGATGCAAATAATTATTACCGCGATAGCTACCGCACGCTCACAACTGATCACCAAAATCTCAAACACGCCATTCATAAAGATATCAATCGACAATTTCACACTCTTAAATATAAAGAGGTATGGTCGGTACTTACCTACAGCGATGAAGATCCAAATAATCGCGAAAATATCAGATTAATTTACAAAAACACCTCGATTCCAAAACAACATAATGGCACCGGTAAATTTAGCCGTAATCAAGATTACTGGAACCGAGAACATATTTGGCCCAAAAGTCATGGCTTTCCGAAGCGCTCGCAACAAGGCTATACCGATGTTCATCACATAAAACCAGCCGATGTGTCACTCAATACTCAGCGCAGTGATAATGACTTTTTTAATGGGGGTATGCCGATTAAAGAAGCCCCTTGGAATAAAAAGCACAAGTCCCTATCTTTTGAGCCACATAACGGGGTTAAAGGCGATATTGCGCGCATGATTTTTTATATGGACGTGATGTATGAAAGTGATTCACACCCTGATATGCCAGATTTACAAGTTGTAACGCATCACGATACTGCACGCAGCAAAATCGAAGACGGCGTTGGCCAGATTGGCGATTTATGCACGTTATTACAGTGGCATTTTGCCGACCCAGTTGATAGTTTTGAAATTAACAGAAATACGGTAATTTATACCTTTCAAGCAAATCGTAATCCCTTTATCGACCACCCTGAATGGGTTACGTTTTTGTATAAAGCCGATTGTGATTAAATCGTCTAATTTAGCTTTTACACAGTCTAAACAAACACGTATGTTAAATTTGCAGCACCAGTAAACATCACAGCTAAGAAAAGGAACAATTATGGATTTTACACTTTGGATAAGCCTTGTCGGAGTTTGCGCAATCGGTGCTATGTCCCCAGGGCCTAGTTTAGCTGTGGTGTTATCTCATTCTATGACTCGCGGGTTAAAACAAGGGCTGATTGCCAGCATCGCCCATGGCATGGGGGTTGGAATTTACGCAACACTTGCGGTTGTTGGATTAGCGGGTTTTATCCATGAATTTCCTATTGCCTATAAAGTTATTTTATTTTCTGGTGCCGCTTATTTAGTTTATCTCGCAGTTAATATTCTGCGACAAAAAACCAACCACTTTGAAATCGCTAATAATGCAAATACGGGGAATTTTGCTGCAGCGCAAGATGGCTTTGCCATTGCATTTTTAAACCCAAAACTCGCTATATTCTTTTTGGCGCTATTTTCACAGTTTATTGACCCAGATAGCATAACGATTAGTTCAGCGGCTATTATGTGCATTACTGTTTTAGTGGTCGACACACTATGGTATTGCTTGGTCAGCCTTATTACGAGTCATGCTAATCAAAAATTTGAATTGTTACGATACGGCAAAGCAATTAATAATATTCTTGCCATTGCATTTATTTTGTTGGCAATACGCGTTGTAGTAACCAATATTTAGCGGCTGGCGTGTATTAAGTTTCAGGCCAAATCGTTTTTAAATTAAAAAGAGATTAATGGCCGCGTTACTTTGTAGAACAACAAAGTAAAAATAGAAAGCGATAGCAATAAGCTGAATACGAAAAGATTGAGAAAAGTATATGGCGTTTAACGTAACAGTGATTGGTGCAACAGGCCTTGTTGGTAGCAAACTAGTAAAGCAATTAATTAAATGTGACCAAGTTAAGCACATAAATTTACTGGTAAGGCGAAATGTTGAGTACAACCATGCCAAAGTAACATGTCACATTATTAATTTTGACGAACTAGCGCAACATCACACATTGATAACCGGTGATATGTTATTTTCTTGTTTAGGCACAACAAAACGCCAAGCGGGTTCAATTAACGCACAACGTATCGTCGATATTGATTATCAATATACAGTAGCAAAAATTGCAGCGGAAAATGGCGTTAGTCGCTATATTTTGCTGTCTTCTAGTGGCGCTAATAGTAAAAGTGCGAGCGCGTACCTCAAAATGAAGGGCGAGCTAGAAACAAAAATAAAGGCGCTACCTTTTAAACATATTAGTGTTTTACAACCGTCATTACTTTTGGGGAATCGAGATACGTTTCGTCTTGGTGAATATTTAGCAAGTTTGATATTACCTACACTGTGTAAGTTAACTTTCTTAAAGCGCTTTAAACCGATAACCGCATCGCAAGTAGCAACAAAAATGCTCGATGTGTCACTTAATCAAGCATCACCGTTAGCGGTTTATTCACTCGACCAACTGTTTGAGTTAGATAAAGACTAATTAGGCTATTTACTACAAGTTCGTTCGAACTTTTAGATTACCAACATACCAATTTTCCTGAAATCGCATTGCGCTCAATGGCTTAAGTAGTACTGTAATCAAGCTTTTAATATTTTCCTTCCATACAAACAACTAAAAATAGCCATGCTTTTTGACTAAGAAGATGAGCTTTTTTTACATTCACATTGCCTAATTTTGATCTCAATTCTTAACATATCCAATTGATTAATGTTGGCAGTCTTAAACACATTTTTTACATCGAAAACCTTATGAAGCCGCTAATTAAATAAATTATTATTGTTTAAATTTCACCCGAAGATACATTAAACAAAAACCCATAACCTCTTGCATTATTTGAATTTTAATTTTTTCACTAGAGTTACATTTCGTCCGCAAATGTAAACCAACACAAAATATAATGTATACAATATTTACACAGCAAGCACGTTCGTGTTACATCTATTTACATAATGTATACATTATACCTTCACAACAATTCAGGATATGCAACAATGATAAAAACAAGCAATTTACTCAAGCGTTCGGCATGCGCTCTTGCCGTTTCCGGCGCTATCGCGATAAGCGCTCCCGCGTTTGCAAATGACACTTTCAATGGTACTGTGAAAGGTGTTGTGTCAAATGCGCAACAGCAAGTACTCGAAAATGCTACGGTTACACTAAAACATAAAACAAAGGGCGTAACACGAACCATCACAACTAACGAAGACGGCAGTTATACCCTCCGCAAACTGCCTATTGGTGAATACACTATGACCATTGAAAAAAATGGTTATGAACAGATCAGCGAGCAAGATCTTCTGGTGACCGTAGGTGGCTCAGTTGTATTTAACAATACCATGTATTCTGTCGGCACCGATATGGAAACCATAGAAATTACCGGTAGCAGCATTGCTCGCGTTAATATGGAATCTTCTACTGGTGGTATCGTTGCTACAAAAGCTGAACTAGAGCGTTTACCTGTGGAAGCAGGGTTTGAGGCAATCGCTTTACTGACACCAGGTGTTGTAAGTAACGGTGAATTCGGCGCATCAAGCATTGGCGGAAGTTCGTCTGCTGAAAATGCCTATTATCTAAATGGTATTAATATTACCAATATCAAAACCGGTATTGGCTCTATAGGTTTACCATGGGAAGGTGTTGCGCAAACCGAAGTTATGACAGGCGGCATTGACCCTGAATTTGGGGGTGCTTTAGGCGGAATTGTAAATGCCGTATCAAAATCAGGTAGTAATGAGTGGGAATTCGAAGCCTACGCTCGTATCGACCCAGAACTTACGCGTTCACATCACGACAATTTAATTACCATAGAAGACACAAACCTCGTAAATACAGCGCAAAGCGAAAGCACATTTACCCGTTATTCAATCTCGGCGGGCGGCGCTTTAATAGAAGATACCCTATTCTTTTATGGTGTTTATGCTCCTGAAAAGACTGATTACGAAATCGGCGAAAGTAACACGATAGATATCGGTGAAAATACATCAGATCGTTACCTTGCTACTGTTGACTGGTTTATTACTGACGATCATTCAATTACTGCCACAGCCATTGGCTTTACTAACAAAGGCAAAGGTAAAACTTACGCAAACGATTGGCAAACAGAAACCATTGGTGAGCTCCGAAGTGATTATAAGTCCCGTACAGGTGGCGATATTTATGGCTTAACATATTCAGGTATTCTCAATGACGATATGTCGATTGAAGTGGTTGCTGGTCGCACAGTAGATAAAACGTATAACTCAGCAACTAGCTCAGATCCACTCGTGTGGTCACGACTTTCAGGTAGCTGGAACAAAATCTCACAAGAGTCAGCATCATCAATTACTGAAAGTGAGTTTATTCGCGATCAATTCCGCGCAGACTTTAGCTGGACACTCGACGACCATGATATCAAGATTGGTTTTGATTACGTAAATATTGATGTTGATTACGAAAACAGCCCAAATGGTGTTGGTGATCGCGCTGGTTGGTGGGAAGTACTTTACGCGTGGGAAGGTAACCCGGTTGGACACCCTGCGGGCGAAGCATTTATTGATCAACGTGTAAGAACCGACTTCACTAATTCAGAGGTTAACTCAACCGCATTCTACATTCAAGATACGTGGATGGTTACCGATCAACTAACCTTAAACTTAGGCCTACGTTACTCAAGCGTTTACAATACGGTTTCTACGGGTGAAAAGTACGTAGATGTTGACGAGCAAATCGCTCCTCGCCTGCAAGCGATTTATGATTTAGGTGAAGGCACGTCAAAAGTTTATGCCACATTTGGACGCTACTACCAGCCAGTATCAGCAAACATGAACATCACGCAAGGTGGCCAACGCCGTGATATTCATTACTACTATGAACTAGGTGATTTAGATGCAAACGGCGAACCAATGCTACTTGCTGATGGCTCACCAAGTACAGGTGCATTTTTAGGTGAAGATGTTGTACAAACTGGTGAGATCAACACGGGTATGATTGTGAGCCAAGACCTAGAAGCCATGTATTCTGATGAAATTACAATTGGTTATCAGGGTGAATTTTTAGACGGTGATTTAGTTTATGGTGTACGCGGTATTTATCGCGACTTAAAGAAATCAATTGAAGACACCAACTACGGCCCAGTTATGCGAAAATGGTTTGCAGAAAACGGTATCGACAGCGATCCTGGTTACGCTTATATCTTGAATAACCCAGGTACTGACCTTGATATTTTCTACGATACAAATGGCGACGGTGTGACCGAGCGCATTGTTATTCCAGCAGATTACATCGCATTACCGGACCCTAAACGTAAATATGGCGCAATTGAAAATACCTTAAAAGGCAGTATTGGCAACGATTTCCATTACAATGCATCATACACTTGGTCGCACAGCTGGGGTAACACCGAAGGCCTTGTACGTACCGATAACGGTCAAGCGGATCCAGGTTGGACAACCTCTTATGACTATGCTGATTTAATGGATCATTCAAGCGGTAACCTGCCAAATGACCGTCGCCACTCATTTAAAGTAAATGGTTATTACAACATTACTGAAAATCTTGTGCTTGGCTTTAACGCGCGTGTTACTTCAGGTGTACCAATTAGCCGATTCTCACGTCACCCAGAAGGCATTGATAGCTGCGCAGCGAACTCAGTGTGGAGTGAATGTAATAGCCGTGGCTATGACCATGTATCATTCTATGATGCTGATGGTAACCCTGCTCCACGTGGCACATTTGGCGAAACAGATTGGCTAAAAGAGTTTGACTTAAGCCTAGCTTACAACATTTCAGTTGCCGGTAACCCACTTGAGTTAAAAGCAACAGCATTTAACGTGTTTAACTTCGATACGCAAACAGCTGTTGTACAAGAACATGCGCGTGACGGTGAAAACGGGCAAGAAGTGAATCCAAACTGGGGGATGACATCATCACGTTTAGGAGCACGTTACCTGCGTTTTGAAGCACGTTATTCATTCTAATTTACGTACCCTAAAAAGCCCGAAAATTATTTCGGGCTTTTTGTTTTACATAATCAGGTCAAGTAACCAAAGTTCAAGTTACGTAACAGACTCAAAATCATCGCTTAATATTAGCTGACCTTGGTTATCACAATGAATGTAATTTTCTTGCGTTAAATACTCGATTACCGTATCAACATCGCTATCTGCCACGCCAGACAGTTCTAATTCATGGCGCTTAACTGGCTTTGGGTGAGATGTCATCAACTCACTTAATACCACGCGCATAATTAATTTATTTTTACGACACATAACGATTCTCTTGCGGTTGTTTTATGTACAACCACTTTGTACCATAAAAAATCAATTTCGCACACTTTTTATTCAAAGCAAATTTTACGCAACAAAAAAACCGAGAGTGCATCTCGGGTTTTAATATTAAAATCAGTTAATTAAC